>DASVQI010000013.1:0-3435 GCA_036389255.1 Pyrinomonadaceae bacterium
TTATATCATGTGAGGTACCTAGGAAAATTATAAGTACCACTCTCCCTCCCTTCTTGCCCATACATTTGCACTCACCCCCATTTTGAACCCCGCAGGATTCAAATATTCCCATGTATGCTCAAGCACATAGATGCGTCTCTCCTATGATATTTTTAACACTTCCATCACATTCATGGGGTCCTTGTTAGCTAATTCAAGTGTTAGTATCACGTCCTCTACCCTTTTATTCTCTATTCCCTTATCATTCAAAGTTCTGGTGGGTGCATGCAAATCATGACATATGGATGCGATTGTCCTATGATTTTTTTTATGATTCCATCATTTTCAAAGGGTCCTTATTATCTAATCCAAGTGTTAAAATCATGTCCTTACCCCTTTTATCTATTTGTTTCCTATTTTTCAAAGTTCCGGTGGTTCTAAATACTTGCAACCAAAATCCACCATATGGATCCGTTACTCCTACGATTTTTTTTATTGTTCCATCATGTTCATAAGGTACTTGTTAGCTAATCCAAGATTTAAAATTATTTTTCCTCCCCTCTTATCTAATTTTCCGCTATTTTCCAAAGTGCCGGTCACTTCGGCCATTCCAAAGTAATTCGGGAAAAATAGCTCCGATTTTCCTATAATTTTTTTGATGGTTCCAACATTTTTGTAGGGTCCTAATTAGCTTATCTAAGTGCTAAAACCGCCTTCTTCCATGTTTTATCTCATACATCTGCACACACCCCCAATTTGAACAACTCTAATTAACTTTACGTAATTCGGGAAAAATACTTCCCTTCCTCCCGTGGCCCTAAGATTTTCACCATATTTTTCATATCATGTGAGGTACCTAGGAAAATTATAAGTACCACTCTCCCTCCCTTCTTGCCCATACATTTGCACTCACCCCCATTTTGAACCCCGCAGGATTCAAATATTCCCATGTATGCTCAAGCACATAGATGCGTCTTTCCCACAAATTTATAAATTTCACCATCATTTTTATAGGGTCATAATTAGTTAATATTAGATTTAAAAATATTTTTTCTCACCTTCTTTCTATTTTGTACCAATTATTCAAAGTTCTGGTCGGTAGAGGTAAGCTAAAGTAAATCGGGAAAAATAGTTCCGATTTTTCTTAAATTTTTTTGATGATTCCATAATTTTTATAGGGTCCTTATTAGCTAGTTAAAGTATTAAAACCCCTTTCCATTATTTGTTTTAATGTACATCTGCAAGCGCCCCCCATTTTGATAAGTCCCATTAAACTTCTGTATTTCTTGAAAAATACTTTCATTTCCTCCATGCTTGCAAAACACATCCTATATTTTTTTATAGGGTACCAATCACCTAGGAAAATTTCAAAAAACATTCCAACCCCCTTTTTCCCTATACAAATGCACTCACCCCCTCATTCAAAACTCTAAGGAGTCCTAATTAAACCATATGCTTTTTAAAAAATGGTTACGTATTATTTTTTTTCACTAAGATTATTTCCATGGCTTGTATAGGGTATGAAGTACACAAATATATATTTTTTCGCCATTTTTTTATCCTTACCCATGCACCGACCCCTTACTTAAATTTGTTCAAATATCTACAGGTTCCAACCCATGTTTGCTTTGACCCCCCTTTGGCAAACACATACACCCTTACCTTACATGGGTCTTCTAGAGCCCACCCAAAAAAAAATTAGCATGTCAATCCATACACAAGTCATCCAACAAGCCTACTTTCCTAGCAAAAGTTATCGTAAAATTTTTCAAATGCCTTGCATATTTTTCATATTAAATTAAACTACTTGGGTAGATTTAGGAATGCATAGGTGACTCTAAACTAACTATATAAAATAAAGAAAATAACATATATGAATGAAATTTAAAAATGGATGCAGCACCGGGACTTCCCGGGAGGTCACCCATCCCAGTACTATTCCGGCCCAAAGGCGCTTAACTTCAGAGTTCTGATGGGATCTGGTGTAGTAGCCTTGGTATGACCGCATCACATTGATTATTGGAGGCTAAAATGTACATGAACCGGAAATAATTTTAGAGCTTCAAATTAAATGGCCTCGGATGCCTTCTTTAACCACCTTAACTGGCCATAATTGCCCACTTAAAACCACTTAAGGGTACAGATTCATGATTAAGTATTTCAAAAATTTTAACTGATTTTCCCCCCTCTTCAAATACGTGGCAGCCGGGGGTTTGATGGAAAATTTCAAGAAAAAAATTTCCAATTGATTTTCCCCCTTCTCTTGCCTACGTGGCAGCGGGGGGTTTCTTGAAAAAATTCAAGAAAATGTTTCTCACTGATTTTCCCTTAAGGTTGTTTTTTTTTTAGATTTTTTTTCAACATTATTTTTTTCCCCCCTCTATTTGTAGATATTCGGGAGTCTGCACAAAAAAAAAGAAAAAAAAAAAGAGTCCCTCCTCGTCGAAGCAGAGTCCCTCCTCTTCGGCCTTACCGGCACCCTGAAAAGCCAAAAAAATTCTAAGTGCTGGACCCTCCTCCTCTGCCCGATTTCCACCCTGGAGTTGCCCTTTAGGACCGCTTTGAGTCCTGCTATGAGCAAGCGAGTCCCAGTACGAGTCCCACAACTCGTCCTGCAGGTAGTCCCGCTTCGAGTCCCGGTACGAGGTCCCGCTTCGAGTCCCGCTTCGAGTCCCGATACGAGTCCCGATACGAGTCCCGATGCGAGTCCCGATGCGAGTCCCTCAGCGCGTCCAGGTACGAGTTCTGCAGCTAGTCCCGGTACGAGTCCCGGTGTGGCCGAGTGGCACTGTGAGTCCCGGCTGTCCCGAAACCCGCCAAGTCCCGATACGAGTCCCGGTACGAGGTCCCGCTTCGAGTCCCGATACGAGTCCCGATGCGAGTCCCGATGCGAGTCCCTCAGCGCGTCCAGGTACGAGTTCTGCAGCTAGTCCCGGTACGAGTCCCGGTGTGGCTGAGTGGCGCTGTGAGTCCCGGCTGTCCCGAAACCCGCCAAGTCCCGATACGAGTCCCGATACGAGTCCCAGAACTCGGGCTGGTCCCGTATCGCTCTAAGTCCCGGAGTGGCCAGTCCCAGCACTGTGGCTGTCCCGAATCCGGCCAAGTCCCAGAGTGGGGAAAGTCCCGGCTCCCGGACTGTCCCGATACTGGGCAAGTCCCGGCACCCCGACTGTCCAAGTTCCGATACGAGTTCCGGCAGGCAGGCAGGCAGTCGGAGTGGTGGAGTATATTTTTTTTCGGAAATTTTTCTAAGTGTTGGAAGGAAGGAAGGAAGGAAGAGGGGGTACGTTGGTTTACCCGGGACATGCGGGGCAAAAAGAAAGGTAACAAATCGTTGGGACGGTGAGGCCGAATCTCAGTGGATCGTAGCAGCAAGGCTACTCTACCACTTACAATACCTCGTCCCATATTTAAGTCGTCTGCAAAGGATTCATCTCCCCGATCGTGTGAAATTGC
>DASVQI010000014.1:0-1871 GCA_036389255.1 Pyrinomonadaceae bacterium
AGCTAACGCATTAAGTGCCCCGCCTGGGGAGTACGGCCGCAAGGCTAAAACTCAAAGGAATTGACGGGGGCCCGCACAAGCGGCGGAGCATGCGGATTAATTCGATGCAACGCGAAGAACCTTACCTGGGTTTGACATATACCGGAAAGCTGCAGAGATGTAGCCCCCGCAAGGTCGGTATACAGGTGGTGCATGGCTGTCGTCAGCTCGTGTCGTGAGATGTTGGGTTAAGTCCCGCAACGAGCGCAACCCTCGTCCTATGTTGCCAGCGGATAATGCCGGGGACTCATAGGAGACTGCCGGGGTCAACTCGGAGGAAGGTGGGGATGACGTCAAGTCATCATGCCCCTTATGTCCAGGGCTTCACGCATGCTACAATGGCTGGTACAAAGGGCTGCGAGACCGCAAGGTTAAGCGAATCCCAAAAAGCCAGTCTCAGTTCGGATTGGGGTCTGCAACTCGACCCCATGAAGTTGGAGTCGCTAGTAATCGCAGATCAGCAACGCTGCGGTGAATACGTTCCCGGGCCTTGTACACACCGCCCGTCACGTCACGAAAGTCGGTAACGCCCGAAGCCGGTGGCCCAACCCCGTTGTGGGAGGGAGCCGTCGAAGGCGGGATCGGCGATTGGGACGAAGTCGTAACAAGGTAGCCGTACCGGAAGGTGCGGCTGGATCACCTCCGTTCTAAGGAGCACTGGCCGACCCGCTTGCGGAGTCGGTCCAGAGCCACGCTCGAGACGATCGCTCTCGAGGTGGAGCTCAAGGGTGGAACACTGACCAGTAGGCCGTCTCGCTCGAGACGCACTCCTAGTACAGCCGGCTTGCCGGTGGGAACGGAAGGCGCCACGGGATGAGGCGGCCCAAGCACGCTGTTGGGTCCTGAGGGAACGGGCCGCACCCGCGAGGGTGCGTACTGCACCTCGGTGACACCGAGCCTCCGTTCTGCCGGCCGCAAGGCCGGGAGCGCGGGGGCTCCGTCACGGATGGACCGGTCCACGTCGAACCACCTCCACCGGGAGGTAGGCGATGGGTGGAGACCGGGACCGCCCGCATCTTGAGAACTGCACAGTGGACGCGAGCATCTTTGTGGCCAAGTTAGTAAGGGCGCACGGTGGATGCCTTGGCACCAGGAGCCGATGAAGGACGTAGGAGGCTGCGATAAGCCTCGGGGAGCTGTCAACCGAGCGTTGATCCGAGGATTTCCGAATGGGGGAACCCCGCACCAGTCATGTGGTGTGACCCGCGCCTGAACACATAGGGCGTGTGGAGGGAACGTGGGGAAGTGAAACATCTCAGTACCCACAGGAAGAGAAAACAACCGTGATTCCGTGAGTAGTGGCGAGCGAAAGCGGATGAGGCTAAACCGATCGCATGTCAAGCCGGCAGGCGTTGTGTGGTCGGGGTCGTGGGACGATCCAGTGCCTTCTGCCGAGGGTGCAGGGAGTCAGAAAAGACTGTGTTAGTGGAAGGCCTCTGGAAGGGGTCGCCGTAGAGGGTGAGAGCCCCGTACACGAAAACTCAGTCTCTTCCGGATCGGATCCCAAGTAGCACCGAGCCCGTGAAATTCGGTGTGAATCTGGCGGGACCACCCGCTAAGCCTAAATACTCCCTGGTGACCGATAGCGGACAAGTACCGTGAGGGAAAGGTGAAAAGTACCCCGGGAGGGGAGTGAAATAGTACCTGAAACCGTGTGCCTACAAGCCGTGAGAGCCTTATGCCACATCTGTGGTGGGGGTGATTGCGTGCCTTTTGAAGAATGAGCCTGCGAGTTAGCGGTACGTGGCGAGGTTAACCCGTGTGGGGTAGCCGTAGCGAAAGCGAGTCCGAACAGGGCGGCACAGTCGCGTGCTCTAGACCCGAAGCCGAGT
>DASVQI010000015.1:0-6362 GCA_036389255.1 Pyrinomonadaceae bacterium
GCTCACCAACTACGACATCTATCAGAGGGCCGGGGGGGCGCTCAGGGCGGTAGTAGAGTCCGTAGAGGTGACGGTCAATGATAACGTGCTGGACATAAGTTTCGCTGCCAGTGTGGACAATGCCAAGGTCAGCGCTATTGAGGTCTTTAGCGGGACAGCGCCGCCTCCTCCGTCTCCAACGCCGACGCCACCGCCCAGCTCTACTTTGACATGGACGCAGGTGGCCCCGATTCCCGTGGCGCGTTATGAAAGCCCGGCCACAGTTGCGGCCGGAAAGGTCTACGTACTCGGCGGCTTCATCTCCGACAGCTTGCAGGCCACATCGCGCGTGGACATTTACGACCCCGGCTCGAATACGTGGGCGCGCGGCACGGACATGCCTGTGCCTTTGACGCACCATGCAGTGGCCGTGGACGACCAAGTTATATGGATAGCCGGCGGCTTTCAGGGAGATTATCCGGGCATTGGCATCAGCAACGTCTGGAAGTACGACGTGACGACCGGCGTTTGGAGCGAGGGGCCGCCTCTGCCGGGCGTGCGCGCAGGCGGCGCTATGGTGCGCGTGGGAAGAGAGCTTCACTTCTTCGGCGGCACATTGAATGACAGGCACACGGACGCCGCAGACCACTGGATTCTGAATCTGGATAATCCCGTGAACTGGGTGAACTCAACGCCCATGACTAGCGGGCGCGTGCATCACAGCGCGGCGGTCGTCAACGGAAAAATCTATCTCATAGGCGGCGGCCACGACCACGACATTTTCAAGGACATCAACACCGTGGAGGTTTACGACCCGGCCACTGGGCAGTGGGCCGCGCGTCAGAGCCTGTCCTTGGCACGCTCGCACTTCGAGCCCGGAACCTTCGTAGTCAACGAGCGCATCATCATAGCAGGCGGAAAGGGGCTGTCAGCCGACCAGCTAGGCAACCTGAGCGAGTACAATCCCGCCTCCAATACATGGCGCGAATTGACCCCTCTGGCCGAGCCCTTAAGGGCCGTCGTGGCGCAGGTCGTCGGAAACACCATCGTCACGACCGGCGGCGGTAACAACGGCGGCATCTCACCGCAGACGACTACGCGGACGGCTGCTCTGGCAGACCCGCCGCAGCTATCGCCCCAAGCGCTCTTCTCGATTTCGCCGCCCGACAACGGGCCGAACGAGAGCGGCCTCAATGCCAGCACCTACAATAGCGGCTCTTTCAAGATTACAAACAACTCTCAGTCGGGCGAGCGCATAACGCGCGTGCGCGTTGATTTGAGAGGGGCAATTCTGCCCGACATGGTCTTTGACCCTTCGGGCACGGGCGGCGACCCTGTAGGAAAGACATTCACGCCCGACAGCGACCCCGGCGTTGGGCTTATCAATCACAGGTTCGACGGCAGCCACAACGGCGGTTACGACGCGCTTGAGATAGACTTCAGCACCTTCGACCCCGGCAAGACTTTCACCTTCTCGCTGGACGTTGACCCGAACAGCATCAAGGGAACGAACAACAACGACGGGCCTAGCCTCTCCGGCAAAGTTTCGGGGCTTGAATTGACGGGAGCGCGCGTGACCGTAGAGTTCAGCAACGGCGAAGTCCGCGTGATGGACACCTACCGCAGCCCTTCCAGCCTCAGCCAGTCGCAGAATACCGGCAAGGCTTACACGCCCGCGCAACCGGCGGTGTCGGTTCTGGGCGTGCCGAGCGTGCCAGCCAAAGTCACTACCGCCAGCCAGACCGTGCGCGTAGCGGCAACCGCAGGCTCGACCGTCTCGCTCATGGTGCTAGAAGGCGGGCTCTACACGGACGCCGGTTCGGGCGGCGGAGCGGGCTTGCCGCCCTTCTACGCCAACAAGGCCATCAACGTGTCCGAGCAGACTGCGACCGTGGGCTTCGCTGGCTTCGTTGACATCCCGGTGACGCTCACTCGCACAGACACAACGGGCGGCATCAATCACATTGTTGCCGTGACAAAGGATTCGAGCGGGCGGACAAGCCTTAATTCGTCCGTCATCGTTCTGGAATACGACCCGAACTTCAACCCGCAGCCGACGCCCACGCCGACGCCTTCCCCGACTCCGACTCCCGGAAGCGGCGCTTTCATAGAGCAGGGCGGGCAGGTCGTGATGGAGGCCGAGAACTACGACCAGCAGATTTCGCGCGGCGGCCAATCATGGACGAATGTAACGGACAAGGCCGGGTACTCTGGCACGGGAGCGATGCTTTCGTCCCCGAACAACGGCACGCAGGTTGATACCAACTACGCCACGACCACGCCCGAGCTACAGTACAAGGTCAACTTCATCACGACGGGAACCTACTACCTCTGGCTGAGGGCCGAAGCCGATAGCTCGCAGGACAACTCCGCCCACGCGGGGCTTGACGGTCAAGCTCCGGCGAGCGCAGACCGCATGACGCTCGGCACTCTAGGCTCATTCATATGGGCTAACAGCACGTCGGACGGCCCCGTCGCAACCCTTAACGTGACGAGCGCGGGTGTCCATACCATCAACGTCTGGATGAGAGAAGACGGAATGCGTATTGACCGGCTTCTCTTGACGACTTCGGCCAGCTTTACGCCCACCGGTGTCGGCCCGGCCGAGAGCGCACGCTCAGGGGCCAACAACCCGCCGCCGACGCCGACGGGCCTGACGGCCACGCCCGGCTTCAGCAACATCAGCCTTGACTGGGATGACGTGTCGAACGCGACCGGCTACAACGTCTACCGCAGCACGACGAGCGCCGTCAGCACGAGCGGCACGCCGTATAACGGAACGACGCCGCTCACGGCCTCATCCTTCATAGACACGAACGCTTCACAGAGCGCCACCTACTACTACGTGGTGGTTGCGGTCAACGCTGCGGGGACTTCGGCTCCGACCACGCCGGTCAGCGCAAAGGCTTCGGGCGCTCTGCCGACCTGCAATGCGAGCGCGAATCCCACGCTACTGAATTTCAGTGGAGCCGTGGCGGACACTTACGCCGGGAGCGGCTTTAATTGCTACATGCCCGGAACAGTCCAGCCGGATGCCGCGAGCACGGGGCTGACGCTGAGCGGGTTCAACAGCCAGTTGACCGTCACCAGCACGGACGGCGACATCTTCCAGAACACGACGGGCCAGACGAACGCGCTCGCGCTGAAGGTTGCCAATAGCGGCAGCTACTCCATTCGCGCGCGCATCAAGGGGCCTTTCAGCGCTTCGGGTAACTTCCAGTCGGCTGGCGTCGCGCTCGCTCTAAACAGCGACAACTACGCGAAGCTCACGGTCGGGTACGCCAACGGCACAGGGCGTTTGCAGTTCGGCGTAGAGACGGGCGGCGTATTCACTAGCACGGTCGCGGACGTGCCATTTGATTTGACCGAGCTTGACAGCAACACAGAGGCGCTAGACCTCTGGCTGGTGCGTAAGAGCGACGGCACAATCGAAGCTCTTTACCGCAAAGTCACGAGCCTTACGTCTTCGCCCACCTTCGGCGCAACCGTCTCTGTCGGCACGACCGCGAGCGCCCCTTCGTGGAGCGCATCGAGCGGCCAGCTTTACGGCGGGCTACTCACCACAGACTCGGGCGTCGCCACGTCCTTCAACACGGTCTTCGATGAGTTCGAGTTCGGCGCGGCTGTTGCGGCTGCGCCAGCGCCTCCCATCATCAGCTTCACCAACAAGACTATACTCAAGAACGGCGCTACGTCCGGCACGGCCTTCGGCATCCCGAACTTCGCCAATCCTACGAGCATAGCGATTGGGCCGGATGGCAGGCTGTACATCGCAACGCAGTTGGGGCAAATCTACATAGTGACGCTTGATCAGTCGAAGCTGGCGCAGTCGGGCCAGCTAGCGGTCGTCAGTGTTCAGACGCTCAACCAGATAGCCAGTAAGCCGACGCGCACCTGCAACATCAACGGCCAGTTGAACAACTGCCAGTTCCTTTCGGGCACGCCGACCGGACGGCAGGTGACGGGCCTTGTGATTGCGCCGGAGAGCACGCCCTCCAACGTAGTCCTCTACGTGAGCAACAGCGACCCGCGCATAGGCCAGAATTCCACCGACGTTGCTTTTTCTATTGATACCTATTCGGGCGTCATAACGAAGCTGACGCTTCAGCCCAACAACGCCACCCCGGACACGAACGATTTCAGCGTGACCGGCAATCAGGACATCGTCACGGGCCTTCCGCGCTCAAGAGAGAATCATTCGGTCAACGGCATGGACTTCGGGCCGGACGGCTGGCTCTATCTGGCAATCGGAGGCAACACGAATTACGGGCAGAGGAGCCCCTTCTTCAGCAATCTGGATGAGTACTACCTGACGGCGGCCGTGGTGCGCCTGAATCTGACGGCGCTTGCGGGCACGACCCTGCCGCTCAACGTGCAGAACGTGAAGGCGGCTGCGGACATGACCGCGCTTCAGGGCAAGTTCGAGCTTTGGGCGACGGGCTTCCGCAATGCCTACGACCTTGTCTGGCACTCCAACGGTAATCTCTACCTGAACGACAACGCGGGCAACGATGCTCTGGGCAATACGCCCAGCTCAAGCGACGGCTGCTCTACGCCTTCGATTAATCCTAACTCTCTGCCCGATAGTTTCCATCTGGTGCCGCAGAACTCTTACGGCGGCCACCCGAATCCCGCTCGCGGCCAGTGCGTGCTGAACGACGGCAAGAGCTACGAGCCAGACCTCGTCCCGCTCTCGAATTACCTTGCGCCCCTGACGACCTACGACAACGGGGCCAGCACCAACGGGATAGTCGAGTACAAGGCCAACACCTTCGGCGGGCAGATGAAGGGCAATCTGATTAGCGCGACTTACGCGGGTAACAAGAACGTGCGGCGCGTGATACTCGGTCAGACGGGCACGACCGCAGTAGAGCGCAACCTTGGCGGTTACGGCGCTCCGCTAGACGTTACCACGGATGCCTCCGGCATCATTTATGTCGCGGAGCATGGCACGAGCCAGATTACCATCCTGATTCCGAACGAAGGCGCGATGTGTCCAGACCCGTCGAAGACGGATGATGACGGCGACGGCTATAGCGATACGGACGAAGCGGCCAACGCCACAGACCCGTGCAGCGCCTCGAACAAGCCGCCCGACTTCGACCTTGATTTCGTAGGCGACCTGACGGACACGGACGACGACAACGACGGCATACCCGACACGCAGGATCAGCTCTTCTTCGACGCTCAGAACGGCGCGAATACGGCCGTGCCTTTAGCTTTCGAGTGGAATCCGGGCGACCCTTCGTTGGGTAAAGTCGCCAACACGGGCTTCACCGGCACGCAGATAGCCACGAACGGCAACCGCGTAGACACAAGCCCCACAAGCATACGCGTGGGCGCTGCGGGCGGCTTCATGTCGCTTCAGAGCTTTAACGGAACCGCAGAAGGCGCTGCGAACAGCCAGGTCAACGCTCTACAGATTGGCTTCGACTCAACGCAGAACTTCCGCGTCAGAAGCCGTCTGGTAGACCCCTTCAACGGGAGCGTCCTTCCGGCGAGCGGGCACGTGGCTGGCATCTTCTTCGGGCCTGATCAGGACAACTTTATACGCTTTGCTCTTCGCGGCGACGCGGGCGGCAACAAGGTCTTGCAGTTGGGCGTGGAACAGGGCGGCATCTTTGTCGAAAAGAGCGCGGTCAATCTAGGCACGGCTGCGATTAAGAATCTCGATGTTTATCTGGTTGGCGACCCTGTCGCCGGAACAGTCACGGCCCTGTATGACCTGTATGAGCAGACGCAGGCGGACAATCCGGTGCAACTCGGAACGCCGGTCGTAGTGCCGTCCTCGTGGTTTAAGAACAACTTGAACGCTGCTAAGAACAGCTCGCTCGCGGGGCTTATGGTCAGCAACGGCAGCGACGCTCAGTTGTCTTTCGTCTTCGACTACTTCCGCATAGACCGAAACGCCAACGCCAATCTGCCAGCGCCCACGGGCCTGACGGCTCAGGCCGGAAACGCTCAGGTCGCCCTCAACTGGAACGGCGTGAGCGGCAGTAGCGGCTACAGGATTTATAGAAGCACTACGAGCCCTGTGGCGCTCACGGCCTCGAACCGGCTCAACGGCGGGAACGCCGTCGCCGGCACGAGCTTCATAGATTCGACTGTGACGAACGGCACGACCTATTACTACGTGGTCACGGCCGTCGGCGGGGCGAGCGGCGAATCGTCCGCGTCAAATCAGGTCACCGCCACTCCGACAGCCCCGCAGGCGAGTCTGGAGAGAATCAATGCGGGAGGCCCTGCCTATCTTGATTCACAGAATCAACAGTGGTCAGCCGATAACTACTTCCAGAACGGCTCTACCTACTCCGTCTCGTCAGACATAGTCAACACCTCAGACGACGCTCTCTATCAGACAGAGAGATACGGCGGGGCGGCAG
>DASVQI010000016.1:0-1775 GCA_036389255.1 Pyrinomonadaceae bacterium
AGAAAATGCTCTTTATTATAAAAACAGTAAAGGAACAAAGAAGAAAGCATCCCAATCGTGGTAAAGCCCCTAAGCTAAGTATTGAAGATCAGTTACTGATGATGTTGATGTACCACCGGGAGTACCGTACCTTTCTTCATATTGCTGCCGATTACGGCATCAGTGAGGCTCAATGCTGGCGTATTGTAACGGACCTGGAAGACATCCTTATTCAGAGTCAAGCCTTTCGTTTACCAGGTAAGAAAGCACTAACAAAAGCTACCGTGAAATGGTCAGTAGTGTTAGTGGATGTGGGAGAAAGCCCGGTAGAAAGGCCTAAAAAAAACAACGGAAGTATTACTCCGGCAAAAAGAAGCGACATACCCACAAGATACAACTAGTCGTAAGCAGGGAGGGCAGAATTATCTGCCTGCACACGGACAAGGGACGAAAACATGATTTCAGGATGTTTAAAGAAAGCGGGGTGCATGTTCATAGGGATGTGTGCATTGAAACGGACTGCGCTTATCAGGGCATAAAGAAGTATCACCCTAACAGTATCTTACCTTATAAACACACCAGGAACAAAGTGCTGACAAAGGAGCAAAAACAGCATAACCATACCCTTTCCGCTGACAGGATACAGGTGGAACACACCATCAGAAGGTTAAAGATATTCAGGATCCTAAGCGAACGGTATAGAAACAGAAGAAAGCGCTTTGCACTCAGAGTACACCTCATTGCGGGTATCTGTAATTACCAGTTATACAGTTTTTAACTAATGCAAGAGGTCTAATGTTCTTCACCAGCAAATAGTTCTCGCACAAATTGTTAGTAAACAACACCGACAGCAACATAAATTAGACTTATTCCCATGAAAATTATTAAATTTAATCATTACTGAGGATATACAAATAAGCCCTGATGAAGTCGTTTGTTTCAAGCCAAAAAGAACATGCCGTTGTCTTAGGTGGAAGTTTTGCCGGTTTAATGACAGCGAAGGTGCTTAGCAGCCGGTATCAGCAGGTAACAATTGTTGAGAAAGACGTCGTGCACAGGTATCCGGAGTCCAGAAAAGGACAACCTCATACCAAACATCTTCATGGATTGCTCCCGCGTGGGTTTCAAATTTTGTGTAGCTACTTCCCTGGCTTTCTTGAAGAAATAGTTGCAAGTGGTGGTATTGTGGCTGATTTTGGAGATTCGATGAACTGGTTTGCATATGGTGGATTTAAAAAGAAAGTTTTTATGGGCTTGAAGGCGGTATCTCTTTCCCGTCCGTTGCTGGAACACGTGGTACGCGAAAGAGTTTTGTCATTACCAAATGTTCGTCTCCTCGATAATGCAGCAGTAAAAGCATTACTTACGTCGGATGACAAGCAAAGAGTAACAGGTGTGGTTGCTGAAAATAAACAAACAACAATGCTTACTGCAGATTTGGTAGTGGACTGCACAGGTCGCGCGTCGCGCACGCCGCAATAGTTAAAGGAAATGGGATATGGTGACGTACCTGTAGATAAAGTGAAGATAGATGTAACATACATCACCCGCATTTACAAACGAGACCCGGCTGACCCTCGGAGCCACATATGGATGGCGAGTACACCGGAAGCACCGAAAGAGCGACGGAATGGAGCAATTTTCGCAATAGAAGGAGACAGGTGGATTGTGTCAGTCGGAGGATGGCATGGTGAAAGCGCTTCTGCTGATGAGAAAGCTTTTTTGGATTTTGCAAAGACGCTACCTAATCCTAATATTTACGATATCGTCAGTAAATGTGAACCTCTGAGTGACCT
>DASVQI010000017.1:0-7317 GCA_036389255.1 Pyrinomonadaceae bacterium
TGCTCCTTAAATGTTGAGGGAAGGAAAGAGGCGCGAGGTTCCTTCCGGTGAGCCAAAAGGAAAAAGTTAGCCTTGCCCGTCGCAAGTGCGCGCATTATAACTCTCAGTCTCGCGTTAGGAAATATTAATTTTAGCCCGCTCTATCGTCCCTCGGGTCAAAAAAACCGGGACTTTCACGAGATAAATGGAGATTTCCACCCGTGAAATGACAATTTTTGTCCGTCAAATGGACTTTTTCAGCCCCTAAATGGAGGATTTTCCGTGTGAAATGACCATTTACATCTGATAAATGGAGATTTTAAGAGCGGAAATGGAAACTTTCGCCTGTGAAATGACGAATTTTGCATGTGAAATGGAGGCTCTCACCATGTAAATGAAGGTTTTTACCTTGAAAATGAGCATTTTCGGACAGAAAACAGGTGTTTCATCTGATAAAGCGGTAATTTTTCTACTCGATTCGCCGGTCTTCTATAAAGGGAAGATATTAGCCTGTTGTTATGAAGTCAATGGAAAGTGCGGTAGTGTCCTAATCTGAAAAACCCTCTGCGCTTGTCTCTGCGTCTCTCTGCGTCTCTGCGGTGAATGACTATATAAGACACTCACCGCAGAGAGACGCAGAGAGACGCTGAGGGGGCGCAGAGATTTGTATTTAGGACACTACTGAAGGATTAAATCTCTCTTAACTTTTGCCCTTTGGCTTCTTACTTTTAACTTAGTGCGCGCCTGCTGTGTGGCCCGTGTCGGTCAGGTCTTCTATGCGCCAGCGCGAGTCCGATTCGTCAATTACTATGTGGCCCTTTTCGTCCACCATGAAGTCCGGCTGGTCGTGAAAGGCCCATGCGTAGCGGCTGAATAGAAAGAAGATGCTGCCAAAGCCCGTTTGAATGGCTGCCTTGCCGGTCTGGAAAATAGAGCGGCGCGTGCGGCTGGCTACGAACTGTTTACCGCCCGGAATAGTATAAATGCCTCGTTCCCTTAACTCTTTCACCCTGATGATTCTCCCCTTGATAACGCTGATTTTGGGGAGAGTAGTTTTTTGATGCGCCAGCCGTGCCGGGCGATTGCCAGCGCTTGAAAGAGGCGTCCGGTCTGGAGTACAACTCACTAGAGCAGGAATTTTTATGATGATGCAGGAAGAGTCAGAACAACTGGATTTCCGGGCGGTGATACTGGTTAAGAACGACACGCTGGCGCTGGTCGGAATGGCGACCACGCCGGAAGGGTCTAGGGTCGCCCGCTTCGACCCGCGCTCGGAGCCGCCCGTAAGCCTCGGCCCCTTCGAAGACCCGCCGAAGGTAGCCTACGCATTCCGCCGCTCCATCAAGACCAGCCAGACCAATGGCTGGACTGTCATATACGACGGCCCGCCACTAGTAGGGTAGGGGATAGGGGTTGGGGGTTAGGGATTGGTAAAAGAAAGACAGATGGATTTTCTTTCTCTATCCCCTATCCCCCATCCCCTATTTTCTGTTGGCGAGCATGGCTTCGGCCCGTATGAGCCATGCCAAGCGTTTACGGTCTTCTTCCGAGGCGTAGGTGAACTCTATGGCAAAGCCCATGTCTTCGATTTTGTAGACGACGTAGCCGTCTATCTTTATCTCGCCCTTCGGCAGTTGAATCTCAAGCTTTACGGATTCGGTGGGCTTCACCAAATCAGGAGTGAGTATGAAGCAGCCCACGGCACTGAGGTCTGTGATGTGCCCTTCGCGGCGAGCCCACGTGCCTTCCCACTTGGCCCGGAAATTTACACGGTAGCGCGGCGCACGCCTGCGCTCACTTCCGCCGTATTTTGCTTTAGAGTCTCTCATCGTCGGGGTTGGCGGGCGCTTCGTAGTCTATAGGTCGCGCCCGCTCTCAAAGTATATCGAATAAGCGGCGCTTGCAACACCGTGAATGGGAGTAGTGTCCTAAATTCAATTCTCTGCGCCCCCTCAGCGTCTCTCTGCGTCTCTGCGGTGAATGTTCTTCAAACTATCTTCACCGCAGAGACGCGGAGGAACGCAGAGGATAGCGCAGAGAGTTTTCTAATTAGGACACCACCTGAATGGGCCTGCGGAGGACAAGCCGGGCCGCTTCCTGCTACACTCTGAAGCCTGTGAGTTATGCAGAGCATCAGTCTTCACAAACCGGAGACAGACAAAGAGCCGCTTGATATAGCGGGCGAGATTGCGCGTCTGGAGCAGCTTCTGGATGAGCGGCGGCGCGAGCTTGCGGCCTTGCAAGAGGAGATGCGCGTCTTCAAGGCACGCTATACGGAGGCGGTCGGGAGCCGTCTGGCGGAGCTTGCGGAAATCGAGCGCGAGATTAAGCAGGCCAAGGCGCGAATGCTGGGGCTTGAAGACGAGAGCGCGGAGGAAGAGACGGGCGGGGATGAGAAGATTCAGGATGAGCAGACCGGCCCAGTCCCCGTGGGCCGTGGCCTGCGTAAGCTCTTCTGGGCCGTAGCCAAGATGTTTCATCCAGACCACGCGGCAGATGAAAGAGAAGCTCGCGCGCGTCACACGGTCATGGCCGAAGCCAGCCGCGCTTACAGGGAGGGCGACGTGGAAAGCCTGCACACGCTTCTGGGCGACGAGCAGCTTCAATCGCTCTGCGCCGTGGGCGGCGTAGGCGGCGAGGAGACGGATGACCTGAACGCTAAGCTGCTGGCGCTTGAGATAGAGCTACGCACGGTGGAGTTCGGCATCAAGCGCATACGGCAGGACGGTCTTTATCACACGCGGCTCAAGGTGGAAGAGGAAGCGCGTGAGGGGCGCGACGCGCTCTCGCAGATGGCCGAGCAGATTGACAGGCAGATAGTGAAGGCGCGTCACCGCCTCGCTCATCTATCCTAGATTCTCAATCTCCACCGGCTCTACTTCTTCGCCCAGCTCGAACCGGAAGATTCTTGAATAGAAGTAAAGCTCTCCGTCCAGCGCGCGGCGAATATTTTCGGCCCGACGAAAGCCGTGCTGCTCGCCCTCGAAGGGAACGTAGGCGACCGGCAATCCCTTCTCGCGCAGCGCGTCCACCATCATCTCCGCCTGATTCGGCAGCACTATCTTGTCTTCCAAACCCTGAAAGAAGATGACGGGGCAGGAGAGTTTGTCCGTGAAGAAGATGGGCGAGCGCTCGCGGTACAGGTCTGCGCGCTCCGGGTAAGGGCCAATCAGACGGTCTAGGTAGCGCGACTCGAACTTGTGCGTCTCGGTCGCCAGAGCCGCGAGGTCGCTGACGCCGAAGTGGCTCGCTCCGGCTTTGAAGAGGTCGCGGAAGGTCAGAGCGCAGAGCGTCGTGTAGCCTCCGGCGCTTCCTCCGTCAATCGCGCAGGCGTTCGGGTCTGCGAGCCCGCGCTCAATCAGGTGACGCGCGCCGTTCACGCAGTCGTCAACGTCTACTATGCCCCAACGGTCATTGAGCCTCTGGCGATACGCGCGACCGTAGCCCGTGCTGCCGCCGTAGTTGACATCCAGAACGGCTATGCCCCGGCTCGTCCAGTATTGAATCCCCAGCGCGAAAGTAGTGGAAGTCGAAGCCGTAGGGCCGCCGTGGCTTTTGACCAGAAGCGGCGGGAGGCTCGTTTCGGGCGCGCTGTAATCGCAGTTGTGCGGCGCGTAATAGAAGCCGTGCGCCGTCAGCCCGTCTTCGGTAGGAAACTCTATGGCCTCCGGGACTGAGATGTAGCATTCGTCAATCCGCAAGTCCGTGGCGCGACGAAGCGCCTCCGTCTTCATCGTCCCCAAATCAAGAAGCACTACGGACGCCGCCTGCGTAGGCGAGCCCCCGCGAAAGACCGCCCGGCCACCGCCAGCGCGCACGTAAGAGATGTCGGAATAAGGCGTCTCAAGCCGCTCAAGCCTCTTGCTCGCCGTGTCGAGCCGCGCCAGCCTCGCGCGGCCCTTCTCAATAAAGGCGCAGATGATTGTCTCACGGGATTCAAAGGCGTACATGGACGTGCCGAATATCCACTGAGGCTGTCCGAACTCCGCCTCCATGGGGCAGAGCGCTTCCGCCTCATTCTCATCTTCGAGGCGGTATAGATTCCACCACCCGCTACGGTCTGAGACGAAATAGAGCGTCCCGTCGGGCGACCATTCGGGTTGAAAGATAGACTCCTCGACCGAGCCCGCGACGCGCTTAGATTCCCGCACGGCTCCCTCTTCGTCCAGCTCGCAGAGCCAAAGCTCGCACCCGTCCCACGGCATGTTCGGGTGATTCCACGTCAGGTATGCCAGCCGCTTCCCGTCCGGGCTCAGTCGCGGGCTGGCGTAGAAATCATTGCCGGAAGCCAGCACACGCCCGGCGTCGTTGCCTTCCAAACTGACGGCGACGATTGTGTTGACGGCCTCTCGCTCGCTCCGGGTGTGGTCTTCGCGCACGGAGATGAGCCGGTTGCGCCGTGCATCAACTACCATGTCGGCGTAGCGCATCTTTTCGGCTGGCGTCAGCGCCTCCGGCTCCTGTTCGTCAGGCCGCTTGCGATAGATTCTCTGGTCAGCGAAGTTCGAGAAATAGACCGTGCCGTCCGAGACGGCATAATCTCCGCCGCCGTACTCGTGTACGCGCGTGCGCGAGTTGAAATTCTGCGGGATTACATCTTCGGTTCTACCGTCGGCGCTGAGCCTGACGATGCAGCTACGGCCGCCTTCCTGCGGGCGCACCTCTATCCAGTAGATGTCCGGGCCGTCGAGCGCAGTCTGGCCCAGACCTATTGACCCCTTCACAATCAGCTCGGACGTGATGGGTGATTTCCAAGAGCCGTAAGGCGCAACCTGTTTTGAAGACATTCTCAGTTTCCCTCGCTTGACCTGTCTGGTTGTAGAGTAACGGCCCTGAGTATAACCGCTCTGCCGAGATGAGAGGCAAGCCGGGCGTGTGGGGCTATTGATTTCGGCGGCGGTTTTAGTCAACAATCCGGCATGCCCTATACGCCCCTCTCCTTCGCTTACAAGCTGGCTTACGCCCTGCTGCGCGTTTACTGGTTCGTCTTTCGCCCGCAGATTTACGGCGTCAAATGCCTGATTGAGTTCGAAGGCCGCGTGCTGATGATTCGCAACACCTACGGCGACATGTACTGGACATTTCCGGGCGGCGGCTTCAAGCGGAACGAGTCGCCGGAGATGGCCGCCATTCGAGAAGTGAGCGAGGAAGTTGGAATCTCTCTGAGAGACTTGCGCCCGCTAGGAGAGTACACGAGCAGCGACGAGCACAAGCTGGACACAGTGACCTGTTACGCCGGGCGCGTCACCAGCCCCAGCTTCGAGATTGAGAGAAACGAGATATACGAAGCGGCATGGTTCGACTGGACGCACCTGCCGCAGCCTCTGGCAACGGACGCCCGCCGCGTGATAGAGCTTTACAGGAAGGCTCGTTAATTCAGTCTCAGCACATCTACGTCCCGCGCGAGCCTGTTAATCTCCTCCTCGCGGCAGCGCCCGCTTCCCCTCAAGGCGTTGGCCGCCCCGGCCGCTATCGCTAGCCGCGCCATCTCTTCCGCATCGTGCCCGCGCACAAGCGCCGCAGCAATCCCGGCCATCACAGCGTCGCCTGAGCCGACTGCGTTTCTGGCTTCTATGCGCGGCGGCTCAATCAGGTATTCCGCGCCCTCGTAGTTGAGAGCCGCGCCCGTTTCGCCCAGAGTAATCATGGCGTGAGATGCCCCGGCCCGGATTAATCTACGCGCCGCCCGCGATGCCTCGTCCAGCCCGTTTATACGAACACCTAGGAGCGCGCCCGCCTCCGCGCCGTTTATCTTGACGAAGAAGGGGCGGGCCGCTATGCCTCCGCGCAAGGCTTCGGAAGAGGTGTCGAGCAAAACCGGCTTCCCTGTCTCGTTGGCCGTGCGAATCATTCGCGCGTAAAAATCCTGCGGCATCTGCGGCGGAAGACTGCCCGTGATGATTACTACGCGGGCGTCCAAAAGAAGCTGCGTGTAATGCTCAAGGAAGGCGCTCTCTTCATCTTCGGAAACTTCCGGCCCGGCTTCGTTGATGACTGTCTGAGAGCTAGAGGCCGCGTCGTCCAGTATGATGCAGGTGCGGCTCTCGTGCCCAATCGCCACGCAGGAGGCGGCAAGCTCCTCTCTTTGAAGCTCTCGCTCGATAAAGTCTCCCGCGCGCCCGCCCAGAAAGCCCGTCAGCAGCGCGGGCTCTTTCAGGACTTTAAGCACGCGCGCCACGTTGACGCCCTTGCCGCCCGCCAACCGCTCAACCAGAGTCGTCCGGTGAACCTCGCCCGGAGTTAATCCGTCCAGATGAACAATCTCGTCAACGGCCAGATTCAGATTGACTATGAGAATCATACGACTGCGAGCGGCGCGATTGGAGATTGAAAGAATAGGCCGGTTACTTCTCCGTCTCTCGCTCTAAAAAGCTGCGAACGAAGAACTCCTTGTCTTTCGGATGAGTCAGGCGGCCAGCGACCTCCGCTCTCTCCATCCAGAGCGCTTCCGGGTTTTCGGGGTCTACGGGGCTGAGCTTATCCTGAGTGGTCTTGAAGAGGAACATGTGTATAGTCTTCATCTCCGAGCGCTCGTCGCCGCCCGTCGCGGACAGCCTGTAGCGCTCGTAGCTTCCCAACTCCTCCACAAGCTCAAGCTCCGTAATCCCCGACTCTTCATAAATCTCCCGGCGTGCCGCCTGCAAGCGGTCTTCGCCCGCCTCTATGCGTCCTTTCGGCAGCGACCAAGACGTTCCGTGCTGGCTCACTACCAGAACCAGCCCGCGACCGTTCACGACAATTCCGCCAGCGCTCTCCGTGCGTTTCATCTTTTCCACCATCTGCGCGTAAAGTTAAGGGCAGAAGTGTAGCGGCTTTGGGCACAGTGTCAATTATGGAAGAGAAATCTGAGGTCGTAGAGAGTAATGGCTAAGCAGAGACTGTTCGTGATGGCTATGTACGCCATGAAGCTTGACCCGTCGCGCGTGCTATTCACGCCGCAGGAGGACGGCACGGTTCACTGGGAGCTGAAGGAGATGCTGGACGAGCAGACCGGCCTGTTTCCTTCCGTCTCGCTCTGGGCCGTAGCGGCAGTCGCGCAATCGGAAGAGGAAGCCAGAGAGATGGGTATGCAGAGGCTGCTGGACGAATGTCCGTGGCAGGATGGCTGGGTCAACCATCACGTCACCATCAACACTGTCCCGCGCAAGATTCTCTTAAAGGCCGCAGCGTCGCCGGACGAAGATGAAGAACAGCAGGACGACGGCGGCGAGCAGGACGAGCCGGAAGCGATTATGTAAAAGCAAGTAGTGTCCTGCATTCAGTTCTCAGCGCCCCCTCGGCGTCTCTCTGCGTCTCTGCGGTGAGTGTCTTATATAGTCATTCACCGCAGAGACGCAG
>DASVQI010000018.1:0-1637 GCA_036389255.1 Pyrinomonadaceae bacterium
TAATATTGAGGATGAGAAAGGCAACAAAATTAGAGCTGAAAAGTGAAGAAAAGGAAGGGTTAGAACAATGTTTTCGTTCGCATCCTTCTGCAGCTGTACGCAGCCGCTGCCAACTAATCTTGTTAAAAGCACAAGGCAGAACGGCTGATGACATCGCTGCCATTGTAAATATGTGTGTCATCAGTGTTCATAGTTGGATCAAGCGCTATCGGCTGGAAGGCTTAAATGGTTTACTGACAAAAGCGGGTAGAGGAAGAAAGAAAATTCTCAGAACAGAAGAAGATGCACCCGTCATTACACAGAGGATCAAAGAGCACCGTCAGAGCTTAAAAGCTGCAAAAGCTGCCTATGAAGCCCAAGGAGGCAAGCAGGTAAGTGAAGAAACGTTCCGTGTTTTTTTAAAAGCCTTGGCTATGCCTATAAAAGAATCAGAAAACGGGTGGGTAAAGAGCCGGACAAAGACTTATACGACTACAAAGTAAGGTGCCTGCAAGAACTGGAAGCCTTGAGCCAGCAAGGCAAGATAGACCTTTATTATGGGGATGAAACAGGAGTGAGTACAGAAGGATACTGCCCATATGGATGGCAAGGTAAAGAGGAGAAAGTATCAGTGGCTGCGCTGCCTATGAGCCGTCAACGGCTCAATTGTTTTGGTTGCATCAGCCGTAGCAATCAGTTCTATTATGCTAGCAGCAAAGAAGCCATCAATGGTAAGTTTATTGTAGGGCAGTTGGAAGCATTTAGCACTCAGATAATCAGGCCTACGTTTGTGGTGCTGGATAATGCCCGCATACATAAGACAAAAGAGATACAAAAGCGTTATGAAGCCTGGCAGCGCAATGGCCTATATATTTTTTACCTGCCGCCCTACTCACCGCATCTCAATATAGCAGAGACGCTGTGGCGGGTTATGAAAGGAAGATGGCTGCAAGTAAAGGATTATTTATCTGCTGACACACTCTTTGAAGCCACACACAAATACCTGGCTGAAGTGGGAAACAAACGTTCTATTAACTATGGCTCTTTTAATATTAACTAATTTATTGGACGCACTTACTACCAGAATATCTCCACATGAATAATAAGCCTTTTAAAGCGGAAATCGTAGTTAACGACTTTGCAGGGCCAGGTAAATATATATTGAATAAAGAAGGTACAGTTGCTATAATGACAGATGACAACCGTGATGGTGATGTATACCGGGCTAATTATCATAAGCAGTCTGGTTATGCCTCATATACTAAATCTTATTCGCCACTTACATATCTTACTGTTTTAAAAGCATCTGATGGTAAATTGATTGTTGGTATAGACATGATATTATGGCATAACCCGGTAGCTTCCGGATATTCTACAGTACTTTCCGCCAAGTGGCAAGGACGGGCTTATGCAGACTTGAATTAAAAAAGGAAAAGCTAGCAAAAGCAATACAATGCATGGAACCGGCAAAGTACAAGCAAGCGGGATAATACCCTGCTAAAATGAGAATGATAAAGCATGATGGTGTTACAGAGGTTGCTCTTGATGATTATTTTTTATAACAACGAGCTTCGTGATACGCACGTTTTTAAATTGCATTATATTGCCTTCCCAGAATAGTTCTTAATTTAATTTATTAACCACCCAGGAATTTAAAT
>DASVQI010000019.1:0-246316 GCA_036389255.1 Pyrinomonadaceae bacterium
TCCCACAGTGCGCGTCACATCCACCTGACTGTTTATCTCTTCTCTGCCGTGTCCTTCCATTTCTACGACTTGAGTGGAGTGACCGCTCCACCTGCGGCAAGCTTCCAGCACTGCGCACAGCAGCACTTCTTCTACCTGTGCTCTATAGATTTCACTAGCCTTAGACAGCAACGCGCTAGTCTCTTCCGCCTCAAACTCCAGACTCACCACCTGCTTATCTTCGAATGGATAATCGCCTCTGTAATCTGCCGCCCGCCCTTCACTTTCAGCATAATCAGAGGGTAAAGGCGCAGCCGTGGCGGCTCTCCGGGACTGTCTGAGCCAGTATTGAGCCTGCTCAACAACCTCCTCACTCCCGGCATACTTCTCCAACTCCTGTGCCCACTGCCGGTATGCACTAGTCTTCTCTCCTAATCTGACCTCTCCTCCCTCCACTGCCTGCTCATACCCTCGCTCTATATCCCCCAGCAATATCCTCCATGACACAGCATCCATCACTAAATGGTGCGCTATCATCATCATCCTTTGCTCCCTCCCCTCCCCGCACTCGAATAAAACTGCCCTCCATACCGGCCCTTCTCCCAACTCCAGACTCTCCTGCGCCTCCCCTGCTACCTTCTCTATCAACTCTGACTGTCGTTTCGTACTTACCTCTCCACTTATATCAACCACCAGTAAAGGCACATCCACACAGCCTTCCTCTCCAGTGTTGTGCTCTCTCCACTCTCCATCACTACCGCATACAAATCTCAGTCTCAAAGCGTCGTGATGTCGCTGCACCTGCTCCATCACCCGCCTTAAATGTCTTACTTCTATCCGTCGCTTTGCCGTCAACATCAGCGATTGATTCCAATGCTCGGGCACTTCCAACTCCTGTGAGAAGAACCATCTCTGTATCGGTGTTAATGGCACTTCTCCGCTCACTAATCCCTGTGTGGCGAGGCTCGCAGCCTGAGCGGAAGCAGCAGATACGGCCAGTCTAGCCAGTTCACTGATGGTCTGGTGCTGGAAGAGAAGTCTGGGAGAGAGGTGAAGGCCAGATTGTCTGGCGCGAGAGATAATCTGGATGGAGAGGATAGAGTCGCCTCCGAGCTCGAAGAAGTTATCATGGATGCCGACTTGTTCTACTGCCAGCACTTCTTTCCAGATGCGTGCTAACTCCCTTTCCACTTCGTCTCGCGGAGGTTGATAGTCGGCTGACAAATCGGGTCGCTCGCCTTCAGGCGCAGGCAACGCACGCCGGTCGAGTTTGCCGTTAGGCGTCAATGGCAACTGCTGTAGGATGATGAAAGCAGAAGGAACCATGTAATCCGGTAATTTCTGCTTAACAAACTGGCGCAACTCGCTGACCGTAGGCGCGCAGCCTTCGTGTAAAACCAGATAGGAAACCAAGCGCTTCTCGCCGGACACGTCTTCACGCGCTACGACCACTGCCTCACGCGTGGCGGGATGTTCGGAGAGAACGGCTTCAATTTCACCCAACTCAATACGAAAGCCCCTGACCTTCACTTGGTGGTCAACTCGACCTAAAAATTCGATATTGCCGTCGGCCCAGTAACGCCCCCTATCCCCCGTGTTATAGAGCAGACTTCCCGGCTCAAGGCTGAACGGATGGGGGATAAATTTTATGGCTGTTAGTACAGGCTCGTTAGCGTAACCGCTTGAGAGTCCCTTGCCTCCGACATAGAGGTCGCCGGGGACTCCAATGGGACAAGGATTTAATTGCGAATCCAGAACATAGTATTGTGTGTTCCTGATTGGCTTGCCGTAAGGAATACTGACCCAGTGCGGTTCTACTTTTTCTACAGGATAGTGATTCGACCAGACAGTCGTTTCGGTAGTTCCGCCGAGGCTGATGACCCTAGCCTCAGGAAAAACTGAACGGATGCGGTCTGGTAAATTCACCGGAATCCAGTCGCCGCTCAGAAAAACCAACCTCAGCCCAACGTCTCGCCGGGCCGTGCCTATCGCTGGAAGGAATGGAATGATTTGCTGCAAGGTAGGAGGGGCCGAATCCCAGAAGGTGATTGGCTGAGTCCAGAGTATTTGTGCCAGTAGTTCAGGGTCGCGCAATGCAGCGCGATGGGCAACATGAATCGAGCCTCCCGCAGCAAGGACGCCGAACATGTCATATACAGATAGGTCAAAGCATAGTGAGTTGACGAAGAGGAGTCTATCGGAAGGCCCAACCTCGTATGCCCGGTTGACCCAATCAACAATATTTACTGCGGGCTTGTGACGAACTATGACGCCTTTCGGCGTTCCGGTCGAGCCGGAGGTGTATAGGACGTACGCCATGTCGTCCGGTGAAACCTGTGTGGAAATATTGTCTGCCGCAAGCTGGCTTAAATGCCAGTCAGTCCAAAGTCTTTTACGGCGTGAGACTCCATCTCGCCTCGCGGCGTCATGTGCAGCTTTGCGAAGCAAGACATCGTAGCGGTAGCGTAATTCGTTGGGAAATCCGCTCTCTCTTTGCAGCACGGTCACGTCCGCGAGCTGATTAAAGTCTGCGCTCAGGTCATGGAAGAAATCCGGGTGAAGGTAGAGTTCGCCATCCAGTTGCGTTTTGATTCTGGCCTCCGGATGCTGCCGCTTAAATTCGGAGAGCGATTCTCTGAACTCCTCCTTCCGTCGCGCGTCCATCACGTCAGCTATGAGTATTCTTCCGCCGGGAGCGAGTAAACCAAGGGCCATTTCTATAACCCGCGCCAGATAAATCGGGCCGGGGAAAAATTGAGTCGTACTGGAAATCAGAATCAGGTCGAAGGAGTTCGCCCCCAAGTCGGCTATGTCGTCAGCAAACCCGGTTATTAGACCGAGGTTTTCGTAACCATGTTCTTTCGCATACGCGCGATTCCGAGCCTGCGTTACCTCCGAGGGGTCAAGACCCACGTAGCGGCTCACAAGCGGAGCAAGCTCAAACATAATGAGCCCGGCACCGCAGCCAATCTCAAGGACTCTGGAGGTTGACTCAAGATAAGGGCGAGCCAGCCCGACCACGTGGCTCACGTATTCGTCAACCTCTGCCTCCGGAAAAAACTCTCCGGTATAGCTGCTGACAAAGCCGCCCGCAGTGACGCGGTCAATAGATTGCTCGGCAATGTGATCCCAGAAATCCCGTACTTCTCCGGCGTTGACGGGCTCGGGCAACGGGCGGGGAGTCTTAACATCCATGCAAATGACATCGGTTAAATCCGGCAGCTTCCATTGCAAGTCGTGTACGGCACGCAACCGGGCCTCCTGTGTGAGCAGGCAACTGATTTTCAGGCTGGATAAAATCCATTGCATACGCTCCACAGGCCAAGCCGGATCAAGCGGCAGGTATGCTCCACCGGCTTTGAGAATGCCCATCACAGCAAGCACCATCTCAATTGAGCGCTCCGTCAGGGTGCCTACGATGACTCCGGGCCCGACTCCTAGCTGGCGAAGTTGCCCGGCTAATTGGTTCGCCTTCGCATTGAATTCCCCGTAGCTCAATTGCTCATCCTGAAAGATTAAAGCCACTGCATCAGGCGTGCGCTCGACCTGTGCTTCAAAAAGTTGATGAAGGCACTGGTCTTCGGGAAAGGGTGCGGCGGTATCGTTCCAGTCATAGAGCATTTGTTGGAGTTCAGCCGCCGTCAGCAACGGCAAATCAGATAGCCTAGACTCACAGCGTGAGACGATGCCATCCAGCAGGATTTGGTAGTGTCCGGCGATGCGGCTGATGGTCGCGGCGTCGAAAAGGTCTGTGAGATATTCAAACGAAGCCGCAAGCTTTCCATCTACTTCAGATGTCATTAACAGTAGGTCATACTTGGCGACGCGCTGCTCCAAAGCGACGCTCTCCAGCAAGAGCTCGCCCAATTTCATTTGCGCACCGGACTCGCCCAAAGCGAATGCGCCCAGTCCCTCTTCGTTAAGCAGGTGCGCTTTATGAAGAATGAAGACCGTTTGAAATATCGGTTGACGATTGGCATCACGGTCGGGCTGCAAACGTTTGACCAGCAGAGGGAATGGATACTCCTGATGCTCGAAGGCATCCAGAGTGGTGCGGCGAGTCTGCGCTATCAAATCCGTGAAAGCGAGATTCGACGCAAGACGGCAACGAAGCGACAACAGGTTGGTGAAGTATCCGACCACGTTCGACATCTCGGAGCGCGCGCGATTGGACGTGACGGTGCCGACGATGACGTCTGTCTGGCTTGTATAGCGATAGAGCAGCGCCTGATAAGCTGCCAGAAGAATCATGTAAAGAGTTACGCCACGCTCGCGCGCCAGCGCTTTGAGTCGCCCGGTCAACTCCGCGTTGATGTTGAAGGGATGCGATGCGCCTTGAAATGTCTGGGTCAGTGGTCGCGGGCGGTCGGTGGGCAAATTTAACAAAGGCAACTCACCGGCCAACTGCTCGCGCCAGTAATTCCACAGGCGCTCCCCCTCCATGCCCGCCAGCATCTCCGCTTCCCAACGAATGTAATCGCTATATTGAAACTGAAGCGGGGCTAAATTAGGACGCTCCACATCCTTCTCAGCCGAATAAAGCTGGCCCAGCTCATACATGAGAATCGCTAGCGACCAGAGATCAATAATGGTGTGGTGCGCTGTCAGCAGTAAGATTGCGCCTTCCGGCTCGGGACGTGTGAACAGGCAGATTTTTAACAGTGGCCCTTGCTCTAAGTCGAAAGGTCTGTGTGCCTCCGCGACGAGGCTGGCTCGTAGCTGCGCTTCGTTCCAGTCGAAAGCATCGTGCTGCTGGAAGCTGACTTCCATCTGCTCATGAACCCGTCGCACTGGCTCACCGTCAACTGTCATGAAGGTTGTACGCAAGGACTGGTGGCGATTCACCTGCATTTGAAAGGCACGCCTCAAAGCAGTTACGTCCAGTGCCGAACGTATGCGCACGCAGGCGGAGATGTTGTAAGCCGCGCTCTCAGGAGCCAGTTTATGCATGAACCAGAGCGATTGCTGGCCGTAGGAAAGCGCCCCGTCGGCTGGCTGCGCTCCCGTGGCCGCTGGTCGTAAGGCTGTCTCCGTCTCCTGTCTGCAAGCCATTGCTTGAGCCGCAAGCTCGGAGATGCTCTGGCTCTCAAAGAAGGAGGCCATCGGCAAGCGTATGTCTAGGGCGGACTCAAGCCCGTGCATGAACTCGATTGCCATCAGAGAGTCGAGGCCATAACTGATAATCGGCTGATTGGCATCTATCTGAGAAGCTTGCAGTCCCACTTTTTTTGCCAGTTGTGCGATAAGCCAGTCCGCTATGGCTTCCGGCTCGCGCGCATTCGTAGATGAAGGTGACGGCTGCGCCTGAGCTTCGCTTTCTGAAGACCGATTCGCGTTCCAGACACCGATTGCATCCATGCTCCCGGCCAGAAAAGCGGCGCGGCAAGCATGTCTTTGAATCTTGCCGCTTGATGTCTTGGGGATGCTGCCGGGCTTTATAAGAAGGATTGTATAGACCTGTAATTCGTGCTCCTCAGCTATCGCACGCTGGATGCTTTCAAACACCTCTGTCAGATTAGGTAGCCTGCGATGGCTCAATTCATGGACAATGACCAAACGCTCCTCACCATTCTCGGTTACGGAAAACGCCGCGCCGCCCCCCGGTCGCAAAGCCGTATGGCTACGCTCTACGGTCAGCTCAATATCCTGAGGGTAGTGGTTAAGCCCACGGATGATGATGAGGTCTTTGAGCCGCCCTGTGACGAATAGATGGCCTCCATCCAGAAAACCAAGGTCGCCGGTGCGAAGGTATTTCCCCTCGTCCGCTTCATGCAGAACTGCATGAAATGTATGCTCTGTCTCCTGCGGGCGATTCCAGTAGCCTTGTGCCACGCTCGCCCCTTGAACCCAGATTTCTCCCACTTGCTCGGGCGCGCATCTGGTCAGAGACTCTGGATGCACAATCAGAACCTTCTGCTCCGGCAAGAGGCCGCCACAACTCATGATGGTACGAGCATCGCGGTCAGTCTCGGTTGTTTGAACTACGCGGTGTTGCTCTATCGCCGTCGCCTGAGCCAGCTTGCGAACTGGCAGCGCAGATGTTTTGCTCCCGGTGACGATGAGCGTGGCCTCGGCCAACCCGTAACAGGGATGAAATGCTTCGCGGCGGAAACCACACGACTCAAAGGCGGCGGCGAAGCGCTCTAATGTGTCGTAGCGGATTGGCTCCGCGCCGTTAAAAGCTACGTCCCAACTGCTCAAGTCAAGTTCTGCACGCTCGTCCGGGCTTATCTTGCGGACGCACAGGTCGTAGGCGAAATTCGGCGCGCCACTGATTGTCCCGCGAGCGCGTGTGATGGCTTGCAGCCACCGGGCGGGTCGCTGCAAGAAGGAGATTGGCGACATCAACGTACAGGCAAACCCGCCGTAGAGAGGTTGAATGATGCCGCCTATCAGGCCCATGTCATGATACATCGGAAGCCAAGTCACACACCGGCTTTCAGATGTATAGGCAAAGGCGTGTTCGAGCAATCTTGAGTTATGGAGCAGGTTGCTATGAGTGAGAACGACCCCCTTTGGAATCCCCGTCGAGCCGGAAGTATATTGCAGGAACGCTATCGTATCGCCGTTCACCGAAGGCTCTCGCCAGTCATCTTCCCCGCCGGGCAGACCGTCCGTCGTTAGCCACTCTAAGCTCTCAAGCTCGACCGCCTGCCCCAGCAAAGGTCTGATTCTGGAAAGAACCGTAGAGGTGGTCAGCGCAGCCTTTGCCTGTGCGTCAGCCGCGATTGCCTGTAGCCGTAGAAGATTTCGATTCATGCGCGGCGGGTAGACAGGCACGGCAATGGCCCCCGCGTAGAGACACCCGAAGAAGGCGCTGATATATTCCAGTCCCGGAGGATAAAGCAGCAGAACACGCTCGCCCTCAGCGCCTAGAGCCTGAAGCCGGGCGGCAACCATACGCGCGTGTCTGTCCAAATCCCCATAGGTCAACTGCGCCTCTGCCATTTCTCCATCCGTTAAAAAGCTATAGGCCGGGCGCTCCGGCTGGCTCTCCGCTCTCCAGCGAAGGATGTCAATGAACGTAGACCACCCGTTGTCCCCATGCGGATGATTCGAAGTGAAGGTGTCCAGTAAATTTAACATCTGCGTTTTGGGTCGTGTGAAAATTGGAGGCCATGCGCAGGGCCGCATGTGCGCGAGAGAACGGCTTGCAGTTGAATCCGACGCACGGAGTCTCTTACATGCCCGGCATAAGAAGCTGATTGCATTGCGTAGTTATGATTGACAAACTGAAAAGAGGGCCGCGCGCGAAGCTTGCAAGCGAATAACGTGAGCATTGATGAGCGGCAGTCAGGCGTTAATGAGGCTCAGGGCGACGGACTTCAGCCACTCATGCTGCTTGCCTGTCCGGCGTTCCCGTTACTCGGCTCAATTGCGGGTACGTCAAACTTCAAGGTGTCGCGGCAGAACTCTATCCATTCCGGCGTCACTTTATCGAAGACTACATTCTCATCCAGAAAGATTCCGGTGGTAACAGTATAATCCTCTTGCAGGAACACGATATCACTCAAATCCGCTTCACCTTCGGCTTGCGCCTCGCCGTTTGCGCCCGCGCCCTGTTTTTCCGGAAGCTCTTCATTCCACCCGCTAAATTTACGCAGTTCATCAAGCGTATAAGCCTTACAGTATTTACCCAATCTGTTCATAGCATCCTCCACGTCTGGTTTTAATTAATCTTGAGCATTTGCTGAAGCGTCGTCGCAGCGCGTCGCAGAATATTCAGAAGACGAACGATTTGCCCACCAACGTCGTTCCGTTATTGGGCATAATCAAAGGCATCAAGTAATTCGGCCTTGGCTTGAAAGAGGCGCTCAATGTTTCAGGCAGGCCGTAGGAACGATCCACCACCCTGAGCTTGATGGGCTTTGCTGTCTTCACCTGGCAGATTAACTCTATGCCGTTCGCGGGCGCACCGTAATAGAAGAGCGCCCACTCTTTATCCCCCGGCTTGTTCGTTGAAGCATTAAGTTCTCTGAGTTGCTGCCCGTTTACCGTAGCCCCGAAGACCTCTAATTCCGGCTCTACATAGACAGAGAGATAAGGAGCTTGGCGAGGTGACGCGATATGCAGTCTTAACGTACGCAGGCCGTTGCTGGTGCTGTCGCTCAACAGCTCGGCCTGCGGCGCAGCAAGCTCCGCCACTGGAGCTTCGTCCTTCAAGTATTCCCTAGTGCCTAAAGGGAAGAGCTCGGGCAACGTGCCCCGGAGCGCTTTCGCAGAGATAAATTGCCTAGTCCATTCATCAGGAGCGCGGTCACCACTGGCCCAAACTGCTTTTCCCGTGTCGGCGTCCAATCCATAGAAGAGACTGTTTGATTGAGGATGAGTTGCGCCAAACCCTGAGGTGACGACTCCCGCCACCAAAAATCCTAGACCGGCCATGAGCATGATGCCGGGTAAGAACCACTTGCCCGGCGCTGTCATGATTTGTAGCTGCGGGAGTAAGAGCCCGAGCGACAGCACGACCAGTACCATCATTATTCCTGTTAATCCAAAAGCCAGAGCCGCGAAGGTCTGGTAGAGCATCGGCGCAAAAATGAGAATGCCCGGAATGGCAAACACGCTAAAGACTATAAACTGTTTCCAGGAGACGGGCCGTTGTTCTTTGGAGATGAACACTATACCGAGCGCAGCCAGACTAAAAAGCAGAGGCCAGGTGAAGAGGTAACTGCTCCCCGGCATGAGCAGCGCAGTCAGCATCATTAAGATAAGCCACCACAACAGGCCGCCGACGGCTAGATTCTCGCCGCTAATCTTCCGGCGAAATCTGGTGTAAAGCGCTGCGGTGAGGGCTATGGCAAGTAAGACAAACCCAATCATGTAAAGATAACTATTATAAGTATTGCTCTGGTTGATTAATCTCTCATCACTATGTACGCGCCGGATAATCCACCAAAGTATCGTTCCGGCCACCGCCCCGCTAATCATCGTCAGGAACAGTGCCAGAAAACCCCAAATGATTCCCGAAATTTTCAGCCGTTGTTGCTTCAGCCCTACAATGACGACCGCCACGAACAGCAATACTGTCAGTAATGACCAGATGATGACCCAGGAGGCCGGGTAGTGTATGAAGATTGAGCCGATGGTGTTGAAGTAGACAGCATTCCTCTCAGGCGGGATTGGCAAGCTCAGGTTTCCGAAATGGCGCAAGAGGGCTAAGGCGTAAGAACCTTGATGCTGAAGGGTGCGCTCGTCAATGTTCTCCAGACTGTCTAGCCGCGTGTGATAGCTAATGAATCCATTGATATTGGCGAAATTTAATCCGCTCATGTGAGCATCTTTAAAGACTGTGAAATCGGTGTTGTTCGGCAGCAGCCTGTAAATGTCATACGCGAAGGAATTAGCTACGGGGTAGGGCGCAGCCTTCGCAAACTCTCTGATGAGACCTCCATTCTGCGGACTTGTCTCGAACATAATCACCGGCCCGTCATTCCCGCGCGCGTCGAAATTAAGTACCAATCCGACGTTCTTCGCCCACGGATGCTGCTCTACGAAGGCACGCGCTCCCAGCAAACCAACCTCCTCACCGTCAGTGAAGAGAAAAATCACATCATTCTTCAAGGGCTCGCCAATCTTCAATGCCCGCAAAGTCTCCAGCATAGTGGCGACGGCGGAGCCATCATCGCAGGCTCCCGGGCCAGTCGGTACTGAGTCGTAATGCCCGACTATCAAGAGAGACTTGCCGCTCTCTTTTCCTTTCAGAATCGAAACAACATTATGAATCGTCCCGGCGACGAAGGGATTGCCCCATGCTTGATTGACCGTGGTTGTTTCTTGAACCTCCGTGTCTACTCCCAAAGACCGCAGCTCATTAATGATATAGTTGCGAGCTTCGGTATTCTCTAACGAGCCTATAGGATGTGGACGGCTGGCGACGATTGCAAGGTGCTTCATGGCGCGGCCCGCAGAGAATTCATTGAGTGGCCCATTGCTATCGAGAGCCTCCGGCGGATTTAGCTGCTCAATGCTCAAGATGGTAAAAACCAGAAGCATGAGAAGCGTCAACAGTCCGATTACTGAATCAGTCTTCCACGAAGGAAGCAAAGAACCAGTCCTCTCGGGTACATACGCCTGGGCCATGAGAACCTCCGGGCAAAATTAATTGTCGGTACGGATGAGTTTCAGGTATTGGCCAACTCGGCTTTCAACTTGGAAGGAAAGCCCCAAGACCATTGAAGTCTTGATTCTGTAGGTGCGCTGAACTATCAGCTTGTCATCAATGATTCCGACAGAGCGCTCTGAGTTTACTGCTGAAAGGAGTCTCGATTGAGCTTGAAAATTCGCAAAGCTACCGCATGTCGAGCCAGGCACTCGACTAAGCTTTTTGTTTATATGAAACGAATGGGAGCGCAGCCTTAGCTCTTCATCATTGTAAAGAGCCTTCTGCTTGTCTGGGCAAATCTGCTGTCTATCTTGTCTTGTCTACTTGTTTTCTGAAAGATTGAACCAACTCAATTAGATTGCTAATTCGTAAACGATTAAAACGCCCTTATCGTTCAACCAATTTCCGCCAGCAACTCTCTATCCACCACGATACGGCCCTGATAACTTATGGTAGTCAGGAGTATCATTACCCGATCGGAATCACTCAGATGACGCTCAAAGACTCCAATGAGATTTTCGAAAGCGCCGCTAGTGATTTTCACCTTATCGCCGGGCTTGAGTTCCTTTCTTAGCCTAACAAAGCCATCCTCTCCGACCTGCGATTGCAGCAGAGCAATAACTTCATCATCTATAGGAACAGGGTTGCTGCCAAAGCTGACGATGCTGTGGACTCCCCGCGTAAAATAGATTTTATGCAGCAGTTCGCTAGCCTTGAAGCGAGCAAATAAGTAACGCGGAAAGAGAGGTTTACTATGATGGATTGATGCGCCGCTAAATGGGTTAACTCGACGAGTTCTTAACTTCGGCGCAAAGGTCTCTACTTGCCATGCCCTTAAATTGTTTTCGACCCGGCTCTCCTGCTTATGATGGGTATGAATAGCATACCAGCAGCATCGGTCTTTTTCTTTTTCTTCGTACATTACCTTTCGCCCTCTAATTCTCCGGTAGTCTATTAAGCATAGGCTGAGCACGCCCCTTTGTGTCAGGCTATCTCCCTTCAGACACTCAGCGAGAGTCGCTAACAACTATGTCTTTCATTAAGCCTAAAGACACAATTGGGCCACTATGACTTAGCTGTCTAAGTACAAGGTGGCCCAATGCGGGACAGGTAATTTGGCGTACGGATGAGCGCTAGGTAACTGGGCCTAAATGTATCAGGTCTATTGCGCATAAGGTGAACGGCTCCTTGCACTTAGAGGTTGTGTTCTCGAGCCATTCTGCGCTAAGATGCACATTGTCTGGGATGCATGCTTAAGTGCAGAATTGCACCGAGTATGTGTACCAACACACCCTGGCACTATGTCCGTAGTGCCAGGGCTTAACTTTTTTTTAGCATAAAGGGGGCGCTTAGCCACACACCCCCGCCTAATGTCACTAACACCAGTGAACTTTCAATCTAATATTCTGGGCGATTACTGATGGAAATGCGAGGATTAGTAGCATGGCTACTCTCCTTAATCAACAACCAAAATGCAATAATATGTGAGGATGACCATGTTGTCCCCTCAATAAATAGTTTCGACCAAAGAAAAGAACTGGGATTTAATCAAATGAGGCAACAAGAGCGACCAAAACCTAACACACTTACTAATCCAGTGTCAATCAGGTAATTTTGCTGCACCCCCTCGGATTGTCTGAAGCAAAAATTGAATAGGAGCTAACGACTAACTTGTAAATTGCACTCACAACTCAAGTAGGATATTAGACCAATCCTATTAGGTCTTGGATGAACATTTGAAAAAAAAGTTGCCTAACCGTATTCAAGAAGAAGTGGTCGCCCGGTAGCATACGCATCTTGAAAAAAACAGTGGTCTGGGCCTGCCATGCTTCCAAGAAAGCGCGTGATACTTCTTCGTCTTGCAGACCGCCATAAGCGGTAATAGGTATGTTCAATGGCGGCTCTTCCAAATAATCGTAAGTTTGACACACAGTCATATCTGCCCTCACAACAGGCAAGATAAGTTGCAGCAGTTCAGCGTTTTCTAAAACCTCTGTAGGCGTTCCCTTTAGTTCCTCTAAACGTTGAAGGAATTCAACATCCGGCAGATTATAGGTTGGAGGACGCGGGTCAGGTATCTGCGGAGCGCGAGAGCCCGAGATAAAGAGGTGGCGCGGAAGTGGCCCATTCATGCGACGCAGCAACCGAATCAACTCAAAGCTGATAATTGCGCCCATACTGTGTCCGAAAAAGGCGAAAGGTTTATCAAAATATGGAAGTAGTTCCTTAGCCGCAGCCTCCACCAGTTGGAATAAATCAGTAAAAGGTTCTTCTCGTATTCGATTACCGCGTCCCGGAAGTTGAACAGGGTAAACTTCGACAGTTGGTGGAAGCTCTGTGGGCCAATTACGGAACAGTAATGCTCCGCCGCCAGCATAGGGGAAGCAAAACAATCGCAGCCGAGCCTGCGGACGAGGCTTCTGGTACATTAGCCAGCGCGTCGGCCCAGTTGATGTTTGAGATTCTTGCAAAGTACGACTCTCCGGCGTCATCGGGCTTTCTAATTTAAGATAACTCTACTTCGCATTTCTGATGTTCGCACAGGGGGCACGGAGATTTGGGCCTGTCCGGCAAATCATTGATTTGTTAGCCCTTTGGGAATCTTTCACGTCGTGCGCCCCTCTCCCACGGACTCGTATTCATCATCACCAGACATCTGCTCCTGCCGCCGCAAAAAGCCTTTATCAACCAAGTAATCAATAATCGTCCGGGCATTATCCTCTGGCGAGCAGTTAACGGTTTCCAGGGTCAGGTCGGGGTCTAAAGGAGGCTCGTAGGGGTCATCTATCCCGGTGAAGCCACGGATTTCGCCGCGTCTGGCTTTGCCGTACATTCCTTTAACATCACGCTGCTCACAAACTTCCAGAGGCGTGTCCACGAAGACCATGATGAAGCGGTCTGAGCTGACCATGTTACGGACTTCGTTACGGGCCGCGCGATATGGACTGACGGCGGCGCAGATGACCACTCCGTGATGCCGGACGATTTCGGAGGCCACGTAACCAATACGCAGGATGTTCGTATCCCTGTCCTCCTTGCTGAAGCCCAGCCCCTTTGACAGGTGCGTGCGTACTACATCGCCGTCTAAGACCGTCACCTGCCGACCATTTTCCGCCAGCAGCTCAGTGAGCACCTCGGCAATACTAGTTTTGCCAGCGCCGGAGAGGCCGGTGAACCAGATACAGAATCCTTTCTGATGACGCGGCGGATACGCTTTGGCTAGGATAGCAGCCACTTCTGGGCGCGTGAACCATTCTGGCAGGTGCTTGCCATTGTCAAGATATTCACTGCGTACACGGGTTCCGGAGAGGGAAAGCACAGAAGCGCCTTCCGAAACTTCATTCGCCTCTACGTAGCGTCCCTCAACCGGCAGGTAGACAAGTTCGTTAAATGGAACCATCGCCACGCCAATCTCCTGTGCGAACTGCTTCAGAAGGTGTTGCGCGTCGTATGGCCCATAAAAAGGTTTACCCTCGGAGTCGTATCCGGGGCTCGCGTGGTCTCGCCCGACGATGAAGTGATTTGCACCGTAATTCCGCCGAATGATAGCGTGCCAGAGAGCCTCGCGCGGCCCAGCCATGCGCATGGCGAGCGGCAATAAGCTAAGGACTGTGTGCCGCCGGTCATAGTATCTTTCAAACAAAGCTTTATAACCACGCACGCGAGTATAATGATCCACATCACCCGGTTTAGTTTGCCCTACGACCGGATGTAAAAGCAGCGAGCCTTCAATTATACGGGCAGATTGTTTCGTCAACTCTTCGTGGGCGCGGTGCATAGGGTTGCGAGTTTGAAAGGCCACCACATTAGCGTGCCCCTTTTCCGAGAGCAACTTTCTGACCTCAGCAGGCGAATGCCTTAATTCGATAAAACTAAAGTTCTTAGGCAGATTCAATACTTTGAGCGGGCCTGAAACGTACAGCTTCCCCCAAGTGTGCATTTCCGCTACCAGAGGATGCCGAACGTCCGTTGTGCCGCAGACTCGTTCGGCTTCACGCATCAAATCCCATTCAAAGACCTCTTCGACCGCCATGACCGCCATCAAGTTATTTTTAAGGTCACGCAGCGCAATCTCCTGTCCAATAATGACAGAGTGGTCTTCCTCGACAGGCAATGTAATCGGGATGGGGAAAAGCTCCCCGGTAGCCAAACGCATCTCTTCCAGCACAGAATGATAATCGGCCTGCCCCATAAAGCGCTCTAGTGGAGAGAATGCACCGCAGGCCAAAAGCTCAAGGTCGCACAGGGAGCGACGGGACAGTTGAATAGAAGGCAATCTGCCGGCATGCCTGATTAATGCTTCCCTCTCTTCACCCGTTACCAATAAATTGACCAGCTTGCCACCGTATGGAGAGATGAGGTCATGCCCGTCTGCTTTTCCCACTGGATTCAAAGCCACGATTAATTCTCCTTGTTAAGCAGAAGCGTCATCATATGCCGCCCTCAGACAAGAGCAATGTCGGAGCCGTAGCAGGCTCTGTCAAACGGGCACATCTATCCCATTGTCCTTTGAGAGAGGCGCTTTGTTTGAAGCCTAGCCCCCTGCCTACGGGACTACTGGCATAGTCCTTAGCCCGTTACCTGCGCGGCTCATGGGCTTTACCCTATATGCTGCCGCATTTAGAAACCGCCTGCGGAAAAGCGCGACTACTGACCCGCTTCTTCCATGTTTTTCCGTAGACTGAGCGGTCTCATGTCAGTCCACACTTCCTTAATGTAATCCAGGCACTCTTGTTTTGTGCCGGTCTTCCCGGCATCATTCCAACCAAGAGCGTTTTCTCGATCCGCAGGCCAGATTGAGTATTGCTCTTCATGATTGACTACCACTTTGTAAATAGTGTTGTCTTCCCCTTCTTCTCTGCTCATTTTTTCTCCTTAATCATTTCAGAGTATGCGCACTATGCGCTGCAAGCTTGCGTTAGTTAAATCGCTTATTACTTTTGAGAGACACCACCAATCGCACAGCTATGCCGAGCATCGCTTGACGAAAATGGAACCGGGGCATGGCAGATTTACCGCGAGGCACATCCATATGTTATCCGCAAGAGTTACAAATATTACCTTTTGAGAGGGTTAGTCCTTGCGGAATGATAGTGGAGATGTTTTCAATAGCCTCTAAGTGAATACGGCACGATACTAACAAAAGCCTACTCCCTGTGCAAGCATCTTTTCCATCAGCTTACGCAACGAAGCCCCATATAGAAAATCGCCGTACAACATTGAGTGGTTAAAGACAAGCTTCTCTTAATCTCTATCCATGTCGAGACATACGCGGCTGCACGGGCCGCTCAGGGAAATACTCTCGACTAAGTAATTGGCAATGGTCAGTCCCCTATTGTGAAGCCTTGCAACGCTGATACACAGCGTTTTCGACCCAGTTAAAAATTCGGTTGTAAGGAAGGTAAGCCAGACAAGCGGCTGATTTAATTCACTTCGGTTTGTGGCTTGCTCTTTAATGATATGAGGGCATTAAAAAAGACTACCAGGAAAAGCACCTCACAGACATTAGCTAACGATATAACAAACTTGGAATAAGCAGTTGTCGGAATGATATCGCCATACCCCGTCGTTGTAATTGTATAGATTGAGAAGTACATATAGTCCATTAAACTTAGATGCTTAGGTTGTTCATGCTTCATCTGTATGGAAGTAATGTCCCCCGGTATTGAAACTACTGAAGCAATTACCACCCTTTTGTTTTTGTCTATTAAGTCCTTCTTTTGATTATCGTCAAGGCTCCTGCCTGTGAGGATTCGTTGTAATACCTCATCGGCTTCGATAGGAGTCTCGTTAGAAGAGGGGAGAGATAGCCATTCAAGATTATGCCAAGCTTCCGTATCACCGTCTTGCACTTTGAGGGCTTCAACTATTGCGAACCTTACATTTTCAGCTCTTGCTTCTGAAAGTTCATAGTTCGATTTGTAGTCTACTAATTCATCATTCGATCTAATCCTTCCAACCTCTCTGTTCAATCCATTCTTTACCTCATCCTTAATTGGGTCGTCATTGCTCCGACCAATCAAAATAACACGAGTTCGATTCCCGCCTTTGCTCTCTTGACTAATGCGCCTCGTGATTGCTTCGAGGGAGCAGCTATTAAAATCGTTTAATGACTTTAATATCCAGTTCACGCGCTGTGGTGGAATCGCCCGTCTGGCGTCTTTTTTGTCTGGAATTGGCTCACATTCAGCTTTACTATTTTTTTCGAGCCTTGCACGTCTAACGTCAAAATAGAAAAAGAAATTTGTATCTTCAGTTGACGTAGAATTTGATGTAGCTTTTATCTGAGCAACTCCTGTACTGCCAGTAGATTTGTCTTGACTAGAATTACTCTCGCTGCTGATATCATCAGGAGAGACAAGATTCGCCATGTGCAAAGCGGGGACGCTATCATTAATTGAAAGGCAGGACTGGTCGTGGAACGCAAGGGCAAATCCGAAGAGGTAGGTTACATCCAGAAAAATTACGAAAAAGAGAAAAGAGAGCGCCCATAAAGGCTCTTTTGCGGCACCTGTTCTGATAGCGAATAGCTTTGGCCATAGATCAGCCTTCATCTCGTGCAAGAACGCACATGTCATATATCCGATTAAACTAATTAAGAGAGCAATACCAGCCAAGGCAGCCCAAGAGAAAATTGAGGCCACCCAAGAGAAAATCAAATGTGAATAAGACCTTAACCAAACCATTGAATAAAGCCCCGAATACAGAACCCATAAGATGCAGTAACCTGCCGTGCAATAAAATGACACTTTCATACTGAAATTGTAGAAAATCTGATCATTGTTATCCCGCTTATCGGCACGCTTTAAATGGAAATGCACTCCAATAATCGGGGCAACTGCGGGTATAGCTAAAAGCACCACAATCCATCCGACTTCTGTCTTATTGAAGTACCAAGAACCTATTAAAGCAATCATATAAACGATAAATCCCGAAACGGCATAAGAATATACGGTACTTGCGGATTCGGAGGCGACAGGATTGGCTTTTGGCGGTGTACCAGTGTGAGGTTGAGTCGTCATGAGTGCTGCTCCTTAAGATATGTTTAAGAGTCTCAGGCTTGGCGCGACTACACTTCTCCTGTTCGAATCTACGATTGACTGCTTAGAAGATATTGGTCTTCATTTATAAATTGGCAATCGCCTCTGGCTATTAAGAGCTATTCGCTCTCATTACGGCGTACGCTAGTTGGAATAATCTTATAAGTAAGTATGATCTCTATGCGGCGGTTGCGTTGCGCCATTGAGTTGTCAACAAGCGGGCTCTGACCCTCGACTTGATTGGCTTGGACAATATAATCCAGACTGGGCCCTCCGCGTGGGTTTTGGGCCGTCTTTAAGCTCATATTGCTCTCGGCCATGCCGAATGGCCTGTATTCAGCGCGACCGTTGGCCGAGAAACGCCAGGGCTCTAGCAGTGAATTCTGTCCCTGCGCTCCGTGCGCAAGAATGAAATTGACAACAGCTCCTGCCCTGGCTGCCGAGAGTTCCCAATTGGAGGCATACTTGCCAGTGATAGGCACATCGTCAGTATGTCCTTCAACTTGAATCGTATCGTACGCGTCGCGGTTCTGCTCAAGCACTGAGACAATTTTACTAAGTAGTTGTTCGCCAGCCGCACTCAGGGTCGCCGTACCTCTGGGAAAGACCACCCCCCCTGCGCCCTGCTCGTCAAGCCGAAGAATGATGCGCTGCAAGTTGCCATCTTCCGGTGGTATCTCAATACTCCCTGCGAGACGCGCCTCCAATTCTTTTCGAACCTGGAGCTGACGCACTTGCATGTCTTCAAACTCGCTATGCTCGCGCACGAGGCTGCGCGCGATGTTTGAAAAAAAGATGGCGAAGACAAATATTACGACAATCAGTAGCACAGACGTCATGAAATCTGTAAAGGCAGGCCAGACATCCATGTGCACTTCGTTGTAATCTCGTAATCTCATAATATGCTCTCTTTAAGTTTTGGCCCGCAGGAACCAAGCGATTAAGCCAATCATCATCATTATCACAAATAGAGAAACGACCTTCATGACCGGGTCTATCGGCCTGAGATCAAAGATGAACATAATTCCCAGTGCGGCGAAGACTGGGATTGAGACGGTCGCTACTCCAATTAGAATTCTCAGCATTAAGGTAAGGTTTCTTGCCTGCTGGCCCAGTCCTATGAACCTTTCATCAAATCCCTCCTGTCTTTTAATCAAGGTTGAGAACTCTACACGGCTGTTCTTAACAAACTCTTCCAAGCGCTCTTCAACCCGCCTCATGCTGGAAACGTCGAGTATCTTTTTTTGCTCGGCCAGCAGAGCAGTGAGAGCACGATCGCTATGGCCCAGGACATTTTCTAGCCGCTCTGAAAAAGCGCTTCTCTCATCTTCCATTGTTTTAGCCATGCTTGATACCAATTCTTTGTGGCCGTCGCTATTAACTATTGATTCCTGTAGATGGCTGACAAAATCCTCCTGGCGCTGTAACATTCGGTCTATATGTTCCTGTGCATTGCTCTGCTGTTTATCTAACATTTCAAGAGCTTGAGTTTTGATTGCCCCGACCTGACTTTCCAACGACTGTTGAATTAAAGTAGCTATTGCATCAATCCCCTTTTGTGCGGTTTCGCGCGCTGTGCCGGCCTCGCGGCTAGACCGCTCGGCGTTAACTTGAATGGTTTTAAGCATGTCTTCCTGTGAGCGCCGCCATTCACCTAAGGCATTATTAACATTCGTGTTGCTCTCGCTAATGGCTGTCACTACCCGTTCGAGTTTTTCCCCTGACTCTGACTGCTGCCTCTCAAGCCGACCCATGAAATCTCTGAATTCTTCTACTACCTCAATCATCTGCGATTGGGCCTGATAAACACGTTCCTGATTGCTGCGTAGCGCGTCTGAACTTTCACCGAATTTGCGAACGATAGCGAAAAGGTTCTCTAGGCTCGTGCCTACCTGCGCCACCTTGCCATCCAGGTCGCCTGACAGGCGCGCCAAATAGTTAGAGCCGTCTTTGAAAGATTCCAGCGCGCTGGCTAGTTCCGAGGCTTCACGCGGCGGCTGGAAGATAGGAATCAAGCGTGTCGCAGTCAGGTATTCTACTTCCGCAAGAAATTCTATCTGCTGTCGCGAGACGTACCAGCTAAAGAGCAGAAGAAGAACGCTCGTAAGAATGCCGGTCAGGCTGGCATAAAAAGCGCTTCTGGTATTGGCGAGAGAGGCGGACATAGTATTGATTAGCCCCTTGAAAGACTCTTGAACGGGGAGCATCTTGTCATGTCCTGTTTGCCCGGTTCCGTCTTGAGTAGTAGAGGTACTCGCGTCCAGCTTTTCCTGCACTTGATTCAAAGCCGGGCTCATCTGAAGTATGAGTCGGCTCAAGCCCCAAATAGCTCCGCACAATCCCAGCAACACCAGAACGCTAGCGATGTACCGGGCAATGCTGACCTTTGAGATCTCGCGCGCGGCAAGCACTTCAGATAGCGCTACCTGATCGAACTCCCCGGCCCTAACGCCAATGCGATATAGCTCTACAACACGCTGTGCCGCGATAGAATCTGGTTCCACGCCATTAAGCAGATCATTTTTAACTATGTTAGGGTCACGCTCCTGATTCTTCTCAACAGTCTCGTAATTGGTATGTATCTTTTTCAGAGCAGCATGCTGTACGGGAAGCTTTACCAGATAACGCAAGAGAATGAAGATGCTGATAGTAAAGCTCAAGATAATGCCGACGACAAAGGGATTTGCAAGATACTCCCACCAGTCAAACCCACTGCCGACGGGCGCCATAGGAGAAGGTGATAAGCCAGGAGAAGCCTGCGAGAGAAAGTAGAATGGTAAAGACGTGAGGGCAAACATATTTTTTCTGCTCCTTGATAGTTTCTTTTATCCAAAACAAGAAGAGCGCAGCCAACTCGCATGCTTGTCCTGAGTTGTGCCTTCCTTAAAAGCTTATCTTGATACTTCCTGAACGGCCTCAACGTGATGAGCCATTATTTCCGTCATCAACTTGATTCGCGTTTGCAGTCCGGAGCGGCGATCCTGCAACATCACCTCTTCATTAACGCTGGTTCCAGGTTGGATTCCTTCTGCATTGAAGCGAAAGAGATAGACTCCTGTGCGAGCCTCATAGAATTCTACGTATCGCGTAATAGTCTCGGGGACTGAAGCAAATAGCTCGACTTCTTGGCCATCGCTCCTAGTAACCTCCAGACGAATTGTTTTATTGGAGCCCGAAATCAATTTCCCGAAATTCAGAACGGGCAGAGATTTTTTAAGATAGATTAAGCGATAAGGGATATCGGCTTGATACAGGCGGCGATTGGACAGATAGCTATCTGTGATTAGCTTAATCTTTACCTGCCCTTCGTCACGACAAGGAAGATTTATGCTATCAATTGTGAAATGATGGGTGAACTTTGTTGGCTCAGAATCGGCCTCAAGCTGTAGGTCAATCATCTCCCCCGAATGGGCTAGCGCTATCATCCCATTCAAGACACCACACCCACGCGCTTGAACTTCCACCATTAGATGGGCATCCTCTTTGCCCTGCATGAGGGCACCAAAGGAGGTGGGATAGTAGATTAACTCGGGAAGCACACCTGTACACATGGCTTCAATATTGACGCGGATGGTCTGAGCCAACTGTGCTACTTCAGTTCCGTCCCTGCAAACACTAACGTATAAGGCGGCTGAATTCATACCTTGCGTTATTTTAGAGGGCAGGAGCCTCAACGTTGTTATGAAAGTCTGCTGTGCAGGAAGTAACAGATAGGTGTCCGGCACAAGCCAGTCGGCATCGGAATCTAATCTCACAAGTAAATCAGATTTTTCCGCATTATTATGTAGTGTTAGGTGAAGTGTGTACCGCGCTAATTTCAAAGGGGCGAAAACTCCATGCCCGCAGAGGAAAAGCTTTTGCGCATAGCGTGGGTCAGGAGCCACGCGCCCGTCAATCTCGTAGCCGAAGAGATATTCACCATCATCAATAGTAATGGTGGTATCGAACCTATTTTCACGCTGGGCGTCCATGACTACGCGAGACTGCTCGCCTCCACTCTGCTTTCGCCATAACAAGGCTACGTGGCCTGCCCTCGGCGCTATGACCTCAAATGTCTGGTCTTGAAACAGGTCAATGCTGTGGCTAATTATGGAGGATTCAATACTCAAAGCCGGAGGACTCTGCGGCTCGCTCTTTCCAAGGCCCGTTGAAGGTTCGTCAACCATAAGGGGTAAATCTATAACGGGAGCGCCCCCTTTTTCAGTTTCAAGGATTTTCTCTTTTTTAGTAGCGGCTCCTGTGTGTGTGCGCCTATTCCCTTCCAAGGGAATCAACTTGACAGAGCTTTTTCGGGCCACAGGGGTATGCAACCGAGCATGCTCACGTTTAAGCCTTTTGAAGTTTTCGCTGTCGCTGCGACTCATAGCTTCAATGTTTTTCCATGCGGCTCTTTCAGCGATAGACTTTGACACCGGCCTTACGCAGCAGGGTGTCCTGACCCTCTCTTTTTAGAATGAATCCACGCGTCAACACTTCGGCAATTTTGAGCCTGTCCTGCGGCTTGCCCGGAACCATCTCTACAAGCTCTTGCTCGCTGGTCTTGAAGCTCTCTTCCGGCTTTGGCACGATATCTCGAAGCCCTGCCTGCTCAAAAAGATGTTGCAGACTTTTCTCTAGCTCGCTCTGCTCCTTTCTCCCGAACCTCTGGTCGCAGATGTCCGTGAGATTGACGATGTCGGACGTAGCGAGGCTTTCCAATTCGTTTTCAAAATAGTTTTTTGGGTCGCTGAGCTTATCAATCTCACGCATCAATCCTTGTGCCAGTTCTTCCAGAAAGGTGCGGCGAGCACCCGGATGAGCAGAGACAGGTATGCGCAAAGTGGTTTTAATCTCCAACTGCCGACTTTGTAGTTGCGGCTGCAGCCCGCTCACCTCGGCAGCTATGACCTCTGCGTGCTCGGCCAGATGTCTGGGATTACTGCCATCCGTCTGTAACTCAGATATCTGCTCAACCACTCTCTTGAAGGCTACCTTAATGGCCTCCGCTCTCTGCGCCAATTCCTGTAAGCCGTCCGTTTCGCGCGTAACCTCATTATGAAAGAAACCATTGAGCCGCTTCTCCAACTTTTCTATTAGATTCTTAAAGCCATTTTCACTAAGCACATCCACTCTATTTTCTAGTGTCAGAGCCAACATGCGCGCGTAGAACAGGTCGTTTGCTCCTTCGTTTATGGAGCGCTCCGCTTGTTGTATGCGCGACTCCATTTGCTGTCGCGCTTGTGTAATCGCTTCTAGAATTTCAAAGAGTTTATGATGTTCATTCGTCACCTGCTCAAACCGAGATTGGACGCCTGCTTGTTCCTCTTGATGGGCTCTCGATAAATCATCAATTTTTTTATTCAAGGTGACCAGACGCTCATCAATATACTGTCTTTGTGTCTCTAATTCTTTTAAGATCTCATTTTTCATCAGACCAATCTGATAAGCAACTTTAGGCTGAATGGAAGCATAAAGGTTATTGTCATTATGGCCCCACTTAGTATCTAGGTCAGTTTTTAACTCTCCCCTCAAGGATGTTATTGATTTCGATATTTCTCCAGACATCTCTACTTTCAGCGCTTTTATTCGCTCTTCTAATCCTGAAATATCCTCCGCACCAATTTTCGGCGTAGGGTTGGTTGTGGTGGAGGAGCGTTCTACCTTCCCGTCTATTACTGAAACAGTTGCTAAGGGCGTCTTAACTTGCAAAGAGGATTGTTGGTTCTGTTTTACTGCATTACCTTGCGATAAATTTTGGCCTCTTGAGAAATACCATTTTGTAAAGCGCTCCCTAAGGTTGGTTATTTTTATGAGAAATGCCAGCAACAAAATAATTATGACAGCGATAAAGATTGGAGATTTAACAATAGACAAAAAGAAAGCGGCATTGCCTGAAGCTTCAGGGGTAGGAGAAACGCTCGGAGTGGGAGTAGGTAGAGGCGGCGTTATCCCCCAGTAGAGCTTAATGGAAGAACTCGACGTTGGAGTGATAAGTTCTTTATTCCTGTTCGCCCATGCCGTTACTTCTTCTGCGGAATTAAAATTTCTAACAAGCTCCTCGCTCTTAACGACTCCCAGTTTAGGTAAAAGCTCTAATGGAGAGATAGCTTTAGGGTCAATGCTAAGCTCTAGTGGCAAGTTATCTCTAAATTGATACCAAAGTCCCTGCTCTAGAACCTGATTATTCTCATATCCACGTGGCTTACCTTTTACCTTGAGCGTGATGCCCTGCTGTAGCTTCTCGAACATAATGAATCGCCATTTTTTACCATCGCCTCGCACTTCAATAGAAGTGACAGCACCTTCTGGGAACTTGTCACCGAACTTGTAGTTTTGCTGTTCCGGATTCGGTTTGCTCGCATCAATAATAATCACCTGAGGAACGGGCGGATATTGTGCTAGCACAGCAGTATTAAGGAGGATTAAAAACATTGCTGGCATGCACAGTAACAGAGCTTTGACGAGGCGGCTGATTACAGCCCCAATGACGCAAGAATGCGTTTCAACATTCAAAGCCTTCTTGTTAACAAGATGTTTTTCTGAAAAGTGGCTCAATGTCATATCCAACCTCCTACTGCTGAAACATCCTATGAGGCGCGACAGTGTTCAGGTTAAAGCACAAGGCCAGGCAGAATGAATTTCCTGCGTTCAAGAGTTTGATTGCCGGACACCGGCCCTAAGACTACCTCTCCGCTTCCGGGCGAATCGAATCTTAAGACGACGAGGATTAGAGGCTCCTTCTCGCGCGTAATCTTAGCCAGCGAGTCGCCTGTAATCTTCATGCGGCATAGTAGAATGGAGTCTCTAACCTGTTCTCCGTAACCGCAAAGTAGATTAATGCTCAACTCCGGGCCCGGCTCCCCACTAATTTTGAAGGGCTGCGCAATTTGGTGCGGGTAAGTCTCGATTCCAGCCATCTCGTCTTTGGTCAGAAGTGGATGGAATCTTTGTTGGTCTATTTGAATTCCCACATTGAAGGCGGTTGCTATGTGATACTCGTCCGAAGCGGTCGTTTGCCCTTCGCAACATTGTGCTATGTAAGCTGCGCCTTTAATCTTTAACTTAGCTGTGCCGCCCGTGTAATAACGTTTCTTCGCAGTAGCTCCGGCAAGTGGCTCCAGACTGCTTATCAAACCTCTTCTGCCTTCTTCAGGTATGGAAGCGTTCTCTACAGAGATGATAAGAGACAAATCTTTTAGCCAATCGCTCTCGGCAAATCTTTCGTAAAGCTGGTCGCCGGATGTATGAAAGAAATCGCGTACCAGAATATGGTGGTGCGAAGCAGATTCCTTTGCATAATTGAAACAGACGACCTCTATATTCTGCTCGTCATGAACCAGTATGAGGAGGATAGTTTTCATAGACGAGAAATCCATCTCGTCCAACTTGAAGTTCAACGACCGCAAAAAGCCTATCACTAAGGCCGTAGCCTCATGTACATATCCGCAGATGGATACACGGTTTTCCCCCGCAGAGGCAATCCGAAAATTTTCAAGCAACGATTGCGTGGAAAGATGATGCGGGATGATATAGCCCACGTTTCGCTTTTCAGAATCTATCAACCCGTCACGGGCCAGAGTAGTGCATAAAGCGCTCCAGAGAGCGCTTGAGAGTTGAACCTGCAACTCTTCATCTTCGATACGCGGGAGCAACCTGTTCAGGCGATTGAAGACCAGAGTTTGAGCATCTGCCTTGGCATCCGTCACTTCATCACCGGCCAGAGTGAGCAAGCCCGACGGGCTATGGCGAACAGCGACGCGAAGGGGGAAATTAAAATTTTCCGGGACAATGACTTTTCCAGTATCCGTGGAAGTAATACCTATCCGCGTCATCTCTTTTGTTAAGTCCGCAATGATGATCTGTTCTTGAGCCATTTGGTCTTCACACCCACTCAGCCTCAAACTCCAGAGGCTCATCAACACCAGGAATTCGCGCGACCAATTTGATGCTAAGGTTCGGCATCATCTCCAACATAATTTCCGCCTCGCGTAGTGCTTTCTCATTTATATGCTTGTTATGGCGGCGTTCCCACTCGGCTAATTTTGATTCAAGGTTGAAAGCTTTTAACTCTTTTATATGCTTGTTCTCTTCTCCGTTGATGTAGAGGGCAGTGGCCACCCCTGTATTTTCTAGAATCCTGAACTGCGTATCGCGGTAATCCAGACTAATGTCCGTCAACGGTCGCTTAATCCCATCAGCACCTATGGGTACGCCCGCCCCGATAATCTCTTTGAACACTCCATGTTCGGCAGAACCGTCATCCACTGCAATGCCAAGGCGAGAAGTTGTCGCGCTCAAAGTCACATTCTCTTCAAGGTCTATCCGGACTCCGGCGCGAGGCAGCCTAGATGACAATCTGCAAGCCCCTCGAACAACACACTCTTTAAGTTCGTGCGCGCGCGCGACCTCTGTTTTTGGGAAATGCTTTTTTATTACCTCAGCAACGATAGGCAAGGCGGAGGATTTACCTGACAGAAGAGTTACGTCTGGAGATGCGACGCCGCAGTTTACAGCCCACTCTTTAAGTAACGAGATGAACGCTTCCAATCTGGGCCTTAGCTGGTCATCAATCGCGGCTTCCTTGGGCACTATGTCTCTGTAAATAAATTTCACATCATGTTTTACTTCATTGTCTAAGATGACGGTAGGCTGTAATTCTCTTGGCAGGCGAAGTTTTAAGTTTTCGCCGTCCACTACCATTGCTTCCGCCGTTAATAATTTGTCGGCGTGCGCGTCTCCGAATGTCGAGATGGCGATTTTAGTAGCTTCAGCTATTCGACGAAAGAAGTTTCGATTCTGCCGAGCAAAAGTCTGACGGCGCGGAGCCTGAAAATTTTCAACATCAAACGGGATAATCGCGTTAGCGGCATTAGGATATCTGTCACTCAGCGCCTCTTCACAATTCTTATGCAGAAGCTTCATAACTAAATCAGTGACGTCCTCTCCGCCCAGCAATGGATCGCCTGTCGCGCCGATAACTTTGGGGGTGATAACTTTTATGTTTTGCGTAGTACTTTGGCTGTTCACAACGTGAAGCAGAGTAATGTCCGTTGTTCCGCCCCCAAAGTCATAAACCAGCAGATAATACTGGTCGTATTTTTCAAGCACCTCTCTGTCTTGAATGAATTCTAATGCTGCACCAATGGATTCGTGAACAAGCTTAATCTTCTCAGGTGTGATTCCGCATGAAGAAAGCGCAGCCTTAAGGTCTTCAATCTGACGAAGCGAAAATCGAGACGGATGTGTAATGGTACAACTGCTGATACGGCCCTTTAATTTTTCTTCTGCGCGTTCGAAGATGCGTTTGAGAATATCTGCGGCAACTTCCACCGGAAGATAGCTGGTGCTTTTGCTTGAGTCTGCGTGAAAGATAATCTTATAAGGCTCGGTTGTGCCCAGGCGTCTTTTAACCTGTCTAACCGCACTGAATTTTGCTGAGGAGTCAAAGGAAAACTCGTATGCCCCGGCACCGATTATGTATTGCTTCTCATTGTCTTCGAATATGTTTTCGTACAGGATTGTTGAGGATGCAGTAGTAGGGTTAGCAGTGCTTGAATCATCTATTGGGATAAGGCCATGCCGGTTGCGCGCGTCAATAAAAGCGCAGCAGGAATTCGTTGTGCCGAAATCTATGGCTAGAGTTCCCTCGAAGTCCGACATCTGTTGGACATCTACATCTACAAAAAACTCCTTTAGCCGGTCTTCTCCTGCGATATTGGTGAAAAATACAATCTTTGCAATGTTACTGCCCTCGCCTATCTCATCAGCCAGTGCCGTAAAAGTGAGTTGCAGGTAGTTGCCGCTAGTAATAATGATTGGGAAAGAGAACGGGACTGTCGGCTTTAGCCAAGTCTTATTGATTTTAATTTCGTGAATCTGTAGATCTGCCCGACCGGCCTCTCCCTTCTCCTCTCCGTTTAGCAGAGTGAGATCAATCTCGCCGCGCTTACCCGTAAAGACTTCTATCTTGACCCTGTTAGTCTCAAGCTGAAAATCCAGCATAGGCGGGTGGAAGCCCTTAACGTAAAAGATGTGCTTGCGCTCCGGGGTTAGCTCTGCATAGCGGACGACCAGATTGCCGACGAAGGTGACGGGGGGAGTCTCTTTGCTCCGCTCAATATGGTCTAGCAAGTATGGCTCATTCACTTTGAGCTTGAATTCCAACGGGATGTTGCTGCGCGCGTCAAGTTTATGTGGCAGGGATATCTTGTTGCTTAACTCCACGCTGGCCCATGGCACATCCGTTGTTAGCTCCTCAACCGTCACGATTCCGCGCGGAAGAGACAGATACCCGGCCATGTGTTCCTCTGCAATACGGTCGAGGATAACCGTGAATTCATCCAGCGTAGCTTGAGGCGCGGGCCACGGGACTGCATCCAGCTTGATTTCATGCACGCCCAAACTGGAAAAGACAGCCACCCGTCCCTCATGATAATCGTCTGTTAAGCCGCGTGTATCTATTTCAAGCTCAACCTCAGCATGCATCCCGCTTTGCAGCTTTACACCAGTGATAGGCTTTCCCTGCACCTTAATCCAGGGATGCCGGGCTTCTACTCGCTCAAGCTCAACTGTTCCGATAGCCCCAGAGTGTTCGATCGTCAAGGTGAGCTTTGTGTCATAATCGCCCAGATAAACATGTGGCGGTTGAATAGACAGACGAATATCTATTAACGTCGCCCCGCACCAACTGCAATAGACATCGTCTTCTATAAATTCCCAAACTTGGCAGGACATGCAAAGCATAATGCACTCAAGAAGCTTTTAATCAGGACTTGCTAACAGTTTGCCTAAACCTATGGCATGCGCACAATCTATTGGTGAACCATCTCTTGCAACAGTAATAAAACGCTAACCGCCTGTCGGCTTTTTCCAGGATTCCATTCCAGCCAAGACGGGCAAATCGCCAACCCATTCCACTTTATTCTTGAGTTTTTTCTTAGCCCGCTCAGCTCTTTCATCATCCTTTCCGCCTTCTAAATCCAATGTCTCTGCCGCTACACGATTAGGGCCAGTTAGCCTGCCGTAGATATCATTATTCTTCTCTTCCAGCAGCGTTAGCTCAGGGGAGCCAACCGTGAACTGATTACTGAAGCGAAGGTACTGGATAGTCCAATAATAGGCTTCAAGGTCTTCTTTACTGAGCGAAGTTTCGCGTTGATTAATAGCCTCTATGAAGCGGGGGCGCAGGGCATTATCATTTCTAAGGACTTCGATTGCTTCACGTTTCGGGCCAATCGTTACGACTCTGAAACTTGGTGCTCCCAGACGGTAATTGTATAGAACTCGGCCTCTGGCTTCTGTCAGTCCCAGTATCTTCAGGATTGCGCCGAACAATAGAATTTCTCTGGACTCCTTAACTCTCCTGGCTTCATCGTCTTTATAGACCATCAGGTCTTCAAACTTTCCTTCCCAGGCTTCCGAGAGGTGCAATGGTATCTGATACTTTCTGTTAGTAATCTGGGCGTTACGTAATGCCTGATAGAAGTCGAAATAAGCCTTGTGACAATCCGTGGTGACAATCGGCAAGGCAGAGAGAGGAAAGGCATATGTCACAAGGTAAAGATATACTTCCCAAGGCTTATCCGTCGGTTGGACGTTGATTTCCTGTTCGGTAAATCCAATGCCCATCAAACGCCTTCGCACTTCTTCTATGAAACGCTCGTAGGGTTGGCCCTCGTCTTTGAATACGCCCAAGTAAGCACGTCTTTGAATTTGCAATGGGCGGCCACTCAGATGGGTTTCACGCCGAATCATTGGCATTGCCGAGCGCACCATTCGCTCTATGCTTTCGTTCCACTTGTCGTTCATTTGTGAATGCTTCAAGACATCAATATTACGCGGATGCGCTTCGAAGTCATTCCAGAAACGGTTTTCAGAGAACTCGGCCAACAATCTTCTGATCTCTTTCTCGCCCTGTCGCGGGTGAATGTCTATGAGGTCTGTGAGAGTCGCATTTCCTCCAAAGTTTCGTTCTAGAAAACGCCTGTACTCTGCGGAAGGATTAACTTCCATAGACTGTTCGTTGATGTCTACGTCGAGCTTATAGAAGGTGCCCCAATCTTTCTCATAATCGAAGAAGCGTATGAAGAGAACCTGCTCGCTAAAGCTTACGAATTCTCTGTACTTATTTTCGAAAGATTTCACCAGAGTCGCTATGCTCTCTTGGAACTTGTCCATCTCCGGTCTTTTCTGTGAAAGGAAACGGACGCCTGATTCTGCTATCCGTTTTGTTTCCTGATAGAGCACTGTTGCGGCCCGTGCCAACGCATATTGCTCTTCAGCTTCATGCAACCGTTCAAGGAGTTTTCTGATAGTCCATTCTCTAGCCGCCAGCCCAGCGACGCCCAGACTACTGATTGCTTCCCGCAAATCTCTCAGAGCCACATTCTTCCGTGCCTCATATGCATCCGCGTCTGCTTCTGCGGCCCTTTGCCATTCGTCGTAAGTCGGGCTTACCCCCTCCCTCAATGGGGTATATAAGGCTCTTAAGTTCTCCGTCATGTAACGCAGATACCCACTGTCTCCAAGCACGGCCCTTAAACCTCTGGCATCGTTGTCGAGAGAAGAACTGAGCCATTCGAGCAACGTATTATTGACATCCTGTGAGACTCTACCACTGCTTTTGCGAATAAGGTCAATTGCGACTCCCCACTTCGTAGAGTCTGTGCCCCTAGTGTTGATGTATTGATCCTCGAAAGCCTTGAGGCTGGTTTCCAGCTCATCAACTTGGCTCCTGTCTCTAATTGTGAGGCCACGGAAAATTGCGGCCAAGGCAGTGCGTATGCTCTCTTTCCAAGCCGTACCGTACCTATTCTCAAGCCCGTGCGCGTCTAGTTGACGCTGGGCCATATCATCCAGCACATTCGTCATAATATGCGGGTCTTCAGTATCTCGATTGATGTATGCGGCAATTTCACTGGCTAATCTGGCCGCCGCCGCTCCCTTTAGAGCATCTAGCGGAATCTCTATCTTGGACATGCCAAAGGAGGCATAGCGCCGAGCGAACTCTTGTGGTAAGACGACCCCGCCGGAAGAAATATTGGCCCCGTGCACTCCGCTTAGATACTGTACGACGTTCGAGTAGTGTGAGCGCTTCTGAGTCGAGAAAGGCCCCGGCATGAAGTCCAGCAGAAGAGATTCAGCGACCATCGAAAAGATTTCATCCCGGCGATTCGGATCAAGTCCGATGCCGCCTTCATTCTTCATCTCTTCGATATAAGCAATGCTGAACGGAGGGCCTTGAATTTGCAGGGGATGACCACCGTTCCACTCTACGTGATAATCAATGCTTTGGTCCTCATCCTGCTTCAGCCTCAGGGTATAGAACTCCAATTCTTTCAGGGCCGCATAAGCATTACCATAAGAGCGCTGGGCGACCTCGTCTTTGGCCGTTGTATAAAAGACATTAGGCATGAAAAGGATACCGACAAAACGCTCTATCGGTATTCCTGCCTGCTGGCTTAGATATCTAAGGTAGAAAACTGTATCCAATACTGTTCCGCAACCTGTCCCACCCGCTAGCGAGCAGACGATAAAGACCTGCGGTTCGGGTATCAACTCCACTGTCCCCATTCTCCGATCTTGAAACAACTGTTTCGTGGCGTTGATTGCCTGCTGGGTGTTGATGCTATTGAGCGCGTCAGGGATGAGATTATTAATCCTGTTCCCGAAGTTATAAAAGAAGGTAAGCCTGCCGACGGTTCGAACACCACCAGCACCATCAGAAATCTCAGTCCCAAAACGTTCGACCTCGGGATGCAGCCAGTTATGTATGTGCTCCCACTCTCCCCTATTGGTGAACATTCCTGAAAGATTTGTGCCGACCTTTCCTTCGAGCAATGTAATTTGCTCGTGAGGCTGGAAAGTAACGGCTTGATATATCTCGTCCATTCGTTCTCCTTGAGCCATTACATCTCTGGTATCGGTATCAGCCCAAAGATAGGCGGTGCAAGGCAGGCCCGGTCTTCCGAGCCTCTCATAAAATTTGCGTCTGAGCCGCAGCAATACTTCTTTTCCTGTTCCGCCTAAGCCAATGAAGAGCGTTGGACGAATTGCGCCGAGAATTTGTTCTTGAGTTTGTGCCATGAGAGAGTTCTCCTCGTGGGATAAGGTGAAAGTTCTTTAGCTGAACAGGTAGAAAGTGATAAAAGCAACGATGATTGCAGCCGCAATCGCGCCGACGGTAAAGAGACCTCCAAGAAGCCGCCACAGTACAATGACCGAGAAGATCAAGAGAATAAAGAAGGCTAGTGGCCAGAGAAGCCAATGTATGATGCTGACAAAAGCGATGGCGCCGAAAAAGAGGAGTAAGAAGCCTAGAAAGATGTAGGCTATGGGGACTGATTCGCTGACTGAAATTTCGCCACGGATGAGCGTGCGATAGACCAGGTGGCTGATGCCCCAGCTAACGGCGAGTGAGATTATAAAGAGAAGCAATCGCACGACGGGCGAAGTGTCTAGCGCAAATGGCGTGAACGTAGCATTATCTTTGAGACCACTTAAGACAGCTATGGTGCTAAAAAATGCGTTCGCGGCTAGGATGATCACAAAAAAGATTCCGAGCCATAAACGTGCCTGTTTGGCTTTGACAGTATCCATGTTCATTCACCTCTTTCGTGGGGTGTATGCGGATGCCCCCGCCTTGCTCTTCTCTTCTTCAGCAGACTTATTGAAGCTGAGGACGCTCTGTTTCCCCTTACGCTCTATCTTCACGCTCAGTTTATCTTCCAGATTGACCTTATCTAACCCGCCCTCAACCTTGACGCCCGACGCCGGAATAAAACTGTTGCCCTTTATCTGTCCTACTTCTTCGCCCTGCACCAAGATGCGCTTTTGCTCAAGCTCGCATTTGAGCGGCGAGCCGTGGACGGTCTGAGCAGTCACAGCCCAATCTGCCCTGCGTGCGAAGGCCCCGCTCGCACCCTTTTTCGCCGCAATCAAAACCACGCCCGCGATAATCAAACCCAGGATAAAGAGTAGGACGAAGATTGCTGCTGGCCACCAAGGATACTGAACTCTAAATGCCAGAGGGATTTCTGTTTGTATGGGCGTCTCCGGCTCTCCCATTAATTGAGGCAGCTTCTCCAGCCCGTAAATCTTTCCCGTATCCTTAGCAGCCTGAGGTGTGCTTGCCCCGTAAGTTCTCAGCACACTATCCTTGAACCTAAAGTTCTCCTGCGGGACATTAATAACAAAAGAGACAGGAAGCTCTATATCCTCATACGACGGATTGCTCCATGCTGCCTTCCATAGTGAAGAAAGAGTTCGCTTGAGTGTTACTTTGCCGAGATTAACGGTTGCCTCATAGCTTTGTTCTGTTTCGCCCTGCGGGTCGAGCGTGCTGACTTTTTGAGGATCAATATTAATTTCACGTTTTTCCGGCTGTAATAGGGAACCGAGTGAAAACCGGGGCTCTGCCGACGGCACATTTATACGAGCATCTACTATCTTCAAGTGTTCGAAACGAGACTTGAAGCGCAACTCTACTTTCTCGCTTATGTTCTGCCCTTCTTGATAGGTAATCAGGCTTTTCCCTTTTGGTTGCAGATTTCCGCGCACAAAGCTGATATCAATTGTATTTTGATCCAGAGGCTTCATGCGTAAGGGTTCGGTACGGTAAACCCCTTTGACAACGCTGGAAAATTGAGTAAGCTCTTTTTCAAAAATTTCGTCTGCGTCCGCCGCAAATTGAATAGCGTAGATAACGAGCCCGGCATCGCCCGGCGCTTGTACTAAAGGAAATATAACGACTTTCTTTACCTGCGGACTCCTGAGTCTTTGATAAAAGACCTCCGTGTTAGCCGCTTCCGGGTCGGACGGACGGCTCTCCATATTGTCGGTTATAATCCATGCAATCCGATATTTTTTCTGTATGGCGGAATCTATAGTACGGTCTATGTAAGTCCAGTTTCCCAGCGCCGGATTGGTAAGCTGATCTATACTTGATATCGGTGATACATTCTCGCTGAAGATAAACAACTGCGTGGGGGCCTCTTTCGTTAACACATCATTGAGGGACTGGCTCAAATCCAGAATCAGACCCTTTGCATAGTACGGTCTCATGGAAGCTGAGCCATCCACTAAGAGAGCCTGATTTTGCGCTAAAGAGAGTGTGCTGAATAAAAGTAATAGCAACACAACTGCTATTGCACGTCCCATATAATTAATCCTAGATACTCCTGATTATCTCTTTCTCTCAAATAAGAGAAGGTTAAAGTGCCTGCGCAGCTTGTGAATCCAATGCCTATAAGACCATGAAATTTGGCCAGCGAGTAATCGCGTAAAGAGTCGATGGAATAAAACCTCAGGGTTTCCACTCCACTAGCGTTCCGGGTGAAACCGACCGTCAATGACTGGCAAGAAAAGGGCGGGATTTGGGCATTTAGCTGCGGGTCTTGGCGGACAGGAATGAAGCCTGTGCCGTCATAGTAGCCAATCACACCACTCTTTGCCACGAGGAGCCTGGAATCAACGTCTTCCGTATAAGTCGCATCCTCAGTGAAGCGTATGAAATTAAGGGCAGCGTTCGTTGTCTGCCCTTGGAAAGAGACGAAGAGAAAGCCGGGGTCATTACCCATTATGCCGGGAATGTAGATGGAGTTTCCTCTTACTACGTAGGGCATGAAGCCTACGCGCGGCTGGAGTTTCTCGAACTCAGCAGGAGAAGTCCATGCCTGAAAACTTCCGAAAGACAGTTGCGCCTTGAGCTCTCCATCCTTCAAAAGATATAGCTTGTCTTTCGAATAAACGCCTATATGCTGCCCTATCTTCAGAGGCCCTACAACTTTTTTCTCAGGCAGATGATAATCTTCGGCAACATTTTTGAGCAGGTTATAACTTCCCAGAATGGATAGGCCATCGCGCTTCTTCTGAAAGTAGATAGTGCGCTCAAGGCTTTCAAGTCCAACATAGCCGTCTTCAAAATCGGATATAAAAAGCTCATCGGGCGCAGACTGTAAGAACTCTTTTATCTTGCCGTCTAGGAGGTTGACCCCCTTAATCGAAAAAGGGCTGGCAGCCAAGAGGTAAGGTGGTAAATTATCCGAGTAATCGCCGGGCTCAGGCGCAGAAATAGTAAAGGCTGACCTTCCGAACCCTTCACCCAAGAGACTGAACGGAAGCGCCTGATTATCAAAAGGTGAAACAACAAAGAGTTCCCCGGTTTCGGAAAAACACCACAGGAATCCGCCGTATGATACAGGCGCGAACCAAAACCTTCTATTAATGTCAATCTGCTTCTGCGACTTATCAATATTGACACTGCATTCTCTTTCCCCGCCATCTGCGAAAGGTAGTTGAGATTCACGACATTTTCTACAAACGCGAGCGAATACTCTGTTTGTAGCTGCACACATAGGGCAGATTGAAATGGGGCGAAAACAACTGTCGCAACAGCCTATCTGCGACGACCGCCTTTGAAAATCGCCTTTACAATTGGGATAAGGACAAGTCATATCAATAAGAAACAGGCCCATTGATGATTGCAATGCCTAGTTTAATGCTAGACCCTTGAGAGGAGTCAAAGTAGATCAGCACAAATGCTGCGAGGAGTTGTCTCAAATAAAAGCAAGGTCGCCTGTGAAAGCCTTGTCAGAAGAAAGCGGTAGAGAAAACCTCGCCATGAGTATAAAGCGCTGGGATATTAGTTTTATCCCAATGAATTGTCAATATGCAGGGAAGCTGCTGATTGTCTATCAGTTCTAGAGACTATGGAATTTTTACTGAGCTATTTATGGGATGAATCCGAAAAGGAATCTGACTGAGGTTCAAGATTAATTCTAAACTCCTCCGAAATCCGTTCTACCTCTGAATCAGGAAGGATAGAAAGAAGATGAGCAGTTAAATCTTCTTGCCTCGATTGTCCAAACACCATTCGGTAAACAGCCAGGGATCGGCGCAGTGCCGCAAATCTCGCCTCATCTTTACTCAAAGGAAGTGTGGGAACATAACGTTCAATCCGTGCGCCGTCCTCAAAAAAATAGATCCAGAAGGGTATGATGTCGGAAGCATCTTTAGGGCGCTCCGATTTTGCCATAGCAAATAGATTCTCCCAAGGATCATGAATAGCATCAGACAGTTCTTTTATTTGATACTTGCGCGCCAGATTCTTCCTGACCGCATGCCCCTTGTAACGATGTACACGCCCTTCACGCTGTTCGAGGTCTACAGGATTAGATGGTAGATTCCAATGCACAACTGCGTGGCAATAATGATGGAAATCAAGCCCCTCTTGTCCGACGGATGTGGTAGCTAGGACAAAGGGCCAAAATGGCGAGTTGAAGGCTTCGCGCACTTGTTCAGCTCTAGTTACTTCCTGAGTATCATCATTTGTCTCTTCACCGAATCGCATTGCGAAGTGGCTGCGCAATCGCCCGCCTCTCTCCACTTTAAGCGTTTGGCGAGATGGATTGAGCCTAATGTTATCAACAGCCACGCTGGAGGTGCGTAGTGAGAGAGCGCTTCGGACGGCATCAGCAATTTTACTGGCAGTTACTTCAGCCGATTTATCCAGTAAACCGAGGGATTCGCGTAGGATATGAACATATTCATCGAGCGTTGATTGAAGACAGCCGCTCACACAGTATTCGATTACTCGACGCCAGTAAGGCTCTGCCTTCTTCATCCCACGTAATAAAGCTATAGCCTCCGGTAAATTGAAGAGACGACGGAAAGACCAGCCTACATGAGCAGCGTTCGTACGTACAGCAGGAATTGAGACGGCATCTAACCCTCCGACGACACGAGATAGGGCTCTCAAGGCTGCTGTGCCGGGGGCAGCCAGCGCCAGATGTGCGAGTACGAGAGAAAGGTCTTCCGGTTGCTTGCCAAGACGGAGGCGGCCATTTACTAACTGACGCGCATATTCAACATGCTCAGACCATAGAGAGCGGTCTTCGTCATCTTCCTGTATATCAGACTCACCAGACCAAAGTTCCGCCAAACCTTCTTGCGAAAACCATGCTCGAGTCGCCTTTTTATCAAACTGAAGGTCTAAAAGAATGGGGGCCGCCCAATACCATGCCTCATCTTCCGGGCCTCTTGTTTGCTTATGACTAATCTTCTGTAGCAATTGCTCGATACGCGCTTTAACTACATCAGTAATCTCCGAAGCTGATGGAAGTTCCGCCATCTTCTGATTCTCTAAAGCCAATTTTAGAGGGTCGCATTCGCGTGCTAACGTGACAGATGGGTAAAGCAGGCCCAACACGGGCATTCCAGTCAGACGGTCATCAGTCCGGGCAAATCTCAGTAACGGCCGCCGCCGCTTTCGCGCCTCCAGCGTATTTTCAGGGGAGTCTTCAAAAGAGCGCATCATTAAACGCTCTGCCTCGTAGCTGAGCAATGTCGAAATTACTTTGGGCACAACTTTCCACGAAGAAAACACCAGCCGCTTTGTAAATCGAGACGCAGATATATGCGCAAAAGGCCCGTCCAGTTGGTAATAAGCGAGAGAAGGAGGGAGCCACAGCAACCGCCACATATCCCTTCCGATGGTATCGTCAAACAGTCCGCGCAAACGTGCATTTCCCGGATCAATACTTCTGTATTTCATAATGTCGCGCCAGTTGAGTAACAAGCCGTTACTTTCACTGACAACCTCGGCAAGCTCAGTTTCGCGCTCGGAAATCTCCAAAGCCTCTGTGAACGAGTTCTTGAGCTTATAATCATCCATAAAGTTCAAGAGGTACGGGGCAGATTTCCAATACTCCAGCGTGTCGGCTTCACCCAGAATGCGTGCAATCTTTTGCAGGCCGATATATGAATGTAAATCTCTCGCTTCCAGTCTTGTCCCAGCACTGGGAGCTTCCTTCAGCATGCCGTCTCTATCCAGAGACACTGCGAGCTTTTCAGTTCGCACCATCACCTGCCGAAGCTCTTTCTCCAACTCGCTCTTTATCACAAAGAGTCGCTCTCCACCGCCGTTGCGTATACGGAACAGTTCGCGGCGATAATCTTCCAGAAGCTGTTCGAAGCGGTCGCCCCGACCCGTGTCATTCTGTAGAAATCGAAGTGTTCTCAAGAAATCTTGATAATGGTCGTCGCCGTCAGCTTCGTCCGCCAAGGTATACATCTTGTATGGAGTGGCGGAGAGTAAGAGGACACGGGCTTCCGGATACTCAAAGAGGTCGCGTGCGAGGTTGCTTGCTTTATCAGTCCCATCGAGCAAATGCTTGAATCTCTGGAACTCGTCAAGAATAATGAGATCGGGTTCGAGCGCAATCAAACAGGTCGTGGCAAGAAGGTCTCGCAACTCGCCAATCAGCCGCGTTCTATCCTGTGCGTCACTGGCCGGAATGTATTTGCGCGTTCTACCGAAACGCTGGCAGAGATTATCGAAGCGTGAGCGAATATCTTCTTCGCCACTATGATGTGCGGCAGTAATATGGAGCTGCAAGGCCTCAGCAAACTTACCGGCCAGCGATTTATCTATATCGTGATTGTACCTAAAGAAATCTATGAAGCGGCGGAAATTATCTGTTCCTGCATTCCCCTGAAGAACATTAAGCGGCCCGGCACCGCGCAGATTCCATGATTCTTTCAGCATCCAATAAAGCAATGCGCGCTCTTCAACCTTACCCAAACTCTTCTTCAAGTCGAAAGATGTCCCGGGAGTGAAAGAAATAAAATTAATTGATTTCTGCTTGAGACTCTTAATCTGGATGGGAAGTAGAGTGATGCGAGAAGCTAACTCGAAATCCTCGCCGCCGGTAACGTTCAAACGATTAATATTCTGGCGCGCAATGTCCGCATTGGAGCAGATATAAACTATATCTATGCGCGAAACCTTATCTCGCAGATGTTCAATTGTTCGGGCAATCAAACCTCTGGCTACGAGCGTCTTGCCTAATCCCACTTCATCTGCAACCAGAAAGCGCCGCGCCGCCGGTTTATCCAAGTAAAGCCTCTGAAAGACGTAGTCCACTGTGTTGCGCTGAAAGTCCTTCAGTCCTTTGAGCACAGAATCTACGTCGGCGCGTTGTGGGCTAGTTCTCATTTTTTAAGCCCTTCACGCGCAGCCAGTATAGGCTCCCATATAGAATTAAATCCCTCGGGTAGAAGTTGCAGCCCTTCCGGGGATTTCATCAACTCATTTATCACGCGTGAAACCTGATCCAGCTTTGTAGGGTTACGGTCTAAAGCCCGCACTAGATTCTCGAATAGCGGAAGCTCAATGCCCTTGCTTCTGTTACCTTCTTTCCCTGAAAGCCGGGCGCGGGTAGCAAGCAGAATTGCAGAGGCATCCGTTCCCCCTTCTGCTAGAAGGAAGAGAATGAAGCGTAGAACCCGCTCTTTGCTGCTTAAGAGCGAGCGCAAAATGCGTTCGCGCCTATCTTCAGGAGCGCCAGTCAAAGGTATATTTAGAACGAAACGAGTGGCTGCACGCTCATCATCTTCAGTCGCTATGATTTCAAAAGCGAAGAATGAAGTGATAGCTTCAAAAGAGATAGAACTAAACGTAGCCAAATCCAGAGAATCTGTGGCCAGTGTGATTGCCGCCGCTTCATGCAAAGTAATTGGCCAGCAACGCACACTGGTTCCTTGAGGCAAGCTCAGCGAGTACCCTTCTTCTATACGAAGGGACAAGCGAAAAGTATTAGCTCCATCAACCGGGGTGATTTGTGCAGCGAATCTGGCTACTGAAATTTCCCGCCGCGCCAGTTCGACCATTCGCTCAAGGCTCTTCTGCTTTGTGTCGGGTGCCTGCTCGGATGGAGTGAATTCCTGCAACATATCTCTGAAGCTTGTTTGACCTTGCGCCTGTGAGAGAAACGCGTTGATGCCGCACCTGCTCTTCTCACCAACAAGCTCTACTAGAAATTCAACATTGCCATTAAAAGCCGCATATGTGGCGTTAGCAGACCCAGTCCATATGCGGGCTTTCCACCCTGCATCAGCAATATAGAGTTTCGCGTGAAGCCCGGAGAGATGCTCCTGTGTGATGTCAGATTGAACTTCGTCGGCTTCTTCCTGTGGATTGGCAGCAGAGCTTAAGACGTAAACATGCTCAAAGCGCTCAAGACTTCCGGATTCCAGTAGATCAAGCTCTTCTGGCCGGGAAATTAGAAGCCTACTGTTACACTCTTCCGCTAATTGTTGAAGACAACTGTCAGATACAAAAGGCGAGACGACCAGCATACGGTCTAAATGTCGCTCACGTGCTGCGAAAGGCCATGAACGCTTGGTGCCCTCTATGCCTAGCGGCCAAAAATATATCTCATCAAATCCTTCGGGGGGCTCAAAGATTACTCGTCTCAACTCATGCTGCACGCGATTAATATCGGCTAAAACCTTTTTCGGGAGAGGCCGTAAAGCCAGCCGAGGCAGCTCCGCCACGAAGTCGCCTAGCGGATGGTTAGAGGAATAAGCATTACGACGTTCTATATATTCGCCTTCCAAGATAAGCACAGTGTCCCAAGCGTGATCAAATGTTAGATTGCGAGAGAGACATAAGAGCCGGAAAAGCGGCGCTTGCTCGTCAGTGGTGAACCTGAGAATCCATAGTTTGGGGTGGAAGACTCTGCCGCTTTGACGCGGGGTGACCGCAAAAACAGAGCTTTCGAGATAGCTAAAGAGCGGTTGATTTCCTTTTGGTACAGCTATCTGCCCTGCATGGCAGAAGATACTGATGCGCTCGGCATAGCGACGAACGGCTTCGAGTAACGCGAGCGGGTCGCCTGTCGGTTGTCCTTCTTCATCCTCCCAATCGAACAGCGTGAAGGCGAGCGGGGCGGTCAGCAGTGTCAGAAGATCAAGCGAGAAGGTCGTTCCAATCGCACAGTCCAGCGTATAACCCGGCGGAGGGCGCAAGGCTTCCAGTAGATGTCGTCGGCTCTGAGGTTCCAGCATGCGATCTTTATTCAGCCAGAGCGGTTAAGATGTCTCGGACAATGGTCTGAGTAACTGACCATCGGTAATCGAGCTGTGCCGTCCCGGCAGCTCCACTCCAAAGTTCAAGCGCGCGAACATTGTCCAGGCGGGCCAACCCGCGCTTGAGCTGACGTTCCCGGTCTTGAATCAACCGTCGCGCACGCTTATCAGCTAGGATATTTATTCCCTCCATATTTGAGATGGCTAGATCTAGCCAGCCATCAATGAAGAGGCGCGCCGGTTGAGTGATGCGTTGGTTGCCGAGCGTGGCAATCTCCCAAAATCTTCGACGATTCCACTTCAGCAAATCAGTGTGCCGCATATTTATAGAAGAGACCCATTCTGTTAACCAACCACTATACTCTTCGATTAAATCTTCGTGATGTGCGACCTCAGCAAGCATCAAATTATAGAGCAGCGCCGCCCCGTGAATGATTTCTGAAAAGTTACGCGCATGTTCGAGCTGTTCTTGGATATAAGCCGGGAAGTCACCAAATTGTGGATGCTCCCAAGGGAAATCAGTCGGGGCCGTTACTTTCCCTTCATCAACCAGGAAAGCAATTAGAGTCTGTGGGACGCAAGTCAAAATTCGCTCGCGCAGGTACATAGCCTCGTTAGAAGTGAGGCTAAGAGTTACATTACGTGGAAAATCCTTTGGCGCCGGTGGGAGGGCCGAATGCCAGTTACGCGGCACACTCCCATCCACGGGCTCGCCGTCATCATTGTTCTGCTGCCGTTTGCCGTATGAATAGAAGATATCTAAAGAGCGATGATATTGCTCCTGTGAGCCCGGAAAGAGGCGAATCCCCCAACGCCCAAGCCCCTGCCAGTAGATGTTACTTGGCAGCCGCTTCAAGCTCCTGCGGGCAACCACACCGATAGTGCCTTGCGAATCTTCAGAGCGAGCAAGAACATCTATAAGGGCTGTTTCCTCATCTCTTGCCTTCCTGCTAATCGAGTTAGATGGGACTTTGCGCCTTTCTAATCCAATATACATCCAAGGGATGAGGAGAAAGTATCTGGCACGTGTTTGGATAGTGCTCGTGCCCGGAAAAAGCAGATCCGCGAACGCATCTCGCACGGAACCAATGCCAAGCTCATCGCGCGTGTCCTTCTCTTGAAACAGATGGATCACGTCGAGCATTTTACGGCGCTCGTGTTCAGAATAATCAAGCCATGTAAACGATGAGGCCATTATATCTATTCAGCAACAGATGGTTTGCGTCTCTTCACCACAACCAACTTTAAGAACCACCTTGAAAATTTGTTCTGCTCTATTAGAGCTTCTCCTACTTAATTAATTCCGGCAGAAGAATCTGTTGCGGCAAGGGTAATCTAGGTAGGCGACGTATTCTTAAAACGCAGGCTGCCTAGCCTACTACTCAGTTTACCCACCTCCGCACTCGTATCATTGCGCGAATTATTGAGCATCGTTAGCCATTCAGATTGTTCCCCGCCGATAAAAATCCACAGTTGGAGCGTGAGAAGCAGGTGAGCCTGCGGCGTCGCTGGAGCTGTGAAAGTATCATTATCTCGCCATTTCAGGCAACACTACTCACGCGCAACCTGTGTAGGCGAGGCAAAGGGTTGTTGAGAGTCTGTAGCATGAAGCTTCCGGGCTCATTGCCATCTGAAATGCTTCACGAGGGGATTCAGACAAAATCCAGACAAATGGCCCTTAAGACGAGATAGTGGAAGAACAAGCAAAGTCGAGCTGAATGTTGATGCGAGAAGACATAAAAATGGTAGGCGCGCGCGGATTTGAACCGCGGACCCCTACCGTGTCAAGGTAGTGCTCTACCCCTGAGCTACGCGCCTACAATTAATTGACCTTCAAGAAGAAGGGATTTTCATTCTACTGATTTTTGAGCCTCTGTCAAATTAAGCCTTGGTAGTCTCGGCGGCCACCTTCTCCCATTCCTGATATAGAGACTGCAAGCGCTCTTCTGTCTGCCTGTATTCTTCGTTGAGCGCAGCCAGTTGGCCGGGCGCGCGTGCAACTTCAGGCTTTCCCATCTCTTCGGAGAGCGCGGACAGGCGCTTTTCGGCATGGGCTATCTCCTCTTCCACGCTTTGCGCGTCGCGCTCGGGCTCCTTCTTCTTTCCCTTCTTCCTGACGCTCTGCTGAGGGGGCGTTGAGAGGCTCTTTTTTTCCTGCCGCTCGGCGCTCTCCTTCTTAACAGCTTCGAGCGAGGCAGCTTTCTTCTGCGCCTTCCACTCGTGATACTCGGTGTAGTCTCCGTCGTAGTGCTCTGCGCCGCCATGACCGTCGAGCGACAGAATCTGCGTGGCGACGCGGTCTAGAAAGTATCGGTCGTGGCTGATTGTTATGATTGTTCCCTGATAGGCATCTAGCGCCTCTTCCAGTGCTTCACGCGAAGAGATGTCAAGATGGTTCGTGGGCTCGTCAAGAATGAGCACGTTCGCGTGCGAGTAGATTAGTTTCGCCAGCGCCAGTCTTCCCTTTTCTCCGCCGGAAAGGTCTCGCACGTGTTTATAAACGTCGTCGCCCGTGAAGAGGAATTTGGCGAGAAAGCCGCGCAGCTCTCCGGCTGTGGCCGTGGAAGGCGCTACGCGGCGCAACTCCATAATAATCTCGTTGCGGTCGTCCAAGTCATCCAGTTGCTGCGCGTAGTAACCGACTTCGACCTTCGTGCCCCACTTTATCTCGCCCGCAAGCTGAGGCAATTTTCCGAGAACTGTCTTGACGAAAGTGGTCTTGCCCGAACCGTTGGGGCCTATGACGCCGAGCGCTTCGCCGCGACGCAGCGTGAAGGTGATGCCACTCGCAAGGAGTTTGCCGGGATAGCCTACGGTGGCATCTTCTACCGTAAGAACCTGTGTGCCTGCGCGCTCTATGGTCTTGAGACGAAAGTCGCCGCTTGATTGCTCCGGCCGGACAGACTCTATGCGCTCAAGCTTTTCCAGCATCTTGCGGCGCGACTTGGCCTGCTTGGTCTTTTGGCCTGCAAGGTTGCGGCGTATGAACTCTTCCGTCTTGGCTATCAGTTGCTGCTGGTTCTCGTAGGCACGCTGCTGCGCCTCGCGCCTGACTTCGCGCTCTTCCAGATAAGCCGTGTAGTTTCCGGTGTAGCTGGATGCGCGGCCCAGCTCGACTTCTATGATGCGCGTGGAGGTGCGATCCAGAAAGTAACGGTCGTGGCTGACGATGACGTAAGCGGACGGATAGGTGGAGAGAAACTCTTCAAGCCATTCAACCGCCGCTACGTCGAGGTGATTCGTGGGCTCGTCCAGCAGCAGCACGTCCGGCTCCGCCAGCAGCAGCCGAACGAGGCCCAAACGGTTCTGCTGGCCGCCCGAAAGCTTTTCCGTCTCCATCGCCCAGGTGTCGCGCGAGAAGCCCAGCCCCTGAAGAACTGATTCGGCACGCGCCGTGTATTCGAAACCGCCCTCGCGCTCGAACTCTATCTGAAGCTCGCTATAGCGTTCGAGCACACTCTCAAGGTCATCCGTGGCTTCTGCCATGCGATGCTCAAGCTCGTGCATCTCGTGCTCTATCTGCTGTAGATGGCCGAAGGCAGAGAGCGTGGATTCATGTACGGTCGAGCCGGAGTCAAAGTGTATGTGCTGTTCCAGCAGCCCGAGCCTAAGCCCGCGTGCGCGCACCACGTCGCCCTTGTCCGCAGTTTCGCCGCCACTGATGAGCCTGAAGATGGTTGTCTTGCCAGCGCCGTTTCGGCCCACAAGTCCCACGTGCTCGCCAGCATTCACCTGTAGCGAAGCACCGCGCAACACGTCCTGCGCGCCGTAAGACTTGTAAACATCCGAGAGACGAAACAACATAAAAATAGTGATAAGCGACGGGTGACGAGTGACAAGTTCAAATCAGCTTGTCAGTGGCTCGTCACTCGTCACTTATCACTTGTTACTGCCTTTATTACTTAGCAGGGGCCGACGCGTTCTGATTCGCGCCCGCGTTCGTGTTGGCCGTAGCGGCCGGTGCGGTGTTTGCGCTTTGCGGTGCGCTCTGCTGAGCGTTCGCGTTCTGCGCGGGCGCTGAGTTTCCGGCGCTCGTGGGCCTCAGGCCGCTCAGGTTGCTGGGATTCGTGACCATGTTGTTAGCAAGATTATTGACAACCTTGGCCTCGTTCATGGCTACCTGAACGAAGGCGCGATTCAGAAGCTCCTTACGCTGGTTGGTAAGGGCTTCGGCTATCTGCTGCCGCACTCCGGGGCTGTCCAGCGTCAGGTTCTCGTTCTGCAACTGCTTGCGCTTGAGCTTGAAGATATACCAGCGCCCGTTCGGGAACTGGGGCGAGGCGAACCGCGCAGGGGCAGTGTAATTGCCCACGGCCAGTGTGTCGAAGAACTGCGCAATCAACTCTTGCGGGAACCCGTTCTGCTTAAGCTCGTTTTCGCCGGCAAAGCCAATGTCTCCGCCACGATAGGCGCTCTGGTCTTCGCTGCGACGACGAGCAACGTCCGCGAAGTCTTCATTCTTCAGTTGCTGGGCGATGAGGTCAATCTTCTGCTTGGCTTCGGCTTCGCTCTTGGCATCGTCCTGCAAACCCTCGTTGGTCGCCGGGTCAACTGCAATCATAGCCAGCTCAACGCCGCGAGAGGTGACGAACATCTGCCTGTTGCTGTTGTAGAACTCTTCCACCTCTTTATCGCTCGGCGCGGCAATCTTGGCGTTCACCTTGTCTTGCAGCTTCTGTATGGCAAGAGACTTGCGCGCCTCCTCCTTGAGCGAATCCATTGTCAGGCCCTGCTCTTTGAGGCCCTTCTGGAACTGCTCTTCCGTCATGCCCTGCTTCATCTGGTTGATGTAGTTCGTAATCTCATCCTCGGTGGGCATGGTCTTCTCTCTGTCCGCGCGCTGCAACAGCACTTCCTTCTGAATCAGGCTGTCCAGAACCTGTAGGCGAGCCTGAGCCAGCGCGAGCGGCGAAAGCTTATCCTGCTGCCCCTGCGTCTGCGCGGTGATGAGCTTGTCAACCTCGCTCAACATGATGTTCTTGCCGTTGACGGTGGCCGCCACGGCATTATCGGTAGCGGCTCCGGGAGTTGCCCCGCCCGAACGGTTATTACACGCAAGCCCTACGACGGCGAGCGCAGCGACGACGATGTAAATAGCGAATCTATGCACTTTGACTTTCTGCTCCTTCAAACTAACTATGATGGCCCGTTGTAAATGGCGTGCTTCGACGGGAACTCTTTCTCCGGCTCTCCCCTGACTTGACGCCGTATGAAGCACTTTGCTATAAATTTTCGTTTCGAATACAACCTGACAAATCAGGGATTCGAGACTAACGGAGCGCATTCAAGCGCTCTCTGACGATTAGCCCGGAGGTTCTCAAAAAAACTGTTATGGCAAAACGATGCGAAGTCTGCGGCAAGGGGCCGCAATTCGGCAACAATGTTTCACACGCGAATAATCGTACGCGCCGCCGCTTTGACCCCAACCTGCAATCCATACGCGTGCAGCCCCCCAAGGGCGGCGTAGTGCGCATGAAGGTCTGCACCAGTTGCATCAAGGCAGGCAAGGTGGCAAAGGCTGCCTGAAGCGCTTCCGCTTAAAATCTCTTTATCAAAGATGCTCAAAACAAGGCTACCGGCTGTCCCGCCAGCATAAAAATGCTTTGACGGATGGCCGGTAGCTATTCTTTTCCGGCCAGTGCGATTAGCTCTATCTCAATTCGCGCATCTCGCGGCAGCCTGCTTGCCTCTATCGTAGAGCGAGCCGGACAGGCTTCGTCAAAGAATCGCGCGTAAACCTCATTCATTGCCCCGAAATCATTCAGGTTAGAGAGAAAAACCGTAGTCTTAACCACGCGGTCAAGACTCGAGCCTGCGGCTTCCAGTACGGCCATCAGGTTACGCAAAACCTGCTCGGTCTGCTCCTGAATGCCTCCGGGAACGAACTCGCCCGTCTCAGGGTCGAACGGAATCTGTCCAGAACAGAAGATGAAGCCGCCCGCGCGCACGGCCTGCGAATACGGGCCTATGGCGTTCGGCGCTCGCTCAGTTTTGATGATCTCCTTCACAGTACAGACAACCTCTTTTTCATAGCCTGAAACAAAACACGCATTTTAACACTAAAGAAGGAAAAAGGAAAAAGGCCGGAGAAGGGCTTAGGCGATTCCCTGTAGGCGCTCTACGTCGAGCACGCCGGGGACGCTCTTGATGGAGTTGATGACTTTGTCGAGGTGTTTAACGTCGAAGACTTCTACAGTGACTTCTATGCGGCCACGGTCGTCGTCGGCCACGGAGGCGCGTGCGTCGCGTATGCCGGTCTTAATGTCTGCGATTGCGCCTGTGATACCGGCTATCATGCCCGTGCGGTTCTCCGTAATCGCCAGCAGCTTGACGGCGTAAGAGGCGTTGTCGCTCTTGCCAGCCCATTCGACTTCGACTATTCGCTCCGGGTTGACCATCAGCGCCTGAACGTTCTTGCACGTTCTGGCGTGAACGGCCACGCCCTTGCCGCGTGTGATATATCCGATTATGTCTTCGCCCCTGAGCGGATTGCAGCAGCGAGCGCGCGTCACCAGCAGGTCGTCCACGCCGCGCACGACTATCGCATCATCGCCAAGGCGTATCAGGCGGCGAACGGCGCGCATGCCGCTCCTCAGGCGAGATTCTTTCTGGGTATCAAGCTCCTCGAATTTTTCCGGGCCGAGCAGCTTGGCTATGATGTTGCGCGGGACAATCTTGCCGTAGCCAATGGCTGCCAGCAAATCCTCCACGCGCCCGTATCCGTACTCGTTGGCGATGCGCTTTAACTCGCCGTCGCTGTCGCCCAGAAGCTTTTTGGTTGAAAGCTGAAAGCGCGCGGCCTCTTTCTCAAAGAGCTTGCGGCCAATTTCTATGGACTCGGCACGCTGCTGCTCGGCTATGAAGTGGCGCACGCGGTTGCGCGCGCGAGAGGTCTTGATGAAGTTCAGCCAGTCACGGCTGGGGTGCGAGTTAGGGCTGGTCAGAATCTCCACTACGTCGCCGTTCTGAATCTGCGAGCGAAGCGGAACCATGCGGCCGTTTATACGAGCGCCCGTGCAGGTGTTGCCGACTTCGGAGTGAATCATGTAGGCGAAGTCTATAGGCGTTGCACCGCGCGGAAGCTGTATCACCTTCCCCATGGGCGTGAAGGCGTACACGTCCTTCGGGTAGAGGTCTAGCTTGAGCGTGTCCAGAAAGTCACGCGAGTCCTTGACCTCCTGCGTCCACTCCACGAGCGAGCGCAGAGCCTTTAATGCTTCATCCTCATCGTGCGCGCCCCGGCTGCCTTCCTTGTACTTCCAGTGCGCCGCCACGCCCTCTTCGGCTATGTGGTGCATTTCGAGCGTGCGAATCTGCACCTCGAAGCTCTGTCCCTTGTCGCCTATGACTGAGGTGTGAAGCGATTGATACAGATTGTCGCGCGGCGTGGCTATCCAGTCTTTGATGCGACCGGGCACGGGCTTCCAAGTGTTGTGTATGACGCCGAGGGCGGCGTAACAGTGACGCACCTCGTCCGGCGTAATCACGCGCGCCGCCACCAGGTCGTAGACCTGTTCCAATTCTACTCTCTGCCGCCTGAGCTTTTTCCAGATGGAATAGAGCCGTTTGACGCGCCCCTCTATGCGAACAAAGGGGACTTCTGCCTCGTGCATCTTCTCTTCTATGCGGGCGGTCACGTCTTTGAGGAAGGCTTCGTTTTCAGGCCGCCGTTTTTCAAGCTGGGCCGTGATGGCGCGATAGTCTTCGGGGTACAGATGCTGAAAGGCCAGGTCTTCAAGCTCGCCGCGCAGCTTACCCATGCCGAGTCGGTGCGCAATCGGTGCATAGATGTCCATCGTCTCCTGCGCTATGCGGCGGCGCTTTTCCGGCTTCAGGAATTGAAGGGTGCGCATGTTGTGAAGACGGTCGGCCAGCTTGACCAGCACCACGCGCACGTCGTTGACCATCGCCAAGAGCATCTTGCGAACGTTCTCGGCCTCCTGCTCCTCTTTGGAGACGTTGCTTATCTGCGCTATCTTGGTCAGCCCGTCAACCAGATGCGCTACCTCGTCCCCGAAATACTTACGTATAGTCTCAAGGTCAACGAGCGTGTCTTCCACCACGTCGTGCAGAAGCCCCGTCGAGACGGAGACTTCATCTAGCCGCATGTCAGCGAGGATATTCGCCACTTCGAGCGGGTGAACAAGGTAAGGCTCACCACTGGCGCGCACCTGTCCCTTGTGCTCGCGGGCAGAGAAAAAATAGGCGCGACGCAGCAAGTCTAAATCTGCCTGCTGGTGGTTGCGGCCAACCTTTTCGATAATGTCCTCAATGCGAATCATAAACGCCTGAAATTTAGATGTCCGAGGCCATTCTAAAGTTTTATCGCCCAATTAGGACGGGCGTAAGGCTCTCGGATACTATTATAGCAAGAGGCCGGGCGCGACCCGTAAGTAAGTAAAAAGGCAAAAGGCAAAAGTGAAGGAGAAGAGCGCTGCTTCTCTTGCTTACTTTTGCCTTTTGCCTTTTACTTTTACCTTGCTTTAGGTAGCCGGTGGCGAAGGAGCTTTCTTGGCTTCTTCCTCTTTCTTCTTCTGCTCGCTGAGCTGAGTGGTACGTGCCTGCGCCTCGTCGGCCTGCTTCTTATAGGTTTCCTTGTCTTCGGGCTTGTTGTCCATATCCGCCAGCTTGACCTTCTCAAGCAGAAGGTTGGTCTTGTAGCCCCATGCCTTTTCGTTGTTCGGGTCTAGGCGGATTGCCGTCTCTACGTTCTCAAGCCCGCGCGTAACGCACATGTTTATCTTGTCGTAATCTTCCTGATTCTGCGGCTTGACCCACTGTATAACGGTCTTGCCATCTTTCTCTACGGTCTTCTGGTTGGCCTTCTGTTCCGTGATACCGAAAGAGCATTCCCATTCCTTGTTGGCCATGAAGGTGTAAGCCTCGCTTCGTTTGGAAGGCTCTACAGTCTCGTCGGTGGCGCGCTGCTTAATCCAGGCTATCTGCTCGTCCGTCCTGCCCAGTTGCCCAAGCAGGAAAGCCACGGCCTTGTAGGCTTCGTCGTTGTTCGGGTTCTTGGCCAGAATGCGCTTGTAAGCCTCTATGGCGTCGTTCGCCTTCTGAAGATTTTCCGGCGTCTCGACACCCTGTTTGTACTGAGCGTGAATCGAGCGGGCTATGAAGAGCGGCGCGTTCTTATCATCCGGGTAAAGCAGAAGCGCCCGCTCCGAATGCTGCTGGGCTTCGACAAATCTACCGGCCTTGTAGGCGCGTGCTGCTTCGTTAATCTCATTCTTGGCGCGTATGCGATTGATGACGCCACAGCCCGGCATGCTAACGAGTAGAACCAGGATCAGGAGCGCGAACCTGGCTTGAGAGAGTTTCATCGCTTGATAGCTCCAAAAGAAAGGATGAATGCAGAGCGCAGAATGATGAATGAGAAGCTGTTCCTTCTTTAATTCATCACTCTGCACTCTGACTTTTGCATTATTGTTCGAGGGCGTCAACCTGCAAGCCTACGGGGCTCGCGCCTGCACCCTTGACGGCGTCTATCACCTTGACCACTTCGCCATACTTAACCGTCTTGGGCGCTTTGATAAAGACGGTCTTGTAAAGCTCACCCGTGGCCGGGTTTAACTGGTTCCTGTCTTTGCGCTGCTGAAAGATACCTGCGAGCGTAGTGCTCAACTGGCTGGTATCGTTGACGGTGCCCATGTCCTGACCGTTCAACTGCATCTTGAGGTCTTTAGCAATATCAACGCGCAGGTTAAGCTCGAAGGCCGTGGCCTGTGCCTGTTCCTCTTTCGGCGGCGTAGGAATCAGCGCCTTGAAGCGGCTCGGCTTCAGAGGGGTCACCACCATGAAGATAATCAGCAGCACCAGCAGCACGTCTATAAGCGGCGTGACGTTAATATAGGGTACGGCTCTTGAGCCTTCGCCACTATTGCCTCCACCCATTCCCATAACAAAACTCCTTAAGCGACTCGCAGGACATTCGGAGCGGGCGCTTTGAGAAAAGCACAGGCTACTTTGCTCGGGCCAGAAGTAGCCGACGCTTTGACAACAGCGTCCGCCCGTTGTCCGGACTGATAAATATTACGATGCGGGCGCAGGCGCTGGAGCCTCCGCGCCGCCCTTCTTCTTCTTATCGGCGACAAGACCTATCTGCTGAACTTCTCCCTTACGCCTGACTTCGTCAATCACTGCGACAACGTCTCCGTAAGAGACGCCGACGCCGGATTTGATATAGACGATCTGTTCTTCGGGTGGCTTCTTCTCCATACGGCGTTTGACTTCCGTACCGATGTCGCCTTTGTTAATCTTCTCTTTCCCCAGATAGTACTCGCCATCTGCCGGAATCGAGATGACAACCGAAGTTTCTTTGATAATCGCCGGGTCAACGTCCGGGCTGTTAGTCTCGCGCGGGATGGCTACCGTCACGCCCTGCTGCAAGAAGGGCGTGACCACCATGAAGATGATTAGCAGCACCAACATGATGTCCACCATCGGCGTGACGTTGATTTCGGAGTTAAGTCCTGCGCCGCCGCCTCCACTCATTCCCATAACGCTAAATCTCCTTACAGTAGTGCTTCGTGAGCATCAGGAGCGCGGCTCGCTCCCGCTCCCTGTCGCAGTCTGTGCGCCCCGCCGTATACAACCCGGCCGGGCTACGGCCGAGTCAGGAGGGGTTGCCACGCATTTTTGCCGCAAGGGGCGGCACGCCGAACGCGAAGAGCAGCATGGAAGCCGAGCGCGCCCGTATGCTCACCTCACTACGATTTCAACTGACGTGTGCGGTTCTTCAGGAAGTAGTCAATCAACTCTGAAGCCGAGTTATCCATTTCAACTACGAAGCCGTCAACCTTGCTGGTAAAGTAGTTGAAGAGCCACACGGCGGGCACGGCCACGGCCAGTCCCAGAGCCGTTGTAAAGAGCGCTTCCGAGATACCGCCTGCCACGGCAGCGATACCGGCTGACTCGGCGTTCTTCATGCCCTGGAAGGCGTTGATGATGCCGAACACCGTTCCAAACAGTCCGACGAACGGAGCCGTCGAGCCGATGGTCGCCAGACCCGAAAGGCCGCGACGAAACTCAGCCGTCTTGATGGCAATGGCGCGTTGCAGAGCGCGTTTTGAAGCCTCTATCTCGTCGCCCGAAATCTCGTTCGACTGCTCGTGCGCTCTAAACTCCTGAAGACCGGAGTTGACCACCATCGCAAGGTGCGACTTTCTGTGCTTGTCAGAGATGTTGATGGCCTCTTCTATGCGGTCGTTCTTGAGAGCCTGCGCCACGCGCGGAGCGAACTGGCGCGATTGCTGTTTGGCCGCGCGGTAGGTCAAAAAGCGCTCGACCATGATGGCAATCGAGTAGACCGACATAATCAAGAGGATAATCACCACGCCCAGCGCAACCCAACCGAGGTGCTTGAGCATTTCCGTGATAGTGAAAGCATTGGCCGCTTCGCCGCCGCCGCCCTGCTGTGCCGCTTCCTGCCACAGGAAGACAAAAAAGCCGAAGGCTTTCGTTCCGAGAAAACTAGCTAATATATTCACGGTAAACCCCTCCAAAAGGTTTTAATTCATTAAATTTAGAGCGGGACATTCAGGCACCTGTGAGCGGGCAGGCGGAACGAGTCCGGCCTGCGCCTTTGCTCACATGCGTCTGAGCCTCCGGCTACTACAACTGGAAGTTATAGGTAATCACGCCCGTAACTTTCACGGGCTGGCCGGAAAGCTTCGTGGGCGAGAACTTCGCACCATATGCAGCCTGCTGGGCCGCCGCCAGAAGAAGCGGCGGGCCGCTCACGGCGCGCGCAGAGATAACGCTGCCGTTCTCGTCAATCGTCACCTGAACCGTAACCGTGCCGGTCTGGCGCGCAGCCTTTGCGACCGCAGGATACGCAGGCTTCGGAAGACTGATGGCCCGGCCGTTGAGCACGCCGCCTGAAATCGGAGCCGTGCGCTTTGGCGGCTCAGGAGTCGGCTTAGGAGCGGGCGGAGGCGGCTCGCCTACGTCAACAGGAGCGCCGCTATTACCACTGCCGTTACCGCCGGTACCGGAGCCGGCACCCGCGCCGGGAAGCGTAGGCCCGCTCGGCGCAATGTAGTCACGATTGCCTTTAACCGCTCCCGACACGTCGGGCGGTGACTGCGAAGTCGTAACCTTAATCTCCTTAGGCGCGGCTTCCGGGCGCTCCGTAGTCAACTCGCGCACCGTAGTAACCTCACGCTCCTGGCTTGCGGCCTGCTGCTTGGGCGCTGCCTGTGGCTTGTCCGGCGCTTTCTCCTCGATGGGCACTGGCGCAACCAGTGTCACAAGCTCAAGGTTCTGGTTATCAAGCTGGGCGTCGAACCAGAAGATGCTGCCGATGAAGAGGGCGGTCAAGACCACAGCGTAGAGCAGGATCGTGCCGCCTATGAATGAACCTTTCCTCGCAAGATCATCTTTATGCGAAGAAGACTCAACTAGATTGTCGAACATAAAAGGTGTTCCTCCCTCGATTCCGGTGCCAAATGGATCAGGGGTGCGAAATTAAAAGACCGAAATAACTGCAAAAATCGCGTCAGCAAAACTTTAAGCAGCCCGCTTGATAACAAAAATTTAATGCAAGAAGTGGAGGAGGTCGCGGCGGCCTATCTTGAAGCACTCCGAAAGCTTCAAGGTCTATCTCTACCGGAGGCCGCTCGTGCGGGGAAAAACAAATCGGTCACGACCGGCCACTAAACATAGACCACCGCGCCTGCACAGCCCCCTCAAAAGGATGAAACGCGGGCGCGTCTAAAGTAGATATTTAATTGGCCAGCAACGAGCGCAGTCTATGCCGCACTGCCCCGTAAAGTCAAGCGTAAAATCGGTTACAAAGTGATTGCGAAAGTAAATTCTTTACAACGGCGCACGAAAACTTACGACCTTTTGTAAGTCCTAGCTGCGGGCAGCGCCCTGCGGCTCGTTGACCACGCCTCCGCCACTGCTCTGAGTGCCGCGAGCGCCGCGCTTGGGGGCCGTCCCGCGCGTCGCTCCCGCAGTCCTTTCGCGCCGGGCCGGAGTAGCCGCCTGCGCGCGCCGTGCGGCTCTCTCCTGCAACCAGACCATGATGGGGCTGGCGATAGCTATGGTCGAATAGGTTCCGACAATCGTGCCTATAAAGAGGGCTATGGAGAATCCCCAGAGAACTTCGCCGCCGAAGAGGACGAGGGCCAGGACTGAGAGGAACACAAGGCCGCCCGTGATGATGGTTCTTGAAAGCGTTTGATTTATCGCTTCGTTCGTTAGCTCGTAGAGCGAGGCGCGACGACGCAGGCGCAGGTTCTCGCGCACGCGGTCAAAGGTAACAATGGTGTCGTTGACGGAGAAGCCCACCAGAGTAAGCAGCGCCGCTATCACGGTCAGGCTCACTTCCCACTGGAAGACGGAGAAGAAGCCCACGGTCACCAGCACGTCGTGAAAGACCGTGATGACGGCAGCCGCGCCGTACGTCCACTCGAAGCGGAAGCCTATGTAGAGCAGCACGCCCACGAGGGCCAGCAGGGTTACGATTATCGCTTGATTGCGTAGCTGGCGACCGGCGACCGGGCCCACGGCCTCAGTCTGTATAATCTCGTACGCATCTTTTTCCGCGCCGAAAGTATTCAGGGCCGTGCGAGCCTTAGCGCCGCCCACGTCCACCTGCGACTGCGCTTCTCCCCCGGCCTGTCCCTGCTGCGGGACTTTTATCAGCACCTCTTCCGGCCTGTCCGTTGACTGCACGACCGATTCGCCTATGCCTGCGGCGCTGAGCGCCTGTCGAATGGCATCATCCGTCGGGCGATTCTTCAGGAACCTGACGGTGACGACCGTGCCGCCCTGAAAATCCACGCCGAGGTTGAAGGCTTCGGTGCCGCCCGGTATGAGCTGGCGTATCATGGCGGAACTCAGCCCGCCCAGAAGCAGCGCAGCCGAAGCCAACAGGAAGATTCGGCGCATCTTGAGCCAGTCGTAATTAGCGTTCTTGAAGATTTGAATCATGATAACTATAAGTCCCAAATCTCAAGTCCCAAGTTCCGTCCCCCGTTCTTGATACGGGCCTCACGGACTTGGGACTTGAGGCTATTAAATACTGAGCGACTCCACGTGCTTTTTACGACCCAGCACCCACATGAAGATTGTGCGCGAGACATAGACGGCGGAGAAAAGATTTGCGAGCAGGCCCAGAACGAGCGTGACCGCGAATCCGCGTATCGGGCCGGTTCCGAAGACGAACAGGAACAGGCAGGCCACAATTGTAGTGACGTGCGTGTCTATGATGGTCGCAAAAGCTCGCGCGAATCCCTGCTCCACAGCCGACGGAACCGTCTTGCCCGTCTGCCATTCCTCACGTATGCGCTCGAAGATAAGCACGTTCGAGTCAACGGCCATACCTATTGAGAGAATGAGGCCCGCTATGCCGGGCAGCGTCAGCGTGGCTTTGAAGATGATGAGCGCCGCCACCGTCAGGATGACGTTGAGCAACAGGGCTATGACGGCGTTGACGCCCGCGCCCTTGTAGTAAACGACCATGAACAGGATGACGAAGATGAGCCCTGCGGCGGAAGCCGTGACGCCGGCTTTGATGGAGTCCGCGCCGAGGCTTGGGCCGACGGTTCGCTCTTCTATATAAGCTATGCGCGCCGGAAGCGCACCCGACCGGAGCGTGAGCGCAAGGTCATCGGCAGACTGCTTGGTAAAGCGCCCGCTAATCTCGCCGGAATCCGTAATCTGCGATTTGATGTAGGCTATGGATTTGACTTCGTTCTCAAGCACCACGCCCATGTACTCGTTGATGCTTCTTCCAGTCCAGTCACCGAACTTCTGCGCGCCCGCAGGCTTGAGCGAGAACTGAATCTGGTAGTCGTTCGAGCCCGCGCGCGCGGTGACGGCCTGAGCGTCTCTAAGCTCCGAGCCGGAAATCACTGGCGGGTACTCAACTACGACAAAGCTCTTGGGCTTCGGCTGATTAGGGTCGGTCTGCCCGGTCGCGGTAGTAGGCTCGTCGCGCTCGCTGTAGGCCAGCACTTTTCTGGTAGCAGACTCCTGCCCGCCGATTGAGGCCAGCGCCTCTTCGCGGGTAGCATACTTCTGAACGGACGCGGGGCTCGGCGGGCTGATGACGTGTACAAGCTCAAGACGGGACTCGCCCACCAGCAGAGCCTTGATGCGCTCAGGGTCGTTGATGCCCGGCATCTGAAGAAGAATCTGATTCGAGCCGGGAGCGCCGTGGGTCTGTAGAGTCGGCTCTGTGACGCCGAAGGCGTTGATGCGGCTGTCTATGATTCTCAGGGACTGGTCAACAGCTTGCTGAGAGAGAAGGCGCTGTTGCGCGTCCGGCAGAGTCCATGTCAGCAGACTCCCGGATTCCGTCTGCGTCCAGGTGCTCAGGTCAACCTTCTTCTGAACTGCCTCCAGCACCTGCTTGTTCTTGGAGGCGTCACCTGTATCGAGAATTATGCGGTAATTCTTACTGGCAGCTTCGGTGCGCCAGTCCTTGACCGCGAGCCCGGCATCCTTGGCAGCCAACTGCGCCGCCGCGCCGTTCTCTTCGGTCAGACGCTTCAGGTACTCGTCCGTCTGAACCTGCATGACCAGATGCGAGCCGCCCCTGAGGTCTAGACCGAGGTTTATGTTCTCTGAAAGGCTCTTCTTGACACCGGCCCAAGTGAAGTCCTGACGGGTGGGCTTTCGTCGCGGCCCGATGACTATGTAGATGGCAGCAATGGTCACCAGAAGGATAATAATGACGCGCTGCAAAAGGCTTCTCTTCTTCATAATACGGCTTCCGGTCTTCGGTTTTGAGTCTTCAGTTTTCAGTAACAAGCCGGTTGGTTCTTGCTGAAAGCTGAAGACTCAAAACTGAAAACTCTCTTTTCACTTCTTCTCTTCTTCTTCCTGTTGCAGGCTGGCCACGGCCGAGCGCGCGATTTCCAGCATGGACTTGTCGGCGGTACGCATAATCAGGCTGGTTTCGCGCACGCTCTGGACTACGCCGATGATGCCGCCCGTGGTAACGATGCGGTCTCCGGCCTTCAGATTCGCAATGGTTTCCTGCAATTCGCGCTGGCGGCGTCGCTGCGGCAGGATAATCAGCACGTAGAAGACGCCGAAGATTAAGACCCATGGCAGTATGAGCGTCAGGAAACTGCCTGCGCCGCCGCCTTGAAAGAAGATGAAGAATAGAGTCATTTCGTTTTTTAGATTTTGGGGAATGTAAATTCCGGGAAGACGCGCGCAAGCGAACTCGACCAGAGGGCGTATTGTCTATTTAGAGCAGCCTTCGGACTCGCCCTAAACTACTCGACTCCAGAGCCGATTCCCTCTAGGAACTCCCGCCGAAATCGCGTGAAATCGCCAGAACGGATAGATTGCCTCACGCGTCGCATGGTGTCAAGGAAGAACGCAAGGTTATGGTGGGTCAGCAAGATGCTGGCCAGCATCTCGCCCGTCTGGTAGAGGTGGCGAAGATAGGCGCGGGAGTGGCGGCGGCAGACCGAGCACTCGCAAGTCTCGTCCAAAGGGCGCGTGTCCTCTGCCCAGCGCGCATTCTTAATATTGAGCTTGCCCTTTGATGTAAATGCCTGACCCGTGCGGCCGTTGCGAGTGGGCAGGACGCAGTCGAACATGTCCACGCCGCGCGCCACGGCTTCCACTAAATCCTCCGGCGTGCCGACGCCCATGAGGTAACGCGGCCTCTCTTCTGGCATCAAGGGCGCAAGCTCTTCAATCACTCGGTACATGACGCTCTTCTCTTCGCCCACGGATAGACCGCCGATTGCGTAGCCGTCAAAGCCTATCTCGACAGTTCTGGCAAGGCTTTCCCTGCGCAAATCCAGATGCGCCGCGCCCTGAATGATGCCGAAGAGAGCCTGAGCGCCCGTCAACCCGTCGCGCGGCTCAAGACGGCCCGCGTCCATGCCTTCGCGCTGCAAGCTATCGAAAGCCCTGCGCGACCTCCCGGCCCAGCGAGAGGTCAGCTCCATGCTGGCGCGTGCGATTTCATGCGTGGCTTCTCCGGGCGCGCACTCGTCGAAGACCATAACAATGTCGGAGCCGAGCGCCGCCTGCACCTGCATGGAGACTTCGGGCGAGAGAAAGCGCAGCCCGCCGTCAACGTGCGAGCGAAACTCCGTCCCCTCTTCGGTAATCTTGCGCAACGCCCCAAGGCTCCAGACCTGAAAGCCGCCGGAATCGGTCAGAAGCGCGCGCTCCCAGCCTATGAACTTATGCAGCCCGCCGCAGGCGCGAATCACCTCCGGCCCGGGTCGCAGCCACAGGTGATAGGTGTTGCCAAGGATGATGCGAGCGTCCAGCTCCGTGGATTCGAGCGCCTCAAAGCGGGTGGCCTTCACAGTCCCGGCCGTGCCGACCGGCATGAAGACGGGAGTTTCTAAAGTGCCGCGCCGCGTTCTCAGAAGGCCCGTGCGCGCCTGACCTTCACGCGCCAGTGTCTCGAATCGTATAGCCTGTTCGTTCATTACAGTTCAGTGGAGAGTTTGACGCTGGCGCGCGGGCTGCGAGTTTGATTCTTCCGTGTCGGGCTGCAAGTCGTTGTCTTCTACTATAGGAGCTCTGAATTGCTCGGCGCTTATGACGGGCAGGTGTACGGTGAAGGCTGCCCCCTGCCCGTCGCTTCTGGCTTCGACATGGCCGCCGTGCGCTTCCACGAGTTCTTTGACGAGAGCCAGACCTATGCCGAGGCCGCCGTGCCTGCGCTTTGAAGAAGCGTCCGCCTGACGGAAGCGGTCGAAGACAAAGGGAAGAAAGTCGCGCGGGATGCCTTCGCCCGTGTCGGACACTTCTATAACTATCCAGCGTATGGCGTCGCTCTCGCCATCGTTGATGAGTATGCCCGTGGAGTCTATCAATCTTGAGCGCACGCGTATCGTCCCCTCTTCGGGCGTGAACTTGATGGCGTTGTTCAGCAGGTTCCAGAGCACCTGCTGTATGCGCTGCGAATCGGCCATGGTCAGGGGCAGGCGCTCGTCCAGCTTCACTTCAAGATGCTGGCGGCGCTGCGAGACAGACTGGCGCACGGCCTGCGTGGCCTCTTCTATGGCTTCGTTGATGTCGCAGGGCCTGCGCTCAAGATTGAGCCCGCGACGCTGTATGCGAGACAGGTCTAGCAGGTCTGAGATGAGCTGCGTGAGCGCAGTCGTGGAGTTGCGTATGACCGCTATGCCGTCCGCGAACTCTTCGTCCGTCTCTATCAGCTCGTTTTCGGCCAGCAGCTCGACCCAGCCCTTGATGGCCGTGAGCGGCGTTCTAAGCTCGTGAGAGAGCGTGGCGAGAAACTCGTCCTTGAGCCGGTTGGCCTCTCTCAGCTCCGTAATCAGCCGCGCGTTCTCCAGCATCGAGCCGACCTGCGTGGCAACAGCCGTCAAAAGGTCAACGTCGTCTTCGGCCCAGCGCCTGTAGCTCTGCGTCTGGTGCGCGCCGAGCATCCCTATGACGCGCCCCTGATGAATGATGGGGACGGCCGCGAGGCTCTTCAGGCTCAGCCGCTCAATCAAATCTTCGAAGCCGATAGAGAGAGGATGCTCGCGCATGTCCGTCACAACCAGAGGTTGGCGGTGCGTTCTAATCCAGTAAGGAACCGGCGTGCGCTCTCTGACCTCTTCGTCTTCCGTTATGGAAGCGACGCCTTCGCGGCTCCACTCACCGAAGTAGTCTGCGCGCTCGTTGTCGGCAAAGAGCATGGCGACGCAACGGTCTGCGTCCAGAATTTCGCCCACGCGGCCTACAACGACGGAGATTGAATCCTTCGGGTCTGTTGCGCGTTGCAGGATAAGTAGCAGCCGGTTGACTATGGCTTCGCGCTCGGCCTGTGCCTGAATGGTCTTGAAGAGCCGTGCGTTGGCGATTGTCTCTGCGGCCTGCGCGGCGAAGATTTCCAGCAGCCTCATGTCGCGCTCGCGGAAGCCGCCCGGACGATTTGCGACGTAGATGAAGCCAATCAGTTCGCGCTTGATTCTCATGGGCACGCTCAGGGCCGAGCGGATACGGTAGCGCGTGACGAACTCCGCAGCGAAGCGGTCGTCGTTGGCCGGGTCGTTCGAGAAGAAGGGCTCGCCCGTCTGATGTATGTAGGCGTCGGAGCTTTCACGGCTGAGCCTGAATTGAAACTCCTTCGTCAGACTTTCGGGCGTGTTGTAGCCGGGGGCTTCGGCGCGCACCATGTCCTGTCTTCTATCGTAAGTCGCAATCAGGCACATCTCGCCGCCTACGAGTTGCGCGATTGATTCGGCCAGCGTGCCGTAGATTTCCGCAGTGTCGGTCAGGGTCGAGAAGATGCGCGAGATTTTATAAAGCCCTTCAAGCTCTTCGCTGCGGCGGCGGCTGACGCTGTAAAGCCGCGTGTTCGTCAGCGCCACGGAAATCTCTCTGGCGACAGTGCCGAGCAGCTTCACGTCCTCTTTCGTCCACACTCGCTCGCCGCCTGTGGCGTGAAGCTCTACCAGCCCGCGCGGCACGCCGGAGGTAGAGACGGGCGCGGCCAGCACGGAACGCACCCCCAGCAGCGTGTATAGATTGCGCAGCTCGCCTTCTTCAATCTCTTCTATGCGAGAGACGGCGACGGGCTCTTCCGAAGAGAGCACGCGGCTCGCGTAGGCGCTCGATGAAAGCGGCACTCTATGGCCTCGCATGGACGGAACATTCGCGCTCGCCAGAAATTCGTAATCAACCAGCGCGTAGCTCTCTTCGTAATTGTCCAAGAGGCTTATGTGGCAACGGTCTGCGTGAAGAGCGCGGCCGAGGTCGTCAACCGTCTCCTGAAGCACGCTGGAAGGGTCGAGCGAGCTTGAGAGACGACGCGCTATGCGGGCGGCCAACTCTTCGCGCTGCGCTGCCGCCTCCATCTCGCGCGAACGCCGCTCGGCCTCTTCGAGCAGTAGAACTTTTTCTATGGCTATGGCGAGCGGCGCGGCCAGCCGTTCCAGCGCCAGAAGATGTTTACGCTCGAAGGCATGCGGCCTGCGGCTTGTCAGGTTGATGCTCCCTATGGCGCGACGCATGGAGAAGAGCGGGCAGCAGACGGAAGACCTGAAGCCTTCGTGCTCAAGGTCTGCGTAAAAATTAAAGCGCTTCTCTTGTGTAAGGTCTGGGACAACTACCATCTCGCGGGTTGAGAGCGCGAACTCCGTGACGGAGCCTTGCATCGGCGCGACGGCCCCGACCGAGAGCGAGCCCTTGTGCTCGCCGGAAATCGCCAGCACGCGCAGGCTTCTCCCTTCATCTACGGAGAGCGCAATCGAAGCGCGGTCAAAAGGAACGAGGGCGCGCATCTGCTCGGACGCAAGGCTGAAAACGTCGTCAATCGTGTGGCTGCTGTTGACGGCTGCGACGACTCTATTGACGACCTCAAGCTGCTCCGTGGCCTCGCGCAGGTAATCAAAGAGCGCGCTCATCTCAGCGCTGGTGATAACATCGGGCTCGGCGTCCAGCCGTCCCTCCTGATTCAGCGTCCTGACTATGCAGAGCTGTGAGCCGCGCCCGTCCCACTGGCAGCCCAGCCTCTCTATGCTGACGTGAACCGGATGCTCGCCGTTGACGAAAAGCGTTGCGCGCTCGTAACGTCCATCTTCGTCCTTGCCGTCGAAATGCAGAAGCGAGGAGACGGGAATCCCCTTGACGTTCGAGCAGGTGCGAACGGCCAGCGCCGCAAAGCTGTCGTTGCAAGCCTCAACACGCCAGCTCTCTTCGTCAATCACCAGAGCCGGGTCGCTCATGTGCTCAAACAACGAGACGAAATCTCTATCGGGAGTGGTCATAAAAACTCGGTCGCCGGAAATCAGAGGTTAGAGGTTAAAGAAAGAGAGCTATCAACCTCCGGCCTCCGCCTTCCTAATCTTCTTCTTGTGTCGTTCTATGAGGCGCAGGGGCGTGGCAAAGAAATCGAACTCTTCGCGCAAACGATTCAGCAGGTATCGCTCGTAGGAGAAGTGCAGGCCGGGCCGCCCGCCCGAAGTAAAGACTACGAAGGTCGGAGGACGCACGCCTGCCTGCGTCATGTACTGCACGTGCAGGCGCGAGATGCCGCCTCTTCCGGGTGTAGGCGCGCCGCCTCCGCGCGGCTGCGATACGTTGCGCTCGAAGAACGCGTTCAGTTGTGAAGTGGGGATGCGGCGGTTGCGCGCTTCCCTTGCGCGCAGGGCCAGAGGCAGGATTCGTTCGACGCGCTGGCCCGTCAAAGCCGAGATGAAGACGACGGGAGCCCAATCCAGAAACTTCATCTTGTCGCGCAGCTCTCGCTCGAAGGCGGCAGGAGTCCCAGTCTCTTTGTCAGGCACGGCGTCCCACTTGTTGACGCAGATGATGATGGAGCAGCCTGCGTCGAGAGCGTAACCGGCTATGTTCGCGTCAAGCGCGGTCACGCCTTCCGTCGCGTCAATGACCAGAAGCGCCACGTCCGCGCGCTCAAGGCTCTTGCGCGCCATGATGACTGACAGCTTCTCTGCCATCTCATCCGTCTTTCCCTTGCGTCGTATGCCAGCCGTATCAACGATGCGAAACTTCTCTCCCTCGACTTCCAGCAGGGTGTCTACGGCGTCGCGCGTAGTGCCCGCCACGGGCGAGACTATGACGCGCTCTTCGCCCAGCAGCCGGTTCAGCAGCGACGATTTGCCCACGTTGGGACGCCCTACAATCGCCAGCCGCAGCTCCCGCTTCGCCTGCCCATCTTCCGCGCCTTCCTGAGCCTCTTCAAATCCAGCCACGACGGCGTCGAGCAGGTCGCCCACACCGTCGCTGTGCTCGGCAGAGACAGGCACTACCGCTTCGAAGCCGAAGCGGTAGAACTCGCCTGCGTCGGCTTCCAGCCTGATGGCATCGGCCTTGTTGGCTGCTACTATCACGCGCTTGCCAGTGCCGCGAAGCAGTTGCGCTAATTCCTCGTCGAGCGGCGTCGTGCCGCGCCTGACATCCACCACCCAGATGAGCGCCTGCGCTTCCGAGATGGCAGCCGAAGCCTGCTTTAATATGTTCGCGGGAATCACCGCGTCGTCGTCCGGCACTATGCCGCCGGTGTCCACAACCCTGAAGACGCGGCCCGCCCATTCGGCTTCGCCGTAAATGCGGTCGCGCGTGATGCCCGGCTCGTCGCCAACGATGGCCCGGCGCTCGCCCGTCAGCCGATTAAAGAGCGTGGACTTGCCCACGTTCGGGCGGCCCACTATGGCCACGAGCGGAAGCACACGCCGCGCGTCCGGGCTATCCGTCTCGGACACAGACGCGCTCGCGCCGTCTTCCATAGCCGCTCCTTCTTTTATCTCTTCAGAGTATTCTTCGCCCGGCATCTCTAAAATCCCCGGTTCAAACTTTGGGCAAGATTTTGGTGGGATGAAAGAAAATGTCAAAGCCAAGTGTAACGCGCGCGGCGCTGTGGCCGCAAGTATTTCCTCATAAAAGCTCTGTTACATACTATATATTAAGGAGCAATCCGGCTCTGTTATTCTTGTTCCGATTGGGGGAGAAACCTTCTGATGAAAGTCCGCGAGCATAACCGGGACGCTTGGGATAAAGAGGTTGAGCGCGGCAACGAATGGACTCGGCCTGTAAGCACGGAGCAGATTGCTGAGGCAAGGCAGGGCCGCGTGAGCGTTCTTTTGACGGAGACGAGGCCTGTTCCGCCCGAGTGGCTCCCTCCCTTAAAGGGATTAGAGGTTCTCTGTCTGGCTTCGGGTGGAGGACAGCAGGCTCCTATCCTGGCGGCGGCAGGAGCGCGCGTCACCGTCTACGACAATTCGCCTAAGCAGTTGGAGCAGGACAGGCTCGTAGCTGAAAGAGAAGGGCTGGAGCTTAAGACAATCGAAGGCGACATGAGAGACCTTTCCGCCCTCGCGGACGAGAGCTTCGACATGGTCTTTCATCCCTGCTCGAACCTTTTCGTCCCGGACGTGCTGCCTGTCTGGCGCGAAGCCTTTCGCGTGCTCAGACCGGGCGGCGTGCTTCTGGCGGGCTTCGTCAATCCGGTGCTCTATATCTTCGACTCGGAACTCTGCGACCGTGGCATACTGAAAGTCAGGCACGAGCTGCCTTACTCGGATTTGACGAGCGTGACGGAAACGGAGCGCGAGCGCCGTATTTCTAGCGGCGACCCGCTTGAATTCGGCCACACGCTCACGAATCAGATAGGCGGACAGCTTGAAGCGGGCTTTCACATACAGGGGTTCTACGAAGACCATCACCGCCAACTGGAACTGGCTAAATACACACCGACCTACATAGCTACGCGCGCCGTAAAGCCTCCGAAGCAGTAGAGCGTGGCGAATCAATCAAAGGCTGGCCCGGAGGCCGAATAGGCTTGAGCCGGATTGAGCTTTGGAACATAATCGGGGCCGCAATCTTAGCTCTTTCTTCTACGGCCGTGCGAGGTAGCCTGTATGTACTGTCAACAATGCGGGGCGGAAGTCGGAGAGGCCAAGTTCTGTCGCAAGTGCGGCGCAGCAAGCGGCACCGCGCCGCTCTCGCTACAGCAAACCGTGCCCGCCGCACAGCCCGATTATGAGAAGGGCTTCAAAAAGCTGTTCATGGGCCTTGCGTTCCTGACCATAGCCATCTTCCCTATCTTCACTAGCGGAATGTTCTGGTGGTGGATGCTCTTTCCAGCCGTGCCGTTACTGGCTGCGGGGATTGGCGAATTCATGCGCGCGCGTCAAGCCCCGTCGCTGCCTCAAGCACGCGCCGCGTCACTCACCGCCGTAGATGGGCCAAAAGTGTCGTCCCCGCAGAATGAGCTGCCCCGCGCGCGCGACACTGCGGAGCTTCTGCCGCAGCCGCCCAGCGTGACTGAAGGCACAACACGCATCTTGGACAAAGGCGGAGCATCGAGCGAATAAATTCTCAGATTCTCTTTGTGAAAATGCGCTGGCAAATCTTAAATCCGAGAACATGGAAGCGCGAAAGCGCAACTGTCCCCGAGACAGAAATCGCGCCTCATCTCATGCTGGGCCGTCGTGGAGAAGAACTGGCGGCAGAGTTTCTGGAGAGTTCCGGTTATCGTCTGGTCGCTTCGAACTTCAAGCTTCCCGTTGGCCGCTCGCTTCGCGGCGCAGTCGTTCAGGCCGAGATTGACTGCATAGCCTATGAAGGCGCAACCCTCTGCTTCGTAGAGGTCAAAACGCGCTCTTCCACATGGTTCGCCACGCCCGAAGCAAACGTAGACCTTCGCAAACAGCGCCAGATAACACGCGCCGCGCGCGTCTACAGACGCCTCTTCGGCCTGACGGCCGAGCCGCATCGCTACGATGTTGTCACAGTCGTCCTTCCACCCGAAGAAGATGGCAGCAGTTCGATTCCGCAAATTGAGCTGCTGCGAAATTTCTGGACGGACGAAAAATTCCGCAAGCGCCACTGGACAACGGGCACATACAAAGACTTCTAATCTACGGCAGCCTCGCTTGACAAGCGGACGCGAATCCGTAGAATTAGGAGTCCGCTTATGCGGGAGTAACTCAGTGGTAGAGTGCGACCTTGCCAAGGTCGAAGTCGCGGGTTCAAATCCCGTCTCCCGCTCTCTGAAAAAGATGAGGGCGGAGGGATAAAGGATGAAGCGGGTTACATCGCCTTATTTCATCCCTCACCCCTCCGCCCTCATCCCTATTCCCTCCGGGCGGCGTAGCCAAGTGGTAAGGCAGAGGTCTGCAAAACCTTTATTCATCGGTTCGATTCCGATCGCCGCCTCCATTAATATCAATAATTTACGGGCAGCTAAAAAGCTGCCCGTTTTAGTTTGTGTGCCTATAGTGTGCCTATCTCTTTAGCTTTACCAGAAAGTTACCTGCTGATTTTCAAATAATTACTTTCCAACGCCTTTGCTATAAAGGAACAGATATAGGCATTCTAAACTAGAGGGGTTTTAATGCTTTTATGATAACTTGAGAGTGCTTTAGAATTGCACTTTCAGATGACCTAGAGAGGAGATGCCTCATGCCTCGAAATGTAATGACTCTTGATGAATTTCGAGGGCGTTTTGTAGAAATCAAAGATGGGGGATTTATAAGGTCAACTCGTCGTGGCCCAACAGGCGTAGGGCATACATTTGAAACCCTGCTTGGCTTACAGGAAGATAATATTGCCATGCCGGACTTAGGTGAGGTAGAGGTTAAGGCCCGCCGGGCGGGATCAGGCTCAATGGTGACTCTGTTCACTTATGATAGAGGTTGCTGGAAAGTGAATCCATTAGGAGCCATCAGGAAGTATGGGACACCCGATGAAAACGGGCGTCTTGGTATGTACTTTACTATGTCCCGCAATCCGAATAACTCAGGGTTGTTCATTGATATTGATGAAGAGAATGTATCCGTTAAGCACATAACTGATGGCATCATTGCAACATGGAATTTAGAAACACTTGCTCGACAATTTGAGAGGAAACTACCTGCTCTCATTGTCGTAAGCGCACTTAATGAATTGCGGGATGGTATTGAGTGGTTTCATTACATACGCGCGCAGTTGCTCAAAGGAACGTCGCCGGACATTTTGAGAGAGCAAATAGCAGAAGGTAACGTGCTGATTGATTTGCGACTTCACGATAAAGGCACGAGCGCACGTAATCATGGGACAGGATTTAGAACATTTGAAGATAAACTACCCTTATTATTCGAGAGTGTAGAAGATTTATGAGGCCACAGACCCTTCAGGCGGACATTAACATGAATCCGGTTAAGGTAACTGAACAGGACTGGACTTTCATCGGAGCGCCGACCAGACAACTTACTCACTGTTACCATGACTATCCGGCACGCATGATTCCGCAAGTAGCCGGAAAAATTCTTGATACATTTGGACGTGAAGCAAAACAGTTATTTGACCCTTACTGTGGTTCCGGTACTTCGCTTGTCGAAGGTGTGATCAGGGGCATTAACGTCAAAGGGACGGACTTGAACCCCCTGGCCCGCCTTATGGCTAAAGCTAAGACTTCCATTAATACCATTGAGTCCGTAGATAAGGCTATCGTGGATATTGACCACTTTATTCGGCATGGTAAAGCTCCGGTAGTGGATCATATTGAAGGTATCAGCCGCCTTCATTTCTGGTTTAAAGAAGCGGTGGTTGAGAAACTGTCCCTGCTACGAACTTTTATTGAAAAAATAGAAGAAGAAGAATTGCGTTGGTTCTTTCAGGTCGCTTTTAGTGAAACGGTAAGAGAAAGTTCTAACACGAGGAATGAAGAATTTAAGCTCTACCGCTATGAAGAAGAACGGCTAGAGAAATTTGATCCGGATGTATATGGGATCATGATGGCAAAGCTTGCCCGTAACCGTGAAGGGTTAAAAAGCTTTTTGAGTATAGTTAAGAACTTCAATTATAAGCCTGTTGCTCACATCTACGATTTTAATACGGTTCATGAAGTTCCTGCCGATAAGGTAGCCCCGGAGAGCATTGATATCGTCGTTACTTCCCCTCCCTATGGTGATTCACATACAACCGTAGCTTACGGTCAATATTCCCGCCTTTCCGCCGCATGGCTAGGTTTACCCGAAGCCCATAAAATTGATCAGAAACTAATGGGAAGTAAAAAACAGAAAGAACTGCCCGATCTACCTAGCGAGGAGCTTATTGAAGCACTAGGGAAGATTGCTGAAACGCACTACAAACGGGCTTTAGAAGTAGGCGCTTTCTATACTGACCTTTACGCTTCAATTAATAATGTAGCGAAGCTTGTTCGCTCAGGTGGCCATGCTTGTTATGTGGTAGGCAATAGGAAAGTAAAAGGCGTAGTTTTACCAACCGATATTGTAGTCAAAAACTTCTTTGAGCAATTTGATTTCATATATGTAGATACATTCCACAGGGGTATTCCAAACAAACGTATGCCTTCAAAAAACAGCCCCACTAATGCCCCCGGAACAGTGGATCAAACCATGACAAGAGAATATATAGTTGTCATGCGTAAGTCCTAGCCGAAGGTGTTTGTGGAGCCCGGAGTATACTTTCTTCCTGGCTTCTTTGATTCTTTAGGTACTCCCAGACTTTGACCAATATACCTCATCAGAGCTGCTGTCTTTTCTTCAACAGATAATTCGCGGGCTGGATATAGGGTTTCCATATCTTTACGTATCTTATTAAATTCAGCGATGGCTTTTTTTTCATTACGGCCATTAAAGACTTCTTCGCCTTTTATGGTAATAACGTAAGACCCATCCTGTGTTTTAGTAAGATGAAGATCGCCCGGGAAGAAAGATAATTTCATAAGCCCTCCTTAATTTTAAGTATAACAAAAAGACATTTGGCTTTGCATACGAGCTCTTTTTTTCGGTGGTGTCCTAATTAGAAAACTCTCTGCGCTATCCTCTGCGTTCCTCCGCGTCTCTGCGGTGAAGATAGTTTGAAGAACATTCACCGCAGAGGCGCAGAGAGACGCTGAGGGGGCGCTGAGAATTGAATTTAGGACACTACGCTTTTTTTCGGTTGTGCAGTTGTTCTAGCAGCTTTGGAGCGGAAGGTCATGTTTATTTCAGCAAGGCTGGTAGGCAAATTTATCATTTGCGTTCTCCAAATTTATTACATTACATTCAACAAAACACCTATCGCCTGAATTAACCGGGCGCGCACACAATCTTGAAACCATTCAAGTTCTAGACGAGAGCGACGCCATTCTCGCTCCGGTTCAATTGAGTCGTTGGGCGCGGCATTCAAAAAAAAAATCAACATGATTCATGAAATTATTTTACAACAGCATAGCAATAACAATCTCTCGGTTCATCACTGAGGTTAGGATGAACTATCTGTCGGCGCAGCACTCCTTCACGCCGCATCCCAACCTTTTCCAGCACCCGCGCAGACGCTAGATTATCTACATCACACAATGCCCAAACCCGATAAATTGATCTCTGCCTTAAAGCCCACTCGACGATGCTGCGCAATGCTTCCGTAGCAAAGCCTTTCCCCCAATGATGGCGAGACAATACATAGCCAACATCAGCTTTGAAATCGTTGACCCGAATTTCAACCATCCCTATAACCCCGCCGCCATCTGCAAGCGTAATCACATAAGGGAATCGAAAATCACCGGCCCACGCAGCAATACAATCAGCTAAAAAGAGTTCGGTCTCATGGACATTCTGATGAGGTTTCCAAGTTAGATAGCGCAAAACTTCAACATCCTGAGCATATGAATTAAAGATAGCCTCGGCGTCCTCTAGAGATGGAATCCTTAACACAAGCCGATTCGTTTCGATATGCTCATGCGGTTTCATATTTACACAATCCATTAACACCAACGCCCGAATCAACCGGGCGCGCAGACAAGACCGAATCCATTCAAGTTGACGATGAAAGCCGCGCTATTAGCGCTCCGGTCGAATGAGTTGTTAGATGGCGCCACACATTATTAATCCATCTGCATCTTCACACGCTATTCCCGTCCGTTAAAGAGCAAAATTGTATATTGCAATACCAGTAACTTTTACTGGTTTCCCAGCCACCATTGTTGGTTGATAGCGTGAGTTCCATATAGCCTGCTCAGCGCCTTTAATTAAAAGAGGATGGCCGCATATTGGCGTTACGGCGACTACCTTGCCCGATTCATCCACTGTTACTTTAAAAATTACTGAGCCTGTCACCCTCTGGCTTTTAGCTTCTGGTAAATACTTGGGCGGAGGTGAGCTAATACTGCTGCCTGCAATTATGCCAGCCATTTCTAAATTTCTATCGGCCCGCTTGTTCGACTCATCATATTCAAAACCATTATCAATCTTATATATGCGCTTTTGAATACTTAAAGCTTCATCTCTTTGACCAACGTTCACTAGAAGACACACATAACGATCCAGTGCCTTTACGATCTCTGGGTTATCCGTCCCGAAATTCTTTTCATAAATGGCAATCAATCTTTGGTACTTTGCTATTGCTTCTTTTTTCTTTCCTCTAGCCACATATATTTCAGCTAGATTAAGCAAAGAGCTAGCAACTAACAGGTGGTCTGCCCCGAGAACTTTTTCTCTGATAGAAAGCACTCGCTCAGCTAATGGTAGAGCTTTGTCGTATTTTCCCTGTTTATAAAGTTCAAGCACTTGATTATTTAGCTCTTGTGCCTCGGCTAACTCTGGGGATTGAGTTGTATCTTGAGCAGAGCCGCCCTGCTGGCTAATTAGTAATTTACTGTTAGTAAATTGAGGGCTGGCTGGTGCAGGCATCATTAGGCTAGAAATTAAAATCAAGATAGCGAGGAATTGTTTCATAAGTTCTCCTTAACCTGAATAGTAGAGCAATCTAACGCCCAAATCAGCGCGACGGCACACAGAGGAACAAGCACTCAAGCCATGCGGATGAAAGCAACTCTATTTCCGCTCGGGTTGAATGAGTTGTTAGACAGCGCCAGCCCAGAAGCCATTCACCTTTCGAGAATATACCTACCATCAAAACCTTCCAACTCAAAATAAGCCAATCTGCCTGCGATACATGAAATCAATGTGCCAGCATCCATGCCAACGGTTTCGGTCAATGCTTCGGATAAAGGCATCTCTCGATTATCAATGTCAGGGTTGGAAGACATTACATAGCATACGTCAGGCGCACCTTTCGATTTCAGCAGCCGTTCGATAGATTGCGCGGTCTGTTGATTGGCAGGAATCAACTCGGAAAAGCGTGAATCTAAATCGTGACAATGATTCAAGCCGTCAAGCAATTTGTCTCTGCCGTGTTTAGATTCGAGCAGCGACAAATAACGGGCCCGTTTTTCCGGCACGATGAACGAGCGAGCAAATTGTTCTTCGTGATAATTCAGCTTAGCAATCCCAGACCTTTCGTTCTGCGCCAAAGGTAAACGGCATAGGTTTCTAGCTCCTACCGAAGCAGAAAGCGAGACACCGCTTCCGCATACATCTCTGGGGCGGTGGTCATCCCCTCGTGCGCCTGCCCCTGCAACTCATCAAGGCTTACATCCTGAAGGACATCAGCGAGGGCGTCTGTGACATAGAGGTCGCGAGGGCTTTCGGTGCCTATCTGGAGCATCACCGGGAACCGAAGGCCACGAAAGCGCTCAGCATTGAAGTCATACCTGTTCAGAGCGCGGAGGTCACCCAGCGATGCCTTTGCATCAGCGATAATCGGGGGCCAAAGCTCCGTGTCCCGCAGTTCGTTCAGCTCCTCAACCGGCACGGATAGCCTGTCGCGGAAGAACGTCACCGCGAAACCTTCCCAATCGCCGGCTTGCGCCAGTTCTTCAAGCTGCGCCAGCGCCTCCTTCTCGATGACGTGCGGCCACGCCGCCTCGTATAGCACCAGCTTGCGAATACGCTCCGGGACTTGGGCGGCGGCCGCGAGCGCGGTCTGAGCGCCGTAGGAGTGGCCGAGGAGGAAAACGGGTTCGCCTATGGACTGAATCACAGCCACAACATCCCTGCTCTCATCCTCAAGACTATGACCTTCGGTCGCGTCCGTTTCGCCCCGCCCCCGGCGTGCGATGGCGTAGTTGGTGAACTGCTTCTCGAATAGCGGCTTCACGAATTCCCAGTTGGTCTTGTGGTCGCTGAAAGCGCCGTGTACGAGCACGAGGGGCGGCCCGCTTCCGTATTTATCGTAGGAGACTATTGTTCCATCATGTGTGGTAATGCGCTGCATGGATTGACCTCCAATCACTTAGATTGCCCAACGCACGAATTGACCGGGCGTGGGCGAGCAGAATACCACCCAACCGGATAAGACCAGCATGAAGGAGATGCTATCCCACGCCCGGATTTAGTAAGCCGGGCCTAGATGCAACTTGTAGGACGCTCTAACTTTTACTGAAACTCCCTCAAAAGATGTTTCTATGAAGCGGCAATACTGCCTTGCAGATTTCTTCAACATGACGGTGATCTGTACCGCAGCATCCACCAAGAACTTTCAGGTTCTTTAACTTACTCAAGAGGTCACGGTGTTGGCGACCTAATTCTACCGGATTACCATCATCGAGTTCCGCGCTCTCATTGAGTTCAGCATGACTCTTGGTTGATGCATTGGTACGGAGTCCGCGAATTCTCTCCATCCAGGGCTCATCAGCAGTCAATACGCCTTCAAAGTGTGTAGGATGTGCGCAGTTAATCATGTAATAAGCGGGAGCCTTGTCTGTAGCTTCATCTACGCTCTCGATAGTGTCTTTGAGAGTCTGGCTTGTTGGCAACTTGCCGTCTGTCTCAACGGTAAAGGAGATTGCTACGGGCATACCGGCCGACTTGGCTGCGCGCACGAGGCCGATTGCCTCTTCAGCATAGTTCATCGTGATAGCCGTAACCATATCAGCATCCGTTTCACTGAAGGTTTGGATTTGCGCTGAATGGTATTGCTGAGCCTCTTCCGCAGACATCACATTTGTCGGATTGTACCCGTCTCCGCGAGGCCCGATACACCCGCTTATCACCATTTTGGTCTTTTCATTCTCGAACTCTTTCCGAATGTCAGAAAGCAATTCAATGGCTTTACTATTAACGGAAGCCAGTGAACTCTCAGAGTAACCCAGCCTTTTGCCCCAGTCAGAGTTGGCACGCCATGTTGGACTCTCAAGGATGAATCCTAATTCATAATGTTTGGCTAGCGCTGCATACGTGCGGAAATATTTTTGTAGGGCTTGATAGCCTTCCCTTTCCTTCAGTAGATGAAAAGCGGCGAAGTCAGGCAGCTCAAGACCTTCGTGAAAGATGAGGGTAGTTTCAATACCGCCATCAGTTAGAAAGATTTCATCAGACAGTTGCGGCAGGTGGTTTCGGTATTTTGCCATCTTAGACCTTCGTCCTGAAAAATCTACCTTTAATTATTGCATACACCAGCGATATACGTAGAAACACAATGCCGGAACTGGCACGGCGGGAAGAATCCGACCAATTATCCAAGTCCTCAGAATGAAAGCCAAGCTGATTCCGCTCCGGTTGAATCAGTTGTTAGACAGATGCGATTACTGAAACCATCTAATACTGGGTAAAAGCCGAGTCGAAAATTTCAGATAGCTGCTCCCCTCTTCTATCATATCCGCGAAAGCTCTGAGTTCTGGTTAGCTTTGGCGTAATCAGAAAGATATTATTGCAGCTCCAGCAAATGCTTGCATATACGAGCAGCTTCCCCTGAGAATAAAACTTAATCGCGTAAGCAGGATTGTGACATGCAGCTAAACCCGAAGTATAGCTCTGTCTTCGCCAGAGAGAAGCTACTTTCTGAGCCGCAGCCCCCTTCAAAACTTTAGTAGCCAGAATATCTCCATTCCAACTATCCCCTACAAGCTTCAATTTCAGGAGCTCAACTTTATCAATCGGAGGAAGATTCCGAGTATAAGGGCGGTAATCCTTTTGGCCCACATAGCGACGAGATTGCCCGAAAGCGGCAGATGCAACACACAGTACCAGCAGAGTTAGCGTGATGTATCTACCAAACTCATTTTTCTGGCTCATACTCTTTCCTCACATTAGAAGAAAATCCGTCTGACGCCCGAACTAACCGGGCGGGAAACAACATCGAGAAGCATCCAAGTTATCTATAACAATAAAGCTAATCGCGCTCTGGTTGAATGAGTTGTTAGCCGACGCGCTTATATATTGTTTGGCAAGCCAGCATTACGCTCCTTCATAACCAGCATCGAAATCCCTGAAATCAAGATGCAAAGTACAAGTACGCAGTTTACGATTAAAAGCCACAGCTCATGAAAGACCGCATAATTGCTAATGCCAAAAACTTCCCCAAGAGACAGGCTTAGCAGCATTATGAACAAAGCCATGGCAAGTAAAATTCGCCCGATAGAGCCATGATAAGACCAAGGGCGAAGGATGAGATACAATATGACCAGCTCAGATGTCAGTACGGCAACCATCAGTAAAACCGACACCCAATTAGTCATTCGATAAGGCTCATCGTAATTGTGCTCCCTAGAGAGCCCGATGATATTTTGCTCAATCTGGTAATCACTCTGATACCAAGAATAAAGTAGAAAGGTGGCGGCGAGCCATAAAATTAGCAGGCCGTAATTTCGTACAAACTTCCAGAACGATTGTTTCATAAGCACCTCTGCTGGGACGTATACTTTCAATTAAAAAGATCATATGTAGGGTGCCACGTTTTTGTGTTGTGGGAATCCACATAGCCATCTAACGCTCGAATTAATCCGGCCTGCGCGAGAAGCCTTCAATCTACATGAGAGAAATAAAGATGAAAAGATTGCTATCGCGGGCTCGGGTTAAATGAGTTATCAGGTGTGCTTGAGTATCAGAGGCTGCCGCCGCTAAATGCTTGGATTCTCCGTCGGCCCTTCATGCCATCTCCTTATCTTTCTAATAATCATTCCAGAGTAGTAAACGATGGCGGCGAAGGGGAGCGTCCAGACGGACAGGGCAAGCCAGACCTTTGCCGATAGCTCTAAGCCCCAGTCCTCGGAGCGATACGCCAGGCAGTAGAAGACGACCGCACTAAGCAAGGAACCCAAGACAGGAGTCCAAAGCCATACAAAACGGGTAGCTCGCGTGCCCAGAAGCAGCCCGAACAGCAAAGGGACGCTCAGGTAAGAAGCTACGATGAGCAGCATGACGGCCGCTTTGCCAAGTGTAAGTGGATTCGGTGAGTCGCAAGTCCCCGGCAGGGTGAAAATCTTATACAGAGGTAGAACGACGGCTAATCCTGCGGCACCGGCGACTTCTAAATCCACACGCTTCATATTTGCAGCCTTAACAAGCGAAAACAGCTGACGCCTGCAATTGAGCGGCGTCGGGTGGAGGCACACAACCTGAGAGACAACACGCAACATGAGAGGCACGCTATCCCGCCGTTCGCTCCAATGTCTTGTTCGACGGCGGACAATATAAAAGCCTCTGTTTTTTCGGCAACTACCGGGGCTCCCACAGTTCGAAACGATTTCCTTCCGGGTCTGTCGCCCAAGCAAAGCGTCCGTATTCGTACTCCTCAATTCGGTCGTCAACCTGCACGCCTGCCGCCCGCAGTTGTTCAAGCAGACGGTCGAGGTTGGCAACCCTATAGTTGACCATAAACGAAGACGTGCCCGGCCCGAAGTATTCGGTGTCGTGCGGAAAAGCAGACCAAATAGTTAAGCCTTTACTTTCAGGATTGTCCGATTCACGCCACTCGAACATTGCCCCGCCATCGCCGTGCGATTCAATACCGAGATGTTCTTGATACCATGACCTTAATTTTTCCGCGTCCTTCGCTTTGAAGAAAATCCCGCCAATGCCTGTCACTTGTCCCATAATTCCTCCTCATGCTGAAAAAAAAATCTTACTGCCAGCCGTTGTATATTTCCAGTAAAGTAAAAGCTGTCGAGCGCCCGAATTAATCGGGCCCGCGCGAGAAGCCTTCGAGATTATGGCAAAGGACAAGTATGAAAGCCATGCTGTCGTGGGCTCGGCATGTAAATTTATTGACCTAGCTGCCAATCGTGTCATATTCGCAAGAGAATCAGGGTTCTATAATGTTGAAAGTCCTTTGAAATATCTTGAAAGTAAGAACTAATAATCCATTTAGGATATTTTCTTTGACTCCTGATACGCTGTGAGGAACGGCGAAATCTAACAACTCATTCAACCGGAGCGCGAATAGCGCGGCCTTTGATTCGCGGGGTTGGATTCACATTCCGTTAAGTGCGCGCCGGGTCAATTCGGGCGTTAGCCGCGATTGTCTAGATGGACTCAACAACCACTGATTATCAGATTAGGCTGCGGCAGGTCTAAAATCGTCACAACCTTCTCCTTCAATCGTCTATAGAATGTAATTGATTCGTGTCTTCCAGCAAAGACTTGCCACGCGGTAAGGTGTTCAGCCAATCGGCTCTTCCATAGGATGAGGGAGAAAATCTATGGACACGTACATTTTCGGATATGGGTCATTAATGGAGAAAGCCTCCAGAACCAGGACAGAGCCTAAAGCAGTAAACGCCTACCCGGCTATAGTAAAGGGCTTTCAGAGGGGTTGGTACAATCACGACCCCTTGACAATCGGTTTTCAGCCCACATTTCTTGGGGTAAAAAATAATGAAAATATGAGTTGTAACGGCGTTATATTTCCGGTGACCGGTGAGCAGGCCACACGATTCGATGACAGGGAGAAAGGGTACAGTAGGCAGCTTGTATCACCTACTGACATTACGATGCTGGATGGACGGAAAGAGCTTAAATCAGATTCGATAGTGATCATCTATGTTACAGACTCAGTGGAGGTGCCAAGCTTCCAATATCCGATTGTACAGTCTTACCTTGATATTTGTGTAACTGGCTGCCAAGAGTTAGAAGGGGCGTATCCTCTAGCGAAGGAGAACGAATTTACCTACAATTTCTTTACCAAGACTGACGGTTGGAGCGAATATTGGGTTAATGATCGAATCTATCCGAGGCGTCCGCATATCTATCAACCTAATGCGAGAGATATTGATAAATTGATTAATCAGTATCAGCCGGAGCTATTTAAGAAAATCCAGATTGAGCCAGCCTCTCAAAGCAACGTACAGATTTCAGGCGAGGAACAAGTTATTACAAGCGGTAATCAAGTTATAATTATTAAGGATAACTCAAAGTAATTTATTGCTATTGAGGAAGCGGACAAATCTGTAGCAAGTGAATAGTCGCCACAGAAAATGCGCCTGACAGGTGGTTCGACCGTAGCATCAGGCATATCAACCTCACTAACTTTATGATGAATGCATACGACTTCCCGCTCTTGCCAGAGCTGCATTGATAAGATTAAGCGGCTCATCTTCAGGCTTCAAATTTCCTTCCAATGACAACACGTACAGTTTGACCGCGGCTTTGTGAGCATTGGTATAAAGGTAGATGAACTCAATACCTTCGAGCAGCGTTCTGCTTGCCTGCATTGCGCCTTCTGGCCCGTTGTCAATTGCTTTCTTAATCGTAAACAGAAGACGAGCTAAGCATTCGACTGCGGCTGCGTCTTGACATAAGGCATGCTCAAGAATCGCAGTCCAATCTTCTTCATCCGCGAGTGCGGCTAGACGCAGGTGTTCCATTTTTCATTCAGTGATGAGGTGTAATGTATGTCCAGAATAGGCCATTTTTGCATATCAGTCAATATGTTCATATAACCTTGCGGATGAAGAAGAAGGTTTATATTGCTCAGCGTAGCTGTCTAGTTAATCTCTTGCGTGAAATGAGAGTTGAAGCTGGTCTAACACAAGTTGATTTGGCCGAACGTATCGAAAGAGACCAAACTTTTGTTTCAAAGTATGAAAGTGGTCAGAGGCGGCTAGATGCGCTAGAGCTTCGTGAGATATGTCAGGCTATTGGGATTACCTTAGAGGAATTTGCCAGAAGATTAGAAAAGGCGCTGAAATAATCGCAGCAAGATATGTCCAACAACTCACTCAATGGGAGCGCGGATTGAATCATTTTCATCATTCATGGCTGCGGCGATAATTGAATGCTCTATGCCGCGACTGGCTAATCCGGGCGTTGGGCGCTTACGAGTCTTGCTAAGTCAGAGGGGGATTTAGTTGAACATCAAGGCTTACCTCGAACGGATCAATTATCATGGCCCGCTTGCTCCTACTGCTGAGACTCTGCGCCAGTTGCAGGTTGCGCATCTGTTGGCTGTGCCTTTTGAAAATCTAAGTATTCATGTCAAAGAGCCGATTGTCCTTGAGGATGAAGCTCTCTTTACCAAGATTGTTGAGCGTAGGCGCGGCGGCTTCTGCTATGAAGCAAACGGTCTGTTTGCCGCCCTGTTGCGTGAGCTAGGCTTTGAGGTCGCTATGCTGTCGGCCGAAGTTGTGAATGCGGAAGGCAGCTTTGGCCCATCCTTCGACCACATGGCGCTGATGGTTTCGTTAGAGCAGCGCTGGCTTGTGGACGTGGGCTTTGGCGATTCATTCCTTGAGCCGCTACTGCTGGATGAGCGGGGCGAGCAAGTGGAGGGTGAGCGCGCCTACCGCATTCTTCCAGATGATGCTCAACTGGTACTGGAACAACGTGATAATGGGGGAGAATGGAAGGCGCAGTACCGCTTTACCTTACAGCCATATGAGTATGCCGACTTCGCAGAGATGTGCCGCTATCATCAGACTTCTCCCCAGTCGCATTTCACCAGAGCGCGCATCTGCTCGCGTGCGACCCCAGAAGGGCGCATCACCCTGAGCGAGATGCGTTTTATCACAACGTCCAAGAACGGCAGCCGACAAGAGAGACTCTTAACGAGTCAAGAAGAGCGGGCGGACATACTGCGAGAGCATTTCGGCATTGAAATGGCAGTCTAATGCTGTAAGACTTTTTGTATTTACGCCGCGCCTAAAAACTCATCCAAACGGACACGCCAATTCTCACTTACTATCCAACGAGTTAGTCGTATGTTCAGTTATACTGGACGGCTGCGCCAATTCGGCCGTATTTGAGCGCCATGCTCCGAGCCCTGATGCCGGTACACTTTGAACGGGCGGTAAGGTTTGACGGGAGGAGGAGCTGACCTGCGTGGTTAAGCCCGAAGAAGGCTTCGGCAGCGAGGCTGGAGCATCCTTCGAAAAGAGCTTCAACACTTCCCGAGCAGTATGACCGGAAAGCAGAACAGCAGCGACGAGCGCCGCCCATACCAACAGTAAAGGGATAATTACCGCCTGCAAAGGTGTGCCCGCCACAGTGCTAATCATTAATAGAGCGATTGCGATTGAGCCTACAAGCATGACCGTAGCCCCTAAAAGGATATCCCTTTTTCGTGCTTGTTTGAGCCCGGATTCCGCAGCACCAGCCGCCAAAATATTCTGTTCTTCTGCGAGCAGAATTTTCACCTCATCAAGCTTGAATCCGCAACGCGCACAAAAGCGAACCTCTTCGGAAATTTGTTGCTGGCTACATTTGGGACAATACATGACGCCCTCACAAAGAGATAAGAGTCATTAGGCACTCAACTGAAAAGACTACGTATAGCGTATCAGCCAAGTTCGGAGATTTAAGTCGCTTCATCTATGCAGCCGACGGGAACGCGCTGCACAAAAGCGGTCTTAGAAAGGCGAGTTGGCCACGGACGGATTCCGCTTGAGCCTTAAATCAAGGCGCTGGCGGTACGTAAGTTGTCGCCAAATCCACTCCATAGGCCCGTAACTAAAATATCTAAGCCAGAACGCGCTCACGATTATCTGAAATAGAAAGATGGCAAGCGCAATCAGTGTTGCTGACAGCGCGCCTACCTTCCCGAACTGGCCGAAGCCATAGCCGTAAAAAATAAGCACGCAGATAACCGTTTGCAGTAAATAGTTGGTCAGGGCCATGCGCCCGACCGGAGCCAGAAAGGCCAGCAGTCGCCGCCACGACGCTCTTTGCCAGAGCGTGGCGACAAGGGCAATAAAGAAGAGAGCCAGTGCCGGAACGCCGAAGGCATAACTGATAACGCCAACAACTCCTGCGGGCGACGGCGGAAGAACGGCCTCCTTTCCAGCCAACGCAGCGAAAGCCACATTACCGATAAGACCTAAAATAAGTGCGTATATGAGGACACGCCGTATCAACGACTGATGCTTTGGTAAGTCCTGAAAAAACCCACGGCGATATGCATAGAGGCCCAGCAAAAACATCGCCAGTATTTTCGGGAGTCGCATCTCAAATAGCAGACTTATATACCTGCCCATTATATATTTCAGGTTGAAGTCTGTGATGATTTGCAGGTAGCTGCTCTGCTGAACCTTTCTGACTGACTCGTTCCAAAAATCAATCTTCGCAGCATCCAGCTTTGCTAGGGCTTCAGGCGAAACGAAGGCTACAAACAAAACATATAGCAGTATGTAGCTCAGGATAGGAACCACCATCAGGACTATTGCCCATTTGAGCAGCGAGCCGTCCGCTTTCTTGCGAAACAGAATAAGCAGAAAGCCCATCACGGCATAGACGCTCAGTATGTCGCCCGCCCATAGCAGATAAGCGTGCGCCAGACCAATGACCAGCAGCCAGAACAGACGCCTCTTGAAAAGCGAGGCTTTGAGGTCGCCGCGCTCTCCTGCCCGCGCAATCTGTAGCGCAAAGCCGAAGCCGAACAGAAACGAAAAGATTGAATAGAACTTGCCTTCGACAAAAAAGTGAACCAGAAAATGTGTGATTCGGTCAGCGATTGGGCTTTGCTGTGTCAGCGAATCGGGCATCAACCCGTAGCCGGAAAACCACTGCACGTTGCCTATCAGAATGCCGCAGATGGCTAACCCGCGCAGCACATCCAGAACTTCAATGCGTTCCTGCAAAGAGATTGGACTAATCTGGCTTTTAGACATAATTCACCTTCAGCGTCTGGCATTAAACTTTGCTCAACTGTCTCTCTTCTTTTGCACCTTTAATTAAAAGCCAAAGGATGGTCGGGATTCCGCCCAGAGCGCCAAGCGACATCGCCAGCCGCGTGAACATGACCGGATAAAATTGTGGAATCAGAAATTTCGTAAAGATATTGATGGCGAAACCAATACCCATGAGCATCAGCAGAATGCCCAAGACCTTTGGGAGGAATCTGGATTTGATAAAGAGTAGTCCAAGTGAAAAATATAGAGGCGTCCAGAATATTTCAAGAAGCCCCTGCCCCACGCTATTGTTCAGCCTTAGAAAAATCATCGCGATGGCATTGAGTTGTTCTGAAGTGAAAGCTTTCAAATAATCGGCCTGGCTTAAGACCAACAGGGCTCCGAAATAATTAAGCGCATTAACGACAGCTATGGCGACGGTCATCATTACCGACGCCAGTACCACTCTTGCCAATGCTCTATTAACTTCCCTGAACAATTGATAGAGGGTCAAGCCCAAGAAAAACAGTAAGACCTGTGCGAAAAGATTGCTGACGACTGCTGTCCTGAATAGAAACTCTGAGGCCATTATGTTACCGGCAGTCGCCGCAGCGTCTCCAGTCACGATTACCTTGGAGCGAACATAGAACAAGCCGAAGCCGCCTGTAGCCGCAGACAAAAACCAAAGTAAGCCTGCGAGCCTAGCCATATTTTTGTTTGAACTCATAGCCTCTCCGTCAATCCGTTACGTGTAGAAGCACAAGGCATCTTCTAGTACGGTTAATTCCACCAAAAGTTCCTTTCGCGGAATTATCTTTCTGGCGGCCGGGCACGAACCCGTCGGAAAGGTAAATTTAACGAGTCTCGTCAGGACTCATTTTCAGGGGGCGAGTGAATAGAGGTATATGAGGCAAGGCTTGTTATATGAAGGAGAGGCGGCTAACTGAATTCAGTTCCCCGCCGTCTTCATTCCCCAAGTTTCTGCGACAGTGACTAACTAGGAATACTCACCGACGCAGTTGAGCCGGGAGTTCTAAACGAAAGCGTTCCGCCAGCAACTCCATGTCTCTATAGTCATTCTCCGCGAGCGTATATCCGTGCGCGTGACACGACACTTGTGCTTCCGGCGTCAGGCACCTGACCGACTTACCATCTATCTTCCCTTGCCCGCTCAGGTACTCTGCCGTGTAGACCCAATCTTCACCATTCTGCATACGGTAGATTCCGTTGCCCGACTCGTCAAAGGTAGCGGCGTGAACATCAACTTCAAGGCCAGCGCCGTCGGCCAGCACGAATGAGTCCGGAGGCTTGCCTTCCCGCACAGCGAAACCTTTAGCCGACAGGAGTTCCCTGAGCTTCGGAACATCTTTTACGGGAAGCACAATGTCTACATCTTTGTGAGTCCGTGTCTGTCTTTGAAGCAGGGCATCCACGCCCCAGCCGCCGTCCAGCCAAACAGGGATGCCTGCGCTTTCGAACAATAGAAGCAGCTCTATCAACGCTGCCGATGACATTTCAGGTCTGGTTTCCATTCCAATGAAAATCAGGCTGCTTCCGCTCGGGTTGGGTGGAGTATCGGGTAGGGCGCAGCTTGAAGAGGCTGCTTTATTTGGTCGTACGCTGCCTCGGAATCGGCTCGAAGGCGCGGGTTGTGTGCTCAGTCACACTCGGCATGGGTTCGGGCAGCACCCGCGCCTGTGCGGCATCAAGCTCGGTAGTAATCTGCCCCTTCAATGGCACAGCTTCACCTGCTTCCTCTGGGCCGCGCCTGCCTTGCAATAAGAGCCGAATGCACACGCCTTCGATTAAAAGCATTATCAAAAAGCTCAACAGCGTGAAAGCGACAACCAGACCCGGATTAAGGTCGAGTGTGACTTTCATCACCTTTATGAGCATCGCGATGGCTATCAGGCCGAAGACGAAGAGCACTACCATCGCGCACACTAGAAATTCCGGCTTAACTTCCGATGATTTGGCGACGCTATCAACCTTCTCCCCGCTCAACTTTGCGCCACAATAATTACAGTAGGTAAGGCCCTGCGATACAGCTACTCCACAAGATGAACAGTACACCTGATTTCACCTCCGTAAGGCTACTACGTTATCGAATGGGGCTAAGTTCAACAGGGATTTCTAAGCGAAGGGGCCAAGACACAAATTAACCGGGCGTGTGCAAGAAGCATTTCAGCCCTTGCCACAAAAGGGTAGCATTCGAGAATGCTGCCCTACGCTCCGGTTAATCAGGTATTGGCGCGCCTAAAGGTGCCGCGTGCTATATTTTAGCAGAGTGCCGGAAATCGAATTTATCGCAGCGCTGATGTAGCTTATCAGTCAGTCACTGTCCAACTTGCTTGAGTGCAGACGTTGAACTTACGCCTGACGGCTTCGCGTCCATCACGTAAGACTGCCTTCAAATCGTAGAAGCAGTGGCCCGTACCGTCGTCAATATTAACAATAACGGATTTGCCGGGGGGTATCGTTCTATTCCCCAGTATGTCCTCTTCCCAGCTCTCACTATCTACGTTGGAGGCATAGAAATGATAGATAGCGGAGGATGCGTTATTGATAACTTTGACGCGACGGTCTTCCTGCGGGCTAGTGGTTCGGGCAGAAAGAATCGAAGTCGAGACTAATATACAAGCTGCGACGAGGAGCATCACTACTCCTCTAACGTAGAGCATCTTTCCCTTTCTTCCAAGACTGTTTGGGGAAGTCTGGGGGTTATCTTTGTGACCGAAGCTGGATAGGGCGGGCATAAGAGACTCCTTCGAGAGGGGATTAGGTAACACAAGGAGCCTTTTATTCCTTTTTGGGTCTTCTTGTCAAGGTTTTTTGCGATTTAGAGTTGCCCCCAAATAGCCCCGTCTAACGCACGTAATTAACCGTGTAAAAAGCACCGAATCAGGCGGGTGGGATTCAGGCTTTTTCGGCTTCGATTGGATTAGCTGTTAAGTTTCGTCACCCATTTTCATTCCCTTCCACCGGCCTTTCATCTTTGATTCAAGCTCGAACTCTGACATCCAGACCGGGCAACAGAATTTAGTTGACTTTAGATAACGCCTGTGAAATAAGGGGCCAAATTCTTTGGTCTGCCTCGCAGCACAGACCTCCGGGAAAGCTCATTAACAGCGCAGAAACATCTTGCAGTTTAACCTCAACCGCAACCAATAGCCTGACAAGGCTCTAAGAAAAGGAGGACAGCAGTGATGATAACAGAGACACTTTTTGTGCGAAGCTGTATCGTTCGCGCTAAGTCTGCTAAAACTTTGACTAACACATTATTGGGGCTAATGCTCGTTGCCTTCTTCATCGTTTTGAGCAGCGCCGACGCGCAGGCTCAAGCGAGCATTTGCAGGCAAAACAGTCTTCAGGAAAACAGAGCAAATTTCGACGGCTATTGGGAAATGGGCTTCAGCACGGGCGCGACGCGCTACATCGCCAAGCTCTTAATCAAGGGCAACACAGGCGTTTCTATCACTGAATATTACGACGATAATCTAAGCCGCAAGCGCCGCATAAAACAGGTACTTGTCCTCTGCCAATCTACTGTCGGCGTCGTCATTCTGGGATTTCGCCCCACGGACATGGACACCAACCAGACAGGCAAGAGCCTGACCTACAGCGCAGACAATTTTGTGATTTCGCGGCAGCCTGACGGCAAGGTAGTCGCCTTCAACCGCGACGACGCGGGGACACTTGCTCAGGTAGACGTTAAATTCCTTCGAGCCCTTGAAAGATAGCAGGCGGGGAAACCATCGCTAATCAGCATAAAGCGCGGCAGGAGTCCCAAGAGCTTCGCCTTCAACCGCGCTTTATGCTTTAGCTTGTCGCTGCTTGTGCTGAATGGGCCAGTGGTCGGCGTCTTATGTAGCTTTATCCTGCTCGCCGGTCGCGTTGGTGGCAATACTGTCTCGGCTGTTCACTTCTAATCCGAGCAGCCCCTCTATGTCCATCAGGTCATGCGGCCGCGCATGCGTACGCTTTATCCGCAGTAGATGCTCCAGAGAGATTATTCGTGCCACGCCGCCATTGCCGATGTCTACAATCTCTGAGCGTGACCACAGCTCTTCGAACGGGATGTGGTAGCGAACAAAGATGTCAACCTCACGCTGCGACCGGTCAAACATTCGTAGCACAGTTAGCATGCTTAGCGGGAGCGGGACGCTGGGCATAAAACCGAGTGTTGCCATGATGTGCATCACGCGCCCAGCCTCTTCGGGCTTAGCGTCTATGACAAGGTCGAGGTCGGCAATTGGCCGCACATGTCCACGAAGAACAACAGCAACGCCACTGACTACAATATAACGCGCGTGCTCGCGTTCGAGCCTGTCTAAAACATCCCTGTATGTTTCTATTGTCAATTCCATTCGATATCCTGACTCCTGAATGAGCCGTTGCAAGCTATGGTTTATAAAGCCGACCTGTCTCTTGATTTAACCTGAACACGTATACCAGCACGCCTGAAACTTTAACGGACTTACCCGAAAGCACGGTCTGCGACAATCGTGTTTGGTAAGCGGCGTCTGCTGCCGCCTGCCGCAGCAAGGGGTGGCCTGAACAGGCAACGGCCTCAAAAATATTGCCTCCCTCATCAATACGCACTTTGACCACTACACTTCCTTCGGCACGCGCTTTTCTCGCCGCAGTGGGATATACCGGCTTAGATTCAAATGTAACTTTGCTGTTGAGAATTCCGCCTTCACAGAGAGCGTTGCCCCCTCTGGCTTTATTCTGTCGCGCATTGATGGGACAGGGGAAGCACACAATTAAGAGAAGACAGACAAGTCTCATGAAGAATCTAGGCAGCGAAGCATTCAAGTTAATAGGCCCCCGCGATATTAAAGCTTGCAAAGCTCGAATTAACCGTCGCGGCATAAGCTATCCAATCGTGATTGCGAAGAATATTGATAAAAGCTGTCAATCCTCAATCCGGCTGGTTGAGTTATTGTGTTGCTCCTACAGCGCGCAGGTTCAAATAGTACTGCCAGAAGAGCCGCGCCGCCACTGACCTCCACGGCCGCCAGCTATTGCTAATTACGTCCAGTTCTTCTTCTGTTGGTTTCTCTTTTAATCTCTTGATTTGCTTTACGGCTACAGCCAGCGCCAAATCTCCTTTAGGCCAGACATCCGGGCGCAGCATAGCCATTAACAAGTAGATATCGGATGTCCACCGCCCTATTCCTTTGATTTTCATTAACTCAGACCTGACCGATTCGTCGCTCATCGAATTAAGCCCGGCTATATCCAAGTCACGCCGGACTATCGCCTCGGCAAGACAGCGACCATATGAGATTTTTTGGCGGCTAAATCCTACGGACTTTAATTCGGCATCGTTAAGAAGTAAGAATCGTTCCGGTGTAAGAGGATTCGCAAGGGCGAGAAGCCGTTCAAGAGTGGCTCTGGCTGATGACAAGGAAACCTGTTGCTCTAGGATGATGTGAATGAGCGTCTGAAAGCCTTGTTGACGCTCCCACAGAGGCGGCCTGCCAAAATCAGCAGCTATTTTCGCAAGGTCTGAGTCCATAGAGGCTAAATGATAGACTGCCTGTGCAAGAGTTCTTTTGTTAAGTGGCCTAGGCGCTCTTGTCATTGCCTGTACATCTTCCAAACATAAACGCTCACAGGCCACATCAACAACACACACGTAGACCAAAGCCACACCCAATTATCAAGCCAAATATTGAGTGTATGTGGTCGCTGCATGCTATCACTGAGCCATATCAGCAAGATAATAATCAGACAACAGGAGAGACTGATTGATAACCCGACAAGATGCGGAAACGTTGCTAGACGAGAGAACGATTCACGTTTACGTCGCATCAGGGTTAAGGCTCGAAGCAGGAAAACGGCCATGCAAAGCAGTAGAATAAGTGCCAAAACAACAGCGACAAGAAAGGAGATGATTCCATCCAGATTGATGTTGATATCGCTCATCTTCTGCAACTAAGATAGACCGAGAACGCCTCTGCCCTTCACTTTAAGGCTTCCGCGCAAATATATAGGCCCGCCGGCTCGGATATTCCACTTCCGCGTAGGGCTCTCTCTCGATTACTTCCTGTAGCTCAAAGCCCACCGCCTTGAGACGGTCTTTCATCTCTTCGGTTTCAAAGAAGATGAAATCTAAAGATACCGCCTTGTCCCACCATTCATCTCTGTGAATGATTTCTTGTCCAATATGAAATGTCAGCAACAAGACTCCTTCAGGGCGCAGCACTCGCTTTAACTCAGCCAGCGCCTGATTCAATGCCGGTCGTTGAACATGAATGATAGAGTAAAAAGCCGCTATTCCTCCATAAGAGTTGTCGGTAATATCAGCCAGAGCCAGCATGTTCCCCTGCCGGAATGTAATATCCGGATTCAATCTTCGAGCATGCTCAACCATGACGGGCGACAAATCAATACCGCACACCTTCGCGCCATGCTCATATAAGTAGCGGGCCACCTGTCCGGGCCCGCATCCCATGTCACAGATAACTCCCAGCTCGCCAACTTTCTCGGCTAACCAATCGAGCATCTTCCGGTCAAATGTCTTCTTATACAATTCATCATGAAAGTGCCGGGCATAATCCCCTGCCACTTTGTCATAACTATTTTGTACATCTTCGCTCATCGGCTCTGTCTCTGTACTTGTACATGTAAATTCAAGTAAAGATATTATAATGCTAATACCTATATTATAACTTTCATCAGAGGCACAAAAACTGGAACTTTCTCTCTGTCACAGTGTCTAAAAGCATTGTCATGAAACCCATTATTAATAAGAGACGATTAATAATTATCCTTATCGTATTTTATATTGCCGCGCCATCTTTTACAGTTAATTCAAAGATTGAAGATAGGACTGACAGGCTAGCTAACATCTACGCACAACAGTCGTTTCCACCAGTCCCTGACGACCTGACCCGAATCTACTATGTAGATATTGAGAACAAACTTGCACCGCTTCCATTTGAGAATGGGATAACCTCTGTCAATGTTTTTTCAGTCGCTCAAGATGATAGAACGACTGCGGTTAAATTGAATGGGACAAAAGCTACAACCGTCCTTGCTGATTCCACGCCCTCTTTTTATGTGTTCGTAGCCGACAGGATGGATCCGCCGCCGCATCTTTTAGTCCGTTTGATGAGTAAGAACGGCTCGCGTCAGTTCACCATCACGACCATCAAGGGGCGTAAAGGCTATGCGCCATTGAACGAAGAAAATATAAGGTTAGAGTATCAAATACTGGAACGGTTACGTGTTGAGGCAGGAAAAGGGAGAATTCTATTTGTCAATTACATGAAGATATATCCGCGCCAACGCTTGGAGCCCGGAGAATATGCCATCGTCGGGGACTCTCTTTCGGATGTTGCAACCTTCAGCATTAAATAAGCGCTCGGCGTTCGAATTAAACCGGACTCAACGAACTGCAACAACAAAGTCAGGCGCATAAAGGCGATGCCATTCGCGCTCCGGTAGAATTTGCTGTTAAGCAATTTCACAGCTCATCGCTGCTCTTTGACTGGAAGCTTTCAAGCCGCTCAATGTACCACTCCGGGAAATTGAACTCTCTGGCGGCTTTCACGATGCGCCCGACGTAATCATTCGCTGCGGGCTTCGCTTCCATTGAAGGCGCAATGTAGCAGAGGGCTGGCCTCCAAGTGCCGCTTAATGTTTCGGCAAGGAGAGGTTCCGGCAGGTATGTCTCGCCCAAAACATCTTGTGCATGAGCATACAGACGGCTCAGCTCAACATGCGTGGCAGTAACAAGGATTCCATAAACGCATTGCCTGTCAGAACGAACAAGATTGGCGCGAGGCTGAATCACGATGTCATAACCATTAACTCTCGCCGCCTCCCACTGCTCCGGCACAAGATTAACATCCTTCAGGACATCAAAATTCATGTAGGAGCCGTAAAAGAAGACCCACACTCTGGATTCTGTCATTAAATCGCTCCTCATCTATCTGTCGCCGCTGAAGTGCCGCTCGCGTTGAATGCGTTGTCAGGCGCGGCCAGCCTCATCATTAATCCGCGCACCTTTAGCTATATCTTCACCCGCGACAAGTACCAATTCACTTCTGGCTCCTTCGAGCCGGGCTTTAAGATAAGGTCTGTACTCATCACTATTGTAGAAGCTCAGTGCCGTCTCTCTGGAAGGCCATTCAATAATGAGAAATATCTGCGACGGATTGCGCTCGCCTTCAAGTCTTTCAATATTGGGCGTGCGGGCTAAATACTTACCGCCATAGCGCTCAACAAGCTTCGTTACATTCTGAACGTATTCTGTGACCCAGCTCTGGTCAATTATGTCTAGCTCGGCAACACAATAATATTTCATGCTTCCTCCCTAACTGGGCGCGTCGGACAGCATCTTACTAAATCAGAGGATTAAATCATGAAAGAACTGCTATCTCGCGCTTTGATTGATGAGTTGTCAGGCGATGCAACCGGCGCATCTCATTTGTATATGGAACTAAATTTTCTTGACAACACTGCCGACTCGAATCAGACCCGGCTGGAACACCCGCGCATTGATTCCCCGAAGATGAAGCTGTTTTCCCACGGCAGAATTGACAAACTTCATAGCGTCCAGCCCAAACCGTGCCACGAACTTATGGCACCCGGTGTGAGGCTGCGCCGTCACTTCAATTATGGCCGACCCAATCGCCAGCCGCGTGCCGACAGGCAAGTTTTCTTCACTTAAATCCATATCTATAAAGAGCTGATCTCCGGCAAGCGGCCAATGCCTCTTATGCTGTGCCAAAAGCGCAATCACCCTCGCGTTCATAATATTAAGCTGCATGTCAGAGTGCGCCGTCCCGTCCTGTGTTCGAGAACTGCCGCGTTGTCTCCAATTGTCGCCCACCAACCCTTCCAGCAGATGAAGCTCTGCCTCCTCAAGGGTTTCGCGCGCGTCTACCTGCGGACGGCGCACTATCAACTCTAAGGTGCCTTCATCTTTAGGCGATAGGCGGATTACGTCCAGCCCCGCTTCAAGCTCTGGCATTGTCAGATGTTTCAGCCCGTCTTCCATTCTTTGCTCTTAACTTTACCATTATCTTTCGACTAGACGCCCGATGCCTCAATCAACCGGGCGCGGCAAAAAGCATTCTAGCAGATTAGAGAAAGCGGTTATGAGAACCATTCAGTCAACGCCCCGGTTAAGTGAGTTGTTAGATGAGCAATGTCGTACAGTTATCTACTCAGGATTGGCAGATAGCCTCTCCAAACTCCTACTGCTTCGCTATACTGCCTTGCCATCACTCTGACAATCTGCCCGACGTGGCCGAGGTCATGTACCACCCACGTCGAAAGCAACTGGCTGAGCGTCACAGTCCCCAGTTCAGGATGCGTTCCTCGCTTATCCAGCATCTCTGACGTTAAGCTCATAGCATCCAGCTCCTGCAAACTCTCTTCCCGTAGCCGCTTGAACATAGTTAGTAAATCATCCATAGATTTACCTCTGGATTTCTCGAACATGGCGAAGCGGTCGAACGGCTCGAAAGGTCGCTCCTCGCCATAACCCAGAATAATTCTGGCGCGGGGAATCCAATCGGTTTCCTCTCCGTGTATAAGATGGCCCATAACATCAAAAGGGCTCCAGCTATCACCGCCTTCGTTTGAAAGAATCCATTCATCAGGGAGATTTTGTAGCAGCGAGGTCAACGTCGAAGGAGTCCGACTGAGAATCTCTTTAGCATGATTGAGTTGGAATTCCATAATTGATTAACCTCACGGATTTTATCTCTCATAATATACCGACTTGTCCGATTAGCGATTGTTTGTTTTCTGCCCTCTTATCTAACACCTCAGAAATATGAAGTGACTAACGCTCGAATTGACCTTCATCGAGCGAGCAGCATCCGGGCCGATGACCACATCTCGCGCTGAAAGAGATGCTATTGAGGCGTCGGGTTGAATGAGTTGTTAGGTTGCGCCAAAGGTTCACTATGTTTACTCACGCCGCCCCCCGGACTGTCTGTTTTTACAGAGCGGAATCTTACCGGCTTATTAAGGAAGCGTCGCTCTACTAAATTAAAAAACAGCTTGGCCACATAAAATCCGACGACTATTTTTAACGCCATGACAATTAGAGCTATCCATACATTCGGCGGGCGGGCAATAACGCTCGACGTTTCTCGAATTAGCATGTGGACGGGATAATGAATCAGATATATTGAGTATGAGAATAATCCGACGTTGGCCAGCCAAACCGTTATTTTATGGCTGGCCCAATGATGAATCTTTTCGGAATCAACACAGAAGTTAAGAAGTGTAAAAAAGGTCATCCCCCAAAAGATTACTGAAAGAACCGGAATGTAGATTCGGCTTATCTCACCAGCAATGAACCAGACTGGAACCATCCAAGCCGCGCGACACCAGCGCGGGAGCTTGATAACACCATAGTAAGACTCAACGGCAACCATTCCCAAGACCCACTGTATCCATAGGACTAAGGCGGAAGTATAGATTGTGTTCCAGTATGGTGAGCCATCCGGCACGAAGAGCCGCATAACGACCGGGAATGTTAAGCCTAATACCAGCACGCCGACCGTCGTACTGATTAAACCCCAAGTGCGTCGCCATGCTAATAGACCGAAGTACATGACATAAAAATATTCCTCACGAGCTAAAGTCCACATCGGCGGATTGTTGCCCCCGAAATCCAACCAAGGGTGGAAGCCATGAAGCATGAAGACGTGAGCGACAAAATCTATACCAATCCATTGAAGGCGAGGCTCCGGGTAATAATTTGCACGGCCAAACAGGTAGGCGACGACGACCATCAACATACAAAAGCATAGAACGATAAAGTAAGGAGGGTATAAACGATAGATTCGCCGCTTCCAAAACGCCACATAATCCAATTTGACTTGGCCTGTTCTACCGTAGCGGTCTGCCCAACGCAGATGGATGCAAAAACCAGAAATGACAAAGAACAACGGGACACCTAGCGTCCCCCTGCTCAAAACCGCCCCTAAGTATCCGAACCACGGCGCTTGAGATGCCAGATAAGTTAATTCGTGTGGAAAGGAATGAGATAGCAATACACCTAAGGCAGCGCAACCGCGCAAAACATCTATTGAAACAAGTCTGTTATCCACCGGCGAATGCGTAGCAGCCATGTGGGTTCTATAACAGGATTGAAAATAAGAAGCAACCTGACGCCCGGCGTCACCCGCGCCGAGCGCAACGTTTATGAGAGATAGGCTATAGGGGCGTCGGCTTGCATGCCGTTGTTAAGTGCCGCGTTCCCGTTTATGTTGATGAGCGTGTAAGGTTCTACCGGCATGTCAAAAGTTACTGCGTTTTACCGCCTGCGGAGTTGTGGCGGCTTATTTCTTGTCTTTACCAAATAGTAAGTAGATAATCGGCGCACCTCATCGCTCTTACCAATTCACTTGCGGGAGCGTCCCTGATGTCCGGGCCCTCTGGAAAGATAGAGCATCAGCAGACCAATGACTATTAAACCTTTGATGGAACGAGTAGAGGAGCGTGTTCGTGAGTGGGCTATCGTTGCCGAGGATACGGTTGAGACAGAAAGCTCCTTTATAGTGTTCGGCAGGCAGGGTAATCTGCCGGTCGTGCTGAAGGTGCTACGCCAACCGGGTGACGAGTGGCTTTCAGGGAAGGTGCTGGAGTCATTTGACGCGAAGGGAACGGTGCGGGTATACGAGCACGTCGCGGGCGCTCTGTTGCTGGAAAGGCTTGAGCCGGGGACTCCGCTTTCCACCCTCTCCTTAAACGGTCTGGACGCGGAGGCGACTGAGATTCTGGCCGAAGTGATACGACAGATGTCTTCGCACAAATCTTCTATGGAGTTTGTTACCGTAGAGGATTGGGGAAAGGGCTTCGAAGGCTATCTGGCAAGCGGAGACAATCAGATTCCGGCAGACCTTGTGCAACAGGGCCAGCAAATATATATGGCTCTCTGCGCGTCACAGAAGGGTGCGCGTCTACTGCACGGCGACCTTCACCATTACAATATTCTCTTCGACTCGGCGCGCGGCTGGGTGACTATAGACCCGAAGGGAGTAATAGGCGAGGTTGAGTACGAAATCGGCGCGGCTCTGCGGAATCCTTATGAGAGGCCGGAATTGTTTGTCTCTCCGAAGACAGTTGAGAGAAGAATCAGGTGCCTTGAGGACAAGCTGAAGCTGGACGCGCACAGGGCGCTGTTATGGGGGTTTTCTCAAGCCGTGCTGTCGGCAATCTGGGGGGTGGAAGACGGATTTAAGGTTGATGAAAGTAATCCTGCGCTGATGCTGGCAAATGCCGTTCGACAACTCATAGAATAGTCCCAACGAGCCGGGACTACGATTGCCGGAATATAGGATTAAGGCGGAAGCCGTGACTATTCGATTCAGCCGTTGGCTGGCAATTCTGGGTGGCATACTGGCTCCGCTAGCGGAGACGATTCGCCGTTGGAGCACTTGGCAGGAGGCTCCCGCCAATCTATTTGACGACTACATTATGGGAGCTTTCCTGCTCTACGCGGCATGGCTCGTGGGGAAAGATTCTCGCAAGGGGCAGCGCTTTCTCATAGCCGCATGGGGCTTTGCCTGCGGGCTTGGCTACTACAGCTTCTTCGGACAGTTGCAGAGTCTTCGTCAGGGACAGCCTGACCCGTCGCGTATTCCTTCGGAATGGGTGCTGCTGATTAAAGGCATCATCTGGACTCTGGCTATCGTAGCGCTGGCTGTGAGCTTGAGACGCTTGCCCGAGAAAGAAGTGAGCGGCTGACCCGTCTATGATGCGCCTGAACCTTCCCCTTAAGGACGCCGGCGATTACACGCGCCATTTCAGCAGCCGCGTGTGGGAACAGGCAGCCTCGGTCATCTGTGATAGATACAATCTCACTTACACGCTCCTGCGGCGCTCCGGGCAGGGCGAGAACATAGTCTTCTTTGTTGATGAGCGGTTCGTCATCAAAATCTTCGCTCCGTTTCGTGAGGGCTACCGGCGCGAGAAAGCATCGCTCGAAGCCGCTAGCGGAAAACTACATGTCGAAACGCCTCTGATTTTATACGCGGGAGAACTCGAAGGCTGGTCTTATCTGGTGATGACACAGCTTGTGGGTATCCCGGCCAGAGAAGCGTGGCCGGGAATCAACCTGCGCGGGCGCATGGAGATTGCCACTCATCTTGGCTTGGCGCTTAGGAGCCTGCACAATCACGCGGCCGCTCTCTCGCAATCACCTTTGAATCCGAACTGGCGGGAGTTTATTGAGCGACAGGCCGGGATGTGTGTAGAGCGGCAGCGAGCCTGCGGCGCTAATCCCGAATGGCTGGAGAGCCTGCCCGATTATCTTGACGCGCGGCTTGAGATGCTACCTGCGGAGTACGAGCCGGTGCTGCTTCATGGCGACGCTCATCTGGGCAATCTGCTGCTCGCGCAGAACGACGGGCGCTGGAGGATTACGGGCCTGTTCGATTTTGCAGACTCGCTTTGCGGCTTTCACGAATATGATTTTGTAGCGCCGGGCGTCCTGATGGTACAGGGAAGCCGCGAGCTACAGAGGGCCATGCTGCTCGCTTACGGCTATGACGAATCGCAGCTCGACGTGAGCCTGCGAGCCCGTCTGATGCTGCTGACGGTGCTGTATGAATGCAGCGACCTGCGTAAGTACGCTCTGCGGCTTATGCCGGAAGCCGTCAACTTCACACTGAAAGAGCTGGAAGCCGCTATCTGGAGGTTCGCAGAATAATTTGAGATTTCCTTCTCCAATCTACCGCGAGTAGTTATAGAATGAGCGAATGCCGAAGGGGTTATTTATGGAGAAGCGAATTGCAGCCTGTGGCCTGTTGGTATTGTTGATTCTGGCTTCGGGTTGCAGCGTACTGCCCCGGCCAAACACACAGGCGCGTAACCCTCTTTTTGCGCCAGCGCAGGGCCTTCCGCTCGGCATAGGAGGCCGTCCACAGGACTTAGCCGTAGCCGATTTGAACAAGGATGGAAAGCTGGACATAGTAACCTGTCTTGCCGAGGATAAAGTTTCGGTTTTGCTGGGTAATGGGAAGGGCGGCTTTACGCCCGCGCCCGACTCGCCAATCAAGAGGGCCGCTCATCTTGTTGCTATAGGCGATGTAAACAGTGACGGCAACGCTGACATGGCACTGACTCATCACGACAGCTTCGGCGTAGAGATTCTACTGGGCGCTGGCGACGGCAGATTCTCTGCGGCTCCCGGCTCGCCCTTCGCAGCGTATCAAGGGACAAAGCCGCACAATCACGGGCTAGCTCTTAATGACCTGAACTCTGACGGAAAGCTCGACATCACTACCTCTAATCAAGATGACAACAGCGTCTCGGTCTTGCTGGGCGACGGACGTGGCAGTTTCAAGCCAGCCGACGGGTCGCCGTTTGCGGTTGGTCGCGCTCCGTATCCTCACGCCGTTGGCGACGTGAACAAGGACGGCAAGCCGGACATAGTCGCGCCGAATGTAGGCAGCAACAACGTGACGGTTCTGCTGGGTGATGGCGGTGGCGGCTTCAGGGCTGCGGGAGGCTCGCCCTATACAGTCTCGCCGCGACCTTACTACGTCGCTATGGGAGACATAAGCGGCGACGGCAACCTTGACCTGATTATGACGCACGACGACATCAACCTTATAACTACCTTGTTAGGCGACGGTCGCGGAGGGTTTGCACCAGCGCCAGCCTCTACTTTTGACTTGGGCAGTCGCGGCTACGAGATTATCGCTGCCAACGTGACAGGGGACGCGCGCCCGGAGGTGGTTATAGGAACCGAGGCCAGCGATTCCGTAGCTGTATTGCTGGGTAATGAGCGCGGAGGTTACACGCCCGCAGCAGGCTCTCCTTACAAGGCAGGTAGGAGCCAGAGGATTGCCGTCGGTGATGTGAACAACGACGGCAAGGCCGACATCATCACCGCCAATCACGAATCCGGCGACATCACAGTCCTTTTAGGCAGGTAGCGCGAAGGCACGGCCTAACAACTCATTCGAGCATAGGAGCCTCAGTGTCACGGGCAGGTTAAATCATTCTGGCCCTTCTTGCATCACTAACAGCCCGACCTTTATCATAGAGCATGCTCGAGCTCCTGAACATTGTTATCGTTGTCCTGCTGGTTCTGGCCAACGGTTTTTTTGTTGCTTCGGAATTTGCGCTGGTAGGCGTGCGCCGCTCTCGCATAGCCACTCTCGCGGAGGCTGGCAACAGGCGCGCGAAGAGATTGTTAGGGCTGGTGGACAACCTGAACGCCTACATCTCCGCCACTCAGCTAGGCATCACATTGGCTTCTCTGGCGCTCGGCTGGATTGGCGAGCCCGCGATTGCCCACCTGCTCGAAATCCCGCTCAAAGGCAGGGTGTCGGACACCGTGTTGCACACCATAGCTTTCACGGTCGCGTTCAGCATCATCACCTTTCTACACATAGTGCTTGGCGAGTTAGCGCCTAAGACGATTGCGCTTGAGCGCGCGGAGAAGACCGCGCTGGCCATAGCCCTGCCCATGCAAATCTTCTACAAAGCATTTTATTATCCGATACGGCTGCTGGATTGGGCTGGCACGCGCACCGTTCGACTGATTGGGCTGCAACATTCGGGCGAGCACGCGTCAATCTATACTGAAGAAGAGCTGCGCCAGTTAATAGACATCTCGCGCCAGAGCGGTCATCTTAAAGAAGATGAGCAAAAGCTAATCAGCAACGTCTTCGACTTCTCCGATGCCGAAGTCCGCGAAGCCATGATTCCGCGCACTACAGTAGACGCCATCCCCATAACCGCGACTATAGAAGAGACTAAACAGGCTTTTCGCACTCTGGGCTATTCGCGCCTGCCCGTCTACCGCGACCGCATAGACGATATCGTCGGCATCTTATTCAGGCGCGACTTGGAGCCTTATCTGGAGCAGCCGCAGGCGGACGGCTTCAATCTGGAAAAGCTGCTTCACCCGCCGCAGTTCATACCGGCCACGGCCAAGCTCGGCGCTGCGCTCAGACACATGCAGTCAACGCGCACGCACCTGTCCATAGTCGTTGACGAGCACGGCGGCATGGAGGGCATTGTCACGCTCGAAGATTTGCTGGAGGAGATAGTCGGGGAAATCAACGACGAGTATGACGAGGAAGTGCGCTCGCAGATAATGAAGGAAAAGGACGGCACCTACTTGTTGAGCGGGATGCTCACGGTGCGTGACGCTAACCGCCAGCTCAATCTGCGCCTGCCTGAAGTCGGCGGCTACACCACTCTCGCGGGCTTTCTTCTGGCGCAGGCCGGGCGGTTGTTGCAGGAAGGCGAAACGGTAGAGTACGACGGGATGCGCTTCAAGGTAGAGCGCATAGACAGACGCCGCATACGACGCGTGCGCCTTATCCCCGGCGCGGAAGATAAGCCGCTACCCGCCGTGGCCGTCTTAGCTTTAGCCGCCTCATCCTTGATGGGGAATTTACAGGCTGCTTCGATTCATCTCTGATATTTTTCGGTCTCGGCCCTGATACTCTTCCCTGAATTTTTCCGCGTTAACAGTTGAGCGCAACTTTATCTGCCGAAGGAATCGAGCGGTTCCGGCGTTGCGCGCTATCCTGCTGTTGACGAAGGAGAGAAAGAGATGAACGCGCCTGTCACGCCTGACCATATCATGCAACTGGGCCTCGGCTTCTGGGCTTCCAAGACGCTCCTGAGCGCAGTCGAGCTTGGGCTCTTCACGGAGTTGGCCAAAGGCCCCATGACCGCACCGGCCATAATGGAACGGCTCAATTTACACACGCGCAGCGCCGTAGATTTTCTGGACGCACTAGTCTCGCTTCGCATGCTGGAGCGCAACAGTGAGGGCGTTTACAGCAACACGCCTGAGACGGAGACTTATCTGGACAGGGAGAAGCCGACCTACATGGGCGGGATGCTTGAGATGGCCAACGCGCGGCTTTATCCATTCTGGGGCTCGCTGACCGAGGCTCTGAAGACCGGGCGGCCTCAGAACGAAGCCAAGAGCGGCGGCAACTTCTTCGAGGCGCTCTACGCGGAGCCGGAGCGTTTAGAAGGTTTCCTGAGCGCCATGACCGGCCTCAGTCTGGGCGCGGCTCAGGCCATCTCGCAGAAATTTCCATGGAGCGATTATCGCACCTTCATAGACATAGGCGGCGCTCAGGGAGGCGTGCCCGTGCAAATCGCTCTGGCGCACGGACACCTGACGGGCGGGAGCTTCGACATCCCTTCGGTCGGCCCCGTGTTTGAAAAATATGTCGCGCGACACGGGCTGTCCGAGCGGCTTCGCTTCTATCCCGGCGATTTCTTCAAAGACCGCTTGCCGTCTGCTGACGTGCTGGTGATGGGGCACATACTGCACGACTGGAATCTGGAAGAGAAGCGTATGCTGCTGAAGAAGGCATACGACGCGCTCCCCGAAGGCGGCGCTCTCATAGTCTTCGAGGCGCTCATAGACGACGAGCGGCGCGAGAACTCGCTCGGGCTGCTGATGAGCTTGAACATGCTGATAGAGACGCCCGGCGGCTTCGACTACACGGGCGCGGACTGCTCCAACTGGATGCGCGAAACCGGCTTCCGCCAAACTCGCGTAGAGCATCTGGTCGGCCCTGATTCGATGGTAATAGGGTTCAAGTAAAGATAAAGCAGGAAACAACAGTAAAAGGCACGAGGAAGATTATCGCTTCCCCGTGCCTTTTAGTGTCGTTTCCTGCTTCCTTTGATATCATCAGTCGAGGTGAATCTTATGAGGCGTGCTTTCGTCACCATAATCTCGGCCTTAGTCCCGCTCGTTTTTCTTTACACAGAGGCGCGGGCGCATCCTGCATGGGGGATAGCGGTAGACAATCAGGGTCAGGTCTATTTCAGCGACTTGACGACTGTCTGGAAGATTGACGCCAGAGGCACTGTGACTGTGTTCAGAGCGGCCGCCGACAGGCACATTCACGACCTGAACATAGACGAAGCAGGAAACCTTTACGGCGCGGACAACTCTTACGAGCCCTCGACTCAGCGCTTCTTCAGCGCAATCTGGAAGATGACGCCTGCTGGCGGCTTCACGTACCTTCTGCCTCCCACCGTTGACCCGCCCGAAGGCATAAGCATCTGGAAAGACCGCGACGGCAACTCTTATCACGCGACCAACTATCCCGGAAGCGAGTTGCTCGTCCTGAAAAGAGGCGCGGACGGAAACGTCACGGTGCTGGTCGGGAACAGCAGCGCCGCGCGACAGTACAAACAGGGCGTGCCATACAGCCTTGGCGGGATGGCCTTCGGGACGGACGGCGCGCTCTACTTTACACACGGCGCGAATGTCAGCAAGCTGGCTACGAACGGCACGCTCACTCAGCTTGCCCGCAATCTGACTAAAGAGAAGACTTCCGCTAATCAGTCGGGCGGCGGCTCTGCCACACAGTTGTTGGGCATAGCCGTAGACGCTCAAGGCAACGCCTTCGTGGCTGACCACGGAAATCGGCGCGTGCTGAAGATTATGCCCAACGGGCAAACCAGCACGGTCTTACAGGCAGAAGAGTCGTGGTTCCCTACCGGCGTTGCTTTGAAAGGCAGCGAGCTTTACATATTGGAGATTGGACAGACCGACCCGTACCATCCGCTTGGGACTCGCGTGCGCAGGCTCTCGCCGGACGGGAAAATTTCCACGCTGGCAAACGTGGTAGAAAACAGGGCTTCGTCCGGCAATCCCGCCGACGGTCAAAGCCCCTCCGATGACGGCTCCGGAAGAGTCGCCGGGCGCGGAAGAAATATCCTGTACGCGCTAATCGGCGCGGGGACGAGCATCTTCGCTTTAATCGTTATCGTGGGACTCATGCGCAGGAAAGCGTCCGCGCGGTAACACACGAAGTAACGGTAATGGGTCAATTTCAAAAATCAGACTCACCGCAGAGACGCAGAGAGACGCTGAGAACGCGCAGAGATTTGATTTTTCTCCGCGCCCCCTCTGCGTTTCTCTGCGTCTCTGCGGTGAATTACTCGTTTAGATTTCAAACTGACCCCCTACCGAAGTAACGCCATGCTTTTAATGCTGGCCTGTTAGCGGTAGAATCATCTACGCAGGTTCTGCTTGAGTTTATTCACAAAGGCCACCTATGAGAAAAATAGTCCTGCTGCTTCTAATCACAATCTTTTCCTCAAACGCTCTCGCACAATCAGGGAGAAGAACCACCAAGCCGCCTCCGACGCCCGTAGCGCCCGCGATTGAATCGCCGTCCGAGTTTGAGCGGCCCGAGGCTCCGCCTTCTCCTGTGGCGCTCGGCGTGCTGCCACAGGACTTACTCAACCGCGAATTGAAGTCGCTCGACAAAGGAAGCTTTCGCCTGTCGGACTTCTACGGAAAGGTGGTCGTGCTGAACCTGTGGGCGAGTTGGTGCGGCCCGTGCCGCATGGAGGTTCCAGAATACGAGCGCGTCCGCAAAGAGTATGCGGGGCGCGGCGTGGAGTTCATTGCCCTGACCACGGAAGACCCGCGCACCGCTTCCGAGCGCGTGAAGCAGTTCGTGCGCGATTTCAAGTTCGGCTTTCGTCATGGATGGGCTGACCCGCAGACTGCGGCCACGCTGATGAACGGCAGGAACGTAATCCCGCAGACCCTTGTCATATCGGCGGACGGGCGGATATTGAGCCACTGGCGCGGCTACTCGCGCGAGCGAAACGGCGAGCGGCTGCGCGAGACGATTGCACAAGCCCTCTCAGGCGCGACTTCGCCTTCGACTAGATTTTGATGAAAGAGAAGCCGACTTTCCTTGGAGTTAAAGCCTAGTCAGTTGATTGATGCGCTCGCGTATCGCGCGAACGTATCCTTCCATAATCGTCCTGTTGTAGTTGGCTGCGCGGAAAGCCTCTCGCAGTTGCTCGTCCGAGAGCTGAGACAAGAGTGAGCCAATCCAGCGCGCGTGCTCCGTCGGTATGCCGCGCATGGCCTTCTCCTTCTTCACTTCCCCACGGTAGTAAGGCGGGTAAAATATGGAGAAGACGCCCAGCTTCGTTGGCCGCGTGTCGTAATCGAACTCGACCGTGCGCCCGTCGTCCTCAGTTCCGGTCACGAATCGCGTAGAGAGAAAATCCTTCAGGTTATTCTTCGTGCGGCGGCCCCCTAGCCCGTCAGCTTTGCCCAGAGTTGCGCCGAGGTCTGAGACTGTATATCGTGCCTCGCGGTTTCCCGCCGAGTTGGTGACGTAAAAGATTCGGTTGTTGGCAGCGCGTGCGTCGAAGTTGTTCAGGAGAATCATCAGAACCTTCAGGCCGCTCAGCTCGCGCGTGTCCTTGAAGGGATTATCGAACCATCCCCATTCCGGCCCGCGCTCCACCTCTTCACGACGCGGCTCGAACCGCGCCCCGTAGACCATGCGCGTGTCGCGCCCGACGTACTCCCTGCCTCTGGATAGACGCGGAAGTCCCTGAATCTGCACGCGGTCGAAGTGGTAAGCCTCTTCCGCGAAATAGCCGACTGCCCAGACCAGACGAGTCGCAACCGTCTCGCTCTGCGCCTCCGGGCCGAGTTTGACGCGCCAAGTGATGCCGCGCGCGTCTTTCACGTCGAACTTGGGCGATTCGCCAGACTTGTCCTCTTCTATAAAGGTGAAAGGGGCCAGAGGCGCGAGCCTGTAAGAGCCCGGCCCGTAGCGCAGGTCGCGGTTGCTGATGTTGCCCGGATTGCGCCAGAGAACGGGACGAGCTTCAGCGTCGGAATCCTTGCCCTTGGACTTTTGGGCAAGGCTCTGGGACTGAAGCCCGGCGATTAGTATGAGCAGTAGGGCCAGCAGCCCTCTTAAATTGTGTGGCGTAATCATCAGAAGCTAAGCTGCGGCTTTCGCGGCTCGCGCGCGTTGGTTGACGATGACGCCGGAATCCACGGTTTCGCCCGTGCGGGAGATTACCTGAAAGTGCATCTCGTTCCCGGCTATCTCAAGGAGCATGAAGGACATGTCTTTATCATACGCCTTCTCCGTCAGGGGAGAGTTACTTTTAACGTCGCCTTCCCTTAATTTGCCGCCCGCGCCGGAGATGAAATAGTAAATCCCTTTCTGCGGCTTAATCCTTTCGTAGAAATGCTCGTGGCCGGCGAAGACCGCGTTGATGCCGTACTTCAGGAAGATAGGCTCAAGGACTGTGCGCAGCTCTACTTCTGAGCCGTGCTTTCCGCCGGAAGAGTAGGGCGGATGATGAAAGAAGCAGATTTTCCATTCGGAAGTATCTGCCGCGAACTGCTCCTCTATCCACTTTAGCTGCCGCTTGTCCATGTAGTTGCTGTTCAGGGAGTAGAAGGAGACGTTCCCTCTTTTGATGACGTAGTACTCCTCGCCGTTCATGTTGAAGTACTGGTAGAAGCGCTGGTTCGCGTCGTCGTGATTGCCGAGCGTGGCGTAGAACTTGACGTTCTCGTTCAGCAGCGTTTTGTAGACGTCCTCGAACTTCAGCTTAAAGTCTGCGGGGCTCTCGCCGCCGTACATGTTGTCGCCCATCATCAGCACGAACTCGAACGGGTAGGTCTGTCTGTACTTCACCATCCAGTCGGCCAACTGCCTCTGCTTGTCCGTGCCCGTGCCGGTGTCGCCTATGACTGCGAATTTAACGGAGCCTTCTTTCTTGGGCAGAGTAAGCTTTAAGGGCGCGCTCGTGGCAGAGCCGACTCTTGAGCCTGCGGAGAGAGGAGCCTGCTGGGCTAGGCTATGATTAAAGAGGCCGCCAAAAGCGAGTGCGGCCAGCAAAAGGACTGAACTGACAATCCGTCTCATACTTTTTTCTTCTCCCTGCGAGCGCCCGCTTTATGGCAGGGCGTTAAGCATGTAATCCACAATCAGGCCGTTCTCTCTGTCCACGAGTAGCATGTGGCGTCCCACGAAGCGATACTTCACCTGCTTCGGCAGTTGCGGCAGCTTCAGGAGCAGCGTCGGCGGAATCTGTGTCAGCTCCTTGCTCTCCGGGTAGGTGTAGTTGACTCTCAGTGGCACGCCAGCCGTCTCCGCCTCCATAATCTCTTCGCGCAGCGCTTGCAGCTTCTGGCCCGTGTACAGAGTCCGAATCGTCTTGCGTATGTGCGCGGCTATGTCCGGCGTGAAAAGCTGTCCCTGTTTAGCGTTAGGCCGCGCCGCGCGAACCAGTTCTTCAAAGGCCGCCTTGTGCGCCTTTATCTGCTCCGGCGTGGCGTCCTTGGGAAGCTTTGGCAGCTTGTCCTCAAGTCGCTCTCTGAGGACTGAATACTCTTTGACGCGCCCCTCGAAACGGGCAATCATCGCGTCGGTTTTGACAGACGCGGACGTTTGCGGCGCGTCCTGTATCTGCCCCTTCGCCACGGAAGCAAAGGGAATCGAAAGGGCCGCGACCGCCAACAATAGCAGTGCAGCCGCCTTGTAGATGGAAGCAGCGCTGTCAGCTATTTTTTGTCTCATTGATTTATAAGATTGCAAAACAGATGCCATGTTACAGCTTGGCCGCAGAGCCATCGCAGAGCCGTTTCAAATCTCTGAAATCTTTATGCTTAAGCATAAAGATTCAAAAGCCGCGCGACTGGCCGGGCGCACTCCGGGCGTATGTTTCTAAAACAGCAGTAGAGTACGGTTATACAACTCCCCTTAGCGTCGCTTTCAAATTCAACTCTCTGCTTTACCCGCCGTCACTCTGCGGTGAATCATAACTTTCCTTGTGCTATCATCCTCCCGCGATGGCTAAAACTTCCCCCATCACGCTGGACACTCCCATCACATCGCTCTACAAATTCGGCGTCCCCAGATTGGGGCAGCCAACGGCGCGCAAGCTCGCGCTGGCGCTGGCGACGGTAGTGGGTAAGCAGGACGCCACGGAGGCCACGGTCGAAGACCTCTTGAACTACCTGCCCATGCGGTACGAAGACCGCTCCAACATGGGGCGCATCTCGGAGCTGAGTCATGGGACGGAGGCTTCGCTCGAGCTTTATGTTCGCGTCGCGGGCGGCTTTCAGGTGGGGCGCAATCGTTCGCCTAAACAGCCCAAGCTTTACATCTTCGAGATAACGGCCTCTGACCCCGAGCGCACGGGAAAGCCTGTGGTCGTCTGGTGGTTCGTCTCCGGGCGCGCAGCCGAGCGCATCATAGCCTACAACCGCCAGCGCTTTACACGAGGCGCGCGCTTCATAGCCTTCGGCCAGTGGGAATGGGATCCGCGCCGAAACACCTTCGCGCTCAGACTAAACAAGCCGGACGAGCTTGAGATGCTGCCCGGCACTTGGACTCCGCCCGAGCACGCCCTGCTGCGGCTGGCCGAAGAGGGAGCGGCGGGTCAAGCTTCGAACGGCGGTGGCGGAAGCTCCGCACCGGAGTCACGCGATGAGGCTGAAGAAGCGGAAGACGAGTCGAGCGCCGACGGCGATTTCGATGAAGAGGAAGTAGTTGACGATGACCCGGCGACGGCTGCGATTCACGTGGGGCGGCGAGTCCCCGTTTATCGCAAGCTCGGAGAGTTTCGCACCAAACGGCTGCGAGAGATTATGCACGCCGTGCTGAGCCGCGTTGACGACGATTCGGTAGAAGAGACTCTGCCTGCGGATTTAATCGCGCAGCAACAGCTTATAGGCCGCGCCGAGGCGCTGCGGCTCATACACTTTCCTTCGGACGACGCGCCGCTCGCGGATTACGAGCGCGCGCGCTCTCCCGCTCACCTGCGCCTCATCTTCGAGGAGTTCTTCTGGGTCGCTCTGGCTCTGGCGATTCGTCGCGGCGAGCGAGTCAAGGAAGCCAAGGGTGCGGTCATAGAAATCACGGACGGCATACGCGAGCGCGTCTCGTCCGTGCTTCCCTTCGAGCTGACGGGCGCGCAGGAGCGTGCGCTTGAGCGCATCTTCGCGGACATGCAATCGGATGCTCCCATGAACCGGCTGCTTCAGGGCGACGTGGGAAGCGGCAAGACCATTGTGGCCTTGCAGGCCATGCTGGCCGCCATGGAGAACGGCTATCAGGCCGCGCTCATGGTGCCTACGGAAATTCTGGCGGAGCAGCACGCGCGAAACGTCAAGCGAATACTGGCGCGCACGCCTTATCGCGTGGAGCTTTTGACGGGAAGCCTGCGCGCCGCCGAAAAACGAAGGGTTCATCAGGCGATTGCTGCGGGCGAAGTTCACGCGACCGTAGGCACGCACGCGCTCATACAGGAGACTGTGCAGTTCTACAAGCTCGGCCTAGTGGTGATAGACGAGCAGCACCGCTTCGGCGTGCTGCAACGCGCGGAGCTTCGCGCACGCGGCTTTAACCCGGACGTGCTGGTGATGACGGCCACGCCGATTCCCCGCTCTCTGGCCATGACCGTCTACGGTGACTTGGACGTTTCGGTGATTGACGAGTTGCCGCCCGGTCGCACGCCTGTTAAGACGGTCGTGCTTGGTGAAGACAAGCGTCAGGCTGTCTACAAGGGAATCGAGCGCGACGTGCGCGCCGGTCGTCAGGTTTATGTTGTCTACCCGCTCGTGGAAGAATCGGAGAAGATGGACTTGAAGGACGCCACGCGCATGTTCGAGCACCTGCGCGACCGCGTCTTTCCACACTTCTCTGTAGGGCTTATACACGGCAAGATGAAGCCTGCCGAGAAGGACGAGGTGATGCGCCGTTTCGTCTCCGGCGAGATTCAGATTCTGGTTGCGACAACGGTCGTGGAAGTCGGCGTTGACGTGCCGAACGCGTCGCTCATGATAATAGAGCACGCCGAGCGTTTCGGGCTCTCGCAGCTTCATCAGTTGCGCGGGCGCGTCGGGCGCGGCGCGGAGCAGTCCGCGTGCGTGCTCATGACTTCGGACAAGCAGACCAACATCGCCCGCGAGCGGCTGGGGATTATGGAAGAGACTTCGGACGGCTTCCGCATAGCCGAGAAGGATTTGGAGCTGCGCGGCCCCGGCGAAGTCATGGGCACAAGGCAATCCGGCGTGCCTACCTTCCGCGTGGGCAATCTCGTGCGCGACGTGCTCATACTAGAAGAAGCGCGACGGCAGGCGGATTACTACCTGACGGCCCGCCGCATGACGCGCGAAACCTCAAACCTGATAGAGCGCGTGCGGGCCGACGCGCGCTTCGGGCTGGCCGCAATCGGCTAAAAGGCAGGAGCCGGAGTAAGAAACAGCTCTGCTTTTATTCTGAATTCCGATTCGCATGCACGTTCTTGCGGGAAAGTATCGTCGCAGGTTTCTGCAAAGCAGCCCGTCGAATCGCGTGCGCCCGACCGCTCGGCGCTTGCGCGAAGCTCTCTTCGAGCTGCTCTCCTTCCGGGTCGAAGGCGCGCGCTTTCTCGACCTCTGCGCTGGCTCGGGCGCAGTCGGCATAGAGGCTCTTTCGCGCGGCGCTTCACACGTTACCTTCGTTGACCGTTCGCGCAAGATGTGCAGCTTCATAGAGTCCAATCTGGGAGCGTGCGGAGTGCCGCGTGGCCATGCGGAGATTTGGATGAGCGACGCGGCGCACTTCCTTCGCCGCGCTCTACTTCAGCGCGAGAGAGTCTGGGACATAGCCTTCTTCGACCCGCCCTACGCGACCCCTTATGCTACGGTGCTGGAAGCATTCGGCACGGCTGCGCTGCTCAGGCCCAAGGGCGGCGTGCTGGTTGCGGAGCATCACTGCGACAACCCTTTGCCCGAAAACAACGGAGCGCTCAAACGCTGGCGCATCATACGGCAGGGCGAATCCTGTCTCAGTTTTTATGAGAGAAGGTAAACGGCTTTCATTGTCCGGTCGAGAGCGTTTTGGTTCTTGTGCTGAAAACTGTAAACTTAAGACTCCGTATGCGTGTCATTGCCGGACAATATCGCGGGAGGAATTTGCGCAGCCCGCCTTCCATGCAGGTGCGCCCGACCTCAGACCGCCTGCGCGAGACGCTCTTTAACGTCTTAGCCCCGCGCATAGAGGGCGTGCGCTTTCTCGACCTGTGCGCTGGCTCCGGCGCAGTCGGCATAGAGGCTCTTTCGCGCGGCGCTTCACACGTTACCTTCGTTGACCGCTCGCGCAAGATGTGCGGGTTGATTGAATCGAACCTAGACCTGTGCGGCGTGCCGGAAGATGAAACGGAAGTGGTCAAGGCCGAGGCGGACGAATTCCTCAGACGCGCTCAATCAAAGCAGGCGCAGGCGTGGGACATAGCCTTCTTCGACCCGCCTTATGCCATGGACTACTCTCTAGTGCTGAACCTGTTCGGCACCGGAGAGATTCTGGACGCGGATAACGGGCTGCTCGTGGTGGAGCATCACCATAAGAACGAGCTGCGCGATGAAATCGGCACGTTGCGCCGTTGGCGCACGCTCAAACAGGGCGACTCGTGCCTCAGTTTTTACGAACCAGTCTAGAGAGTCTAGAGAGTCCTGAGAGTCAAAAGCGACTTTCTTTCTCTCTAGACTCTACAGACTCTCAGGACTCTCAGGACTTTTATGTTAGTACTCGGAATTGAAAGCTCTTGTGACGAGACGGCTGCGGCCATAGTGCGCGATGGGCGCGAGATGGTTTCAAGCGTCATCTCTTCTCAGGTAGATATTCATAAACGGTTTGGCGGCGTCGTGCCGGAGCTTGCCTCGCGCGAGCATCTGGACAAGATTGTGCCGGTCGTGGACGAAGCCTTTGAGCGCGCCCGCTTGAAGAAGCGCGATATTGACGGGATAGCCGTCACCGCAGGGCCGGGGCTTGTCGGCTCGCTCCTTGTCGGCGTCTCTTTCGCAAAGGCCATGGCCTTCGCTCTAGATAAGCCTCTGGTCGGGGTCAATCACATTGAGGGGCACATCTTTTCGGTGGTCTTCGAGAACCCGCCCGTGGAATATCCCGCGCTCGCGCTGGTCGTCTCAGGCGGCCACACCAACCTGTTCTACGTTCCCGCGCCGGGTAAGTATAAGGTCGTGGCCAGAACCAGAGACGATGCGGCGGGCGAGGCTTTCGACAAGGTAGCAAAGATGCTCGGGTTAGGTTATCCGGGCGGCCCTGTCATAGAGCGGCTGGCGCGCGAAGGTGACCCGCGCCGCGTGCGCTTCAGCATTCCGCGCATGGGCGACGGTCGGCCCGACTTCAGCTTTAGCGGGCTGAAGACGGCTGTCTCCAAGCACGTGCGCGAGAGCGGGCTGGTGCCGGTGGCCGCAGGTGACGAGCCTTCGCAGGCGATTAAGGATTTGGCGGCCAGCTTTCAATCTGTCGTAGTACGCTCTTTGACAGGGACTACGGAGCGGCTGGCGGGAGAGCTTCATCCGAAGACGTTGATTGTAGCGGGCGGAGTGGCCTGCAACGGCGCTCTGAGGGAAGCGTCGCGCGAGGCCGCGAATCGTCTGGGCGTCCCGGTTTACTTCCCTTCACCGCACCTGTCCACGGACAACGCGGCGATGATAGCCGCCGCAGGCACAGTCAAATTAGAGGCGGGCGAGCGGGCCGGATTCGACCTGAACGCAGACGTAAACCTGCGGCTTCAGAATCTGGAAGTGGAAGACGAAGCGTTGAGACAACGGGGCGTGCATTACAGACTCTAAACAAATGCAGAAGGCCGCAGTGCCGCAAATGACGAGCGGAAAAGAATTGATTCACCGGTTCATTTATCCAATGAACCGGTGAATCAATTCTTTAGTACTGCATCAGCTTTCTTATCTCTTCTTGCTGCCGCCTCTGGAAGCGCTCTTCTTGCCGGTGCCCGAGGCCGACCTTCCAGCTCCGCTCTTTTTAGCGCCGCCTTTGGAAGCGCCGCTCTTCTTGCCGCCGCTTCTGGCGCTCGCGTTGCTTCCGGACTTGGACGAAGAGGTTGCGCCGGATGCGCCGCGCGCGGCTGTGCGGGTGGCCTTACGAGCGGTCTTTTCGGCTGCCTTGGCCGAACGGTTAGCGACCTTGCTGGCGGCCTGAGTCTGCTTGCGTACCTGTTTGGTGTTCTCTTTGGCGGCGCGGTTGACCGCTTCCCTGACGCCACGGCCCGAAGAGCTTGAGCCGCGCGACCTGCCGCCTCTTGAGCCTGATGAATCGCCCGGACGAATCATGTCTGCTGCCGTAGGACTCACCATGCCAATCATGCTTGCGGCTGAGTCCATCATGCTCGTGGCCACGTTTGAAGCCTGATTTACTACCTCGCCGGTCACGTCCGCAGCCTGATTCAAAGCTTCACCAGCCACGTTCATAGTAGCTTCCACAGGCCCGCGATTACGTCCCTTTCTGTTAGCCATAGCCTCTCTCTTTCTCCTTCCGATTTTATCTACCGCTCTTCTTCAGGAACTCACGCGCCCTTTATACCACAGGTTCGCAATACGTGGACGCGCGCGGCTAGAAAAATCGGCAAGAAATGGATTCGTAAGTCTTGTAGCTTGTGATAGAGCCGCTTTACCCTAGAGTAAAGCGGCTCCCTTTTGCCGGTCGGCACGCGAGGCGACGCTCAAACGAGCACCTGTGCTGTTACCGGCGGTTTCGCGCCACGGCGCTTCCTGTGTCGGCCTTCATAGAGATGTTTCGCGCAAACTTAACAGGGTTCTTCTCGTCCAACTCTATCGTGATGACATCCCCTTCGCGCACTTCCTTGATGGACACGCTGCGTCCTTCGCGTGTCACGCGAGTCTTCTCCGTGTCAATCGCTATCACGTGCTCGACGCCGGTCTGAGCCCTGACGGAGATGCGCGCATCGGTTATCTCCAGAACCTCTGCGTTCACAAGGCGCGTGTCCGTGTCGCCTTCGCCGCCGCTCAGGGCTGCTGCGCTCACGTTCGCGGAAAAGAGCATGACAACCATGCCCATCAGGAATGCTGCGAGGTTTTTTCGTCTCATGTCTCTATTGGCCCTTTATGATTCTTATGCGGAGCTCTAAAGCGTCTCCGGTCAAAGAAGTGAGCAACCAACATGCCGCGCTCCCCGAAAACCCTCCAACAGCAGTTTTGGGCCTTTATTTACAGCACGAGCGACGGTTTATTATGAAGAGCTTGCAGGGCGCGAGTGAACACTAATCATGCAAAGGCCGCCCCGGCGGGAGAAAAGATTTGTACGATTGCGAAACGGAAAAAAAACAGGGGCCAGAGGTTTGAGTCGAACGTGAATCAACTATTAACCTCTGGCCCCTGTGGCTTCTAAGCTGCGCTTTTGCTAGCCGAAGATATCTCGGACTTTATCCATCAGCCCTTTGTCTTCAAGCTCGTGCGTCTCTATCTCTGCCAACTGCTCAAGCAGCTTTCGCTGCTCGCGCGTGAGGGTGGTCGGAGTGACCACGGTGACGGCTACGAAGAGGTCTCCGCGTCCGCGCCCGCCGAGCATTGGCATTCCCTGTCCTTTGATGCGAAAGACGGTTCCGGTCTGCGTGCCGGCGGGAATCTTAAGGTCGTGCCTGCCGTCCAGAGTCTTGACGCTCACCTGCGAGCCGAGCGCCGCCTGTGCGAAGGTCACCGGCACGGAAGAATAGAGATTGCTTCCCTGACGCTCGAAGTCTTCATGCTCGGCCACGTGTATGACAACGTAAAGGTCGCCGGAAGAGCCGCCCTGAGTCCCGGCCTCGCCTTCACCGGCAATTCTCAGGCGCGAGCCGGTTTCCACGCCCGCAGGAATCTTGACCTCCATGCTCTTCTCGCGCTCCACGCGCCCGGCCCCCTTGCACTCGTCGCAGGGCGACTTGATTATCTTGCCCGTGCCGCGACAGGTGGAGCAGGTGCGCGCGACGGAGAAGAAGCCCTGCTGGTAGCGAACCTGCCCGGCTCCGCTACAGGTCTGGCAGGTTTCCGGCTGCGTGCCCGGCTTCGCGCCGGAGCCCTTGCACTCTTCGCAGGACTCCAGGCGCGGAATGCGAAGCTGAGCCGTCATCCCGCCCGCCGCGTCTTCTAGGCTTATCTCAAGGTCGTAGCGGAGGTCTGCGCCGCGTTGGGCGGCTGTGCGACGCGCGCTGCCAGCGCGACCGCCGAAGACGTCACCGAAGCCGAACAAGTCGCCTAGGATGTCTTCTATGCCGCCGAAGCCGGGGGCTCCCCAACTCGCTCCTGCACCACTGCCGGAGACGCCCGCGTGGCCGAAGCGGTCATAACGGCGGCGCTGCTCCTGGTCGGAAAGCACCGAATAGGCTTCGGCTGCCTCTTTGAACTTCTCTTCGGCCTCTTTATTTCCGGGATTCTTATCCGGGTGATACTGCACCGCGAGCCGCCTGTAAGCAGATTTTATCTCCTGCTCGTTGGCCGTGCGCGCCACCCCCAGCACCTCGTAATAATCTCTCTTGCTACTCATTTAAATCCTCTATTTGAATATAACTGACTTTGTCTTCCAAGCTCATCAACACTTAGCGGCCAGCTTAAGACAAGAAAAGCTGACCGCCAAATTTGAGGTGAAATTGTAGCACGAAGAGGCGCGAGAGCGCCTCCCCCGAGGCGTCAGACGCTCATAGAGTTCATCATCGCCATGGTTATCTGGCTGGCAAGCTGCTCCACGCCTTCTATGGCTCTTTGCAGCTCTTCCGGGTTGTCGGATTGAATAGCCGCCTGCCCCTCGTTCAGGGCCAGTTGGCCGTCCCGCCGCTCTTCCGGCGAAAGCGAAGCTGAGAACTCCGAGAAGGAGCGCTGCGTGTTGCGCACAATCCCTTCGAGCTTGGTCTTGAGCGCGATTATCTCCTTAAGCCGCCGGTCAGTCTCTATGGAAGCTTCCGCCTCCCGTATGAGACGGTCTATCTCGTCGGGCGAGAGTCCGGAAGTCGGAGTGATACGCATCTGCTGGTCGCGGCCCGTGGCCTTGTCCGTGGCGGAAACGTTGACTATGCCGTTGGCGTCCACCTCGAAGCTGACCTCAATCTGAGGCACGCCGCGCGGCGCGGCTGGCAGCCCTACAAGCTCGAACTTGCCAAGGCTTCGATTGCCCTGCGCCACTTCGCGCTCGCCCTGTAATATGTGAATCTCCACGGACGATTGGTTATCAACAACGGTCGTAAAGGTCAGGCTGTTACGCAGGGGGATGGTCGAGTTGCGCTCGATAATCTTGGTAAAGAGCCCGCCTCGCGTCTCCAATCCGAGGCTTAACGGCAGCACGTCCAGAAGCACTATGTCTTTGACATCGCCCGTCAGGACTCCGCCCTGAATGGCCGCGCCCATCGCAACCACTTCGTCCGGGTTGATTTCGGCTGAAGCGTCCTTGCCGAAAATCTCCTTGACCGTGCGCGCAATGATGGGCGAGCGAGTCTGGCCGCCGACCAGTATCACTTTATCAATGTCCGTCGGCTGTAATTTGGCATCCCAGAGCGCCTTCTGGCAGGGCTCAATCGTTCCCTCTACAAGGTCGCCTATGAGATGCTCGAACTGGTCGCGCGTCAGGGTCTTGTTGAAGTGCTTGGGGCCGGAGGCGTCTGCGGCTATGAACGGCAGGTTGATGTTCGTCTCCGTAACAGAGGACAGCTCGCACTTGGCGCGCTCTGCGGCCTCCTTCAGGCGCTGCAAAGCCAGCCTGTCCTGTCTCAGGTCAATCCCGGTCTCGTCTCTGAACTGGTCTGCCATCCAGTTGATGATACGCTCGTCGAAATCCTCGCCGCCGAGGAAGGTGTTGCCCGAAGTCGAAAGCACTTCGAAGACGCCTTCATTCATCTCCAGAATCGAGATATCGAATGTGCCGCCGCCAAGGTCGTAAACGGCTATGCGCTCGGAGTCCGAGCGGCCCAGCCCGTAGGCGAGCGCCGCCGCCGTAGGCTCGTTGATGATGCGCTCAATCTTGAGCCCGGCGATTTTGCCGGCGTCGCGCGTGGCCTGTCGCTGAGTGTCATCGAAATAAGCCGGGACGGTGACGATGGCATCCGTCACGGATTCGCCCAGAAAATCTTCCGCCGCAGCTTTCAGCCTTTGCAGCACGATGCCGGAAATCTCCGGCGGGCTGTAGGTGCGGCCCTGCACGCGTATGCGCGCGTCGCCGTTCTGCGAGTCAACAATCTCGAAAGGGGCAGACTCTTTCATGCGCTGCACTTCGGGGGAGTTGTACTTGCGGCCAATCAGTCGCTTGACGGCGTAGACGGTGTTGGCGGCGTTTGTGACGGCCTGTCGTTTGGCAATCTGGCCCACGAGCCGCTCGCCCTTATCCGTAAATCCTACGACGGTGGGGGTCGTGCGACCACCCTCTTTATTCGGGACTATCTGTACGGCCCCGCCTTCAAGCACGGCGACGCAGCAGTTAGTCGTTCCCAAATCTATTCCAATAACTTTGCCCATAGCGTTTCATCCAAAGGTGGTAGGGGTTAAGAGGTTTGAGCCGCTATTATTCGGGGGCGGCTTCTGTTATTACTCCTGTTCGAGCGAACAGGAAGGCGAGATTAAAAGCGCTTCCTTACGCGTTCTATCTGGTCGCAACCTTTACCACGGCCGGGCGCAGTAGCTTGTCGCCCAGACGATAGCCGCGCACCAGTTCCTGTATCACCGTGTCCGGCTCAAACTCTTCGGTCTGTTCCGTGACCACGGCCTCGTGTACGTGCGGGTCAAAGGGCTGGCCGATGGCCGCCACGGGCTCCACGCCCAAGCCTTCCAGCACATCGTTCAACTGCTTGTAGATTAGCTCGACTCCGTTCAGGAAGTGTCGAAACTCCTCAGACTCGTTGGCCTTCAGGGAAGCTTCGGCGTCGAGCGCGCGGCGCAGGTTGTCCAGCACCGGCAGCAGCTTTCGCGCCACATCTCCAAGCATGCGATTGTAGGTGTCACCGCGCTCGCGCTCGACGCGCTTGCGGTAGTTGTCGAACTCGGCCTGACGCCGCACGAGCCTGTCGTAGAGGTCGGCGCGCTCGGCTTCGACTCTCTTCAACTCCGAGCGAGTAGCCACAAGCTCTGCCATCATGGGGCCTGTAGCCTGCCCCGGCGCTTCAGCCGCCTGAGTTGATTGAGAAGGCGCGGGAGCAGCGTTTCTCGGCTCGCTTCCGCCGGGATTGGACTTGTTCTGATCCTCTCGCTCTTCGGGCATGTCGCCGGGCTTTGGCCCGCCTGCAACGTCCGCGTCGTCCGCGCGGTCACGCCCCATTTCAGAGTCCGCTTCGCCGCCATGGTCTATGCGGCGCTGCATCTCAGTCTCGTCTTCGTATATGGATTCGCGCCCCAAATCCTCGGCGGAAGGCTCGCGCCCCTCGTCGGATGCTTCCCGGTCGTTTGCAGCCATACGCGACTCCTTGTCCTCTTCGTCAAGAAAACGTACAGGAATCGTGCGACCCTTTTGCTCTCCCTTTTGGTTTCTCATCATGTGTGACTCTTTACTAACGAGGTTGCAAACACTACCAATCAAGGATTTAACTCGCTCACCCTCAGTCTGCCGCCTTCTCCTCCCAGAATATTCGCTCTATATGACGGGCCACGTAATTGACGACCGCCATCATTCGCGCATACTCGATTCTCATGGGGCCTACTACGCCTATGGCTCCCACGGCATGCCCGCCTCCCAGCCTGTAGGGCGCGGTAATCAGCGCGCAGTCCTGCATGGAGGGCGTTATATTCTCTCGCCCTATGATGACCTGCACGTCTCGCCCGCCGACCTGAGCGTCGCGCTCCATACACTCGTTCAGGATTTTGACGAGTCGTGACTTCTCCTCGAAGGTGCGGAAAAGCTCACGCATCCTCTCCGTGTCCATAAAGTCCGGCTTCATCAAAATATTGCTCGCTCCGTCCACGAAGACCTGTCCCGTGGCCGCTTCTTCGCCCTCAAGGCTGCGCTCGCACAGTAGTATGGCGTTCTGTAGAAGCTTGTCGTAGAGCGCCTTTTCGTGGCGCATCAGCTCAAGAATCTCAGCGCGAATCGTCGCCAGGCTCTTGCCGCTAAATTCCACGTTCAAATAGCGGGCCGTGCGGTCAAGCTCCTCTTGGTCTAGCGCTTCGTCTATGCGCACAATCTTGTTCTGTATGATGTTGCTGGAGGATACCAGTATGACTAGGATGCGGCTATCCGCGAGCCGTACGAACTCTATGTGCTGGAGAATATTTTCGGCCAGCGAAGGCGAAACCACTATGCCTACGTTCTCGGAAAGCTCCGAGAGCAGGTGCGAGGTGCGCTCCATCAGATGATCCGGCCTCGCGCCGCCCTCTCCCCTCAAGCCGCCCAGAAGCGAGTTGATGGCGGCAAAGTCGGCATTGGACAATCGCGCCTCGCCGAGCATGTGGTCTACGTAATAACGATAGCCCTTGTCCGTGGGGACGCGACCGGCGGAAGTGTGCGGCTGCTCAACGAGCCCCAGCTCCTCAAGCTCGGCCATCACGTTACGAATCGTGGCGGGGCTCCAGCCCGACGCGTGCGCGAAACCGTCCGAGATGGTGCGTGAGCCCACGGGCTCGCCTGTTATCAAGTGCTCGTTGATAATGGCAGACAATACGGCTTGCCCGCGCGAGTCGGGTGTCTCTGATTTCCGTGAATATGTGCCAGAGGTGCGAGTGGCCATCACTGTTTAGGATGTTTCGCGGGGACGAGCAGGTGCTTTTATCTTGTGGAAAACCCACCGTCTGCTCTGAAGGAATCAATAGCACTGACAATTCCGGCTTGTCAAGAAACCTTTGGCCGGAGTATTCAGGCATCGCGCTCAAAAAGGCAGGGCGATACCCGACTATTGCAGTATAACCGATAACATCCCATACGGCAAACATTGTTTTTACGGAGTTCTCATCGGCCAACAGTCCCGCCTCATCCGGTTAATCTAAAGCCATTCTTACAGTTAAGCCTAGCTAATGGTTAGATTATGATGGGAATCACGCTCAAATGATTATAAATACTGGCTTTAGCAGCCAGTCCGCAGAAGCGGCTTCAAGCGACTTTATAGCAGCTTCGGCCCATTCCCAGACGTATCAACAGCTTAGGGGGCTCCTCTGAAAGTAGCATTGACGCTCCTGCCGACCGAACCGTAATATCAAGCTCAGCCGTAATACCCGGAAGGTCAAGTTTCTCTTTATGGCAGGGCCGCAACAACTTTTAGGTGCGCTTTTCACGGACGCTTTCCGCCAGTTGGGCGGCAGCCGCCCCGTGCCTGAGATTGAGGTGCGATTCTACCCTTACGCCGGGCTTCATCACACGATTCGGATACGCTCAGGCAGGGTCTACGTTCGCCTCTCCGACATCTGCCGCGACGCCCCGCAGGGTGTGCTGCGCGCCATAGCCTTTATGCTCGTGGCCAAACTGCTGTCGAAACGCGTGCCCGAAGTTCACGAGCGCGTCTACAGAGACTACGCCTGCTCGCCGCAGGTCTTGAGGGCTTCGGACATAGCGCGGCGGCGGCGCGGGCGAAAGATGATCTCTTCGGCGCGCGGGCGCTTCTACGACCTTGAGAAGATGTTCGACCGCTTGAACCGACTCTACTTCGATAACCGCATAGAGAAGCCCACGCTGACGTGGTCGCAGCGCCGCACGCGCCGCATACTCGGTCATCACGATTCTGTACACGACACGATAGTCATCAGCAAGACGCTGGACGCGCGCGACGTGCCTGAGTGGTTCGTGGAATACATTCTCTATCACGAGATGCTGCACATAAAGCATCCGGCGCGCATCATTGACGGTCGTCGCTACTATCACACAAATGCTTTTCGCACGGACGAGCGCCGCTTTCCACGTTACGAGGAGGCGCAGTTGTGGCTTGAGCGAATCGCGCTAAAGCGCAAGAGCCTGCGCGCGGCCCGCGCCGCCTGAGAAATTAAAGTGGAACTTTGAGACCACCAAAACGTTCTAGCCATAGGGACAGGTGGGCTCCTCCGAAAGAGCGAACAAGCCTTACGCGAAATCCGAAATTTCATCTCTAATGATGAAGTCGTCTTTCGCAGGGCTTGTTCGCTCTCAGGTTTTACGGGTATTCGTTCATCCTTACAGATTCTTGACACCCCTTGCGAGCGCGTGCTAGCGTCCCTTCCGCTTTCAATAAAAATCGAACAGTTCCGGTCTACAAAATTCTTCGCCACTTTTCCAAAGGAGCGACGCTTTAGAGAACGCTCAGGAATTTTTCAGGACTAATAAAGGAGATTTTGTGATGAGTGACAGTATCTTTAAGGGAGTGGAGATTGTAGGCACTTCAAGCCAGAGCTTCAGCCATGCTATTGAAGTGGCCGTGGCGCGTGCCCGAAAGACGCTTCATAATCTTTCATGGTTCGTAGTTGAGGAGATGCGCGGCGGCTTGCAGCAGGAGCGGCTACAGTATCAGGTGACACTGAGAGTCTTCTTCAAGCTGGACGAGGTAGAAGAGCCCAGCGATGCGGGAGAAGGAAACGGCACCTGAGGCCGGCTCGAACGGCTGGACAAACGGCGTTCGTGACCGCTAGACTATATGGTTTGTCGAGAGCGCGGGAGTCCCGGCCTACTGTGGGCGGGAGAGTTTTGTATAGGGCGCGGGCGGCAAACAACTCTATTCCATACGGAGAATCAGAAGAAGCTTTATGGCAATTCCTGCAACTCAGATTAGACGCGGCATGGTCATTCTCTTTGAAGGCAAGCTGTGCAAAGTTATTGAATTTCGTCATCACACGCCCGGAAATCTGCGCGCCATGGTGCAGACCAAACTGCGCGACCTTCGCACGGGCTCAAGCTTCGAGCACCGCTTTCGCTCAGCCGACACGATTGAGCGCGCCAACATGGAACAGCACGAGATGGAGTATCTCTATTCCGACGGCTCGCATCATCACTTCATGAACACGGAGAACTACGAGCAGGTCGAGCTGAACGAAGACGACCTCGGCGATGCCACGCAGTGGCTCATGCCGGGGCTGAAGATTCAGGCGGAGTTTTACGAGGGCGCGCCGATAGGAATTGAGTTGCCGCCTTCTATGGAATTGACCGTCACGTCAACCGAGCCGTCTATGAAAGGCGCTACCGTCTCGAACGTAAACAAGCCCGCGACACTTGAGAACGGCGTCACCATACTGGTTCCGCCCTTTATCAGCGAAGGCGAGCGCATACGCGTAGACCCGCGCGAAGGCCGCTACATCGAACGAGCGAAGTAAAGCGGTGACAAGTGACAGGTGACGGGTGACAGGATAAAAGCTTTTTCTCATCACTTATCGCTTGTCACTTGTCACTTATGTATCTCCTCTACAGCCTTCTGTTCACTCTTGGAATCCTGCTGCTAAGCCCGCGCTTTATTCTGGACGCGTTCAGTCATGGAAAGTACGTCGAAGGATTGCGTGAACGGCTGGGCAGGCTGCCCTTAATTCCCTCTGAAGGAGCTCCCATCATATGGCTTCATTGCGTGTCTGTGGGCGAGACGCAGGCGGCGCGTCCTCTGGCACGACTCCTTCTTGAGAAGTTTCCGCGTCACAAGCTGGTAGTCTCCACCGTCACGCGCACCGGGCAGCGAGTGGCGCGCGAAGTCTTTCGCAACGAAGCGGCAGCCGTCATCTACTTTCCCTTCGACTGGGCGTGGACGGTCAGGCGCGCGCTCACACAAGTCAATCCGGAAATCGTGCTGGTGATGGAGACGGAGCTGTGGCCGCGCTTCATGCTCGAATGCCGCAGGCGCAGCATTCCAGTAGCGCTCGTCAACGGAAGACTCTCTGAGAAATCCTTCGGCCGCTACATGCTCATTCGAAGCTTCATCAAGAGGGTCGTGAATTGTCTGGACATGGCGCTGATGCAGTCGGAGGCGGACGCGGGGCGCATACGCGCGCTCGGACTTGAAGACGGGCGCGTAGAGGTTTCCGGCAACGTTAAATTCGACCTGCTTGCCAGCACAGGCGAAGAGGCGCTTACGGAGAGCCTGCGCGACCGCTTCGGTCTGGATGAGGCGAGGCCGCTCGTGATAGCGGCGAGCACGCACGCGACCGAGGAGCGCATCGCGCTCGAAGCATTCAAGCTGCTTCGCGCAACGCCTGAAGGACGCGACGCGAGGCTTCTGCTTGCCCCCAGACACCCTGAGCGCTTCGAGGAAGTGGCGGCGCTTCTGGCCTCTTCCGGCCTGAAATGGTCGCGCCGCTCGGAAGCCGCGCGTGCGGAGGACAAGGTTTCTGACGTTATCCTGCTCGATTCTATTGGCGAGTTGCGCGCGGCCTATCCGCTCGCGCGGCTGGTCTTCGTGGGCGGGAGCATAGCGCAGACGGGCGGACACAACGTGCTTGAGCCGGCCGCCTGCGGCGCTTGTATCATCACGGGCGCTCACACGAAAAACTTCACAGCCATCATCAACGCCTTTCTGGAGCGGGATGCGCTAGTTCAGTTGCCGCCCCTGAGCGAAGAGGAAGCGCCCGCAAAGCTTTCGCGCGTCCTCGCGGAGTTGCTCTCGGACGAGGCGCTGAGAAGCGGGATGATAACGAGGGCGAAGGAGGTGCTGGAAGAAAATAGAGGCGCGACCCGCTACACCGCCGACAGGATTGCGGAGCTGGTGAAGAGCAGGAATCTGCGGGATGCGCGACGGGAGATGAAGGCTCAGCTTCCCCGAGCTTGAATAGTTTCGCTTTCATACTTCCTCTCTCATACTTTATCCTTGCCTTTCGATTCGGCTCATGAATCTGCCTTCGACAAACGCGCTCATGCCTTTGGGACTCCTTTACGGCGCAGCCATGCGCGCTCGCACGGCCCTATACAGAAGGGGCGTGCTACAGTCCTTTGACCTTTGCGCGCCCGTCGTAAGCGTAGGCAACATCACTACCGGCGGGACTGGCAAGACGCCCGTGGTGTCATGGATAGCCGAAGCGCTCTACGGTGAGGGCCTGCGCGTCTGCATCCTGACGCGCGGCTACGGGCGCACGGATGAAGGCAGGCGCGTGCTGGTTTCCGACGGCTCAAGGGTTCTATCTGACGCCGAAGAGGGAGGCGACGAGCCTTTCATGCTGGCGGAGATGCTGCGCGGCAAGGCGGCAGTCATAAGCGACAGGAATCGCGTGCGGGCCGCCGCGTGGGCACGCGAGCATTTGAAGAGCGAGGTCTTTGTGCTGGACGACGGCTTTCAGCACCTGCGCGTCAGGCGAGAGCTGGACATAGTGACCGTTGACGCGACGAACCCTTTCGGTGGAGGCCGGATGCTGCCGCAGGGTCGTTTGCGAGAGCCGCTTCGCAGCCTCAGCCGCGCAGACCTCATTATCATCACACGCTCCGAGCAGGCACGGGACGTAAGCGCCCTCAAGCGCGAGGTGGAGCGCCTGAGCGGCAGAAAGAACGTCATCATCTCTCGCACACGCACGGGAGCCGTGCGTCCTCTTGCGCACACGACTGGCGGCCCGCTCTCCAGCCCGAACGCTTACAGGGTCGCGGCCTTCTGCGCCCTCGGTAACCCGCAAGCCTTCTTCAGACATCTAGAGCGGACAGGCTTTGATTTAACCTTCACGCGCGCCTTTACAGACCACCATTCCTACACGCAGAGCGACCTTGACGGCATCACGCGCGACGCACTTGAGCGGGGCGCGGAAGCGCTGCTGACCACGGCCAAGGACGCGGTCAAGCTGCGGCAGCTACGCTTCGAGCTTCCCTGCTTCGTCGTGGAGATAGAGTGTGATTTTGAGAATGACGCGACGTTGCGCTCCATGCTACGCCAGTCAGTGAGCAGAAAGCGTGAGGATTGATTCATTGACTCACCGGCTCATTGAAGAAATGAGCCGGTGAGTCAATCTATTTAATTTCCCTTTTCAGAGATATTGCTTGTAGGCGGCGGTGGCGGAAGACCCGGCTCAACCTTTTTGGGCTTTTCCTGCGGCGGAGCATCGCCGTTCGAATTCGATTTAGGAGCGGGCGGAGGCTCGTCCTCCTGCTTCCGATTTTCAGTGGCAGGAGTTTCGTTGCTGTTCTGCTCGCCCCGGTTTTCGTTCTTCGGCTCGCGCTCTCTGCGATTAGCGTTTCCGGTGTTGGTGTTCCCGGCTCCAGCCGCTTCCGTGTTCTTGTTCTCGGCCGGTTTCGCTCCCGAATCGTTGGCTCCTTCGCCGCCTCCGCCGGTATTAGAGTTGACCGTGTTGGAGTTGGTGGGAGCTATGCCCTGCTCGGCGTTGCCGGTAGGCGGCGGCGCAGGCTGCACAGGCTTGCTGTTCGGTTCTGCCGTCAACGGTGCCTGATTGGTGGAAGGCTCCGCAGGATTTCCCCTGTAAGTAATCGCGTAGATGACGCCGAATAGAACCAGCAATCCTGCAAGCGCGGGGATGACTATGCGCCACGGGCTGGACTTCGGCGGCGGCGGCTCAATGGGCCGCGTGGCCGCGCCCCTAGTCTCGTAATCTATGGCTGCCGGACGAGCGCTGATGACCGTCGCTTCGTCCAGCTCGTTCTCCCTTGTGTTGCGCGGAGCCTCGTTGGAATCCGTAGGCACTACAATGCGATTGGTTTCGCTGGAAGATGAAGCGGGATTCGTGGCTGAGAGAGCGCGCGCGGGCATTTGGCCCTTGGCGGCGGCGGCAAGAGCTTCGGACAACTCGCCCGCGCTCTGAAAGCGGTCTTCCGGTCGCTTGGCGAGCGCGCTCGTTATCACCATGCCAACCTGCGGCGGCAGGTCGTCGCGCTCTTCCATGACAGAAGGCGGCGGCTCCTGCAAGTGCTTCATCATGATGGCCGTGGGCGAGTCGCCTGTGAAAGGCACATGGCCGGTCAGCAGCTCGTAGATAATAATGCCCAGCGAGTATATGTCGGAGCGGGCGTCAATGGCGGAAGCCTGCGAGCATTGTTCGGGCGACATGTACTGCGGCGTGCCTATGATGAGGTTGGGCGCGGTCAATCCAGGGTCAGTGTGGCCTGCGGTCTCTTTAATCTTGGCTATGCCGAAGTCCAGAACCTTTGCCCAGTCGGAGCCGTTGGCCCCTTCTACGAGCATGATGTTATCCGACTTCAAATCACGATGTACGACGCCCTCCGCGTGTGCGGCATCCAATGCGCCCGACACCTGCTTGATAATCTCAACGGCGCGGGACAGTGGCATGGGGCCGTCCGAATGTATGACTTCCTTGAGCGTGCGCCCGTCTAGGAACTCCATGACGAGAAAGACCACGCCCGATTCGGACTCTCCGAAGTCCGTGACGTTTAAGGCGTGCGGGTGAGAGATGCGGCTGGCGGCGCGGGCTTCGCGCGAGAAGCGCGCGACAATCTTGTCGTCGGCTGCGAGCGACGGATGAAGGACTTTGATGGCGACGCGCTTGTCCATCAGGACGTGCGTGGCTCTATAGACAGTACCCATCCCGCCCTCAGAGATGCGCTCGTCTATGCGGTACCGGTCGGTGAGCATCTGCCCTACCAACTCGTCGCCGCTCTTTTCCAGCACCGTGCCGTCAGCCGGACACAGTGTGGTTGTATCCTGAAACTCCCTGCCGCATCTGGGACAACTCTTCATCGCTCTTCGCCAGTCGCCTTCGTTATCTTCTGTTCCGGTAGATTGAATCTGAGCCTATCATACAGCTTCCGCCCCACGTAATAAAGTCCCAAATTCCAAGCCCAAAGTCCCAAGTCGAAAAACTCTTTCTTTTGACTCGGGACTCGCGGACTCAGGAGTTGGGACTTTCTCATCATTGTACGTCCAGACGTACGGAGAAGCTACCACTGTTGTTACTGTAATCGTCGTCGTTGACCATCAGGTACAGGCGGCCGTCCACCGGAGCCGTAAAAGTATTCTGGCTCCCGACGAAGAACGGCCTGCTCCTCTGTCCGTTGCGCATCTGTATGTAGCCGACGAGCGCGCCGCCGCCGACGTCTGTCACGGGATAGTTCTGCCTGAGCGTGTATGACTCGCTGCGGCCGTCTGGCGACACAGCGCCCAGTCGTGTGTTGGCTACGACAGAGCCCGTGGCGTTAATCATCACCCGGTCGCCGCGCCTCAGCTCAAGCCCAGTGTCCGTCCCCTGTGAATCGCCGGGGACGACTATGACTCTGTCAGCCGTGCCGCCGCCGCCGATAGTTCCGCCTCCGCCCTGCGCCGTGTAAGTGATGCGAACGTCGAACTGGCCGCTATTGTCTCCGTAATTGTCGTCGTTGATGAGCAGGAAGAGCCGCCCGTCGGTCGGTGAGTTGAAGGTCTGCTGGCTTCCCACCAGAAACGGCTGCGTCATCTGGCCGTTCGTCATTCTTATGTAGCCTATGAGCGCGCCCACGCCCGCCTGCGCCACCGGATAGGTTCCCACGAGGGAGCCTACGCCAACACGCCCGCCGTCCGCAGAGACAACGCCCGCTCGCCGCCCTGCGGTGATGTTGCCGGACGCAGTTATGGTCACCGAGTCGCCCGTGCGAAGGTCAATCCCGGTGTCCGTGCCGCGCGAGTTGCCGGGAACACTGACCAGCTTTTCCTGTGTAGCAGGGCCGCTCGGATAGCCGGTGGACGGAGAAGTTGTCCCCATGCCGCCGCCCGTCGTGCGTCGCCTGACGGGTGCTGCGCCCACGTTGCCGCCCGTTTCGAAAGCGCCGAAATCATCGTCGTCATCTACGTTGTTATTGCGACGACCGGCACCCGCGCGCCCGCCGCCAAGCTCAATCTCCCTGCGCACCTGCGCGTTGAAAGAGCCTCGCGCGTCCTGATACTCGCCGCGATTGACGGTCAGGTAAAGTCGCCCGTCACGGTCTGCCTGAAATTCACGTGTCGTGCCTATCTCTGTGATGGGCGCGTTGGGGTCTGTGCCGATGGTGGCTATAAGGACGCCTTCGGCTGCGCGCGGCAAGGGAGCGTTCGGGTCTGTGGAGCGCAAGCCCGCAGGCGAGATGCGCGAGCGACCGGCGTAGATGGTTCCCGTGGCTGTAATCTGTATGCGCTGGCCGCGCCGCAGGTCTACGCCCGTGTCAATCCAGTTAGGCCCAAGCGTTACCTCTACGTTGCGCGTCACGAAGCGCGCTTCGTCGAGATTGCGTCCCTCTATCTCTACGCGCTCTATGTCGCGCGGCCGCAGGTAAGCGATTTCACCGGCCTGAAGAGTCTGAGTAGCGCTATTGCCGGTAGTAATCTGTGTCGGCTGGTCTACGCGAACCGCGAAGCGCCCGCCTATGTAGCCCAGCACAGTGCCGCGAATGCTCCGGCCATCACGAAGGTAGACCGTGTCGGCCATCGCGGCCGTTGCCGCCATAATCAGTATCAGTAGAGCTAAAGCTAGTTTTCTCATTCCTTATGCTCCTTTTGCTGCCGATGGCCCTCAAGAATTTATGACGCATGCTGACGCGCTATACGCGACGGCTTGCCCGAGGCCCATCGAATAGCGCTTGTAATTCTATGATTCGATTTTCGATTATTGCCCTTAATAAGCGTCATGCCGCTTTCTGGGGAACGGTAGCGAGTTACAAAAATCCGTAAATGACATTGGCAAGAGGCATGCCACGCGGGCCGCTCAAGTAAAAGCCCCTGTCGTCTTTGCTCAAAGAGAGAGGCGCTAAGGAGCGTGGCATGAAATAGCGTATCAGCGCAGTACACAGCCCCTCTAAAGCGAACATAAAAAAGCGGGTGAGGCCATCAAGCCTCACCCGCTTCTCTTTCATCTTCCGTCCGACCTGACTAGACTTTAACGAACACAATCAGGAGGGCGAAGAGCACCAGCGACTCGATGAGCGCCAGGCCGAGAATCATCATCGTCTGAATACGACCGGCAGCGCCGGGATTGCGCGCAGCGCCTTCTACGGCAGCCGAGGCTATGCGCGACTGGCCGATAGCGCCGAGGCCCGCAGCGATGGCGAAGCCGAAGCCTGCCGCCAGCTTCGCGTACTTGGCTACGCTGGACTCGTTATCCGCCGCGACCTGTGAAGCCTGCGCCAGCGCCGGAGCAGCCGCCATCAACAGACCCACCACAGTAAAGAACAGAAATCTAACTTTTCTCATTTTCGTTTTTCTCCAATAGGGCCGAATCAGAATTCGACTCTTCTAAGGCAAAGCGTCTGTCGGAGATTTTCGGAATAAAGCTTCGGAACCGGTTGGAGCCTGCGGTTATTATTTCGCCTTCGGCCCGGTAGTCGCCGCCCCTCTTACAACGGCGCTCCAGCGACTAAGGACTTCGGATGACACTGATTTATAAAACTGGCCCCGCCTGAGTTCCCTCTACTTACTCCTGCAAATCCCCCGCTTTGACCGGGTTGATAGTTTAGCGTCTTGACACGGCACGCGTCTAGGCGCGGCTTACGGATAAAGCCAAAGTATTAAGCCGGTACTACCAGATTGTCATCGGCGTAAGCCGTATCGTCTTCATGATGATGGTGCCCGTGCTCGTCATGCGGCGGGTGCGACACTTCGCTCAGATAGACCATAGAAAGCAGGACGAATACGAAAGTCTGTATGAACGCCACGAACAGCCCCAGTGGCATCAGCAGCACCGGCACCAGCCAGTTAGTGATGCCCGGAAAGAGGTTCGCCATGTTCGCCGCGACCGCTTCGTCCGCGAACATGTTGCCGAAGAGACGCAAGCCCAGAGATAGCGGGCGCACGAAGTTGCCTACCAGCTCAATCAGGAAGATGAGCGGAGCAATCCACCAGATGGGGCCAGCCCAGTGCTTCAGGTGATTCAAGACCCCGTTCTCTTTAATGCCTACGTAGTTATAGTAGATGAAGCTTGAGAGGCCGAGCGCGAACGTGACGCTCGTGGCGGCGGTCGGTGCTACGAAGAGCGGGAAAAAGCCCATCAGGTTAGAGACCAGAATCAGCACGCCGAAGGTTGCGACGACGGGAAAATACTTGACGCCGTGCGGCCCGACTATGTCAACGAGCATGGCGCGCACCGCCAGCACGCCCGCTTCCAGAGTCTGCTGGCCGTTGGCAGGGTCGTCCTCCGACAGCTTCCCTTTCAAAATCCAGATGAGTGTCACGCTCAGTATTGCCGCGATGATGAACATCACCGTGTACCAAGGGATTGCGTTCTCGGCTGTGTAGGGGCCGAAGACCGCTTCGGGCGTCGTGTGAAAAAAGCCGAAGAACTTTTGCCAGAACGGGTAGGTGACGGCCATCTGGAACTTGTGCACGGGCTCGCCCAGATAGTGATTGACCATCTCCACTATAATGGGTACGTGATGCTCGGCACCTTCGGCCGCCTTCTCTGCGGCTTTGCCTGTAGCTTCCGGGTTATCCGATAACCAGAACAACATCGCTTCAGTTTTCCTCTCGATAACGAATGGCGAAATAAAGTTGTGTGAAAGCCTCTATCATGATGGCTGCGGCGAAGGAGCAGAGCCCGGCCAGCGTAGCTCCTATGGAGACAAGATTCAGCGTGTAGGCCGAAGCCACGACCGCCGCTATCACAAAGTAGCGCAGGACGTACCGCGCCGCGCCGAATCTGGGGCGACTGCCAGCCTGAGCCGCGCCGCTAAAGACCGCGCTCAAAGAGGTGCGCAGCCAGTGATGATTGAAGAATGCCAGCACGCCGCCGAGTATGAGCCCGGTGGTGACGCGCCACGGCGCGAAGATAAGGCTGGCCAGTACGGCTACGGCAATCGAGACGGCCATGCCGCGCAACAAGCGCCGCCCAAGCCCAATATCCTCGCGGCCATCCTCCACGAACAGACCCGTCCCGGCACTGTTTAAGATTTCACTCATGAGCAAAGCTGAAGATTTTACACGCTGGCAAGCGTCGTTGTCGAGCGGCGGCGACTGAGGGTGGTGTCCTATCAGTGCGTTGCTGGAAAGGGGGTGCTTAAATGACTAGCATCCCTGACAGTAAAAATCTTGCCAGCAAAAGCGAGAAGGGCGCAGTATGGGATGTTCGTCCATTCCAGCTTGTGAGCCTTCTTGATATGAAAAGATTTTTCCCTTACTCATTCATTGATTCCCTGTGGGAGTTGGAAGTTGCAGGGGAGATGGCCTCTGAGAAGAAAGAGTCAGCGCCTAGTAAGCTCTCGGAATATGACCAGAAGTATTACCAAGAAACTATCAATAATGTGAGAGAGCATTGTGAAAGGCTTGACCTAGATTCAGCTTTAGACCAAATCGAAAGGATGGATAATACAATAGAATTAGGGGATATTGATGGGGCTTACACCGCATTTTCCGCAGAAGTAGGGCAACTACTAAAGTGCATAGCAACCGATTTGAATAAGCGCCTCTTTATATACGTGCCTCCTGCTCAAGCTAAGTATTATGAGCAAGAAAGGTTGTTTGGCGATTTAGTATATAACAACTTTGAGTCAACTAGGAGAGACGTGGCAGAGGCAGGGAATTGCTTGGCGGTAGGTCGATATACTGCCTGTGTTTTTCATTGTATGCGCGTCTTAGAAAAAGGACTTCACGCTTTAGTGCATGACCTGAACGCTAGATTTAATGCGGCCATCACGTTCCCAAGAGATATTGAAGCAACAAACTGGGGAACTATTATTGACAGAATCCAAGATGTACTTACACAACCTCGACGGCGGCAATCATTAACACCGTCTCCCACTTCTGAGGATTTATCGTTTTATGCTAAAGCAGCGTTGGAGTTTGAGCACTTTAAAGATGCATGGCGCAATGATGTTTCACACTCGCGCTCATCATACGATGAGAATGAAGCAAAGGCTGTAATGGAGCACGTTAAAGCCTTCATGCAGCAGATTTCAACCACACTGAGCGAGTAGCCTATTTCGTGTAAGTGATTTATTTTCTTGACTTTGGAGAGGTAAAAGCAGATAATGCGGCTATTGAAATTCAGGCAAGAAGAAGCCCCGATGGTTGCTAGTAACAACCACCGAGGCCATCAACTTAGCGTGATTGACCACGATAAGCCGTTCAACTTCATTGTAGGTCAATTGCGAGAAAGAGGCAAGACCTATAATGACCTGTCACAACTGCCAATCTCTCTGCAAGAAGTCTGGAAAACATAGAAACGGATTGCAACGCTATCTCTGCAATCAGTGCCGCAAGACCTTCACAGAAGAACACGAAAAGCCTTTAGACGAGATGCGTCTGAAGATGGATAAAGCTCTGCTCTGCCTCCAACTTCTAGTCGAAGGAAACTCTATTCGCTCAACCGAGCGCATTACAGGCGTCCACCGCGATACCATCATGGACTTGCTTGTATTAGCGGGCGAGAAATGCGAGCGCCTATTGAACGAGAAAATCAAAGGGCTGCCCGTTCGTGACGTTCAATGTGATGAGATGTGGGGCTATGTCGGTATGAAGCAGAAGACCATGAAGCGCAAGACCAAAGCAGGAACGCTCAACGCGACTGACACTCTAGGGGATGCGTGGACGTTCGTTGCTATCGAGCGACACACAAAGCTCGTCTTGGCTTGGCATCTAGGACGCCGCACGGTCAGACATACCGTTGACTTCATGGAAAAGCTATACGCGGCCACAGATGGCCGTTTTCAACTGACTACGGACGGCTTTGCTGGCTATCCTGATGCTGTAGCCTATTCACTCGGAACTCGCGTTGACTTCGCGCAGTTGGTAAAGGTCTATGCCGCATCCCCAGACGGTCACGTAGCAGAGAAGCGTTATTCTCCCGCCGAAGTCGTTTCGGCTATTCCGACGCCCCGTTGGGGCAATCCAATTCCAGAAAGAATCTCAACATCACACGTTGAGCGTCAGAATCTAACCATGAGAATGATGATGCGCCGCTTAACAAGACTTACAAACGCCTTCTCTAAGAAGTGGGAAAACCTTAGAGCGGCATTAGCCTTGCACTTTGCTTACTATAACTTTTGCAGAGTGCATAAAACCTTGCGTTGTACGCCAGCGATGGAAGCAGGGATTACAAAGCACATCTGGGAACTGAAAGACTTACTAGTAGCCTAGACAGAACCTCGCCTGTCATTTATAACTACTCGTGCGCCGGAGGGAAGGTCAGCAGGGGACTGCTGCGCAGAGCAGATTGCTTTGCGACCTCATCGGATGCTTCCAACGGCGCACACTTCCCCTTAGCCGCGCATGAGTAATCACAGCAGCTCGAAACAATCAGATTAAAGCGGCTCTTTAGACGAGCACAGGTATCAACACTAGCAGGGCTTCTAGCGCTATACTTTCCGGCCCGCTCTCTGTCTCACTTATGACTGTTTCCTCTGAAGTCGGTGGCTCATCTGTTATCCCCGGGCAGGGAATATGCCCCGCGTAAGTAGTAAGCCCAAAGCTTAGTACCAGAACTATACCAGCGAAGAATCTAACTATAGGTTTCATCTGTTTTGCTCCTAAAATTCATCCTTGCAAAAATTTTTGCAAGCCCACAGAATAGAACAGTTTTGAAAACCTCTTGCAAGCCTAAGTGAGAGCGCATAAGGTGATGCGCGGTCTTGCATAATTCCTAGTGCTCACAGGTCAATACATGGACATTCAAGCCTCACTTGTGCGGCAACTGGAAAACCCGAAGTTGAGCCGTGTGCAACGAGCGGAACTTCGCTGTCAACTAGCCAAACAACTAGAAGATGCGGGCGACTATGAGGCTGCGCGGCAAGCTATGGGTGAGTTTTGGCAGCGTATTGGCGATCCTCCGAATGTCAAAAGGTTGGAAGCAAGCACGGCAGCCGAAGTGCTTTTACGTGCGGGTGTCTTAACGGGATGGATAGGTAGTAAGAATCAGATTACGGGCGCGCAAGAGATAGCCAAGAACCTTATCAGCGAAAGCCTTACCATCTTTGAATCACACAGGCATCTGAAAAAGGTAGCAGAAGCGCAAACTGAACTCGCTTGTTGCTACTGGCGTGAAGGCGCATTAGATGAAGCCCGCGTTATCTTGAAAGAAGCGCTTTCAAGGCTCACGACCGACAGCGAGTTAAAAGCCAAAGCTGTACTGAGAAGTGCTATCGTGGAATGGTCTGCTCTCCGCTATAACGACTCGCTGCAAATCTTGAAAGATGCTGCCCCGCTATTCGGGAAGATTAAGAGCCATACCATCAAAGGCGGCTATCATAATGCGCTCGCAGGCGTGCTTGAAGACACTGGCACAAAGGAGCAGCGAGAAGATTATACAGACCGTGCTTTTGTAGAGTACACGGCAGCAAGTTTTCACTTTGAACAAGCAGGGCATAAGAGCTATCGCGCCAATGTCGAAAATAATCTAGGCTACCTTTACTTCAAGGTTCGTAGATTCAGAGCGGCGCATGAGCACTTAGACCGTGCCAAGCGCTTGTTAACGAGCTTGAAAGACTTTGGCGGCGTCGCACAGGTAGATGAGACAAGAGCGCGCGTCTTTCTCAGCGAAGGCCGAAACGTTGAAGCTGAAAGAGCGGCGCGAGCGGCTGTCTCTACTCTATTAAGGGGCGGGCAGCAAGCATTAGTAGCAGAAGCCTTAATAACTCACGGCAGAGCACTGGCGCGACTCAGTTATTATAGCCAAGCCTACTCCGCTTTTGAGCGGGCTATCAAAGTGGCACAAGCCGCAGGCGAAAAGGAACGGGCGGGCGACGCCGCATTAGCCATCATCGAAGAATTAGGAGAACATCTCACATTCGACAAGGCGCAAGCGACTTTTTCAGGCTACGGACTGGAAGAGATACTGAGACGTTATGAGAAGGACGTTATCAAAGAGGCTCTTATCACGGCACAGGGCAGCGTCACGCAGGCCGCTCGCCTGCTAGGAGTCTCGCATCAAAGGCTCATTTACATCGTAGAGAAAAAGCACAAAGACTTGCGCGCTTTAAGAACTCCCGCCAAACGCCGCCCGAAGCAATAGCCATGCAAACCGCTCGCCGCTTCTCTTTCTCAGCAACGCACTATTAGGACACTACCCGACTGAGACGTACTGGCCGCCTGAATCCGAAGTTAAAGGCTTCGGTTTAATTGAGCTTTGAGGTCAGGCGCACGAACTCATAAAGTCCCAGCACGGAGCCGACCACTATGCCCGCCACCATCAGCCACGGGCTGGTACCGAGCCAACGGTCGAGAAGCCAGCCCAAGCCAAGCAGCGTCGCCACGGTAAAAAAGAGCGACAGCGCCGCCGCGTAAGCTATCCCGCTACGCCGATTCTCGCTTTCCTTCTCTTCATCCATCTCAATAGTCCAGAGAGTCCAGAGAGTCTGTAGAGTCTTGAGAGTCTGGAGAGTCAAGAAGCGTTCTTCTCTATAGACTCTCCAGACTCTCTGGACTCTCTAGACTCGTTCTTACCATTTACCGCGAAGGGCGTAGTTTTTGGGGGCTTCGTAAAGGAGAGCGCGGCGAGAATGGCGCATGGAATCGTGTATGAAGCAGACGTGCGTGCACCAGCAGGCAGCGCCGCCGTCAATCGCTTTCAGCTCCGATTCCCGCGCTTGCGATGCCCAGAGCGCGCTGAAGTCGTAATCATAATCGCGCAGCGTGCCAAATTTCTCACGCAGCTCGCATGCGCGCACGTCGCCGTTGTAATCAATGACGGCTATAGTCTCGCCAGCCGTGCAGGGGAAAGGCCACGGGGCCGGTTGCTCGAAATTTTCGTGCTGCGTCCGGTAGTGCGTGGCGATGGTGCCCACATAGGCCAGCGTCTTTACAAAGCGGCGAGCGGCGTCGTCCTGTTCGAACATGCGCCCGCCGTAGCGCTCGGTCAAACGCGCCGCGCGCTCGTAGATGCCGGGCAGCGCCTTTACCGGAACCTCTTTTATCTCGTCTCCGACTTTGGTTTCACCGCGTATGATGTTGAAGTAATGGCCGTCGAGCCGGAAATTATGCCAGAGGTAATCGGAAAGCTTCTCAATCTCCGTGTAGTTCTCGGCGCAGACTACTGTGTTGACGTTCAGGCGGAAGCGCTCCGTGTGCCTCTCTTTCAAAGGATAAAGAGCGCGTATCGAATCGAGCGTCTTTTCCCAGTTGCCCGGCACGCCGCGTATACGGTCGTGAGTTTCGCCGTAGCCGTCCAGCGCCACGTTCAGATAAAGGTCTAGCTGCGGGTGGCTGGACAGGGCGTGCTCGACCAGCTCGTAAACGCGTGACTTTATGAGCGCGTTGGTGGGGACGATTAGACGACGGACTCCGTTATTGCGAACGAAGAGGTCAACAATCTCATTTACGTCGCGTCGCAGCGTGGGCTCGCCGCCCGAAAGCCACAGGTCTGTGATGGGCGGCATCGTACGGGACACGCGCTCTATCTGCTCAAAGGTCATGTCGCCGGGACGATTCAGCTCAGCATGATAAAAGCAGGTCTGGCAGAAGGCGTTGCAGCGCGAGGTGACAAACAGTATGACGGTGCCGAGCACACGCTCGCGCCGGGTTGAACGGATAAGCTGGTAAAGCTGTACGGCCTTGCTAGGCATAATGGCTCAACTAGACTGAGATTGAACGCGAAGGATGATGACATCTTCCGGTCTTTATTTCAATCGCTCTAAATCCTGCGCGCGTCCTCAGCGCTCTCAGCCTGTCTGCTATGAGAGGGCGAACGCTCATGCGGCTTATCACATATAAGAGTCTCCGTGGGAGAGCGCAGCTCGTAGGTGATGCCGCGCCAGTTGATGCGGCGCGAAAGGGCTGCGGCGAGCGCGTTGTAAAGAAAGAGCGAGGTCGCAAAGGGCCACAGAAAAAGCTGGGAGAAGGCGTCACGGCGTAGCAGCGCCCTGTGGCCGGAGAGCGCCAGATTGACCGCGCGCCAGCGAAGCCAAGCTTTCCACACGCCCAGCATGTAGACGACCACCAAAAGCAGAAGCGGCCACGCGTAAGAGAGTCCCAGCGCGGCGCGGGCTATCACAAGCGCGATGCCCCCGAAGAAGGTAGGGACGAACAACAGGCCGGAGATGAGCACGGCTTTCCATAGATGAGGCGCGTAAACGCGCGTTATCTTCATCTGCCGCGTGGTGAACTCAAAAAGCTCGCGGAAGCTACAGTCCTCAAGCGAAGCCGTCAGGCACGCCGGAACAAAGTGAATCGGCAGTCGCGCTTCAGAAAGCGCCCGCGTCATGGCGAAATCATCCGAGAGCGCGCCGCGCCAGCGTTCAATCATACCCAATTCTTCAAAGGTATCGCGTCGTATGGCGGTCGAGCCTCCCCAGCAAAAATTCTTCTCCCTGTTGGCACCGAGCGCGGACGCTATGGACGCGTTCCATGCAGAGCGCAGGCGCGAAGCCAGCCCGCCCCTGACCGGCACAAACCAGCGATAGCCGGTTGCCGCGCCCACCTCTTCGCTGCCGAGCGGCGCAACCAGAGAGCGCAGCCAGTCTTTAGCGGGCCGCGCATCCGTATCAACGAAGATGAAGACTTCGCTCGCGGCGTCCGCCACGCGCACGGCGTCTATCAGGTTATGAATCTTCTGACCACTCTCGACGGCCTTGCCCGCTATGCGCGCGCTTGATGGCGGAAAGCCTGAGCCGGAAAATTGACGGCGCGCATCCTCCACCACCGCGAGCGAAGGGTCTTCGGCAGAGTCTGTGACGAAGATGATTTCAAAGGAGGGATAGTCCTGATGAAAGAGCGCCGCGATGTTCTCGCTAAATCCATAATCCAGCCCGCGACACGGCGCTATGACAGTCGCGCGCGGCGCGTAAGACACCTGTTTTTTAGAAAGCTCGCGGCGAAAGTGTGCCAGATAGTAGAAGCCGCCGCGAAGCGAGACTAGACCGAGGAAGATTAGAATGGATGCGAAGAAGTAGAAGACGAGCATAAAATTTGCCAGAGGCGATGCTCTCATGAAACAAACGCCTCTGGCAAATTTTATCCTCTGTGTTAGAGCCCGCGACTTATGCGCAGCGTCTGACGCAGTTCCGGTAACGGATTGCGCACGCGCGCCTGCGCCCCCAGCTTCTTCCTGCGTAGGAGAGACAACGGCTGTACTCGCGCCTGCACCTGCGATAGCACCAGTTCTGCCCGCCCCGTTGTCCGGTGCGCGTGCCCGGCTCTGTTTGAGGGTCTATTCGCATGGAACGGCGTTGGGGCCGGTTATCGCTCTGGAAAGCTTGCGAGACGGGGATGGCACCGTAAAGCTGTGTGACCAGCATGACTATGACTACCATCATAGAGAAACGCGTGACTTCTCGTTTCATTATCAGTTCTCCTCTCTTCCAATCAATGCTTGGCCGCCTGAAAGTCTCTCCCTGAATGGGAGAGAAAATGCTTATCGGGCAGCGACTGCTCCGGCGGCAAGCGGTGTAATCAACTTCTGCGCGAGGTCAATGAAGGGCTGCGGATAGATGCCTATTACTATGACGCCGATTAATGAGAAGACGAGCGCCGCCCTCAAGGCCGGAGAGAGCGCAAGCGGCTGGTCGTCCGCCACGCGCTCTCCCAGATACATGACGCGTATGAAGCGCACGTAGTAATAGAACGAGACGACCGTGTTGATGATGGCCCACCCGGCCAGCCAGTAATACCAAGCTTTCTTTTCCGCGTCGCCGCGCCCTATCAGGCCGAGGAAGAGATACCACTTGCCTATGAAGCCGCCCGTGGCGGGCAAGCCTCCAAGCGAGAGCATGAAGATGGCCATCATCGCGGCCATGCCCGGAGCCTTCTGCGCCAGCCCGGCCATGTCGTTGACGTTATCGCCTATTATCCCTCGCCTTCTTAAGCTGATGATGATGCCGAACGCGCCCATGTTCATCAGCGTGTAGACCAGAAGATAGATGATTATGCCTGTGTAGCCGTACGCGTTCCCCGCCACCAGACCGAGCAGTATGTAGCCCGCGTTCGAGATGGAGGAATAAGCCAGCAGCCGTTTAGAGTTCTCCTGAGTGACGGCGGCCCAGTTGCCGACCAGAATCGTGACGGCGGCCACGAGCCCTATGAGCGGAGCCCAGTCCAGCACCGTCCCGCGCAAAGGCCCAAGCGCCTCCATGAAGATGCGCATGAAGAGGGCGAAGCTCGCGGCCTTGGAGCCCGTGGAAAGGAAGGCTGTGACGGGCGTAGGCGCTCCTTCGTAGGCGTCGGGCGCCCACATGTGAAAGGGCACGGCGCTAATCTTGAAGAAGAGCCCTGCGGCCAGTCCCACCATGCCGAGCATGATTAAAGGACGAAGCGGAATCTCGCCCGTCATCACGCCTACATCGTTGACGGACGGCTGCAAAGCCGCTCCCACCATGCGGCTTATCTCGCCAAGGTTTGTAGAGCCCGCCACCCCGTACAGCAGCGACATCCCGTAGAGCAATATGCCGGAAGAGAAAGCGCCCAGCAGGAAGTATTTCATGGCCGCTTCGTTGGAGCGCTTCTCGCGCTTGGTGAAGGCCACCAGCACGTAGAAGGTGAGCGCCATCAGCTCAAGGCTTATGTAGAGCGAGATGAGGTCGTAGCCGCAGGCCAGAAACATCATCCCCACTGTCGCAAACAGAATGAGCGCGTAGTATTCGCCGTGCTGCTCGCCTTCGATATCCAGAAAGCGGGTGGAGATGGCGACGGCCAGCGCCGCGCCTATGAGGAAGATGGCTTTGAACAAGATGGCGAAGCCGTCTATGCGTATCATCCCGAAAAAGCCGTTCAGTGGCAGCAGGTCGCGGTTCGTGTAGTAGAGCGAGACGAGCGAGACTGCGGCCAGCGCCGTGGAGATGAGCGCGAAATAGGCCGTCCACTTGCTCTTCCTGTACGGCAGTACGACTTCCATCACGAGCACTACGCAGGCGCAGACGGTCAGGATAATCTCCGGCGCAATCAGCGCTAGGTCGCGCAGGCTATATAGCTCGGTCGTGTTGGCTTGTAAGAGTAAGAACATGTTCGATTCCGAATCTACTTTCCTGCTCGTTGCGGTCTGCCTTCTGCTGGCCGCGCTCCGGGGAACGGATAGTTCGGCTGCACCTGCTGCACGACCGATGCGACCGGCCTGACTATGTAATCGAGGAACGTCTTTGGATAAACGCCTATCCAGAGCGACAGCACAAGGAGCGGAACCATGTAAGCCCACTCGCGCCCGTTCATGTCGGACAGCTTCTCGTTCTTAGGATTGTCAACGCTGCCGAAGAACATCCTCTGGTAAAGAAGCAGCATGTAGCCCGCGTTGAGGATGATTCCGATTGCGGCCCACGCGGCCCAGTACGGGTTGGCTTCGAACGCGCCGCGCATGGCCAGAAATTCAGAGATGAAGACGGCCAGAAGCGGTAGGCCAATCGCCGTCATGGCCATAGCCAGAAAGACCGCAGCATAGCCCGGCATGACGTGCGAGAGCCCGCCAAACTCGGCCACGTTTCTAGTGTGTCGGCGCTCGTAGATGATTCCCACCAGCAGGAAGAGCGCGGCTGAGTAGACGCCGTGGCTAATCATGTGAAGCACCGCGCCGTTCATCCCGTTCGGGTTCAGAGCGAAGAGCCCCAGCATGACTATGCCCATAGAAGAGACGGAGGAATACGCGACCAGCTTTTTCACGTCACCGTCCCGCTTGACCACGAAGTACATGGCGGCCAGCGCTCCGTAGATGATGCCTATGATGGCGAGCGTTATCATCACCGTACGCACGCCGAAAGTACCGAAGTAGCTCTGGTCGCCCGACGCCTTCGGAAACATGGGCAGGTTGAAGCGGAAGAAGCCATAGGTGCCGAGCTTGAGCAGTATGCCCGCGAGAATCACGCTGCCCGCCGTGGGCGCTTCCACGTGCGCGTCCGGCAGCCATGTGTGAAACGGGAACATCGGAACCTTGATGGCAAAGCCTATGGCGAAGGCCGCGAACAGCAGCACCTGCATCGTCCCCATGGGTAGGACGGAGCCCAGCGCCTGCATGTAGATGATATTGAAAGTGCCCGTCCCGTTTGCCTGCGCCTGCTGGTAGCTGTTGAAGACCATGTCGCGGGCTGGCCCGGCGAGCGTCTCAATAGTGGCTGTTGAAATCTGTCCGGCAAGCGCCATGTCCTGCGTCAGGAAATACATCTTCAGCACGCCGAGCAGCATCAGCACAGAGCCGACCAGCGTGTAGAGGAAGAACTTTATGGCCGCGTACAATCGTCTCTCGCCGCCCCAGACGCCTATCAAAAAATACATAGGCACGAGCGAGACTTCGAAGAAGAGATAGAAGAGGAACAGGTCTAGAGAGGCGAAGACTCCGACCACCGCAGTTTGCAGGAAAAGCAGCAGGGCGTAGTACTCCTTCTCGCGCTTCTGTATGTAGTTCCATGAAGAGAGCGAGGAGATAAGGCCGAGCAGCGTAGTCAAGACAATCAGCAGCATGGAGACGCCGTCCACGCCCATCTGGTAACGCGCGCCTATGACCGGAATCCACCTGTAGTCTTCCAGAAACTGCATCCCCCCCGCGCCCCTGTCATAAGAGAAGAGCAGGAGCGAGAGGAGAAAGACAATCCCGAACCAGAGGGTCGCAAACCTCTTGATGAGGCTCGATTGCTCTTTCTTCATCAGCGCGATGATGATGATTGCGCCGACTGCGGGAAGCCAGGTGATGATAGATAAAAGATACGGGATTTGAGCTTTCACTTTTGTCCCTCGGTAAAGAGAATTAAGCCGGTCAGCAACTAGAGTTCGTCACTGACTAAAAGTTGGCGGCGAAAATGCCGCGCACAGCCGCCAGAATCTCGCCTCCGAAAAATATAGCGACGGCTATGACCAGCCCGACCACCATAACCAGAGCGTAGTTCGCGGTGAATCCCGTCTGCGCCGCGCGAAGCACAGGATTCATAAGGACTCTGATGAACCCCGCGACCGTGTTGACGAGGCCGTCCACCACGTACTTGTCGAAGCCGCCCGTCACCAGACTGGTAAAGCGCGTCAACCGCGCCGTGCCGTTGACCGCGCCGTCCAATCCCTTTGAATCTATGAAGTAGACGCCGCGCGACGCGTCCATAGTGCGGCGCGTAAAGAGCATGCCGTAAAGCTCATCTATCCAGTACTTGTTATAGCTGGCGCGATAGATTGGCCCGAGCCTGCGCGCCCACGCGTCAGCGAGTCCGGGCCGCCAGACGTAGAAGAGCAGGCCCATGAATATCCCGAAGCCCGCCACGACGAGCGAGACGGCAATGAAGAACCATTCGGCGGCGGTGTGGCTATGGAATATCTCTTCGACCGCGTGCGCCAGATTGAAGTGATGGTCGCCGTAAGGCGTGCGCGACTCTTCACCTATGTTGACCAATCCTTCGTCCGTCCCGCGCTTTCCCTGACTGGCCAGAGGCTCGCTCGTGGTTGGAAGCGGCGCTCCCTTGCTCTCGCCTGCGGCGGCCTCTTCGGTGCTCTCTTTTCCAAAGCCGCGCGTCACGGGATTCCAGATGACCGGCTCAAGCCAGTTGACTATGTTCAAGCGCCCGCCCGCGTGATGGCCTCCCGTGAACACAGGGCTGATGCCTATGAACCCGCCTATCACAGCCAACACAGCCAGCGCCACCAGAGGCACCCACATGGAAGGCGGCGACTCGTGCGGCATGTGCGCCGCGTGTCCGCCGTGTCCGCTCGCGTGACGAGCGTGCGCGTCGTGGCCGGGCTTGCCTATGTGGTCGCCTGCGCGGGCCGCAGGGATAGCCTGCGCGGAACCGGCTGCCGCTTCGCTCTCAAGCTCGTCGCCTTCTCTATAGCCTATCGAATCGGTCGGCGCGTCGTGCGACGCATCTCCTTCCGCGTAAGCATGAGCGTGCGCCTCGTCGGCCTGCCCTCCGGCTGGCGCTTCCAGAAATCGCGCTTTGCCCCAGAAGGTCATGGCGACCAGCCGCGTCATGTAGAAGGCCGTGCAGGTCGCGGCGATTGTTGCCACAACCCACAGAATCCAACCGCCCGGAATATACTCTGTGGAGGCGGTGTTCCACAGTATCTCGTCCTTAGACCAGAAGCCGCTAAACGGAATGATGCCGCAGATGGCAAGCCAGCCCGCCATGAAAGTCCAGTACGTGATGGGCATGTACTTCTTCAAGCCGCCCATGCGCCGCATGTCCTGCTCGTGATGCATCCCGTGTATCACGCTTCCCGCGCCCAGAAACATGAGCGCCTTGAAGAAGGCGTGCGTCATCACGTGAAAGATGCCTATGATGAACGCGCCGACTCCGCAGGCCAGAAACATGAAGCCGAGCTGCGAGACGGTCGAATAGGCAAGCACCTTCTTGATGTCGTTCTGCGTGATGCCTATCGTGGCGGCGAAGATTGCCGTGGCAGCGCCTACGACTGCTACCACGAGCATCATCGTCTGAGAATGCTGGAAGATGACGTTGGTGCGCGTCAGCATGTAGAGGCCAGCCGTTACCATCGTCGCCGCGTGAATCAGAGCGGAGACGGGCGTCGGGCCCGCCATGGCATCCGGCAGCCACACGTACAGGGGTATCTGAGCGGATTTGCCGCAAGCGCCCACGAAGAGGCCGAGCGCAATCCAGCTCATGATTCCCCACTGGCCCAGAGCCTCAAGCGGGTACAGGGCAGCCTGCGCGGTTACGCTCGTGTACTGCGAAGTTCCGAAGGTGGCTATGACGGCGAAGACGGCTAAGGCGAAACCGAAATCACCGATGCGATTTGTGATGAAAGCCTTGCGAGAGGCGTCGCCCGCCTCTTTGCGGTCGAAGTAGTAGCCTATGAGCAGGTAGGAGCAGAGGCCCACGCCCTCCCAGCCTACGAACATCATCATGAAGTTCGAGCCCATCACGAGCACCAGCATGGAGAACATGAAGAGGCCAAGGTAGGCGAAGAAGCGATAGAAACCTTTATCGCCATGCATGTAGCCCGTGGCAAAGACGAAGATGCAAAGCCCCACGCCCGTCACAATCAGCATGAAGATGGACGAAAGCGGGTCTAGCTGGTAGCTCCACTCAACGTTCAAATCAAAGCCCCGGCCCGTGCGCTCGTTCGGAGAGCGGTCGGCCGCGGCCTGTGCGCCCAGCGCGCGCTCGTCTGCCGACACGGACGCCGCGCCTTCACGCGACGGGGAAGACGCGCCTTCTCTCCTAGAAGAGGATGCGCCCTCTCGCGCGCCTCTTTCGGCTGACGACTGGCCGCCGCTTCCGGCCCGCGCACGCTCCGGCGTGCCCTGTGTTATCTCTCCTGCGCCGCCCGTAATCCACGTGAAGCTATAGGGAAATCCGCCCTCTTCGCTCGTCACGTAGGGTCTGGGCCAACGGTCGCCCGTGCCGTAGCTGAAGACGGCGGCGAGGCTAATCAGAAACGCCAGCGCCACACTCCCGACGGCGATTGCGCTTATCACTCTCTCCGAAAAGCGCAGTGCGCGTCCGAGCAGCCCGTTGATAGCCGCACCCACGAGTGGCAGAAGCGGAACAAGCCAGATGAGTTTATACATAAGCGGGTGTCAGGTGTCGGGTGACGGGTGCCAGTAAAAGCCGGACTTTCTTTACCGGCGCCTGACACCCGAAACACGTCACCACTTTAGTAAATCTATCTTATCAAGCCATATCGTCTCTCGATTGCGGTAGAGCGCGATGACGATGCCCAATCCTATGGCGGCTTCGGCAGCCGCGACCACTATGATGAAGACCGTGAAAACCTGTCCGGCGATGGCGTTCGGGTTGCCCACGTTGAAAAGGTAGCGCGAGAAGGCTATGAAATTCAGATTGGCCGCGTTCAGGATAAGCTCTATGGACATGAAGATGACTATGATGTTGCGGCGCACCAGCACTCCTGCGACTCCTATGATGAAGAGCAGCGCGGCTATGACCAGAAACTTGGAAAGGTCTGGCTGCTTAGCGCCCTCCCACGCGACCTCCAGCCGCGAGCCGGATGCTCCCTGAAGAACGAGCGCAAGTGAAAGATAGTTAGTCATGGCTTTGAACCTATGTCGCGCGGGCTGGCGGGCAAATCCTCGCCGTCCGTGACCGTTGGAGCCGCTTCACTCAGGACTTCCGGGTCTACGTCGTCCACGGCCGCTTCCTGCTTGATGGTGCGCGCCAGCATGACGGAGCCTATGATGGCTACGAGCAGGAGGACGCTGGCAATCTCAAACGGCAGAGAGGCGTAGCGATAGAGACTGCCGCCTATGCGCTCCGTGTCGTGCGTCAGTCTCATGGTGTTGGTCGCGGCCACGGGCAGCGCCTGCTCTTCCATCGCGCGCCTGACGTTGACGTCAGCCAGCCGGCCTTCCTTCTGGTCGCGTTCCTGCATGGCCTTCCAGCCCTGATTGAGGCCGAAGACCATTCCTATGACGAGCAGCGCTGAGAAGAGAATGCTGGCGGCGACCTGCGGCGTGCTGTTGAAGATAAGGTCGTTGCCGCGCTCTTCGGCCCCCACGTTGACCAGCATGATGACGAAGAGAAAGAGCACCATCACGCCGCCCACGTAGACCAGAATCTGCGCGCCCGCCACGAACTCCGCGCCGAGCAGTATGAAGAGAGCGGCGACGGAGACGAGCGTGGAGATTAAGAACATGGCGCTATGCACGGCGTTGCGCGCCAGCACCGTCAGAAGCGCGGCCATCAGCGCCGTGATGGCGAAGACCCAGAAGAAGACGGCTTCCCAACCAGTAAGAGTCATGAGTACAAAATCCTGCTTGAAGGCCGGGCGCTTCCACCGAGAGCGAGCGCGTGCGGTCTTACAGATTATGAAAAGCTTACGAGTTGTAACCCTTGTTCGCGGCCCGAAAGAGCCTCTTACAGACTAAGCTTACTTACGATTCGTACTTGACTGTTTCGCGTCCCTGCTCCAGCATCTCGCGGTTCCAGACGAAGCCCGCGCGCGTGTAAGTCGCAAGCTCGAAATCCTGCGTCAGCTCAAGGCAGTTAGTAGGACAAGCCTCCTGGCAGAGCGCGCAGAACATGCAGCGAGAGGTGTCGAAGATGAACTCGTCCAGCACCTTCTTCTTGCGCGGCTTGCCGGCGACGGTAATTTCTATGTCCATAGGGATGACATCAATGCAATCCTCCGGACAGGCCAGCGCGCAGAGGTTACAGGCGATGCAGAGCGTATCGTGCGTCTCTGGATCCATGTTCAGACGCGGCGCGCCGTGAAAGCGCGGTGCGACTTCCGGGCGCACCTTCGGATATTGCTCCGTGTAGATGCCCTTACCGGCCACGGCATCTTTGTCCGTCATCGCGCCGATGTTGTACCTGAGGGTCAGCCCAAGCCCTTTAAGAATATCTATCAGGAAGAAGCGCTTGAGCTTCTCCATGAAAGTCGGTTGCGGAACGCTTACTTTCGGCATAAGACCTCGGTGACGAGCGACGAGTTACGGGCAGGAAGAGATTTCATCCTGCCACTTATCGCTACGCTTATCCTCCCTCGCTCGGCGCGGGTGCGGCGGCGGTTGTGGCTGCGACGGGCGCGACTGCGGGACGCCCCTTCGGTATATCAATCAAGCGTATCTTACGGCGCTGCTTCTTCAAATTGAAATCGCGCGAGCGCCAGTTGATGGCGGAAAGAATCCCGGCTGTGATGAAGAGCCCGCCCCAGCCTATGACGATGACGAGTATCTGCCCCGTCCTCGTCAGATTCAGACCGTTCTGCATTGACTCAATAGTCCTGTAGCCGCTCCAGCCGTCCAGCGCCTGTACAAGGAAGATGGCAATCGCGGACAGGATGACGTTGACGAGGGCCGAAGGAATCATCCACTTCCAGCCTATGTCCATCAGTTGGTCGTAGCGGAAGCGCGGCAGCGTCCACCTGAGCCAGAAATAGACGTAAAGCAGCACCGCCACCTTAATCATGAAGATGAGTATGCTGGCTATGACGTAGAGATTATGATAGCCGCGCGCTTCTGTCAGGCCGTAGACGAACGGGAAATACCAGCCGCCCAGATAAACGGTCGTGGCGATTGCCGAGATGACGACCATCGCCGCGTACTCCGCCATGAAGAAGAGCGACCAACGCATCCCGGAATATTCGGTGTGAAAGCCCGCGACCAGCTCGGATTCCGCTTCGGGCAAATCGAAGGGCGCGCGGTTGTTCTCCGCAATCCCGCTCACCAGAAAGATAAAGAAGCCGAGCGGCTGATAGAAGACGAACCAGATTGAATCAGAGCCCTGAGCCTCGACTATCCCGGACAGGCTGAGCGTGCGCGCGAACATCAGCGCGCCGACGATGGAGAGCCCAAGCGCGACTTCGTAAGAGATCATCTGCGCGCTAGAGCGCAAGCCGCCAAGGAGCGCGTACTTTGAGTTGGAAGACCAGCCCGCCAGAATCAGGGCTAGCACGCCGACGCTCGAAACCGATAGCACGAAGAGGATGCCTATGTTGACATCCGTGATGACGCCCCAGTTGGGCGCAAACGGAACCACCGCCAGAACTACGAAAGCCGCCACGACGGCTATGTAAGGCGCGAACTTGAAGATGTAGGGGTCTGCCTTGTCGGGCGTGAGGTCTTCTTTCGTCAAGAGCTTGAGCGCGTCGGCCAGTGGCTGCAACAGCCCCCAAGGGCCAACGCGCATAGGCCCAAGTCGCGCCTGCATGAAGGCGGAAATCTTTCGCTCGGCGTAGGTCGCGTAGAGAGCATAGACGGCAACAATCGTCACTACCGCGCCTATCTGTATGAAAGGCCAGAGGACGTAGTTGACCGTCTCCGTGCTGAAGTATTTCAACAACAGCCAGTCAATAAAGCTCGGCGGCGCGAATGTGGCGAGTGCGTTTGTCATGTTCTGCTTTTACAGTTCTATCTCGAAGGAGACCTGCCGCGCGGCCCGGAGGTCAACTAACTCCCAGTCGTCATCCAGCGTGCCGCTTCTATCCACTACAAGATAGGAAGCCCATTCGCCCACGGGGAAAGGCGGCGTGTGCCAAGTCCCCTTGTGATAGGCATAGGGCAGGTGCCCGTTGACCAGAAACGCCGCGACCCTTTCGACATCCGGCGCGTCCCCCTCGCCCGGCGGCGCGACCGCAATCACGCTCTTGCTGGAAGCCAGCGGCGAGAAGACCTGCATTGTGCGGCGATGCCTAGCCATGAAATCGAACCTGAACGGACGCGGCTCGGCAGTTGCGCCCGTCAAGCTGGGCTTCCCCTCGCAGAGGTCAACCTCGACGGAGCCGCGCGAGTCAATCAACACTCCGTAGGGTGCGAACGCCTCGCGCGTCATCTCCTGCACCTTAAGGCGAATAACATTCATAAGCTGGTATCGGGTGACAGGTGCCGGGGGCCGGTTAACAGAAAATCCATTTGTCTTTCTTCTCCGGCACCTGTCACCTGACACCCGTCACCTATCTGTCTATCTCTCCGAGCACTATGTCGAGCGTGCCTATGATGGCGACCACGTCTGCGACCAGATGGCCTATGCACATCTGCCGGAGCGCCTGAAGGTTGATGAGCGACGGCGGGCGCACCCTGACCCGGTGCGGGCTGGATGTCCCGTCCGAGACGAGATAGCAGCCAAGCTCACCCTTCGGCGCTTCTATAGAATGATAATAATCGCCCGCAGGCGGCTTGATAATCTTTGGCACCTTGGCCATCACGGGGCCGTCCGGCAGCTTGCTGATGGCCTGCTCGATGATGCGGCGCGACTGGCGCATCTCTTCAAGACGCACAAGGTAGCGATCGTAGGTGTCGCCGTTTTCGCCCAGAGGCACTTCAAAGTCAAGGTCTGCATAAGCCGCGTAAGGGCGAGCCTTGCGTATGTCCCATGCCACGCCCGAGCCGCGAAGCGCAGGCCCGGATAGACCTATGTCAATGGCGTCTTCTGCCGAAATCACGCCTATTCCTACAGTGCGGCTCAGCCAGATGCGGTTCTCCGACAGAACCGTTTCGTACTCTTCCACGCGCTTCGGGAAGTTGTTTACGAACTGTCGCACGTCCCGTTCGAACCCGTCGTATGCATCGTTGGGCATGCCGCCTATGCGCCACGCGTGACAGGTGAGACGAGCGCCGAACTGCCGCTCGAAAATCTTCAGAATCTCTTCCCTCTCGCGCAAGGCCCAGAGCAGCACGGTGAACGCGCCTATGTCGAGCGCGTGCGTAGCCAGCCAGAGCAGGTGCGAAGCTATGCGGTTAAGCTCCGTCATGACGACGCGTATGTAATGGGCGCGCGGAGGAACTTCAAGGCCCATCATCTGCTCTACTGTCTCTACCCAGACGAGGCCGTTAGAGACTGCTGCGATGTAATCCAGCCTGTCCCAGTAGGGCGCAATCATGGAGTACTGGCGATTCTCCGCAATCTTCTCCATGCCGCGATGCAGGTAGCCTATGTCGCAGTCAAGGTCAATCACGGTCTCGCCGTCCAGACGCAGTACGACCCTCAGCACTCCGTGCGTCGAGGGGTGCTGCGGCCCCATGTTCAAAATCATCTCGGGGCTGTCGTAAAGCGTCTCTCTGGTTGTGGCTATCTCTACCTGATGCATATTAAGAGCGATGCTGAAGATTGACTCATCGGTTCGTTGATTCAATGAACAGATGAATCAATGAATCATTCGCTTTCATCCTTTTTGTAGCAGCCTGTGATGCTCTGCGGCTCTATGACGAGGCCAATCTGGTCTGTCTCGCCCTGCCGCTTTTTCTGTAGCAGCTTGTGAATGATTGCCTGCGCGGCGCTGGCCTTGTTCCAAGTGTTTCGCGTAGTCAGGGTGTCGGCCAATTCAAACCCCGCCGAGGTGGCCGCCTCCTTCGAGTCGAACACCTTTGCCTCGTAATGCGCTGCGACCTCTTTTGTATTCATCCCGCTACTTGTCTTTCGACAATATCTCTTTGCCCGCGCGGAAAATCTCTCGCACGCGGCGCTCTTCTATCATTGAAAGCTCTTCAAGGCCGTAGTTGCGCCTCTGGTCAAGCTGCTCTCGCTGTACGTCCGTGAACTCCGGCAGGTGTCGGGCCGTCCACTCGTTCTCTATGAATTCTAGCGGGTACTCTTTTCTGAGCGGGTGGCCTTCCCAATCCGGCGGCAGCAGCAGACGGCGCAAGTCCGGGTGATTCCTGAACGTGATGCCGAAAAGGTCATACACCTCTCGCTCCATCCAGTTGGCCGTGGCCCAGATGCCCGAAACCGTTTCGACTCCCTGCTCGGCTGTCGTTCTCACTTTCAAGCGCACGCGCTCGTTGGCAGAAATCGAGTAGAGGTTGTAAACGACCTCGAAAGGCGCGTCCATTTCCATGGGGAAATGTACTGCCGTCAAATCCGAGAGATAATTAAAGGGCGTGTCAGCGTCGCGCGTCAAAAGCTCGCAGATCTTGACTATGGATGAGCGCTCAATGCGTATGGAGAGCTGGCCCACGAACTCCGAGGCTTCAAGGACGGCTCCGTCCAAGCTCTGGCGCAGCTTTTTGACGAGCGCGTGATTCGAAGCATCAACCGGCTTCGGCCCTTCCTCTTTCTTTTTGACGGGAGCTTTGGGAGCACCGGCTGCGGGAGTCGCGCCGGGTTGCGGCGGAGAAGGCTTAGCGCCCGCAGCCTGTTTGGCGGCTGCGGCCTTGGCCCTTGCCTCCGCGATTTTTGCTGCTTTCTCGGCGTCCGCCTGCGACGGCCCCTTCGTAGGGTCGCCCACCGTGGGCGAAGCGCCGCCGGGCGGCTGAGCGCCGGGCGCGGCCTGTTCGGCCGAAGGCTGGGGGCTGGCGGGCTCTGTCGCTGATGGTTCTCCTGAGGAAGCAGGGACGGTAGTGCCGCTCGTGGAACTGCCTGAAGGGGCTTTGCCCGTCAGCGCAGCCTCTCGCTCAGGCGTAGTCTTATCCTCTTTTGAAGCCGTGTCCTTCGGAGCATCGTCCGGTGGTCTGTTTTCGTCTGCCATCACAGTCTAACGACTACACCCTGACAGAATTTCGCGCTACGTGAAGCTTCTAGTCTACAGAGTAAATGCTTTTAGAGAACAACTGAAAGGACGGAACCGACCTGTTTGTAGCACGCGCCGAAACGCATTGTCAATAAATTGCTCGGACAAAGTAAACCCTGACCATTGCATCATATACAACCGGCTGGTAGTGGGTCATTTACAATGTTAAACGAAAATAGGATTTCACGTCTGACTATTGACAGCCATTCCCTGTAGGCATATCCTCTCCGCGCCGTCGGACTCTCGTTAGCTTCACATCCCTACATGAAAAGGAGGCGCTATGCCTAAGAATAATGTAAACGACCCGCTAGGCGTCATCGAAGGTTCCGCACTTCCAACTAAAGCCCTAGAACACTTTGATGTGGGTGATGGTTGGGTCATTGTAATGAACGGTGAAGAAGACCGCCGTCCTAGAGAACTAAGAAGGGTAGCGTACACGCGCGCAGAGATTACCTTCGATTCCGAGAAAGACCTCTCAAAGTTTTTAGAGATTATCAAAAAGACAGACGAGCGATTGAGCAAGGTTCCCGATTCTCAGGTGATGTACGATTGGCAGAAGATTAGGCGTAGGGGGTTGACAGTTAGGTTTGGCGTCGCTTGGTATGACGAAGATTTTTACCGTCAGCGAAAGGATGCTCACTTATCATCTTTACATCAGGGGGTTCTTTCGCAGTTTGGTGTTACCCCGGAGTCTCTGAGGATTGAACATATTCCATTGTGAGAACTGGCGGATGAGGACTAACCATGCTGGTTAGTCCTCATCCCGTCTCGCGTACTTCGGGTTATCCGCCAGCGCAACTATATCGCTAATAGACCACAGCGTCTTAGATACGCCCGCTTCCATAGCTGGCGAGCATCTTATTGTTTGATGGATGCGCGCGAAGTTGTAATACATATAGTGCAACGCAATCGCGTGCATGTGATTCTCAATCTTCTTTGAAAAGCCATTCGTTAGGCGAGTGAAGCGTCTCATGCTCATTCGCATGGTCAAGTTCTGGCGCTCAACATAAGACGTGGAAATCATCGGAGGGAACGGGTCGCCGCTAATCACTTCTGCTTTGGTTCCGATTATCTTTGAAGGGCTGTAGCGCGTCTCAGCTTGCGGGTCTTGTCCATAGAGTTTAATCAACATCGCATAATCAATCTCACAGCCAAACGCGCCTTCAATCGCTTCCAAGTACGGGCGAAAGCCATCTGTGGTTAGCATCACGCGATGCTTCAAGCGGCTGGCTAAATCATTGATGAACTGCTCCGCAGCGTGAGCGTCACGCCTTCCAACATGCCAGCAAGGAATTAACTTTGAATCCGCATCAATCGCAACCCAAGTCCAAACATCGCCATAACCCAAGATGCCATGATTCTCTGGCGCAACATTCTTTTGTTTGGAATTGCAGAATGACCATATTTCGTCACACTCTAAACGGCGACACGATAAGCCGCGTAGATGCTCGTCTTGATAATTAGCGCAGGCCGTACCAACATCTTCTAATAGCTTAATGACAGTATTCTTTGATGTAGCAGTAATGCGCGATGTTCCTCTAACCGAATTGCCTTCTACTAAGGCGGAGATGATTGCTGCGCGTCGTTTTGAATCTAGCTTGTTCATATTGACCATTATGCTTGCGCGGGCAAGAAAAGTCAAGATAAAAATGCAGCTCCCGGTTATGTGTCCCGGACAAAATGTGATATAAAACGCGTGTAGACCACAGCGCGCGAGCGCATGCGTGTCTACTTTGATAGCCAAATAAGTACAGGTGGAGCGAGCGGGAGTCGAACCCGCCACCGAGGGTCTCAAATCGCCGGTGCCGCACCAACGGTCGCCCCATCTAGAGCAACGGCCAAAGGGATGTTTCGCCAAAACACCTCCCCTTTGGCCGTTTTGCATTATTCGCTGCTTACATCCTTTTCCATTCCGCCTTTTGCTGCCAACACCTCTGCGATGCCATGAAAGAACGCGGCTATTCTGTCTGGTTGCCAGCCCTTGAACTCGTTCATATCAACCTTTACGGTCACGTTGAATTGAACCGCTCCGCCTGCCATCTGTGAAAACGCTGTACTGACGCTGCTCCGTGCTGGCGGTGCCTCACGGTGCGTAACGTCTCGGTGTTCTGGCTCACTTGGCGGTGGCGGTGGCGTGCCTGTCGGAGCAGGGGCTTGCCGTTCTGCGGATGTGGCAGGAGACGCCGAACTCCCTTTTTTCAGGTAATCTCCATCGCGTTGCACAAGCCCTGCGGCCTCTAAATAATCAATCAGCAATTTGACCTGAAGTTTACACTCCGGCGGAGCAGACGAGAGTTGAGCTAAAGATGTGACCGCATCACTCTCTTTTAGTTTATGCTCAAAACTAAGCCTCTTCAGCACTTCTTTAGCGAACCACGTTTGCCCGATAAGCGGAGCAAGTTTGTGGCTGGCCGTAGGGTCATTAGGATTCCATTCGTAAGCATGCGCGAAGGCCATCACCTCTGGGGAAGGGATGAACCCGCCTTCCGTTCTCTGTATCAGTCCTACGGTGATAAAGAACGCGTTAGCTGACGATATTGTAGTGGGTTGTGTGTTTGCAACCGCGCCTACTTCAATAGTCTTTACGGGCTTTAGATTTTGCCCGCTCGCCGCAGCATACGCACGCAGCAATGCCAAGTGTTTGGCAAAAGTGATGCGCTCACTCGGTAGAACTTCTGTAGCTTTAGCTCTAGCAGGCTTGGCTTGTGGCGGTGTCGCCGTACCTATTGGATGGACGGTAGCTTTTTCTTGAGACATGAGTAAACACCTCCTTCAAAATGTTTCGCCAAGAGCGTATATACTCCTGTACGCAAACCCTGTCAAGCCTCCCCTTGCGGTTCGCAAGCCTCTCCTTGACCGTCATTGACGTTTTCCGGGATACCCTTGCTGGAGTTGGCACGGCACGGCACAGTCGCGGCACAGCACGGCATTTTGGCCATTCCTGTAAATATCATTAAATAAAGAGGATGGAGGGCGATTTTTGAGGGCTTGCCGTGCCGTGCTATATCTGTGCTATGCCGTGCTGACTTCGATGCGTCCTGACGCATCAATATTTAGGCATGAAAAAAAATTATTCGGAGGGCTTATTCCAACGGCTGCGAGCGGCCTTTTGTGCAATCTCTTTTCGCTTTTTAGGTGAGAGTTTATCCCGGCGAGCTATGCCACCTTTACTCGCGCCAAGCCTGCCAAGAGCCACAGCCGCAGGGTTCTTTCCCCGCTCTGGTTCTGGCTCTGGTGCGTTGCCAGTGGTAAGGTCAACAATCATCTTTGCACGTTGGCTTGGGTCACGTGGCAGTTTGTCTGTGCGCTTCATATAGAGAGTATGCCACACTCTGAAATAGAGCGAAAACTTTCTTTAGCTGTTCAACAATGAAAATGACCCACTACCAACCGGCTGCATAGCTTGACGATAGCGGCTCGCGGGCCTTATTATTGGTTGTTTAGACCGAAGCACTGATTGCTGTCTATAGAGAGGGTAGAGGAAAATGAAACAAGGAATTCATCCCGAATACAAAGAGATACAGGTGCATTGCGCCTGCGGCCACCAGTTCACGACCCGTTCGACGCGCAAGGACGACCTGCACGTGGAAATCTGCTCCGAGTGCCACCCGTTCTTCACGGGCAAGCAGAAGCTGGTGGACACGGCGGGACGCGTTGACCGCTTCAACAAGCGCTACGGCAAAAAGCCTGCCGAGCCCACGCCGGAAAACGCTCAAGCTTAAGTGTCAGGCCACGGGGCCGAAGAAACCGATGCGAGACTATCGAAAAATCGCACAGCACTATTAGCTTTTCTGTAAGTAAAGAGCGCCGACCCTTTTTTGTAGGGCTCAGACGCGCGCCTCTTCGTGTATATTTAAGCGAAGCGCGCCTCTGACCCACAGGCCACGGGGTCGGCGTTACTGTTTTCGAGTTCTCCCGGAAGGAAAAAGAGAAGTGAGCGCAAACGAAAGAGACCTGATTGTGGGCGGCCAAGCCGTCATTGAGGGCGTCATGATGCGAACTCCCAGCGCCTACGCCATAGCCGTCCGGCGTGCCGATGGGTCTATTACACGCATGTCGGCCAGTCTTCCTAAATGGAGCGACAAGTATCCTTTCCTGAAGATGCCGGTGCTGCGCGGCGCTGCTGTGCTGGTGCAGTCAATGGGTCTTGGCATCAAGGCGCTGAACTTCTCAGCCAACGAAGCCTTTGCCGACGCCGAAGAGGCTGAAGCCAAAGAGGTAGAAGTGGCGCTTAAGCCAGCCGTCATAGAGGGCGAGGGAGATTTTGCGGGCATCACGGGCGCAGTGCCGGGGCTGATTCCCATCCCCACGCAGCAGCGTTCCAGAGACGAGATGAAGAAGGGCACGACGGCCGCAGCCGCAAGCTCCATAGCCTTCGCGCTCGTCTTCAACGTGCTGCTCTTCATAGTCGCGCCGCTCCTTCTGACCAACGCCATCTTTATAGGGGCCGGTTGGGCCGCAGGGCCGCCTGCGGCTACCGCCACGACCGCGCCGGGGGCTGAGGCTAACAGCGCCGCTTCTCCCGCCACGGCTCCTGTGCCCGCAGCTCAAGCGCCGTGGTATTCGCGCGCTTGGTCTGGAGTTCGCACCTACTTGCATCCGGTGCGCCCGTCCGTCGCTTTCAACCTGGTAGACGGAATGATTCGTATGGCCTTCTTTCTCATAATGATTTTCAGCTTCTCTCTGCTGAAGGACATACGCCGCGTCTTTGAGTATCACGGCGCGGAGCACAAGACCGTGTTCACGTGGGAAGCGGGTTTGCCGTTGACGGTTGAGAATGCGCGCCCGCAGCCGCGCCAGCACCCGCGCTGCGGCACAAGCTTTCTGATGGTGGTGATGCTGGTTTCGATTGTTCTCTTCTCCATCATCAAATTCGACTCGCTCGTCTACAACCTGCTCGTGCGCATCGCTCTGGTGCCCGTCGTGGCCGGAATCTCTTACGAGATAATTCGCCTGTCGGCTAAGAAAGAGGGCAGCTTTATCTTCAAGCTGATTACGCTGCCGGGCGTGTGGCTACAGAACATCACCACGAAAGAGCCGGACGACGAGCAACTGGAAGTCGCCATAGAAGCCCTCAAGGAATCGCTCAAGCTGGAGCCGCAAGCCGAGCCGGAGGCCGCGCCGCTCGCCTGATAAATTGTTATGCTGGAAAAACTGGAACAGATTGAATCGCGCTATGAAGAGTTGACGGCCGAGCTTTCCTCGCCCGAGCTTCTCTCAGACCAGACGGCTTACACCAAGGCCGCCAAGCAGCACCGCTCTCTGGGCGAAGTCGTGGCCAAGTACCGCGAGTGGAAATCCCTCAAGGAAGAGCTTGCGGGCGCGCGAGAGCTGATTTTAAGCGCTGACGACGAGGAGATGCGGGAATTAGCGCGCGTGGAAATAGACACGCTCGCTGCGCGGATTGAAGAGAACGAGCAACAGTTGCGACTGCTGCTGATTCCCACAGACCCGAACGACGAGAAGAACGTCATACTTGAGATTCGCGCTGGCACGGGCGGCGACGAGGCCACGCTCTTCGCGGCCGAGATGCTCAGGATGTACGCGCGCTACGCAGAGCGACAGGGCTGGCGCATGGATGTCATGGACGCCTCGGAATCCGGCATCGGCGGCATCAAGGAGGCCGTGGCGCTCATCGAGGGCAACAAGGTCTATTCCAAGCTGAAGCACGAATCGGGCGTGCATCGCGTGCAGCGCGTGCCGCAGACAGAAGCTAGCGGGCGCATACACACCTCCGCCATCACAGTCGCGGTGCTGCCCGAAGCCGAAGAGGTTGACGTTAAGATTGACCCGAAGGACTTACGTATAGACACCTTCTGCTCGTCGGGGCCGGGCGGCCAGTCTGTGAACACGACCTACTCCGCCGTGCGCCTGACGCACATCCCCACGGGCGTAGTCGTCTCCATGCAGGACGAAAAATCGCAGATTAAGAACCGCGAGAAAGCGATGCGTGTCTTACGCGCACGACTTCAGGAGTTGGAAGAGCAGAAGCAGCACGAGGCGCAGGCGTCCGAGCGCCGCTCGATGGTCGGCTCAGGCGACCGCTCCGAAAAGATTCGCACCTACAACTTCAAAGAGAACCGCGTCTCAGACCACCGCATAGGTCTGACGATTCACCAACTGGACTTGGTCATGGAAGGCGCGCTCGACGAAATAATAGAAGCGCTCACCACACATTATCAGGCCGAAAAGCTCAAGAACGAAACGGTCGCGGCATAAAAGCAGTGACAAGTGAAGAGTGATGAGTGAAAAGCCGTAAAAGGCTTCTTGCTCGTCACTCTTCACTTGTCACTCATCATGCTTTATGGATTCCACTCGCATCTTTCTTGTACGCCACGGGCAGAGTCAGGGGAACGCGGAGGGTCGCTTTGGCGGCCACACGGCCACGCCTTTGTCAGCGCGCGGGAGGCGGCAGGCCGAGGCGGCTGCGCGAGCGCTCGCCTCAGAGAAGATTACGGCCATCTATTCTTCAGACCTTCAACGCGCGACTCAGACAGCCGAGCCTCTGTCGCGCCTGACGGGGCTTGAGGTCAGGCGCACCACGGCCTTTCGTGAAAGAGGCGTGGGCGTGATAGAGGGGCTGACCTTCGAGGAGGCAGCCGAACAGCACCCGGAACATTACGCAGCATTGATTCGCCGCGACTTCGAGCACGTAATTCTGGGCGGCGAAAGCTATAGACAGATGCTCGACCGCGCCTCCGAAAAACTTGACCACGCTATAGAACAGCACAGGGGCGGGCGCATCTGCGTCTTCTCTCACACGGGAACTATCTGCATCCTGACGCTGCACCTGATGGGAGCGCTAGACGCTCCAGAGCTTCGCCCCGTATGGGTCTCAACGGCCAACTGCGGCATCACGCGCATAGAGGTACGGACAGACGGCTTCGTGCGCGTCATGGCAGTCAATGATACGCGTCACCTTGCGGGCCTGTAGTCGGCGGGCTCTGTTCCGATGTACAATACGCGCCTCCCCGACCGTCGCCTCGCTTTTTTTATAATGTTTTGGGCAAAGAGACGGACGCCTTGCCGTCCAGCCCTCAACTGTCCCATTGCCGTGCTTCCGCCCGTAGAGTCCTGTTTGGCCGAAGCCGCCCTGATTTGCCGGAGACGATCTATGAAAACCGAGTCTATAAACTTTCGCGCACCCGTGGGGGCCTTGATGGCGCTGCTGCTTCTGGCTCTCTTTGTCCCGCAGGCGCAAGCCCAGAACGACCGTGGCTTAGGCATTAAGCCGGGCGAAACCGTGCGTCAGTTGCCGAATAAAGCCAAACGCTTTGCCATTGTGATTGGCGTTGACCGTTACGACGACACGCAGATAAGCACGCTGGGCGGCGCGGTTAATGACGCCAAGACGCTGGCGAACGCGCTCGTGCAGTACGCGGGCTTTCCCACCGACCAGGTGACGCTGTTGGCCTCAGACCAGCCGGTCGAAAGACAGCCGACGCGCGGCAACATCCTTCGCCGCCTCTCTAATCTTCAGGCTGTGATTCCGAAGGACGGGCTTCTGCTTCTGGCCTTCGCGGGCCACGGCGTAGAGCGCGGCGGTCAGGCTTTCCTGCTTCCTTCGGACGCGCAGGTATCGAACGACGTTGACCTGCTTGAGCAGACGGCCATCAACGTCAAGCAGGTTAAGGAGAAGATTCAGAAGACTGGCGTGGGCCAAGTCTTGATGATTCTGGACGCCTGCCGCAACGACCCCGTCGGACGCGCCAACGCGGACAATCCACTGACACCGGCCTACACGCGCGGCTTCAACTTCGACGTGCGCAACCGGGAGGTCACGGCTTTCGCCACTCTTTACGCGACGGCTGTCGGCGCGCGTGCTTACGAATATAAGGAGCGCAAGCAGGGCTATTTCACATGGGAGCTGGTGGAGGCGCTCAAGGGCAAGGCGGCCAACGCGCGCGGCGAAGTGACGCTCGCGGGCCTCGTCAAATACCTACAGGATAATGTGCCCAAGCGAGTGCTGCTGGATTTAGGCGCGGGTAAAGACCAGCGACCCTTCGCGGTCGTGGAAGGCTACAAGGCGGACGAGCTTGTGCTGGCGGTCGCCAACCCGAATGCCAACAACGCGCAGCCCGAGCCTGTGGTCATAGGAAACGGCGCGGGCAGCGAGCCGGGGCCGGAGCGCGGCAGCCTGCAAGGCACTACGTGGATACAGACGAAGGCCGAGGGCGATTACACTATAGAGTTCATGAAGGACGGCAAGCTGCGCTACAAGCTTCCCACGGGCAAAGAGACAGGCGGCACTTGGAGGCAGACGGACAAGCTTGTCATCATAGTCATCAACGGCTATTCGACGCTCGAAGGAACCGTTGACGGCGACGTGATGAAGGGCGAAGGCACCAACATGGAAGGCACGAAGTGGAACTGGACTTGGACGCGTAAAACTCAGTGACGAGTGACAAGCGATAAGAAAGGCCGCCTTATAGTCAGGACGGCCTTTCTTATTACCTGTAACTTGTTGTTGCTTTATTTCGTGACCGCCGTGACGACGCCTTCGGCTTCTTTGTCGAGCGGTGAAAGCTCCGCCAAATCTTCCGGCTCTTCCAGCTCGCGTTGTCGGCGGACTGTGCCGTCTGATTCAAAGATGTAGGCCGAAGGATGCTCGCGCATGATTATGTCCTGCAATCTCATGAGCCCGTAGAGCAGCGCTTCCGGGCGCGGCGGGCAACCGGGAATGTAAACATCCACGGGGATGATGCGGTCAACGCCCTGCATGGTCGAGTAGGAATCGAACGGCCCGCCAGTGGAAGCACAAGCGCCCATGGCAATCGTCCACTTGGGCTCAGGCATCTGGTCGTAGACGCGCCTGACCACAGGCCCCATCTTCAGCGTCACCGTTCCCGCGACTATTATCAGGTCGCTCTGTCGCGGGCTCGGACGAAAGACGCCCGCCCCGAAACGGTCAATGTCGAAGCGTCCCGCGCCCGTAGCAATCATCTCTATGGCGCAGCAGGCGAGCCCGAACGTCATGGGCCAGAGCGCGGACTTTCGCGCCCAGTTCACGACCGGCGCGGCCACGTCCATAGTCTTAGCGCCGACCGTGCGCCGCACGCTGTTGATAATCGAATCAACAGTCGTCAGAACAAATCCTTCTTTATGCTCTGCCATAAGAAACAGCTCTCATGCCCACTCAAGCGCGCCTTTGCGCCAAGCGTAGTAGTAACCGACTATGAGTATGCCTATGAAGACGAACATCTCCAGCATGGCGAATTTGGTAAAAGAGAAATCGTCGCCCATGAAGATAATCGCCCACGGAAGCAGGAAGATTGTCTCCACGTCGAATATCAGGAAGAGCATGGCGACGATGTAGTATCGCACGGTGAACCGGTCGTGCGCCTCCGTCTGCGGGTCTATGCCGCACTCGTAGGGGCGGCCCTTGGCTTTGCCGTAGATGCTCGGCCTCAGAAAACGGCCCAGCACAATCGGAAGCACCGGAAAGATTATGGCAAAGACCAGAAAGACCATGATGGGCCAGTAGGCCGTCACGGGGCTTCCCACAGTCCCGCCACCCGTCTGCATCCTCTCCACACCTTGCTGTAGAATCAGGCTCAGCATCATTTTTAAGAGGGACAGGAGAGTTTAAGCCCGAGCTTCTTCTCCTGCTAGTGTCTTTCACCGGATTCAATATCGCTCTTTCAAAGTCGGAGTCTATAGATTCGTTTCCCCTGTTGTCAAACAAATCTTTTTCCGGGCGCGCGGGCGAGCGCGTGCGGCTTACTCGTCATGCTCCGTCCTGCCTTCTAGCAGCGCTATCACATGAGGCAGCACCGGCTTGATGACAGCGAAGCTTTCGCGCACGGCCTTTGGCGAGCCGGGCAGGTTGATGATGAGTGTGCCGCTTCGTGTGCCGCAGACGCCGCGCGAAATCATGGCCATGGGCGTATTTTTACGAGTCTCCACGCGCATGGCCTCCGAGAGTCCGGGCGCTTCTCTCTCTATGACTGCGCGCGTGGCTTCAGGCGTATTATCGCGTGGGCCGAAGCCTGTCCCGCCCGTTGTCATAATCAGATTAACTTCGGGGCGGTCTGCCAACGAGCGCAGCTTTTCCGAGAGCGGCTCAAGGTCGTCAGGCAGTATCTCTTTAGCTACAACTTCCGCGCCCAGCTCTTCCAGCAACTCCAGAAGCGCCGCGCCCGAACGGTCTTCTCGCAACCCGTGAGCGCACCCGTCGCTGACCGTTATCACAACCGCGCGAATCATCAACATAACTCAGAATTCAGAGTCCTGACTGCGGTCTACTTCATTTCGCCGTCTGGCTGACCGCGTGCAACTCCTGAAGCGCCTGAACTCGAATCTCGGTCGAGGCCGAGCGAAAGGTGATGGCTTCTATGAGAGCCTGCGCGCCCGTCATGGTAGTGACGCAGGGCACGCCGTATTGGAGCGCGGCGCGGCGTATGGCCTGTTCGTCGTAGTGCGAGACGCGGCCCAGAGGAGTGTTGATGACGAGCGCTATGTCGCCGCTCTTGATGAAGTCCACCACGTTGGGGCGTCCCTCGTTGACCTTGAAGACCGTCTCGACCAGTAGGCCGACTTCACGCAAACGCTCTGCTGTCCCGAAGCTTGCCGACAGATTGAAGCCCAGACGCTGTAGACGACGCGCCAGCAGAACCGCCTGTCCCTTGTCAGCGTCGTTGACGCTGATAAAGGCTGTGCCCGTTTGCGGCAAAGTCAGCCCAGCGCCGAGCATGGCCTTGGCGTAGGCTTCACCGAACGTCTCGCCTTCTCCCATGACTTCGCCCGTGGAGTGCATCTCAGGCCCCAGCACGGGGTCAACGCCAGCGAATTTGACGAAGGGGAAGACGGGCGACTTTATGTAGTAGCGGTTGCCTGCGATGCGGCTCGCCGTCAGGTCTTCCGGCAGGTGAAAGCCTGAGAGAGGCTGACCGGCCATCACGAGCGCGGCTACGCGCGCGAGCGGCACGCCCGTAGCCTTTGAGACAAACGGCACTGTCCGAGAGGCGCGCGGGTTTACCTCAAGCACATAAACGCGGTCGTCCTTAATCGCGTACTGTATGTTCATGAGGCCGCGCACGTTCAGGGCTCGCGCAAGCTCGCGCGTGTAATGGCGCATCGTCTCAAGATGCTCCGGCTGGATACGAACGGGCGGCAGCACGCAGGAAGAGTCGCCGGAATGAATGCCAGCCTCTTCTATGTGCTCCTGTAGCCCCGCCACTATGCAGGCCGTTTCGTCCGCCAGCGCGTCCACGTCAAACTCGGCCGCGCGCTCAAGGAACTTATCAATCAGGATGGGTCGCTCCGGCGAAGCGTCCACAGCCGTTCGCATGTAATCGTCGAGCGTCGCCTCGTCATAGACGATAGCCATAGCTCGCCCGCCCAGCACGTAAGAGGGACGAACCAGCACAGGGTAACCTATGCGCTCGGCAATCTCGCGCGCCTCTTCAAACGAAGTGGCCGTGCCGTTTTCCGGCTGAGGGATGCCAAGCTCGTCTAGGAGCGCGCCGAATCGCTTGCGGTCTTCCGCCAAATCAATCGAATCCGGCGAGGTGCCTATGATTGGGACGCCCGCGTCCGAAAGACGCATGGCAAGATTGAGAGGCGTCTGGCCTCCGAACTGAACAATGACGCCTTCGGGCTGCTCGACGTCTATGATGTTCATCACGTCTTCAAACGTCAGAGGCTCGAAGTAGAGGCGGTCTGAGGTGTCGTAGTCCGTAGAGACCGTCTCAGGGTTGCAGTTGACCATGACAGTCTCAAAGCCTGCTTCGCGCAGGGCAAAGCTTGCGTGACAGCAGCAGTAATCGAACTCTATCCCCTGCCCTATGCGATTCGGCCCGGAGCCCAGAATCATAATCTTGCGGCGGTCGGAAGGCTCGGACTCGTCCTCTTCCTCATAGGTGGAGTAGAGGTAAGGCGTGTAGGACTCGAACTCAGCGCCGCAGGTGTCAACGCGCTTGTAGACGGGCGTGATGCCGAGCTGCTTGCGATAGCTCCTGACCTCATCTTCGGTGCTTCCGGTAAGATAGGCTATGCGGCGGTCTGAAAGAGCGGCCTCCTTGGCTGCGCGTATGACTTCCGATGGCACGTCTTCCAGCTTTCTATCAACAATCCTGTCCTGAATCCGCATCACTTCCTTTAGCTGTTCAAGGAACCAAGGGTCTATGCGCGTCAGTCTCTGGACTTCGGAAATAGACCAGCCGTGTTGCAGGGCGTAGGTGATATAGGAGAAGCGCTGCGAGTTGGGGCGGGCGAGTTTTCGCTGCAACTCTCCGTCGGAGATGCCGCGAAGCCTGAGGGGCTTGACCGCTTCCAGAGAGCGCAAGCCCTTAAAGAGCGCTTCCTTGAAGGTGCGGCCAATCGCCATCACTTCGCCCACGGACTTCATCTGCGTGCCAAGGATGTCCTCTGCGTCACGGAATTTCTCAAAGTTCCATTTGGGAATCTTCGCCACCACGTAATCAATCGTCGGCTCGAAGCTGGCGGGCGTCTTCTGCGTGATGTCGTTCGGAATCTCGTCAAGCGTGTAGCCGACCGCGAGCTTCGCGGCAATCTTCGCAATCGGAAAGCCTGTGGCCTTAGACGCCAGAGCGGACGAGCGCGAGACGCGCGGGTTCATCTCTATGATGCGTACGTCGCCGTTCTCAGGGTTGACGGCGAACTGTATGTTGGAGCCGCCCGTCTCAACGCCCACCTTGCGAATGATTTTTATAGCCATGTCACGCAAGATTTGATATTCGACATCCGAAAGCGTCTGAGCGGGCGCGACCGTGATGGAGTCGCCCGTGTGAACTCCCATGGGGTCGAAGTTCTCTATAGAGCAGATGATGACCACGTTGTCCGCGAGGTCGCGCATCACCTCAAGCTCATACTCTTTCCAGCCCAGTATTGATTCTTCAATCAGGACTTCGTGGATGGGCGAAGCTGCCAGCCCCGCGCGGACAATCTCTTCATACTCTTCCGGGTTGAAGGCGACGCCGCCGCCCGTGCCGCCCAAGGTGAAGCTCGGTCGAATGATTGACGGGTAGCCCGTCTCCTTAACAATTTCTTCGGCTTCGTCCCATGAGCGCGCAAAGCCTCCGCGAGGCATGGGCAGACCCTCTTCATCCATAGCGGCTTTGAAGAGCCTGCGGTCTTCCGCCACCTTCACGGCCTCTCGCTTCGCGCCTATCATCTCGACGCCGAACTCTTCCAGCACGCCCGCGTCCGCGAGCGCGACGGCCAGATTAAGCGCAGTCTGTCCGCCCACGGTCGGCAGCAGAGCATGGGGGCGCTCGCGCTTAATTATCGCCGTCACGGATTCGACCGTGAGTGGCTCTATGTAAGTGCGGTCTGCCATCTCCGGGTCGGTCATGATGGTCGCCGGGTTGGAATTAACCAGCGCCACCTCGTAGCCCTCCTGCCGGAGCGCGCGGCAAGCCTGCGTGCCCGAGTAATCGAACTCAGCCGCCTGACCTATGACAATCGGCCCTGAGCCTATGATTAAGATTCTCTTTATGTCTGTGCGTTTGGGCATATTTGCGCCGTTAGATAATGAGAAAAGAGCTATTCATCAAAATGGATTCATGGCATTATACACAAGCCCTCGCTCCTGTACGAATCGGCTTACAAAGGGAGTCGCCGCGCGAAAGCTATACCGTAATACATGGCCACCGGAAATCATTCTGCGACACTTTAACCACTGGAGACAAACGGTGCCGAAAATCAAATCAGCCTTTATCGGCTTAACCGTCATCTTGAGCCTCTGCCTTGCCACCGTAGGGAACGCCAGCAAAGCTCCTGCGGCGAAATTTACAAGCGCCTACACAGACCTGAACAAAGATTGTAAAGACGCTTTCAAAGAAGTAGGCGAGGGACAGGACATGCCGCTCAGGTGCAAGGGCTACGGCGGCTATTACCTGTACATCTACTACTCCGCGTGGGCCTCTCACATAAATGCCCAGATGCGGGGCAATGACGATGTCACAATCAGCCTCGCGATGCAGGAGTTGGGCTATAGCGACGCCAAAGGAAGAAAGGTGGAATGGCGTATGGCCGACGGAAAGCCCTTCGCCGTTATCCTGCGCGTCTCGCATTACAAAGAGAGTACGGACGGCAACAGTCCATTTGATGAAAAGCTCAAGACGGGCGAGTCGCTGGTGGTCAAGGGACTGAAGGGCTACGAGCATATTGACGGCTCGGTTGACGCCAAAACGCCGGATGCCAACGTCAAGGCCAGACAGCTAGCCGACTCGCAGTACAAATGAAAAAGCCAGCCCTTACTACGCAAGGCTGGCCGCAATCGTCAAAACGAGAAGTTCTCATTCGTCTCTAAAGCTGCTGTGTGTCGAACTTCTTTCGGTAATCCTCACCCTCTATGTGAATGGTCTTGCACATCTCGTATAGACGAGAGCGCAGGCGCACGCCGATTCTGTCCTCCAAAGTCTCGTCCCTCTCGCTCCTGCGCCCGTCCAGATAGTTCGTAGTAAAAATCGTCAGCTTCTTATCGTTGTAGCGCGTGTTGATAATCTGCATCATCGTATCACGCACCCAGTCCGTGGGCTTCGACGCGCCAAGCTCGTCCAGCACCAGCACCTCCGACTGAAAAACGGGCTCAAGCACCTTCAGCTCGGAAGTCTGCGAGATTGGGTTGTAGGAGTTCTGTATCTCTTTCAGGAGCGAGCCGAATTCGTAGAAGAGACATTGCACGCCCTTCTCTATCAGCGTGCGTAGTATGGCGACCGATAGATGCGTCTTGCCGACGCCAACAGGCCCCATGAAGACCAGCCCGCGATCCACTGCCGGATATTCACGCGCCAGCCGCCAAGCATATTGAAAGGCGCGAAGCTGCGTGCCGTTGCCCTTCGCGGGATAGTAGTTCTGTAGCGAGCACTCGTCGTAACGACGCGGAATGCGGGCAGCTTCGAGCAGGCGCGATTGAGCGCTCTGTGTCCGGCAACGACAACGACGCGCGCCCTTGCCTTCTACGACCTCCATGCCCGTGCCGAAGCAGAAGCGGCAGGCGGCGGGCTCAGGCGAAGAGACTGGATAATTCGTCTGAGACGCTTCCGCCTCCGTCGCATCATCATGCACGGGAAAGAGCGAGCGGATTTTTGCGTTGTCCGACGACATCGAAAGAGATTCTACCCTGAACTACTGCTTGCTTAAAAGCTCTTTGTGGTGTGACCCGGTCAGCCTGAATGACCTTGAACAGCGTGCGGATTATAGCATTCAGAAATGAGATTGCAAGAGCGTTACGCGAAATGCTTTGAAAGAAAAAGTTTTCCACATGTGGAAAACTCAAACGTCCACGGGAAGCCCGGTGCGGAGCGATTCAAGAATGCGGAATGTCGCGCGCGTAGTCGTAGCCAAATCATCAAGAGCAATGGGCGCTCTCAAGCCTTCGCGCACAACGGCGCAGGCGAGCGCAACGTAATCGCGCTGTCCCTTGTCCTGACCGCGCAGCTTCACAGCCTCTTCTCGCCCGTAGCGATGAAGCGTCGCGGTGCGAAAGTCATCCAGAACGAAGCTTTTACCTCCGCCGAAAATCTCCACGCGCTCCTTCGGCAAGCTCTTGTCGCCTTCGGCAATGTAAGCGATTGAGCCGTTCGAGCCGTCCGAGAGACGAACTGTGATGAAGACATTATCCTCGTCGGGGACTTCGCTGTTGCGGCCCTGCACGGCTTCCGCGTAGACGCGAGTGGTAAGCGCGCCCGTCAGAAAATGCATGAAGTCTATGAAGTGGCAGACTTCGCCTATAATGCGGCGGCCGCCCTGTTGAGGGTCTTGAATCCAGTGAGAGAGCGGGATGCGGCCCGCGTTGACGCGGTAGCTGATTGAGAGGGGATGTTGTCTCTCTTTGAAGAAGTCAGACGCGGCGCGGGCGTGCGGCGAAAAGCGGCGATTGTAGCCAACCATCAACTGTCCTTCGGATGATTGAGCCGCCTGTATGACAGCCTCCAGTTCTTCGTCATTCATCGCCAGTGGCTTTTCTAAAAAGACATGCTTTCCGCTTTTAAGAGCCTGCGCGGCCAGCTCTGCGTGCGAGTCGTGGCGAGTGGTTATGACGACCAGATTCACATTCTTGTCGGCTATGATTTCGGAGGCGTCGGCTACGGCATGACGAAAGGCGTACTTCTCGCCAATGCTGCGCGCGGTCAGGCCCGTGGCCGTTGCGATTGACTCGAACTCTACGCCCGCGCCCTGTAAATGGGGCAGCAGCATCCCCTGCGCGTAGCCGCCCGCGCCAATCATTCCTACGCGGACACCATTTGTCGCAGCCGCGCCCTTCTTCTGCGCCAGCTCGACTCTGCGCTCTACCGGACGCAGTATGTCGTACTCAAGCAGGACTCCGAGGTAAGGCTCATTAATCTCGCCTGAGATTAATTGATAAGCGCGCTCGCCATCTTCTACGGGAAAGCGATGGGTGATGAGCCTTTCAACGTCAACGCCGCCCGATGAGACTAAATCAAGGAAGGCTTCTATGTTGCGCCCTTCAGTCCAGCGCACGTATGCGAAGGGATAATCATGGCCGCGCTCTTCGTACTCCGCGTCATAGCGGCCCGGCCCATACGACATAGAAACCTGAAGCGAAAGCTCGCGCGAGAAGAAGAGGTTGCGCGGGACATCGAGTCCCACCATCCCCACGGCGACGACGCGCCCCTTCAATCTGGAGATTTCGCCCGCCAGTTCCAGAGGCTGATTCGATGAGCTGGCGGCCGTAATCAACACGGCATCTGCGCCGCGCCCGCGCGACCACTCCGTCACGGCACGCTTTGCATCCGAGTCGCTCAGCGCACCTGCTTCAGCGCCAAGCGAGCGCGCAAGCTCTATCTTCTGCGCGTCTAGGTCTATGCCGAAGACGCGGCAGCCGTTAGCCTTCAAGAGCTGCACGGTGAGCTGGCCCAAAAGCCCAAGCCCTATGACGACGACAGCTTCGCCCAGCGTAGGCTCTGCCAGCCGCACGCCCTGCAAAGCGATTGCGCCGAGCGTGCCGAAAGCGCCCGCGTCATAGCTGATGTTATCCGGAAGCCGCACGCATAGATTCTTGGGGACGGAGAGCATCTCGGCGTGCGAGGCGTAGCCAACGCCCGCACAGGCTACGCGGTCGCCGGCGCGAAACTCCGTCACGTCGTCGCCAACAGCTACGGCTACTCCGCTCGCGCTGTAGCCGAGCGCCGTAAAAGAGCCAAGCTTTGAGCGGACGGCGTTGAAGGTATTCAATACGCCCTCGTTCTTAGCCCTCTCCAGAACCTGCCTGACCAGTTCCGGGTTATCTCGCGCTCTCTCCAGCAGGCTCTTTTTGCCCTGATCTACAGTCATGCGCTCCGTGCCTGCGGAGATTAATGAGCGGGCCGTGCGAACCAGCACGCGCCCCCTCTGAGCCACGGGCGGCGGCACATCAACGACCTCAAGCCGCCCTGTCTTATTGTTCTGCAATATCTGCTTCATCTTCTCTACTTAAGCGAAGGAGCGTAGCACAAGGCGCGCGTAAGCCAGAAATGGCTCGCCGGGCATGAAAGCGCCACTTCTATACTGTCCCTCGTCTCGACACGCGCGTAGCCGTCTGTGTTATAGTCAGGCTTCGCATGAAAATCCTGATTACAAGCTTTTCCGAAAGTCATGGCCGCCATCTCACAGCACGAGGTTAATCCGTAATAGATGAGTATCTGGAAGGGGATGCTGAGAAAGCTCGGCATAGAAGACGCAATGGCCGAGCGTCATCCGATTCGCGTCTTTCTACTTGACGATGACACACGACGCCATGCTTGGTTTACAAAGCGATTCAAGAACGACTATCTGGACATAGCCGAAACGGTCGAAGGCGCTTTGAAGCTGCTTGAAGCAAAAACTTACGACGCGATTTTTCTAGACCACGACCTGCTGCCCGAACACTACCACGCCGAATCAACAGACGACGAAAGAACCGGCTACGCCGTAGCGGCATGGCTGGCCTCGCGCCCTGAGCGACAGAGCGGCTCTACCATAACGGTACACACGCGCAACGCTGACGGCGCTATGCGCATGGTGGAAGAGCTTCGCCGCGCCGGACGACAAGCCGAGTACGTTCCCTTTCCCCTGCTCGGCCACAAAATCAAGCATTACTGGCAAAGATAAAAGAAGTCCTAAATCTAAAGTCCCAAGTTAAGACTCTCTTTTGACTTGGGACTTTTAGATTTAGGACTTTCTCGATGGCCAGGGACGGAATCGAACCGCCGACGCCGGCCTTTTCAGGGCCGCGCTCTACCGACTGAGCTACCTGGCCGTGGATGTTCACGCGCTCTCTAACAGGCGGAAAGAAGGCAGTATAAAGGCTCGACTCTTGGGTGTCAAACAGAGCAAGGTCAAGCAATTTTTTGTCGAATTAGTCACAAAAAATCGTTGACAGTTTCGCAAAGAGATGTATAATTCTGCGCGTTTAGGATGGGCTGGTAGCCCAAACGCCAGTCAGGTCTTCAGAGACGACATCCCAAGCCCGAATCGACAGTGCCCGCCCGTGCCAGCTCGGACGCCGCCTACGCCCCCCGTAGCGCGTAACATCAGAGCTGGCACAGCCATTTTTACAGCCTTCCAACTTCAGTAGTACGAGCCATTAGCCCGCAAAGCCAGATAATCATTGACTTTCCGGGGAAGGTGGATTATAGGAACGCTTCCGTCTTAAACAAATCCCTCGCGCCATAAAGTACTCGGAAGGAGCTTCCTATGAGAAGAACGTTCGGCTACCTGTCAACCGCATTAGTTTTCTTCGCGCTAATGCTGGTCTTTCCCGCATCTTCTACACGAAACGTGAAAGCCGACCCGCAGGACAAGTGCCTGCACTGTCTGGAGAAGGTTCAGGCGGAATATGAAAAGTGTATAGCTAAATATGGTGAAGTCGCTACTCCCTGCGGCGAGGAATTTAACGAAGGCATAGTTCACTGCTACGCGCATTGGTGCGAGCAGTAGACGCTTACATCAAAACGATTCCTGTCCGGGTTGCCATGTTAAGCAGGCTCTGGGTCAGGCAGGCTCTCAACAATTAGAAGTCTGAGCGTGCAGCGGCCGTTTTTACGCGCACGCACAAGCCGAAGGTCTGTCTTAAAGGCTCTTCCATCTTTCACGAATCTAACTTTGCGCTCTGTCGGCCCGTATACTTCCTGATATAAACTGCGCGGCGTAGATTATTCGTCCCCGCTCTTTAGCTTTTCGGAGGCCCCCGATGATCCGATGCGATTCCTGTAGAACCTTGAATGATGATAATGCGCGCTCGTGCACAGGCTGCGGGACGAGCTTGTGGCTGTCGGGCCGCGCGCCTACGGGCGACATCAACACGAGGACTGCTACGCAGGAGAGGCCGCCAGCCTACACGCCGCCATCATATAATGATTATGCGCCGCCTCCGGCAGTGCGTCCTGAGACGAGCAGACCGCAGCCGCACGCGACTGGCTACAGATGCCCTTACTGCAAGTCCAGCGCGCCGCCCATCACCATAGAGAAGATTTCCGAAGGGGGCTGGATAGTCTTCGCCATGCTGTTGTTCTTCTGTTTCCCGCTCTTCTGGATTGGTCTTTTGATGAAGGATAGCCAGCAATTCTGTAGTGCCTGCCGGGCACGCTTAGGCTAGACCCGCTCGCTCTATAAGGAGCGCCGACTCGCGGTCTGCTTCCTCTATCACGTCGCGCACATTCAGAGTCAGGAGCCTGCACTCGCGCATAATCACCCGGCCGTCTATCAGAACCGTTTCCACGTCCGAGCATTGCGATGCGTAGACAATCATGGAGATGAGGTCGGAGGTGTGCGGGGAGGCGTGTGTGTGCTCAAGGTTGATGATTGAGATGTCTGCGCGCTTGCCTGCTTCAAGGCTTCCGATTTCGCTCTCTAGCTGTAGCGCGCGCGCGCCGTCAATCGTCGCCATTCTGAGCGCGCGGCGGGCCGGCAGAGCTTCCGTGCCCGACACGACTTTTTGCAGGAGCGCAGCCGTGCGCATCTCCGTGAACATATCGAGCCGGTTGTTGCACGGAGCGCCGTCCGCTCCCAGCGAAACCTGCACGCCCCGCTCAAGCAGTTCAGAGATGCGCGCTATGCCCGAGCCTAGCTTCAGATTCGATGAAGGACAATGCAGCACCTGAGTCCCTGTGCGCGCCAGTAGCTCAATCTCCGCGTCGTCCAGATGAACGCAGTGCGCGAGCGCTACATCCCGCCCCGTGAGCCCCAGCGAATCCAGATAGACCACGTTGCGCATGCCCGTCTCACGCTCGACCATCTCTATCTCTGTTCTGTTTTCGGAAGCGTGCGTGTGAATCATCACCCTGCGTTCACGCGCCAGCCGGGAAACCTCTGAGAGCAGCTCTTTCGTGCAGCTCACGGCAAAGCGTGGGGCGAAACAGTAGCGCAGCCGTCCTTCCGCACGACCGTTCCATTCTTCTAAAAGCTCAAGGGACTCACTAAGGGAAGCATCCGTCTCTTCGTGAAGCTCTGCGGGCACGCCGTCGCCCTTGTCCATCATGCACTTGCCTATGGTGGCGCGAAAGCCCGCAGCTTCGGCTACGCGGAATGCTTCAGCCGTGTGATTGACCGTCTCCATTGTGAGCGCGCAGGTCGTCCCGCCCTGAATCATCTCGGCTATGCCAAGCTGCGCCGAAGCGCGGACGGATTCGGGCGTATGCGCAGCCTCCATAGGCCACACGCGCCGCTTTAGCCAGTCAATGAGCGGAAGGTCGTCCGCCGCTCCGCGAAAGAGCGTCTGGCAAAGGTGTATGTGCGTCTGCACAAAGCCGGGCACTACGGCGCACCCTCGCGCGTCTATCACCTCGTCTGCTGCGGCGTCGAGCCGCTCGCCAATCTCGGCTATGCGCCCATCGCGCACGAGCAGGTCGCCCTTCAAGACAGAATCGCGGCTATCCACCGTGACGAGCGTGCCGTTTTTTATCAGGACGGATTTCATTATCTCTCTTTCAGCGACAGAGACAATAAAGTAAAAATTGCTAAAGGTAAAAGGAAAAAAGTGAAGAGGATGGATTCAAACCCTCTTCACTTTTGCCTTTTGTCTTCTTACTTTTCTCTTACTTGGCGGCCTTGCGGCTGGAGGTAGCCGGTGCGGCAGCCTCTTCCGTTTCCGAAGTCTCTGCCACAGCGTCGCCCGAAGGGATGCCCAGCGCAGTCTTGACCTCGTTCTCTATTCTGGCCAGAAGCTCAGCGTTGTCCTTAAGGTTCTGCTTGGAGTTCTCGCGTCCCTGTCCGAGGCGCTCGCCCCTGTAAGAGAACCACGCGCCAGCCTTCTCCACCACCTTGTTCGTGACAGCAAGGTCAAGCACATCGCCCTCGCGCGAGATGCCTTCGCCGTAGACTATGTCGAACTCGCACTCGCGGAAAGGCGGCGCGACCTTGTTCTTCACGACCTTGACCTTGGTGCGGTTGCCGACTACGCGGTCGCCGTCCTTGATTGCGCCTATGCGGCGAATATCGAGACGCACGCTGGCGTAGAACTTCAAGGCGCGTCCGCCCGTGGTAGTTTCGGGCGAGCCGAACATGACGCCAATCTTCTCGCGTATCTGGTTGATGAAGATAAAGCAGGTGTTACTTTGCGAAACGATGGCCGCGAGCTTTCTAAGCGCCTGCGACATCAAGCGTGCCTGCAAGCCCGGAAGGCTATCGCCCATCTCGCCGTCAAGCTCCGCGCGCGGGACAAGCGCCGCTACGGAGTCAATGACTATTACGTCCACGCCGTTCGAGCGCACTAGGGCTTCGGCAATCTCAAGAGCCTGCTCGCCTGAATCCGGCTGCGAGATAAGAAGCTCGTCAACATTCACGCCCAGCTTGCCCGCGTACTCAGCGTCCATGGCGTGCTCTGCGTCAATGTATGCCGCAACGCCGCCAGCCTCCTGCGCCTGCGAGACAATGTGCAGGGCCAGAGTGGTTTTGCCGGAAGACTCCGGGCCGTAAATCTCTATGATGCGCCCTCTGGGCACGCCGCCGACGCCTATGGCCGCGTCGAGGCTGATGGAAGTTGTGGAAATAGCCGGGATGTCCGAGACAACACGCTCGCCCAGCTTCATGATTGAGCCTTTGCCAAATTTCTTCTCAATATTTAGCAGCGCCGCTTCAACGGCCTTGCCGCGGTCAGCGCTCATTCTATCGTCTGCCATTTGATACATCTCTTTCTACTGTTCCTTTTCGCGTTCGTGATTAATAAAGCGTCCGACGCGGCGCTCACCGCCCAGAACTGCCGTGCAGTATAACACACTCGCCGCGAGAATGGAACAGCGTTTCACACATGCAACACAACTTTTTTTAGGGGATTATCTTGAAAATTGACGCGACCGGGCTTTCAAAGAAAGAGCGCTCCCCTAGCTCTTCCAAACCTGATTTCGGTCATAATCAATGAGGCGCGAGATGGGATATAACACGGCCGGACGCCTTGCGGCAAGCGCTCCTGTGCCTCTTAAGCTTACAAAAATTCCTCTACCTTTCGCCCCGTGCGGCGCTCGAACTGTTCCGCGAGCGAGGGCAAGCCATGAGACGATTCGTCGCGCGTCAGACGCTCAACGCGCCACATGGGAAAGAAGAGGTCTGTCAGTCCGACGAAGGGCTCGTCGTGCGCGACCGATTGCGTCCAATCGTCAAACGCGTTCAGGTCTAGCCCGCGCATGAAGATGCCAGCAGCAGAGATTTCATACAGCACGCCCCAGCACTTTTCGCGCGGGCTGTGCAGCACGACCAGAACCTTCTCGCCGCGCTTGATTCCTCTCTCGTCTCTCTTAGGATTATCCATAAGCTTCAGACCCTTTTTTAAGGTTACACACGGCGACTCTTAAAGGCTAATCAAAGGGGCTACGCTGACGCGGTCGCGCCCGTCGCGCTTGGCCGTGTAGAGCGCCGCGTCCGATGCCGCGTAAAGCTCCCGCTCGCTGATGGCATGAGCCGGGCAAGAGGCCACGCCGAGGCTGATGGTGACGCGGCCAATGGCTTCCAGAGCCTCCGATGCGACGGTCTGGCGAAGACGCTCTGCGGCGCGCACGGCCTTCTCCGCGTCCGCTCCGGCCAGAAGCAGCGCGAACTCTTCGCCGCCCAGTCTGGCCGCCGTGTCGTTGTCACGCGACATCTGCTGTAGAGCGCCTGCGACGTGACGAATCACCACGTCGCCAGCCGAATGACCGTACGTGTCGTTTATACGCTTCAGGTGGTCAACGTCAACTATGACCAGCGCGCATGGAGTTTTGTAGCGCCGCCAGCGCTCAACCTCTTGGCCCAGCGCCGTGCGGAAGCGTCTGCGATTGAGAAGGCCCGTCAGGTAATCCCTGTCGGCTTCGGCGCGCAGTTGGTCAACGTTCTGGCGCATGGAGACAAGTTGAGACGAGCGCGCGATGAGCAGGGGAAGCTCCTGCGGAAGCTGGAAGTAATCGAAAGCGCCAACTTCCAGAGCCGACCGTCTCACCTCAAGCGTCGCTTCGCGCGCGCCTACGAGGATGAAGGGGAGGGCGCTCTCTTCGGCGCGCCGCAACTGGCTGGCAAGCTCCTTCGTATTCAGGCTCTGCAAGCGCTCCTCAACGATGATTATGTGCGGGCGCTCGCGCCTGAGCGCTATCAGCGCGTCGGTAGACCTGCTGGTGCCTACTACCTTAAGGCCAGCCTCTTCCAGCGAGTGTGCGAATGTGATTGAAGGCGGATTGTCTGTGACTATCAGGACGCGCCCGTGCTGCTCGCGCTGGGCCCGTGCGCGCACCTCCTGTGCCGGTATGGGGGAACTCATTCAATATTGTCCTGCCGAGGGAAAGCAAATTTGCAGCAAGGGAAAGTGAGATTTATGGGACAAAGGCGAACCTGCTTGAAACTTTTACTTCTCTTCCAGACCACTCGGTCGCCAGCATAACCGATTCGGGGCGCTCGCCGTCAAGGTTTAACATGCAGGACGTAGAAATAAAGTTGAAGGCGAAGCTGGACTTCCGCCTGCTCTGTCTTTGCCTGCGTCACAGTTTCAGGAAATTAGCCAGTAGCTTTTTGCCTTCGGTGGTGAGGATTGATTCGGGGTGAAACTGCACGCCTTCTATCTTCATCTTGCGGTGGCGAAGGCCCATGATGATGCCTTCGGGCGTGGTGGCCGAGACTTCAAGGCTCTCCGGCAAACTCTCTCGCTCGACCATCAGCGAATGATAGCGCCCGGCCTGAAAGCGATACTCAAGCTCTTCAAAAATGGTCTTGCCGTCGTGACAAATCTCCGAGGCTTTGCCGTGAACAAGCTCGGGCGCTCGCACGACGCGCCCACCGAAGACCTGAGCGATTGCCTGATGCCCTAGGCAGACGCCCAAGATAGGGATGCGCCCCGCGAAATGGTCAATCATCTCAAGCGAGACGCCCGCGTCATCCGGTGTGCCCGGCCCCGGCGAGATGAGAATCTTGTCCGGGCAGCAATCGGCCTCGACCTCAGCGACCGTCACCCGGTCGTTGCGGCGCACATCAACCTGCTCTCCAAGCTCGCCTAAGTATTGCACCAGGTTGTAGGTGAACGAGTCGTAGTTGTCTATGACTAAAATCATAAAAGTAATCGTGTCGGGCAGTAAGCTAGTCTAACAGTCAGGACGAACAGCTACACCGCTTACCTCATACTTTCCCCTGTTCCGCATCGCGCAGCAGGTCGGCTACGGGTGTGTGGCCGTTCTTCAAAGCCCAGTCGCGCGCGGTGCGCCCCTTATAATCTTTGACGGAAACGTCCGCCTTTGCTCTCAACAGCTCGCGCACTACGTTCAGGTGGCCGCCTGCTGCGGCGAACATCAGTGGGGTGGCGTCAAACTTGTTCCTGAGATTAACCTCCGCGCCGCGCTCTATCAGCAACCTCACTATATCAGGGCGGGGCGTCAGCGAGGCGCGCACGAGCGCAGTCTCGCCGTCGGCGTCGCGTAAATTGAGATTTGTGCCCTTGTCGAGCATGGCCTGTACAAGCTCCGGCATACGCCACGCGGCCATCATGAGGGCCGTCTGTCCGAACTTCTCCTGAAGGTTCAGGTCTGGGTTTTTCTCAAGGAGCAGAGTTGCAACCTGCTTTCGCTCGTTCATAATCGCGCGCATGAGCGCCGTCCATCTATCTTTATCCACGGCGTTGATGTCCGTGCCTTCAGAGCCCACGAGCGCCTTGACTATATTCAGGTCGCCTCTGGCCGCAGCCTCAATGAGCGCCGTCTCTTCCCTTTCGTTCCTGACGTTCGGGTTCATGCCCGCGGCCAGAAAAGCGTTCACGGCCCAGACATCCCCTCCGGCCGCGTGAGACAGAAACGATTTCTCGTCGAACGATATGCCGCGCAGCTTCAGAGCGCGTCTGGCATTCTCCGGGCTAGGCTTCTGGCCGAAGCGGTCAACGCAAGCCCCGAGCGTGAGCAAAAGCGAGAGCGTGATGATTGCGGGCCTGATTCTTCGCATACCGCCAATTCGGATAGGTTGCCGCTCATTTCACGCACGGCGCTGTGGTGGCGCGTGTGAGACGCACGGGCTTGACCGGCTTGTCGCCTTCCGTCTGCATGTTGTTGATGGCGTCAACCGTCTCCATTCCCTTTATCACTCGACCGAAGGCCGCGAACTTGTTGTCCAGCGTCGGCTCTTCCTCGCTGACCAGTATGAAGAAGTGGGTGCTAGCGCCGTTCGGCGTCTCGGGCCTTGCCATAGAGACTATGCCGCGCACGTGCTTTATGTAATTAGGCTCGTCAAGAATCTTTCGACGCGCACGCTCCAACAACTCCTCGCCCTTGTCGGCAGAGCCCCAGCGCTCGCTCGTAGAGAGGTTGCCGCCCTGTATGACGAAGCCCTTGACGACGCGGCTGAAGGTGATCGTATCGAATGAGCCTGTCGAAACCAGATTGAGAAAGTTGCGGGCCGTCTCGGGCGCGGCCTCGGCCAGCATCTCTATGACAATCGCGCCGCTTTCCGTCTCAAGCGTGACGCACTGCTCGGCCATCTTGGCAACAGTAGCACCATCGAAAGGCTCCGGCTTCTTCTTCGTCTGAGCCACGGGCGGGGCCGCGCGCTCGTTGCTCTTTTTCGGAGCCTGCGGCGGCGTAGGCTGCTGCTGCGGCTCCTGCGCCTTCACAACTGAGACAGAAGCGAAGATGAGCAGGGACAGAAGCAGAGCAAATCTTCGGCTCGTCCCTTTGCCTTTAACCTTTTGTCCTTTTAGTTTCATAAACCCTTTTCCGCCATCTCTACTGCGCGCACGAGGGCGCGCGCCTTGTTGACCGTCTCTTCGTACTCACGCTCCGGCACGGAATCGGCTACGATGCCTGCTCCGGCCTGCACGGTCGCTTCCCCGTCTTTGATGACGATAGTGCGAATGGCTATGCACGAATCCAGATTGCCCGCGTAGTCTATGTAGCCTATGGAACCGGCGTAGATGCCGCGCTCTTCCGGCTCAATCCCGCGTATGAGCTGCATGGCGCGCACCTTCGGCGCTCCCGTCACGGTTCCGGCAGGAAAGCAGGAGGCGAAGGCGTCGAAGCGGTCTAGCCCGTCGCGCAGCCTCGCTCTTAAGGAAGTGACAAGGTGCTGCACGTGCGAGTAACGCTCGACCGTCATCAGCTCTCCGACTTCTACAGAGCCGTAGTCCGACACTCGCCCCAAATCGTTGCGCCCGAGGTCAACCAGCATCATGTGCTCGGCCACCTCCTTTTCATCCGTGCTCATCTCTTCGCCCAGCAGCCAGTCTTCCGTCTCCGTTGAGCCGCGACGACGCGTGCCCGCAATAGGACGATAATCCAGTCGCTGCCCGCGACACCGGACAAGCATCTCCGGCGAAGCGCCTATCACGGCCTCGCCGTTTAAGCGCAGCAGGTACATGTAGGGCGAAGGGTTAGTGGCCCTGAGCGTGCGATAGATTGAGAGGGGGTCTGCGACCACGCGCTTCCTGAATTTCTGTGACAGCACCGCCTGATAGCATTCGCCCGCAGCTATGCGCTCTTTGATTTCGTCTACGGCATGCTCGAACTTCTCGCGCGGCCAGTTGGACTGAAACTGCGCGGAAGCGCTCTCTTCATCCGGCTCGAACGTCTCGCCCGCTTCGAGCGAGCGCGCCTCAAGCAGAAGCTTCTCTATGCGCTCAGTCTCTTCTACCGCCCTGTCGTAAAGCTCGCGCAGGCGCATGCGGCTCCCGCCAGCCTCTTCCGTGAAGACCACGGAGGTAATAAGCATCTGCTGGCGCACGCGGTCGAAGGCCAGCACCGTGCGGAAGAACATCCAGACGGCGTCGTCCGACGCAAGCTTCGCCGCCTCGTAGCCCTTTTCCAGCACGGGCTCGAACCAGCGCGCCGCGTCGTAGGAGAAGAAGCCGACCGCGCCGCCCGCCAGTGGGGCAAGCTGGCTGTGCGAGCGCGCAAGCTTTCTGGCCCTGAAGTGCTCGCGCAGAAAATCCACGGCCCGCTCGTCGCGCTCCGTCATCTTCTCGCCGCCGACTTCTATAAAAGTCCGCCCGCCTCGCCCGCGCACAACCATCTCGGGGTTCGCGCCGAGGAAGGAGTAGCGCGCGACCCGCTCGCCGCCTTCTACGGATTCGAGCAGGAAAGCGTAAGGGGCATCGCCCGCGACACGCATGAGCGCGCCCACCGGCGTCTGTAAATCCGCCAGCACGGTGCGCACGACGGGAACAACGTTGCCGCGCGCCGCATCAACTACAAAATCCTCAAATGTCGCTGGCTTAAGCTCAAGCATCCGTGAAGCGACTCGTGGAGAGCCAGTGGCCGCCGTCAACCACCAGCACCGTGCCGTTGATGAAGCTCGCCGCATCCGAGCAGAGGAAGACCGCCGATTGTTCTATGTCGCGTATGAGGCCGAAGCGTCTTAGTGGAATATGTTTTCGCAGCCTCTCTTTCACGTCCGGCGGGACGAGCCGCTTCATGCCTTCCGTGTCTTCGATTGGCCCCGGCGCGATGGCGTTGACGCGAATCCCGTAGCGCCCCCACTCCACCGCCAGATTCCGCGTCAAAGCGTCCACTCCGGCCTTGGCCGCAGAGACGTGAAGCTGCAAAGGAGTGCCGCCGTAATGAAGCGTCGCGCTGATGTTCAGAATCTGCCCGCGATTCTTCTTCAGCTCGGGGAAGGCCGCCCGCGAGACGTTGAAGGTTCCCTTGAGGTCTATGTCAACGACCGTCCCGAAGCCGTTGGGAGACAACTCCTCCGCAGGGCAAAGGAAATTCCCGGCAGCGCCGTTGACCACTATGTCCAGCTTGCCGAAGCGCTCGACGGAAGCCGCGACGGCCCGCTCTACGTCCTCCATGCTACGCACGTCGGCCGCAAAGGCCAGCGCCTCGCCGCCCGCAGCGCGAATCCTCTCCGCAGCAGGCTCAAGATGCTCCATGCGGCGGCTGACAAGCACCACACGCGCGCCCGCCTCCGCGAGCGCACGAGCCACGCCTCCGGTGATGCCTGTTCCCCCGCCCGTCACAAGCGCGACGCGCCCCTTCAGCAATCCGTCAACAAAATATTTTTCGCTCATAGATTAAATGGAGTCTTCAGTTTTCAGCAGAAGACGGGTTTGGTCTTAACTGAAAACTGATTACTGAAAACTGTTCACTGTTTTTGAAGTGGCGCAGGCTCAGCGCCTTCTTCCGGCACCTGCCGGTTCATCTGCTTGAGAATGCCTATGATGGTGTCAGACCAGTAGCGAGCTTCCTCGTTGTTCGGGTCATAGCGCATGGTGCGGCGATAGTCACCGAGGGCCGCCTGATACTGCCGCGCCTGCGTCAGAGCGTTGCCGCGCTCAAGGTAAGCTTCCGCCAGTTGCTTGCGCAGGGCCTCGTCTTTCGGCTTCTTCTTGGCCTGTTCCTCCAGCCGCTTGATTTTCGCGTCGTATGCAGAAGTGTCTATGTAATCACCCCCGCTTGATTTGGCGGGCGCGGACGGCGCAGGCCGGGCTGGCGCAACTCCCTGCGAGCCGCCGCTGTTACCCTGCGTATTAGAGCTGGCGACGTTCGTTTGATTACTGACGAGCTTCGGCTCGTTGCCGCCGCACGCGCTCAGGGAAAGGAGCGCCGCGCCCCACACCGCACAGGCTATTCGAATCCCTCTCACTCTATCTCCTACTTTTCACTTTCCTTCAATATACGGGCGCGACTGGACTATGTAAATCTGGTCGCGCATGTAGGCCCATTCTATGTCCTGCTCGCGGCCCGCGAAGATGCGCTTGATTTCGCCTGCGGCGCGCACAAGGCGTCTCACGACTTCATCGGTCAGCACGGCGCGGTCGCCCGTGATGGGGACTTCGCGGACTCCGCCTTGCTCGTCGAAGGTCAGCAGGCTGTCTTCAGCAGAGCGCGTCAGAACCTGCACGGCGTCGGTGCGAGGACGAAAGAGAATCTGCTCGGCAATCTTCTTGCCTTCAACCACCTTGATGCCTAAGCCGCGCTTGGCTGAGATGTAGATGGTGCCGCGATTCTCTTTGTCGAAGGGGTCGGTGGTAATCATCACGCCGGAGCTTTCGGAATTGATGCCCTCTTGGAGCAGCACCGCCATGAAGACTTTCGAGTGGTCTATGCCCGCGCGCTCGCGCGCCTCGTACGCCTCGAAATTCCAGAGCGAAGCCCAGACGGTCTTGACGGCTTCGATAATAGCATCGTCGCCGCGCACGTTCGGCACGGTGTCGTAAAGCCCCGCGCCGCTAAAGTTCGCAAGGTCTTCCGTGTTCGATGAGCTTCGCACGAAGAGGCCCTTGTCCGGATACTCTTTCGCTACGCGTCGAAGAATCTCTGCTCTCAGCCCGGCGTTGAACTTTCCCTTCTGGAAACGCTCGCGCAGGTTTGCCAGCCGCTCGCGGCGGTAAGCCGGGTCGTGTACGAACCTCTGGTCGTCGCGCAGGTAGGTTATAAAATCATCGAGGCCGTTCTCTCTGGCGAACTGGTCGTAGTAATAGAAGGGCACGGTGAAGCCCGCAGGGACAGAGATGCCGGTGATGCGCGCGTTCATCACTTCGCCAAGATTGGCGCTCTTTGCGCCGTAGGCTGTGATGGAAGTTGCGTGTTGCTCGCTAAGCGCGGCCAGCCTCTTCTCGTTCAGGTTGAAGCGCGGCGTCATCAATTTCAGCCGCTCAGCCTCTCGGCGCTGGTAATCTTTAATCTGAGCAAGGTCTGCCCGCTTGATGATGTAGTTGTCGCGCCGCGTCTCGAACGAAACCCACCAAGTGTCGTACTGCTTAAGGATTTTGTCCGCGTCCTTTATGTAAGCGTTCGGGATGCCCCAGGACTTCGCCAGCAGGTTGATGTGAGAGAGCGGCGTCGAAGGCTTTGTGACGATGATTCCGGCCACGGGCGGAAGGTTAAGCGGCACTTCGCTCAGAACCAGAATTTCGTTCGCGCCAATCTCAACGTGGTCGTCCAGCTTGTCTATGATGTGTATGCGCCCTATGCCGCTCGCCAGATTGAGTCCCTGATAAGCCTGCCCGCTCAGTATGTCGCTCTGGAGAACGCGCTCCATTCCCGTGAGCGTGGCGGAAGCTTCCTCCTGTCTCAGCGAGTTCGGCTTGTAGGCCACGGGCTCGAAGAAGCTCTTGTTTATCACCTCCGACGCCAGCTTAATCAGTTCGGGCGTAATCAGGTCGCCTTCCCAGAACTCGAACGTCCAGCGCTTGACCGTAGTCTGGTAAGCCAGCGTCCCAAGTATGAAGCGGCGGTTAGGCTTCAGGTAATTGTTCTCGAAAAACTCTTTCCCGCGCTCAAGGGAGAGATACGTGCCGTTGACGAAGTCCTTGTGAAAGGTGTAGCGGCGCGAGTTGACGTAATAAATCTTGTTCTTGTCGCTGCGGTCTATGACGAACATAGTGTGCGCCAGTGGATTCGGCGTCTCGGAATTGTAGACGCGCGCCACACGGTCGAACTCCGCCCGCGACCTTATCTCCGGCAGAGAGTTCGGCCCATTTTGCGCCGACGCGCCCGTGAGATAGACGGCTCCGGTCGCCAACAGGGCGAACAGGGCCGCGACGCACAGCCTGTACTTTGCTAGACCCATTTTCCAAACCTCTTCCTTTGTTTCCTCATGCAAAAGGCGGGAGAGCCTGCGATTGATTGTACAGAAGATGCGGCGCGGTGAACAAACCTTTGCGCGCCCGGAAGGCAGCGTTTCGTGTAAGCTTAGGCCGGGATGATGAAAGAGAACGAAAGGATAGAAGATTTCCTGGAAGCGCTGAGAGAAAACTCGCCGGCGTTCGGCGTCCGGTTGAGCGGCGAGCAGGAAAAGCGTCTTGGCGATTACTACCGCATAGTCGGCCAGTGGAACGCGCGGCTTCATCTGGTAGCGCCGTGTACCGCTCAGGAGTTCGCCGTGCGCCACGTCCTTGAGTCACTGGTCGCGCTTCCCTTTCTTTCAAGTGAGGCGCTCGTCTTGGACGTGGGCTCAGGGGCGGGGCTGCCCATAATTCCCTGCCTCGTCATGCGCTCAGGGATTCGGGCCACGCTCATAGAAGCTTCGCAGAAGAAGGCGGTCTTCCTGCGCGAAGCCCTGCGACAAGTCGAAGCCAGCGCGCGCGCCACGGTTGTCGCAAAGAGGTTTGAAGAGACATTCGCGCCCGAAGCCGACTTTGTCACGATTCGCGCAATCGAGCGCTTCACGGAGAAGTTCCCGGAGCTTGTAGAATGGTCGCCGCCCTCAAGCCGGCTGCTCTTCTTCGGCGGCCCCTCGCTTCAGGCAGAGATAGAAAAGGCCGCGCTCAGCTACGAGTCAGTCCTCATCCCCGAATCCGAGCGCCGTTTCCTTTTCGTCATAGACAGCCGCGTCAAGAAATAAAAAGGCCGGGTGAGCTGAGACGCTCGCCCGGCCTTGCTGCCTTTTTCAGTGTTTCTATCTTTAACGCTGAACCTCTATGGCTATCAACTGCTGGCCGGAGATGACGAACTCTGCGGGCGGCAGCTCCTTCTCGTAAATCGGTGAGAGGTTCGTCTGGGTGTAGCCGCCGGAGGCTCTGTCGGAGTTCAGGGTGGCGACGACCGAAGGCGGCAAGTTAGGCATCTCGCTTGTGCCAATCACCGCGCCCGGCGTCACGCGATAGAGCTTGACATAGAGCCTGTCATTCTTCTTCACGTTGTTAATGGCGTTGACGAGCTGGCCCAAATCCTGCGGGACGAAGTTCTGCGCGGCAGCCGCTTGCTGAAGGGAATTTCCGTCACCCACGAAGAGAATGAGTTGTCCTGCGGGAATGTCCGAAGGAATCTGAACGGGAATGCGCTGCACGAACTGCTTGCCGGATTCCGTGCGAACGTAAGCCTGAACCTCCACTGTCTCGCCGCGACGCGCTTCCGTGCGGTCTAGCGAGACGCGCTCAAGCGTGCCGGTGTATTTCGTATCGGACGAGGAGATGTCCACGGTGATGCCGTTCACGTCAATATTCTCGAAGCCGGAAGAGAGCAGCGCCTGCATGGGAACGGCTATGGAGCCTGCTGCCATAGTGGCGGCGCTGACGGCTGAGAAACGGCGCTCAATCTGAATCGGCTTCTGCCCGCGCACGTTAATCTGTCCCTTGACGCTGATGGTGGATTCGCCAAGGCCGCGCTCCGAAGAGGCGATGGTGTTGTAGATGGTCAGGTTCAGCAGAAGCGGCGTCAGGAAAGTATCGTTCGCAACTTCGTAGTTAAAGGTTTCCACGCGGTCGCGGCTGGTGCGAAGCTGCACGCGCACGGGAATCATGCGCGGCGCTTCACCCAACTGGCCGTAGATGCCCGTGGCCCTGTCCTGCGAGATGCTTCCGACCATCTGCCCCGGCACGGTCAGCTTGAAGGGGCTGTTGGCGTTGGCTATCACGGTCACGACGGAGGCTTCTGTCATGGGCATGTCGCTTGAGCCAAGGCTCAGGAACGGGTGGCCGAAGGCGTATATGCGATTGCCGTCACGGAAGGTCACCGTGCCGGAGGCTGCTATGGAATAGTCGCCGCGAACAAGCTGCACGCTGATGCTCGTACCGGGCGCGAGCGTCTTCTCAGTAATCTTGCCCAGCGGAGTGATGGCGGCAGCGCCGCCCGCGCCAGCCACCGGCATAAGGCCGCTTGCGATTAGCTGCGGCGTGAACTTTGCGAGCGCTTCCTGACTGATGCCCCCGAAGACTACCGGGGTGGCAATCGGCGCGAACTGCTGGCCCAGCAGTGGAAGGAGCGGCGAGCCTGCGGAGACGGGAGCCACTAGCGGCGCGCCGGTCACTATGGGCTTGGGCAGCGTGGGCTTCCACTCGGTCGAGGCCAGTTGCGTGAACGAGACGGGGCGCGCCTCCTGCGGGGCGCTGCGGTCTTTCCCGGCGCTGTTGCGCTCAAAGATTTCAATCATCTGCTTTATAGGCGTGATACCGCCTATGGGCTCTTTGCCGAACGGGAAATTAAAGGAGATTGCTCCGACCAGCCTGCCGTCTATGTAAACGGGCGAGCCCGACATGCCGCCGAAAACGTTGGTCTTCTCAATCTTCGGCCCTGAAAAGCGCGCGATTATGGCGGACTGTCGCGGCCCCATAAAGCCCGGCAGCACGCCCAGAATCTCCACCTCTATCTTTTCCGGCTCAGAGCCTTCGAAGACAGTCCAAGCGATGCCGCGCATGCCCGGCTTCACATCTTCGAGCGGGAAAAAGCGCTCGTCCGACGCGCTCTTCGAGACGGGCTGCTGCTGCTGAGCGCTTGCGACCGTGCAAAGAGAGACGAGCGCGAGGACGGACAGAAAAGCCACTGCGAAAAACTTTTTCATTAAATAACCTCTGGAGTAACCAAGGCCAAAACGGAAAATCAAAAAGGGAAACGCCTTTTTCCTGCCCTTAATGCGGTCAGGCGGCGCGACCGGGGGAAGAGAAGAGCGCCAATATCGAATATAACTGCGGCTTTCAACGCCGGTCAAGCAAGCATTTCAAAGTGGGTGCCGGGTGTCAGGTACAGGGTTTCGGTAAAAGAAAATCAATTTGTCTTTCTTTTCCCATCGCCCGACATTCGTTGCCCGTCTTCCTTTGCAGCAGATATGATGCGGGCCGGGGGGAAAACGTTTTACTTGCGAGGCGTGCCCGCACGTGTTAATTTGCGCCCAGAAAAAGTTTTTCGCAAACATCCCTTTTAAGTAAAGCTGTATAAAAGCTGCGCGATTTCCAGCCTCACAGGCGGCCCAGGCGATGGACATAGAAGGCTTCATCCTCGTAGGCGGCGCGTCCAGCCGCATGGGGCGCGACAAAGCGCGGCTTACGCTGCGCGGAGTCTCATTTGTCGAGCGCATAGCCGGGGCGCTCGGCCGCGTAGCCGGGCGTGTAAACCTTGTTGGGGCGAAAAACGTAGATTCTTCTTTGAAAATGGGGAACGTGCCGGACGTTTACGCGGGCTGGGGCGCTCTGGGCGGCCTGCACGCCGCGCTTGCGGCCTGCCGCGCCGAGTGGGCCGCCGTGGTGGCCTGTGACCTGCCCTTCGTTACGGGCGAGTTGTTCGAGCGACTGGCTTCCTTGAGCCAAGACTCGGAAGCGGTCGTGCCGGTGCAAAGGGACGGGCGATTGCAGCCGCTCTGCGCTCTCTACCGTACGGCGGCTTGCAGAGAGATTGCGCGCCGTATGATAGAAGAGGGCGAGCGTCGGCCGCGCGCTCTTGCCCGCGCGGCGCGCACACGGTTTGTCGGTTGGGAGGAGCTTGCGGATTTGACGGGCGCTCAACTCTTCTTTGAGAACGTCAACACGCCCGAGGATTACGCGGGCGCACGCTCTAGTTTTGGAGAAGCGTGATGCCGGATTGTATGATGCTCCGGCCGAAGCTTGAATCGTTAGAGTCTTCTATATCCGTTTAGCCACTTTGAGGACAGATGCCACCTCGTAGAAGAACCGGAAGAAGAATTGTCAGGGCCTTTCTGCCCATCATACTCCTGCTCTTGCTGGTGCTGGTCGCGGTGACAGGCTGGATAGTCTACGGCGCGACCCGACCGCCCCGGCAGGAATACCTCGTCACGCCGGAAAAGTTCACGCAGTTGAGCGGCCCCGGACTGAAGGCTTCGGAGGAGTCTTGGGCCAACCGGGACGGCACGCGCTCGCGCGGCTGGCTCCTGCGGGGAGGCGAAGGAGCGCCCGCAGTCATTCTCCTTCATCGCTACGGCGCTGACCGCTCTTGGCTGCTGAACCTCGGCGTCAAGCTCAACGAGACGACGAACTTCACAATCCTCTGGCCAGACCTGCGCGGTCACGGCCTTAATCCTCCGGTCAACTGGACATCCTTCGGCTCGCTTGAGACGGACGACACGCAGGCCGCCATAGATTACCTGCGCTCGCTCAAGACTTCGCAGGACAGGCCGCTCGTCGGCGCTGCCATAGGTCTTTACGGCGTCGAGCTCGGCGCATACACGGGCCTGCGGGCAGCCTCTCGTTCGAACGACATAAGCGCGCTCGTGCTGGATTCGGTTCCCAATACTCCGAACGACATTCTGAGCAGCGCGGTGCGCGAGCGCACGGGCATGGATAACGGGTTCGTACAATGGCTTGCCCGGACGGGCATGAGCATCTATTTCGTGGGCGGCTACAAGAATGACCCGGCGTGCGCGGCTGCATCGTCGCTGGCCAACCGTCAGGTGCTGCTGCTTGCCAGCAAGGACACGCCGCAGTTGCAAGGCTCGACGGTCGCGCTGCAACGCTGCTTTCCGCAGGGCTCGAACGTTGAGCTACAGACGGAGTTGCCCGTCTCCGGCTACAACCTGCGGCTCGCCACGGGCGAGCAGTCAGAAGTCTACGACCGCCGCGTGATAGATTTCCTAGACAAGGCACTCCGCACCAGCCGTTAAGAAGCATGGAAGCGACGGCAAGTCCGAGAGTGAAGATTTGTTGTATAGCCAGTGTGGAAGAGGCATGGACGGCTATACGCGCGGGCGCATCTGCGCTCGGATTAGTCTCGGAGATGCCTAGCGGCCCCGGCCCCATCAAGGAAGATTTAATACGGGAGATTGCCGCACAGATTCCGCCCGGCGTAGCCTCTTTCCTCCTGACCTCGCTTCAGGATGCAGCCGCCATCGTAGAGCAGCAGCGTCGCTGCCGGGTTAATACAATTCAGATTGTTGACAGGCTGGAGCGCGGAAGCTACGAGGAGATGAGCGCCGCTATGCCCGGCGCCTCGCTGGTTCAGGTCATACACGTTACGGGCGAAGAGTCTCTGGATGAAGCCCTGAGAATCGCGCCGCACGTCAACGCCTTACTGCTCGATTCCGGCAATCCTTCTCTGGCCGTCAAAGAGCTTGGCGGCACAGGCCGCAGGCACGATTGGGCCATCAGCAGACGGATTCGTGAGCAGTCGAACGCGCCCGTCTTTCTGGCTGGCGGCCTGCGCGCGGAGAATATAAGAGAGGCCGTTGAGACGGTCGGCCCCTTCGCTCTCGACGTGTGCAGTGGAGTCAGAACCGGCGGACGCCTTGACGAGCGCAAGCTCTCGGCCTTCTTCTCAGAGTTGGAGAGATGTTGAACAAGGGCTCCACGTCATGGACTACTTCCGTATCTTCACAGCTATGAGAGCGACCTCGCCGTTGTCATCTATCGTTTCGGTTTCGAGCGGCGCGTAAGTGGTTAGCTGCCATGCGTACTCCGAGGGGACTATGACGAGCACGGAACCGACGCTGGCGCGTGCGGCCTCTTCCACCTGTGTTGCTCCTTCAAAGCGCATGGGCTCGCCGTCCGCGCCGTATTGCAGGCGTCCCGCCGCGTAATATTCGGCTGTCCGTTCAATGGTGTGAAGATTATAGACAGGCGAGAGGCCGTAGCCGCGCGCGTCCGCCTGTGCTAAAGCGTGTTCGATTGAGACTCTTCTTGAAATCTTCTCTATGCCGCATTCCAGTCCTATGATTATCAGCAGGAACATGCCGCACATAATCGAGACGGTCGCAAGCCAGCCCCTCTTTGTCAGGACGAGCGCGGCCAGCCCTGCGGCAAGGAGCGGAAGAGCGCCTATCACGGCGCACGCCATGACGGGATAGCCTGCGCGGCTGACGTAAACGACTATGCCGCCCGCGAGCCCGCCCGCGAGCAGGCCGCAGGCTCGCATGGAAGCTCTGCCTCCTTCTCCGCGAAGCGTGCGCGCCAGTCTTTCTCCTGCAAGCATCACCGCGCCGGGCAGAGCGGGCAGGATGTAGCCGGGAAGTTTTGACCCTGATGCAGAGAAAAAGAGTACTGGCATCAGTAGCCAGCAGAGCGCGAACGCTCTCCATTTACTCAAAGCGTCGGCGGCGCGCAGCTCCCAACGGCGTGCGCCCACGAGCGACTCAATCAGATAGGGCGTCCAAGGCAGCAGCATCAGTAGTATGACCGGCAGGTAGAAGTAGAAGGGCTGCGGGTGGTGATACTTGTTCGACGTGTAGCGCGCGAAGTGATGCTGTATGAAGAACTCGTCAACAAAAGCCCAGCCGTGACGCATAATGACCGGCGCGTACCAGACGCCAGCCATCAGAAGCGCGAGCGGCACGCCCCACGCGAGGCTCAAAAAAATCTCGCGTCGAGGCCATGCTCGTCTGAGCAGGTAGTAAGCCGTGACTACGCCGAACGTGATGATGAAGCCAATCAGGCCCTTTGACAGAAGCGCGGCCCCCGTGCCGAGATAGAATCCCGCGAGCAGCCAGAGACGCCGGCGCTTATCCGTCTCAAGCTCCTGCACGAAAAAGCAGGCGAGCGCGATTGTCGTCATCAGCGTCAGGGGAATGTCGAAATTGACGCCGTGCGAGAAGAGAAGAAGCCCCGCGCTCGAAGCCGCCACGACCGCGCACGAGAGAGCCAGCCAACTCAGCCCGCCTTCGGCTGAGCCTTCCCTTTCCGCGCGCGAGCCCACGCGGTAAAGCACCAGCACGGTCAGAAGTCCCATGAGCGCGAAGCCCAGCCGCGCCGACGACTCTCCCGCGCCTAAGAGGCCGTATCCGGCCATCATAGTCCAGTAGGGCAGCGCTGGCTTTTCAAACCATGTCCGGCCTGCGAGCGTGGGCGTCACGGCATCCCGGCGCGTGAACATCTCACGGGCGACCTGCGCATAACGCGGCTCGTCCGGCCCCACGAAGGGGAAATTTCCCAGCCCGTAAAGGTAAGCTGCGAGTGGCAGCAGGAGGAAGACGAGCCACGCTCGCTTGGCAAGGACAAATCGTTGCAAGTATAGTCACCTGAAAAAGTAGTCAGCTCTCAGCCGTCAGCCATCAGCCAAACGCTTTGTTGTGTAACCGGGTGAGTATCATCGAAGACGCCCGGATGTTCAACAGGCGAGGGGCCAGCGCTTCTGCTGATTGCTGGCGACCGAGAGCCGAAAGCTAATTATGACCTTAAGAACAGCCGTCATTGGCGTGGGCCACCTCGGCCGACAGCACGCGCGCATACACGCCGCGCTCGCGCACGAAGGAAAGAGCGAGCTCGTAGCCGTCTGCGACACTATTGAGGAGACGGCGCGCGCTGTCGCCGCCGAGCGGGAGGCCGACTGGACATGTGACTGGAAGACGCTCATAGGCCGCGTTGACGCAGTCAGCCTTGCCACGCCAACCGAGTCTCACGCTGAGATAGCGTGCAGCCTTCTGGAAGCGGGCGTACACGTCCTTGTAGAAAAGCCCATCGCGCGCGACCTCGAAGAAGCAGACCGGATGATTGAAGCGGCCGAGCGCGGGCGCGCCGCTCTTATGGTGGGCCACATGGAGCGATTTAATCCCGCGCTCACGGCCCTGCATCCATTCGTGCGCAATCCCGTCTACTTCGAGATTCACCGCGTCGGCCAGTTCACCGCTCGCTCGCTCGACATAGACGTGGTGCTTGACCTGATGATTCACGACTTGGACATAGTGCAATGGCTCGTGGGTGAAGAGGTCGAGGTGACGGACGTGCGCGCAGTCGGCATCCCCATCCTGACGAACCGCGTTGATGCGGCCAACGCCCGTCTGGAGTTCGCCACCGGGGCCGTAGCCAACATCACAGCCTCGCGCGTGGGCATGGAGAAGATTCGCAAGATGCGCTTTTTCCAGCCGCATGATTACGTGGCGGTTGACTACGCGACTCGCTACGCGGGCATAAGCGGCCTCGCGCCGCCTTCGGCTTCCGGCCTCTGGCCCGGCGTCCGCACGCGCCATCTGGAGATTGCCGACGTTGAGCCCTTAAGAGCAGAGATAGAAGCGTTCCTTGAGACGGCGCAGGGCGGCAAGCCTTCGCCCGTTTCCGGCGCTGACGGCAGACGCGCCCTCTCTCTGGCCATACGAGTGCTTGAGCGCATCGAAGAGCATTTCACTCAGGCGGGCCTGTCATCTTTCAAGCTTCCATTGTGAACGGGCGTTGATTCTTAAATCATGCATGAAGGCGAACGTAACGAAGAGATTTCCGCTTTTCTCGGTGAGAGAATAGCTGCGGGAGACTTCCCTTCCGCAGTCTATCTGGTGGCGGAGCGCGGGCGCGTGCGATTCCGCGATGCGCTGGGCCACGCCGTTCGGGAGCCTCTTGAGCGCATGGCGGCGCTCGATACCATCTACGACCTTGCTTCGCTGACGAAGCCGCTCGTCACCGGGATGCTCTGTGCGCGGTATGTCGAGACGAAAGAGCTGAAGCTGGACGAAGAGGTTCGCGTCTATCTGCCGGAGTTCGACACGCCGGACAAGCGAGCCGTCACGGTCAGGCATCTCTTGACGCACGCGTCGGGTCTTCCCGCGTGGCAACCGCTCTACATCACAACGGGCGGGCGCAAAGGTGAGACGCTCCGAGTGATTGCCTCACAGCCGCTTGAGGCCGCTCCGGGCGCGCGCGTTCGTTACAGCGACCTCGGATTCATCACGCTCGGCCTTCTGCTCGAAAGAATTTCAGGCGAGCAGCTAAAGGAGGTCGCGCGCCGTGAAATCTTCGAGCCGCTTGGGCTCCGCCGCACCTTCTTTAACCCTGAGATGGCGCTGCAAACGGAGACGGCCGCGTGCGAGACGGGCAACCTGTACGAGCGTGGCATGTGCAATGATTTGAAGCTCGGTGAGTCCTACGCAGACTGGCGCGAGCAGTTAATCTGGGGCGAGGTGCATGACGGCAACGCTCATTTTCTGGGAGGCGCTGCGGGCCACGCCGGGCTCTTCTCTACCGCCAGCGAGACGCTGCGGATTGCCGAGCAGTTTCTGGCGGGCCGCACGCAGCTTCTCAAGCCGGAAACCTGCGCGCTCTTTCACACGAACATGACGGAAGGGCTGGAAGAGGCTCGCTCTTTCGCTTGGCAGCTAGCGGGGACGAAGGATTCCACCGCCGGGCAGGACTTGCCCTCCGCGAGCTTCGGCCACACCGGCTTTACAGGGACAAGCTGCTGGATTGACCCCGAACGCGAGCGCGTCTTTCTGCTCTTCACCAACCGCACGCACGCCGCGCGCTCGCTCCCTTTCGTCAACATCAACGGCGTTCGCCGCCGCTTTCATTCAATGGCCGCGAAAGCGCTCGGTTAATTATGAAAGCTGCTACGGGCGACACTTCGCAGCCCACACGCACTGTATCCTTCCGCGAGGCGCTGCGCTTCTGGGTCAAGCTGGGCTTTATCTCCTTCGGCGGGCCGGCAGGGCAGATTGCAATCATGCACAGGGAATTGGTCGAGCGGCGGCGATGGATTTCCGAAGACCGTTTCCTGCACGCGCTCAACTACTGCATGCTGCTGCCCGGGCCTGAGGCTACACAGCTTGCGATTTACGTGGGCTGGCTGTTGCATCGCACACCGGGAGGCATTGTCGCCGGAGCCTTCTTCGTCATCCCGTCCATACTGGTGCTGCTTCTGCTCTCCTACATCTACGCGGCGTACGGGAACGTGCAGTCTGTGGCGGGCGTGCTTTCAGGCTTCAAGCCCGTGGTCGTGGCTATAGTTGTCGAAGCCGTCCTGAAAATCGGGGGCCGTGCGCTCAAAGGCGGCGCGCATTTCATCATCGCGGCCCTCGCCTTCATAGGCATCTACTTTCTGCACATTCCCTTTCCCCTGATAATCCTCGGCGCGGGCGTCATAGGATTGCTCGGCGTGCGGCTTCGTCCCGAAACATTCGCGCAAGCCGGAAAAGGCGCGGGGCAGCCGAAAGAGGCTGGCCGGGCCGATAAAGCGCAAACGCTTCCGAGCGTCATTGACGACCACGCGCCACAGCCTCCGCACACTATGCCTTCGCGCGCCAGAGTTCTGCGCGTGCTTGCGACGGGCTTAGCCTTGTGGGCTCTGCCCTTCCTACTTGTCATAGCTTGGCGCGGGCGCGCGAGCCTGCACGCGGAGGAGTATCTCTTCTTCACTAAAGCCGCGTTAGTCACCTTCGGCGGCGCGTACGCGGTGCTGGCTTACGTGACGCAGGTGGTGACGGGCGCTAGAGGCTGGATGACGCACACGCAGGCCGTGGACGGGCTGGCCTTGGCCGAAACCACACCGGGGCCGCTCATAATGGTTCTTCAGTTCATAGGCTTTATGGCCGGATGGAACAACCCGCAGGGGATGCAGCCGGTCACTAGCGGCATAGTCGGCGCGCTCATCACGACATACACAACTTTTCTGCCCTGCTTTCTCTTCATCTTCATAGGCGCGCCTTACATAGAAGTCCTGCGCGGGAATCGTCATCTGACGGGAGCGCTCTCCGGCATCACTGCCGCAGTCGTCGGAGTGATTCTCAACCTCGCGCTGGTCTTCGGCGCTGCCGTCATATGGCCTAGCGGCTTGAGCGGCCGGATAAACTGGTTCGCAGCCGCGCTTGGGCTGGCAAGCTTCGTAGCGCTCTATCGCTTCAAGCTGGACGTACTCTGGGTAGTCATAGCCGGCGGCCTCATAGGTCTGATACGGGCGCTTCTATTCTCATAAAGCCTTGAGATTTCTTTCGCCCCTCAACGGAGGCTTGTAGTAGTATGAGGCGCGGCCCAGTTTGGGAATCAGATGCCGGAAAGGATAATGGAAGTGGTTCTTTTCCCCCGCTCGAAGATAACCGCCCTGTTCATCACATACGCTCTTCTCTGTCCGTCGCTGCTGCTGGCGCAGGATAGCCGCCCGCGACGCGCTCAGACTTCTTCGGAAGACCGCACGCCTCCCGTCACTCAAACCACCACGCGGCTCATGGCAGAGCCCACTGTCCGCATAGGTCTCGCCACGAACGCGCGCTCCGTGACCGTCTCTACCAACGGACGCTTGACGAAAATCGTGGACGAGAGCGCGGCGCCCGAAGCTCTGCCGGTCGCGCGCGTGCGTATAGAGCCGCGCCTGCTGGCCCCGCTTCCTCCGGCGCAGGGCTCGGATTTCAGCGTGGAGATAACGGGCGCCGCGACACGCGTTGACGCGGAGCGCGCAGCCGCAGAGATAAAGGAGCAGACGGGCGAGACGGCCGCCGCCTCTCTGGACGCGCAGACGAACACGTGGAAGCTGCGCATGGGCGGGAATCTTTCGCGCCCGGAAGCGGACGAGCTTCGCGCGCGGCTTGAAGAGGCGGGCTTCATCTCGGCCACTGTCACGAGCGCCCGCACCTCCTCTTCCAACGCTGCGCCGGCCACGCAGCCGGGCGTGAGGTCGAATCCTTCCGGCACAAGGCCGGGCGCGACGAGTCCCTCGAATGTGGCAGACACTACGCGACCCGTTTCGCGCTCAAGCAGCCCTACGCGAGCGGCTGTCGTCTACGCATCCGGCGCGTCAATGCTCTTTACCTCGTACGCCCCAGTGGTCTTCGCTTCCGAGGACGAGCGCGCATCGCCCGTGCGCTTCAACGAAAAGCCCTATCGCGGGCGTCTGGAAGTCTTCGCCAACGCGCAGGGCGGATTGACGGTAGTCAACGTGCTGGGGCTGGAAGACTACGTGCGCGGCGTTGTGCCGAACGAGCTGAATTACCCGGCCATTGAAGCCTTGAAGGCGCAGGCCGTGGCCGCCCGCACCTACGCCGTCAGAAACAGGAATCAGTTCGCCTCGCAGGGCTTTGACCTTCTGCCAACGACGCGCTCGCAGGTCTATGGCGGGCTCTCTACGGAGCAGCCGCTCGCCTCGCGCGCCGTTGAAGAGACTCGCGGAGTCATAGCCACGTACGCGAACGCGCCGATTAACGCGCTCTACACTTCTACCTGCGGCGGCCGCACGGAAGATTCCGAGAACATCTTCCCGAACGCCGAGCCTTACTTACGCGCCCGCGAATGCTCGGTTGAAGGCCGCGCCGCTTTCGCGCCCTTCGTCATCAAGACCACGCGCGAGCCCGCAGAGATACGCGAGGAAGCCAACCTTCCGCTCGTGCGCGACATAGCGCTCCTTTCCGTCAACGGCTTTTCTTTAGGCGCTGCTCGCATCACGGACACGTGGCTCTCAACCGCCGCTTCCCCTTCGGACGTTCGCAACTGGGTGGCTGCGGTAGCGCGGCTCTCCAGAAATCCTGTGCCCGCAACTACGGATGAGGCAACGCGACCGCCCGGCTTCAGCACCGCTCTGGCCGCAGCCCTTTACGGCGAAGGCCGCGCAGACACCCTGCTCGACGCGGCAGACGTTGAGTATATCCTCTCCTTCCGGGACGCTTCCGACATCCCCGTGCGTAACCGCGCTGACGTCGCGTACCTGCTGCGCGACGGCTTTCTGTCTCTCTACCCGGACGTGACATTGCGCCCGCGAGAGGCCATGTCTCGCGCACGCATGCTGCACACAATCGCAAATCTTCTGGAGGCGCGAGGGAAACTGCTTCTTCAAAAAGGGACTGCGAAGCCCGCGTCAAGCGGAGCGCTCGTCCTGCGCTCGACAAAGAGCCGCGACCTGACGGTGGCGGTCGCGGCCGACGCCTTTCTCTTTCGTGCCTTCGGCGCGAGCGCCTACCAGATGCGCTCGGTTACGGTCGTCGGCGGCGAGCCCGTGCAGTTTCATCTGGACTCGCAGGGACAGGTTGATTACATGGAGGTGCGTCCCTCTGCGGACGGCGCGGCAGCCGAGCGCTTTTCGCCCTTCACCAACTGGACTACGGAGCTTTCTCTGGGAGAAGCACAGGGAAGGCTGGCACGCTGGGCGCGCGGAGTCGGCTCGCTCACAGATTTGAGAATCGCCGCTCGCGGCGCATCTCGCCGCGTCACAGACCTTGAGCTTATAGGCACGAATGGCACGGCCCACGTTAGAGGCGGCCGCATACGCTCCGCGCTGGGCCTGCGCGAACAACTCTTCGTCATAGAGCGCAGGTACGACGACGCGGGGCGCGTCACCGGCTTCACCTTTATAGGGCGCGGCTGGGGCCACGGCGTAGGCATGTGTCAGGTCGGAGCCTACGGCATGGCCAGAGCGGGCCTCACCTTCGACAAGATTCTGAAGAGCTACTACACGGGGATTGAGTTGACCAAGCTCTACTGAAGATGCGTTTCTCTCGTATGCAAATCGCGGGCGCTCTTCTCCTTCTGGCGATTGTCTGGTTGATAATCGTCCTGCGTCTCATCTAATAATTCTCACCTGTGACAACCGAAGGCTCATCTGGAAAACCCGTCATAGCCATCGTGGGGCCGACCGCTTCCGGCAAGAGCGAGTTGGGGATTGCGCTCGCCTTGAGATTCGGCGGCGAGATTATTAACTGCGACTCGGTGCAGGTCTATCGTGAGGTGGAGATTGCCACGGCCAAGGTTCCCTTTGAAGAGAGGCTGGGCGTGCCGCATCACCTGATTGATTTCGTGCCGCTTGAGACGAACTACACTGCGGGCGAGTGGGCGCGTGACGCGGCTCGCACGATTGACGAGATAGAAGCAAGAGGAAGCGTCGCTTTCATTGTCGGAGGCACGGGCTTTTACCTGCGCGCGCTGCGCCAGCCATTTTTCCGCAGCGTGCCTACGGACGTGCCGTTGCGAGAGCGCCTGACTCGCTTGCGCGACAGGCGCGGGGCGGAACATCTTCACAAAATGCTCGGAAGGCTTGACCCGTCTTCGGCCCAAAAACTTTTCCCTAACGATTGGCCGCGCGTGCAGCGTGCCCTCGAAGTCCGCTTTCAGACCGGCGTGAGGATGTCCGAGCAATCAACAGAGCGCCCGGAGCCGCCCGCGTGCGCCGCGCGCCTGCACGTGCTTGCGCTCTCGCCGCCGCGAGCGGAGCTTTACAGGCGCATCAACGAAAGGACTGAGGCCCACTTCAGGGCAGGGCTTGTTGAAGAGGTTCGCGCGCTTCTGGCCGGTGGCGCTCCCGCCTCTTCGACGGCGCTGGGCGCGCACGGTTACAGGCGCGTCGTAGAGTATCTTCGCGGCGAGCGCACGTTGGAGAGCGCCATAGAGCAGACGCGCACGGACATACGCCATTACAGTAAGCGGCAACTGACATGGTTCCGGCGCGAGGCGGGCGTAGAGTGGTTCGAAGGCTTCGGTGAAGACGCGGAAGTTCAGTCGAAGATTGCCGGGCGTGTTGAGGAATTATTGAATGTTGGTTGAAGGGTTTGCTTTCGCTTTGTGCGTGGTGTAATCTTCCCTGACCACAGTTTTCCGTAGCAAAGAGATGAACCCGACCGGAGGAGCTGGGTGGATTCGAAGCCGACACCTCAGAACATACAGGACGCGTTTCTAAACACGGCGCGCCGCGAGCGTAGCAATGTCACCATCTACCTTATGCACGGCGCTAAGCTGACGGGACGCATCAAGAGCTTCGACAAATTCTCTGTGCTGCTGGAAACGGGCGCGCAGGAGCAGCTTATTTTCAAGCATGCCATTTCTACCATCTCGCACTCGCGCCGCCAGTCGGGCGAGATGCGCGCCCCGCAGCCGCCCGCGTCTTCGGGCGACGACCAGCAGGGCGAGACACAGAGTCCTTCCGAAGCCTGACTCGACTTTCCCCTGACTTCAACCTTTAGACCTAAAGATAAAGAGAGTGGCTGGCCTATTTATCACCTTTGAAGGGATTGACGGGAGCGGCAAATCCACGCAGATGCGTATGCTCGCAAGCGCCCTCAGATTGCGCGGCCTAGAAGTCGTGGCCACGCGTGAGCCGGGCGGCACTCCCTTTGGCAAACGATTGCGCGCGGCCCTGCTAGATTTGAACGAGAACGTAGACCCTCTGGCGGAGCTTCTGCTCTTTGCTTCCGACCGCGCTCAGCACGTTCGCACGCTTCTGAAGCCCGCGCTCGAATCGGGCCACATGGTTCTGTCAGACCGCTACGCTGACGCCACGCGCGCTTATCAGGGAGCGGGGCGCGGATTTTCAAAAGAGCTGATAGCGGATGTGATAGAGCTTGCGACCGCCGGGCTCAAGCCGGATTTGACGCTTATCTTCGACCTCTCTGTAGCGGAATGCGTCTCGCGCGCGCGCCGCCGCGTGCATGACGGGCACAAGGGAGACAGGCTGGATTCCGAAGACGCTGCCTTTCATACTCGCGTCCGCGAGGCATATCTTGAGATAGCGCGTGCAGAACCAGACCGCGTGCGTATCATTGACGCGAGCGGCTCGATTGACGAAACGCACACGCGGGTCATGGACGTGGTGATGCGATTTATTAAGTCCAGAGAGTCCGGAGAGTCTAGAGAGTCTATAGAGAAGAACGCTTCTTGACTCTCCAGACTCTCCGGACTCTCTAGACTCTCTAGACTTTTATGTTTGAGAAGCTGGCCGGAAACGAGCGGATTAAGGCTGTCTTACGGAGCATGCTTGAGCGCGGGCGTGTGCCGGGCGCTCTGTTGTTCGTGGGAGAGGACGGCGTGGGCAAGCGCCTGTTTGCGCTCGAGCTGGCGAAGGCCATGAACTGCCAGCAGCGAAAGGGCGCGGAAGGCTGCGACCATTGCGCCTCGTGCGCGCGCATAGAGCGTTTTCAGTTTCCCACGGCAGACGATACCGAAGCGAACAAGAAGATTATCTGGAGCGGGCATCCGGACGTAGGGCTCGTGCGGCCTGCCGGGAAAGCGCTTCTGGTAGCGCAGATGCGCGACATAGAGCGCGAAGCAAACTTTCGTCCCTACGAAGGCCACGAGCGCTTCTTCATCATAGAGGATGCCGACAGGCTGAACGAGTCGTCTTCAAACGCGCTGCTGAAAACACTGGAAGAGCCGCCCGAGACGTCGCACCTTCTGCTTTTGACTTCTCGCCCGTCCGCGCTTCTGCCAACGATTCGCTCGCGCTGTCAGGTGATACGCTTTGCGCCGCTTCGCGTGGAAGATGTGGAGAAGCACCTGTCAACGGAGCGCCGCATGCCCAAGCGTGAAGCAAATCTTCTGGCGCACATTGCGCGCGGGAGCATTGGCCGCGCGCTCTCCACGGACTTGGCCGCTTATCGTGAGCAGCGCGACGCCATGCTTGAGGTGCTTTCATCGCTCGCGCTGTCGGGAGATCGCGCCCGGCTGCTTCGCATAGCCGAAGAGATGAACGATGCCAAGCGAAAGGAGGAGTACGAGCCCCGGCTTGAGGTCTTGGAGATGCTAGTGCATGACGTGTGGGCGCTCCGGTTGGGTGCGCCGGATTCTCAGATAGTCAACAGGGATGTGGACGAGCAGCTTAGACAGATAAGCGGGCGCGTCTCTTCCCGGCGTGCTGCGCGGTGGATTACGGAGATAGAGACTCTTCGCGGGCAACTGCTGGTCAACGTCAACCGAAAGGTTGCGACCGACGCGCTCTTTCTCTCGATGGCGGAAGAATGAAAGGCAGGGGCCGGGTGTCAGGCGTCGGGTGACGGGAGATAAAGACAGATGTTCTTCTTTTCCCCAAGACCCGGCGCCCGACACCCGGCCCCCATTAAAAGGAGGCCCGACCGTTATGGCAAAGAAGATTCTGGTGGTGGATGACGACCCGGAGTTGCACAATCTGATTGGCTTCGCTCTCAGGAAAGAGGGCTACGAGGTGATGGACGCGAAGGACGCGTTCGAGGGGCTGGAGATGATTAAAGAGAATCAGATTGACCTCGCCCTTGTGGACATCATGATGCCCAAGATGGACGGCCTTGAGATGCTGTCCCGCCTGCGCGAGCATAACAAAGAGCTACGAGTAATCATCATGACCGCGCTCACCACGCCGGAAGCCGCGCTCAGCGCCATGCGCGACCAGGCTTCGGACTTTCTGGCCAAGCCCTTCGACGTTAACCAGCTTATTTCCGTAGTCGGCAACGCCTTCCATCTTGAGCCTGAGAAGATAAACATAGAAGTGCTGTCGGCGCGTCCGGAATGGATTGAGCTGAGGGTGCCGTGCGACCCCGCCGCCATTGAGCCGCTTGACCGTTTGATGTCGCAACTGAAGACCGACCTGCCGCGCATCACCAGAGAGAGCGTCACCTACGCCTTCCGAGAGATGTTGCGAAACGCCATAGAGCACGGCGGCAAAAACGACCCGACGCAGTTCGTAGAGGTAGGATACCTGCGCTCGCCCCGCATGATTCTCTACCGCATCAAAGACCCCGGCGAAGGCTTCAGCATAGAATCTCTCTACCAGCCTTCCGGCCCCATCGCGGCCTTTCTCAACCCGGAGGGCGACCCCATGCTGCACGAGCGAGCGCGCGAAGACCAGGGCTTGCGTCCCGGCGGCTTCGGCATCCTCATAGCGCGCGACATGGTGGACGAGATGATTTACAACGAGCGCCACAACGAAGTGGTGTTGATTAAATACCTAGACGGCGAAAAGCCGGGGGCTTGATTGCCGCTCTTATTAAGTGTCATTATTAGCTCCGCCGGAGGGAGCTGAGAGAAGACCGTATTTATGCAGGTGATGGAGACGACATATTTTGATGAGCGCGAGACGGGGGCAACCGCGCGCGAGCGTCTCTTTGCGTTTGCCATCGTCGCGACGACGACTGCGGGCCTTCTTTACGTGAGGTTTTTCAATCCGTCCGCGCCGGGGAGCCTCTATCCGTCCTGTCCATTCAATAGCCTGACAGGGCTCTATTGTCCGGGATGCGGGATGACGCGCGGGCTGCATCAGTTGACGCACGGCCATTTCTTGACGGCCCTGCACTATAACGCACTGATGCTGCTTCTGCTTCCGTTCGCGGCTTACGTCTTTGTCTCTTACGCGCTCGTGGCCGCGCGCGGGCGCGGGCTGCCCATGCCGTTCACGCGCCCGGCCTACGTCAAAGCTCTCTTCTGGATAATGCTAGTCTTCTGGATAGTCAGGAACATCCCGGTCTACCCTCTGACGCTTCTCGCGCCGTAAGCCCGGCTAAAGATTGTCCGGGCCTTCAAACAAAAAAGCTGCCTTTGAATGAAGGCAGCCTTTTTTTGTAAAGCTCACGGCTCTTTCAGGTGATGGAGACGAGCTCCTTCTGTTCCTTCGCCTCTTCGTCTTTAGCGGCTGAGACTTCCGAGACAAGCTTCTCCGTCTCGCGCACGAAGGCTTCGACTATGTCAGCGCCCGCGACCTTTCGCATGGGGACGCCGTTCTTGTAAATCATGCCCACGTTGCGGCCGAAGGTGATGCCGAGTTGCGAATCGTGCGCCTCGCCGGGGCCGTTGACGGCGCAGCCCATGATGGAGAGATGAAGCGGCTCTTCTATGTGGGCCAGTCGTCGCTCAATCTCCGTGACTATGCCTACGAAGTCGTCAACGTCCAGCCTGCCGCATGTCGGGCAGGCCACGACTGTCACGCCGCGCTTGCGAAGCTCAAGGGATTTAAGAATCTCCCAGCCGACGCGCACCTCTTCCTGCGGCTCTGCGGCCAGCGAGACGCGAATCGTGTCGCCAATGCCTTCGTGCAGGAGAATGCCCAAGCCTATGGCTGATTTGACGGTGCCGGAGAAGGCTGTGCCCGCTTCGGTCACGCCCAAGTGAAGCGGATAATCCACCTTTTCCGCGAGCAGCCTGTAAGCGGCGACGGTGCGATGCACGTCCGAAGCTTTGAGCGAGATGATGATGTCCGTAAAGTCCAAATCTTCCAGAATGCGTATGTGCCGCATGGCCGATTCGACCATGGCTTCCGGCGTAGCCGTGCCGTACTTCTTCAATAAATCTTTTTCGAGCGAGCCGCCGTTGACGCCTATGCGAATCGGAACCTTTTGGGCCTGAGTCGCGCGGACGACTTCCCTCACGCGGTCAATTGAGCCTATGTTGCCGGGATTAAGCCTGAGCTTATCAATGCCTGCCTCAAGGGCCATGAGCGCGAGCTTGTAGTGAAAGTGTATGTCAGCGACGAGCGGAACCGAAGGGACGCGCTTGCGTATCTCCTTGAGCGCGACGGCGGCGTCTTTGTCCGGCACGGCGACGCGCACAATCTCGCACCCGGCGCGCATCATCTCTTCAATCTGCGCGACCGTCTCGTCCACGTTGGCCGTGTCCGTCTTGGTCATGGACTGGACGCGCACGGGCGCGCCTCCGCCAATCACAAGGTCTTTGACTCTTACCGCTTTTGACTTTCGCATCATTCGTAGCTTCCAGCCTCTGTTAAGTAGCGCGGAATCACTTCTGCGGCGCGGGCGCTTGCTGCGCGGGCTTGTTCGAGCCGCCGCGCCAGATGGACGCCTCCTTTATCAGGTCGTTCGAGATGACGAAGACCATCAGCAGAAGCAGCATCACGAAGCCCACCTGCTGTATGCGCTCGCGTATGGCCATGGAGAGCCGTATGCCTATGACGCCCAGCACCGCCTCCAGCAGCAGTATGAAGATTGCGCCGCCGTCCAGCACAGGGATAGGCAGCAGGTTAAAGACGCCAAGGCTCAGGGAAAGGAAGCCGAGCATGCCGAAGACGCCGCTCCAGCCAAGCTCGTTGGCGGAGGTCGAAGCCGCGCGCGCTATTCCAATCGGGCCCGAGATGGTGTTGCGGGCCGAGCGCTGGCCCGTGAAGAACTGCGATAGGGCGCGGCCTGTGAGCCGCAGTATCTCCAGATTGAAGTTGACGGCGTAACCCGTAGCCGCGACCGGGCCAACACGCTGTCGCGGCGGGTCGTCCCCAAGCTGCACGCCGAGCAGCGCTCTCTCATTTCCCTTGTCGTCCCGCACTCGCTGAAGGTCGGAGGCCACCTGCTCCATCTGCTGCCCTCCACGCTCTATGGTCAGGCGAAGCTCTCCTTCTTTATATTCGCTTATGAACTGCGTGGCATGTGCGCTGTTGCGAATCTGCTCGCCGTTGATGGCCAGCAGGCGGTCGCCCGGCTTTAATTGCGCGCGGTCGGCCGCCGAGCCCTGCGCTATGGAGTCTATGATGACAGGCACGACGACGCCGTAATCGGGCACGAAGCCCAGCTCGCCAATGGTTTCAGTCCCCTCTTTGCGCACGGTCGGGACGATTGACAGGCTCCGGCGCTCGCCGTTGCGTTCGATGGTCAAAGGAATCGGCTGCGGCTGGTCGGGCACTACAAGCGCATCGCCGCGTATGCGATCCCACGTCGGATTGTCCACGCCGTTGAAAGAGACTATGCGGTCGCCGGGCTGAAGCCCCGCCGTCTCTGCCGCCCTGCCGGGGATGACGCGCGCGACCACGGGTGAAGTAGGCATCGCCGGAATGCCGAAAAGCATGGCAGCGCCAAGCGGAATGGCGAGCGCCGTCAGGATATTCATGATGGGCCCGGCGATGGCTACGGCTATGCGCTGCCACTTGGGGCGCAGGTTGAACTGCTCTTCGGGCGGGATGTCGGAGGCGCTAGCGCCCTCAATCGGCGCGTTGGATTCGTCGCCGCCCAGCTTGACGTAGCCGCCAAGGGGAATGGCCGACACGCGATAATCCGTATCGCCCCACTTGCGCCCTAAAAGGCGCGGGCCGAAGCCCACAGAGAACGTCTCCACGCGAATCTTCAGCAGCTTGGCTACGGCAAAATGGCCGAACTCGTGTATTACTACCGCCGCGCCCAGTATGAAGATAAAAGCCAGACCACCAATAATATAAGTCATATCAGAAACTCTCTCATCCGTTCACTAATTCACGCAAAAGCCCCACCCAACAACGGGTTTAGAATCGAGCGCACAATCACGGGTTGCATATAAAGTGAGAGTTTAAGCGGCAAAGCAGTTAAGGTAAAGGCCAGAAGGCGAAAATCTGCTCTCTCTACTTCCGGCTCCTTCAGTCGCCCGCGAAGCTCGGCGCGCTCGCGGACAGCCGGTTGATTGCCGCTAGAGCCTGTGAGCGGGCCTCGGCGTCCGTCCTCAGCACGACGTCCAGATTCGAGACGGCTTCCACTTCATGCTCGTCCATCACGCGCTCTATGACACGCGGAATATCATTGAAGGAGATGTGCCCGTTGATGAAAGCTTCCACGGCCACTTCGTTGGCGGCGTTCATGGCGGCGGGCAACGTGCCGCCCGTCCTAAGCGCACGGTAGGCCAGAGAGATTGCGGGAAAGCGCTCCGTGTCCGGCTGCTCGAAATGGAGCGCCTGATGCTTGGTCAAGTCCAGTGGCGGCAGCTCGCACGGATACCTTTCCGGGTAAGTCAGCGCGTACTGTATGGCGTGGCGCATGTCGGTCACACCCATTTGGGCGATGATGGAGCCGTCAATCAACTCAATCATGGAATGCACTACGGATTCCGGGTGAACGACTATGCTGATTTCGTCGGCCTCGAAGCCGAAGAGCCAGCGCGCCTCTATCACCTCAAGCCCCTTGTTCATCAGCGTAGCCGAATCAATCGTGACCTTCGCTCCCATGTTCCACGTAGGATGGCGCATGGCCTCCGCGACGGTCGCCGCTTCCATCTCTTCGCGCTTGCGCGTGCGGAAGGGGCCACCCGAGGCGGTCAGGATGAGGCGGCGAACCTCGCTGCGCTTTTCGCCGCGCAGGCATTGATGAAGCGCGTTGTGCTCGGAATCCACGGGCAGGAGTTCCGCGCCCGAAACCTTGGCGGCCTTTGTCATCAACTCGCCCGCCATCACCAGCGTCTCTTTGTTGGCGAGCGCCACGCGCTTACCGGTTTCTAGGGCGCGCAAAGTCGGGACGAATCCGACCGCGCCGACCGTGGCCGAGACAACGCAGTCGGCCTCCTCGTGAGTGGCTACCGCAACCAGACCTTCCGTGCCAACGACTATGCGCGGCAGGTCAACGTCTTTCTGGAAGAGCGCCGCGCGCAGCTTCGCGGCGTGCTCATCGGATTCGACCGAGACGAGTTCCGGCAGATGACGAGCGACCTGCTCGGCCAGCCTCTCCACGTTGCGGCCCGCGCCGAGCGCCACCACGCGGAACTGTTCGCTCAGAGACTCAACGACCCGCAGAGTGTTGCAGCCGATTGAGCCTGTAGAGCCCAGAATGCTGATTCCTTTAACCTTCATGCTCCCCTACTCAAGGCGGCGAACTGTTGTACCTGTCCAGCAGGTAGACGGTCTGCCCGGACTCGTTCACGTAAGAAGCGCCCGTCACTCGCCACTGCCTGCCCTGACTAAAAACCATGTCAACGGTCGCGTTCACGGTGCGACTAGCGCCTTTAACTTTAAGATAGAGCGTAGCCGTCCCGTCCGAGTCCTGCGTGTTGATGCTGCCCGTGACGAAGCTCCCGAACTCACGCACCTCGCCTATATCTTCTCTCAGCTTCTCGTTCTGCTTGAGAAACGTTCTGGCCGTGGAAGCGGCCTCGCTATTGCCGAGCGTGTAAAAGACGATGCCGACTATAGCTCCTACGAAAAGCGCCACCAGCAGGAAGACCGTTCCCAGGATGCTGAAAATAATGATGAGCAGCTTTTTCGTAGTCATCGGCAGATTAAGCGCCACGCGCTCTATGACAAAGAGTTACGGGCTGAAATAGAACAGGCCGAAATAGTAGATGACGGGCGCGTTGAAGAGCAAGCTGTCCAGCCTGTCCAGCAAACCGCCGTGACCGGGAAGAATCTGAGCGGCGTCTTTAGCGCCAGCGCCCCGCTTCAGAGCGCTCTCGGTCAAATCTCCTATCACGCCCAGCACATTCATCACGGCCGCGAGCGGGAGCGCCGCCTTCAAACTCAACTCAGGAAAGAACCAGAAGTGCGCTATAACGGCCATCAAAAGGCTCGCCAGCATCCCGCCGACGGCTCCCTCCCAAGTCTTTCCGGGGCTGATGCCGGGCGCGAGCTTGTGGCGGCCGAAGGTTCGCCCGGTGTAATACGCACCCGTGTCCGAGCCCATTATGACCAGAAAGAAGAAGGAGAGCAGGTCGGAGGCGCGCGGCTGTATGAACGGGTCTGCGATGGCTCGGAGCGCGACCAGATGGCCGCCCAGAAGCACCACGTAAAGCACGCCCAGAACCGTTGCGCCGACCGACGCAATCATCTTGTCGAAGGGCGCGCCCTTGAGCATCGCTGCGGCGAGCGCCGCCATAGTGAAGAGAATCAGTATGAGCGTAATCAGCCGCAGGTCGTTAAAGTAGAAGGCTATGAAGAGCGCGGCGGCGGCTGCGAAGCCCACGACCACGTCCGGCTTCATCTCACGCTTGCGCGCCAGCCACCAGAACTCGTAGAGTCCGGCCGTCATGGCAAAGAGAGCCAGCGCCACAAACAGGGGCCACAGCCACGGAACCAGAATGGATGCGATTAGAATGGGAAGGGCTATCAGTGCGGTGATGACGCGTTTCATTAAGCTTTTGATTGCCCGGTCTAAAAATCGAGTTCAGCGAACAGTTCCGACACCGGCATGGAAAATCCCGGAACAACATCCTCTCCGTCAAGCAGGTCATCTGCCCGTAAGAGCTTGTCCGGTTGCGGCGTGTGATAGACGAGCGCCGTCTGGTCTTCCGGATTCAAGACCCAGATTAATTTCGCGCCATTGTCGAAATATTCGACAATCTTCTCGTGCAGTCTTTCTATGGTGTCGCTCGGGGAAAGAACTTCCACGGCTAAATCCGGTGCGCCGTTAAAGAATTTTTTCGGCGCTCGCTTTGCGCCCTGCAACCGCTCCTTCGCTATGAAAGAGACATCAGGCGAAAGAAATGTTGTCCTGCCCTTCATCCAATAGCCGGCGCTCGAGCCGCACACAATTCCCAGCTTGTGTTTGCGTACAAAGTTGAACAGGGCTGAACTCAGGCGCACTCCAATCTCTTCGTGCTCAATGCCAGCAGGACTCACGACGAGCTCTCCTTTTATAATCTCGCACTTTTTGCTGTCGTCGGGCAGCGACAGCAGTTCCTCGTCCGTCCAGACCTTGTTTTGAATAGCAGTATCCATTTGCTTCTGAGCACTACTTTGCGTTGGCCACCAGTTGAAGGCCGCCGAAGCGGCGGTTGCGGCGCTGGAAATCTACTATGGCTTCCAGCAGATGCACGCGGCGGAAATCGGGCCAGAGCGTTTCCGTAACGTAGATTTCGCTGTAGGCCGCCTGCCAGAGCAGAAAATTCGAGATGCGCATCTCTCCGCTAGTTCGCACTAACAGGTCAAGCTCCGGCAGACCGAAGGTGTAAAGCTCGCGCTCGATTCTCTCTTCGGTGAGCGCCTCCGGGCTCTGGCCTTCTTCCATCAAGCGGCGCACGGCCCCGCGCGCAGCGTCCAGAATCTCGGCCCGCCCGCCGTAATTCAAAGCGACGCTCAGGGTCATGCCGGTGTTTTTGGCCGTGCGCTCACGGGCGCGTGTAATCTCTCGCTGCACGCTCTGGTTCAAGCCTTCTATGCGTCCTATGGCTTGAAAGCGTATGTTCTGGCGGTCAATCTCATCAAGCTCAAGGCGCAGGTAGCGGCGAAGCATTCGCATCAACGCGTCAACTTCCACTCGCGGGCGCTTCCAGTTCTCAGTGGAGAAGGCGTAGAGCGTGAGCGCTCCCAAACCCAGACGCGCGCCCGTATCTACGGAGGCTCGCACGGCTTCCACGCCGGCGCGGTGCCCGGCTATGCGCGGCTGCCCGCGCCCTGCGGCCCAGCGACCGTTGCCGTCCATGATGATGGCAACGTGGCGCGGCAGGCGCTCCCAATCAATGCTCGCAAGCAGCATCTCATCGCGCGTCCCCTTCTGCACGACCTCTGAGAAATCCGCGAGCATTCCCTTTAGCGTTCTCCTTCTTCGGAACAGAGTTTAAGATACGGCCTCAAGCCGGTTCACATTCTCACTTTAAGAATGGCCCGTGTCAATCATACTGCACTCTGAGAAGCGTCAGCCCGCGTGCCGGGGCCGTAGAGTAGGCTGAGCTTCTTTCGCCTGTTTGAATCGCCCGCTCGACCGCTTCCAACTCCATCTCGCCACGGCCCACGGCCAGAAGGCAGCCTGCTATGGAGCGCACCATGTAGCGCAGGAAGCCTTCCGAGCTTGCCTGTATCTCAATCAAGCGGCCCTGCCCGCGCTCGTCCCAAAGGGGCGTGACTGAGAGTTCTGTCACGCGGCGCACGTGTGATTCCGCGTCCGACTGAACGGAAAAGGCAGTCCACTCGTGCTCGCCTACGAAGAGACGCGCGGCCTCCTGCATGAGCGGCACGTCGAGCGGGCGAGCCTCTCCGAGCGCGTACCTGTGCCAGAAGGGCGAGACGACCTGTTCATTAAAGACGCGGTAGACGTAGGTCTTGCCGCGCGCAGAGTAGCGAGCATGAAAGTCATCCTCGGCCACCTCGGCCTTTATGACTCGCACGTCGCGCTCAAGGTTTCCGTTAATCGCGGCGCGCAGCCTGTCCGGCGTAAACTCGCGCTCAAGACGGCAACTTGCCACCTGCCCTTCGGCATGCACGCCCGCGTCCGTTCGCCCTGAGCCATGAACCACGACCTCTCTTCCCTCAAGCAGAGAGATGCCGCGCGTCAACTCTCCCTGCACGGTGCGCCCGTCATTCTGCGCCTGCCAGCCGCGAAAATCCGTCCCGTCATATTGAAGAGTCAGCTTGAAATTCATCAACTGGTAGATGGTGAATAGTAAATGGTAGATGGAAAGAGCTGTGCCGTCTATTTACCACCTACTATTCAACCGTTTTTCTGCTGCCGGGCTTGATGGCCTCTATTCCTTGAGCGCAGAGGTCGCAGGCGGAGGGGGCTACGGAGGGAACGTCCAATGTGGCCAGGGCGAAGCGCGGGACTCCAACGTCTGCGCGGCCGGATGAGCGGTCTATGATGGAGGCCGCGCCGACTACGCGAGCGCCCGCCGCGCGCAAGGCATCCACGGTTTCGCGCGTAGAGCCTCCGGTCGTCACCACATCCTCTATGACAATCACGCTCTCGCCCGGTCGGACTGTGAAGCCGCGCCTGAGAGTCATGCGCCCGCCCTCCCGCTCCGTCCAGATAAAGCGAGCGCCAAGCGAGCGCGCGACCTCGTAGCCTATGACAAGGCCGCCTATGGCGGGTGCGGCCACCGTCTCTACATTCTGGTCGCGGTAATGGTCTGCGAGAGCTTGGCCCAGCGCTATGGCTTCGGCCGGATGCTGTAAGAGGAGCGCGCACTGTAGATATCTTGTGCTGTGCAGGCCGCTCGTCAGTATGAAGTGTCCCTCAAGGAGCGCACCCGTGCGCTTGAATCTCTCTATGACATCTTCGGTTTGCAAGACTGCAAAGGCTCCTCTCTCTTTGTGTTGAAAACCGCTCAGGTGTTCTGAATCGGGCGCGGGTCTAAGAAGGCACGCGCCTCCTTGATTCTTCCGTCCTCAATGCGGAAAAGCTCCAGTACGGGGATGACGCCCCAGACCGTGTCCGCTTCCCAGAGCGTGGCAACGCGGTCGCCTTCGGCAACGTGCTGCTTGACGCTAACGCCGCTTATGGCGGGCAGCAACTGGCCTACGAAACCGCGCCATGCTTCCACGCCCGTCATCTCGCCCACGAGCGGGTCTGTGAAAAATATGTCGGGCGCTACGGGAGCGCTGCTCAAATCCTTCGACCTGATGGCGTTCAGATAGCCTTCGACTGCCTCGATGTTAGATTCTCTCATAGTTGACCTCGGAAGAATTATTGAAAATCATCATAAGCAGTTACGCTTTAATGACTGGCGTTGGATTTCATCAAAACTCGCCCGGTCGCATCCTTCTATTCTTTTCTGCGTCGCGGTGCGTGTTACAATGCGTGATAATGCAGAGGCATCGCAATCTAATCTCTGACTCGCCGCTCGTACAGGAGACAGTGGACTTGCTGCGCGTATGCGGCGGGTGCGCTACTGCCGCAGAGGTCGCAAGCCTAGTGCTCAATCTCCCGGAGGTTGACGCGGAGCTGGCCTACATGCTGGTCGCAGACCTTATCAAGGAAGACCAGCGCCTGCGCCTGAGAGACGACCAATGCGTGGAGCTTGCCTGCGATGATGCGGAGAGCAGGCTGCTCAGCGAGTCCGACTTCGTAGTCGTAGACCTTGAGACTACGGGAGCGAAAACCCCGCCCGGCCGCATCATGGAGATAGGCGCTTATCGCGTGCGGGAGGGGCGCGTCCACGCGGAATTCCAGACGCTGGTAAATCCGGAAGCGCCCATCCCGCCATTCATCTCAAGGCTCACGGGCATCACGGAAGAGATGGTGCGCTCGGCCCCTCTCTTCTCGGAAATCGTAGCCGACTGGCTGGATTTCGCTGACGATGCAGTCCTCGTCGCGCACAACTCTCATTTCGACGTGCGCGTGCTGAATCACGAGATAGGGCGCGTCTTTCCCGGTCGCCGCATGATTAACTCGCATATCTGCACGGTCAAGCTCTCGCGCTCTTGCGTGCCGGGCCTTGTGAACTATCAGCTTTCCACGCTGGCCGAGCATTTCTCCATACCGCACCCGAACCGCCACCGCGCGCCCGCAGACGCGCTCGCCACCGCAGAGCTTTTCATACGCATGCTTGAGCGGCTGCGCGAGAACGGCGTGCGCGACATAGCTTCCGCCAGAAGATTCCGTTTCAATGAACAGAGGCTCGAAGCCAGAGGCTGAAGGCTGACTCAGGGCTCTTCTACTAACCTTTGCTCCCTGCCCGCAGACCTCCTGCGCAGAAGATTACGCGCGACGAAGACGACAACGATGAGCAAGGCAAGGCCGATGCCTATCATCGGGTAATAATGGGCGAGCCACTCTTTGGCGTGGTCGCCGTAAGTAGCCGCCAGATAGCCTTCCAGAAGATAACGAAAGAGGCGGCCAACGGCTACGGCCACGGCGAAGCGCATAATGTTCAAGCGAAAGACGCCCGCCGAGACTACGAACAGCTTGAAGGGAAAGGGCGGCGGCAGGATGGAGGCTACCAGCACGGACAGCACGTCGTAGCGGTCGAGTAAATCCTTGACCCGCTTCTGCTTTTTTTCGGAGAAGCGCTTTAAGGCGCTGCGGCCCGCTCGCGCGCTCAGGTAATAGAGAATGACGCAGCCTGCTGTAGAGCCAAGCGTGGCCGCCCCGGCATAGAACGGCCAGTAGGCCGGGAACTTGGCCGCGAGCAGAAGCAGCACCGCATCCGGCCCGCCTGCCATGGGAATCAGCGCCGAATCCAGCAGCGCTATAGCGAACAACCCGAACGCCCCGAAGGTCACAAGGTACTGCGACACAGCCGAAAGAGTGTCAGTAATCTTATGTATGAACGACTTCAACTTGGTAAGTAATCCCTTTCAATGATTGATTCATTGTTTCATTGAATCAAATGAGTAAATTCCTAAGCCTCAGGCGTCCCGGCTTCTTCAACTGCTTTTTCCGCCGCAGGTTTTCTTCTGTTCTTGATTAGGTAGATGACGAGGCCGCCTACGAAGACCGTGGCGACGATGGCCAGCACTAGCGCGCCGTTCTCTTTAATCCAGGACAACACGTTCTCACCGTAAAAGACCGCCAGTGTTCCTTCAACGTAGTAGCGGAGCGAGCGCGCAATCATCACCGTCAGCATGAAGCGCCAGCGCGGGTATTCGAGCGCCCCTGCCGTGGCCACGAAAATCTTGAACGGCATGGGCGGCGGCAAAAGCGCGGGCACGGCCAGCGCCAGAAAGCCCCAGCGCGCATATGCTCGCTCGACTTTCTCTATATGCTCTGCGCGAAAGCGGCGGCGAAGCACCGCCTGACCTCCGCTCCTGACTATAGTGTAGAGCAGCAGGCAGCCGAGGACGGAACCGGCTGCGGCGAAGAGCGGAAAGTAGAAGACCGCAGAAGGCTGCTTGGCGCAGCGCATCACCACCAGATAATCGTTGATTTCGGGAAGCGAGAGGAGCGAAGAATCCAGCGCGCCTATGACAATCATAGAAGGCGCGGCCACGTACATAGGGACGCTGATGATGAAATGCTCAAGCCACGTGACGGTGCTGGCAAACCCCTGCTGCACCCACTGAGCTATTCCGCGTATCCAGTCGAACATAAAAACAGTTTCCAGTTCTCAGTTTTGAGCTCTCAGTTCCAGCAGGAAAGCCGTCTTGCTCCTACTGAGAACTGAGAGCTCAAAACTGAGAACTGAGCTTATCACTTGACGGGGACGAAGACGGGGGGCGTGTCGTAGGTGACGCCGAAGGTGACGCCGGAGCGCGGGCTGAAATCGGTCAGGCCCGCTATCCCCGCGAAATCGAAGCGCAGGCCGGAGGCTCTGACCTGCACGCCGAGGCGCGCTTCGGAGATGGATTCGGTGCCGAGCGGCGCAGCGCCGGAGCGCGTGTTGGCGCGGCCGTTTATCTCGCCCGCGAAGTTAATCTGCCGGTTCAGGCGCACGATTCCGCCGAAGCCGTAAAGCAGCACGTCGTTCTGTATGTACGGGTCTGTCGTGCCGAGGATTGCTATTCCCAGATTGCCGAAGAGATTCACGCGCCGCACGCCGCCGTCAAACTGGCCGCCGAACTTCTTGCCTACCAGAACCATGCCGTAGGCGTTGGTCTGGTTGGAGCCTATGCCGCGCTTCTGATTCGAGTTGGGAAGCTGTACGCCGAAGCGAAAGCCGAGGCTTGGGCCTCGCTTCGTCTCGTTGCGGAACTTGATTTTGGTAGAGAGCGTGAAATCGCCCGCGTCGTTCGTGGAGTTCGCGCCGACAGGTATTTCAAGCGGAATGGGCGACGGGACGCTCACGGAGTTGATGCTCAGAAAATTCTGCGCCACGCCCTCAATCTGAACTTCTACGTTCGGTGAAAGCCCTACGTTGACGCCTATGACGCCGACGCGCGTCAAGTCTCCGGTCAGACCCGAGAGCGGGAACTTGGCGTTCTGGTAGAAATCTATCCCGGCCTCTATGCGAAGCGTGCCCGGCGCGATGATGTCCACGTCTTCCGTGATGAGCGGTCGCTGCTGAGCCCGCGACTCCAGCGTGCAGAAGACCAGTAGCAGAACTGCGCCGAAAATGTGCGTCCAAGTTTTACCAGCCAGTCGCTTCATCTTTACCTTTTCTTTATCCTGAGTCAGCCGTCTACAGCCCTGTTAATTCTTTCCCGGCGTCATAAGCTCGAATGAGTTTAAGAACCTGTCTGCTTCCAGATTGCCCGGAAGCGTGGCGGGCGTAATCGCCACCACCTGATAGTAACGCGCGCCGACCAGAAAGATGCGGCTCCGTATGCTCAGCCTGTCGCGCTCGGCCCTGATTTCGCGGCCCGGATTTTCTCGAAGCTTTATATCAGATTCCGAAACCAATGTCGCCTTCATTCCTCTGAGAAAGCTGTCGCGGTTGGCGTCCAGTTCCTGCTTCACGCCGCTCATCTTGTAATCGGCGTAAGCGACTATGAAGATGCCTTTTTCGGAGCCTGCGGTGAAAAAGCGCATCACGACCTTTTCGCCTCGCGTCTCCTTGGCCTGCTCTTCGCGCATGGGCTCTGCGGGCATCAACACCGAGAATCGGCCCTCGGGCGAAGAGTATTTCGTCCACGACGGCGTCTGGGCAGAAGCCTCTGACGCGCACGCCGCACAAATGAGAAGAGCTATGATGAAAAATCTGCTGAGCATTAATTGAGATTGAAACTGCTCTGGAATCATTTTCGGAGCGGGAGCCGACTCAGATTGTAATGGCTGGCCGAGCCGAGCGTCAACGCGCCGCTCCTTCATATAGACGGGGGCTGAAGAAGTGAAAAATTCTAAAGGCCCTTGTGCTACTATCTGCGGCAGTCAGGCTATGGAAACGAGAGCGCTTCTAATAGGCGGCAGGTGGCGCACGACCGCTAACTTGCAGGAGGTGCGCTCGCCCTACACGGGCGAGGTGATTGCGCGCGTCTCTAATGCTTCGCGGGACGAGGCGGAAGAGTCCATAGCGGCGGCGGCACGAGCCGCGATTGAGATGCGTGGGCTTGCGCGCTACGAGGTTGCGGAAGGCTTGCGCCGCATGAGCGATTACATAAAGGCGCGGCGAGAGGATTTCGCGCGCACGATTGCTCTGGAAGCGGGCAAGCCTATAGCGGCCGCGCGCGGCGAGACAGACCGTGGAATTCACACCTTCCTTTTCGCCTCCGAGGAGGCTCGCCGCTTTACAGGCGAAACCGTTCCCGTTGACACACAGGCCATAGGGCGAGGGCGCTTCGGCTGGACAGAGCGAGTGCCGCGCGGCGTCATATACGGCATCACGCCCTTCAACTTTCCGCTCAACCTCGTCGCGCACAAGGTAGCGCCAGCGCTCGCCAGCCGCAACTCCATCATCATCAAGCCCAGCCCGCGCACGCCACTGACGGCCATGCTGCTGGGCGAAGCTTTCCTTGAGAGCGGGCTGCCGGCGGGCGCGCTGCAAATCGTGCCCGTTGAGATTCCCGTTATTGAGACGTTCCTGAAAGACGAGCGCATAGGAATGATTTCTTTCACGGGAAGCGCGGAGGTCGGCTGGCGTCTGCGCGCTCAGGCTCCGCGCAAGCAGGTCACGCTTGAGCTTGGAGGCAACGCCCCCGTCATAGTTGACGAGACTGCCGACCTGAATTATTCGGTCGAGCGCACGGCCACGGCCGCCTTCAATTACGCAGGGCAGGTCTGCATCTCAGCGCAGCGCATCTTCGTGCATGAGGGAATCAGTGAAGAGTGGACGAAGCGCTTCGTCGCTCGCGCCGAATCCTTGCGCACCGGCGACCCCTTGGACGAAGCGACGGAGCTTTCCGTGATGGTTGACGAAGAGGCCGCCCGTCGCGCCGAAAGCTGGATTAATGAAGCCGTCACGGGCGGCGCGCGTCTGCTGTGCGGAGGCACACGTCGCGGCGCTCTACTTGAAGCGACGGTGCTGACAAATGTACACAGCGAGATGCGCGTCTGCACGGAAGAGATTTTCGCGCCCGTCGCAACCCTTTCGACCTTCAGCGATTTCGAAGGCGCGCTGGCTGAAGCCAATAACACACGGTACGGCCTACAGGCAGGCGTCTTCACGCGCGACATGGAGCGGGCCTACATGGCCGCGCAGTTGTTGGAGACGGGCGGCGTGATGATTAACGACGCTCCGGCATTTCGCGTGGACAACATGCCGTACGGCGGCGTGAAGATGTCCGGCACGGGACGCGAAGGCGTGCGCTCGGCCATGCTGGACATGACGGAAGAGCGCATCATAATTGTAGACCCTACGCACTAGCTCTCGAATATTCATATTGAAGAGGCTCTTAATGAGAAGACTCTCCTTTCTTCCCTGCTTGTTTCTTTCGCTCTGTGTGTTGAGCTCTCTCTTGTTCGTCTTTCCGAGCGTGTCGCGGCCCATTGAAGCTAGCTCTCAGCAGTCGGCCATGCGCTTTCCCGGATTGCGCGAGCGGGTCACGGTGCGCAGAGACGAGCGCGGCATCCCTTACATAGAGGCGGGAAATCTCATAGACCTCTGCTTCGCGCAGGGGTTCGTGACGGCCAGCGACCGTTTGTGGCAGATGGAGCTGGTGCGTCGCTCCATGCGCGGCGAGGCGGCTGAGATTCTGGGCCGCTCAGTCCTTGAGCAGGACAAGCTGTTTCGCACTTACGGCTTCGCACGGGTGGCGGAAGCTGAAGTCGCCGGAGCGTCCAAAGAAGCGCGAGAGCAACTGGAGGCTTACGCGCGCGGCGTCAACGCTTACATGGAATCGCTCGACGCCAAGACTCTTCCGCCTGAGTTTCAGATTCTTCAGTACCGCCCGCGACCATGGACGCCCGCAGACTCTCTCTTAATCGTCAAGCTCTTCTTCGAGTTTCTCTCCGACACATGGCAGACGGACTTGATGAGGGCGGCGCTCTCGAATCTTCCCGCCGACAAGCGCGAGGCGCTGCTGGTGGAGACTTCGCCGTTGGATGTCGTGGTCGTAGGCCAGGACGTGCCGAAAGCCAAAGCTAAACAGTCGCCGCAGAAGGACTCAAACATACGCGTAGATGTTTCCACCCTGCGGGCGCTGGGCGAAGTGAGGGCGAACATAGAGCGCGCGGCTGAGCGGCTGGGCGTGCTGGATTTGAACCGGGAGGCCAGCAACAACTGGGTAGTGTCGGGCAAGCGCACGGCTTCGGGCAAACCGCTTCTGGCCAACGACCCGCACCTGCTGCCTTCGGCTCCTTCAATCTGGTACATGGTTCACCTGAGCGCGCCGGGCTTGAGGGTGGCCGGCGTGACTTCGCCCGGTCTTCCCGGCGTAGTCATAGGCCACAACGACCGCATCGCATGGGGATTCACCAACGTAGGCCCGGACGTCTCCGACCTTTACGTGGAAAAGTTCGACCCGCAGAATGCCAAGCGCTACATGACGCCTTCGGGCTGGCGCGAGGCCGCCGTGCGCCGCGAAGAGATACGGGTTCGCAAGGGCTTTACAGGCACAGAGACAGAGACGCAAGTATTGGATGTCACGGTCACACGCCACGGCCCCGTTGTCTTTGAGCGAGCAGGCAATCGTTACGCGCTTCAGTGGACTGCGCTAGACCCGAGGCTGAGCGCGGCTGAAGGCTTCTTCGCCATCAACACCGCCCGCAACTGGGCGGAGTTTCAGACGGCTCTGGGCAGATACACAGCGCCGATGCAGAACATGGTCTACGCCGACGTTGACGGCCACATAGGCTACACGGCTGCGGGCCGCGTTCCCATAAGGCGCTCCGGCGACGGAAGCGTCCCTTACGACGGCTCCACGGATGCGGGCGAATGGACTGGCTACATTCCCTTCGAAAAGCTGCCGCGCCTGTTCGACCCCCCGTCGGGCATCATCGTCACGGCCAACCAGCGCATAGTCGGCACTGACTACCCGTACTTTCTGACGCACGAATGGGCCGCGCCCTATCGCGCACACCGCATCTTTAGGCGTTTGCAAGCAATACCCAAAGCTACTATTGAAGATTTCAGGGCCTTGCAGGGCGATACCGTCTCTATCCCCGGCTCCATCTTTGCGAACAAGAGCGCGAAAGTGCTGGGTGAGAAGTACTATCCCTCAGGGGCCAGAGATAGCGAGAGGCTGCGGATTGACGCAGTCATATCGCTTTCTAAGTGGGACGGGCGCGTCACGCCGGAATCAACGGAGGCGCCGGTCGTAGCCGAGATGCGCCTTGCCTTCCGCAACCGCGTGCTCAAAGCCGCTATAGGCGAAGAGCTGGCGAAGGAATATAACTGGGGCAACGCCGGCACGCTCATAGACAGGCTCATCACTGAGCAGCCGCTCGACTGGCTTCCCAAAGAATTTCCATCGTACGCAGACCTACTGGTCGCTTGCTACGCGGACGCGCGCGAAGCTCTGACGAAGCGGCTCGGCGCGGACGAAACCAAGTGGACTTGGGGGCGCTACAGTCAGGTGAGCTTCCCGCACCCTCTGGCGCGCGTGCCGCTCATAGGGCAGCAGTTTTTGATTCCGCCTTTCCCGCAGAGCGGAGCGGGCGCGAATCTCACCACCGTCAACGTGGGGCGCAGCGTCTCCATGCGCTTCATAGCAGACCCGGGCGACTGGGACAGGACGCAGCAAGGCATCACGCTGGGCCAGTCGGGCTTGCCAACAAGCCCACACTGGAAAGACCAGTTGGAAGACTGGATAAACGTGACGCCGCGCCCGTTCCCCTTCACTCGCGCGGCCGTAGAGCGCGCGACACGCGAAACCACTGTGTTGCTCCCGGCAGGCTGACCTGTATGTCCATGCCACGCCTCTTCTGCGCTATAGAGTTGCCTCAAGAGATACGCGCTCTGGCCGCAGGCTTCATGACACGGCTGCGCGAAGACGCGCCCGACGCGAGGGCCGGTTGGGAGCGCGAAGAGAAGCTGCACCTGACGCTGAAATTCTTCGGGGATACGGAAGAGAGCAGGGTTGAGCGTCTGACGGATGCTCTTGAGCGCGCAGCCTCCGCGATAAGTCCCTTCGAGCTTAGCCTGAAAGGCACCGGCGCTTTCCCTCCCTCCGGCCCCCCTCGCGTGCTATGGCTGGGAGTAACCGATTCTTCGGGGCGGCTCGACAAGCTACACAAACAGTTGGAGGACGAGTGCGCGCCCGCAGGCTTTGCGAGAGAGCGAAAACGTTTTCACCCACACCTGACCATCGCGCGCCTGCGCCCGCACGAAAGCGCGCGGCGGCTGGCGAGCCTTCATAAAAGCATGGCGTTCGAGACGGAGGCTTTTAGGATTGCGGAAATCATCCTGATAAAAAGCGAGCTTCTCCCGCAAGGCTCCAGACACTCGCCAATCTCACATCACAAGCTAAAGGAGCAGGACTAAAAAGAGAAAGGATGACGGGCCAGCAAGCCAGTCATCCTTTCTCTTTTTACAAGCTACCGGCTGCGGCTTCTCATCCCTGTCCGGGGAGTTGGCGCGGCCGCGTGGGCGGCGGCGGTTGCTGTTGCTGACCGCCGTCCTGTCGTCTTTCTCCTGTCTCAGCAAAGACTTCCTTGAGCGCGCCCACGCTGGCGAGCATGCTTGAAGTCTCTACCGGCATGAAGATAACCTTTGCGTTGTTGGTTCGGGTCATGTCGCGCAGGGATTCTATGTAGCGCGCGGTAATCATGTATTGAGCGGGGTTGCCGTGGCCCTCCATCGCCTGAGCTATGCGGCCAATGGATTCGGCCTCGGCCGTGGCGTTGCGAAGACGCGCCTGCGCCGCGCCCTCTGCGGCGAGAATGGCCGACTGGCTTTCGCCTTCTGCGCGAGTAATGGCGGCCTGCTTTTCGCCCTCTGCGCGGGTGATGGCAGCCTGTTTGTCGCCTTCTGCCTGAAGAACGAGAGCGCGGCGGTTGCGCTCTGCCGTCATCTGTTTTTCCATGGTCAGGCGCACGTCTTCGGGCGGGTTGATGTTCTTGACATCCACGCGCGTCACCTTCACGCCCCACTTGTCCGTCGCTTCATCAAGGATGATACGCAGCTTGGCGTTAATCTGGTCTCGTGAAGAGAGCGTGTGATCCAAATCCATCTCGCCCATCACGGAGCGCATGCCCGTGATGGTCAACTGCACTATGCCGCCCACTAGGTCTGCGACTTCGTAGACGGCTTTAATCGGGTCTGTAATCTGCCAGTAGACCACTGAGTCTACGTGAATCGTCACGTTGTCACGGGTGATGACGGGCTGCGGCGGCAGGTCTATGAAAAGCTCGCGCAGGTCTATAGAACTCATGCCGGGGCGAGTGTTCGTCCAGTAAACGCTGCGCGGCTTATCCAGAAAGGGCACTATGATGTTGAGGCCGCTAGTGGCTACGCGACTGAAGCGCCCCAGCCGCTCGATGAGCATGACGGTCGCCTGCGGCACAATCTTAATTGTCTTGGCCGCGATGATGAGCAGCGCGATGGCTATGAAGATGAAGAAGATGAGCAGGCCAAACGCCGCTACACCCTCGGCCTGAAGAAGAATTGCTATTGCTGATTGCATGACACGCCTCCGTAAAAGATGGGGAACAGACGCTGCTTGCTGAACGGCGTCTCTCGGATGATTTCGTGCTGAGACTATAACTAATTGTGGCTCTTTGTTGAAGCGGAATCGAGCGGCGGATTAAAGCCGTCCAGCGCCTCCTCCAGAATGCGCGCCACTTTTAGAAGACTCCTTTCGCTGTTGGGGCGGCCTATGAGCTGCACTCCGATGGGGAGCCCGCCGCTCGTGCGCGCGGCGGGCACACAGACCACCGGCAGGTCTAAGGTGTTGAAGCTTTGCGCGTAGCTGAAGGCATTGAAGACGCTCATCTCTTCGCCTTCGACACAGACTTTCCGCGCGCCGTGCTCGAAGGCGGGAACGGCTCCGACCGGAGCCAGCAGGAAAGGGCGCTCCTTCATCCATTCTATAAGAGCATGACGAAGGCGCGCGCATTCCTCGTCAACCGCGAGCCGCTCTGCCTCCGTCTTCGCGGGAGCATTCCTGCTTCGCTCAAGCAGAGCGCGCACGGCCCCGCCAGCTTTCCTCTCATCTTCCTCCGTACGGTAGACCTCCCGCATAGCTTCCAACACATCCGGCGAGAACCTTTCCGACCAGAGCCCCGGCGCACGCTCTATCCCCGGAGGCCGCGCCTCCACAACTTCCAGCCCCGCGCCCGCAAGAGCGCGTGCCGCCCTTTCAACCGCCCTCGCAGTCTCTTCCGTCACCCTCGCAACGCCGTCGTGCGTGTACCAAGCCACGCGCAGACGCCCTGATTCCTCATCTTCCATACGCGCAGATGGAGCTTGGCCCGCGAGCGCTTCGAACATCAACGAAAGGTCTTCTACGGAGCGCGCCAGTGGGCCGAAGGACGCCGCCTCTTTGAGCCGCCCAATCATGCGCGGGCAATGGCCCACCCCGGAGACGGCAGAGGCCGTGGGCTTCAGGCCGAAGATGCCGCAGAAGTGCGCTGGGATGCGTATGGAGCCCACTAGGTCGCTGCCCAGCCCTGCTGCTGAAAGAGAGGCGGCAACTGAGGCAGCGCAGCCCCCGCTTGAGCCGCCCGGCGTGCGCGAATAGTCGTGCGGGTTGTTCGTCCGGCCGAACACAAGGTTGTCGGAATCATAGGTGAGCGCCATCTCTGGCACGTTCGTCTTGCCCAAGATAATCGCGCCCGCAGCGCGTAAGCTTGCGACAGCCTGCGCGTCGCGGTCAGGAATACGCTCCGCCCTCACGCGCGAGCCGCTCGTAGAGCGCAGGCCCGCCACATCGAACGTGTCCTTCACCGTCACAGGCACGCCGTAAAGAGCGCCATGCCCGTCGCCGCGCATCAAGACCGCTTCCATCTCCCTTGCGCGCTCCACGGCATCCGGCGCGAGCGTGACAATCGCATGCAACGCCGGATTCAAACTTTCTACGCGAGACAGGTAAGCTTCCACCGCCTCAACCGGCGAAACCTGCCGCGCGCGTATAAGCTCCGCGAGCCGTGCTGCCGACAATCTCGTCAGTTCAGACATAAGAGAGTCCAGAGAGTCCAGAGAGTCTTGAGAGTCTGGAGAGTCCTGAGAGTCAAAAACGTTCTTCTCTATAGACTCTCAAGACTCTCCGGACTCTCTAGACTATTCCGTCAGTAGCTCTATGAATTTTCGTGCGGCTATGGAGAGCGGGCGCGCGGAGAGATGTATGATGCCGACGGTGCGCGTCCACTCCGGCTCCGAGAGCGCAACGACCGCGAGTTGCCCGCTTCTCTGCTCGTCCAGCACGCTCGGGCGAGGGACAATCGCGCAGCCCATGCCGACCTCCACTGCGCGCTTGATAGTCTCTATGTTATCGAACTCGGCCACGCGCGAGACAGTGACGTTGTGCGACTTCAGAATCTTGTCTGTGGCGCGGCGCGTGGGGATGTCGCGCTCGAAGAGGACGAAGCCCTGCCCCTGAAGCTCCGTCGCCTTGACCTTCTTGCGCGCGGCCAGTGGGTGCGCGGGCGGGCAAATGAGCACCAGCCTGTCGCCGGAGAGCGTGATGACCGAAAGTCCGCGCCGCTTTTCGGGGAAAGCCACCACGCCAAGCTCAACCGCGCCCGAAAGCACATCGCGCACGATGCGCGTCGTGCGGCTGTACTCAAGGTCAATCTTGGCGGCCGGATAAAGCTCCATGAAGCGGCGCACCACCGGCGGCAACTCGTGCAGGCCGACGCTGTAGACGGTAGCAACGCGCACCGTGCCGGAAACCGTGCCGGAAAATTCCCTCATGCTCTCCTGCAACAGGGCGTAGGCGGCAAGCACGTTCCGGCTCTCGCGGTAAAAGACCTCGCCCGCGTTCGTCAGCTTCACCTCGCGCCGTCCGCGCACTCTTTCCAGAAGCCGCCGCCTGAACTTCTCTTCAAGGGAGCGCACCTGCTGGCTCACCGCCGACTGCGTGACAAAATTCCTCTCCGCAGCCTGCGAGAAGCTCTCCGTCTCGACCAAATCACAAAAGATTTTCAGCGTCTCAATCTGCATAAGAACAGTCCAGAGAGTCTATAGAGTCCAGAGAGTCCGGAGAGTAAAGAGAAAGAATCCAGTTAACTCTCTAGACTCTCTAGACTCTCTGGACTTAATTATAAGTTTTCCTGAACTTGGTAAGCAATATTTTTCATTTTACCTTATAAGCGCGTGAGCGTATCATACCGAGTCTGCAAGGATAAGCAGAGACGGCTTGGCGGGCCCGGTGGTTCACCGTGTGCTTGTTTGCTTCGTCCGGCGCGGCAGGATTATAATCACCGGCGTTCGGACTTAAAAGTTAATACATCCCGCCAAGGAAGATGTCTGGAGGTCTACCGAAGAAGCGCCTTCCGGCGAACGAGGAGTGTTTTCCTGACCTATGGCTATTCGTTTGAGCAGGACGTTCATCTTGCGCAAGCTCCACCAGTTGTCGGGCATCGTCCCGCTCGGCGCGTTCCTGCTGGAGCATTTCTACACCAACTCGAAGGCTATGACGGGCCGTGGGGATTTCAACAAGGCCGTCGCAGACCTGCAAAGCATCCCCTACATTCTCTTCGTAGAGATTGGCTTTATCTTCATCCCGCTCATCTATCACGCGGTCTACGGTCTGGTGATTACGGTAGAAGCGCGCCCGAATAACCTGCATTACCCGTACCCGCGCAACTGGTTCTATCTTGTGCAGCGCATTACGGGCGTAATTCTCTTCTTCTTCATACTCTTTCACGTGCTGAACTTCCGCTTCGGGCTCATCCCCGGCCTCAACACCATCTCTGTAGCGCACGCGCCGGATAAAGCCTTCGACATAGTCGCCAACGAGTTCAGGATGATTCCCATCATAATAATTTACGTGATAGGGATTACGGCGACCGTCTGGCACTTCGCCAACGGCCTGTGGCTCTTCATGGTTGATTGGGGAATCGCCATCGGCGCGCGCGCGCAGCGCCTGACGGGCTACGCCTGCATAGCCTTCGGGCTGCTGCTGCTGGCCGTGGGAATAAACGCCATGATTTCTTTCATCCGTCCCGGAGGATTGCTCGGAGGTATTCTTTACTGATGGCAAGCAATATCAAGATAGCGATTGTCGGCGGAGGGTTGGCGGGACTGGCGGCTGCCATGAAGATAGCCGAGTTGGGCCACGAGGTTGACCTGCTCTCTGTAGTGCCGGTCAAGCGCTCGCACTCGGTCTGCGCGCAGGGCGGCATCAACGGCGCTGTCAATACCAAGGGCGAAGGCGATTCGCCGTTCAAGCACTTTGACGATACGGTCTACGGCGGAGACTTTCTGGCAAACCAGCCGCCAGTCAAAGCCATGTGCGAGATGGCCCCGTCCATCATTTATCTCTTCGACCGCATGGGCGTTCCCTTCTCGCGCACGACCGAAGGCTTGCTGGATTTCCGTCGCTTCGGCGGAACGCTTCATCACCGCACGGCCTTCGCGGGAGCTTCCACGGGCCAGCAGCTTCTCTACGCGCTAGACGAGCAGGTGCGGCGCTACGAGGTGGAAGGCCGGGTCAAAAAGTACGAAGGCTGGGAGATGATGTCTCTCATCATGGACGACCACGGGGTCTGTCGCGGCCTTGTGGCGATGGACTTGAAGACGCTTGAGCTTAAAGCCTTCAAGGCGGACGCGGTGATTATGGCCACGGGCGGCCCCGGCCTCATCTTCGGCAAGTCAACCAACTCGATGGTCTGCACTGGCTCGGCCGTCTCGGTCTGCTACCAGCAGGGCGCACGCTATGCCAACGGAGAGTTCATACAGGTTCACCCGACTTCGATTCCGGGCGAGGACAAGCTCAGGTTGATGTCTGAGTCTGCGCGCGGCGAAGGCGGCCGCGTCTGGGTTCCCCGCGCCAAGGGAGACGTGCGCTCGCCATCTTCGATACCGGAGAAGGAGCGCTGGTACTTTCTCGAAGAGAAGTATCCGGCCTACGGGAACCTTGTGCCGCGCGACATTGCGACTCGTGAAATCTTTCAGGTCTGTCTGGACGGCTTCGGGATAGGCGGGCAGAATCAGGTCTATCTTGACCTGACGCACATTCCGGCGGAGACGCTGGACAAGAAGCTCGGAGCGATTCTTGAAATCTATGAGATGTTTGTGGGCGACGACCCGCGACACGTCCCCATGAGAATCTTCCCCGGCGTCCATTATTCCATGGGCGGCCTCTGGGTAGACTTTGAGCAGCGCACGAATATCCCCGGCCTTCTGGCCGCAGGCGAATGCGACTACTCCATTCACGGCGCGAATCGGCTGGGCGCGAACTCTCTGGTCAGTTGCGTCTACGGCGGATTCGTAGCCGCGCCCGCAGCCATTGAATATGCCAAGAACATAGAGCGCAACGGTGCGGACGGCTCGCGCCTCTACGAGCAGGAGTTGCAGCTACAGCAGGAGATAAACGACAAGCTCATCAAGCAATCCGGCAATGAGAATCAGTATTTGATTCACGATGAGATGGGCAAGTGGATGACGGACAACGTGACGGTCGTGCGTTACAACGACCGCTTGCAGGCTACAGACCAGAAGCTGCTTGAGCTGATAGACCGCTACAGCCGCGTCTCCATCAACGACTCCAACCTGTGGGCGACGATGGCGCTGCCGCACGCACGACAGCTCTGGAACATGCTTCAGCTTGCGCGCGTCATAACACTGGGCGCGTTGAACCGCAACGAGTCGCGCGGCGCGCACTACAAGCCGGACTTCCCGAACCGCGACGACGAAAATTTCATGAAGACGACCATTGCAGAGTATTCGGGCGAAGGCCCCGTCTTCTCTTACGAAGCTGTAGATGTCTCGCTCATCACGCCGCGCAAGCGCGACTACAGCAAGGGCAAGGCTAAAGAGACGGCAGCCGGAGCGAAAGCCCCGACCGATGACTTGCAGACCAAGCCCAAGGACATAACCGGCGCGGCCGTCTGGGCTCAGAACAAAGAGGAAGTCAGGGACGTGAATCACGGCGAGGCGGAGACGCGCCGCGAGCAGGGAAAATCAATAGAGGACGCAGGGGGTAAATCCGACAAGCTATGAGCGCACAGGCTACACACACGGACGGAGCCGTGAGACGCACGCCGCCAAAATCGGTCGAGATAAGGATTCGCCGCCGCGAGAACCCGGACTCGCCCGACTACTGGGAGACTTTTGAGATTCCCTATCGTCCGAATCTCAACATCATCTCCTGCCTGATGGAGATTCAGAAGAATCCCGTCACGAAGGAGGGCAAGCGCACGACGCCGCCCACTTGGGACATGAACTGCCTTGAGCAGGTCTGCGGCATCTGCACTATGGTCATCAACGGGCGCGTGCGGCAAAGCTGCTCGGCGCTCGTAGACCAGCTTGAGCAGCCCATAACCTTAGAGCCCATGTCCAAGTTCCCGAACATACGCGACCTACGTGTTGACCGCTCGCGCATGTTCGAGTACCTCAAGCGCGTGCATGCATGGATAGAGATTGACGGCTCTTATGATTTGGGGCCGGGGCCGCGCATGAATCAGGAGGACGTGGCCGAGCGCTACGCTTACTCTCGCTGCATGACCTGCGGCTGCTGTCTGGAAGCCTGCCCGCAGTACGACGACGACCAGTACATAGGCCCGCAGGCAATCGCGCAGGTACGCTACCAGAACATGCACCCGTCGGGTAAGATTACGCGCGACAAACGGCTCGAAGGCATCATGGGCGATGACGGCATCACCAACTGCGGCAACGCGCAGAACTGCGTTCAGGTCTGCCCCATGTCAATTCCACTGACCAAGGCCATCTACGAAGAGAACCGCGAGACAATCATCTACGGCCTCTTCGGCTGGCTCAAGCGATAAAGACGGGTGACGGGTGTCAGGTGCCGGGGTTTGGGTAAAAGAAAGACAAATGATTTCTTTTCCCGTCACCCGTCACCTGACACCCGTCACCCGTTTCTTCTACCCGCTTTTAGATTCCCAGCACGTTGACGAGCTCCTGCACGGAGGCCGCGCTCTTCTGTAGCGCTATGCGCTCTTCGGTCGTGAGGTTGATTACGATAATCTGCTCAAGACCGCGCGCGCCCAGCTTGCAGGGCACGCCCACGTACAGGCCGTTGATGCCGTACTCGCCTTCCAGATAAGCCGCGCAGGGCAGGATTTTCTTCTTGTCCTTGAGAATGCTTTCGGTCATCTCTACCGCAGCAGCCGACGGGGCGTAGTAGGCCGAGCCGGTTTTCAGAAGCCCAACTATCTCTGCGCCGCCGTTGGCGGTGCGCTTCACAATCGCGTCCAGTTGGTCTGCCGGTAGAAGCTCCGTCACGGGGATTCCAGCGCAGGTGGAGTAGCGCGGCAGAGGAACCATCGTATCACCGTGCCCGCCAAGCACGAATGCCGTCACGTTCTCCACGGAAACATCAAGGGCTTCCGCTAGGAAGCAGCGCATGCGCGCCGAATCGAGCACGCCCGCCATTCCTATCACACGATGCTTGGGAAAGCCCGAGCGACGCAGCGCCACCTGACACATGGCGTCGAGCGGGTTCGAGACGATAATCAGAATCGAATCCGGCGAGTATTTGACGACCTCGTCTACCACTTCCGAAACAATGTTAGCATTCGTCTTCAGCAGGTCGTCGCGGCTCATGCCGGGTTTGCGCGGCAGCCCCGAAGTGATTATCACCACGTCCGAATTAGCCGTCAGTGAATAGTCCTTCGTTGAGCCAATCATGCGCGCGTCGAAGCCCTCAATCGGCGCGGCCTGAGCCAAATCCAGTGACTTGCCCTGCGGCATTCCCTCGACTATGTCCACCAGCACCACGTCACCCAGCTCCTTGCTGGCCAGCCAGTGCGCGGCGGTCGCGCCTACGTTCCCTGCGCCCACTACGGTTATCTTGTTTCGCTTACCCATCGCTTTGATTCCTTTCAAAGAAGCTATCGGTATTCAGCATTCGGCTAAAGATAGAAGCTGACGGCTGACAGCTATTTCATATTTTCAATAATTGCGTCTGCGAACTCGCTCGTCTTGACTTTGGTTGCGCCCTCCATCTGGCGGTGCAGGTCGTAGGTGACGCGCTTCTGGCTTATAGTTTCCGTCAGACCCTTTACGATTAGCTGTCCGGCCTCGCTCCAGCCCATGAAGTCGAACATCATCACGCCCGACAGTATGACCGAGCCGGGATTGATTACGTCCTGTCCGGCGTACTTGGGCGCGGTGCCGTGCGTGGCCTCGAAGATGGCGGCGTTGTCGCCTATGTTCGCGCCGGGAGCCATCCCTAAGCCCCCGACCTGCGCGGCGGCTGCATCCGAAAGATAGTCGCCGTTCAAGTTCGGCGTGGCCAGCACCTCGTACTCCTGCGGCCTCAAGAGTAGCTGCTGGAACATGGAGTCGGCTATGCGGTCGTTAATCAGGATTTTCCCCTCGGGAAGCTTGCCATCCAGCTTGTCCCACAAATCCTTTTCGCTTATTACCACGTCCCTGAACTCTTCGGCCGCCAGCTCGTATCCCCACTCGCGGAAGGCTCCTTCCGTGTACTTCATAATGTTGCCCTTGTGTACGAGCGTCACGGTGCGGCGGTTGTTCAGTATCGCGTAGTTGATGGCGCGGCGGACAAGATTCTTCGTGCCTGTAATCGAGATGGGCTTGACGCCGAAACCGCTATCTTCGCGCACGTCGTAGCCGAAGTCCCGCAGGAAGGCGAGCATCTTGCGCGCCTTGTCCGAGCCTTCCTGAAACTCTATCCCGGCGTAAACGTCTTCCGTGTTTTCGCGGAAGATGACCAGATTAACTTTCGACGGCTCGCGCACGGGAGAAGGCACGCCCTCGAAGTAGCGCACGGGACGGACGCAGGCGTACAGGTCAAGCTCCTGACGCAGCGTGACGTTCAGTGAGCGTATGCCGCCGCCCACGGGAGTCGTCAGGGGGCCTTTGATGGCCACGACGAACTCGCGTATGGCGTCCAGCGTGTCCTTCGGCAGCCACTCGCTGAAGCGGTCGTGAGCCTTTTCCCCGGCGAAGATTTCGTACCAGACTATGCGGCGCTTTCCCCCGTAAGCCTTCTCCACGGCGGCATCGAAAACGCGCTGGCTTGCGCGCCAGATGTCCGGCCCTGTTCCGTCGCCCTCTATAAATGGGATAATCGGATTATCCGGGACTTGTATCTGGCCGTCCATGATGCGTATGCGCGAGCCGTCCGTCGGCACAGGCTGTTCGTTGTAAGATTGCGTGGGCATGGTTCCTCCATGAATCTAAGGGCGCTCAAACATTTAAGTGATGAAAGAGCGCGAGTGTACAAGCGCGCACGAGCGAGTGTCAAGATAAGCCGCCAGCCGCGAGCCGAAGAAAAAGCTGGCGGCTGATAGACGGTTACTCCTTCAACTTTATGACTCTGCTGGAATGGCTGAAAAGATGGCGGGCGAGCAATGCTGCGGCCCCGGACGGGGAAGCGCTCGCCGCAGGCGAGGATGAAGGGGAAGTAGACCCGTTTAATCCCTTTCCCGACGGCGTGCGTCTGGAGATTACGGACATCATAGACCTTCACACAATCAACCCGCGAGAGGTGCGCAAGGTGGTGGAAGAGTACCTGTCGGAGGCGCGTGCGCGAGGCTTTCGCTCGGTTCGCATCATTCACGGCAAGGGTCTGGGCGTGCAGCGCGAGATTGTGCGCACCGTACTTGAGCGCACGCCTTTTGTTAGAGACTGGACGGACGCGCCGCCGCAGGCCGGAGGCTGGGGAGCGACCATCGCGCATCTTTCACTCGATGACGATTAGACGGCTTCAGACTTGGCAACCCGCTCGCTTTCGTGTTTGAATCGCCGGAGTGAAAGACCAATCGTCGCTCGTCAGAACATACATCTTACCGCTCGGCGTCGCTCTAATCTTTATAGCTTTGTGGGGCACGCTCTCAGCCCTTCAACTCTTTCCCAAGTCGGCCTTCCCTTCTCCGCTAGACGTGGTCTATGGCTTTAGAGAAGAGATTAGTTCGGGAAGGCTCTGGGACGACCTCATCGCGTCGCTCTTTCGCGTGAGCATGGGATTTGTGCTGGCCGTGGTGCTGAGCGTTCCGCTAGGGCTCCTGCTGGGCCACGCGGCTGCGGCTCGCGCGGCGCTTTTGCCTGCGGTCAACTTCTTTCGCAGCCTCTCGCCATTGGCGTGGATTCCGTTTGCCATTCTATGGTTCGGTGTGGGCGACCTGCCCGTAGTCTTTCTAATCTTCATGGCTACCTTCTTTTCGCTGGTGCTGGCCGTGATAGCTGCTGTGGCCAACATCCCATCCGTCTTTTTTCGGGTCGCGGCGGATTACGGCTTTCGCGGCTGGTCATTGCTGTGGAACGTGACGCTTCCGGCCATCATGCCGCAAATCATCACGGCCTTGCGCGTCACTGCGGGCGTGGCGTGGCTGGTAGTCGTCGCGGCGGAGATGATAGCGGGCCGCGACGGTCTGGGCTTCGCCATCTGGGACGCGCGCAACGGCTTGAGGACAGACCTGCTGGTCTGCGGCATGATTGTCATTGGCATCATAGGAGTGCTGCTAGACCGCTTGCTGGTGCGCCTGACTCGCCTGCCTAGCGTTCGTTGGGGATATGAGCGATAAACCACTGAGCCTGATAAACGTCTCGCACACCTTCGGCGCGAGCGCTGTCTTCGAAGACCTCTCGGTCGAGATTGAGCGGGGCGAGTTCGTCGCCGTGGTGGGCCCGTCCGGCTGCGGCAAGACCACTCTCCTTAATCTGCTGTCGGGATACCTACGCCCCACTTCCGGCGTCATCAAGCGAGAGGGAACGACCCGCATGGTATACCAGAGCGACGGGCTCTTTCCTTGGCTCACCGTCAGAGAGAACATAGCGCTCGGGCTGCGCCACCTCGAAGACGGAAAGCAGCGCGAGGCTCAGTTGAAAGACCTGCTGAGCCTGATTCGTCTGGACGGATTCGCGGCACACTACCCGCATCAACTCTCGGGCGGAATGCGCCAGCGCGTAGAGCTTGCGCGAGCGCTCGCCGGAGAGGCCGACGTGCTTCTGATGGACGAGCCCTTTTCGTCTCTGGACTATCAAACGCGGCTGCGAATGCGTCGCATGCTGGTTCGCATTCTGACAGAGCGCCCGCGCACGGTCGTCTTCGTCACGCACGACATAGAAGAGGCAGCGCAACTGGCAGACCGCATACTCGTTCTCTCCGAAAGGCCCGCGCATCTCATAAACGAGCTGCGCGTAGAGGTCGAGCGCCCGCGCGACCCCACGCATCCCGATGTGGTCAGCACCGTCAAGACTATCCTTGACGAGCTGGGCCTGCGCGAGAACTCTTCGGAGCTGGCCGCAGTGAAATCGTGATTATCTGTAATCCGTGTTAAATAGAAGATATGCTTTTAAGCTCCCCGGCGTAGTCTTCAGTTTCCATAGAGGTGAAGAAGTTATGCGCTCGTCCCAATTTTTACGCGCGACGGCAATCGTGCTTGCTCTGGCTCTGAACTGCGGTAGCTGGCCCATGCTCGCACAGCAGGACATCTCGGGCGGCGCGAGCGACGACGAACTATCGGGCGGCGCGGGCGTGGTCAGCGAGACGGTCGCCAAACGCCGCCAGCCTACCAAGCGCGAGCGCGCAGCCCGCAGCGACGAGCAGGCGTCTTCTTCGGCCTCTAGAGTGGCTGCGGCGCGCGCCGCGCGTGAGGCCGAGCAGCGCGCACAGGCCGCCAGCCAGCGTGCCGCGCTCAAGAAGAAGCGTGATGCGGAGCGGGCCGCAAGAGAGACGGCGCAGGCACGCGAAGCCAGACGCCAGCGCAGAGAGGCCGCCGCCCGCGCGGCCAGAACGGCAGAGCCTCGCCTCTCGGCGGAGGACTACAACGACCAGGGCGACGACTATCTTGAAGCCGGTCAGGACGAGAAGGCGCTGGCGGCCTACCGCGAGGCCGTCCGCCTCAAGCCCAATTATGCGGAGGCGCACAACAGCATGGGCGACGCCCTCTTCAACATGGGTCGTTATGAAGAGGCGCTCGGCTCATACAAGGCTGCGGCGCGTCTGAAGCCTTCGTGGGCCGAAGCCTTCAACGGTCAGGGAGACGCTAACGTCTCTCTCAACAGGGACGCGGACGCCGTCGCCGCGTACCGCGTGGCGGTTCGTCTTAATCCTTCGCTCTCTTCCGCGCATCACAATCTGGGAATGACGCTCTACAGGCTGGGGCGTTACGAAGAGGCGCTTGAGCCGCTCAGGCAAGCCGCGCGCACGGACGCTTCGGACGCCGACGCGCTTAACTATCTGGGGCTGGCCTACGATAATCTGAATCGCTACAACGAGGCGGTTGAAGCCTACAGGCAGGCCGTGCGCGCGAAGGCGAATTTCCCCGAAGCCTACTTCAACATGGGGAACGCTTATGACGCTATGAGCCGTTACACGGAGGCCATGGCCGCTTACGAAGAGGCCGTGCGTCTCAAGCCGGATTACGTGGAAGCCTATTTCGATTTGGGCGTGGCGCACTACAACGCCAACCATTACGACAAGGCGGTCAACGCTTACCGCGAAGTGATTCGGCTGAAGGCCAACTACGCCGAAGCCTACGATAACCTTGGCGACGCTTACATGAAGATGGAGCGTTACAAGGAGAGCGCAGAGGCTTATCGGCAGGCCGTGAGCTTTGAGCCGGATAACACGGAGGCTCAAAGGAATCTGGGGCTGGCGCTGACCCGGCAGGCCCGCTACGCGGAGGCCGTGGAAGCTTATCGGCAAGCAACCAGAGTGAGCCAGACGGACGCCGAAAGCTATAACAATCTGGCTTACTCGCTGGGCAAGCTGCGCCGGTGGCAGGAGGCCGTGGAGGCAGCGCGAAAGGCCATCAGCCTCAAGCCGGATTACGCTGACGCCTACAGCAATCTGGGCTGGGCGTATAACAACCTGAACAAGTACAGCGAAGCCATAGAGCCTTTGCAGCAGGCCATAAGACTCAAGCCGGACTTCCTCATCGCGCGCTTCAACATAGGCATCGCCTACGGCAGGATAGGACGCTTTCAGGAGGCGCTCACGGCATTTCAAGAGGCCGTGCGGCTAAAGCCGGACTGGCCCGAAGCTCATAACAATCTGGGTTTCGCGCTGGGCGGCCTGCGTCGCTGGCAGGAAGCGGTGGAAGCGCATAAGCAGGCCATACGACTCAAGCCCGATTACGCGGGAGCCCATTTCAATCTTGGCTACGCCTACATACAGATGAAGAACAAGAAGGGGGCCACGGAAGAGTATCAAATTCTACAGACGCTCAACCCGAGGCTGGCGCAGCAGCTCTACATACTGATTAACCAGAAAGCCCCGCCGCAGAGAATCACCTAAATGGGAGACAGGGGATAGGGGTCGGGGGTTAGTAAAGAAAGACTGATGGATTTTCTTTTCTCCATCCCCTAACCCCTGTCCCCTATCCCCCATTCTTGATGTTTATGCTCGTCGTACTGACTATTCTGGCCGTTGTTTCAGCCGCGCTTCATATACGGGCGGAGTACGGCGGGAAGCGGTCAGGCGTTTATGTCTTCAAGCCTCTGACTGTTGCCTTCATCATAGCGATTGCGCTCTGGTCGCAGTCTTCCGCCTACAAGTATCTTATAGTCGCCGGGCTTCTCTTCTCGCTCTTTGGCGACATCTTTCTGATGCTGCCCTCAGACCGCTTCATCGCCGGGCTGGTCAGTTTTCTGATAGCGCATATCTTCTACATAGCCGCGTTCACGATAGACGGCGCAACGCATCGTCTCTCTTACCTTGCCGCAATAGCGCTTCTGGCGTACGGCGCGTTGATGCTGCGGCTGCTCCTTCCCTTCTTAGGCGGGATGAAAGCGCCCGTCATCATTTACATGCTGGTGATTCTCCTGATGGTGTGGCAGGCCGCGAACAGGTTTATGAGTCTGGAGACGGCCGGGTGCCTTCTGGCTCTAGCGGGCGCTTGCCTGTTTGCGGCTTCGGATTCCCTGCTGGCCCTGAACCGCTTCCGCAGCCCTTTCAGGAGCGCTCAGTTTCTCATCCTGACGACGTACTACTGCGCTCAGTGGCTGATAGCTCTTTCGGCGGCGCTTCGCGCGCGAGGATAAGCTTCAGCAACCAGCAGACAGATACCAGCGCCGGAATAATGAGCCACGGAAGAAGCGGGAATGTGCCCGTCTCGCCTCGCATTAACGCCGAGAGATGGGGCCAGAAAGCATGGCGGGCTAAAGTGCAATACATGGCTCCCTGCAACGCGCCGACCACGTTGACGGTGAATGACAGCAAGCCCACGACCGCAATCACCACTATCCATACACGGCGCACGGCTCTCAATCCCAAATGGCTGAAGCTGACCAGCCCCAAGCATCCGAAGGCCATAGCGGGCAGCAGGTATCTGGGGCCGTACTGGCAATCCCCGACCGTGTCTATGTTGAAGATGTAGGCGCAGAGAATCAGAACCGCGCCCGCAGCCGCCAGCTTCTCTCTCCTGAAGGTGCGCGGAAGCAGTATGAGGCCAGCTAGACCTACCAGCAGGATGGGCGTGTAACTGGTCGTCCACGTCAGGTAGAAGGCGAACCTTGCTCTGAAATTATCTATCTTCGGATGAAAGAAGGTATCCGAATAATTTCCAGCCACGTTCGGCAGCAGAAAGGGATTGCCGAAATTGACCCAATCGTAAAGGAACAAGGGCGCTAACCCCACGAGCCCGCCCGAAAGAAGATAGGGCAGAAGCCTCCGGCGCTTGAGCGAGAGAAAGTACAGGAAGACCGCAACCGCAGGCCAGAAGACCAGCATAGAAGTCGTCACAGTAAGTCCCAGAAACACGCCCGCGCAGAAGGATAAGCGAGCCGCCTTGCGCTCACTTTCGCAGTCCCGCGTCGCGCTAAAGGCAAAGTAGAAGGCAATCGTAACGAACGCGGATGCTATAGCATCATGATGAGCCACGCCAGCGTACGCGAAAACGGTCGTGCCAAACGCGTATAGAAGCGCCGCAGAGAGCGGCCAGAAGCGCGACGCTCTGTCATTAGCCAAACTGCCAGCCACGCGGTAAAGCGCAACCGCCGAAAGCGCCGTCACCACTGATGTCGTGAAGAACGTCACCAGCGCAGAAGTCAGCGTGTAATTTTTAACGTAATTCAGGCCAAAGAGATGCAGGAAGAAGTAGACCAGAGCGCCTGCCATGAACTGACCGGGCTGCTTGGCGGCGTACTCGTGGCCCGCATAATCGAAGACATCCCCGCGCGGCTGCAACTGCGGCGCTCCTGAGCCTTCAACGTAAAAGGCTCGGCGCTCTACAATAGACTCCACTCCCATCTGCTGAAGAGCGAACGCCTCAAGGTTACGCGAGTTAATCGTCAACCCATACACGAGCCAGACTGATAGAAAGAGCAGAATTTCGAGCCGCTTATTTTTCAAAGCTCAAGCGCTCAGCGTGGAAGGATACGAAAAGAAGGAGCATCCCTGCTTCTTTCGCATTACATTTCTGGATGGTGCTCCCGGTTGGACTCCAACCAACGGCCTACCGCTTAGGAGGCGGTCGCTCTATGCACCTGAGCTACGGGAGCACGTCTTCAAACAAAGTTAGCAGATGGGAGTAAATATAGTCCAGCGTGATAGCATTTCTTTCATCATTTGAATTGTTCCATAAACTTGTCCCGGTTAATTCAAGCGTCGAGCGGCTCGCGGTACATTGAGGAACTAATGAATGTTCAGAACCGAATAGGTAAGAGGAGATTTCTTAAATGAAAATATTACTGGCATGTTTGTTCTTATTGATACCATCTTTCGCGCTTGCCCAAAGTCAGAGCAGAACCGAATTGCCCATCCCGACAGGAACATTCGGTGTTGGGCGAACGGTTTTTCATTGGACGGACACTTCACGTCAGGAAACCGTCACGAGCGAAGCCGGAGATTATCGGGAACTACTTGTTTACCTATTCTATCCGATTGACAAAAATTCTCGCGGCCGGGAGGCTGTTTATTTCCCACACCTGAAAGAGATAGAAGCTTTCGAAGAAAGATTCGGCAAAGACTCCTTCCGCCAAGGATATGGTGAGTCTTATCAACTGCTCTCCGGAATGCGTACACACACGCTTGAGAATGCAAAACTATCTGCTAAAAACCGGCGTTATCCGGTAGTTATTTTTTCGCACGGCGGGGGCGTCCCCGTTCTATTCTATACGGCTATTATCGAGGACTTGGTTAGTCACGGCTATATAGTTGCCGCAGTCGAGCACAGTTACGACGGCGCGACGACAGTTTTTCCCGACGGCCGCATTATTGCCCAAAGCGGATGGGATAAAGATGAAGCGCGAACGCCGGAAGAGCGCAAGGCTTTTCATACGGCGAGAATAAGTGTTGGGGCAGAGGATGATAGCTTTGTTCTAAGCCGGTTAGAGGAACTCAATAAGGGCCTGCTGACGAATGGCTCAAAGCAGTTTAAAGGCAGATTCGATATGACTCGCGTAGGCGCTACGGGACATTCTTTCGGAGGAAAAGTAGCAATTACCGCCTGCCAGCAGGACAAACGATTCAAATTCTGCATGAATCTAGACGGGGGGCTTGACGCAGGTGCAACCTATGGTTCGGTGACTCAACCTGTCGCCGGAATGTACGGCTACAGAAAAATGGTTCGAAAACCGGGCGAAGCTGAAGCAGACTTTCTTAAGCGAAAAGCCTCGATGGAGAAGAACATTGAAAATCTGAAAGCGGAATACGCGGGAGTGCCTTCGGCTAGCCGCCTTGTGCTTATTGATTCGCCCGGATTCAGCCACTTTAGCTACTATGATTTGTCTACCGCTCAAACAGAAGTAGCGCCTTGGCGTACAACACCTGAGCAATGGGCGCGCAACAAACAGATTATCCGTGCCTTTACGGTCGCGGCCTTTGACGCACAATTGCGTTCAGGACAGCCGGAATCTTTAGGTTCGCTGCCGTTAAAACAATATCCCGAGGTAAGATTGGACACGCTTGGGGTCTGGAAAAAGGCGGGCTCATCTTGGCAATTAGAGCGCACTGCTAATAAATAAGGTGAAGGAATCTGACCGGAGCTTTCGTCTTCGCGGAATCACCCGCCCAACAACTCATTCGACACGGGCGCATATCAAGGTGATTTCATGCGCGAGAACATGTTGTTATCGTGGTTTGTTGCGCCGCGTTAATTCAGGTGTTAGGTGGCTATTTGGCATCCTGATAATCTTACAATATGGCTGATAATGATAACGAGTACATCTCCCGCGCCATACGGCTCGCTCTTGATGCCGAGAGCCGAGGCAATCTGCCCGTCGGAGCCGTCATCACTTTAGACGGAATCGTCATCGCTGAGGCTGGCAGCGCGATACTCACCCCCGTCTATCATCCGGGTCGCCACGCCGAGACGGAAGCGTTGCGTCAGGTTCCCGTCGAGCTATGGCCCCGCAGCCGTGAGATGACCTGCTACACCACACTTGAGCCGTGCGTGATGTGCTTCGGGGCGTTGCTGCTACACGGAGTCGGGCGGGTAGTCTTCGGGGCGAATGATAGTGAGGGCGGGGCAACGGCTGTGTTGGGTCATTTGCCGCGTTATTATGCCGGAGGCGTAGGCGTGCCGGAGTGGGTAGGGCCGGTGGCTTCAGAGGAGTGCGATGAACTCTACATGCGTGTGGGGGAGCGGTTCGAGCGGCTGCCTGTGGTGGGGCGAGTGCGGTAGCGGTTCGCGCCAGCTAACAACAGATTCAAGCGGAGCAGAATGAGCCTTTAGTTTCATCTAGAAGTTGGATGGGAGCGTAGTTGTTTCCGCTCTGTCAATCGCGGCGTTATGCCGCCAAGTTGTAATGGACGCTTGGAGGAATAGTTATGAAAATCATCGGAGCAACATTCTTCTTTATCTTAATCATTGCTTCACCTGCATTCTCTCAGTGGAAGCAGAATGATAAGCCCGCAGATGATGCCCTTGACCGCAAAGCTGTGAATGGCTTCGGCGGTCATCTTATTGTCGTAGAGAATCCACGCGAATTCGTACAGGAATGGCTCAAGCCGGAAACTCCCAAGATTAAATCCGCTAAAGAGGTGAAGCGTGGAGAGGTTATTGGCGCTCTTATTCTATTCGCAGGTTGTAAGACTGATTCTCAGGGGGCATGTAATTCAGAGGTGGATTACATAATTTATAAACCTGATGGCACTATATTTACCGAACAGAAAGGGTAGCCATTATGGAAAGAGCAGGCTCCTCCCGCTCCGAATATTCAGTTGGGCAGGGCAATTCTTGCCTTCCGATTAGGAAAGAACGCTCCTGCTGGCGAGTATAAAGTGAGAGCGAAGGTTTCTGATATCAATGCCGATATTTCATTCGAGGTTGAGACAAAATTCCTCTTAAAGGAATAGATTTAACTGATAGCGCGGCATAACAACTGATTCAGACGGAGCGGAAACAGCTTGATTTTCATTCGACAACTTGAATACTTCTATCAATATTTCCCGCACGGTTAATTCGTTAGACGCTTCATTGTATAATTCAAATCATGCTCTGGGAAAAGGAAAGAAATCTGCTCATATCGGTAGCGGTCGCGGTGTTGGTAACCGTAATCGGCGGAGCAGTGGGCTTTCAGCTAGGAATCTATCAAGTTCAAGTAATTGCTGATGGAATGGTGAGAAATAATCCCAACGAATTTGTTTGCGGCACAGGCTTTCCAATTATCATTTTAGGCTCTGCCCTTGTTGGTGCTGTTGCGGGGTTAATTGTCGGAATCGCTTTTGGCGTCATTGCACACGCTTCTCTAAGCGGAGGGAAAACACCTCTTAACGAAAATGAATTTATCCGGCTTAAAAGAATTATCGCCGCTTACTCGGGCATAAAATTTACGGATTCTTACTTGGTTAGAATCTTAAAGTCGCATAAGGAAGTTAGCCCCACGCATTGGGAGCGAGTATTAAATATTATCGCCGGGGATTTACTCGCGCGTGAATGGCCACAAGGATTAGCAGAAGATGACGACGAGTTCTTCAGTGCGCTTGAGCAGGTGGCCACTAAAATTGGAATCATGGAAGGTAAATACAGCCGCGTCTAACAACTCACTTAACCCGAGCCCGCGATAGCTACTCTTTGATGGACGCCTTGCCTCATAAGGCCCGGTGCTTCTAGCGAAATTACTGAACATCTTAGAAAGCAGTCAGAGCGACGCCTGCGCTAAAGACCGTAAGCGAGCAAGCCGGGCACGCAAAGCGTCGCGTTTACCTTAGACAACTACGCTCATGTGCTTTCCGCGATGAAGCAAGGCGCGCCGGACAAGTTGGAGGACGTGCTACAGTGTGGCTCTGGCACGCTACAGGCACACATTTGAGTTCAAGAGTCAGCCTAAGCTCTCATCCGACACGCCTTCGGCGCTTTCTTATGACTGATATTTAATCAGGGAGCGCACGTCGTAGCCCTCAAGTTTTTTTCGGCCCGGCAGGAACTCCAGCTCTACCACAAAGCCTAAGCCTACGACTTTGCCGCCGAGTTCTTCTACGAGGTTAACTACGGCGCGGGCTGTGCCGCCCGTGGCCAGCAGGTCGTCTGCGATGATGACGCGGTGGCCTTCGCCTATGGCGTCGCGGTGAATCTGTAGCGCGTCCTGACCGTACTCAAGGTCGTAGGAGATGGAGGCGCACTCGGATGGCAGCTTTCCCGGCTTACGCACAGGCACAAAGCCCGCGCCCATGTGATACGCGAGCGCAGGGGCAAAGATGAAGCCGCGCGCCTCTATGCCTATGACGGTGTCCACCTGCATACCACGGAACTCGTCCGCCATGGCGTCAACCGTGCGACGCAAGCCCTGCGGTTGCTTCAAGAGCGTTGTGATGTCGTAAAAGTTTATGCCGGGTTTGGGAAAGTCCGGCACCTCTCGTATCAAAGCTTTCAGTTCATCCATGTTCAGTTTGCAGTTTTCACTAATCAGTTTTCAGTTAAAAGCAGACTTGTCTTTGCTGAAAGCTGAAAACTAAAAACTGTTTTTACCTTTCCGCGTGAAATGAGTTTCCTATTAGAGCCCGGCGAGGATTATAGCCAAGAACCTGTGGCACAGCTACGCACAAAAAGCGATGGCGGGTCGGTCAGCTACCGGCGCTAGCATAGACGGGATAGCTTCAGACTCATCTTTCTATGCGGAATGAGGCGTAGTGGCCGGTCGGGTCTAGGTTAATCTCTTCGACCGATTCGACTCTGGAATGAAGCGGCCCTGCGGCCAGTTCCTGTTTGAATCCCTCTACGTTATTGGGCGAGCCTTCGGCCAGCGCTTCGACGCGCCCGTCCGGCAGATTGCGCACGTAGCCATGCACCTGATGTCGCGCCGCCGCGCGTTGCGCGAAGAAGCGAAAGCCCACGCCCTGCACCTCTCCCGTGATGTAAAATTTTCTTGCGACCTTCATAAGAGCAGTGATGCGTGACAAGTGACAAGTGACGAGCCTCGGGACAAGCACGCTTCCGGCTTGTCACCCGTCACTTATCACTCGTCACCGTTTTTTCGAGTGATGCTCGCTCATCTCTCCGGTTTTCAGAAAGAGGGGCGTGGGCTTCGATGCTATGAGCTTTGAGCCGGGCGGTCGGTTGGTAATCTCGCGCAAGCGCCCGCCGTTGCCCAACAGTCTTGAGACGAGTAGATACGCCACCACGAACAGTGCAGCGAAGAGAACTCCTATGCCAATCTCTATCATCTATTATCCTCTCCGGAATATATGGATGTGTGCCTTAAGCCCGTAACCGGCTAGATAAAAACGGGCCGGAGAATAACACAGACCCGCCGGCTAAAGCACCACGGAAGAAGATTGACTCATCGGTTCATTGAATCAATGAACCGATGAGTCAATCTCCCCTTAATTTCCCTTTTGCTCTATCAGCTCAACTATTTGAACTGCGCCGGGCTGGAGGCTCAGGCGCACGCTCTCTTCGCCGCCTTCTCTGCTCAGGTTGAGCTTCTTATCCTCCGTCCACTCGCTCGCGCCCGCGAGCCTCGTGCGCCCCCCGCGCAGGCTGATGCTCACGTCCACAACGGCGCGGCGGTCAACCTGCGCAAGTCCCTGCTGCGGCTTGTAGACGCCTTGATTATTGATGAGCGTGACGACCCAGCCGCGCCCTGTGCGATTTATCAGATACTGAACGTCGCCGCGCACCCTGACGGGCGTAGCGTCCGTGAAGAGATGCGCGAAGAGATGAGCGGCGAAAGGCGTCAGCCGCTCGTCCAGTCCGAGCATGTCGGGCAGGGCCGAGAAGATAACGCGGCCACGGCCCACTGTGTTCACAGTGACGAGCGCGTCTCCCGAAGGCGTCTCCATCAGAACCTTCGCGTTGCTCCCCTTCTCTATACGATTGTAGCGGAAGAGCTGCCCGCGAAGATTGGCGTTCTCTTCGCCGCCTATTAAACATCTGGCGTCGTCCGCTTCAGCCGTCTCGTCACGCACACGCACGCCCGTCAAATCCGCAGGCAGTCCCTTTACCTGTGCCGCGTTGACTACAACGACGCCGCCGCTTTTCACATAATCCGCAAGCTTCTGCGCCCAAGTGCGGCTCCATTCCGGGCGGCCGCCGACGACGACAGCCCTGTAAGCGTCAATGGCGTTAGAGCCCTTGTCGGAAGCCACCAGCACGTCGAAGATGTCTCCGAAGACCGCGTTGACGTAAGCCTGCCTGTCGCCCGTGGCGGGCTCGCCTTCGACCACAGGCAGAGGATAATAGGCCGCGCCGAAAAGCTCTCTGAGCGCTCTATCCGAGCGGTTAATCTGAGAAATCCCGAAGGGCCACTGAGGGTAATCCGTCATCTCCCAGCCGTGCGCGGAGTCTAGCAGAAAGGCTATGGGCGTGTAAGGTGTGCCCCTGTCAGGATGACGCTCTACGAAACGCATGAACTCGTCCGTGATGCGGCCCAATGGATTAAGCTGGAAGGGATGCTCGCCGGGGCCGGGCTTGAAGAACTGGTCGCCGCCCTGCTCCAAGTAGATGGCGCTCGCCCCGGCCATGTAGTAGTGATAGTAGCTCTTGCGATACCACGAAAGCGAAGGCCCCATGGTCACGCCGTAGCGCGAGTGAAAGAAATTATCCGGCCCCGCGTAGCTCATCTTTTTGGTAAAGACCGTGGCGGTGTCTCCGAAATTCGGCGCGTGATAATAGAAGGTCGAAGCGCCAAACTGTCTGGCGGCCCCGCGCGTGAACGCAAAGCGCATGGCAAAGCCCGGCTGCACCGCCGCCGTCTCAAGTCCTATGACGCGCTCGCCCCACTCCCCGAGCGCGTGCGCGTAAGAGGTGCTGGAAGTAGATTGCGCGGCGATGAGCTTGTCCCACATTGGGCCTGCATCGAGCTTAAAGAAGTTGCGCCACTTTCTGGTGAGCGCCTCGGTGTAAGCTACGCGATGCGCGTCCAGAATCTGCCTGCGCGGCGCGTCCGCCTGAAGCTTCAGAGTCGAAGACGCGTCTTCCCAGACGTAGCCTACGCTCTCGCCGGAAATCCAGCCCAGAAACTGCTCTCGAAACTCTCCTGTGAGAAGCTTATAGACGCCCTGCGCCTCTGCCTCCGGCATCTCTGCCCAGCCGTAGTTGATGAGGATGGCGAAGGGCGAGCGCGTCTCTCGCAGGTAACGCAGGAAGGGGCTGCCCTCCTTCATAAGCTTCGGGACATCGTTGATGTAGATGACGGGCGCGACCAGCTTGGAGCCGAAGATTGGAACTTCCTTCGCGCCTTTGTAGGTCGTCACGAAATCTTCTATGGGCTCTGCGTTGAAGGGATAGAGCGGGCGCTCGGCCGCAGGCTTATCGTAGAGAGCCCAGAACTCGTTGGCTATGTTCCACGGCATCAGGAAATCGCGTCCTGCTATCGTAGGGCGCTGCCACTGTCTGGGGAGAGTTGCGCTTTCATCAAGCTCCAGAAGCGCGGCGGGCCGCACGCGCCCTTTGCTGTAATCATTGAGCGCGTTCACGGCCGCAAACGGCGGCTTCATTCGCCCTTCCGGCACAAACCCCGCGTCGTTCGTAACCAGAAAGCAATCTACGTGACGACGCGCCTGCGCTGCTTTCTCAATCTCTATGGAGAGCCTTGCCGCGCCCTTCTTAAGCTGAGCCTCGGCCTTGTCCCAAGCGAAAACCCAGCCCCAGTACATGCTCACCTCGTCGTGCGGGTCTATCACGTCACGCGCGCCGAACTCCTGTCGAAAAGCTTCCTTGCCATCCTGAATGATACGCACGGTGAAATTCTCCGTGCGGCTTCCCCAGTCTGCATAACGCACCCAGACTTTGTAGAGGCCGTCTCGCGGAACTTCCATGTCCTGATAGATAGTCCCGCGCGTCTCGTCCGCGCTGGCGGCGGCAGAGTTCCACTCGCTCTCGCCTCCCTGCGACCACTCGGCAGAGACTCCCGGCCCGTTGATTCCCCACCCGGCGGCTTTGTCCTTGGAAAGATTCAGGTGCGACGGATTCAGTATAGGCTCCAAGCGCGCGGTCGTGGTGAAGCCGCGCATGTTCTCGGCCTCGTACCAGAGATACTCAGAGACAGGCTTGGTCGGCTGCGACTGCGGCGCGGGCGTCTGAGCCAATGAGAGAGACGAGCAAGCGAGGGCGGTTACGATAAGGTAAATAAAGGTGCGGCGGCTGACGAGCCTGTTTTGTTGAGCTTTCATCTTAATAGAACTCAGGTCAGTACCGCCTGCGGTAGCGGGCGGGTCTTAGCCATACTTAAGAACCCGCCCGCTACCGCAGGCGGTACTGACCTGTATCCTCTGGCCTGTCCTTACGTTTTTAACCAAGCGCGTCGAAGCATTCGGGGAGAGTGCGCTGGCGGCAGGTGAACATGGGCGTGTCGCGCAAGGTGAAGCTGCTGGCCTTGGATTCGCGCAGCTCCTGCACCAGGTCAAGGAAGTCCTGCGGGTAGTCCGTCTCGAAGGCTACTACGAACTCCTGGTCGTCAAGGCCGAACGAGTAGGTCGTATGGAGCTTGACCGAGCGATACTTGGAGCCGACCCTTATGTGCTCGTCCATCATCTCCTGTCGCTGCTCCACGCCCTTTGCGTACCACTCCCTGGTCTTCACGAACGGGTAGACGAACAGGTACTTGGACTGGCCCGGCACTATGTGCAGGCGGTCTTCAACGTGCTCAGGGTTGTCCTTGTCTATGTACATGGAGCGCTTGGTCATGGAGAGAAAGCTTTGCGTGACCTCAAGGAAGCGCCCGATTCCGGTGCGGTTCAGGCGCGCCGTCATCTCCTGCATCACGTCTAGGTCGTAGCCGATGCGCCATATCATAAAATCCGCGTTGGCGCGCAGGCCCACCAGCGAGTAGCTGTGCATCAACATGGCTTTGCCGTATTCCTCGAAGGTGTTGATGAATGCCTGCTTGCGAAGGTCACGCTCCCGGTCTTCGCTTGAGTACCATTCGGGCCGCGCGCGATAGAAAGTGAAGTTGACGAACTGGCGCGGCATCTTCGGACGGTCTTCCGACTGTTCATCGCCGCCTGCCCCGGCTCCTGCGCCGGCCTTTGCCAGCCGCAGGTTCGGGCGATTTTCAGAAGGCTCTTCTTTATCAAAGCTCATGATTTCCTAATCCTCTTGCGGTCGGGCCTTAAAAATAGGTATCGCACATCTCCATTTGAATAGAGTAGAATCTGGCCGAAGTCTTCGGTTCTACATGTAAAGCCTATTCTGCGGCGAACGCCGACAGAATTGCAACTCAGCAAACTACAGTTTTGAGTTTTCAGTTTTCAGCAAAGACAAGTTTGCTTTTAACTGAGAACCCGGAGCCCAAAACTGAAAACTGTTCTAAACCTATGAATGCTTCGCAGAATAAAGAATCCAGCCCGGACGAGGGACGCAGGAATTTTCTGCTGCTTGTGCCTCTGGGCATCTTCGCGGCTGTGGCCGGGACGCTTCTGACCGCAGCCTTCCGCTTTCTACACCCGCACGTGACGACCACGGACGCCAAATGGTCTGACGTTGCGCCCCTCAGCGAGTTGAAGGGAGAGCGCCCCGTGATGCGCAGCATAGTGGCGGAGCACGACGCGGGCTGGGCCAGCACGCGCGAAGAGCATTTCGTCTACGTGCTGCCGGATAAGAATCATCAGGTTCTATCCAGCGTCTGCCCGCACGAGGGATGCAACGTTAGCTGGCGCGACGACACCAACGGCTTCTTCTGTCCCTGCCACGACAGCTACTTTGCCGCAGACGGCTCTTACGTCAGCGGCCCTTCGCGGCGCGGGCTTGACCCCTTGCCCACGCGCACCGAAGACGGCATGCTTCAGGTTCAATACAGAACCTTTGTCAACAACACGGAGGAGCGCATAGTGCGCGGGTGATGGCTGAAATCGAATCACATCTGCCGCCGCGCATAGAACGCTGGCTCTCTCGCTGGACGACGCTTCAGGACATAGAGCGCTCGCTCGTTGACGAGCCTTCGGGCGGCTTCAGCGCGTGGGCGCGCACGACGGCGGGCGTAGTAGTGATGCTGCTCATAGTGCAGCTAGTGACGGGACTTCTGCTGGCGTTCTACTACGTCCCTTCAGCCGAGAGCGCTCACACGACCGTCTCCTTCATAGAGAAGGTGCTGCCCGCAGGCTCATGGCTGCGTGCGCTTCATCATTACGGCTCGCAGTGGCTGACGCTGGCGATTGTGCTTCATCTGGCGCAGATGTTCTGGCGCGCAACCTACAGGCGACGGCCCGTCGGTTGGATGGCCACGGTGCTGCTATTGATGCTGGTGCTGATGGGAGGCGCTACAGGCTATTCGCTGCCGTGGGACGCACGCGCCTTCTTCGGCACTCGCGTAGCCGAAGGCATAGCGGGCGGGACTCCGCTCCTGGGTGACATCTCGCGTCGCTGGCTGATAGGCGGCACGGACATCACGCCCGTCACGCTCGCGCGCTTCTTTGCGCTGCACGTACTGGTCACACCGGCCTTAATCTTCTTAGTGATTGTTGCGCGCCTCTTCATCTTCCGCGAGCGCGCGACCGTGAGCGCCGAAGAAGAGCGCAAGCTTGAGCGGTGGATGCACGGGCAGATGGCGCGAAACGCCATAGTCGCGGGGCTGGTCTTTCTGGCTCTTGCGCTTTACGCCTACTGGAGCTACGCGCCGCTCGGGCCGTCCGCAGACACGGCCGCGCCGGGATACCTGCCGCGCCCCGGCGCACAGTTTCGGTGGCTCTTTCAGCTTCTCAAATACCTGCCGGGACAGGCCGCGTCGGTCGTGGCCGTAGCCCTTCCCGGACTCATCTTCGTAGGGCTGGCGTCGCTTCCCTTCCTCAATCCGCCGCGACTCAGGCGCGTGGTAGCTCACCCGCGCCGCGTCACTGGCGCGTTGCTCTTTTCGCTCGGCTTCGCGCTCTTTACCGTGATGACCGCCATCTCTTACTACAAGGACGCGCGCGACCCTGCCATACGAGCGCAACTGGCCCGCCAGAACGCGGAGGAAGCCGCGTTCCGCGCCGCGCCCTTCGTCCCGCTTCGCACGCGCACCAGCGAATCCACCATAGACGAGACGACGACGAATGCGAACGATAAGGGCGTTGGCGCGGGCGCGACGAATGATAATTCAAATGCTTCCGGCAATCGCCCGCAGAAAGTCATCTCCGCGACAAACCCGCCTGAAGCTTACGTGGCCAAATGCTCCGGCTGCCACGGCACGCGCGGGCAGGGCGTGAAGATTTATCCGCGACTGATTGGCATCAGCACCAAGCCGCGTCGCACAGTTGATGACATCATAGCCCTTATGAACGACCCGCAGGCTTACGGCCTTGACCCGCTCATGCCTTCTTTCAAGGACAAGCTGACCGAAGACGAAAAGCGCGAGATAGCCGAATGGACAGTCTCGCTCAAGAAAAGATAGGAGAAGGAAAATTAAGGATGAAAATTGTTAAGCTTCTGTCCATTGCCCTCTTCGCAGGGCTTTTTGTGGCGGCCTGCACGAGCGCCTCTAACACGAACCAGACCGCGAACACAGCCAACACGGCGAACACCGCGCAGACGGCTAACGCCAACACGGCGCAGCCTACGCCTACGCCGGACGCAATGGTTTCGGCCCGCGCCATCTTCGCTGCCGAGTGCGCTCGCTGCCACGGCATCAACGGCGAAGGCGGCACTCCGACTGTTCTAGGCAAGAAGATTAAAGTGCCCAGCCTCAAGAAGGGACACGCGCTCTCTCACACGGACGAGCAACTGGCCAAAATAATCAGCGACGGCGAAGAGGCCATGCCGTCATTCAAGGACAAGCTCAAGCCGGAAGAGATAACTTCACTCGTGAGGATGATTCGACAGGAGTTTCAGGCCGGGGCGGCGAAACAGTGAAGCCGCTAACAAACTCTTTGTGACAGAAGCCTAGAGGCTTTCGTCATGTTCCTATAAGTGTTCGCCCATCGTTCAGTTTTGTAGAATTGGCGTTGTAGCACCCGTCCTTCGGTGATAAAGTGCGCGGCCAATTCGCATGTTCCCCTTATTGGAGTGAACGCAGCGGATCGAGGTCACACAGGTTGCGAGGGCCTGTGTGACCTCGCTTTTTTTTGCGAGTAGCTGCGTAGAAATGAATTCAGGATGCCGGTTCAGGCTCGCCGTCAGATGACACCGGGCGGGAAAATCCCTAAAATGCCTTTTGAAGTTAATGGCCCCGTAGCTCAGTTGGATAGAGCACTGGTCTTCGGAACCAGGTGTCGGGAGTTCGAGCCTCTCCGGGGCCGATGCACAAGGGTAGCAGTTGACTGCTGCCCTTTTTAATTACCTGCCTTACTAAACGAATTGAAGGCCGGGGGCGATAATCTTTCAAGGGGTGTGAAAGCGGTGAGCGCCGGACGTAAATGGTATCTGCTGCGGGACGAGGAGCTGTTGGATGTACGCCTTTGCGACCTTCCCCTGCGTATCGCGGGGACGAATCTCGAAGGGAGAATCAAGCGGCTCTACGAGGAGTTGAATGCTAGAGGGATTCGCTTCAAGCCCCACGTCTGGCTGGGCGAAGAATGGTTTTCGCCCGACGGTGTCCCGGGCATAGCGATTCCCTTTTACCTTGCTCACCCGCGTCTCATACAGCTTGAGCGCAAGCAGATGTTTGAAGTCGAAGGCGGCACGGAAACCGAATGCATGCGTATTCTTCGACACGAGGCGGGGCACGCTCTGGACACTGCTTATCGCCTGCATTTCAAGAGACGCTGGCGGGAGCTTTTCGGCTCTTTCACGCAGCCCTACCCGGACTCCTACAAGCCCCGTCCCAAGAGCCGCAACTTCGTGCTGCATCTGGGAGCGTGGTACGCGCAGGCGCACCCTGCGGAAGACTTCGCTGAGACTTTCGCCGTCTGGCTCTCGCCGCGCTCGCGCTGGCGCACGCGCTATAGGGGCTGGCCCGCGCTGGGAAAGCTGGAGTACGTGGATGAGCTGATGGAAGAGATAAAGGGTCAGCCGCGAAGGAATCGCCGCCGTGACAAGATTGAGCCCGTGACGGAGGTGCGCGTCACGCTGCGCGAGCATTACCTGCGCAAGCGACAGCAGTACGCGGTGGAGCGCGGAGCTTATTACGACAGAGACTTGCTGCGCATCTTCGCTGAAAACTCCAATCACCTCTCGCGCCCCACTGCGGCCAGCTTCATTCGCAGCATACGCCGGGAGGTGCGAGAGATAGTTGCCGAAGGAACCGGCGTGCATCAGTACACTGTTGACCACGTGTTGAAGAACATGATTGAGAGGAGCCGAGATTTGAAGCTGCGTCTGATGGGCACACAGCGCGAGGCGCGGCGCGCGCTTCTGGTGTCGTTGACCGTTCACGTTATGAACATGCTGCACACAGGCTATCACCGCATCCCCGTATGAGCTCAAAGTCCCGACAACGCCTGCGTATAAACGTGCTGGTTCACAAGGACTGCGTGCCGCCGGATTCGCTGGACGGCGTGAGCGAGAAAGACCGCCTGCTATGGAAGACGGAGTACGATGTCATCTCTACTCTGAAGAAGCTGGGGCACGACGTGCAGCCTCTGGGGCTTTACGACGACCTTGGCGTTATCTCTACGGCCATACAGGATTTCAACCCGCACGTAGCCTTCAACCTGCTGGAAGAGTTTCACGGCGACCCGCTCTACGACCAGCACGTCGTCAGCTTCCTTGAATTGATGCGCCAGCCCTACACGGGCTGCAACCCGCGCGGGCTCACCCTGGCGCACGACAAGGCGCTCTCGAAGATGGTGCTCTCCTATCACAAGGTGCTGGTGCCGCGCTTCATAGTCTTTCCCATGAATCGAAAGGTGGTGCGCCCGCGCCGCCTGAAGTTCCCGCTCCTCGTGAAGTCCGTCAGCGAAGAGGGCTCCGTAGGCATAGCGCGCGCCTCCGTCGTCCACGACGACGAGAAGCTGGCCGAGCGCATAGAGTTCATACATCGTCAGACCAACACGCACGCGCTCGTAGAGCAGTACATAGCGGGGCGCGAAATCTACGTGGGCGTGATTGGCAACCGGAGGGTGCAGACCTACACGCCGTGGGAGCTTGTCATGCCGAACCTGCCTGAAGGCGCACCCAACATAGCCACGCTCAAGGTCAAGTGGGATCCGGCCTATCAGGAGAAGATAGGATTGGTCACGCAGGCCGCAGACCTCTCGCCCGAGATGACCAAGCGCATTGAGCGACTCTCCAAGCGCATCTATAACCTGCTTTTCCTGAGCGGCTACGCGCGCCTCGACTACCGGCTCACGGAAGAAGGCGACCTCTACTTTCTGGAAGCCAATCCCAACCCGAACATAGCTTACGGCGACGACTTCGCGGAATCCGCAGACCACTGCGGCATCCCCTACGACACGCTCTTGCAGAAAATCATCTCGCTCGGCCTGAGCTATAACTCCGCCGGATAAGGAATGTATAATCCGCACGTCTATTTATACCGAGAGGAAAGAACGAATGATGAAGCGACTTGTATTGTCGGCAATTATTATTTCCGGCTTGACTCTTCTTCTGTCTCCCGTGGCGTTGGCCGAGCATTTCAGTGTGAGGGAGTACGAAGAGTTTCACGACGTGCTGCATCCTCTGGAGCACGAGGCGCTGCCGAAGGGTGATTTCAAGACCATACGCGAGCAGGCCGCAGAGCTTGCGCGTCGTGGTGATGCGATTCTGAAGCTGGGCGTTCCCGCAGGCGTCAAGAAAGAGCAGACTGACGAGTTCAAAGAGGGACTGAAGAAGTTCGCGGGCGCGCTCAACAAATTCAGACGGGACGCGGGCGCGGGCACGGACGCAGAGCTAAGAGAGTCCTACAGCGCCGTGCATGATTCCTTCGAGATGCTCGCGGCCTTGCTCCCGCCCGTTAAGAGAGGCTCCTGAAAAATTCTAAAGGCGGCCAACGATTGGCCGCCTTTAGAATTTTTTGCATCACACTACTGCCGACACTTGGCGTGTCGCTTACTGCACATGCTAATTGATGCGAACGGAAGTTTTGCCACTGTCTGCATCATAGAGCAAGGTGAGCTTTTCAATGGTCGTCAGGTCTAGGCCGTACCAGTCCACGGGCGCATCGCCGTCTGACCATTCAACCCTCAAGTCCCACTTTGCCGACTGGGCTTTAGGACTAAAACTGATGTCAAGAGCCGTCCCGTTTTTGAAGACTCTCCCGTGAAGAACTTCCATATCGGCTGTCCAGTTAGGGTTGTTGCTGGGGCCAATATAAACCTTCTTAATGGTGTAGCCAGTCCCGTTGACTAGAGTGAAATCGAGCGCATCATTCTGGGCTGCGCTGGCGGCCGTGTTGGTCGTAGAAGCCTGCGACGTGCGGGCCGACGAAGAAACCAGAATGGTAAGCGACAGGACGGCGAGTCCAATAGCTAAGAACCTACGGTTAATTTTAAAGGTACTCATTATTTTCCTTTCAGGGATAGATGGGTTTGCTGGGCAGTTAGGAAGTCTAATTCCTGACCAAGGCTGTTAGTTAAACCCGGCTTTCTTGAGGCATCAAAGATAAGTCCTAGAGACGCTACATAATTATTACCGGGAGTGGCTTATGTAAAGTATTAGCATCGGGCCACTTTGTCAAGACCTCTGGCAGATAAGCAGCACCCTAAATTCAATTCTCCGCGCCCCCTCAGCGTCTCTCTGCGTCTCGGCGGTGAGTAGCTTTTATAGTCATTCACCGCAGAGTCGCAGAGAGACGCTGAGACGAGCGCAGAGAGTTCTCAAATCAGGACACTACCCGTCAGCTTTCTTTATTGACTCCACGCTGGATTTAGCATAGAAGAGCAGAGTCTTTCAGGAATCCATAAACCCCGGTCGCGTTAAGTAAAGTCCGGGCTCTTCTTCAATCCATTAAACGGTATCGAAAGGAATCCCCCGTTGAAGCCTGAAATGCCTGCGGCAACTCTTATATTGACCGCCACACTTCTTTTTCTGCTGACTATAACCGGCGCGCGTCACTGTTTCGCGCAGGCGAGCGGCAACGTAGGTTACTCGGACGCGGGCGGAAACCGTCGCGCCGAGCAGAACGAGGCCAACAAGCGCAACACCAATAACACGCCTCCGTCCACGACCTCCATGTTCGTGGAGGCGAGCGTGCTGATGAACGTCAAGGCCGATGAGTACGTGGCCGTGTTCGGCATCGCGGAGGAATGCGCCACCGTGCCCGAATGCAATCAGAAGATGGACGCCACCACGGGCCAGTTCACAGCCGCGCTCAAGCAGCTAGGGATAAAAGCCGAAGACATCTACGTTGACTTCGCCGCGCAGAACAAGATTTACGCCTTCCAGATAGAAGGGAACATAGCCAGAGAGAAGCTCGTGGGCTTCGAGCTGAAGAAAAACATCTCTATACATTACAGGGACAAGGCGCTGCTGGACACTCTGGTCATCACGGCTTCGGGCTCAAGGATTTTCGACCTCATCAAGGTTGACTACATCGTGAGCGACCCCGCTCCGGTACAGAGCCGCCTGATGGAAGAGGCCGCAAGGATAGTCAAGCAGAAGGTTGCGCGCTACGAGCGGCTGCTTGGCATCAAGCTGCTTCCGCCCGCGCAAATCTACGCGGAGAAGCCGAGCATATACTTCCCCACGGAGTTATATGATTCCTACACAGCCTACGAGTCGGAGAACATCTCGCCCGACTACTACAGCGACCGGCAGAGGTACACCGTCCAGCGAGCGCGCAAGAGCCGCACCTTCTTCTTCAATCCGGTCAAAGCCAACAACTTCGACCACGTCATCAACCCCGTCATCATAGAGCCAGTGGTTCAGTTCACGCTCTACCTCAAAATCAAGTACGAAGTCGAGGGCCTCAAAGAAGTCGAAGCCGCGAGGCCCGCCCCCAGACCCTGAAAAGATTAGCCATTCTTTAATACCGCTCGTGGAAATCTCCCGCGAGTTTAATCGTGCGTCGGGCCATGCGTTTTTCCGTGAGTAACTCTTGAAATCCCCCGCGCGATTATGCTAGAAGCAATTCCGCTCAATCATCAAAAGTCTCGTTACTCTCAAGAGACGCAGAAGTTTTAGAGGTAGCGCAGATAGTAGGCTCACCTTGTAACCTAGCTGAAGTATTCCACCCATCACACCGGACTTGAGCGATGCCGGTGCTCAATGCAGGGCCGAAAGGCCAGGAGACTAATAATGAGCTCTTCCCCATCTAAGGCGAGTCATGCCCATGACGCCTTTTTTATTTTGAAGTCAGGAAAAGACAGGTGCATCGTGAAGAGTGACTCTTCCGATGCTCTTGAAGCGAGCAACATAGGCAAAAACGCCCTTCTCTTTCAGATGACAAGCGCCTCCGGGGACTCTGACATGCTGGTGCTGCTGCAAACTCTGGGCGGGCGCATGCAGGTTGTGGCTGACTCTTCCGCAGGCGTGCGGCTACAGGATAGCTCGCAGGCGCCAGCGCCTTTTCTGAAGGTTCCTGTGGGCGGGGGGCTGGCTTTCAGGGCGCCCGACAAACAGCAATGGCTCTCCGTCTCTGCCAAAGGGAAGCTGGTGTTCAGGAAGCTGAAGATACCCGGCGCTTCCGAGACTTTTACTACGGAGATACTCGCCTCCGCTTACAGGCATGATTGCTGCGGCCCATCTTTAGAGTTCAACGCGAAGTGGAACGACCTCGGTCACAGCACCATAGTTGAGAAAGGCATCGAGCGCCTGAGGAAGCAGACCGGGGACACGCCGGAAGCGAAGGCTTTCATCGAAATGTTGGACTCGCACGGCTCTCTTAAGGAGATGCTGATGCAGGGGCTTTATGATGCCGATTATGAAGACGCGCTCCGCGACAAGCAGGGCGGTATTCCCTACTGGTCGTCCCATTTTTATGACCCCGACACAAAGCAGAATTACTGGAATGACGGCAGCCCGACCGCGCTTGAGCGCGGGCGAGATTTCTTCAGGGCAAGCTTGAGGGTGCTTCAGATTGATGGCGGAGACTTGAAATTCAGGATAGGCCGAAGAAGCGGCGGCGGCTCATTACACTTTAAGGTGGAAGGCGCTATGCGCACCGAGATGCAACAGGCGTCATTCAAGATGCTTGGGATTGCCCTACACTACTTCACAGACCTTTCTCAGCCCATGCATGCGTCCAACGTCGCTAACATTTACGGCAAGGACGCTAGATATCCTATACCGACGGATTTCCGGCACTCCGGCTTCGAGGAGCACGCCGACAAGAAAGTGGAGGAGTTGTTACAGAGCTACGACCCGATGACGCCTCAGCAGATGGATGTCCACAGCATCAACAATATCGAGCAGTTGTACGAGGACATGGCGAGGGCGTCGAAAAATGTGTGGCTGAGGGACGTTCAGCATCTCTTCGATGAAAAGCTGGTGTTACCGCCACCGCCGTCGCCTTCTTTCGACAGTCGCGCCCCCCAGCCAGTACAGTTGCCGATATCGTTACCCTGGGGGAACGAAGAGACACAGCCTGCGCTTGAGCATTCGCTTAAGCTCGCGCCGATTCGAGTGGCGCAGTTTCTGCTGTACTGGGCGCATCTGGCCATGAAGCGCTCGTGGCTGGACTGGGCCAGGTATGACGGCGTGTCATCTCCCGCCTGCGCAGTGAATAAAGGCGGGGAGGTCTTCTCTCTCAGCAAGCCCGACGCGACGGGCGAATCTGCGTTCAGATCCCTCTCCGGTTTGAAATTCGCCAGAGACATCGCCGTCGGCAGCGACGGCACCGTCTGGGTAGTCAGCAACAAAAAGCTTCCGGGCGGGTACGCCATCTGTTATCTGGCTGACGCGAGGTGGAACAGGTGGGTCGAAATCAAGGAGCCAATCTCCGCTACGAAGATAGCTGTCAGGCACGACGGCACCGCCGTAGTGGTAAACGAGGGTGGGACTATCTGGGCCATAAGCAGGCCCAACGCGGCTGGCGAAGCCAGTGGGGGGCAACTCTCCGAGGCGGGCTTCGCTCAGGAAATCAGCGTCGGGCCAAAAGGCAGCATCTGGGCCATCGGCAGAAAGGAACGCAAGGGCGGGTTTGCGATCTATTATTGCGCGAAGGGCAAGCCGTGGGTGGAGCTTCAGTCTCCGGCAGCCGCCGTGAAGATAGCCGCCGCGCCTGATGGCACGGCATGGGTAATAAACAACAACGGAACTGTCTTTTCCCTCAGCAAGCCAGACGCGTCGGGCAAATATGTCGGCAAGGAACATCCGGACGCGGGCTTCGTTCAGGAGATAAGCGTCGGCCACGACGGCAGCGTGTGGACTATCAGCCACGAATCGCGTAACAGAGGTTTCGCGCCCTATTATCTTCCCGGCGGGATATTCAGAAAGAAGAAGTGGACGCAGCTTAAGGGGCCAGCCTCCGCCACGAAGATAGCCGCCCTGTAGTAGACCTGCAACTTTATTCACCGCCGCAGAGATGCGTAGGGACGCAAGAGGGGCGCTGAGAAAAGCATTCAACTCTCCGCGCTCGCCTCCGCGTCTCCCTGCGGCGGTGAATGATTTTGGAATTGGCCCGCCACTTCTGTCTGGAAACATTTAACACCCCCGGTCAGCGCCAGTATTGTTCAGCCCCCGTCCATCTACCGGCGGAACCGTTTTCCCGTCGGCTTCATCATAAACTTCCTCGACTGGGTGATAGACCAGTATCAGGTGACTACAGACAAGCGAAGCGGCATCACCAACGACCCTAACCGCGCCGACGACCCTCAATACATAGTGCGCCTTGTGGCTCAGGTAGTCACCGTCAGCCTCGAAACCGTCAAAATCGTACACAGTTTGCCCGCCCTCAACCCCTCAAACGTCGCCTAAACCCGCAAAACCTCGAAAAACCGCCAAAAAACGGCAATCCACGCCCCGAAAATGGACGCCGACGCCGTGAAAATGTTGGTGTACCGCGTGAAAATCTCCATATACCACTTGAAAATGGGCGTGTACCAAGTGAAAGTGCTGGTGTACCAAGCGAAAATCCCCGTGTACCAAGTGAAAATGTCCGTGTACCACGTAAAAGTCCCGGTGTACCGGATGAAAATGCTCGTGTACCGGATGAAAATGCTCGCGTACCGGGTGAAAGTCTCCGTGTACCGCCTGAAAATGGCGGTGTACCGGGTGAAATTGCCGGAGTTTTTGAGCGAAATGACCGTGGAGCGGGCTAAAATTAATATTTCCTAACGCGAGACTGAGAGTTATAATGCGCGCACTTGCGACGGGCAAGGCTAACTTTTTCCTTTTGGCTCACCGGAAGGAACCTCGCGCCTCTTTCCTTCCCTCAACATTTAAGGAGCA
>DASVQI010000020.1:0-19164 GCA_036389255.1 Pyrinomonadaceae bacterium
CCCAAGTCCCCGTGAATGTCGGCCGTAACTATAACGGTCCTAAGGTAGCGAAATTCCTTGTCGGGTAAGTTCCGACCTGCACGAATCGTGTAACGAGTTGACCGCTGTCTCAACGAGGAGCTCAGCGAAGTTGTAATGGCGGTGAAGATGCCGCCTACCCGCAGCAGGACGGAAAGACCCTATGCACCTTTACTGTACGCTGTTACTGTGTTCTCGGTTTCGATGCTTAGCGTAAGTGGGAGACTGTGAAGCGAGCCTTTCGGGGCTCGTGGAGTCGCCAATGAAACACCACCCTTCGAAATTGGAATAACTAACCTCTCGCCATTATCTGGCAGAGGGACAATGGCAGCCGGCTAGTTTTACTGGGGCGGTATCCTCCCAAAGAGTAACGGAGGAGTACGAAGGTTGGCTCAACCTGGTTGGCAATCAGGTGTCGAGTATATGGATAGAAGCCAGCTTAACTGTGAGACGCACATGTCGAGCAGGTACGAAAGTAGGTCCAAGTGATCCGGTGGTTGAATGTGGAATTGCCATCGCTCAACGGACAAAAGGTACGCTAGGGATAACAGGCTGATCCTGCCCAAGAGCTCATATCGACGGCAGGGTTTGGCACCTCGATGTCGGCTCATCGCATCCTGGGGCTGAAGAAGGTCCCAAGGGTTTGGCTGTTCGCCAATTAAAGCGGTACGTGAGCTGGGTTTAGAACGTCGCGAGACAGTTCGGTCCCTATCTGGTGTGGGCGTAGCAGAATTGAGGGAATCTGTCCTTAGTACGAGAGGACCGGGATGGATCCACCTCTAGTGTACGAGTTATCGCGCCAGCGGTAGCGCTCGGTAGCTAAGTGGAGCATGGATAAACGCTGAATGCATCTAAGCGTGAAGCCAGACCCAAGATTAGTTCTGCCTATGAGACTCCTGGTAGACCACCAGGTTGATAGGGTGGGTATGTAAGCGTTGAAAGGCGCTAAGTTGACCACTACTAATATGTCCATTGGCTTGACCTAAAATTTACTCAAGAGCAACAACTGAGTACATTAGGCTTGCCTTAAGACACCAAATCACTATTCGATTTTCAAAGCCCTTAGCTTACAGCCTTTGACAAGTTTTCCGGTGGTTTTGTCGAGAGGGAAACACCCGTTCCCATCCCGAACACGGAAGTTAAGCCTCTTGGAGCCGATGGTACTGCGCTGGAAGCGGCGTGGGAGAGTAGGAAGCCGCCGGATTAATTTTTTAAGATAAAGCCCGCGAGAGTATTAAGCTCTCGCGGGCTTTTCGCTTTAATTTGGGACTTTTGGGCTTGGAACTTAAGAGTATTTATGGCGATAATCTGCATCTAACCCAGACGGAATCAGGCAAAGTACCGGTATGTCCTTTAACACCTACTTTCGAGCCTCTTCATACGCGATGCTGGCAACGGGCGCGCTCTCTTTGGCTGTGTCCGGCGGGCTGGGTCTGGTGCTTGGGCTCTGCTTCGCGCTGGTGCTGGTTGTTGCGTGGAGGCTGGAAGGCACGCGCTGGCAGATACCGGAGCGCATAGGGCTCATCATAGTTCTTCTCTCATTGCCCTTCTTCTATTTTGACTGGCGGCTCAACACGGTCGGGGAGGAGCGCGTAGGCGTGGCCGCCCTTGCTCACCTGATACTCTTTCTTTCGACCATCAAGATTTTACAGAAGAAGGCAGACCGCGACTGGGTCTTTCTCTATCTAATCTCTTTCTTCGAGGTTCTGCTGGCCGCAGGCTTGAGCGTGAGCCCCTTCTTTCTAGGCACGCTGGGGCTTTACATGCTCGCGGCCTTTTCGACTGTCGTTGCCTTCGAGATAAAGAAGGCGCAGCGAAACGTGAAGCTCTCTGAGACGAGGCTTCTGGTTGCGCCGGACGCTACGCTCTTCCGTCGCCTGACTAAGCGAAGAAGAGCCAACCACACTATGGGCGAAGCGCGTCGTCTGCCGCTTGTTTCGCTTGTGCTGCTGGTTCTGATATTCACGGTGGCACTTCCGCTCTTCTTCATTGCGCCCCGCTTCGGCGCGAGCGCGTTTGCCCGCGCAGGGGGCGGAAGCACCAGAGTTTCGGGCTTTTCCGAGACGGTTGAGCTGGGCGCTATTGGAAGGCTTCAGCAGAGCAACGCCATGGTGATGCGCGTAAGGGTCGAGAATCAGCCGGGCAATCTGAACCTGCGCTGGCGCGGGATTGCCCTTGATACCTTCAACGGGCACGTGTGGCGCCGCTCACTTGAAAATAGCAGGCCATTCAGTGGCAGGAATTTTTACCAGCTAGACACGACCGACAATCTTCACGACCTGACGACGCAGACATTCTTCCTTGAGCCTGTAGATACGCCGGTGCTTTTCGCCGCGCCGCGTGTCATAGCCGTGCAAGGGGCGCTGCCTTACGTCCGTCTTGACCGCGAAGGGGCCATCACTACTCGACAGCACCCGCACGACCGCATCACTTACAAAGCAATCTCGGACACGACAGAGCCGGACGCGGGCGAGCTTCGCAGGGATACAAAGCCCTATACTTCGTACGAGCGTTACCTGCAACTGCCCGAGCGTCTTGACCCGCGCATAGCCCAACTTGCGCGCGAGTGGATAACACGTGCGGGCGCGCGTAATCGCTATGACGCTGCACGCGCCATTGAGGAGCGCCTGCAAACGGATTTCCGTTACAGCCTTGATATGAAAGCCGGAGGCCCAGACCCGCTCGCGGACTTTCTCTTCAACGTGCGCGAAGGCCATTGCGAATACTACTCGACAGCTATGGCCGTCATGCTTCGCACGCAAGGCATAGCCACGCGTGTAGTCAACGGCTTTCAGCGCGGAGAGTACAACGACGCGGCGGACGTTTACACGGTCACACAAAAGGATGCGCATTCTTGGGTAGAGGTCTATTTCCCGGAAACGGGCGCTTGGGTGACGTTCGACCCTACGCCGCCGGATGGAAGACCCGTCAGGGAAACGACCGGCCTTGTCTCGCGTCTTGGCAAGTACGCAGAGGCCATGGAGCTTTACTGGAACCAGTACGTCATAGGCTATGACCGTCAGGAGCAGCGCTCGCTCGCAACCTCTCTGCGCAATCAAATATCTTCGCTGCGCGAAGTGATAGGAGAGCTGACGGACGCGGCGAAAGCGAGCGTGATGGAGTGGGCTCGCGCAGCTCGCAACGCTACGGGAATGGGCGGCACGCAGGTTACAGGCTACCGCGCGTGGCTGTTGAGAATATTTGCCGCGCTCCTGCTGGCCTTCACTCTGCTGCTCGTATACAGAATCCGCCGCCTCGGCTTCTGGCGCGGCCTGAAGCTCTGGCAGAGAGAGGAAGAGCGGGCATCGGTCGTCAAGTTTTACGAGCGCATGACGGAGGTGCTGGCCCGGCGAGGACTGCGGCGCGGCGCTGACGAAACGCCGCTTGAGTTCGCGGGCGCGACAGGGCTAGCGGACGTGCTGCGAATCACACGCGCCTACAACCACGTGCGCTACGGCTCACAGCCTCTCTCGGCCGCAGAGCTGGCAGAGATAGAGCAGTGCCTGACACGTTTAGAATCGGAAGTGAAAAAGTGAATAAGAAGATAGGTTTTATCAGTCTTGGATGCCCAAAGAACCTCGTTGATAGCGAGGTGATGATGGGTGAGTTGCAGCAGAGCGGCTACGAGATTACTACGGACGCAAATGAAGCTGACACGCTCGTAGTCAACACCTGCGGGTTTATTGATTCGGCCAAGCAGGAATCTGTTGACGCCATTCTGGAAGCGGCGCGTTTGAAGGCGGAAGGGAAATGCACTCGCCTAGTGGTCGCGGGCTGCCTCGTCGAGCGTTACCGCGACGACCTGCGCGCTGAGCTTCCCGAAGTGGATGCTTTTATTGGCACCAACCAGATAAAGGAGATTACGCTGGCCTGTGACGAGACGGTGAATACGCGCTCGCTTCCCGTTCTTCCAATCGGAAATCAAACGGCGACCTTTCTCTACGACGAATCGAGCCCGCGACTGCTGGCAACACCCGGCTATATGGCTTATATCAAAATAGCCGAAGGCTGCGACCGTCCATGCGCCTTCTGCTTTATCCCGCAGATGCGCGGCCATTTTCGCAGCCGCCGCTTCGGCTCAATCCTGAGCGAAGCGCAATCGCTGGCGGCGGGCGGCGTGAAAGAGATAGTGCTGGTTGCGCAGGATTCCTCGCGCTACGGCGAAGATTTAGAGCAGCGCGACGCGCTCGCACATCTGCTCCGAGAGCTTTCTCACTTAGACGGCATAGAGTGGGTGCGAGTGATGTACACTTATCCCACGCACATCTCGGATGCTTTTCTTGACGTGCTTGCGACGGAAGAGAAAGCGGTCAAATATCTTGATATGCCTTTGCAGCATGCTTCCGCGAACGTGCTCAAGCTTATGCGGCGCGGCGGGACGCGAGAGAGCCTTGAAAGATTGATTCAAAGAGTGCGCGCGCGTGTGCCGGGGATAGCCGTTCGCACTACCTTCATCACGGGCTTTCCGGGCGAGCGGGAAGAGGATTTCGAGGAGCTTTTAAGCTTCATCAAGAGCGTTGAGTTCGACCGCGTAGGCGTCTTCACCTACTCGGATGAAGAGGGGACGCCAGCCTTCGACCTGCCCGACAAGGTAGACCCGATGGTTGCCAAGCGCCGCCGCGACCGCTTGATGAAGGAGCAGGCCCGCATCTCTCGCCGCATCAACAAGGCTAAGATAGGCTCCAGTGTGCGGGTGCTATTTGAGGGCGCGTCGAAAGAATCTGACCTGATATGGCAGGGACGCATGGAGACGCAGGCCGCAGACATAGACGGCTCCGTTCTGATTAACGATGCGCCGGAGGGCTTGAGCCCCGCGCCCGGCCAGTTCGTCAATGTCCAGATAACAGAGGCGCACGATTACGACCTCATAGGTCAGATTATTTCTTAACGAAGCTTTTGAACTCGGATTCTGGAAAAGGGAGATGAATCATGCAGGATGAGAAAAGCAGGCAGAATAGCATCACCCCCGCGCAAGATGATGCCGGGCAGGACGCTACCAGCAAAGATACGGTCGCTGACCTGAAGAAAAGCGACGAGGCTTCCGGCACAGCGTCCGGCGACACAAGCGCTGAAAGCTCTTCCACTTTATCCCCTGACGGCCAGTTCGACGGCCCGCGAGACGGCTCAGGCATAGGCGAAGAAACAGGGCCTATGTAACTCAGGCAAAGTTAAAAGCGAAGAAGAACATCTTTCTTCTTCGCTTTTGCCTCCTCGCGTCTGATTCCGCTTCAGTCTTTGTCCTTTACTTTGGGCTCGCCTATCCAGCCGCGCCGCCAGAAGAAGCCCAGCATCCCTATCGCCACACTAAGCATGATAATCCAGACAACGAAATAGCCGTAGGTCGTGTGAAGCTCCGGTATGTTGTCGAAGTTCATGCCGTAGACCCCGGCGATAAAAGTCAACGGGAGCATGACTGCGGAGAAGATAGTCAAGACCTTCATGATTTCATTCATGCGGTTGGAGATGACGGAGAGGTACGCGTCCAGCGCGCCGCCTATTAAATCGCGGTAGCTCTCCGCAAGGTCTGTGACGCGCACCAGATGGTCGTAGATGTCCCGGAAAAAGGGGAGAGCCTCCGTATCAATCAGCGCGTACTGGCCGTGGCTCATGCGATAGAGGATGTCCAACTGCTTTGAGGAGATGCGACGCAGGCGCAGCACGCTCCTCTTCAAGCTCATTATCTCTTCCAGAATGGAGTTGTCGGGCCGCGACAGCGTAAAGATTCTCTCTTCCAGCGCGGAGATTCGGTCATCGAAATCGTCCAGCACCGGCGCATAGAAATCAACTATCTGGTCTAGAATCTGGTGCAGCAGAAAGCTGGGGCCGCGCTGGCAGGTGATGGGAGTATTGCGCACGCGCTGCTTGACTATGTTGATGCTGCGGAAAGTGTCCACGTGATAAGTGAGGACGTAATTCGGGCCTAGCACTCCGTCCAGTTCTATCGTGTTGAATCGCTGCGCGGAAGTGTCCGCGCGCACGCCGTGCATGATGAAGTAGATATATTCGGGGAACTCTTCTATCTTGGGATGATGACGCTCGGCGCGGCAGTCTTCAACCACAAGCGGGTGAAGGCCGAACACCTCCATCAGGACTTTATCCTCTTCCAACGGAGGATTGTCCATGTCTACCCAGATAGTGAGCGATTTGTCTTTCAGAAGCCCCGGCAAATCCGCAGTGGTAAATCCTTCTTCGATTTTATCTGCTCCGGGGCGGTAAACGAAAATGTCCATTATCTCTTCTCTCCAATGAGCACAATAAGTTTGGCTGTAACGTAAAATTCACCTCTAGCACCCCTTGCGCGGCGGGAAAGTTTAACATAAGGGAAAAGGAAAAAGGTAAAGAGTAAAGCGCCGTTTCGGCAACTCGACTGTCCGGCGTGCGGCCTGTTAGTATGTACGGCTCTTAAATGAAACTGACTGCTCTCATTCTTGTAGATGAACCAGATTAAAATATTTGTATCCGACGATGTTTCCTCCACAGGGCTTGAGCCGCTTCATGCGGCAGGCTTTCTGGTGGAGAAAAAGACCGGCCTTAAGCCGGAAGAGCTGCGCGAAGCTTTGAAGGACTGCGAAGGCTTGGTTGTGCGTAGCGAAACAAAGGTGACGGCTGAAGTGATGGATGCCGCGCCCCGCTTGCGAGTCATAGGCCGCGCGGGCGTAGGCGTGGACAATATAGACGTCGCTGCCGCCACCGCGCGCGGGCTCGTCGTCATGAACGCGCCGGACGGCAACACCATGACCACGGCCGAGCACACGCTGGCGCTGCTGATGGCTCTGGCCCGCCGCATACCGCAGGCGGTCGCAAGCCTCAAGGGCGGGCGCTGGGAGCGCAAGCATTTCATAGGTGTTGAGCTTCAGGGGAAGACCCTCGGAATCGTCGGACTGGGCCGCATAGGCCGCGTCGTCGCTTCACGCGCACGCAGCCTTGGCATGAACATTGTCGCTTACGACCCCTTCATTCAGCCGGAGCAGGCGCGCGACCTTGAAGTGGAGACTGTTGCGCTGGACGAGGTATTTTCCCGCGCTGACTTTCTGACTATACACACGCCGCTCACTAACGAGACGCGTGGGCTGATAGGGCGTGAAGCCTTCGCCCGAATGAAGCAGGGCGTTCGCGTCATCAACTGCGCGCGGGGCGGGCTGGTAGACGAGCGAGCGCTGCTCGAAGCCATCAAGGAAGGAAAGGTGGCGGGCGTTGCCCTTGACGTGTTCGAGGAAGAGCCGCCACCGGCAGACCACCCGCTCATCTCGCGCGAAGAAGTCATAGCCACACCGCACCTTGGAGCGTCAACCACCGAGGCGCAGGAGGGCGTGGCCTTCACCGTCGCAGAGCAGATGAGAGATTTCCTTTTGACGGGCGCGCTCAGGGGCGCAGTCAACATGCCAGCGCTAGGCACCGAGGCACTCAACCAGCTTCAGCCCTACATGAGGCTGGCCGAGAGTTTGGGAAGATTCTCCGCTCAGCTTCTTGACGGCCCGGCTGTGCGCGAAGTTCAGATAGAGTACGCGGGCGAGGTGGCGGAGATGGACGCGGCTCCCGTCACGCGCTCGTTTCTGGCAGGACTGCTGCGCGACATGAGCGCACGCGTCAACGCCGTCAACGCCTTTCTAATAGCGGAGGAGCGCGGCATCAACGTCACGGCTTCGTATCGCCGCGCAGGGGCGGGCGGCGATTTTATGCCCGCGATTGCTACGCGCGTTGTCACTAGCGGCGGCGAGCAAAAACTGTCGGGCGCGCTCTTCAAGCAGGGCGGCGACGGGCGCATCACGGAGATTAATGGCTTTCACATAGAAGCCATTCCGCTTGGCCACATGGTTGTCATGCGAAACAGGGACGTTCCGGGCGTCATTGGCCGCGTAGGCACAGCGCTGGGTGAAAGAGGCGTCAACATCAGCCGCTTTCATCTGGGAAGACGAGAGCAGGGCGGCGAGGCTATGGCGATAATCGAGACGGATGCGCCCCTGAGCGCGGACGTGCTTGAAGAGCTTCGCTCCTTCGAGGCCGTCATCTCAGCGCGCCAGATAGAGCTTTAGCGAGCGCGGTCAGTCGTTCCCGGTTTGACTGTGCGGCGCGTCTACGGGCTTCGATTCGGGCGAGCCCCGGTGGCGCAGGAAGATGGTAAATATGACCATCATGCCCACGGATAAAAACTCGCTCTGCCAGTTCTGGAACGACTCGAACCAGAAGCGAGAAGTAGCAAGATAGCCCAGAGTCGTGACAAGCTCAGTGCTTCCGTGCTCCAACTGCTCCTGATTGTACTCGCGCGCGCCGCCCGCCGCGTGCAGGAAAAAGCTTATGAGGAAGAGGAGCAAAAACGCCAGGCTCAGCGAGTACTGGTAGATTGCCAGAGCAATTCCGCCCTTTCGCACGGGCCACGGCGCATCCTTTTTGTTTCTTGATTTGGCCGGGTCACGGTCAACCTCTTCCTCTTCGTCCAGCTTCTTCGATTCGGCGGAACCCTTCTGGTAGAGAAAAGAGGTGAGCACGATGAAGAGGAACATCTGTAGGAACTCTGACTCCCAGTTCTCCATAGTGGCTTCCACAAAATGCGGGGTCGCCAGATACTCGACATAGCCTATCTCGGCTTGCCCGTGCTCGCGCTGGTCGCTGTTGTACTCCTTATACCCGAAGACTGTCTGCCCGAAGATAAAGCTGAGAAAGAACATACCCAGCCACACGATTGACAAGCCGTTCTCACGAAGGATTCGTTTCATGAAGTTTCCCGAAGGTGATATGGATAGAGCTTACGCTATTTTACTGCACATCGAATGGAGTCTGCTGAGAAATCGTCTTGCGCGCAGCGCGGTCTTCCACCGTTACACGCAGAACGTAGCGGCCCGCCTGCAACGAGCCCAGATTGATGTCAGCAGTGAAGGGGATTCGGGCCGGGTCAACCCCCGCGTCCATGACGACCGCTTTGAATGGAGTTGAGACGATAGCCTTGCCGTCTCTGTAAACCTGCACCTGCGCGTAAAGGCCCGGCTGCGCGCCGCCTACACTCGCGGCGTTGTAGATGAAGGTCATAAAGCGCAGGTGTGAGCCGTGAGCGAATTTTTTGTCCACGCTCCACTGCACCTGTTCCGTTTCAGTGCTGCCGCCTTTCAGACTCTCTATGCCGAGTATAAGACTGCTCAGGGAAAGCTCGCGCTTTGAGAGGTCTGGAATCATTATCCACTGCATGTTGCTTCCCACGATTCCACTGCGGTCATCCCGCACGGCAGCACGCACCTGATACAGCCCCGGCTTGAGCGGCGTGCGATAGTTGTAGATGACATTTGAGGGAGCCTGCGCTGCGTTGTACGAGCCCGGAGGATTGACCTTGAGCCCTGTCTTGAAGCTTCCGGCAGCTTTCCCCTGGTCGTTGAGAATCACCCCGGCGAGCGTCAGGCTGGCGGGCTCCGTGCCCTGCGGGCCGTATGATAGAAGCTCGGTCGGAGCCTGAAACGAGCTGGTCAGAACGGTTCCTCTGGCAGGCGTGTCCAGATACAAGAGGGAAAGCTGTAGCGGAAGCGTCTGCAACGGGTAAAAATCCGAAAGCGCCCGGTTCAAGTCCGAGTCCGGTTTTTTCTCCTCCCTGTTCGCCGCGCGTTCGTCCGTCGAAGGGACGCTCGGCCTGTTGTTGAAGAAGCCGCGAGCCGTCCGCACGCTCAGCTCAGGACGCCCCTTTATCTGAACCTCAATCTTCCTGAACTTCTCGCTCTTTTGTTCGTCCGCCTCGGGCCGCCACGCCAGCAGATAATAGCGAGAGGTCTCTTCAAGAGCGTTGTTGATGAAATCGCCAAAGTAGTTCTGATTACGCAAGGCTCGCCCGCCCGTGTCTACTGCCAGCGCATTCAGCGCGTCCTGTGTGGCGGCGACTTCGCGCGAGGCGGCGTTGGCCATCAGACCTTCCGGGTCGTAAGCCACGTTGTTGGTCGCATCAAGCTGGTTCGAGAAGAGCCCACGCGCATCAATCGAGTAGATGACTACGCCAGCGCGGCGTGCCTTGTCGGTGATGGGGCCCAGCCTGTCATAGCCTACGGAGCCGCGCGGCCCGGTGTCGGCTAAAAAACCGTCCGACACGAAGAAGGCCAGCTTGCTGCCCGGCAATCTTTCGGCTGAGCGCAGAAGCGTCTCCAGTGAGTGATAAGTGTTTGAGACGGCCTGACCCGATTGCAGCAGTATGAGCCGCGCGCGATTCCTCACCTCCTGCTCGCACGACTGGCGTACATTAGTGTTCCTTTTATTCCCCTTTGGTATCCACGCAAGGCAATCCTGCACGAAGAAATTGAAGACGCCGGGGTCGTCACGCCGCTCTATGACGAGCGCCATGTATTCGTTCATCACAGCGCCGGACACGCGCGAAGCGTCTCTGACAGTGTTCTGAGTCTGAACCAGCCGGGAGACGGCGGCACGCAGCACATCCTTGTTATCCGTGAACTGCTGTAGGAAGCCTATCTGCCCGCTTGCGGACGTGATGGCCACCAAGTCGTTGTCTCCCATCTCCTTCTCTATAAAATCCAGCAGCATCTTGCGCGTACGGCCCGCGCTGTCCAGCGATAGGTGCAGGTCGTCAATAAAGAAGATGATGGTGCGCCTTCGCGCCACAGGCGCGGAGCTTATGCTAGCATCGGGCGCGGCCTTGTCGCCTTTAGCGGGTCGCGCCATCTGTTCTCTGCGGCTTCCGGCCAGAATGCTTTCAAAGAAGCTGACTTCGACGGGCTTGCCGTCCACCTTCAGCTCGAAGTCCTCTTTCTTCAGCCCGTCAACGAAGCGTCCCTTCTTATCCTGAACGCTGACGCTCGTCTGCACAAGCTGCGTGCTGATTCGGACGACATCCGTCTCCTCCTGAGAATCGTTTGAGATTTCCTGTCCCGTAACAGCTTGGGCGTAGATTAGAAGCGCTGCAACGGCTGCTAAGAGAAGTCTGCTGGGCTTGTTGTGTGGGCTCATATACACCTCTAACAGTTAATACCGCACAGGCGGCATGCTGGTTATTAGCCCGCTTGAGAAATAACTGAAAGCTGTCCCTTGGCCCGTTCTCGTTACTGGACTTCGAAGCGAAGACGCTGCGAGGCGCTCGTCTTGGCAATGCGGTCTATGGCCGTGACCTGAAGCACGTACTGGCCCGCGCTCATCTCCTGCAAAGGAATCTCCGCCGCGTAAGCCAGCCTTGCGAGGTCTTGCGATTCCGTGGAGACTCTTCGTAGCGGAGTTGTGACGACTGGCTGGTCGTCGCGGAAAATCTGAACCTGTAAAGCCACGTCCGGCTGGGCGCTGGCGTTCGCGGCCCGCGCAGCGTTGTAGATGTAGACGAGAAAGCGCAGGCTCGATGAGCGCTCGAAGCTGTGGTCTACGCTGACGTTGACGCCTTGGGTCAGGCTCTCGGCTCTCTTCTCCTCGGGCTCAGCATACGGCCTTCGCTCTCCCACGATGAGACTGCTCAGGGCCAGATGCTGCCTTGAAAGGTCTGGTATCTCGACCCACTGCGTAGCGCTTCCCGTCTGCCCGCTCGCCTCGTCGCGCGCGGCCACGCGCACCTGATAAAGACCGGGCTTGAGCGTGGCCCTGTAATTGTAAACTATGTCCGGAAGATTCCCTTCAGTCGTTTGAGCGTTCGGCGTAACGGTCACGCGCTCTCTGAACTGCCCCATGGACTTGCCCTGAGAATCTATGATTGCGCCCGCTATAACAACTACGGCTGCGGCCTTTCCGTCCGTCTGCTGAAACTTGAGCGCGCCGCCTTCTATCTTCATGGAAGCTACGAGCGTTGAGCCTGTGACGGGCACGTCCATGTAGCTCAGCGCGAGTCTGGTCGGAAGCCCGTGCTGCGGAAAGAGAGAGTTGAGCGCCTTACGCAGAGGGTCAACCGGCGTGCTAGTCTTCGCGCTGGCTTTCTCAGTCTGCCTCTTCTCCGGCGTGTTATCGAAATAGCCGCGCTGGACTCGCACGGAAAGCTCGGGCCGGTTCCTTACGCCAACCTCTACGCGGTGAAACTTTTTGCCGCGTCCTTCCTCGCCAGTGGGACGCCATGCTAGCAGGTAATAGAGCGAAGTCTCTTTGAGCGCACGCGTCATGCCCGTCTCAATCGTATTGGTGTTATAAATCAGACGCCCGCCCGTATCAACGGCCAGCGCGTTCATAACGTCCTGCGAAGCCGCAATCTCGGCTCCTGCGGCCTGCTGCATGCGGCCGGACGGGTCGAAGGGAACGTCCGAGGCCGCTTCGGGAAGCCCGGTGGCCAGCCCCTTCGCATCCATAGAGTAGATGACTACGCCGGAGCGAGCCGAGGCATCCACGATGTTTCGAACCCTCTCAAGGGTGCTGCCGTTTCTGGCATCCAGAAAGATGCCGTCAGAGATAAAGAAGATGAGCTTTCTTCCCGCAAGGCCGGAGGCGGAACGAGCCACTCCTTCCAGAGTCGAGAGCGTGGCCCTGTTGGTGCGCTCCATCTGTTGTAGCAAAACATTGGCGCGGCCTTTGACGATTGCCTGAGCCGTGGGGAATCCCATGCCGGGATTCTGGCGCATAGTCTCGTCTATGAAATAGGTGCTGACGGCTGGGTCGCCCCTGTCTATCAGCAGCGCATTGTAGATGCTCATGGGCGGGCGCTCTACGTCGCGCGGGTCAAGGTTCCTGTAGCTGATGCGGGCCAGAGCCGCGCGTAGGACTTCCTTGTTGTCGGTGTACTGCTGAAGAAATCCAATCTGTCCACTGGCCGAAGTGATGGCTACAAGGTCGTTCTGCCCCATCTCCTTGTCAATGTATCTTGTGACGGCTTCCTTTGCCCTCTTCAGGCTGTCGAAGGCCATGTGCATGTCGTCTATGAAGAAAGCGACAATGCGCCCTCTGTCGAGCGGCTTCGTGCCTGTAGTCTCTCCGACCTTCACTCTTGAGCCGCCACGGGCTGCGGCAAGCTGCGCCTCTTCATTCAGGCTGCCTGCGGCGACCCGCTCAAAGAAGCTGACTTCGACGGGCTTGCCGTCCACCTTCAGCTCGAAGTCCTCCTTCTTGAGCCCGTCAACAAAGCGGCCCTGCCTGTCCAGAACCGTCACATCCGTCTGTACAAGCTCTGTGCTGATGCGGACTACGTCGTCCGCCTGTTCCTGCGGCGTCTGCCTCTGTGGCTCCTGCGCGCGAATGCCCGCGCTGCACACCTGCAAGAGAAGCGAGACTGCGCAGATAAGTATAAGCCGCCGCTGGTAGGCTTTCTTCATGACAGTTTTCTGGTAGAGAAGGCAAATGGTTGGGGAGAACCGCGCCAGATAATATCATCTCTGCGCCCGACGGGAAATGCTGTAAACTTTCCCCGGCACGATTCCGTATTAGAATTTCGCCTCCTTTTAGATGATGAATGACGCCCCTACATTAAAGCTCGACCGTGTGACGAAGCGCTACGACGAGTTCACGGCGGTCAACGAGCTGAGTCTTTCCGTGCGAAGCGGGAGAATCTACGGCCTGCTCGGCCCGAACGGCGCTGGAAAGACCACGACCATACGCATGATGGTCAACATCACTGTGCCGGACGAAGGCCGTGTGGAACTGTTCGGCAGGGCCATGAGCTCCGAGATGCAGAACCGCATAGGCTACTTGCCGGAAGAGCGCGGCCTCTACAAGAAGATGCGAATCGGTGAGCAGCTACGCTTCTTCGGCGCGTTGAAGGGGCTGACCGGGCGCAAGGCCGAGGAGGTGATGGACAGTTGGCTTGAGCGCGTGAAGCTTTCGGAATGGAAGAACCGCAAGGCCGACGAGCTTTCAAAAGGGATGCAGCAGAAGATTCAGTTCATAGTCACGGTCATGCACAACCCGGACTTGTTAATTCTGGACGAGCCGTTCTCCGGTTTAGACCCCAAGAACGCAGACCTTTTGGAAGAGATAGTGCTGGAGCTTAAGGCTGCGGGGAAGACCATAATTTTTTCCACTCACATGATGGCGCAGGCCGAAAGGCTCTGCGACGACCTATGCCTGATTAACCGCTCGCGCAAGGTGCTGGACGGAAGCCTGCGTGAAATCAAGAGAAGCTTCGGGCGCAACGCCGTGGCGCTTCGCGTAGAGGACGGCGATACAAGCGTGCTTGAGGATTCAAGGCTCGTAGCCAAAGTCGTGCGGCGCAGCGACGAGATGGAGGCTCTGCTCGCGGAGGGCGCGGACGCGCAGGAGCTTTTGAGGCGGCTCGTGGGCGCGGGCGCTCGTGTCACGAAGTTCGAGCTTGTAGAGCCCAGCCTGCACGACATCTTTATCACCAAAGTTGACGAAACCGATGAACAAGCTTCTGGCAATCATCAAGCGTGAATATCTTCAACGCGTGCGCTCGCGCATGTTCGTGGTCTGGACAATCTTAGGGCCGCTCATGCTGGTCTTCTTCTCGGTCGTGCCCGCGCTGGTCTTCGGCATCAAGGCGGGCGAGCCCACACGCATTGCCGTGGTTGACGAGACGGGCAAGATGTACGAGCGTGTCCGCGCCTCTATGATGGATGAGAGCATAGTGGATAAGGGCGCGGAAGAGAGTTCGGAGAACAGCCCCATCAGGAACCTCAACTCCACTCCCGACGATAGAGTGCGACAGGCCAGCCGCGCCATGAGCGGCAGCTACAGGGTAGAGTCTTTTAACCTGAACGGGCGAAGCACGGAAGATGCCGCGAGGGAGTTGAGCGGGCGCGTCCGCAGTAACCAGTTGGACGGCTATCTAATCATCCCGCGCGACGTTCTGACTACGAGCCAGATAAGCTATCACGGGCGCAACACCGGCGACGTGGTCACTATGGATCAGATACGCAGCCGCGTGGAAAAGGCCATACGCGACCAGATAATTGCCGAAGCAAATGTTCCAGCGAAGGTTTTCGCGGACATACGCCGCCCGGTGCATATGGAGCCTCAGCGCATCACGGAGACTGGGAGCGAGCGCGATACGGGCGCGGGCTTTGTGCTAGTGCTCGTCATTGGCTTTCTAATCTACCTGATGCTGGTCACCTACGGGCAGGTCATCCTGAGCGCCGTGGTTGAAGAGAAGGAGACGCGCATAGCCGAGCTGCTCTTCTCCTCTGTTCGCTCCTTCACGCTGATGATGGGAAAGCTTATAGGAGTGTCGCTCGTGGCCCTGACGCAGTACAGCATCTGGGCCGTAGTCTTCATACTATTTGCGCTTTACGGAGTAGGGATGCTGGCGGCAAGCGGCATCCCTGTGGAATTGCCGCAGATTCCCCCTTCGCTGGTCATCTACTTCATAATCTTCTTTCTGCTCGGCTACTTTATTTACGCCACCATCTACGCGCTGGTGGGAGCCATGGTGACTACGGCGCAGGAGGGCGGGCAGGTCGCGCTGCCTGTCATCTTTCTGCTGATGATAGGCTTTTATCTATCCTTCGCGGTCATGCGCAGCCCCAACTCTTCTTTCGCCTTCTGGGCATCTATGGTTCCGTTCTGGTCGCCTATAACGATGATGGTGCGCATAGTCACACAGCAGCCGCCCTTCTGGGAAATCGCGCTCTCGATTGCCATAGGCTTAGTGACAATTCTGTTGCTGCTCTGGCTGGCGGCGCGTGTCTACCGCATAGGCATGCTGATGTACGGCAAGCGGGCCTCCATCCCCGAAGTCATTCGCTGGGTGCGGCAATCATAAAAGCGGCAATCATGAGTATTGAGATTGAGAAGAAGTACAGGCTGAGCCCTGAGCTGCGCGAGCGGCTTTCTCTGCGGTTGAGGGAAGTGGGTGCCGAGCGCGAGGGGCTGGAGCTTGAAGAGAACACGATTTACACGGGCGGAAATCTGGTGGCGGGTCGCTCCGTCCTGCGCGTGCGACGCGTGGAAGGCAGGGCTATCCTGACTTACAAGGAGCGTTATCCTTCGTCTTCCAGCATCAAGCGGCAGAGAGAAGAGGAGACGGGTGTTGACAACCCGGAAGCGCTCGCGGCTATTCTGGACGCGATGGGCCTCTCGCCCGCGCTCGTCTACGAGAAGCGCCGCGAGACTTGGCATCTCACGGGCGCGATAGTCGTTATTGACGAGCTTCCTTTCGGCCTCTTCGCGGAGATTGAGGGCGAAGAGAAGGCAATTGAAGATGCCGAGAAACTTCTGGAGCTTGAGCAGGCGGAGGCAGAGTCGGCCACATACCCGCAGCTGACCCTGCAACACGGAGAGCGAAACGGCCCATCCGTAGAAGCCAGATTCAAGAAGCAGTGACGAGACGAAACCAGCCTTCTCCTGTCGCTTGTCACAGCTCTTCGGTCGTATCGCAATTTAAAAACTCTCTGCGTAATCCTCAGCGTATCTCTGCGTCTCTGCGGTGATTGATTATCTAAGACACTCACCGCAGAGACGCAGAGATACGCCGAGGGGGCGCTGAGAATTGAATTTAGGACACTGCGTACTCTTCCTTGACCTCTCAGCGTGTCCTTCCTAGAATGAGAGCGTTCCCTGAAACAAACGCCCCCGACGTATCAACTCGATTTTCACGGAGGGTTATCTTATGTCCAGTAACAGAAGCGACAACAGTCAAGGCGATACCGGCACACGCGATATTACCTACGATCTCATCAGCACAGCTTACCACCTGCTTCAGGGCGCCGAGACCGTAGCGCTCTACATAGCAGATGCGCGGCAGGAAGGGAACGAAGAGCTGGTTCAGTTTTTTCAGGAGACTAAGGACGAATATACGCGGCGTGCAGAGAGAGCCAAACAACTGCTCGCAAGTCAGATGAGCGGTCAGGGACAGGCCGCCTCCGGCTCAGGCTCCTGAGTTGAGCCAATGATGGGAGCTTAAACAGAAGGGGCTTCACTTACATGTAAGTGAAGCCCCTTCTGTTTTTCTTTAATCGGACTTTGTTTAGAAGCCCATGCCGCCGCCCATTCCGCCTGCGCCGCCGGGCATGGCAGGCGTCTTGTCGTCTTCGGGAAGCTCCGAAACCATAGCTTCGGTCGTGAGCATCAGCCCGGCGATTGAGGCTGCGTTCTGAAGCGCCGTGCGAGTGACCTTGGCGGGGTCAATGACGCCCGCTTTGACAAGGTCTTCGTACTCTTCCGTAGCAGCGTTGAAGCCCTGATTCTCGTTCTTCTCAGAGCGAACGCGCTCCACCACGACAGCGCCCTCTTTGCCTGCGTTCTGCACAATCTGGCGCAGAGGCTCTTCTAGAGCGCGCCTGACTATGGTGACGCCAATCTGCTCGTCTGCGTCGCCTTCGCCCTCTTTGTTAATCTGGAACTTCTCAAGAGCCTTGGCAGCGCGAACGAGCGTGACACCGCCGCCGGGGACTATGCCCTCTTCGACGGCTGCGCGAGTGGCGTGCATGGCATCCTCTACGCGAGCCTTCTTCTCCTTCATCTCCGTCTCGGTAGCCGCACCGACTTTAATCACGGCCACGCCGCCTACCAGCTTCGCCAGCCGCTCCTGCAACTTCTCGCGGTCATAATCCGAGGAGGTTTCCTCAATCTGAGCGCGAAGCGTCTTGACGCGGCCTTCTATGTCGGAAGCCTTGCCGTTGCCTTCGACAATCGTGGTGTTGTCCTTGTCAATCGTCACCTTCTTGGCGCGTCCGAGGTCTTCCAGCTTGACGTTCTCAAGCTTGATGCCGAGGTCTTCCGAGATGACCTGACCGCCCGTCAGGATAGCGATGTCTTCGAGCATGGCCTTGCGGCGGTCACCGAAGCCCGGAGCCTTGACCGCAGCCACGTTCAAAGTGCCGCGCAGCTTGTTGACGACCAGAGTGGCGAGCGCCTCGCCTTCAACGTCCTCAGCGATGATGAGCATCGGCTTGCCCATCTTCGCCACCTGCTCAAGCAGGGGCAGCAGGTCTTTCATGGAAGAAATCTTCTTCTCGTTGATGAGAATGAGCGGGTTGTCTAGCACGGCTTCCATGCGCTCGGGGTCGGTCACAAAGTAGGGTGAAAGATAGCCACGGTCGAACTGCATACCTTCCACGACTTCGAGCGAAGTCTCCATGGTCTTGGACTCTTCAACCGTGATGACGCCGTCCTTGCCTACCTTGTTCATAGCTTCGGCAATGATGGTGCCGATGGTCGTGTCGCCGTTGGCGGAAACCGTCCCGACCTGTGCAATCATCTCGCCCTTGACGGGCTTCGATAGACGATGAATCTCTTCGACGGCGCGCTCCACGGCCTTGTCAATGCCGCGCTTCAGGGCCATGGGATTAGCGCCAGCCGCCACAGTCTTCACGCCTTCACGGAAGATTGCCTGCGCCAGCACCGTCGCCGTAGTCGTGCCGTCACCGGCAACGTCCGAAGTCTTCGACGCGACTTCTCTGACCATCTGCGCGCCCATGTTCTCCAGAGCGTCTTTCAACTCAATCTCTTTGGCGACAGTGACGCCGTCCTTGGTAATTGTGGGGGAGCCGAACTTTTTGTCTATGACTACGTTGCGCCCCTTGGGGCCGAGCGTGATTTTGACCGCATCGGCGAGCTGGTTGACGCCGCGCAGTATAGCCGCACGCGACTCTTCACCATGTATTACTTGCTTTGCCATTTTATCCTTCTTCTCCTGCTGAAAAATTTTTCAGATACTCAAACTAAAAGGCAGCTATAAGACTTGCAGGTCTTACTTGCCGCCCTTCTTGCTGCCCGATGCCGCGCCCGCGCGCTCGATGATGCCTAAGATTTCATCCTCGCGCATAATCAGGAACTCCTCACCTTCGAGCTTGATTTCGGAGCCACTGTATTTGCCGAAGAGAATGCGGTCGCCTACCTTCACGTCGAGCGTCTGGCGTGTGCCGTCCTCTCTGTACTTGCCCTCGCCAACTGCTATGACTTCACCCTCCTGCGGCTTCTCTTTAGCCGTGTCAGGGATGATGATGCCGCCGCGAACCTGCTCGCCCTCTTCAATCCGGCGAACAATTACGCGGTCGTGCAGGGGTCTGATGTTTGTAGCCATATTGCAAAACTCCTTTCGGATTCCAACGATTAATTTATTTATAGATTGCGCACGCCTCTGGAAGAGATGGAAAACTTAGCACTCTTTCCGGGCGAGTGCTAAAAATATACCACCGTCAAGCCTGTTGTCAACAGGCTGCGGGCATCAGTAGTGTCCTAAATTCAATTCTCCGCGCCCCCTCAGCGTCTCTCTGCGTCTGCGGCGGTGAATGACTATATAAGACACTCACCGCAGAGACGCAGAGAGACGCCGAGACAAGCGCAGAGAGTTCTCAAATTAGGACACCA
>DASVQI010000021.1:0-95634 GCA_036389255.1 Pyrinomonadaceae bacterium
TCACCGCAGAGACGCAGAGAGACGCCGAGGATAACGCAGAGAGTTTTCAAATTATGAGACTATCTGAAAGCACGTAAGAAGACTCTTGGTTGCGGCCTCGTGTAGAATCCCGGGATGGCACCGCATTTCATTGGCCTGAAAAGATAGGAGCTAGCAATGGCAGATTCCAACGCTCAGAGCAGTCCCGATAAATCGGAAGTGTGGCCGGGCCTCCCGCTAGAAGAATGGGAGGCGACGCGCGCCACGCTGCACATGTGGACGCAGGTCATAGGCAAGATACGTATGGCGCAGACGCCTCTGGTCAATCACTGGTGGAACGTCCCTCTTTACGTAGACGCGCGCGGGCTTACCACCTCGCCCATGCGCTACAACGAGCGCACCTTCGAGATAGACTTCGACTTCATAGACCACCGTTTGCACATCAAGACCAGCGACGGCGCGCACCGCGAGCTTCGGCTTGAGCCGCGCTCGGTCGCTGACTTTCACAGAGAAGTCATGCGCCTCCTGAAGGAGCTCGACATCGAGGTGAAGATTTGGACGACGCCCGTGGAGATACCAGACCCCATCCCGTTCGAGAAGGATGAAACGCACGCGTCTTACGACGCAGAGCACGCGCATCGCTTCTGGCGCATACTCTTGCAGGCGACGAAGGTCTTTGAAGAGTTTCGCTCGCGCTTCATAGGCAAGTGCAGCCCCGTTCATTTCTTCTGGGGAAGCTTCGATTTAGCCGTGACGCGCTTTTCCGGCAGGCCCGCGCCCGAGCGCCCCGGAGCCGACCCAATCACGCGCGAAGCCTACTCGCACGAAGTCATCAGCCACGGCTTCTGGCCCGGCACTTTGGGCGCGGTTGATGCGCCTGCCTTCTACTCTTACACAGCGCCGGAGCCTGCGGGCCTGCCGGAAGAGAAGATTCGGCCCGAGAAGGCTTTTTATCATCAGGAACTGAAGGAGTTCCTGCTTTATTATGACGACGTGCGGCTGGCGGAGCGTCCGGAAGAGGCGCTGATGGAGTTTCTGCAAAGCACCTATGAGGCGGGCGCGCGTCTGGGCGACTGGGATAGAGCGGCGCTCGAAAGAGCTTGAGGGTCTAGAGCAAGGGAATAAGGCTTTGAATCTGATAGACGTTCTGCTGGTTCTGGTAATTTTGCTCAGCATGCTCTTTGGCTGGCGGCGCGGCTTCATACTGGGGCTGCTAGACCTTGTGCGCTGGGTGGTCAGCTTTCTGGCGGCCCTGCGCTTCTACAGGTCGGTCGCGGGCTGGCTAAGCTCTGCCCTCGGCTGGACTGACGTGTGGGCCTTGCCAGCAGGCTTTCTGCTAGTGGCGTTTGTCGTAGGGATACTGATTCATCTTCTGGGCTACGCGTTGCTGAGACGGTTGCCGCGCGGGATTCACCGCCGCCGCCTCAATAGAGTTCTGGGCATCCTGCCGGGGTTCGCGGGCGGCGTCATCTTCGCGGCCATCCTGGCTCCGCTCATTCTGGCCAGCCCCCTGCCGGACGGACTGCGCGAGCACAGCCGCGACAGCGCGGTCGCCAATCGCCTTGCAACCGTCACCGAAGGGCTCGAAGCTAGCCTGCGGCCCATCTTCGACGAAGCCATACGTCAGACGCTCACCGTACGAATCATACGCCCGGATTCCGACGAGACGGTAGAGCTTCCCTTCAAGGTTGATAATCCAAAGCCGCGACCGGATTTGGAGGCCGAGATGCTGGTGCTGGTCAACCGCGAGCGAGTGGCCGCAGGGCTCAAGCCGCTTGAGGCAGACCCGGAGATGCTGCCCGTGGCCCGCGCCCATTCCGTTGATATGTTCGGGCGCGGCTACTTCTCGCACTACACGCCTGAAGGGCGCAGCCCCTTCGACCGTATCAGCAGCGCAGGCATCTCTTTCACCATAGCGGGCGAGAATCTGGCGCTCGCGCCGACCCTCACTATGGCTCACACGGGGCTCATGAACTCTCCGGGCCACCGCGCCAACATCCTGCGGCCACAATTCGGACGCGTAGGCATAGGCATCTTGGACGGCGGCGTGCGCGGCCTGATGGTCACACAGAACTTCCGCAATTAGAATCTCCTTCAATTAGCAGGCAGACAACAGCCCCGCCGGGCATCGCATCAAAATAACGGCAAGGAAATCTCTCCCACGAGGCAAAATTTTAGCTGCGCGTTAGATTCGGTCTAACGCCTTTTTTGTCTGACGGAAGAGGTCAGGGGTCAGGACAAGGGAAATGGCTGAAGAGAAGATTTTAATACCTGTATATAAGAGAATCGCCAGTTGCGCGCGTTGCGGGGCAGATGTCTATTCGCCCGAGCTTCAGAGTCGCGGCGGCTGGCCTTTGATGTCTGCCTGCGCCTGCGAGCAGGGGCCGCAGCTTAAAGTCAGCGAGACGGCGGAAGATTCGAGACGCGTCAGGGAAGCCAAGCCGGAAGAGCGGGCACGGGCTGCTTAAGGGGGAAAGATATGAAAGAGCAGAGAAAGACCGGAAAGAGAGAGACTGGCCAAAAAGGCACGGTCGGCTTTGAAGTTAATCCGTACTACGAGCGGTTGCTTGAGTTGAGAGAAGAGAAGCCTGCGGCCTACAGGGTAATGAGCGCGGCTACGCGGCTGGCCGTGGAAGCCTACGTGAAAGCGAAAGAAGCGGCTTCCGTGGCGGTCGCGGCCAAAGCGGCTGCCTGATTACGGGCTACGGCCCGGCGCGTATATTACGTTTTCATCAAAGCAGTGAGTCCGGGATAGAACCCGGCTCACTGCTTTCGCTTTAGTCCTTAGATGTCAATATAATTTAAGTCGGGGAAACGAGCGCTTTCCTCGTCTATCTTCACGCACGGTGTAAGGACGATTACAAACCAGCAGGACTGCGAATGATTACCGTTCAACAGTACAGGCCGTTAGTATAAAAGCGATGCAAGCCGACCGCTTACGAAAGCAGACGCCTACGCCGTCCGGCTCCCGCCTCCAGCCGACTGAGCCCGAGTTTTTGGGATTATTAAATTGCATGGCCTCCCGAAAGTTGAAGCGACCCGTGAGTGGTACGGTCATTGCTATAATCAATTCCGGTAATTAAGAGGGGAAAGAAACAGATCGGGTCAGGCTCTTTGAGACAGCAGTGAACTTGCAGCTTTGGGGGAGGCTCAGGTTTACATATTTTGATGAACGCCCTTTGGGGGAGGGGCAATCATTAGCGGCTGTCTGTAGGGGCAACAAATGGGGCTGTTAATCTTTCCAAGCGATTTGGGGGAGTCGCTTGGTAAGACTAACAGCTCCGCTTTTTTTATGTCCGAGCAGAGATTAAGCTCCCGCCCGTTCCAGTTTCTCAATAAAGTCAGAATGGTTTCGGAAACTTAAAGCGCTTGACTGTGCGCGTAAGATTTATCATCAGCAGTTGTTCCGCTTTCATCTGAGAAGATTAAATGTCAGAGGCCGGTTACGTACAGGGCGCGGTTGAAGAGCAGCCGCTTGAGATGTCAAAGCGAAGACGCTGGGCCGTGACGGCGGGCGTGATGACGGGCATGTTCTTGGCGGCGCTGGAGGCCACGGTAGTCTCTACGGCGATGCCTACCGTCATAGCCTCGCTGGGCGGCTTGAGCCATTATAGCTGGGTCTTTTCCGCCTATCTCATCACCTCGACGGTGACGGTTCCGGTCTGGGGCAAGCTCTCAGACCTGTATGGCCGCCGCCTCTTCTACCAGCTAGGCATAGCGGTCTTCCTCTTAGGCTCTATCCTGTCGGGCATGTCCACTTCCATGACGCAGTTGATAGCGTTCCGGGCCATTCAGGGCTTGGGCGCGGGCGCGCTCATACCGCTCGGCATGACCATCATAGGCGACATATACACGCTCAAGGAGCGCACGCGAATGCAGGCGCTCTTTAGCGGCGTCTGGGGATTCTCCAGCGTCATAGGCCCCGTCGCGGGCGGCTTCATCACAGACCAGCTCTCGTGGCGCTGGGTCTTCTACATAAACATTCCCGTCGGCCTTGCTGCGGCCTTCATCATGGGGCTTGCCCTGAAAGAGCCCAAGCGACACCAGAGGCCCGCGATTGATTACGCGGGCGCAGCCGTGCTGATGATAGCGATTACGCTGCTGATGCTTGGGCTGGTGGAAGGCGGAGCGAGCGTAGCCACCCTGACCAGCCCGCAAAATCTAGCGCTCTTCGCAGGCGCTCTCCTGCTCATGGCTCTCTTCGTCTGGATAGAGCTTCGCGCCAGCGACCCTATCGTGCCGTTCGTGCTCTTTCGCAACCGGGTGGTAGCCGTCTCGATTGGCGCGGGCTTTCTTGCGGGCGTGGCCATGTTCGGAGCCATCACCTTCGTCCCTCTCTTTGCTCAGGGGGCGCTGGGCTCGACCGCTACGGAAGCCGGCTCGCTTTTGACGCCGCTCATGTTGAGCTGGGTCGGATTGTCGGTCATAGGCGGGCGTCTGCTGCTGCGCGTAGGCTACAAGCCCACAAGCATAGTCGGCTTCATGCTGCTGACGGCGGGCCTTGCGCTGCTCGCAAACTTTAACCGTGACACGCGCCGCCTCTGGCTCTATCTGGATTTGATAATGATAGGTGCGGGCTTGGGGCTGACGATGCTGACGCTGCTGATAGCCGTGCAGCAGGCCGTGCCGCGCGCTCAGCTTGGCATCGCAACTTCGCTCAACCAGTTCTCCAGAAGCATAGGCGGCGCGGTAGGCGTGGCCGTCATGGGCACGGTGCTTTCAGCCGGTCTGACTTCGTACCTGAGCGATTTTGCAGGCCGGAACCCGCAGGCGCTAGCGCCGCAGAGAGCGGCCGAGCTTGCTGCAAATCCGAACGCTCTGATTGAGCCTGCGGCGCGCGCGACATTGCCGCCTGCGGCACTCGACGCGCTTCAAAACGCGCTCGCCTCTGCCATACACAACGTCTTCTGGGTGGCCACGGTCGTATCAGCCCTTGCGCTTCTGGCTTCGTTTGCCCTCCCGCGCGCGGGCAAGGGCGGGGCATCCAAGCCTCCGTCCGAAGAGACTTGCTCCACAGAGCAATGCGAACGTTTAGTCGCCGCAGAAATCGCCACCTTCGACCCGGAACACGAACCAGTAGAGCAAGTGTAAGGACACGGATTCACCGGCTCATTGATTCAATGAGTCGGTGAATCAATCTCTTCTGCCTTTCTCAGCCTTGTAATAAGCTTTGCGCGCCGTCTATCCAGATTTCCGTGCCGGAGATGTGCTTCGAGGCGTCCGAAGCCAGAAAGAGTACGAGTTGTGCTACCTGCTCTGAGGTTCCGGGCTTTCCGTCCGTTAAGGGAATCTCGCCTTCCGGGAATTCTACAGGCTCGCGCACCTTTTCAAGGTCGCGCTCTTCTCCGCTCTCCTCAATCTCGGTTTCAATCGCTCCGGGGCAGATGACGTTGACGCGTATGCGTGCCTCTGCAAGCTCCAGCGCCACCATCTTCGTGAAAGCCACCTGCGCGGCCTTAGAGCACGAGTAGGCCGTCGCCCCCGTGTTGCTGAAGATGCGCGTCCCGTTCACGCTCGAAGTAACTATCACGGAGCCGCCGCGCTTCTTCAGATAAGGCAGGGCGTACTTGACCGTCAGGAACGTTCCCTTCAGGTTGATGGTCAGAGTCCTGTCCCACTCTTTCGGCGTCAGCTCTTCAATAGGAGCCCACACGCCGTTGATTCCCGCGTTGGCAAAGACAATATCTATGCGTCCCCATTTATCCGCTAGCTGCTCCACGGCGCTCATCATCTCTTCCGGCTGAGAGATGTCCGCCGTGAGCGCTATCGCCTGCCCCTTGGCTCTCTTTATAGCCCTGACCGTCTCCTTCAATTCTTCCTCCGTGCGGCCCAGAGCCCCTATGCGCGCGCCCTCTTTCGCCAGCAAGAGCGCCGCCGCCTTTCCTATCCCCGAGCCCGCGCCGGTAATGAGCGCAACCCTATCCTTTAACTGCATCTTCGATTCCTCCCCTGGATTGTTCTGCTACTCTTAAAAGCTACTTTAACCGAAGGCGCGCCCGCTTGCACGCCCGCGCCAAATTTGCCGCCGGCCAAGGCGGCCCCGAAAGAAAGACTTGACAAAAACGGCCGCAGGAATAAAATACGAGCGTTCGTTTTTTAGGTGAGGCGTATGCCCAAACTAACGGCCGAGGTCATTGAAGAGAAGAAGGGGCGCATAGAGGAAGCGGCCAAGCAGCTCTTCATCAAGCAGGGCTTTCACGCCACCTCTATGCGGGACATAGCCGCACGCAACGGCGCGAGCCTCGGCAATCTCTACAATTACTATTCGACCAAAGAGGAAATCCTAGAGTCCATCATAAGCAAGTACCAGAAGGTGATTGACGCGCGCCTGCGCGCCATCTTCGACCAGATTGATGAGCCTTTCGAGCCTGAGAGCCTTGTCAGGTTCGGTCGTCTGGTAAAGGAGATGGTCAACGACCATCACGACTTCTGGCTGCTGATGTACATAGACGTGCTGGAGTTTGAGAATCGCCACTTCCGCAAGATGTTCGAAGGGCTGGCGCACAACCTGCGGCGACGCTTCACGGGTTACTTCGCGGAGCTTAGAAGAAGGGAAGCGCTTTACGACGGCATAGACCCTGCCGTGGGTTTCACAGCCGTCTACATGCAGTTCTTCAACTACTTTCTGGTTGAAAAACTGTTCGGCGGCAACCGGCACTTCGGCATAGGTGACGATCAGGTGATAGTGAAGCTGACTGAGATTTTCCGTCGCGGCATACTGAAGCCGGACGACATGCAGCTCAAGGAAGCTCAAACGGGGCGCGTCACGAAAGCCCGCCCCAAATCCGCAAGAAAGCCAATTAAAAAGTAGCTGGAAATAAGAGTCACGGGCGCAAGGCCACAAGGGAAAAAGCGCGCCCGTAATCGTAGAGCAGAAATAAAAACGTACGTTCGTTTTTATCATGGCGGGCTCCCCTCCGCCGCACATTCTTTGGGAAAGCTTATCGCTGGAGGTTTACAAAAAATGGTTCGTAGCAGATGGTTCAATCTTTTGATGCTCGTCGGCCTTCTTCTATCCGTTACAGCTTCGGCGCACGCGCAGGGCGCTACGGGCCAGTTAAGCGGAACGGTCACGGACGCACAGGGCGCGCGCGTGCAGGGCGCTTCCGTCAAGATAACAAACCGCGACACGGCCCTTGAGCGTGATACCGTGACGGACGAGAACGGTAATTTCGCCGCGCAGCTTCTGCCTCCGGGCAAGTATCGAGCGGAGATTTCCGCGCAGGGCTTCAGGTCGGCGGTGGCCGAAGAGGTCATAGTCAACGTGGCTCAGACCGCCACGCTGGACATCATGCTCGAAGCGGCCACAGTACAGGGCGGCACCGTGACGGTCACCGCCGAGCAGCCGCTCGTGCAGACGGAAAGCTCTCAGGTAGGGCGCGTCGTAGAAGAGACGCAGATTCGTCAACTGCCTCTGCCTACGCGCAACTTCCAGCAGCTTCTGACGCTCTCGCCCGGCACAAGCTCGTCGGTTTCCAACAACACGGAGCTGGGGCGCGGCGACACGACCATCACAGTCAACGGCCAGCGCACGACCAGCAACAACGTGCGCATCAACGGCATTGACGCCAACTCTATTGGAACCAACTCGACTCCGAACATAGCGGTGCCTGCGACAGACAGTCTTCAGGAGTTCATAGTACAGACGAGCCTTTACGATGCCGCGCAGGGAAGGAACGCGGGCGGCAACGTCGAGGCCATAACCAAATCGGGCTCGAACGAGTTTCACGGCAACGTCTACGAGTTCTTCCGCAATCGCGCGCTCAACTCCAACGACTTCTTTCTGGGGAGACAGGGGCAGCAGAAGCCTGTGCTATCGCGCAACCAGTTCGGAGGAACAATCGGCGGCCCCATTGTGAGAGACAGGGCCTTCTTCTTCGCCTCTTATCAGGGGACGCGAGAGCGCAACGGGGCGTCATTGATTAACAGCCTGATGTCACCGACGCTCCCGCCTTTTTTGACGGACACGAATCGCACGGCTGCCGGAATCGCCGCCGCCTTCAACGCCTACAACGCGACGCTGCCCGTAGCTCAACAGCAGCCCGCGTTGACCGCAGCTCAGGTTGACCCGATTGCCGTTGCGCTTCTGAACGCGCGGCTGCCTAACGGCCAGTTTGCTATTCCGTCCGCTTCGACCTCTACGGGTTCCGTGACTATCTCGGACATCTCCACCTTCAGGGAAGACCAGTTCAACGGCAACTTCGACTTGAAGCTGAGCGAGAATCATTCCTTCTCGGCCAAGGCGTTTTTCGCCAGCAATCCTACGAGGCAGGCCAACTACAACTTCGCGGGATTGGGCAACGGGCCGACGCAGCTTCCGGGCTTCGGCGGCGAGCTGGACATCATACAGAGCCTGACTTCTTTGACGGACACATACGTCTTCAGTCCAAACGTGGTCAATCAGGCTCGCTTCGGTTTCAGCCGTCTTCGCGTTACATCCGTGCCGGTAGAGCCTTTTACGGGCGGGCAGTTCGGCATCACCAATCCGATTGGAAATCTCTTTCCGGGGCTGCCTACGATAGTCCTGCCGGGGCTTTTCACGCTCGGCTCAAGCAGCTTTGCAGACCAGTCGTCGCGCATCAACGCGTGGAGCGTGAACGACACGCTCTCAATCGTGGCGGGCAATCATCGCCTGCGTATAGGCGGCGAGTATCGCCGCTCGCAGGTCAACTTCTACTTCAACGCCTTTTCGCGCGGCTTCCTGCAATTCAGCCCTACGACGCTCAATCCCTTCTCGGCTTTCACGAACTTCCTGACGGGCAACGGCATCTCCATCATAGGCTCAGGCGTTTACGACCGCGCGCTGCGAGTCAATGACCTTGGCCTCTTTGTTCAGGACGATTGGAAGGTAACCAACCGCCTGACGCTCAATCTGGGTCTGCGCTACGACTTCTACGGTTATCCGAAGGACATACGCGGGCGTCTCGTGAATTTCATCCCCGAGCAGTTCAAGGCCGGGACGGCTGCCGCACCGGCAGGGCCGCCGAACGGCTTTGTGCAGGCGGGCAACGCCACGAATCCTATTCCGGGCGTGCCGCTCGCGGACGACACGCTCGTTCCGAACGATAAGAACAACTTCGCGCCGCGCGTGGGCTTCGCTTACAACGTCTCGGAGTCTCGCCGCATAGTCCTGCGCGGAGGCTACGGCATCTACTACGACCGTCTCTCGACGCGCTACGCCAACACGCAGCTTTTGAACTTCCCGTACCTGGCGCTGGCCGTCGGAGTAGTCAATCCTCTGGCGGTTATCGTGCCGAGCCTGCGTCCCTTCTCGAGCCCGTTTGTGCCGGTGCCGCAGCCTACGCAGTTTCCCGTCAACGCGACCATCCCTAGCCCCTTGAGCCCGCTCACGCCTCTGGTAGGCGTGCCGATTAGCGGCATCTTCATTGACCCTAACCTGCGCACGCCCTACATACAGCAGTACAACACCAACGTTCAGTGGGAGTTTGCAAACGATTACCTGCTGGAGGTCGGCTACGTGGGCGCGAGCGGCAGAAAGCTTCTACAGGTGATTACGCTCAACCAGCCCGTCTACAATCAGGCGACCAACAGCTTCAGCGCGCCGTTGGGGACGTTCCTTTCCACTCAGAAGAACGCTGCGGGCGGCATACAGCAGGTTCAGTCAAGCTCCAACTCGCAGTACAACTCGCTTCAGGTGAGCGTCACCAAGCGCTTCAGCCGTGGGCTTCAATTCCTTGCTGCCTACACCTGGGGCCGCTCTACCGATTACTATTCGGGCACGGCCGTCAACGAATTGCAGGCCGTGGCGGGCGACCAGTTCAACTGGCGCACGAATTACGGGCCGTCCGATTTTGACCGCACGCACCGCTTCGTTTACAGCTTCGTCTACGACCTGCCGAAGACTAGCTCGGATTCGAGCGCGGCCCGCGCCATCCTGAACAACTGGGAGATAGCAGGCATCCTGACGCTTCAGACGGGCCTGCCCTTCTCCATCATAGATAACCCGAACAACAACATCATACAGAGAGCGAACTTTGCGAGCGGATTCTCCGGCCCCGTCTACACGACCGGAAGTATAGAAGACCGTCTGAACGGTTATTTCAACACGTCCGCTTTCGTCATCTCGCGTCCCATAGTGGCCGGGACGGCGGTAGGCGTGGTCAACAATCCGGCCTTTGACCCGGCGAATCCGTTCGGCAATACGGGCCGCAATGCTTTCCGTGGGCCGGGCCAGAAGAATCTGGACTTCTCAATCGTGAAGTTCATACCCTTCTCGGAGAGCGTGCGCGGCGAGTTCCGCACGGAGTTCTTCAATCTCTTTAACTGGACGAACTTCGCCAACCCGAACAGCAACATAGCGGTGCCCGCCACGTTCGGGCGCATCACGCAGACGACCACAGGCCCGCGCGTTATTCAGTTCGCGTTCAAGCTTAACTTTTAAGCTCAGGTAACGCGTTTCATACAGACCCCGTAGCACTCGCCTTTTCATACCCTGTTTTATACCGGGAGTGCTTCGGGGTTTGTACCCTCACGGGGCGAAGGCTTACTCTCGAAAACGTCATGCCGAAGATTTTCGCAGGCGAGATAGAGCTTTACTACGAGGAGCATGGGACGGGCGCTCCTCTGGTATTGATTCCGGGCTTTGGCACGGGGCTCTGGATTTGGTTCAAGCAGGTTCAGGACTTCTCAAAGGAGTTTCGCACCGTCTGCTTTGACCCGCGCGGCATCTCCCGCTCTGAAGCGCCCGACGCGCCCATCACCATCAGGACGATTGCGGGCGACGTGGCGGCGCTTCTCAAGTCGCTGCGGATTGAGAGCGCGCACATCTTAGGCGCGTCCTTCGGAGGCTTCGTCGCGCAGGAGTTCGCGCTCGGGTTCCCCGAGATGACCCGTAGCCTGACGCTCTGTTGTACCAGCTTCGGCGGCCCTAATCACGTTCCGCCCACGCTTGAGACTTTGCAGGCGCTGGCTTCTACAAAGGGACTGAACACGCAACAGCGCGTGCGGGAAAACCTGCTGCTCGCCTTCTCGCCCGCCTACGTCGAGCGAAGGAGAGACGAGGTCGAGAAGGTGATAGCTTTACGAGCGCAGAATTTCGTGCCCGAATACGCATACCTTCATCAGCTTCAGGCGGCGCTTGAGTTCAACGCTGAGGAAAGAGTCTCCCGGATAACCGCGCCGACGCTCGTCTTGAGCGGAGACGCAGACATCATCGTGCCGGTGGAGAACTCCAGCAATCTGGCCGCCCGCATCCCCGGCGCGCGGCTCGCCATCATCAAAGGCGGCAGCCACACCTTCTTCATAGAACAGGCCGAAGAGTTAAACGCCGCCGTCATAGAGTTCATAAAAGAGAACGAAAGGTAACATGCGCTACGCAAAGATAGCCGGCACTGGCTCCTACGTGCCGGAAAAAATTCTGACAAACGACGACCTGAGCCGCATGCTGGGCGAGGATGTCAACGAGTTTGTCTCTCAAATTCTAGGGATACGAGAGCGCCACATCTCAGCGCCCGATGAAAGCACGGCTGACCTTGCAGAGGCTGCGGCCGCGCGGGCTCTGGAAGCTTCCGGCGTCAAAGCCGAAGACCTTGACTTAATCGTGCTGGCGACGGACACGCCCGAATACGTCTCGCCCGCGACTTCCGTAGTCGTTCAGCACCGCTTGGGCGCAAAGAACGCGGGCACGTTTGACCTTAACTGCGCCTGCGCCGGTTTCGTCACGGCTCTCGACACTGCCTCTAAGTACGTCATCGCTGACGACTCTTACAGGAACGTGCTGGTGATAGGCGCGTACGCCATGAGCAAGTATGTTGACTGGACGGACAAAAAGACCTGCACGATATTCGCGGACGGGGCGGGCGCGCTGGTGCTTCAGGCTTCCACGGACGGCCCCGGCTTTCTCGCCTCGAAGCTCTTAGCGGAAGGAAGCTTTCACGACCACATGGGCATTTACGCCGGCGGCACGCGCATCCCCATCACGGAAGAGGTGCTGCGCGAAGGCATCTGGGCCAAGCTGCGATTTGCTAAAAAGTATCCGGCTGAGGTCAATAACGAGGGCTGGCCCGCAATCGTTAGGGACGTGCTTCGGAAAGCCGGGCTCGCGCTCGAAGACATCCCGCTCTTTCTCTTTACGCAGGTCAACCTGAGCACCATCAAAGAGGTCATGTCCCGGCTAGACCTCCCCATGTCGCGCACGCACACCATCATGGGCAAGTGGGGCTACACGGGCTCGGCCTGCATCCCGATGGTGCTGGACGACGCCGTACGCGAGGGGAAGCTCAAGCGCGGCGACAATCTAGTGATGTGCGCTTCCGGCGGCGGCCTCAACATGGCCTGCGTCGCCTTTCAATACTGAAAGCAGGTTTCAGGTAAAAGAAAGAGAGCTTGATTTTCTTTTCCCCGAAACCCGGCACCTGACACCCGGCACCCTTTATGAAGTATCCGAATATTTACACTTTGTTCCGCGAGAGGGTGGAGCAGTACTGCGCTGGAAGTGGCGAGGCGCGTGATGTCTTCTTCGTGCGAGAGGGCGAAAGTTGGAAGGGCATCTCGTGGAATCAGTTTGAGAGGGAGGCGCACGAGTTCGGCTGTGCGCTTCTGGCGTCGGGGCTCACGCGCGGGCTTTCCGTCTGCATACTGATGGGCAACGTGCCGGAGTGGCCCGTCACGGACGTAGGGACAATCTGCGCCGGAGGCATCTCGGTCGGGCTCTATCCCACAAGCTCCGCAGAGCAGTGCCGGTACATCATCAATCATTCGGACGCGGAGTTCGTGCTGGTTGACACGGCGTTCCAACTGGAAAAAATCCTGAGCGTGCGCCCGGAGCTTCCGAAGGTCAAAGCCGTCATAGCGCTTGACGAAGAAGCCGCGCGCTCTCATCCGAACGTTACTAGCTACAGGGATTTTCTTCAGGTGGGCCGGGACGCTGCGGCTGGCGTCATGCCGTTGATGACGGAGAATGCCCTGAGCGCCAGTGCTGACGACATAGCCATAATGGTCTACACTTCGGGGACTACGGGCCTGCCTAAAGGCGCTACGCTCAGCCACCGCTATATCATCAACAGCGTCGAATCTTTGCGCGAGACGATTCCGGTTTACGACCGTGACGTCTGCTTCTCTTATCTTCCGTACTGCCACGTGGCGGAGCGCATAAGCGGCCTTTACAACCGGCTATACGCGGGGACGCCCGCCTACTTCGTTGACGACCTGACGAAGCTGTGGGCCTACATGATGGAGGTGCGGCCAACGGTCTTTGCCAGCCTCCCACGCTTTTTCGAGAAGGTTCACGCGCGCATCATGAGCGACCTCGACAGGGCTTCCGAAGAAGAGCAACGCGGGTTCCGCGAAGCGCTCGAAGTCGGAAGACAGGTCAGCCGTCTTCGACAGGCCAGAGAAGCCATTCCCGAAGCTTTGCGCGCGGAATATGAAGAGCGAGCGCTGCCCGTCCTCGCTCGCGTCAACGACTATTTCGGCGGGCGCTTGCGGCTGGCAACTTCCGGCGGTGCGCCTCTCTTGACGGAGGTGGCCGAATTCTTCGACGCCGCAGGCATCCCCATTCTTCAGGCTTACGGCCTGACGGAGAACGTCTGCGTGGCTTTCAATCGCCCGGACAATTACAAGTTCGGCACAGTCGGGCCGCCCATGCCCGGCTGCGAGGTGCGTATAGAAGAGGACGGCGAGATTGTTGTACGGAGCGAGATGATGTTTAGCGGCTACTACAAGGAGCCGGAGAGAACTGCGGAAGTGATGCGCGACGGCTGGCTTCTGACGGGCGACCTTGGATGCATGGACGCGGACGGATTCCTTCGCATCACGGGGCGCAAGAAGGAGCTTATCATCACCTCCACAGGAAAGAACGTAGCGCCCGCTCTCATAGAGAATCTAATCAAGGAGCATCATCTGATAAGCCACGCGCTTCTTTACGGCGAAGGCAAGAGCTATCTGGTCGCGCTCGTCACGCTCAACCAGTTGGAGGCGGAAGAGTACGCGCGTGCTCGCGGGATTTCATTCGAGAGCTTTGCCGGGCTGACGCGTCATCCTGAGATTGTGCGGCTCGTGCAGGAGATTGTTGACAGCGCCAACTCGCGCGTCTCCTCCACGGAGGCCGTCAAGCGATTCCTCATACTTGAGCGAGACTTGCAGATTGAACTCGATGAAGTGACGCCGACCATGAAGCTCAAGCGCTCGGTCGTGACCGAGCGCTTCGGTGAGCTTCTGGAGGATTTATATAAGGGGGCTGAAATATGACGAAAATCATCTTCGACAGAACACGCCGGGCGCTTCTTCTATTCGCCGCGCTCCTGCTTCTTCCGGGAGCCGCCAGCGCTCAGACTCCGGCACCCGCGCGCGCGGAGAAAGAGGTCAGGATTTACGGGCAGAAGATTCGCTACGTCGAGGCGGGCAGTGGGCCGCAGACCGTGATTCTGCTGCACGGGATGGGCGGAAACTCTGCTAACTGGACTTTCAACATCAACGCGCTCGCCGCCAAGTACCGCGTAGTTGTGCCCGACCAGATTGGCTTCGGACAGTCGGACAAGCCTCTGATTAACTACCGCATAGCCACTTACGTAGATTTTCTGGACAGGCTCTACAGTGAATTGAAGATTGAGCGCGCGACGCTCGTGGGCAATTCCATGGGCGGCTGGATTGCCGCGCTCTACACGATTGCTCACCCGGAACGTGTTGAGCGGCTGGTGCTGGTGGATGCCGCAGGCTTTGCGCCGCCGAAGGATTTCGACGCCAAGCAGTTGGCCGCGCTCAATCCTTCCACGCGCGAAGGCATACGGGCGCTGTCCGCGCTCGTCTTCTACAACAAGCAGCTTTACCTGTCAGACGCCGCGATAGATTTCTCGCTCACGCAGCGCATGGGCGCTGGCGACGGCTACACCATACAGAGCCTTATTGAATCCATTGCGCGGCGCGAGGACATGCTGGACGGAAGGCTTACTTCCATCAAGCAGCCCACGCTTATCATCTGGGGCCGACAAGACGGATTAACGCCGCTCAGAGAGCTCGGTGAGAGGTTCAAGCGCGAGATTGCAGGCTCGGAGCTTATAGTCTTCGAAGAGTGCGGCCACGTTCCTATGGTGGAGAAGGCCGCAGAGTTCAACGCGGCGCTCCTGAAATTTTTAGAAGCTACGGTAGAGAGAAGGTAGTGACGATGGCTTTACAGGTTGGAGATACCGATTCGTTGACGAAGACCATCACGGATGACGACATCAGAACGTTCGCGGATTTGACGACGGATTACAATCCGGTTCATCTGGATGACGATTTCGCAAAGACGACCCGCTTCGGTCGCCGCATAGCGCACGGCATGTTGGGCGCGGGGCTCATCTCGGCGGTGCTGGCGAACAAACTGCCCGGCACCGGCACTGTCTACTTGAGCCAGTCGCTCAGCTTCGTCGCGCCCGTTTATCCCGGCGACACCATCACCGCGCGCGTCACCGTCACGAAGGTCAGAGCAGACAAGCCTATCGTCACTCTCGAAACCGTCTGCACGAATCAGAAAGACGAGCCCGTGATACGCGGCGAGGCGGTCGTGCTGGTCTGATGCCCTGAAGCCTCAGCGCCGCCTGCCAGCTTAAAGAATCAGGATTGAGCCGTAGAAGCCATGTCTACAAAACCTATAACAGCCGAGAACGGCGCGGAGCCTTCTGTCGAAGTCTCAACGTACGCGTGGTACGCGCTTGGACTTCTGACGATGGTTTATGTCCTGAATTTTCTGGACAGAACGCTCATATACATACTGCTCGCGCCGATTAAGGCGGAGATGAAGTTAACAGACTTCGAGCTGGCGCTGCTGGGCTCTACGTCCTTCACAATCTTCTACACGCTGCTGGGGATTCCATTCGGGCGGCTGGCAGACCGCTCTGTCAGAAAGAATCTGATTGCGGCGGGCCTTGCCGTGTGGAGTCTCTTTTCGGGATTGACCGGTTTCGGCATAGGCTTCTGGTCAATCTTTCTCTGTAGAGTGATGGTCGGAGTCGGTGAAGCCACGCTCGGCCCGGCAGCGCTCTCTCTCTTGAGCGACTACTTTCCGCCGCGAGTGCGCGCCACGGTTCACGCCATATACTCCACAGGCATTGCCATAGGCGGAGGCATAGCATTTTTTCTGGGCGGCTGGATAGGTCAGACGTATGGCTGGCGCTCGGCCTTCTATCTTCTGGGCTTTCCGGGGCTGCTGCTGGCCGCGCTCGTCTTTTTCCTGCGCGAGGAGCCGCGCGGCAGAACCGAGACGAAGCAGGTTCGATACACGAGCGACGACTGGAAGATGCTCTTTCGCTCAAAGCCGCTTTTGTATCTCTTCGTCGGATACGCGCTCTTCGGACTGGCTTCAAACAATCTGGGATTCTGGGGGCCAATCTTCGTCAACCGTCTTCACGGCTTCTCGCTTCTACAGATTGGCGCAATGGCAGGCATCCTGATGTTGACGGCAGGCGTGGGCGGGACGATTCTAGGCAGCTACCTGTCCGACCGGCTGCGCCGAAAGCGTCGCGGCGGGAGGATGCTTTTGAGCGCTGTGGCGGCGCTCGTCTCCGTCCCACTGTGGCTGGCTTTTCTCTTTAGCGATAGCGTAGCCGTGTTACTGATATCCAACTTCATACTGCTCGGTCTGTCGCTGATATGGCTTGGCCCGGCGGCAGCCGACGTGCACGACATAGCCGGGCCGCAGCTTCGCGGTCTGGGCATAGGCATCTACTTCTTCACGGTTAACATAGCGGCCTACATCATAGGCTCGCCCATCATAGGCAAGCTGAACGATTGGGCCGGGGCGACGACGAATCCATCCATAATGAGATACACGCTTTTGGTTTGCCCCGCCGCAGCCATCATCAGCGCCGTGCTTCTCTGGCTGGGCAGCCGCTCACTTGAACAACAGGGCTAGACGGGGCTGTAAAAGCGCAAAGCAAGCGTCAGGTGCGCTATACTTGGCGCAAAATTTCGCTTCGGGTAGAGAGAGGGGTTCGTGATGAGTAGAGATTTAAGTTCGTCTTCGTCCGGAGATAAGAGGGAAGTGGCGACGCTGGCGGGCGGCTGCTTCTGGTGTCTTGAGGCCGTTTACAACCAGTTGCGCGGAGTCTTAAAGGTAGAGTCGGGCTACGCTGGCGGCCACATTCCCAACCCTACTTACCAGCAGGTCTGCACGGGCAGCACAGGCCACGCAGAGGTGGTGCAAATCACCTTCGACCCCGAGGCCATCACCTTCCGCGACTTGCTGGAAATCTTCTTCACCATACACGACCCCACGACGCTCAACCGGCAGGGCGCGGACGTGGGCACGCAGTATCGCTCCGCCATCTTCTATCACACGCCGGAGCAGAAGCAGATTGCCGAGCAGATTATCGCGGAGATGACCGGCGAGCGCGTCTGGGACTCGCCCATAGTCACGCAGCTTGAGCCCCTGAAAGATTTCTACGGCGCGGAGGCTTATCACCGTGAGTACTATCAAAACAACCCTTCGCAGCCCTACTGTCAGGTGGTAATCGCGCCCAAGGTGGCCAAGTTCCGTCAGAAGTATTTAGAGAAGCTGAGGCGGGAAAACTAGTATGCGGGGCTTGGGCGACTGAAGGGGAGAGGGAGCTTTCCTTATGAGTAGAAAGTTGCTGCTCTGGCTGGTGCCTGTCTTTCTCACCATACACAATCTGGAAGAGGCCCTGACGATGCCCGCCTTCATAGAGAAGCGAAATGCTTCCGTGCCGGGAGGCTTGCGCCAAATCATTCCGCCCGTCACGTACAGGCAATTTCTCACAGCCCTGATTATCATCACCATCATCCCCTATCTGGTCGCGCTCGTTTGGCTGGGCCGCGAGTGGGCCGCGTACCTGCTCGTCGGCCTTCAGGTCGTGCTGCTGATTAACGTCTTCGCGCACTCTCTGATGGCAATCTCTCTCGGCGGGTATACTCCGGGGCTTATTACGGCGCTACTGATAAATCTGCCGTTCTCGCTCTACCTGCTGAGACGCGCCGTCTATGAAAGGTGGATGAGCAAAAAAGCGGTGGCGTGGATGTTTCCTCTGGGGCTTTTGATTCACGGCCCGGTGCTGGCTGGGCTCATGCTGCTCTCAGGTCTGATTACGCGCAGTCTTTAGAGCGGGCTCTTCTCCGAGCGCTGCTGCCATCAGTAGCACAAGTGAAATCCAGAGCAGGTCTGCCAGAAGCAGGTGAACTATCTGCATGGGGATTGGCGCAAGCAGGATTAGATTAACCAGCCCGGCGCAAAGCTCTACCAGAACCATTAGCATGAGCGCCCACGCGAGCCGCTTCGTCGTGAGTCCGGGCCTCTTCGCGGCGGCAAAGCGCGCGGCATAAATCAGAAGCACGCTCACCAGAACGGCAATCGTCGGATGCAGCACTCTGAGCCGTATCAGTATGTGGGCCGTCGGTGAGAAATCATCCCTGAGCCCGCTTGACAGCGAGCCGCCAGGAAAAAGAGTATCGCCAAGAGCCGTGACTGCTCCGCTCACGCCCAGCAGAAGCGTCCCCACGAGCCCCGCTCCCAGAATGAGCGAAAGCGTGCCGCGCTCTCGTATTCGCAAAGCGCTTCCGCCGGAAGCCCACCATGCCGTGAGCGCCAGCGCCGCCAGAAGCAGAAAGGTGTTTACAAGATGTATGGATAGATATGCGGCGCGTCCTATGGAATCGTTGTCCGCTACGAAGCCGAATAAGACGAGCCCCGCGCCAATCAAAGCTTCAGTGATAATGAAGAAGACGGACAGGACAGCCCCGAGCCTTGCCGGATGTTTGCGCGGAAAGCTGCGGAATGCCCAGACGGCCAGGCCGAAGACGAGCAGGAGCGCCAGCCCGCTCGTAGTGCGATGCGTCAGTTCTATGAGAGTCTCCGTGGCATGCGCGCGAGGCATTACCTCGCCGTTGCAGAGCGGCCAGTGGCTGCCGCAGCCAGCGCCGGAGCCGCTTGCGCGCACGTAAGCTCCCCAGAGTACGACCAGCAGGTTGAAGCCCAGCACGACCCACGCATAGACGTAGAACCGCCTGCTCTTCTCTTCTAGTCCGATTTGAGTTGGGATTGTCTCTTTAAGACCCGCCCGATAAGCGCTCTCGGCCACTTCAAGCTTTCCTCTCCGAAGTGGCCACAGAATAGCATAAAGGCAATGCGGAAGTCAGAACGATGAACGGAAAGGATTGATTCATCGGTTCATTGAATCAATGAATCAATCCTAAAGAAGCTTGCTGCTCTTCGGGTATTCGGCGCGGCGGCCTGTGTCAATCAGATGCTCTACGGAGAGGTTGCTGGGCTTGCCTTTGATGAGGAGCCGACCTTCGCGCGTGACAAGGTACTCAGAGCTTCTGTACTGATGCCAGAGCTTTGTTGGATAGAGCCTGTAGCCTAAACCCGGCTCGATTTCCGCTATCAATTCTTTCCCGTCCGGCAGGACATAGACACCCAGATTCTTTAACTTCGTCATAATCCGCTTCCTGATTTTTGGGGTTTGAGGTTTCCGTATATGCCAGAGGGGGAAGGCTGACGCTCTTCGTGTTTAAACGATAAGTGATTCTATCAAATCTATAAAAATCGTCTGTACGAAGACGTACTAAAAAGTCCGTTATCGTACAGACCCGGCGCGCTCTACGGTCTTAAACTCTGTCAAATTTCCCCTGTAGAAAAAGCTTCCCCTTCGGGCGCATCCCTCTATTTAAGAGGTGTACTATGAGATGTCTTTACTGCGGAATCAGACTTAAGATTGCCGAAAAGGGCCAGATGATAGAGCGCTGCCCTGAATGCAGCGTGAGGGGCGAGTACGAAGGCGGGCAGGATTCTCTGGCCGCGAAGCTGAGAAGCAGAAGCCTGCGGACGGATGACGGCAATCACCGGGCTCTCTCCGCTTCCGCGAAGAGGGCTTGAGGCGCTTATTTTGCAGGATTTCGGGTTAATACAGTAATATTTAAAGCACAGTTTACCTGTAGTTTAATCGTTTACGATGGTCGGGTTGCTGCCCGCCCGTCGCGCGCCCGAAAGATAGTAGGGACGCGCCGCGAGCGGAAATCGGCAACCCTTAAATTTGTCGAAAAAAGGTGAAGGAAGACCTGTCCTAAGAGCGCTCGTACAGGCGGACGGTTGATAGTTTAGCTCATCATGCAGGCTCGTATTCCTGTCTCAACTTACAGGCTACAGTTCAACAACCGGTTTCCCTTTGCGGACGCGCGGGCGCTGCTGGACTACTACGCGGAGCTTGGCGTCAGCGACCTCTACTCGTCTCCTATCCTGACGGCGCGGCCCGGCAGCGTTCACGGCTACGACGTGATAGACCACACGAAGATTAACCCGGAGCTTGGGACGGAGGATGAGTTCGTGGCGCTGGCGCGCGAGCTGCGCGAGCGAGGCATGGGCATCCTGATGGACGTGGTGCCGAACCACATGTGCATTGCAAGCTCGCGGAATCGCTGGTGGCAGGACGTGCTTGAGAACGGCCCCAGCTCGCCTTACGCGCGCTTCTTCGACATAGACTGGCAGCCGCCTAAAGAGAGCTTCGCAAACAAAGTCCTGCTGCCCACGCTTGGCGACCAGTACGGGCGCGTGCTTGAGAATCAGGAAATCAAGGTGAGCTATCGCGGCGGCGAGTTCTTTGCTAACTACTACGAGACGAGTTTGCCGCTTGCGCCGCGCTCCATTACGCACATACTGCAACCCGCGCTTGCCGAGTTGAGGAAGGCGGTGAGTGATTCGCACGCGGACGTGCTTGAGCTTGAGAGCATCATGACGGCGCTCGGTCACCTGCCGCCGCGCACCGAGACAGACCCGGCGCGCATACGCGAGCGGCGCAGGGAGAATCTGGTCATCAAGCGCCGCCTGTCGAATCTGGTCAAGAGCAGCCAGCAGGTGCGCCACGCGGTTCATCAGGCGCTCATGGAATTGAACGGCAGGCGCGACGACCCGCGCAGCTTCGACCTGCTGGAGCAGCTTCTCTCCGAACAGGCTTATCGTCTCTCTTACTGGCGGGTCGCGGCTGACGAGATTAACTACCGCCGCTTCTTCGACATCAACGAGCTGGCGGCCGTTCGCGTGGAAGAGCGCCCCGTCTTCACAGCCGTACACGAAGTCATCTTCCGGCTGCTCAAGAAGGGCTGCATCACGGGCCTGCGTATAGACCACGTTGATGGCCTGCTTGACCCTGAGAAGTATCTGCACGACTTGCAGCGCGCCTGCGCCGCAATGCAGAGGAAGTCGCGCGCGGCTTCCGCGGACGGCGACGGCGCAGCTAATCCTTCGGGCGGGGCGGCGCGAAAAGAGAAGCCCTTCTACCTAGTGGTCGAAAAGATTCTGGGCCACGACGAGCTGCTCAGGGCCGATTGGCCCATTTACGGGACGACTGGCTACGAGTTCATGAATCTCTTGAACGGCGTCTTCGTTGACACGCGCAACGGGCAGGCTTTCCACGAGCTTTACAGAAACTTCACGGGCATCTCCGACAGCTTCAGCAGGATTCTGTACGACGCGAAGAAGCTTATCCTGCGCGTGGCCATGTCGAGCGAGCTTCACGTGCTGGCTCGCCGCCTTGACGACATCTCGGAGCAGCATCGCTGGTCGCGCGACTTCACCTTCAACAGTCTTCAGGACGCGCTCGGCGAAGTCATAGCGGCGTTCCCGGTCTACAGAAGCTACATACGGCGCACTCTGACGAGCGTGAGCGCAGACGATAGGCTGCACATCAAGACGGCCATACGCGCGGCCAAGCGACGCAATCCCGGCATCAACGCCTCCATCTTCGATTTCATAGAGTCCATACTGCTCTTGCAAGACCCGAAGGGATTGAGCGAAGCCAACCGTGCCGAGCGGCGAAACTTCGTCATGCGCTTTCAACAACTGACCGCGCCCGTCACGGCCAAGGGGCTCGAAGACACAGCCTTCTATCGCTTCTACCCGCTCGCGTCATTGAACGAAGTCGGCGGCGAGCCGGCAATCTTCGGCGTCTCGCTCGAACGCTTTCACAGCCGCAATCTTGAGCGCATGGAGTACTGGCCTGCCGCGCTCTCGGCCACTTCCACGCACGACACCAAGCGCGGCGAAGACGTGCGCGCCAGAATCAACGTCCTCTCGGAGATTCCCGAAGAGTGGAATGACTCGATTCATCTCTGGCGCGAGCTGAATCACGACAGGAAGACAAAAGTGGCGGGCGAGCTTGCGCCGGACGGGAACGAAGAATATCTAATCTACCAGACGCTGGTAGGCGCGTGGCCCTTCGGAGAGATGAGCGAAGACGGCCACGCCGAGTTCGTCTCCCGCATACAGGAGTACGTGAACAAGGCCCTGAAGGAGGCCAAGCTTCACACGAGTTGGATTAGCGCGGACGAGGATTACGAGCGGGCCGTGCGCGAATTCATAGCGCGGATTCTTGAGAGCGACGAGCAGAACCAGTTCCTGCGGGAGTTCACGCCGTTCCAGAAGAGGGTGGCGCGGGCCGGGCTCTTCAACTCGCTTTCGCAGACGCTCCTGAAGATAACCGCGCCCGGCGTGCCGGACTTTTATCAAGGTACGGAGGTCTGGAACTTAAGCCTTGTTGACCCGGACAACCGCCGCCCCATAGATTACGAGCGCAACCGGGAGATTTTAAGCTCGGTCAAGGCTGCGGATGAGAACGTGGCCGCGCTCGTTGAAAAGCTTATGCGTGAGCCGGAAGACGACCGCCTCAAGCTTTACCTGACGCGCCGCGCGCTCAGGTTCCGCATGACAGAGAGCGAGCTGTTCGGCGGGGGAAGCTACGTCCCGCTTCGCGCACTCGGCGCGCGCGCGCGTCACGTAATCTCTTTCGCGCGCAGACGTGACGAGAAAGAGGCTGTCGTCATCGCCGGGCGCTTCTTCACAAGGCTCTGCGACATCGAAAGGGAATTGCCGGTCGGAGCGACGGCTTGGCGCGATACGGTGGTGCTTCTGGGAGAGGACGGGCCGGTCGGCGCAACTTACAGGGACGTTTTGACCGGGAAGAGATTTCGCTCGGTGGATTACAACGGCACGAGCGCTCTGATTCTGCTGGACGTTCTGGCGCAGATGCCCGTCGCGCTGCTTGAGCGGATTGATTGAGCCGCAAGCTTTAATAGATTTTAAGAACAAGGGGGCTTGCCCCAAAGGAAAACCTTATGTCCTCAGCACAAATTAGTCATGAGAGCGGGAGTGCGCCCGCCGCGTGGGAGCTTGAGTTCGGCGCGCGTCCCCTCCCTGACGGAAGCACCAGATTTCGCGTCTGGGCTCCGCTAGCAAAGAGCCTCTCCGTGAAAATCTACGGAGACAACGGGCGCACAGTACAGATGGAGCGCTCAGGCCGCGATGTATTTGAAGCCGTAGCTCCTGAGACTGGCGCGGGCGCGGATTACAAGTACGTTATTAACGGAGAGAACGAGCGGCCCGACCCCGTGTCGCGGTGGCAGCCCGGCGGAGTGCATGGAGCTTCGCGCGTGGTTGACTCGGCCAGCTTCAACTGGACGGATAAGGACTGGACGGGCCTGCCGCTCAAAGACCTGATTATCTACGAGCTTCACATAGGCACGTTCACGCGCGAAGGGACATTCAAGTCCGCTATAGAGAAGCTTCCTTACCTGAAGCATCTTGGCGTCACTGCGATTGAGATAATGCCGGTGGCGGAGTTTCCGGGCGGGCGCAACTGGGGTTACGACGGCGCTCATCTTTACGCGCCCCAATCAACCTATGGCGGCCCCGAAGGGCTCAAAGCTCTGGTTGACGCGTGCCACGCGGAAGGCTTGGCCGTGATACTGGACGTGGTCTACAACCACCTCGGGCCGGAAGGGAATTATCTGGGCGAGTACGCGCCCATCTTCAGCAAGAGCTACCGCACGCCTTGGGGCGATGCCCTGAACTTCGACAGCGCGGAATCGGACGGCGTGCGCCGCTACTTCATAGAGAACGCGCTCTACTGGCTGACGGAGTATCACGTGGACGGGCTGCGGCTGGACGCCATTCACCGCATCATGGATAAAAGCCCGCGTCACATTCTGGCCGAGATTGCGTACGAGTTCAGCCGACAGGCGAAGGCGCTGGGGCGCGTGGCGTGGACGATTGCCGAGAGCGACTTGAACGACGTGCGCGTCATAAAGCCTCTGGAGGAAGGCGGCTACGGACTGGACGCGCAGTGGAGCGACGATTTTCATCACTCGCTTCACTCAGTCCTGACAGGGACGCGGCGCGGCTACTTCGCTGACTTCGGGCGCGTGGAGGATTTGGCCAAGGCGATTTCCGAGGGCTTCGTCTATGACGGACGCCGCTCTGAGTTTCGCAAGCGAAGACACGGCACTTCGAGCGTTGAACGGCCCGGCGAGCAGTTCGTGGCCTTCATACAGAATCACGACCAGATAGCCAACGGCTACTGGGGCGACCGGCTGGCGGCGCTCGCCTCTCCCGCGCAGCAAAGAGTCGCGGCCGCGCTCTTTCTGACCGCGCCGAACCTGCCGCTCTTCTTCATGGGACAGGAGTGGGGAGAGACGGCTCCCTTCCTTTACTTCACCAGCCACACGGATGAAGAGTTGGCGCGCGGCGTGCGCGAAGGGCGCAAGGAAGAGTACGCCTCCTTTCTTGAAGCGGAAGAGATTGGCTCGTCCTCAATGGAAGAAGGCTTCGCTGACCCGCAGGCGATTGAAACCTTCGAGCGCTCCCGGCTCAACTGGTCGCAAACGGAGGAATCGCCGCACAGGGAAATCCTGAATTTCTACCGCGAGCTGCTCAGGCTCAGGCGAGAGCACGCCTGCCTTTCAAACTGCGACAAGCGTTTGACGCGCGTGCAGTATGACGAGAGCGAGCGATGGATTGCGGTCGAGCGCGGCGACGAATCGGGCGAAGCCTCGCTGCTGGTCTGCAACATGAGGGCCGATGCGCGCAGCATTCAACTGAAAGTGGGACGCGGGCGCTGGCGTCTGATACTATGGAGCAGCGACGCCCTGTACGGGGGCGAGCCGGAGAACGCGACGCCTCCGCCCGTGCTGCCCGTAGAAGGCGATGGAGAGATTTTCATTCCGCTTTCGGGCTGGAGCGCAGCTATTTACATGCAGACCAAAGAAGAGCAAGGATGAGCAGCCCGCGAATGGAAACCTCTCTGGTCATACACGGTCACTTCTACCAGCCGCCGCGTGAAAATCCATGGACTGATACGGTCGAGCGCGAGCCGGGCGCTGAGCCCTATCATGACTGGAACGAGCGCATACACTACGAGTGCTATCGCGCCAACGCCTTCGCGCGCATCAGCGACCGCTACAACCGCGTAGAAGCAATCATCAACAACTACGCCCGCATAAACTTTAACTTCGGCCCGACGCTTCTCACATGGCTTGAGCGCCATCACCCCAAGACCTACGAGCGCGTCCTTGAGGCAGACCGCGAGAGCATGATGGCCAGAGGCGGCCACGGCAACGCCATCGCGCAAGGCTACAATCACGCCATCCTTCCGCTCTGTAACGAGCGCGACCGGCGCACGCAGATTCGCTGGGGCCTCGAAGACTTTCGCTTCCGCTTCAAGCGCGACCCGGAATCCCTCTGGCTGCCTGAGACGGCCTGCGATGACGCCACTCTCGGCGCGCTCATTGATGAAGGACTCTCTTACGTCATCCTCTCGCCCTTTCAAGCCGCGCGCGTGCGGCGCATAGGCGGCGCCGAGTGGAAGATTGCCACGGACGGCAACGTTGATACGAGCATCCCTTATCGCTACTTTCATCGTGACGGCTCGGGGCGCTCGATAGCGGTCTTCTTCTACAACGGCCAGCTTGCGCGCTCCATCGCTTTTGAAGGCGGGCTCGCCTCCAGCCGCGCGCTCGTAGAGAGGTTCGTGCAGGCCGCGCAAGGGGGCGAAGGTAATCTCGTTTCGGTTGCGACGGACGGCGAAACCTACGGCCATCACTTCCGCTTCGGTGAAAAGGGGCTGGCTTACGCGCTTGAGGTTGAAGCCGTGCCGCAGGGCCTGCGCGTCACCAACTACGGCGAGTATCTGGAAGAGAACCCGCCCGTGTGGGAGGTCGAGATAAGCAACGGGCCTCTGGGCGAAGGGACTTCGTGGAGCTGCTCTCACGGGGTGAGTCGCTGGATACGCGACTGCGGCTGCACAACGGATTCCACAGAAGGCTGGACTCAGAAGTGGCGCGAGCCCCTGAGGGCGGCGCTGGATTTCCTGCGCGACGAGGCGGCGCGTGAGTTCGCAGAAGCGGGCGGCGCTCTCTTCTTAGACCCGTGGGCGGCGCGCGACGATTACATCAGGCTGATTGTGAGCCGCCACCGCTTCCGCGAAGAGTTTCTCTATCGCCACGCGGGGCGCTGGCTGCAAGCGGAAGAGAAGGAGCGTGCCCTGACCTTCCTTGAATTGCAGCGCCACTCCATGCTCATGTACACGAGCTGCGGCTGGTTCTTCTCAGACATCTCGCGCATAGAGGCGATACAGGATTTGGAGTACGCGGGCCGCGTCCTCGACCTGATGAAAGAACTCGGACTGAAAAGCCCGCGCGAGCGCTTTCTGGAGATTCTGTCTGAAGCGCAGAGCAATCGTCCCGAGCGCGGGAACGGCGCCGACATCTTCCGCCGCTCCGTGGACACGGTCAGAGTCTCTCCGGCCGCTATAGCTTCGAGCCACGCCATCTCAAGCCTCGTCAGCCATGAGCCTGAAGAGGTAGAGATGGCAGGCTTCAGATTTAGCCGTGAGGATTTCAGCCGCAGACAGCACGGACGATTGAAGCTCGCCACCGGACGCATGATGCTCGATTCCGTCTGGACGGGCAGGCATTATGATTATGCGTTTGCGGCCATGCACTTCGGAGGCGTGGATTTCCTTTGCGCCCTGCGTCCCTTTCCGGGTGAGGCGGAGTTCCGCGCGGCTGCGGAAAAGCTCTGGAGCAATTTCCGCACGGCCTCTGTGCCGACCATGCTCAGGCTGATGCAGACGGAGTTCGGCCCCGAAGAGTTCGGCCTTGAGCACGTGCTGCCCGAAGGACGAGAGCGCATAGCCGGGATTATCTTCAAGAATCTGGTCAACCGTTTCACGGACGAGTACGCGATGCTTTACAGGGAGAACCGCCGCCGCATAGAGATGCTGCAACGCGCGGGCTTCGAGTTGCCGCAGGAGCTTCGCGCGGCTGCCGAGTTTACCTTCGGCAAAAGTTTCGAGGAAGAGATACGCCGCCAGCAGCAGAGCCGCGACCCCTCCGCTTACGGAAAAGCGGTGCGGATTGCGCAGGAGGCAACCAAGCGCGGCTACAAATTCGACCGCTCATCTTCGCGCCCCGTCTTTGAAGAGATGATAGAAGGCGCGGTTCAACTGGCCGTCACCGAAACCTCGCCTGAGAACATAGACTCCGCGCTCGCTCTCGTCTCTCTGGCCGAAGCTCTGGGGATAGACGTGAATCTGGACAAGCCGCAGGAAGAGGTCTACGAAGCGCTTGAGAAGGGAATCGTCGGCGGCGAGAAGATAGGCGAGCTTGCGCTCAAGGTTGGCTTAGCTCCGAGCTTGCTAGCTAAGTCCGTGCCCTCCGAGTCGGACGAAGCTCAAGCCTCTTCGGAAGAAGCCATCGTTTCTTGAAGGCGAGCCCGGCCGCCATATTAAGGAGATTGTCGGTGGCTTCTACTTTTCCTTAATCTGTTATCTTATTGTTGCCATCCTGTTGCCTGCTTGCATTCGGGCTCTTCTCTCACTATCTTTAACGAGTTCATCAACATAATCACAATTCGAGAGGCGCTGGAGACGGCATGGCCGATACGGGCAGACTCCGTGACGACCCACTGTGGTACAAGGACGCGGTCTTTTATGAAGTTTACGTGCGTGGGTTTTATGATTCGAACGGCGACGGCATAGGCGATTTTCGAGGGCTGACCGAGAAGCTGGATTATCTGGAATGGCTCGGCGTAGATTGCCTGTGGCTGCTGCCGACCTACTTGTCGCCCTTGAGAGACGGCGGGTACGACATCTCCGACTACTACGCCATCCTGCCGGAGTTCGGCACGCTGGAAGACTTCAAGACTTTCCTGAACGAGGCGCACGCTCGCGGCATACGCGTCATCACAGACCTCGTCATCAATCACACCTCTGACCAGCACCCGTGGTTTCAGGAGGCACGCTCGTCTCCAAACTCACCCAAGCGAGACTGGTACGTCTGGAGCGACACGGCTGAGAAATACACGGGCGCTCGCATCATCTTCCTTGATACGGAGCACTCCAACTGGACTTGGGACGACCAAGCGCAAGCCTTCTACTGGCACCGCTTCTTCAGTCACCAGCCGGATTTGAATTACGACAACCCGGAAGTACATCAGGCCATGCTGGACGTAGTCGGCTTCTGGCTTGAGATGGGCGTGGACGGCTTTCGCGTGGACGCCGTGCCTTATCTATACGAGCGCGAAGGCACCAACTGCGAGAACCTTTCTGAGACGCACAACTTCCTCAAGAAGCTTCGCGCCTATGTCGAAGAGCATTTCCCGAACCGGCTGCTCTTAGGAGAAGCCAACCAGTGGCCCGAGGACGTGGTGGAGTATTTCGGTGACGGCGACGGTGACGAGTTCCATATGAACTATCACTTTCCCATCATGCCGCGCCTCTTCATGGCCCTGAGACAGGAAGACCGCCGGCCCATTGTGGAGATTCTTGAGCGCACGCCCGACATCCCGGCCAACTGCCAGTGGGGAATGTTTCTGAGAAACCACGACGAGCTGACGCTTGAGATGGTGACGGACGAGGAGCGCGACTATCTCTACAAGGAGTACGCCAAAGACCGTCGCATGCGCTTGAACTTAGGCATACGACGACGGCTCGCGCCGCTACTCGATAACAGCCGCCGGCGCATAGAGCTTCTCAACGGCCTGCTCTTTAGTCTTCCCGGCAGCCCCTTCCTCTATTACGGCGACGAGATAGGAATGGGCGACAACATCTACTTGGGCGACCGCGACGGCGTGCGCACGCCCATGCAATGGAGCGGCGACCGCAACGCGGGCTTTTCGCGCACGGACTTCGAGCAGCTCTATTTCCCGGTCATAGTCAACGCCGTCTACGGCTATCAGGTGGTAAACGTCGAGTCGCAGTTGCGGTTCGATTCCTCTCTGCTCTACTGGATGCAGCAGATGATTCGCCTGCGGAAAGACCACAAGGTCTTCGGGCGCGGCACGCTCGAGTTCATCAGGCCGGAGAACAGAAAAATCTTCGTCTTCATACGCGAGTACGAAGGCGAGACGGTGCTTTGCGTCTTCAACCTCTCGCGTTACCCGCAGCCCGTAGAGCTTGATTTGAGCAAGTACGCCGGACGCACGCCCGTAATCATGATTGGCGAGACGGCCTTTCCCTCGATTGAGGAGCGACCCTATCAACTGGCCCTGAGCGGCTACGGCTTCTACTGGTTTCTTTTGAAGTGAAGTCAGCCTTAAGCTACTTTGAACATCAGAGAGATACGACATGAGATTTCACAGGTCTAGCGGAATCCTGCTGCACCCGACTTCGCTTCCCGGCAGATACGGCGTAGGCGAGCTTGGGCTTGAGGCTTACAGCTTTATAGACGCGCTTCACGAGGCGCGACAGAGCCTCTGGCAGGTGCTGCCGCTTGGCCCCACTGGCTACGGCGACTCGCCCTATCAATCCTTCTCAGCCTTTGCCGGAAACACGCTGCTCGTCAGCCTGGACATTCTGGCCAGAGAGGGCTTGCTGGCGGAGGAAGAGCTGAGAGACGCGCCCCTGTTTGCGGAAGACAGGGTGGATTTCGGCGGCGTCATAGATTTCAAGAGCGCGCAGCTTGAGCGGGCCTATACGCGCTTCAAACAGTCCGGCGGCGAGAGCCTTCGCCGCTCCTTCAAGGTCTTTCAGGATTACGCAGCGTCTTGGCTGGACGACTACGCCCTCTTTCGCGCCATCAAGAATCAGCAGGACGGAAAGGTCTGGAGCGATTGGGACACGGAGCTTGCGCTCAGAGACGAGGCGGCTCTGGAAAAGACGCGCATGGAGCTGGCCGATGAGATAGAGGCGCAGGAGTTCTACCAGTTCCTGTTCTTTCGCCAGTGGGCCGCGCTCAAAAAATATGCGAATCAAAAGGGCGTCTCCATAGTCGGAGACGTGCCCATCTTCGTCTCTTATGATTCGGCGGACGTGTGGACGCATCCTGACCTTTTCAAGCTGGACGAGCAGGGCAAGCCCATTGTCGTCGCCGGTGTGCCGCCCGATTATTTCAGCGCCACTGGACAGCTCTGGGGCAATCCGATTTACGATTGGGCTCGCATGCGCGAGGACAAGTTCAGTTGGTGGGCCGAGCGCGTCTCCGCCTCCTTCGAGCTGATGGACATACTACGCATAGACCACTTCAGAGGCTTCGCGGCTACGTGGGAAATCCCTGCGGGCCACGAGACGGCCGTGAACGGTCGCTGGGTAGACGTGCCGGGCCGCGAGCTGTTCAGCACCTTAAGGGAAAGGTTCGGCTCAGACCTCCCAATCATCGCGGAGAACCTCGGCCTCATCACGCCCGACGTCGAGAGGCTGCGGCGCGAGTTCGGCTTTCCGGGCATGCGTATTCTTCAGTTCGGATTCTCAAGCGACGCCGAGAACAAATTCCTGCCGCACAGCTACGAGCATGAGGACGTGGCCTACACCGGCACGCACGACAACGACACCACGGTCGGCTGGTTCAACGCGGAAGAGGGCGTTGGCTCCACGCGCACTGCCGAGCAGATAGAGAAGGAACAAGCCTACTGCCTGAAATATCTGGACACGGACGGGCGCGAGATACACTGGGACTTTATACGCGCGGTCTTCGCGTCGGTCGCTGACATAGCGATTATTCCCTTGCAGGATGTTCTGGGTCTGGGCACGGAGGCGCGCATGAATCTTCCGGCCAGCACTAACGGCAACTGGAACTGGCGCTTCCGCAGAGGTGATTTGAAGAGCGGCATGCTCGCCCGACTGGCGGAACTGTCCGCAACCTACGGCAGAAACCTTCCCCCGAAAGATGAAGCGGGCGCTTCCGGCGGCGATGCCGCGATGGGCTAAATAAGCCGCATTACAAAGGGCTGCTTCTGGCTCTTAAATCGGTTCCGGCGTTGAGGCTTTATGCGCGCAAGGGTACTGAAGCCTCTGCTGGCCCGTTGTTATATTCTCTTTCCCCCTCTGGAGTTAGCTTCCCCGTACAACCCGGAGACAGCCGGAAAAAAGGCGTAACCACCGGGGATTCCGGCGCGTCTTTAGCTCTTGAGCAGTAAAACGGTCAAGACCGGCTGTGGAAAATCACCCTCCCCAAAACCCGGCGAAGAATTTAGCGGCCGCTTGGCTATATTGAGCAGAATCGTTCATAAACAGGCAGGATAATGATGAAAATACTGGCAAGACTATTAACCTCAATCGCACTCCTTCTGTTGGCCGGGGCGGCTGTAACGGAAGCCCGCATCTTTGCACAGCAGGTGGGTCAGGAAGCGCCGAGCGCTCAGAATCGTCTGGTCGGAGAGGTTCAGACCGTCACAACGGGCGGTGGGGAGTTCACCATCAAGACGGACGACGGGCGAACGGTGAGGCTCAGGACTGCCGAGCGCGTCTCTGTGCTTCGCATTCCTCCCGGCGAAACCAGCGCGCAGAACGCCACCAAAATTAGCTTGACGGACGTAGCCGTGGGCGACCGCGTCTTTGCGCGCGGCGAGCTGTCGGCAGACGGCCAGAGCTTCAGCGCGCGTCAGATAGTCGTAGCCAACAAGCAGGCCGTGGCCCAGACGCAGGAAGCGCAGCGCGAAGACTGGCAGCGTCACGGCGTCTTCGGTCGCATAGAGGCCATCAACGCAGACCGCAAGGAGATAACCATACGCAGTCGCGGGCGCGAAGGCGCTCAGCAGACGGTCATCGTTGACGCTTCGGGCAAAGTCAAATTCATGCGTAACGCGCCGGATTCGTCTCGCTCGCAGGACGCCGTCGCAAGCTCCTTCGCTGAGTTGAAGGTGGGCGACCAGCTACGCGCGCGCGGCGAGCGCTCCTCGGACGGCACTCGCATCACAGCCGAAGAGATTGTCACCAGCAACGTGCAGCGCACAGCCGGGACTGTTCAGTCCGTCAACGCTGCCGCCAACGAGATAGTCATACGCAACGAGCAGACGGGGCAGACGCAGACCATAGTCATCGGACAGCGAAGCCTTCTGCGGCGCATCACTCCCGAGCTGGCATCGCAGATGGCCCAGCGCAGGGCGCAGGCCGGTGCGGGCGGCGCAGGCGGTGAAGGCGAGCGACGAGGACAGGGCGGCGCAGCAGGCGGAGCGCGACCGGATGGACAGAGAGAAGGCGGGCAGAGGCGCGGCGGCCCCGGCGGCGGCGGTCGCGGGATGCAGGAGATGCTTCAGAGCCTCCCGGCCGTCACCCTCAGTGAATTGAAGAAGGGCGACGTGGTGATAGTGACCGGCTCTGCTTCCGGCACGGACAGGTCGCGCCTGACGGCTGTGACGCTCGTCACGGGCGACAATGAGTTCCTGAAGCGCTTGATACAGCTACAGGGAAGGCCGAACCGCGACGGGCAGAACATGAGCCCGGGGCTTCCTTCCGACGTAGTCGGCGGCGGAGGCACAAACTCTACGCGCGAGCAGCCATAAATTTTGTAACCGATAAAGCCGGTCAGAGCGTCCTCAACTCTTCGGGAATTTTGAACGCTCGAAGAGTTGAGGGACTTTCCCCCTTTGCAGTTTCTCTTATTTAACTTCCCCCGTTCTATCTAATCAACATGGGGTTTTGGGTCTAGGTCTATGAGATTGTTTCAAAAAGCTATGTCGCGCTCGCTTGCAGCGCTGCTGTTCATCACGGCATTCAGTTGCTTCAACCTGTTCGCGCAGCAGCAGTCAACCGCAACCTTACGTGGCACCGTATCTGACGAGTTCGGAGGCTTGATTGTAGGCGCGACCGTCACGGTGGCCGACGCCAGTGGCGTGCAGAAGCAGGCGACCACGGATGAAGAGGGTCGCTACTCTTTCTCTGCGCTCGCGCCGGGCCGTTACACTATGAACGTGAGCGCGCCGGGCTTTGCCTCTCACGATAACGCGGGCGTGGAGGTACTGGCCGGTCGCACAGACCCGCTCAACGTCACTCTGAGTATCGCGGTTGAGCAGGTGGAGGTGACGGTATCCGCCGAAGAGGCCATAGGCACGGAACCCGACAGCAACATGGGCGCGGTGACTCTGCGCGGCGCGGAGCTGGATGCTTTGCCTGACGACCCGGAAGATTTGACAGAAGCCTTGCAGGCTCTGGCAGGCCCATCCGCCGGACAGGAGGGCGGAGAGATTTTCATTGACGGCTTTTCGGGGGGACGCCTTCCGCCCAAGGAGTCCATACGAGAGATTCGCATCAACCGCAATCCGTTTTCGGCTGAGTACGACCGCCTCGGCTACGGTCGCATAGAGGTTTTCACAAAGCCCGGCACGGACAGGTTTCGCGGGCAGGGCTTTATCAACTTCAACGACGAGTCGCTGAACTCGCGCAATCCGTTCGCGCCGAACCGCGCTCCGTATCAGTCGCGCCGCTACGGCGGAAACGTGAGCGGCCCCATAAGCTCCAAGCGCGCCTCTTTCTTCTTCGACTTTCAACGAAGCGAGACGGACGGCAACGACGTCATCAGCGCTATTATTCTAGACCCCGCGCTCAACATCGTAGGCTTTAACGAAACGCTGGTCAGGCCCGCGCGCAGCACTACCTTCAGCCCGCGCCTTGATTACCAGATTAACGACAGCAACACGCTGGTCGTGCGATACACCTACCAGAAGTCCGAGAGAGAGAGTCAGGGGCTCTCAAGCGGGTTTGCGCTGCCTTCCGTCGCCTACAACACGGAGAGCACGCAGCAGACTTTTCAATTGACGGAAACCGCCATCATCAACAAGAAGATAATCAACGAGACGCGCTTTCAATATATACGCGAGCGCGCGTCACGCACCGGATTAACGAACCTGCCGACGATTCGCGTGCTGGAAGCCTTCACGGGCGGAGGCTCTAACATCGGCCTCTCGTTCGACAACGAAGACCGCTTCGAGCTTTCGAACTTCACTTCGTGGGCCGTGGGCTCTCACTCTTTGAAAGCGGGAGGGCGCGTGCGCGCAGTTCGCGTGCTGGACATCTCGCCGCAGAACTTTAACGGCACGTACACCTTCGCGGGCGGCACAGCGCCGCTTCTGAATGCGAACAACCAGATTGTGCTGGATGCTGCGGGACAGCCCGTGGTGACGAGCATCACCAGCATAGAGCGTTATCGCCGCACGCTCTTCTTTCAGCAGCAGGGCTTCACTCCGGCTCAGATACGGGCGCTCGGAGGCGGGCCGACACAGTTCTCCATAGCGGGAGGCGACCCGGAAGCGAGCGTCACGCAGGTTGATTTCGGCGGCTTCATACAGGACGACTGGAAATTAAGGCCGAACTTCACGCTCTCTCTCGGACTGCGTTACGAGACGCAGAACAACGTGCGTAGCTGGGCCGACTTTGCGCCGCGCGTAGCCTTCGCGTGGGCTCCGGGCGCTGGCGGCGCGGGCAATGCTCGCCAGCAGACGGTGATTCGCGGCGGCTTCGGGTTCTTCTATACGCGTGTGGCGAACAACCTGACCCTGCAAGCCAACCGCTTCAACGGCACAAACCAGCAGCAGTTCGTCATCACCACCAACTCGCTCGGCGGCATAGACATCTTGAATCAGGCTACGTTCACGACCGCAGGCGTCTCGAACGTCCCGACCACAGCGCAGCTTACCGCGTTTCAGACACCGCAGACGACGCGGCAACTGGCCGAAGACCTTCGCACGCCTTACACTATGCAGACGACCATCAGCCTTGAGCGTCAACTGCCATACAACATAGGGCTGTCTATCAACTTCATCAACACGCGCACGCTGCACGTGCTGCGCTCGCGCAACATCAACGCGCCGCTTCCCGGCAGCATCACACTGGCGAATCCTAGAGGCGTGCGGCCCTTTGGAGACACAGGCAACATCTTTCAGTACGAGTCCACAGGGCGCTTTAACCAGAACCAGTTGATTGTCAGTCTCAACACACGCTTGAGCCAGAACTACACCATACGCGCCAACTACACGTACAACCGCGCGCGCAGCGACACGGACGGAATCAACACTTTCCCCTCGAACCAGTACGACCTGTCTACGGAGTACGGGCGGTCTTTGCAGGACATACGCCACCGCCTCTCCATCATAGGCAACATAAGCGGGCTGCCGTGGGGCATACGTCTTAATCCGTACGTCATGGCCTTCTCCGGCCAGCCGTTCAACATCACGATTGGACGCGACATAAACGGCGACACGCTCTTTACGGAGCGTCCCGCGTTCGCTACGGATTTGACCAAGCCGGGTGTCGTGGTCACTCGCTTCGGCGCGTTTGACCCGAACCCTGAGCCGGGACAGCAGATTATCCCGCGCAACTTCGGGACAGGCCCGTCATTCTTCACCACCAACCTGCGTATCAGTAAGACGTGGGGCTTCGGCGGCGAGCGTGCGCTTCAGGGCGCAGGCGCGGGAGGACAGACGGGCGGAGGACGCGGCGCTCGTGGCGGCGGCGGGGGTGGAGGCCGTGGCGGTCGCGGAGGCGGCGGCGGAGGCGGCATGGGCGGCGGCGGTGAAGAAGGTGGAACTGCCGAGCGCTACAACCTGACGTTCTCGGTCAACGTTCAGAACATCTTCAACAACGTGAATCTTTCGCCGCCGGTAGGAAATCTTTCGTCGCCGCTCTTCGGTCAATCGGTTTCGACGGCGGGCCGCTTCGGCTTCGGCGGCCAACAGGCGGCAGGCAATCGCACCATAGAAGCTCAACTGCGCTTCAGCTTCTAAAAGAATGCGGAAGCCAGAGGTAAAGAGATTGATTCACCGGCTCATTGATTCAATGAATCAATGAGCCGGTGAATCAATGAGTCAATTCTTTCCCCTTCATCATCGCAACACCGCGGACTTCCGCATTGCCTTTCTGGCCTTCTCGTACTAAGCTTACTGCTTCAATCGCCATCAATTCGGAAATTACTAGGGAGGAATGGGAATGTCTGAACAAGTTAACCCTACGCCTGCTGAAGAGCGAGAAGCTTCATCCGGCCTGCTTCTTTCGGTAGAGCCTTTGGAAAAGAGCGAGAAACTTTATGCGACCGACACGACGGACGGCGGCGCTGACAGCGACGTGACGGGCGCGGACACGGATACGACAGACGCCTCTGACGCCGACGGCACAGACCTTCTTTCGGATTCGGACGGCACGGATGCTTCGGATGCGGACGGAACCGACGCTTCTGACGCCGACGGCACTGACTTGACGGACAAGGTCAAGGACGCGCTAGGCATGGACGATTCCGATTCCACCGACGGAGGAACGATTCGCGCCGACACGGACGGCACAGACCGTTGATAAACGATTAAGAACCCCCGCAGTGACGGCGGCCCAAGGCCCCGCCGGCGATGACTGGACGGCACGCGACACCCTCGCTCTTTCGGGACGCTCGCGTGCCCGACTCACTTAAGGTGATTAAAGAAGCTATCAAACAAGGCGTGGCTGTGAATCAGTTGGAAAGGGTTTTAGAGCCATGCAAGCCGGAGGATTTTTTTGCCTCCGTCTGGGGAAAGACCTTCGCGCACTTTAAGGGATGGCAGGGGAAGTTCAGTCATCTGCTGCCGTGGAACGAGCTGAACAAAATCCTGCGTCAGCACAGGCTGGACTATCCACGCCTGCGCCTGATGCGTGACGGTGAAGCCATTCCCGTCTCTTCTTTCATACGTCACGCACAAAACGCGCGCACCCGCTCAAGCCTCCCGCGCCTGCAACCTGCTGCCTTCACAAAGCACCTGCGAGAAGGCGCAACCCTCGTGCTGGATGCCGTCAACGAGCTTTATCCTCCGATTGAAGAGCTTGCAGAAGGGCTGGAGCTTACCTTGCTGGAGCGCGTGCAGGTGAACATGTACGCCGGTTGGCATAGCTCTCGCGGCTTCGACCTTCACTGGGACGACCACGATGTCTTTATCCTTCAGGTCGCGGGCCGAAAGCTCTGGCGAGTGTACGGCGAGACGACGAAATATCCGCTTAGCAAAAGCAGCACGCCGAAGCCCGTAGACGTTGATAATCCGCTCTGGGAAGGATACTTGGAAGACGGCGACGCGCTCTACATTCCGCGCGGCTGGTGGCACGTAGCCTTTCCGCTCTCCGAGCCGACTCTTCACCTGACGGTAGGGATACACAACCGCACGGGTATAGACCTCGCTCGATGGTTCGTGCAGACCCTACAGGAGCGCGAGGTCTTTCGTCAGGACTTGCCGCGCCTTGCTTCTCACGAGGAACGACTGGCGCACGCCGCGAGGATGCGCGAAGAGCTTTTGAGCGCGTGGAGCGATGACCTGCTCGAACGCTTTCTGGATGAATACGACGCCGGAGCCTCGCCGCGCCCTTACCTGAGTCTGCCGTGGAGCGCCACGCACGAGGCGCTGCCCCACGACCGGGAAGCTCGCGTGAGATTTCTCGCGCCGCGCCCGCTTAAGCTTAGAGCCGAAGACGGCGTGATGGAGTTTAGCTGTCTGAACAAGCGCTGGCGCTTCGCGGAGGAGGCCGCGCTCGTCCTGCGTCCTCTGATGGAGCGGCGCACGGCCCGCGTGCGAGAGTTATGCGAAGCCGCGCGCCCGCGCTTGGACGAACAAAGGGTACGCGCCTTTCTGGCCGAGCTTGTACGCGAAGGATTGGTCGCGGTGGTCGAAGATTAAATGGTTCAGCAGGATTTCTATTGCTCTCAGCTTTCGCGCGGCGTGGAAGAGAATACCTTCGGCACTGCTTCAGTCGGTGAAGTGTGGCTGCTCATAGAGTACACGGAGCCGTGGGGGCCGCACGCTCTCAACGACAGCAGCCTTTCGACGGAAGTCAAAAACTACCTTAATCAGCTCGTCAGAAGAATCCCGCGCTCGCGCCTGCTCTTCATCAAGCAGGAGAGGCGGCATCAAAGCAGGTTCAACTTCTTCATCATACGCGCGCGAGAGCGCAATCCGTTCGTAGTCAGGTTTGAGCTTGACGATTACGAGAAGCTGCGCGAGCGTTATCTGGACGTTGCGTCGGTCGCTGCGGGCGAGAAGACAGGGCACGGTGAGATTGTCACAGACCCGCTCTACCTTGTCTGCACGCACGGCAAGCGGGACAAGTGCTGCGCGAAGTTCGGCTTTCCGATTTATAAATCCGTTAGAGAAGTGCGAGACGGTCAGGTGTGGCAATCGTCGCACGTCGGAGGCGACCGCTTCGCGGCGAATCTCTTGTGCTTTCCGCACGGCCTCTTTTACGCGCACGTGACGGATGAGAGCGCGCATAGAGTGGTCAGCCTTTATGAGCGGCAGCAGATTGTGCTTGAGAAATTCCGTGGCCGCGCCTGCTACCCGTATCAAGTGCAGTCCGCAGATTACTTCATACGCAGGGAGGCGGGGCTTCAGGGCATAAATGATTTGCGGGCCTTGAGCAGCGAGCGGCTGGACGATGACGGCTGGCGCGTTCGCTTCGGCACTTCGGACGCCAGAGAGATTCACGAAGCCGTGATACGACGCCGTCAGTCAGCGTTCCATAACTACATCACTTGCAGCGACGTTGAGCGCAAACAGGTGGTGCAGTTTTATCTGGATGACTACGCGGTGTCGCGCGTCTGATTGACGACCTTTTTCGAGACAAAGTTGAGAGCGCGTCTTCATACAATCTTGAGACGACTGAGTTAAAACCTTTTCACTGGGGGGAGAAGAAAAATGTCAAACGAGAGAGATAAGCGAGAGGCGGACAGGTTCGCTTCCGGCATGCGTGGAACCGACACGGACGAAGCGGCCAAGGACGACCCGAATCCGGGCGTGACCGGCGGCGAAAGAACATATCTGACCGGTAGCGGCGGCACGGAGAAGGATGGAACCGCCGCTTCCAGCGCGGAAGGCACCATCGGAGCCGTGGGCGAGATGGACATCACGGGCGCTCCCGCAGGGACAAGCTCTTCGGGCGCGAGCGGAGCATCCGGCGCGGGCGAAGCGGAAGGCGGCGGCCCCGGAGGCGGCGCAAAGTCTTGAGGCGCCACAGGCTCCGGCACAAAGAAATAGAGCGAGCGCGGGCGCGGCTCTAAGCTAAGAAGCTCTCAGAATCTGGCGATTCTGAGAGCTTCTTCTTTTTCCGTCTTCAGGCTTTAGATGGTGATCCATCTTTGGAGGGACTGCAAAATTAAACTCTTTGCCCGAATCCGTCAGTACGGTTCAGGACAAAAACTATTTTTTTCAAGCTCGGCAGTTTAGGAATCTTCATTCTTTCGCTACAGCTTTGCGAATCAATTTGAAAATCATAAGACCAAGACGGAATCCCATGCGAGCGAGACACGAGGGCAGCCAATGAGCAAACATAAAAAGGTAGGGGACGAAAAGACGAAAGTGGGCAAAGCCGGTTCTCCGCCGAGCGGCACAGAGAACGAGAAGCCGCGAGACGAGAAGGACAAGCGCGCAAGCCTGCCCAAGGTAAGTAAGAAGGATGTAGGAGGCGGCGACGAGAAGGGCGGCGGCCTGCACTGAAATCTTTAGAACGAAGGCATAAAGGAGAAGATTGATGTCAGAAAAGAAGCGACAGAAAAAGGACGGGCAGCGAAAGGACAAGAAGAATCAGGCCATGCGTGAAGCCGTGAGCGAGCGTGAGCAGCAGGCAGGCTCGCAGCAGGACGCCGGGGACGCCTCTAACCTTAATGAGTCCGGGCTGGGTGCAACCGACAATGCCAGAGGCGAAGGCGGCGACAGTTAATCATAGGTAGGAAAGGCTAACCATCAAATCAGATGAAGCGGCGGGAAGGAGTCTGTCTGACTCTTTCCCGCCGCTTCATCTGATTTGATGATTATCGCTTTCTGATATGAGGCTAATCAGCCGCTAGCGTTGGGCGTGCTGCCGGTGTTGCCGCCCTGCTTGGAGCTATCCGTGCCGCCTCCCTGCTGCGAGACGTTTGCGCCGCCCGCGTCGCCGCCCGCGCCTGTCTCGCTAGGCTCGGACTCGCCCGCGTACTGGTTATCCGCGAATGAAGAGGCGTTGCCGGATTTCTCGCGCAGCACGCCCTGCATCGTCTCCTGATTGCCGGAACTCTTATTCTGCTCGTCAGCCATCTGGACTCTCTCCTTCCTTAACTGTTTCGTTCACCGCCGGGCGTGCCGCTCTTTTTACCGGTGCCCGCGCCCTTGTTTGTGTTGCCAGCGCCCTCGCTCTTGCTGCCCGAGCCGCCGCGCTTGCCTTCGCCGCCCTTCTGGCGCGTGCCGCCCGAATGGCCGCTACCGCCCTGTTTTGAGCCTCCGCTCTTGCCGCCCATCAGATACGTCCCTCCTGTCTGAAAAAGCCCTTCAACGTCTCTCACAATCAGCTTCCCCCTTCAATTTCAGACTAAGCTCAAGTGCATCCGGAAAGGTTAGGCTGCATGTTTGGGGGAAGTGTCAATTTTATAGAACAAACCAATCACATTTGCGCCGGAGGCTTTTGTCTTTGTATAGCAATGAAGGCCGCTTTTGTAATCAAAGCGGCCTTCTTTCATGAAGAGAGCGGATTTTGTCTGAGCCCTACTTACGCGTCGTAATCGAGTCAGTAACCGGAATCGCCTCGACTGTCATGTTGGTCGTTGCTGGCTTCGCGGCCTCCGCATTTGTAGGCGGCGTGCTGGTTGGCGCTGTCACGGTCGGCACTGTGTTGTTCGGCTGCTTGGCCGCCTGCATACGCGCGTAATAATCTTGCACGAACTCCTTGAAGGCCCCGTGGCCCCAGCTTGTGTAGAAGTCATACTTCTTCATCTCAGCGTAGACTTGCTCGAACGTCCAGCCGTACTTAGTGTAGCGATAGACCGCGCCCATAGCCCCCGTGCGGTGACGACCGCCCGCGCAATGAACGTAGAAGCTGCCGGTCGCCGGGTCGTTTACTACGTTGAGGAACTGTCGAACCGCCTCTTCCGTAGGATACTTCTTACCGACCATAGGAATGTTTACGTATCTCATCCCCAGAGACTCTACTATGGTCTTTTCATAATCCACCGGGTCGGCGCGCAAATCTATGACCGTCCTGATGCCCAGCGCCGCGAGCTCTTTGAACTCCTCTTCGCGGGGCTGCGCTCCGCGATAGAAACGCTCGTCCATCTGACCGAAATTCTTGATGCTGACTCTCGCTTGCTCTTGCCTCGCAGCCTCCTGTGCGGAAGCCGTAAGAGCGAGCGCAAAGATTAAAGCCAGCGTCCCGATAGCGCTGCGTAAAGCTTTAAGCTTCAACTGCATGACAGATTTTCTCCAGAGTTTAAGCGGTCAAATATCACCTCTTAAGTATTCGTCAAGAGGTCAATAGCTGCTATGAAACTTCTTTTATTACTAACCGAATCCCCCCTGACCGGGTACACCCCGGCCATTGTTACAGCAAGAGAGATACGTGACGGGCGCTTTTTTTTGCTAATTCGTGAGGCAGGAAAGTTTTTCAGGCTTTAAAAAGAGTATGAGCGCCGGCGAGGACAGTCGTCCCCACGGCGCTCAAAAGCTTTTTGCGCGGATTGTTTTGTAGAGCCCGAAGAAAGATGCCGGGTTCAGTGAACCGTCGTGCGCTTTATCACTGTGATGCGCTGCCAGATTCGCTCTTCGTCAGGGAATTCAAGGCTGTCGTTCGACTGGCCGAGCGATGTGGCTGTCAGCACTATGGTCTGAAGGTCTTCGTAAACGCCACAGCATGGAGGGCAATCCGCCAGATGGCGGCGGATTAAAAGGGCTGTAGATTCTTCAATAGCGCCTGCGTGCAGCTCAGACAGAAGCGCAACGCTCTCTTCACATTCCATTTTCGGGGTTCTCCTAGCGAGAGTACATCAGGTGAGCACCTGTATAACCACCATTAGACTCTAATTGAGCGCCGCCTGTTGCCTGAGCAACTGCCTTAATTTTAGGCGGGCCTTGTGAAGCTGGGATTTCGAGGTTCCGGCCGAAATTCCCATCATCTTGGAAATCTCGTCGTGCTCGTAGCCTTCAACGTCGTGCAGCACGAAGACGGAGCGGTAGCCCGGAGGCAACTGCTGCACGGCCCGCTCAAGCGCTATGCGGTCAACGACCGGCATGGTTTCAGGGTTCTCCGTGCCGCGCACAATCTGTATGGGCGTCTCGCCCTCTTCCGTCAGAAGCTCGCTGCGGGTGCTGGCCTTGCGAAAGTACATAAGCACAAGGTTGACCGTCATGCGGTGCAGCCATGTGGTGAAGGCAGACTCGCCACGGAAGCTGCCAATCTTGTTGAAGAGTTGTACGAAGACCTCCTGCGTCATGTCTTCCGCCCGCACGGGGTCGCTCATCATGCGCAGGCATAAGGCATAGACTCGCCTGAAATGGCGACGATAAATCTGCTCGAAGGCGTCGCCGTCGCCTTCGGCAGACCTTTGCGCCAGCTCGAAATCCGTGGGTTCCTTCTTATTCGCAGCCTCTGCCGTCACGACTCCGCCGTCCTTCTTGTTATCATCTGCTGTGCTCATAATATTTCCGATGATTATCCACCATATGACCCGTATTTGGAAGGCAACGAGCATACCGCCGGGCCATAAAAGGGCGGCAGGAGAGAGGAAAGCCCATGCTCAAAGTGTTTTCCGGCATAAGTGATTCCACTTTTTATAGCCCGCCACGGTGGAAGCGAAGCCCGCGCCGCGTACGCATCGCTTACACGACGCGTTCACTTATCGAACTATTTGCGCGGTTGGAAACCTTAAAAGATTATGAAAAAACAGGCCGCTCGGTTTACTATAAGGCGCTTTCCGATTAGAACGCCAAAAGCCCTTTATCACCTCGGCATGCGTAAAAGACCTCTTAGCTTAAAGACGCTGGCGCTCGCCTTAACGAGCATCCTTTTCGTCTCTCTGCTTTCAACCTCCTGCGGCCAGAATCAGGGAGACGGAAAGCAACTGACGCTGGCGGTCAACGCGGGCGTTGAAGGCGACGCGCTCAAGCAAGCCGCGCGCGACTACGAAGCGCAGACAGGCGTTCGCATCAACATAGTGGAGTTCCCTTACAGCAATCTCTTCGACAAGGAGCTTGTTGATTTGACTGCCGGAACGGGCGCGTACGACCTGATTATGCTGGACGACCCGTGGTTCCCGCGCTTTGGGGGCGAAGGTTTTTTGACGGATTTGACGCCGCTCTACCAGAAGAAAAACTTGTCGGGGCCGGATGATGATTTCGTGCAGACATCGCTCGCGCTCTGTCGTCATCCGTATCAGACGGGCACGCTCTACGCTCTGCCTTACTTGGGCAACTCGCAGCTCTTCTTCTACCGCAAGGACATCTTTGAAAAGCATGGCTTGAAGGAGCCCGCGACGTGGGACGACGTGCTGGGTTCGGCGCGCATCATCACGGAACGAGAAGCGCAGGGCGCACCCGGCGGAGGCCGCCTCTACGGCTACGTGATGCGAGCGGCGCAGGGCAACGCTGCCGTTGCGGACTTCATGCCCATCTTCTGGGCCTTTGGCGCGGAGATGTTCGACGCGGAGGGACGACCGACAGTTAATAGCGCGGAAGGCATAAGCGCTCTGCGATTCATGCTTGAATTGGGTAAGAGCGCGCCGCCCGGATATTCTAGCTTCAACGCCGACGAAGTATCCGCGCATCTTCTTCAGGGCACAGCCGCCATGAGCATCAACTGGCCCGCGTGGATTGCTGCCTTCAGCGACCCCGCCAAGTCGAAGGTCATAGGCAAGATAGGTTTCGCCACCATGCCGGGCGCAAAGAAGCCCGGTCAGGCAGAGATTGGCAACTGGCTGATAGCCATCCCGCGCAGCGCGCGAAACCCGGACGCTGCCTTCGACTTTCTTGTCTGGGTGACAAGCGCAGAGCAACTGAAGCGCTCGGCGCTGCGCGGCAATCCGCCCACGCGCCGCTCCGTCTTCAACGACCCTGAGCTTGTAGCAAAGTTTCCGACCTATCCGGTTCAGTTGCGCTCGCTTGAGACTTCCAGACCGCGACCGCGCACGCCGCGCTGGAACGAGATAGAGAACGCCTTCGGCATCTTTCTCTCCAAAGCCAATAGCGGCGAGCTCTCGCCCGAAGAGGCCATGAATCAGGCCAACGCAGAGATTCTCAAGATTGTCGAGCGCAAGTAAGTAAGAGTTTCAAATCCGCTTTCGAGCCAGCAAACCCTTCAACACGTGCAGAGGCTTCAAGGTAAACATTCCTTCTCGATGGGAACGGAGCGCACGCTCCCTTTTCTTCTGCTTGCGCCGACGATGCTAGTCCTTCTGGCGCTCTCCATCTATCCGCTAGTCTATGCCGTGAGAGTCAGCCTTCAGACGGGCGCGAGCGCGCGTTGGTCGCTCGATAATTTCACTCGCCTCTTCTCGGACGCCTTTTTCCAGAGCGCGCTCCTGCACACGCTCGTTTACGCCCTAATGGCTTTGACGTGCGAGCTGCTGCTGGGGCTGGGACTCGCTTTGCTGCTCAATCATGAGATGCGCGCACGCTCTCTTTTCCGCGCTGCGCTGCTTGTGCCGATGATGCTTCCGCCTGTGGTAGTCGGCGTCGTCTGGCGGCTCGCGCTCAATCCTAACTTCGGTGCTGTCAACGGCACGCTGAAGAGTCTCGGCGTCAACACGGAGAGTTTGACGTGGACGGCGAGCCCGCGACTGGCGTTTCTCTCGGTCGTGGCCGTTGACGTTTGGCAATGGACGCCGTTCGTCTTTCTGATACTGCTGGCGGGATTGCAGGCCATCCCGCAGGAGCCTTACGAGGCGGCGCGCATGGACGGCTCAAGCGCGTGGCAGACGTTTCGCTTCATCACACTGCCGCTACTAAAACCGGCCATACTGATTGTGCTGCTGCTCAGAACCATGGACTTGCTGCGCGTCTTCGACCAAATCTTTATCCTGACAGAAGGCGGCCCCGGCTTTGCCACAGAGACGGTGAGCCTGTACATCTACCGCGCGGCCTTCCGGTTCGGCAACTTCGGGTATGCGGCGGCGATGTCCTTCGTGCTGCTCGTAATCACCAACGCAATCAGTCTTGTCTACATTCGGCTGCTACAGAAGCAGGAGAGCAGATGAAGGCGCAGCTTATAGGAAGGCTTCTGCGATACGCGCTCGTTATAGCGGCCGTCATGGCTGCCGTCCTGCCCGTCTACTGGATGATGACAATCTCGCTCAAGACGGAGATTGACCAGTTCAGCGTGCCGCCGAAGTGGCTCGTCTTCACGCCGACGCTGGCTCATTACAGGGACGCTTTCTCGACTCGCTCCTTCGGCCAGTACCTGCTGACGAGCATCGTTGTCTCTGTGCTGGCTACCTTGAGCGCGATGGTGCTTGGAACGCTCGCCGCCTACGCGCTCTCTCATTTTCGACTGCCCGGCAGGCTGGACAAGCACTTTGCGCTCTGGATACTTTCGACCCGAATGTTCCCCCCAATTGTCACGATTGTTCCGCTCTTTCTGATGATGCGCGACTTGAGGCTGCTGAACACGCGGCTGTCTCTGATAATCGTCTACACGGCCTTCAATCTTCCGTTCGTAGTCTGGATGATGCGGGGCTTTTTCAGCGAGATTCCGAGAGAGCTGGAAGAGGCCGCGCGTGTTGACGGCGACTCGCGCCTCGGCGCATTGAGGCGCGTCGTGCTGCCTCTGGTTGCGCCGGGACTTGCGGCCACGGCCGTCTTCTGCTTAATCATCTCTTGGAACGAGTTTCTCTTTGCGCTGGTCTTGACGCAGACGGACGCGGCAATGACGTTGCCCGTAGGCATAGCCGGGCGCGTCACGCAGTACGAGATTAAATGGGGCGTCATGAGCGCCGCCGCGACGGTTGCCATGATGCCCATACTGGTCTTCGCGCTGGCCGTCCAACGCTACCTAGTGCGCGGCCTCTCGCTCGGCGCCGTGAAAGGATAGGAGATAGGTGACGGGTGTCAGGGATTGGGGAAAAGAAAGAGACTTGGATTTTCTTTGTCTATCCCCCAACCCCTAACCCCCATCCCCCCCTTGAATATGGATGTAAGGTTCGTCAACGTGACAAAAGCATTCGGCTCGTCCGTGGTGGTGGACAGGCTTGAGCTTGCTGTCGAGGACGGAGAGTTCGTGGTGCTGCTTGGGCCTTCCGGGTGCGGCAAGACCACCAGCCTGCGTATGCTCGCGGGGCTTGAAGACGTAACCGCAGGAGACATCTTCATAGGCGGCGAGCGCGTCAACGATGTCCCGGCGCAGAAGAGAGACGTGGCGATGGTCTTTCAGTCTTACGCGCTTTATCCTCACATGACCGTGGCCGAAAACATCAGCTACCCTCTGCGCGTGCGCCGGATGCAGCGCGAAGAGATGAAAAGCAGAGTCCTGCGCGTGGCGGAGATGCTTGAGATAACCGCGCTGCTTGAGCGCCGCCCGCGTGAGCTTTCCGGCGGAGAGCGCCAGCGTGTCGCTCTGGCCCGGGCCGTTGTGCGCTCGCCAAGGGTCTATCTGATGGACGAGCCGCTCTCTAATCTGGACGCGAAGCTGAGGGTGCAGATGCGCGGCGAGCTGAAGCGCTTGCAGCACGAGCTGGGAACGACTACCGTTTACGTCACGCACGATCAGGCGGAGGCGATGACGCTGGCGCACCGCGTAGCCGTCATGCGAAAAGGGCGGTTACAGCAGTTCGACACGCCCATGAACATCTATAACCTTCCGGCCAATCGCTTCGTCGCGGAGTTCGTCGGCAATCCCGGCATGAATTTTATAGAGGGCGCTGTAGACACGGCCGGGCGTCGCTTTGTGAGCGGCGACTTTTCGCTCGCGCTCTCCGATTCTCACTTGGAGAGGCTAAGGCGGCACACGCGCGCCACGCTCGGCATAAGGCCGGAGCATATAGAGGTTTCGACCGGGGCGCGTAACGGGTGGCTGCGGGCCTCCGTTTACGTAACCGAGCTGATGGGCAACGAAACCTTTGTCTTCCTGCAACTCGGCGCGGAGAAGATAATAGTGCGTGCGCCCGCAGCCTTTCGCGCCGAGCCGGAGACGCCTGCCTCCGTGCGATTTGAGACGAGCAGGCTGGATTTCTTCGACGCCGATTCCGGCGAAGCTTTAAGATGAAAGACGAAGAGGAGAGTTTAGTATGAAGCTGGCGCTTAACGGTGCTACGACCATGAAGGCTGACCTTGAGACGGACATACGCGCGGCGTCTCGCGCAGGCTTCGATTATCTTGAGATATGGGCGGCCAAGCTCAGGAAGTTTCTGGAATCGAACGAGGTCGGGCGACTCAAGGAGCTTTTGGACGGGCAGAGCCTGAAGCCTTACAGCATCAATTCCATAGAGCACATCTCTTTCAGAGAGGCTAAGCGACACGCGGAGCTTCTGGCCGAATGTGAGGATTTATGCCGTATCGCGCAGGCAATCGCTTGCCCTTACATAGTTGTCGTCCCGAGCCCCCTGCCGGAAGATAAAAGCCGCGAGGAAGTGATAGACGAGTCCGCGCGCGTGTTGACTGAGTTGAGCTTTATCGCGGAGCGGTACGATGTCTCATTAGCATTTGAGTTCTTAGGTCAGCCGCGTTGCAGCGTTCAGACGCTGGAGCTCGCGGACGAGATAGTCAAAGAGACAGCCCGTGACAACGTGGGGCTTGTGATTGACAGCTTCCATTTCTACGCTGGCGGCTCAACCATCGAATCAATCGAAGCGCTGGACGCAGACCGCCTCTTTATCTTTCACATCAACGACGCGGAAGAGAGGCCGCGCGAGGAATTGCAGGACAGCCACAGGCTGCTGCCGGGCCTAGGCATCCTGCCGCTAAAGGAGATTGTCGGCGCTCTACGCCGTATAGGCTACAGCCGCGTGGCCAGCGTAGAGATTTTCCGCCCCGAATACTGGGAGCGCGACCCCTTTGAGCTTGCAGGCGAGGCTTATCTGGCCGCGTCGAACCTAGTCCGCAACTGACAAATACTATGGACAAAATCAGCGTCGGAATCATAGGAGCCGGTTACATAGGCGGAGTTCACGCCTCCGTGCTGATGCGCGACGAGCGCGTGCGGCTGGCAAAGGTTCATGACATCTCTCAAGAGCGCGCGGAACAACTCGCACGCACGAACGGCGCAAGCATTGCCGCCAGCGCCGAAGAGTTGATAGAGAGCGTGGATGCTGTCTACATCACGACTCCCAACACGAGGCACACCGGGTTGGCCGTCGCGGCGGCTCAGGCTGGCAGGCACGTCTTCTGTGAAAAGCCCATGGCGACGAATCTTGAGGACGCGCGACGGGTGCTTGAGGCGGGCAAGGGCGAGCGTGGAGTTTTTCAGGTTGGACACAACCGCCGGTTCGCGCCCGTGTACGCCATGCTCCGCAAAATCCTGAAGGAAGAGAGTGAGCCTCATTCCGCGCACGTCAAGATGAATCGCGGCGAGCTTATCAATCCCGAGTGGGTCGGGGACGCGGCCACGACGGGCGGCTTTCTCTACGAGACTACCATTCACATGTTCGACATGATGCGCTTCCTCTTCGGTGAAGTCTTGGAGCTTTCGGCTATAGGCTCGCGCCACGAATACGGGGAAGTTGACGACTTCTCCGTGTTGCTCAAGTTCGAGAGCGGCCTGCACGCCACGCTCTGCTCGTCTGCGGACGCAAGCTGGCTCTTCCCCTTCGAGCGCGTGGAGGTCTTCTCTCATCACCAGACGCTTGTCACGCGCGAGATGGAGAGCCTCACCCTGAGCGAAGGGCTGAGCGGCCAGCACCGCACACACTCCATGCAGCAGTTGGCAAAGGAAGAGAAGTGGGGGTACTTGCAGGAAGACCGCGCCTTCATAGACGCGATTGTAGATGGCAGGGAAGTGCCTGTGACTGCGCTCGACGGCTACAAATCCGTAGAGCTTGTGGACGCCTGCTATAGAGCGGTCGAGACGTCCGAGCGCATTAATCTCAACTCAGTGTAAGAAACGCTACGACTCACCGCAGAGACGCAGAGAGACGCTGAGGACGCGCTGAGAACTTAAATCCTCTGCGCTACCTTTGCGTCTCTCTGCGTCTCTGCGGTGAATTAACGTGAGCCGGTTCGGAGCCTGAAGCCTACGCGAAAGAGAAGCGGCGGGCCTATGGTTCTGATGGGCGTGCGACCGACCGTGTATCTTTGATTGAAGAGGTTTTCGGCTGCGAGGAATGCTTCGAGGTTGCGCGTGATGCGGCGCGAGAGGAACGCGTCGAGCGTAAAGTATGGCTCAAGCTGCAAGAGGTTCTGGTCGTCATCGAATTGAGTGCTTGAGGCGCGTCCCTGAAAGGCTGCCGTCAGTAGCGACTCTTTAGAATATCTCGCCTGAAAAGTTAGCTGGTGACGCGCAACCTGCGGGACGCGCTTTCCTTCAAGCCCTGTGTTGGCGGGAAATTCCAGAACGGTCGCGTCAACGAAGAGATAGCCGCCCGACAGAGTCCAGTTGTTTGAGAGCCGCGCGTCCGCTTCAAACTCTAAGCCGCGCGAGCGTGTCCGCCCCAGATTCTCGCGTTGCCGCGTGATGAGTCCGGGTTGTGTGCGCAGCGTGACGTTGGCCACGGGCCGCGCCACCTCCATCCAGAAAACGGTGGCTTGCGTGCTTAACCTGTCACTGAAGAGAGATGCGCGCCCGCCCGCTTCGCCGCCCGTCAGACGCTCCGCGCTCAGACCCTCATTGGCGAGCGTCAGCACATCCCCTACGCGAAAGCTTCTGTAAAGCTCATTCAGAGTCGGCGCGCGAAACGCCCTGTAGAAGGAAGCGTTGAGCGAGAGTTGATTCGTCAGGCGATAGAGCGCGGAGACTTGCGGGCTAAAGGCCGTCTCCGTGCGGTCTGGAAAAATGCTCGTGTTGGAACTTGCGCCAGCCGCGAGCGGCTGCGCGAACTGAAACGCGTCCGAGTTGCGCCACCTGTCAACGCGCACGCCAACTCTGAAGAGAAGGCGCGGGCTCAGGTTGATAAGGTCTTCTACGAAAAGCCCCAGATTGCTTTGCCGCCCGCCCGCGTTGGAGAGAGAAGCCGCGCGCCCGAGCGTGTAAACAATCTCGTCACTTTCGCCCCGGACTTCCTGCGCGTCCACGCCCGCCACCAGAGTCTGATGCGAGCCGAACCCGCGCGACCACTGTAGAGAGAGGCCCTTGAATTGTGACGGGGAGCGTTGCAGCCGCGTGAGCGTCTCGCTGCTGCGGTCGGCGCTGACGGCCGAAAAGGTCTGGTCGTAAACCTGAGTGCCGCCGTAGGCCCGCAAAGTGAAAGCGCCCGCATCGGTTCGCCGCCAGTCAAGCCCCGCGCTCAACTGCCGCGTGTGCGTGCGGTTTATCTGGAGCGGCGTGCCGTTGGTGCGGGCCTCTCCGAAGACGGAGCCGCGAAGAAAGAGGCGCCCGCGCCCTTTAATCTCCCGCGAAAGGCTCAGGTCAAGCGTCGTGCGTCGAACGCCTGCGGGCGTGTCTACTCTCCCGCGCTCGCGCTCGTCTACGAGTATGTAGCCTTCCGTGCTGAATACCTCGGCGGCGGCGCTTGCGCTCCACTTTCCCCTGCCGCCTGCCGCGAAGAGAGAGGCTTCTCCCGTCTCAAGGCTTCCGTAAGAGGCTTCCAGTGAGAGAGCGTTTGCGGCTGGCTGGCGCGTGATGAGATTGACTACGCCGCCTAGAGCAGAGCTTCCGTAAAGAGAGCTTGCTCCGCCGCGCAGGACTTCTATGCGGTCTATTGACTCGCGCGGCACACGCCCCCAGTAGACCCAGCCGCCAAAAGGGTCATTTAGCGGAACGCCGTCCACCAGCACGAGCGCGCGGCTTGCTCCCGACGGGCCTATGCCGCGCAGCGAGACGCCCTGAGTGGTAGGGTTCGCGGCGCGGCTGCCGGTGCGCCGGAACAACGTGAAGCCCGGAACCTGCCGCAGAGCGTCGTCAATAGTGGCCGCTCCGGCCTCCGCTACCTCGCGGGACGAGAGAACGACGAGGCTGCCTGCTACATCGTTGAGACGCGTCTCGGTGCGCGTGGCCGTCACCGTCACGGCTTCGGAAAGAGACGCCGGGACAAGGACGATTCTTAACTGGCCGGAAGCGGCGACTGCATCCTTTATCTTCGCCTCGTTCGGCGCGAACCCGTTGGCACTAACCAGAATCGTAGCCTCGCCTGTTGGCGCCGCGGCAAGCCGGAATTTTCCCTCAGCGTCCGTCGTTGCAAACTGCGCTTCGGCCCGCATCCTGATTAACACTTGCGCGCCAGCCACGGGCGCGCCCGTCTGGTCAATCACGACGCCTTCCAACTGCTGCGCCTGCGCGCGCGCCTCGCTACAGGCAAAGATGGATGAGACTAGAGCAAGGAGAAGCGCAAAGGTGCGCGCCGATGACAGCCTGCCGGTTCTGTTGTTGCTGAAGCTCATCCTCTGTCCCCTTGATGATGGCTGAGCTTAGCACACGCGGCATGAAAACAGAGCGTTTGCATTTCAACACAGTTTGCAAGCAGAATAATCGCAAGCGAAGTATTCAGGCTTAGGAAAACGGAAAACAGAAAACAGAATCCAGAATGAGAAGCGGCAAGCTCTGCTTTTATTCTGAGTCCTGATTATTGCTCTTATGTCCATGCTCTCCAATCTGCTGCGGTTTCGTCTGGTGGACGAGAAGGGACGGTCTGTGCGTCTGGCAGACTTGGCCGTGGCGCATCTGGAGGGCGATTATCCGCAGGTCACGCGACTGCTCTTTTTTAACGAGGGCGGAGAGAGAAAGTCTCTGGCGTGGCGCGATGTGCGCTCAATCGAGTGGCGCGAGCGTTTGATACGGGTACAAGATTTGGAGGCAGGCTCGCCCATAAGCTCAGCCCCGCTCAAGGAGGAAGCCCTGCTCCGCGCGGAGGTGCTGGATGCTCTCGTGCTAGACCTTCAGAATCGCCGCGCCACTCGCGCCAACGACCTTTGCCTTGAGGAAGAGGACGGGCGGCTGCTGCTACGCGCTGCCGACGCCAGCATGAGCGCCGTCTTCAGGCGTCTCACTCGCGGGCTCTACAAGCACGTGAGCAAGGAGGCTCTCTACGATTGGAAGTACGTGGAATTCCTGCGCGGCGACCCGCAGGCCGCTCGTCACGAGGCGGGCAAGCACCTTCGCATCACGCGGCTGCCGCCCGGCGAGATAGCGCTCCTGACGAACCAGATTCCATATCTTCACGCGGCGGAGCTTTTGATACTGCTTCCAGACCCTCTGGCCGCAGACACGCTGGAATCAATGCTGCCGGAGCGACAGCTACAGGTCTTCGAAGAGTTGGACGAAGAACAGTCGTTGCGCATCCTCGCGCTGATGGCCCCCGATAACGCAGCCGACCTAGTGGGCCGTCTGACCCTTGAAGAGATGCAGTCGCTGCTGCACAAGCTGCCGAAGCGCAGGAGCGAGCGCATCATAGACCTTCTGCGTTACCCCGAAGACACGGTGGGCGGGATTATGACGAACGACATGGTGACAGCGCCAAGGAATCTGACCGTCGCGGAGGCGCGCGAATACTTGCGCAAGAAGCTGAAGGGGCCTGACTTCGTCTTCTACGTTTACGCGGTCGAGAGCCAAGAGAGCCAGAAGCTTTGCGGCCTGCTCTCTCTACGCAATCTATTGACGGAGGATGACGACCGGAAGCTGGAAGATATTATGGATCCGTTTGTCTCCACGCTCGACCCGCTCGACGAGGCCGTCAACGCGGCCTACAGGGTGATTGATAGCGGGCTCGCGGCGATGCCGGTTGTGGGGCGCGAGGGAAAGCTCGTGGGCATAGTGCCCGTGGACGTGGCCATAGAACAGATTGCGCCGGACGGTGCCGCCCGCCAGCTAAGGATTTTCGCATGAGCAGACCTCCGACACCGCAGGGGCTCGAGCCGATTGAGTCGGTGGAATCGGTCGCTCTGCCGAGGGCCGCGCGCACAGTCCAAAGAGCGGGGCTTCGCGTAAACATACGCGGGCGCAGCATACGCCTTCGCGGCTTGCGCACGCAGCCGAGGGGGCTGCTTCGCTGGCTGCTGATACTGGGGCCGGGGCTCATCGCCACCTCTGCCGGAAACGACGCGGGCGGCATAGCCACCTACTCTTCAGCCGGAGCCAGGTACGGCTATGACCTGATTTGGGTGATGATACTGCTGACCGTCTCTTACGCGGTCGTGCAGGAGATGTGCTCGCGCCTCGGAGCGGCGACGGGGCGCGGGCTGCTAGACCTGATTCGGGAAAGGTACGGGCTGGGCTGGGCCACGTTCGCCGTCGTCATCATCCTAGTAGCCAACGGCGGCGTCACAGTCTCCGAGTTCGTAGGCATCAGCGCAGCCGTTGAGCTTCTGGGCATAAACAAGTACATAGTCGTGCCCTTGGCCGCAGCGCTCATCTGGTATCTGGTCATCTTCGGCTCCTACAACAGCGTGGAGAAAATCTTTATCCTGATGACGCTGGTTTTCTTCGCCTATCCGGCGGCGTCCTTTATGGCCCGGCCCGACTGGGGCGAGGTCGCGCGCGGAGCCTTCGTCCCGACGATTCGCACAGACCCGGACTACATCTTCATCCTTGTCGGACTGCTGGGCACTACGCTCACGCCCTACATTCAAATCTTTCAGCAAAGCTCGCTGGTGGAAAAGGGCGTGGCGCGTCGTCATTACAAGAACGAGCGGGTGGACGCTTACTTCGGCGCGTTCTTCTCCAACCTGATGTCAGTCTTCATGATTATAGCGACCGCCGCGACGCTTCATGCCGTCGGCAAGACCAACATAGAATCGGCTGCCGACGCCGCACGCGCGCTTGAGCCCGTGGTCGGAAGCTCCGCCAAGCTGCTCTTCGCTGTAGGGCTGCTGGGCGCGTCGCTTCTGGCGGGCGCGATTCTCCCTCTAGCCACGAGCTACGCCATCAGCGAAGCCTTCGGCATACCGAAGGGCGTCAATCTGGATTTCCGTCGCGGGCGTGTCTTCTTCACCCTCTTTACGGCGCTGATTGTAGCGGGAACCGGGCTGGCGCTGATTCCGAACCTCCCGGTCATTCAGCTACTCGTAGCCGTGCAGGTGCTAAACGGCATACTGCTGCCAATCATTCTGGTCTTCATACTGAAGCTGATTAACGACAAGCGGCTGACGGGAGATTTGAAGAACACGCCGCTTTACAACGTGCTCGGGTGGGGAACCTTTGCGATGATAACGACAGCAGTCCTAATCATGCTCGGCAGCCAGTTGCTCAAGCTTCTGGGCATCAGCCTCTTCGGCTGAAATGAAGGGCATTAAATAGCTTTCGTGCTGCTTCGTGCTAGCTCATTCTTCTTTATAATCCGCTCGCGCAACGGCCTCCAGTAGCGCAGCGCCAGCCAGTGCGCGCCGCCTATGAGAATGGCCGCCGCCAGCGCGGTGGATAAATCAACCGCCGTTCTGGCCGTCGGGCGAAGCCAGCCGGAGCAGATTTCGGCTGCCGCCCCAGCGAGAGCGAACGCCGCAAACGGAGGCCCAGCGCGCCGCTTCGTTATGAAGCCATAGATGCCCGGCGCGGAGAGCAGCACAAGCAGGTACGCGGAAAATCCAATCAGCACGCGCAGTAGCTTCTGCCAGTTGCCGTCCCACGCCAGCCCGGAAAGCACAAGGACGAACAGCAGAGCGAGCAGGCACAGGCTCAACTTAAGGTCACGTCGCATGGTCGCGCCTGCGTCCGCATTCTTTCTTTCAAGTCCGTTTGTCATATGGCTTGAGCCTCCAGTGAGTCCGGTTGCCCTTTAGACGCCCCGCGCCCGGAATTGTTCCATCCTTCAAAAATTGGCTATATTGAGCAGGGGAGAGAAAGCTCATGTACCGTAGCTTCAGACTCATCATATCACTGGCCGTCATCATAGGCTGCGCCGCGCCCCTGCCGTCTCAGGAGCGTGATTCCGGCAGAGGCTCTCTGGCGGAGTTGAGGGACAAGCAGAGGGTCTGGGTGATTGTGCGGCGAGGCGCGGTGCTGGATGCGAGCGGCGTGGATGCTTCCGTCATCTCAGAGGTCTACAGGGAAGGGAGCCACCGCCCGGCCTTTCCGCGCACGTTCAACCTGATTGCCAGAAAGCTCAACAAGTACATTAAAGAGCACAAGAGCATCTCAGCCGCGCGCAGTCTCTCGGATGCGGACTTCATACTCTTCTTCAACGTGCTGGAGATTCGCAGGCCGCTCGGCACGCCTTACGCTTACGGCGAATTGTTCGTCATCCTCAACACTCAGCCCTCGCCGCGCATCCTCTGGAAGACACGTAATAGCGGCAAGTTCGTGGACGACGCCGTCGCGGATTTCATCTCGGAGCTAAAGGCCGTGCGCGGCGAGAACTAGAAAGAGCCGGTCGCGCCGACGAGGAATTTCCCGGCCCTTCTTTCACACCTAAAAGCGAAAGGCGGCGAAGCCCCTGTTAGAGCCTCGCCGCCCGTAGAAATTTGCGCTTCGTGAATTTCTGACCGGAGACAAACGTGCTTAAGTTTTCTTGACGAACACGCGCTTCATCTGTTGAGTGCCCATGGCGGAGGCTATGTTCATCTCTACGGTCAGTGTCTTTCCGTCGGCCGAGAGCGTCCACTTGCGAGTCACATCAAGGGCCAGAGAGCCGTTCGGCGTCTCGAAAGTAACCTCTTCCTTGACATCCAAACCGTTGCCGTCGGCAGCCCATTTGGCTGTTCTTTTGCCCTTGCCTTCGGCCCCGCCCGGCCCCTTCTGCGTAAAGTCCGCAGGCTTGCCGTCCAGCACGTAAACGTCCGTAACGTTCTGCTCGCCGGATTCCGTCGTCAGCTTGCTGTCTATGTTGACCTTGTCGCCGTCCTGCTTGACTACCATCACCTGATCTTTAATAGCCGGGGGGAGCCCCTCGCTTCTGCTCTTATCAAGCGTCCACGTGCCGCTAAAGTCCGCCTTGGCCGACGCCCCGACCAGACTCAACGCAAAGACCAGAGCCGCCACGCCCGCCATCACAAAGTTACGCTTCATATACAATCTCCTGAAAAATAGGATTTCATATCAAGGTGTGCCTCGATTAGAGAGCTACTACGGGAAGGACTGCGGGAAAGTTTCAAAGGCGATGCAGAAGAAATTGATTAACCGGCTCACTGTTTCATTGAAACAGTGAGCCGGTTAATCAATTAGTCAATCTTCTACGCTCTCTTGAGGTTGCGTACGGGCTGGGCCTTGGGGGCCGCGGCCTGTTTGTTCTGACTGCTTTCTGTGTCGGCCTGTGCCGCGCGCAGCTTTTCGGCGCGGGCGGTCATGCGGCGGTCAAGGTCTGCTATCTGCTCTGCCGTCAGGTGATGAATGTTCGGCTGGTTGTGATAGACCTTTGCGCCCGTGACCAAGTCGGACTGCTTGAAGCCAAGCTTTTCGGCCTTGTCAATTAAGTCCTGCACTGTCATCTGCGGCGTGACGAGCGTCAACGGCTGCGGCTTCTCTTCAATCGTCTCGGGCACGATGGGCATCTTGGCAGCCTCCATCTCAACGTCGTGGCCGTGCTCGCGCTTCATGTGGTCTAGGAAATCTTTGAAGGTAACGTTGCCCGTCATCTCGAAGCCTACTTCGAAGGCGGGGCTATTCGATTTGACTACCTGAAAGACGCGCATTATCTCGCCGTCGCGCTCCTGCATGGAGACTTCGACCAGCACGTCCACGAAATACTCAAGGCCGGAGGTGGTGCTGAGAAGTACCATGCCGACTTCGTTGGCCTCGCGCTCTTCCTTGCCTTTGGCTGGAATCTGGTCGGTGATGACCACACTCTTTCCGCTCTCTATACAGAGGCGGCGCAGCACTCCCTGAAGAATCATCTGGTCTGCGGCCAACTCTTCCGCAGTTGGCTGAGCGAGCGGGTCGCCGGTGCGCTCACGTACTGCGGCAATCGTCTCGGCGTGCTTGGCCGAAAAGTATGCGGCCCATGAGTCCAGCGCAAAGCAGCCGTAGTTCTGCTCGCGGCCTTCGCCCGAAAGCGCCCAATCTATGAACTCCGGCAATTCGTCCGGGTGCTCTATCTCAAGGCCGTCGAAGTCGAGGCCGACGCCCTTCAGGAGACGAGTCTTGCGCTCCGTGTCGAAGACGCAGAGGCGGCCGAGCCCGGCGTCCGCCATGCTGCGCATGAAGCGGCTTTTGCCCGCGCCCGCCGCGCCGCGTACAGCCATCACAAGCCGTTGCTGGCGAGGACGACGACTGAGCGGGTTTACTTTAGGTCTGCTGGTTTTCTCCATCATCTTTACCTCATCAGTGTAGTTCCGGCCCGGCCGGACATTTACAAAATCAACGACTCATGCGAAAAGGGGGCGAGCCGCTCTCCTTCTTAAATCGCAGGCACTTTAACACACGAAACGCTGTTGTGCAACAGTTTTTCACAGATGAAACAAAGGGATTTCGGGTTTTGACGGGCTAAAGAGGGATGAAAACGTACAATCTCTGCTTTCTGGGGTTCGGAGGCGTGGGGCGGGCGCTCGTGCGGCTGCTCGCGGAAAAGCGGGAAGAGATGCGCGACCGTTACGGGATAGAGTGGCGCATCACGGGCGCTGCTACGCGCCGTATGGGCTGGCTGGTCAATACAGGCGGCTTCGATGTAGAGACGCTGCTCGAAGGCAGACCCGTCCAGAATGTTTCGTCGCCGCCAGATGTAGATGAATGGCTTCAAGCGGCTCGCGCGGACGTTCTCTTCGAGACAACGTCGCTCAATCCGCACACTGGACAGCCCGGCATAGAGCACATACGCGCGGGACTTCTTCACGGCGCACACGTCGTCACTGCCAACAAGGGGCCTGTGGTTCACGCCTTCGAAGAGCTGGAGGCTCTGGCATTGAAGCGGGGGCGGTGCTTTATGTTTGAAGCGACCGTGGCGGATTGCCTTCCGGTCTTCTCCATGTTTCGGGAGTGCCTGCCTGCGGCGCGCATACTAAGCTTTCGCGCCGTGCTCAATTCCACGAGCAGCATCATCATAGAAGAGATGGAGCGCGGGGCTTCGTTTGAAGATGGCGTGCGGCGCGCACAAAGTTTGGGCGTCACCGAGACAGACCCGTCCTATGACGTGGACGGCTGGGATGCGGCGATAAAGGTCTGCGCTCTGGCGCGCGTGCTGATGCGCGCCCCCTTGAGGCTTGAAGAGATAGAGAGGGAAGGGATACGCAAGCTGGATTCAGGCGACTTGCAGGCGGCACGCCTAGCAGGCCATCCCGTCAAGCTAATCTCTCGCTGTGAGAGGTCGGGCGGTGGAGTCCGGGCAAGCGTGCGACCGGAACAGGTCTTACCGAACGACCCGCTCATCATGACGGGCGGGACGTCGCTGATGGCTCACTTCGAGCTGGACGTTCTGCCGGGGCTGACCGTGGCGGCTCACAGCCCTAACCTTAAAAGCACCGCTTACGGCCTTCTGGCGGACTTCATAAACGCTGTGAGGGATGGAACGTAACAGAGGCTTTTCAATCGCTATAGCTCCTCAATCATCTGGCGTGCGCGGGCGACTATCTTTTTCTCGCTGGCGAAGGCGAGCATCTCTTCGGCCTTTCGGATTTCGAACCAGCGAGCCTCGTTGACTTCCTTGTCGTGCTCTGTCGTCCTGCCGGATTTGTAGCGCAGCAGGAAGAAATGCACGAACTTGTGAAAGCGCACGCGCTTCTCGCCCGAGCCGGAAAAGTACCAGTACTCGACCGTGTCAATGGGCGCGACCATCTCCGTCTCAAGGCCCGTCTCTTCGCGCACTTCACGCAGGGCCGCCGCTTCGTCCGGCTCGTTCTTTCCGACAATGCCTTTGGGAAGCTGCCAGCGCGGCTTATCTCCTACGGAGATGAGAGCGACGTAAATCTTGCCCGCGCGCGTGCGAAAGGCCACGCCGCCGGCCGACACCTGTTCTTTTGTGGGAAAGCTCGTCATTGCTCTTTGGCTTCGACGGCGGGGACGGCCTCTCCGCTCTCCGCAATCTGTTCCATCTCCGCGTGCAGCGATTTGCGCTCTATCAGCAGCCGCAGGTAAAGGCCGCGATGCCTGAGCAATATGAAGATGGCCTTGAACCAGCCGCGCATGTCGTAAAGCTCTTCCATGGAGCGCATGGCCGCGTAGCCCGCGATAATGGCTAGCGGCAAAGCAAGAAGCGCTATGCGCCAGCCCCACAGGTAATATGCCGCGCCCGCCGTCACCATCCACGTCAAAGGCATGGCTACAATCGCCACCAGAATTTTTACGGTCGAAGCCGAATCGTCCGCGCCGTGGCGAGTGTAGACGCGGGAGGCCGTGTCGCAGACCATGTAGGCCGGAAAGTGCAGCAGCGCGCCGACGAGAGCCAGTGGAAAAAGAAGCGCAAGAAGGATTGTGCGAAGCAGAAAGTGCTGAAAGACATACCAGCCAGAGTGGGCTGCTAGAGAAAGGTTTTCCGGCGTGATTCCTATACGGCTCAGCTCCTCTTCGTAGCTCAGTATGCGCGTCCTCAGCCGCTCTATGCGCGGGGCGAGCGTCGTCCCCTCTGTGCGTCTTCGCCACTTGGCCAGTTCCCGCAGGCGGTTGAAGGAGGTCGTCAGAGATTGACGAACATCAAGGCTCTCGTAGATGGATGAGAAAAGCTGCTCGGCCTTTGTCACCTCTGCCAGCGCTTCTCTGGATTCAACGTTGAGGGTGACTTCGCGCAGCGCCTCCTCTATGCGCTTTGATAACTCCTTGACGGCTGGGCGCGGCGGCTGGCCCGTCTCGTCGGGCGCGACTCCCTGCACCTCGAAGCTGTCGCCAAAACGCAGGAGCGCCTCGCTGCGAAAGGTCGTGGGCGAAGTGTAATAGAGGCCGACGGGCTGTATACGCAGAGTGGTTAGAGCGTCCCCGTCCTCCGCGCCTTTGGACGAAAGAGCGCCGAGAGCTATGCGAGCCGCGCCCGTCTTCAACGGCTGAAGCTCCGTCTTGCTGTGCGAGACGCCTTCGGGAAAGAGAGCTATGCAGCGCCCGCGTCTGAGCAGCTCGTGACAGGCTTCAAAGGTGCGAAGGTTCTGCGAGACATCTTCGCCCTTGTCTATGCGGCGGTAGACGGGAAGCGATTCCAGAGCGCGCATCAGGTAGCCCAGCACCGGCAGGCGAAAGAGCGTTGACTTTGCCAGAAAGGATACTCGTCTGGGCAGCGCGCAGAAGACCATGGCGGGGTCAATCAATCCGTTCGGATGATTTAGCACGAAGATGAGCGGCCCGGTCATGGGCACACGCTCGGCGTTCGAAGTCTCTATGCGGCGAAAGAAGAGGCGCAGGGCTATGCTGATGACGGCGTGTATGATGCGCCTGGCGGGCCGCCCCTTCTGGCGCGAAATCATCTCAGGCAAGCGCAGCACCCTGACATCTTCCGTCATCATGAAAGCTCCGAACGCGCTCGGTGGAAGAGAAATAAGGTTACCAGCGATGATAGGCCGGGTGGCCGGGCTTGACGGCTACGAACGTGCCGCGACACGTCGCGCAGACCTCCCCCTTTGCACTCAGCTCGGCTTCGACCACCGCGCGCCTCTCCGTAGATTCTACGACGCGCGCCTTAAGCTCTATCACGTCGTCCGTAGGCGTCGGGCGAAGCAGCTTTATGCTGTAGTCCGCCGTGACCGTGCAGGGCGGAGTGGAAAGGCCGTTGCGATTCATCAGGTGCCAAGCGGCTGCCCAGTTCGAGTGGCAATCCAGCAACGCGCCTATGATGCCGCCGTTGAGCATGCCGGGAAAAGCCTCGTAAAAGCTTTCGGCCTTCCAGTGCGCCACGACCTCGTCGCCTTGCGCGAAGCTGCGTATATGAAGGCCGCGCTCGTTGGCCGGGCCGCAGCCGAAGCAGCTGTTGTGCGGCGCGTACTTTTCCTGAAGACTCTGTTCCGTCATCTGTTCGCTCATGCTCATCAAGTATACTCAGAAAAACCGTTAATAGACTAACTGTATACTGAGGACTGAAACAGAGGCATATCTTTATGGCTAAACAGAGGAATCATCAGTATAAGAAGTTGCGGCGTGAGTTCTACACTCGGGCCGATACGTTGATGGTCGCGCGCGAGCTTCTAGGGAAGCGGCTCGTCGTGCCTTCCGTGCCGGACGGCGAGCGCGTGTCGGGCATCATTGTCGAGACGGAAGCCTACATGGGGCCGGAAGACAAGGGGGCGCATTCCTACAACAACCGCCGCACCGGACGCACAGAGGTCATGTTCAGCGCGGGCGGCGTGGCCTACGTCTACTTCATCTACGGCATGTATTACCAGTTCAACGTGGTGACGAGCCGCAGGGACGTGCCGCATGCGGTGCTCGTCAGGGCCGCAGAGCCGGAAGAGGGCGTGGAACTGATGCGCGAGAGAAGGGCTGGCCGGAAGGATACAGAGCTTGCGAGCGGGCCGGGAAAGCTGACCTTGGCATTCGGCATAGACCGCAGCTACAACGGCGAAGACCTGCGGGGCGAGCGCATCTGGATTGAGGATGCCGGGCGCGAAGTCGAGGATGATGAAATCGCTTCCGGCCCGCGCATCGGCATAGACTACGCGGAAGAATTTGTAGACAGCCCCTGGCGATTCTGGATTAAAGGGAATCCGCACGTGAGCCGCAAGCGCTGAGGCGCAAGAAAACTTGCGTGGGGCCGTTCACTTTATGGCATGATGGACGCACATCCGTATGTAGCGTGTTCAGGCCGTCTCTCTCTAGTGTGAAATTATATTCTCCCGAAACTATCAGGAGTTGAATCTCAGAATGCTTCGTCTTAAATCTCTTGTAGCTTGGCTGCTGCTTTTATCCATTCTCACGAGCCCACTGGCGCGGGCTGAAAGCGTGAACTTTTCTTCAGCGCAGGCGGACGCCGACAAAAGCCCTAAGGGCCTGCGCTTTCGTTTGAGCGAAGGCGTGGAGCAGGCCGAGAAGCCGCAGGCTATGGCTACGCCTGCGACCACGAAAATCTCTGACGCGGAAGTCCAGAGCATACTGAAGCGGCTGCCGCCCGTGAAGGCAGAAGGCGCGGACGAGCAGGATTTCGCCCTGCGTGAAGGCTCGCTTCCGCCGCCCCGCACCGGCAAGACCATCAACGTCTCTTTCCCTGCGTCCGAAGATAGAGGACGCCCCGATGCGTCCACGGGCACAGCGCCTCTGGAAGTCCTGCGATTTGCTCCCGAAGGCGAAGTCCCGCTCGCGCCGCAACTGAGCATCACCTTTTCGCAGCCGATGGTCGCCGTGACTTCGCAGGATGAAGCTGCGGAAGTCGTCCCGGCGCGTCTCAACCCGCAGCCGCCGGGGCGTTGGCGATGGGTCGGAACGAAGACGCTGCTTTTTGTGCCTGAAGGCCGCTTTCCAATGGCTACGCAGTACAGCGTGACGGTTCCGGCAGGGACGAAGGATGCCACGGGGCGAACGCTCGCGGCTGCGAAGAGCTGGACTTTCGCGACGCCCCCGCCCCAACTGAAGCGCTCGTACCCGGAGGGAACCTCCGTGAAGCGCGACGCTCTGATGTTCGTGGAGTTCGACCAGCGCATAGACCCTGCGGCTGTCTTAAGAACGATAAAAGTGGTGGGGGGCGGCTCGAACCTGACGCTGCGTCTGGCGACGCCGGAAGAGATAGAAGCCGACGCGACCGTGAAGCAGCTTGCCAGCAGCGCCGAGAAGGGGCGCTGGCTGGTCTTTCGCGCCGTTGACCGGAGCGGCGCTGTCAGCACTGCTTTACCCGGCGATTCTCCTGTAACCGTGTTCATATTGCCGGGCACGCCTTCGGCCGAAGGCCCGCGCACAACCGCCAGTCAACAGAGCTTCTCATTCCACACTTACGGAATTTTCCGGGCCGTGCGTAGCCTGTGCTCTTACGGGCGCGTCTGCTCGCCCTTTGACTCTTGGAGCATAGAGTTCAGCAATCCCCCGGACGAAGCCTCCTTAGATAGCTCAAAGATTCGGGTGGAGCCGCAGATTGAAGGGATGAAGACCGCCGTTTACGGCAACACCCTGACGATAAGCGGAGTGAAGAAGGGACGAACGGTCTACAGGGTGACTATAGACCGCTCCATCAAAGACCAGTTCGGCCAGCAGCTTCAGGGCAACAACACTTTCACCTTCAACGTGGGCAGAGCGCCGCAGATGCTCTACTCCGATGAAGACCTGTTCGGCGTGCTAGACCCTACGGGGCCGCGGCGTCTCTCCGTCTACAGCGTCAATTACGACAGGCTGAAGGTGACGCTCTACAGCGTGACGCCGAACGACTGGAACCAGTTCCTCGAATACATGCGCGGCGTCAATAACTACAACACAGACCCCAAACGCAAGCCGCAGATACCGGGCCGACAGGTCTTCTCGAAGCTGGTCAGCGTAACGTCGAAGCCTGACGAGCTGACGGAAACCGGGGTTGATTTATCGCCCGCGCTCGACGGCGGGTTGGGACACGTCATAGCCGTGATAGAGCCGCCAACAGTCCAGAAGAATCAGGAGCGGCAGGTTATATACCGGTGGATGCAGGCTACGAACATAGGGCTTGAAGCTTTTGTTGACAGAACCGACCTGCTCGGCTGGGCCAACTCTCTGAAGGACGGGCGACCCTTAGAAGGCGTCGAGATGACGATTGAGCCGGGCTCAAGCTCACGCGGCACTACGGGCCGCGACGGTCTTGCGCGACTGCCACTGGCCGCCGGTGTCACTCAGAAGGGCGTCAACCTGCTCGTGGCGCGTCAGGGTAAAGACGTTGCCATTCTGCCGGAGAACACTTACTGGTGGTCTAGCGACGGAAGCTGGCAGCGCGGAAGCCTGAGCGATTACCTTAGCTGGTACGTCTTCGACGACCGGAAGATGTATCGCCCGAACGAAGAGGTTCACATAAAGGGCTGGCTGCGCCGCGTGGGCGGAGGCAAGGAAGGCGATGTCGGAGCGCTCAACGACGCGGTCGGGAACGTCTCTTATACCTTGAGTGACTCGCGCGGCAACGAGATAGCGAAGGGGACTCTACGCCTCAACGCGCTCGGCGGCTTCGACACGAAGCTGAAGCTTCCCGCGACCATGAATCTGGGCCACGCGCAGCTCAACTTTGTGGCCGAAGGCGGGAGACTGGACGTTGCGAACCGCATCTACAGCCACTCTTTTCAGGTTCAGGAGTTCCGTCGCCCGGAATTCGAGGTCAATACGAAAGCGAGCGAGGGGCCGCTCTTTATAGGCCAGCACGCGACTACGACCGTGACCGCCTCTTATTACGCGGGCGGCGGGTTGCCGAACGCGGAGGTTAGCTGGCGCGTCACCTCAAGGCCCACGCAGTACACCCCGCCCAACAGGAGCGATTTCATCTTCGGCACATGGGTTCCTTGGTGGATTTCGTCCGGCGAAGAGGGCGAAGAGAACTCGCAGGAATTCACCTCGCGCACGGATGCTGCGGGTAAGCATAACCTGCGGATTGATTTCGACTCGGTGAAGCCTGCGCGTCCCTCAAGCGTAGTGGCGCAGGCCAGCGTGACGGACGTGAATCGCCAGACTTGGTCTTCTTCCGCGACCATGCTCGTACACCCGGCTGACCTTTACGTCGGCCTGAAGTCTGACCGCACCTTCGTACAGAAGGGCGAGCCGCTCAACGTCCAGACAATCGTGACGGATTTGGACGGCAAGGCGGTGCCGGGCCGGGAGGTTCGCGTCAGCGCTGTGCTGCTGGACTGGGAATACCAGAACGGCCAGTGGAAACAGGTAGAGAAGAACGGGCAGGAATGCACCGTGCGCTCCGCGACCGAAGCTGTGAAGTGCAGCTTCCAGACGAAGGAAGGCGGAGCTTATCGCATCACGGCCTCCGTCAGAGACGACCGCGAAAGACTCAATGAGAGCGAGATGCGGCTCTGGGTAGCAGGCGGCAAGACCATCCCCAAGCGAGACGTTGAGCAGGAAGCGGTCGAGCTGATTCCAGACCGCAAGGAATACAGGCCCGGCGACACTGCGGAGATTCTGGTTCAATCGCCGTTCACTCCGGCCGAAGGCGTGCTGACGCTCAGGCGTTCCGGCGTGGTACGCACCGAGCGCTTCCGCATGGAGACTGCTTCAACGACCCTGCGGATTCCTATCGAGGACAGATTCACTCCGAACATACACGTGCAGGTTGACCTTGTGGGCGCTGCTACTCGAACTACGGACGCGGGCGAGCCGCTTGAGAGAGTGCCGAAGCGACCGGCCTACGCGTCGGGCACGCTTAATCTCTCCATCCCGCCAGTTAGCCGCAGGCTCTCTGTCGAAGCCGCCCCGCGCGAGCGTGCGCTTGAGCCGGGCTCGCAGACGGTCGTCAACGTGGAGGTGAAGGACGCGGCGGGCAAGCCCGTGCAGGGCAGCGAGGTCGCGGTCGTGGTGGTTGACGAATCGGTGCTGGCGCTGACGGGCTACAAGCTGGACGACCCTGTCGCGGTCTTCTACGGGCAGCGCGGCGCTGACACGCGCGACTATCACCTGCGGGCGAATCTGCGCCTGAGCAATCCTGATGCGCTGCCTGAGATTAGAGAGGGCGTCGGCACGGGCGCGGGAGGCGTAGGCGGAGCGCCATCCGCCCAGACCGTGGAGATGTCCGTATCGGATGCGCCCCCGGCAGCGCCCAGACCCATGCAGGCAAGGATGGCCATGAAGAGCGAGCGCTTGAGGGAAGAGAATGACCAAAGGGCCGGGGTAGACCCGTCCATACGGCTACGCGAGAACTTCAACGCGCTCGCCGTCTTCGCGCCCTCGCTCCCGACGGACGCGCAGGGCCGGGTACAGGTGGAAGTGAAAATCCCCGACAACCTGACGCGCTATCGCGTGATGGCCGTCTCGGTCGCGGGAGGAAAGCAGTTCGGCTCAGGCGAATCGGCCATCACGGCTCGCCTGCCACTGATGGCAAGGCCGACCGCGCCGCGCTTTCTCAACTTCGGTGACCGCTTCGAGCTTCCCATTGTCTTACAGAATCAGACGGACGCGGCGATGACAGTCTCGCTGGCCGTGCGCGCAACGAACGCGGATTTGACGGACGGCGCGGGCCGCCGCGTCACCATCCCGGCCAACGACCGCGTGGAGGTGCGCTTCCCCGTCGCCGCGAATAAAGCTGGCACGGCTCGCTTTCAGGTGGGCGCGGTTTCGGGTAAGTGGGTGGATGCTGCGGAGCTTTCACTGCTGGTCTGGACGCCCGCGACCACGGAAGCCTTTGCGACCTACGGCGTGATTGACGAAGGCGCTATTGTGCAGCCCGTGCGCGCGCCCGCGAACATCTTCACTCAGTTCGGCGGCCTTGAAATCTCTACAAGCTCCACGGAGCTTCAGGCGCTGACGGACGCAGTGCTGTATCTGGTTTCGTATCCTTACGAATGCTCCGAGCAGTTGTCGTCACGCATCCTTGCCGTAGCGGCTTTGCGCGACGTGCTAGCGGCCTTCAAGGCCAAGGGACTGCCGCCGCCCGATGAGCTGAAGGCGGCTGTGACGCGCGACCTCAAGCGCCTTCAGGGGATGCAGAACGACGACGGCGGCTTCGGCTTCTGGAAGCGCGGCGAAAAGAGCTGGCCCTACGTGAGCATACACGTAGCGCACTCGCTACAGCGCGCAAAGGAGAAGGGCTTTGATGTTCCGCAGGAGATGATGGACAAGTCGAAGCTCTATCTGAAGGATATTGAAAAGCGCATCCCCGTGTTCTACAGCATAGAGGCGAGGCGCGCGCTCATAGCCTACTCGCTGTACGTGCGCAGCCGCATGGGAGAGCGCGACGTGGCCCGTGCCAGAAGGCTCGTCAACGAGGCGGGTCTTGAAGGGCTCTCTATGGAATCGGTCGGGTGGCTGCTCTCGGTTCTGACGGGAGACGCGGGCTCTCAAAAAGAGCTTGAAGCCATACGCCGACACCTGAACAATCGCGTGACCGAGACGGCTGGCGCGGCTCACTTCGTCAGCTCCTACAAGGACAGCGATTATCTGCTGCTGAACTCGGACAGGCGGGCGGACGGCGTGATTCTAGAAGCGCTCATTGCAGACCAGCCGCAGAGCGACCTCATCCCGAAGATTGTGCGCGGGCTGCTGGCGCATCGCACGCGCGGGCGCTGGGAGAACACGCAGGAGAACGTCTTCATACTGCTGGCGCTGGATAGATACTTCGCCACGTTCGAGAACGTGACGCCGAACTTCGTCGCGCGCGCGTGGCTCGGAGAGCGATTCGCGGGTGAACAGGCTTATCGCGGGCGGACTACAGACCGGCAACAGGTAAACGTGCCCATGCGTTATTTGTCCGAGAGTACGGGCGCGCAGAATCTGACCATCAGCAAGGAAGGACAGGGGCGGCTCTACTATCGCATAGGGATGCAGTACGCGCCTTCCAACCTGAAGCTGGAAGCGGCAGACTACGGGTTCGCCGTCGAGCGAATCTACGAGGCGGTAGATAACCCGAGCGATGTCCGGCGCGACGCGGACGGCACGTGGCGAATCAAAGCCGGAGCGCGGGTGCGCGTGCGCCTGACAATGGCTGCGCCTGCGCGCCGCTATCACGTGGCGCTGGTTGACCCCATGCCTGCGGGCCTTGAAGCTCTTAATCCGGCGCTCGCCGTGACCGAAGAGATTCCCGAAGACCAGCAGGCGGCGTCTCAACAGAAAGGCTACTGGTGGTGGTTTCGTCCGTGGTTCGAGCATCAGAACCTGCGAGACGAGCGCGTGGAAGCCTTCACCTCTCTCCTGTGGGAAGGCGTCTACAACTACTCTTACGTGGCGCGCGCGACTACGCCCGGCAACTTCGTAGTGCCGCCCACGAAGGCCGAAGAGATGTATCACCCGGAAACCTTCGGGCGCGGCAAGAGCGACCGCGTGATTATCGAGTGAGTGCTTAGGCCCTGCGACTCACCGCAGAGGCGCAGAGGGACGCAGAGGGGGCGCTGAGAAAAGCATTCAATCTCTCTGCGATAACCTCTGCGTCTCTCTGCGCCTCTGCGGTGAATCTTTTTTTTGAGGCTACTCAATTTCCGCCTGTCTGCTTTAACATCTCGCCGTCAAACCGCTATAATCCGGCTTTCATCGGAGAGTGAGACGCGAAAATTATGGCTGAAAGAAGTATGGAGAATCTGCCGGGCGCGGAAGAGAGCGCGCTGCACGCCTGCGAGATTTGCGACCAGCCGAGCCGTCATCTGATTCAGATGATAGGCATGGACAACAAGCCTCACTACGTCTGCTGGTCATGCCGTAACCGCGAAGAGAAGCGCATCAATCTCAAGCCTAGCTGGAAACGCAGGGGCCGCACCCGCTAAAAGCATCTGCCGATTCCGAACATCGAAATCCCGAAAATGGGAAAAGTGAGACTGCCCGCCCGTACACGCGCCGCCTAAACCAGCCTTTCTAAAGCCCGAATCCGTCTGAGCCGTGCGTGGCACGCAGATTTCTATACCTGTCTGCGCTCTACCGAATAATCCTGTCCATTCAGAGAAGAGTCCCGTCTTTCAAACTCCATCATGATTCAGACACGCAACATAGAGAAGTTTTACGAGCACGGCGGTCAGAAGACCTTTGTGCTCAGGCAGGTGACGATTGATGTTAAAGAGGGCGAGTTCGTCTCCATCATGGGGCCTTCCGGCTCCGGGAAGTCCACGCTGCTTCACATCTTAGGGATGCACGACTCCGCGTGGACTGGCGAGTATTACTTCATGGAGCAGCCCGTTCACAAGCTTGGAAAGCGCGAGCGCTCCGCGCTTCACAATCGTTACATAGGCTTCGTCTTCCAGAGCTATCACTTGCTGGATCACCTGACGGTTTACGAGAATTTGGAAATCCCTCTCTCCTACAAGGACGTGAAGAAGGCCGACCGGCAGTCAATAGTCGCGGACACGCTCGACCGCTTTCAGATAGTCGGCAAGAAAGACCTCTACCCGAACCAGCTATCGGGCGGCCAGCAGCAGCTTGTGGGCGTGGCCCGCGCCGTCATCATGAATCCGAAGCTCATACTGGCCGACGAGCCTACGGGCAATCTTCATTCATCACAGGGGCGCGAAATCATGGAATTGTTCAAGCGGCTCAACGCCGAAGGCTCAACGATTATTCAGGTCACGCACTCGGAAGAGAACGCTTCCTACGGCAGCCGCATCATTCAGCTCTCGGACGGCTGGGTCGCCAAGGAATAAGCTATTCAATTTTGAGACTCTCTTTTCCCGAAAGTGGGACGGTTTTTGAGCGAACCGGAATTCGGGGTCTTTCGTTAATTGCGATGATTCAGCGATTTGAGATTTTTGGGCCTGTTGGCACGCGGCTCGCTCTGGGAGCGGCGGAGTGACTATGGACATCCCTCGCCAGCCAGCGAAAAAGCATAAGAAAAATATGCGGCGCGCAAGCCTCGTGCTGCTGGTGATAGCCGTGCTCGCGCTTGTCACCTACGGCGTCTCGCGCCTGAAGCCAGCCGCGCCCGGCGTTGACCGCGCTACCGTCTGGGTGGACACGGTCAAGCGCGGGCCCATGCTCAGGCAGGTCAGAGGCCCCGGAACGCTCGTGCCCGAAGAGGTGCGAGTCGTCGCCGCCGCGACCGAAGGCCGCGTAGAGCGCATCAATGTTCAGCCCGGAACGGAAGTCACAGCCGGGACTGTCCTGCTTGAGCTTGTCAATCCGACCATAGCGCAGGAAGCCATTGACGCAGAGTACGCACAGCGCGCCGGCGAAGCCGATTACAACAATCTCAAGGTCAAGCTGGAAAGCGACCGCATGACGCAGCAGTCAACTGTAGCGACCGTGCGCGCCGAATATCAGCAGGCAAAGCTTCAGTACGACACGGACGCACAGCTTGCCAAGGACGGCCTGATTCCAGCCATCAACCTGAAGCTAGCTAAAGTGCGCGCCGACGATTTGGAGAATCGCTACAAGGTGGAGCAGCAGCGCCTTGAAGTCATAGCCCGTTCGGCCAAAGCTCAACTGGCGGCTCAGGAGGCCCGCATCGCACAGATGCGCGCTCTCTCGCAGCTACGCCGCAGTCAGGTCGGCACTCTTAAGGTTCTTGCTGGCACGAACGGCGTGCTTCAGCAGATGCAGGTGGAAGTCGGCCAGCAAGTCACGCCCGGCACGAACCTTGCGCGAGTGGTCGAGCCGCAGCGCCTGAAGGCCGAGCTGAAGATTGCCGAAACGCAGGCCAAGGACATCACGCTCGGACAGAAGGCCGAGATTGATACCAGAAACGGCATCATTCCGGGCCACGTCATGCGCATAGACCCTGCGGCGCAGCAGGGGACGGTCACGGTGGACGTTGCGCTCGACGGCGCGCTTCCGCAGGGCGCGCGTCCCGACCTGAGCATAGACGGCACTATAGAGCTCGAGCGACTGGCGGATGTCATATACATGGGGCGGCCCGCCTTCGGCCAGCCGCAAAGCACCGTCGGAATTTTCAAGCTAGACCCGACGGGCAAAGAGGCCGTGCGCGTCAACGTGCGGCTCGGACGAAGCTCCGTCAGCACCATAGAGATTCTTGAAGGCTTACAACCGGGCGATCAGGTGATCCTCTCCGATACGTCGCAGTGGGACTCCTACAATCGCATTCGATTGAACTGAAAATTGGGGATTAGGGGTTAGGGGTTGGGGGATAGAAAATCTTTCTTTCACCAACCCCTAACCCCCTGCCCCTAACCCCTATTGGAGAAACCAATGAGTCAATCCGGCCAACCACTTATTCACCTTGAAGGCGTGACGAAAGTCTTTTACACGGACGAGGTCGAGACGCACGCGCTTTCGGGCACGCATCTGGACATCAACCGTGGCGAGTACGTCTCCATCACAGGCCCTTCGGGTTGCGGTAAATCAACCCTGCTCTCCATTCTGGGCCTGCTCGATTCGCCTACCGACGGCACCTACATACTGAACAGCAAGCTCGTCTCAGACCTTTCGCTCTCGGAGCGCGCTCGGATACGAAACCTCGAAGTCGGCTTCATCTTCCAGAGCTTCAATCTGATAGGCGACCTGACGGTTTACGAGAACGTGGAGCTGCCTTTGACCTATCGCGGCATGAGCGCGAGCGACAGGCGCAAGCGGGTCACGGACGCGCTGGAAAAGGTTGGGATGGCGCATCGCGCAAAGCACCTGCCGAGCCAGCTATCGGGCGGACAACAGCAGCGCGTGGCCGTAGCGCGTGCCGTCGCGGGCGAGCCTTCCATACTGCTGGCCGACGAGCCTACGGGAAACCTCGATTCCACCAACGGCGAAGCCGTGATGGATCTTCTGCGAGAGCTGCATCGCAACGGCGCGACCATCTGCATGGTGACGCACGACCCGCGCTATGCGCGCTACGCAGACCGCGCGATACATCTCTTCGACGGGCGCGTAGTCAAGGAAGAAGAGAGCATGGAAGTAGCTTAAGAAGAGTCACAGGCCGCTTAACGACGCGAAGCTGCACGAACCGGAAAGTCTGCTTTCGTGTGGAGCGACTGTTTCTTCTTCTGCTTCGATTTCCCGCCCTGTATTTAAGTCTTCTAGATATGCCACGCATTGCTTGAACTTTCGGGAGAAGGTGTGATGGAGACACTCTGGCAAGACCTGCGCTATAGCTTACGTATGTTGTGGAAGTCGCCCGGCTTCACGCTGGTTGCGATTCTCGCCCTTGCTTTGGGGATAGGAGCCAATACGGCAATCTTCTCTGTCGTCAACGCTGTCCTGCTCAGGCCACTGCCCTATAAAGACCCTGACCGTCTGGCCATCTTATGGGAGAAGTCCGCGACACAGGACACTTCTATCTCGTATCCCAACTTTCAGGATTGGCGCGACCAGAATCAGAGCTTTGAGCAGCTAACGGCCTTTCGCCGTGACAGCTTTAACCTGACTGGCACGGGCGACCCCGAGCGACTGGCGGGACGCCTAGCTTCGGCCAGCTTCTTCGCAACGCTCGGTGCGAAGCCCTTCAAGGGAACGGATTTTCCCGCTTCCGAAGACCGGGTCGGCGGGCAGAAGGTTGTCATACTCGGCCACGGATTCTGGCTGAGAAGATTCGGGGGCGACGAGAGCGTCATTGGCCGCCAGCTCACACTTAATAATCAGAGCTACACGGTTATAGGTATCACCGCGCCCGATTTTAGTTTCGGCTCAGAGACGGACATCTACACGCTCATAGGCCAGAGCGAAAGCCCGTGCTTCACCTCTCGCGGCTGCCATCCGGGCATCTACGCCATAGGGCGTTTGAAGCCCGGCGTCTCACTGAAACAGGCGCGCGCCGACATGGACGCCATCATGGCGCGGCTCGGCCAGCAGTATCCCGACACCAACTTAGACCGCCGCACGCACATGGAATCGCTTTACGACAACACGGTGCAGGACGTGCGGCCCGCTCTCTTCGTTCTCTTAGGCGCGGTCGGCTTCGTGCTTTTAATCGCGTGCGCGAACGTGGCGAATCTGCTTCTGGCCCGCTCTGCGGTTCGTCAGAAAGAGATTGCGATTCGCACGGCTTTGGGCGCGAGCCGCGTTCGCATCATGCGACAGCTACTGACGGAGTCCGTCACGCTGGGGATTGCGGGGGGAGTCTTGGGGCTGCTGCTCGCTCTCTGGTGGACGGATGCCTTGAAGTCGCTTGTGCCCGGCCAAATCCCGCGACTGGATGAGGCCGGAATAGACATGCGCGTGCTGGGCTTCACCATCTTCGTCTCGGTTCTGACGGGAGTCGTGTTCGGGCTCGTCCCCGCGCTGCAAGCCTCCAAGCCCGACCTCAACGAAGCGCTCAAAGAGGGCGACCGTGGCTCTACGGGCAGCCGTCATCGCGTGCGAAGCGTGCTCGTCGTCACGGAGATTGCTATCGCACTGGTGCTTTTAATAGGCGCTGGCCTGATGGTCAAAAGCCTGTGGCGGCTTCAGAGCGTGAGCGCGGGCTTCGAGACGCGAAAGCTCCTGACCATGCAGCTCTCCTACAACGCCCGAAAGGACGAGGCCGAGCGGGCGCGAAACTTCCTGACGCAGCTCGAAGAGAAGATAAAAAGCACGCCGGGCGTTGAGTCCACCTCTTTATCAATCGGGCTTCCTTTCCTCGGCGCTTCTGAGAACAGCATCCGCATAAAGGGTCGTCCTCCCCTAAAGCCTAATGAAGAGATGATGACGGTGGAATACATCGTCACGCCGGATTACTTTCGCACGCTCGGCATAGAGCTAAAGAGGGGGCGCTTAATCAGCGAACAGGACAGAATCGGCACGCCGCTTGTGACCGTCATAGACGAGTCGTTCGCGCAGAAGTATTTCCCCGGCGAAGACCCAATCGGAAAATTTCTGGAGAACGGGCACGGCATGCCGCCGATAGAGGTGGTAGGCATCGTCGGCCACGTCAAGCATTACGGGCTGGACGGGGAAGTTCCGGTTGACCCTCAGTACTACATGGCGCTTAAACAGGTGCCGGATGAATTCCTTCCTCTCATAGTCAACAGAATCTCCATGTCCGTTCGCACGAGCGGCGACCCTGTGCAACTCATCAACACGATTCGCCAGCAGGTGCTGGCGATGGATAGAAACCAGCCGGTCTTCAACGCGCGCTCCATGGAGCAGGTGATTGCGGAGTCCATAGCCTCGCGCCGCTTCGCCATGCTGCTCATGACTATCTTCGCCGTGGTCGCGCTGCTGATGGCCTCCGTAGGCATCTACGGCGTGATGTCATATTCGGTCACCCAGCGCACGCACGAGATAGGCATCCGGATGGCTCTGGGCGCGAGCGCGCGTGACGTGCTCAAGATGGTCGTGGGGCAAGGAATGCTGCTCGTGTTGATTGGACTGGGCTGCGGGCTGTTAGGAGCCTTCGCGGTGACGCGCGTCATGTCCAGCATGCTCTTCGGCGTCAGCACGACAGACCCTTTGACGTTCACGGGCATCTCGCTGCTGCTGGCTCTGGTGGCATTTCTGGCCTGCTATATCCCGGCGCGCAGGGCCACTCGCGTAGACCCCATGACGGCGCTTCGTTACGAGTAAGGAAAAACAGATGAAAACCCTCCGGCAAGATTTGAAATACGCTGCCCGCATGATGTGGAAGAGCCCCGGCTTCACCTTCATAGCCGTGCTGGCGCTGGCGCTCGGCATAGGCGCGAACACCGCAATCTTCAGCGCCGTCAATACACTGATACTGCGCCCCCTGCCCTACCGCGATTCCGAGCGGCTGGTGACTGTCTGGGAGTTCAATCGTCCTGAGAACCGGCATCAGAACGTCATCAATCCCGGCAACTTCATGGACTGGCGCGACCAGAGCCGCAGCTTTGAAGGAATGGCCGCCTTTGTGGATTTCAGAACAAACCTGACGGGCGATGCGGAGCCACTAGAGGTTCCGGCTCAGGCAGCGACCGCGAATCTCTTTCAGGTGCTAGGCGTAGAGCCAATCAAGGGCCGCAGCTTCACGGAAGAGGATGCAGCGTCGGACGCGAACCCCGTCATCATCGGTTATAACCTCTGGCGCACGCGCTTTGGCTCCGACCCGAAAATAGTCGGGCGAAGGATTACTCTGAGCGGCAAAGAGTCAACGGTCGTGGGCGTCCTGCCCGCAGGCTTTCAGTGGTTCATCAAGAAGGGCTCTTTGACGGGCAAGCCCGCAGAGCTTTGGTTCCCCGTCAGATTTACCGAGGCCGAGCGAGTACGCAAGGGACGCGCTTGGTCTGCCGTCGCCAGACTGAAACCGGGCGTGACGGTCGAGCAGGCGCAGACGGAGATGAACACCATCGGCGCGCGGCTTGAGCAGCAGTATGCGTCATTCAACACGGGCTGGGGCGTTGACGTTGTGCCCTTGCGCGAGCAGTTCGTGGGAGAGATACGCCCTGCGCTCTGGATACTGCTCGGGGCCGTAGGCTTTGTGCTGCTGATTGCCTGCGCCAACGTCGCCAACCTCCTGCTGGCTAGAGCCGCAGCGCGTCACAGGGAGATGGCCATTCGCATAGCACTCGGCGCAAACCGCATGCGCGTCGTGCGACAGCTTCTGACCGAAAGCATATTGCTCTCGGTGCTGGGCGGCGCGCTCGGGCTTATGCTCGCGTGGTGGGGCATAGAGATTCTGCTGGCCTTCAGCCCGCGCGACCTAGTGACGCTGGATAAGATAAGCATCAACGTGACGGTGCTGGCCTTCACCACGGCCGTCTCTTTCCTGACCGGAATCGTCTTCGGCATAGTGCCCGCGATTGAAGCGACCCGTCTCAACACGAGCGAGATGCTGAAGGAGGGAAGCAAGAGCATCGGAGGCAGCCCGCGCGCAAGGCGATTGAGCAGCGCCTTCGTCATAGCTCAGATTGCGCTCTCTCTAGTCCTGCTGGTGGGCGCGGGCCTCATGGTCAAGAGCCTCGTGCGGCTTCAGTCCGTCAATCCCGGCTTCGACCCGGAGAACGTGCTGACGGTGCGCGTCATTCTTCCCGAGAGCAAATACAAGGAGGACGCTCAGGTCGTAAGCTTCTTCAAGCAGGCGGTCGAGCGGATAGAAGCTCTGCCGGGAGTTAAGTCGGCGGGGGCCGTCAGCTTCCTGCCCTTCACGGGACTCGCCGCAGCCACCGACTTCAAGATAGAGGGAAGGCCGGAGCCTCTGCCGGGACAGGATTTGGGCACAGAGGTTCGCGTGTCTGACGAGCATTACTTTCGCACGATGGGCATACCCCTGCTGCGCGGTCGCACCTTCGGCGCGCAGGAGCAGACGGAGGCCCGCCACGTAGTCGTCATCAACGAAACCCTAGCGCGTCAATACTTCCCCGGCGAAGACCCAATCGGAAAGCGCCTGACCATAGACATGATGGACGACCCCGTGCCGTCCGAGATAATCGGCATCGTCGGGGACGTCAAACACCTCAGCCTCGATAGCGAGACGCGCGCCATGGTCTACTGGCCGCACCCTGAGCTGGCCTATTCGGGAATGACCATCGTCGTGCGAACCACCGGCGACCCGTCGCAACTGGCCGCAGCCGTGCAGAGGGAGATTCAGACGATTGACCCGAATCAGCCTGTCTCGGACGTTCGCACCATGAACCAGTGGCTGAGCGAATCGGTCGCACGCGCCCGCTTCAACACGCTGCTGCTGGGGCTCTTCTCCGCGCTGGCGCTCTTGCTGGCGGCGGTCGGAATCTTCGGCGTCATCAATTATTCGGTGACGCAGCGCACGCACGAGATAGGCATCCGCATGGCTCTGGGCGCGAGCGCGCAGGACATACTGAAGATGGTCGTGGGGCAGGGAATGGTGCTTGCGCTGGTAGGCGTCTGCCTAGGACTCGCGGCATCCTTCCTGCTGACGCGAGCCATGTCCAGCCTGCTCTTTAACGTCAGCGCGACAGACCCTGTGACTTTCGTCTTCATCTCGCTGCTGCTGGTGGCCGTGACGCTTCTGGCCTGCTACATCCCGGCGCGCAGGGCCACTCGCGTAGACCCCATGACGGCGCTTCGTTACGAATGAGAGGAGGAAAGGCAATGGGAACATTCTGGCAGGACTGGCGCTACGGCACGCGCATGCTCCGCAGGAAACCGGCTCTGACGCTTGTCATAGTGCTCACGCTGGGCGTCAGCATAGGCATCAACACGGCTGTCTTCAGCGTCGTTTATGCCGCTCTCATGCGCCCTCTGCCTTTCAAGAGCGCCGAGCAATTGATGGTCGTGCTGGCTGAGAATAAGCGGGGCGGCGGCGCGGGCGACGTGAGAGGCGCTGCCCCCGCAGACTTTGTTGACTGGCGCAAAGACAGCCGGTCGTTCGAGGCGCTGGCCGCTTTCACAGGCGGCAGCCTTGTGCTGAACAACGCGGACGCGCCCGAAATGCTTTCAGGGATACGCGTCTCTGACGACTATTTCCGTGTGCTTGGCGTGCCCGCGCTCATGGGGCGCACTCTGGCTCCTGAAGAGTTCGTTGAAGGCGGAAGCCGCGCCGTGGTGTTGAGCTATAGAGTCTGGCAACGGCGCTTTGGCGGCGACCCGAACGTGCTTGGGAAGACTATGCCGCTCGTGGGAGGCGGAAGCGCAACGATTGTCGGCGTGATGCCTGAAGATTTTAAGTACCCGTCTTATGCTGACATCTGGACGGCGCTGCCGCGCGAGAGCGGCGAGTTGCAGCAGCGCGGCAGCCGCTACTTCACAGTCATAGGCCGACTCAAAGAAGGCGTCACGCAGAGGCAGGCGCAGGAAGAGATGAGTGCGGTTGCCGGACGACTGGCCCAAGCTTACCCGCAATCAAACGCAGACTGGGGCGTGCGCCTGATGCCGCTCAGAGAGACTCTGATTGGAAAGGCTCGCAAGCCGCTTCTGATACTCTTCGGCGCTGTCCTTTTTGTGCTGGCGATAGCGTGCGCCAACGTCGCAAACCTGCTGCTGGCGCGCGCGACGGCCCGCTACAAGGAGATAGCCATACGCGCTGCGCTTGGCGCGTCACGTTGGCGCGTCATACGTCAACTGCTGGTCGAGAGCGTGTTGCTGGCGCTGGTGGGCGGCGGGCTTGGAGTCCTGCTGGCGTTCTGGGGCGTTGACCTTGTGCTGGCGCTGGTGCCTGAAGAGCTGCGCTTTGCGCGCCTGGATGAAGCTCGCGTGGACTGGGCCGTACTGACCTTCACTCTATGCGTCTCGCTGCTGACTGGAATCATCACGGGGCTGCTGCCGGGACTGAGAGCTTCGCGGCCCGACCTGACCGAAGCATTGAAGGAGGCCGGAAAAGGCGCTACTTCAGGCTGGAAGCTTCGCCGCCTGCGCGGGCTTCTGGTAGTCGCGGAGGTTGCCGTCACAATCGTACTGCTAGTGGGCGCAGGACTGCTCGTAAGAAACTTCGCGCGGCTGCAACGCATGGAGCCCGGCTTCGACCCGCAGAACCTGTTGACGATGCAGGTGGCCGCCCCGCGCCGCCTGTACGGGGAGCCGGAGCAGCGCGCAGCCTATTACAAACAGATGCAGGAGCGGCTGTCACAGCTTCCGGGCGTGCGCGCTGCTGCCGCGACTTCAAACCTGCCTCTGGACTGGGTGCTGAACTTCTCCTTTGACGTAGAGGGACGCCCGAAGAGTCCCAACGATTCACCGCAGGCCGATTACAGCTCCGTCAGTCCGAACTACTTCGACGCGATGGGAATTGCCCTGCGCTCAGGCCGAAAGTTTACGGAGCAGGACAGGCTCGGCTCACCCGACGTGGTAATCATCAGCGAGACTATGGCGCGTCGCGTCTTCCCCGGCGAAGACCCGCTCGGCAAACGTCTCTTGCTTAACTTTCTGGAGCAGCGCGTCTCATTGGAGATAGTCGGCGTCGTGGCAGATGTCAGGCAGGACGTTGCGGAAAAGTCCAACCTTCATATTTACGACACCAACCTACAGCGCCCGTGGCTCTCTACCGCGTTCGTGGTGCGCGCCGACAGTAACCCGCAAAGCCTTACGCAGGCCGTGCAGCGAGCTATACGAGAGGTAGACCCGAACCGCGTGGCTTCCGACGTGAAGACTATGGAGCAGTTGATGTCGGAGTCCGTCAGCCAGCCGCGCTTCTATACGCAGCTTTTGAGCCTCTTCGCGGCGCTGGCCCTGCTGCTCGCAGCCGTAGGCATCTACGGCCTTATGAGCTTCGCCGTCACACAGCGCACGCATGAGATTGGGATACGCATAGCCTTGGGCGCGCGCGCCGGTCACGTGGTGCGTATGGTGGTCAGGCAGGGTATGAGCCTTGTCATGGCCGGTGTCGTCCTCGGGCTGGCGGCAGCATTCGTGCTGACCAGACTGATGCAGAGTCTGCTGTTCGAGGTGAGCGCGTCAGACCCCTTGACCTTCATCTTCGTGGCTCTGCTGCTGGCATTCGTGGCCTTCATAGCCTGTTACCTGCCCGCGCGCAGGGCCACTCGCGTAGACCCCATGACGGCGCTTCGTTACGAGTGACGCGGCCCCGTTGACAGCTTAAAGAAGGAGAGTGAAAAGGTGGGAATACTCTGGCAAGACCTGCGTTACGGGTTTCGCATGCTGACTAAGAATCCCGGCTTTACCATCGTGGCGGTGCTGGCGATTGCGCTGGGCATCGGCGCTAACACCACGATGTTCAGCACCGTCAACGCGCTGATACTGCGCCCCTTCTCCTTCGACAATCAGGACAGGCTGATAATGATTTGGGAGCGCACGCAGGATACCGGCGTCAAGCGAGGCTCCGTCGCTCCCGGCAACTTCGCGGACTGGCGCGACCAGAGCCGCAGCTTTGAAGAGATAGCGGCCGTTCACAAGCGGGCCTTCAACCTGACGGAAGGCGACCAGCCCGAGCGAGTCTCGGGCGCGCGAGTCTCTCCCAGATTCTTTGCCGCGCTCAACGTCCGCGCCGCGCGCGGGCGAGTCTTCACCGACGAAGAGGGACAGACGGGCCACGAGCAGGTGGCGCTCATCAAAGAGAGCCTCTGGGAGCGGCGCTACGCCTCCGACCCGAACGTGGTCGGGCGACAGATAATGGTTGACGGCAGGAGCTTCACGGTCGTAGGCATCCTTCCGAAAGAGTTCAACTTTCCCGTCAACGGGAGCGAGATTTGGACGCCTCTCGCCTTCGATGCGAAGGAGCAGGGCCAGCGTGCCAGTCGTTACCTTGAAGTCATAGCACGCCTGAAGCCGGGCGTGAGCCGCGAGCAGGCACAGGCCGAGATTGAAAGCATCGCAGAGCGCGCGGCGCAGCAGTTCCCGGACACCAACACCGGAAGGTCTGCTTTTATCGAAGGGCTCAACGAGAGCTACACGCGCGGCTCTCGCATCTACCTGAACGTGCTGATGGGAGCGGTCGTCTTCGTGCTGTTGATAGCCTGCGCCAACGTCGCCAATCTTCTGCTCGTGCGCTCTACCTCAAGGCAGAAGGAGATTGCGGTTCGCATGGCTCTGGGCGGCAGCCGTTGGCGATTGATTAGACAGCTTCTGACCGAAAGCATTCTGCTCGCGCTGGTAGGCGGCGGCCTCGGCCTTCTGTTCTCCGTCTGGGGGATAGAATTTATCAAGGGGGGCATCCCTCCCGGCTTCACTCAATACATCCCCGGCTGGGAAAAGATGCGGCTGGACACTCCGGTCATGCTCTTTACGCTGGTCGTGACGATTCTGACGGGCGCGGTCTTCGGCCTCGCGCCCGCGCTGCAAGCCACGCGACTCAACCTCAACGAATCTCTGAAGGAGAGCGGCAAGGGCACGTCCGGCGGCGCGAGCCGCAACCGCCTGCGAAGCCTTCTGGTCGTCTCGGAAGTCGCGCTTTCGCTCGTGCTGCTCGTGGGCGCGGGGCTCATGATTAGAAGCTTCGTGCAGCTCATACGCTCAGACCTCGGCATCAACGCCAGCAACGTCCTGACGATGGAGCTTTCCATTCCACGCGTCAAATATCCTGAAGAGCAGCAGCGCGTAAACTTCTATCAGGAGCTTGTGGGGCGCGTGCGTAGCCTGCCCGGCGTCACACAAGCCGCCGCAGCCAACTTCGTCCCGATGGGTCGAAGCAGCTCTTCCGTCAACTTCCGCGTTGACGGCCAGCCCGTCCCGCTCAAGGGCAAAGAGCCTCTGGCGGATTATCGAGTAGTCACGCCCGACTACTTCGAGGCCATAGGCACGCCGCTACGGCAGGGACGCGTCTTCACGGAGCAGGACAAGAAGGGCTCGCCCTTGGTCGTCGTCATCAGCGAGCAACTGGCGCGGCGTTACTTTCCCGCAGGCGACGCCCTTGGCAAGCGGCTTGTTATAAGCGAAGAGGAAGGCCCGCTTGAGATTGTCGGCATAGCGGCGGACATGAAGAACGAAGACCTTGACGAAGAGCCTGAGGTGACCGCCTACCGTCCCTTCATGCAGGAGCCGTGGTGGTCTATGGCGCTGGTGGTTCGCACCAACGCGGAGCCCACGCAGCTTGCCCAGTCTATACGCAACGAGGTGCGCTCCATAGACCCTGAGCAGCCCGTCTACAACATCAAGACCATGGAGCAGGTCGTGGACGAGTCCATCTCCGCGAAGCGGCTGGCGATGGTGATGCTGGGCTTCTTCGCCTTCGGTGCTCTGCTGCTGGCGGCCATAGGCATCTACGCCGTGATGTCTTACTCGGTCACGTCCCGCTCGCACGAGATAGGCATCCGCATGGCCCTCGGCGCGCAGCCCGGCGACATCCTGCGGCTCATTATCAGGCAGGGATTGATGCTGACGCTGATAGGCGTCTGCCTCGGTCTGGCGGGAGCCTTCGCGCTGACGCGGGCCATGACGGAGATACTTTACGGCGTTGAGGCCACAGACCCCCTGACCTTCGGCGGCATCTCGCTGCTGCTCTCGCTGGTTGCGTTTGCGGCCTGCTACATCCCGGCGCGCAGGGCCACTCGCGTAGACCCCATGATTGCGCTTCGCTACGAATGAGGAGGATTCTTTCTGATGGGAAATCTACTTCAGGACTTACGCTTCGGCGTGCGAATGCTCTTAAAGCATCCTGGCTTCACTCTCATAGCAGTTATGACGCTGGCGCTCGGCATAGGCGCGAACACCGCCATCTTCAGCATAGTCAACGCCGTGCTCTTAAGGCAGCTCCCTTACCCTGAGCCGAGCCGCCTTGTGATGCTCTGGTCAACGATGCAGTCGCAGGGCGTCTCTACATCAGGAAGCTCTCTGCCTGACTACCGCGAGTGGCGCGACCAGAATACAGTCTTCGAAGGATTAGCGGGCTTCTACTTCGGTGACTTTAATCTCTCCGGCGCGAGCCAGGAGCCGGAGCGGGTGCAGGGCGGGCGCGTCACAGCGAATCTCTTTCAGGTGCTGGGAGTCTCTCCGGCGATGGGGCGCGGCTTTCTGCCTGAAGAAGAGAAGTGGGGCAGTAATCGCGTCGCGCTGCTGAGTTATGAGCTGTGGCAGCGTCGCTACAACTCAGACCCAGGCATAGTCGGCCGGGCCATCACAATCGGGGGCGTGCCTTACACGGTCGTAGGCGTGATGCCAAAGGGCATGCCTTTCTTTGACAACCAGCCGAAGCCTGAACTCTGGACGCCCATCTCATTTCCGGCGGGCGACAACATGGATTCGCGCAACAACTACTTCGTCAATCTTGTGGGCCGTCTCAAGCCGGGCGTAAGCGTAGAGCAGGCGCAGGCCGAAGTGACGACAATCGCAAACCGTATACAGGAGAAGTCGGAAGAGAAAGTGCTTGGCGGGCTTGTTGTGCCTTTGAGAGAACAACTGGTCGGAGACGTGCGGCCCATGCTGCTGGTGCTGCTGGGTGCTGTTGCTTTCGTTCTACTGGTAGCCTGCGTCAACGTGGCGAACCTGCTGCTGGCGCGTGCAACTTCAAGGGAAAGAGAGTTGGCCATTCGCGCAAGCCTTGGCGCGAGCCGCCGCAGGATAATCCGGCAACTGGCGGTGGAGAGTCTTCCGCTCGGACTGATGGGAAGCGTCGCGGGGCTGCTGCTCGCAGTATGGGGCATAGACCTGCTGGCTTCGCTACTTCCTGCAACGCTGCCGCGCCATAACTCCATCACGATTGACCTGCCGGTGCTGCTCTTTACGCTGCTCATCTCGCTGTTGACGGCGCTCATCTTCGGCCTGCTTCCGGCGTTTCAGGTGGCCAAGGCGGACGTGCAGACTGCGCTCAACGAAGGCGGCAGAAGCGGGAAGCAGGGGCGCAGGCAGGGAAGGCTTCGCGGCATACTGATAGCTTCGGAGATGGCGCTCGCTCTGGTTCTCTTAATAGGCGCGGGCCTGATGATAGAGAGCTTCTTAAAGCTTAAGCGCGTTGACGCAGGCTTCTCCGCTCAGAACGTCCTGACGATGCGCATAGCTCTGCCTAGTGCCAAGTACCCTGAAGCGGAAAGCGTGAATGACCCTCCGCCGGCTGGCCTCGGTTTCTATGAGCGTTTCCTTGGGCGTATCAAGACCTTGCCGGGCGTGGAGGCCGCCGGAGTATCTACCAGTCTGCCGCTCGGAGCGGGCAACACTTGGGGAAAGCTTTTCAGTATAGAAGGCCGCCCGATACCAGCCTCCATAGGTGAAGTGCCTATAGTGAACTTCGCCATGGTCAGCCCCGAATATCTGAGCGCCATGAGAATCAACGTGCAGCGCGGGCGCGCATTCAACGAGTACGACACGGAGAAATCTCAGCAGGTGGCCATCATCAGCGAGACTACTGCGCGAAAGCATTTTCAAGGCGAAGACCCGCTTGGCAAGACTGTCTGGATGGGGCCGCCCGAAAGCCTCATGCCGCCCGAACTGCTGAAAGCCGTGGGACAGTTCGAGCGCCGCACGGTGATAGGCGTTGTGCCGGACGTTAAAGGCTCCAGTCTGGCAGCCGCGTCAGAGGCTATGGTCTACGTGCCTTATACCCAGAGCCGTAGAGAGGGATGGAGCAATGCCATGATGCTGGCCGTGCGCACCGCCTCGTCTCCTGAGAGCATGGTGGCCAGCATACGCAAAGAGGTCTACGCGCTTGACCCTGACCAGCCCGTCTCGGACGTGATGACGATGGAAGAGCGGCTCAACCAATCGCTCTCGCAGCCGCGCTTCAGCGCAGTCCTGCTCGGGCTCTTCGCGCTGGTCGCGCTCGTGCTGGCGGCTGTAGGCATCTACGGCGTCATCAGCTATTCGGTCACTCAGCGCACGCACGAGATAGGAGTCCGCATGGCTCTGGGCGCTAGCACGCAGGACATAATGAAGATGGTCGTGGGGCAGGGGATGATGCTGACTTTGATAGGAGTAGGCGTCGGCCTTGTCGCGTCATTTCTGCTGACGCGCTTTTTGGCGAGCCTGCTGTTCGAGGTGAGCAGCTTCGACCCTCTGACGTACGCTGGCGTCTCGCTGCTGCTCGTCGTCATAGCGTTCATAGCCTGTTACATCCCGGCACGTCGCGCCACTCGCGTTGACCCTATGATTGCTCTCAGGTACGAGTGACGGGCCTGACAACTTAAAGGACGGAGGCTTATATGAAGATGTTAAAAAATGCTATTGGCTCGAAGGCAAAAGTTCTGTGCCTGTTTGCTCTGGCGCTGCTGCTTCAATCCCCGGCGGCGCTTCAGGTCAGGGCGCAGACGAGTAAGACCGATTCGCACACCACCTGGCAATGGCAGGATAACGGCTGGAAAAAGAGCCTTGAGATACGTGGCAGGGTTGAGTTCACAGACGATTACACGGACATCAAAAGCGTCACGGACGGCGGCTTCGTTCGCATAGAGGAGACGCAGGGCGGGACTACGCGCCGCCTTGACGTAGTGCCGGAGGCCAACGGCCAACTGCGGCGCACCTTTTACGTGGGCGGCGTGTCGCGCGCCATGAATGAGCAGGATAGAGCTTGGGTTGCGAAGATAATACTCGAAGCAGTCCGGCAGGGCGCTGTTGACGCGGACAGAAGGGTGCAGAGAATCTTCGAGCGGCGCGGCTTAAGCGGCGTCATGGAAGAGATTTCTCTCATTCAAGGCGATTACGCCAAGCGCATCTACTTCAACGCTCTTATCAAAAACAGGAGTCTTGATGCCTCTTCGCTTCAGGTAGTCTTCAGAGAGTCTGCGCGACAAATCTCATCCGACTACGAGCAGGCGCAACTGCTTATCAGCGCTGCGGAAATGATAGCGGGCAGGAGCCCCGCGCTTCCCGCCTTCTTCGAGGCCGCCGGAACCATCCAATCGGACTACGAGCATAGACGCGTCCTCTCTACGCTGCTGAAAAGGAGCGAGCCGGGCCGCGACCTGCTGCTCATGGTAGTCCGGTCTGCCGCGCGCATCGCCTCCGATTACGAGAAAGCGACGCTGCTCAGAGAGGTGGCCGCGCTCAGTCTGGAAGACGCTCAGCTTGCGGCAGCTTTCTTTCAGACGACCGGCACTATCAAGTCTGACTATGAGCACAGAAGGGTGCTCTCCGCTCTGCTGAAGAGAAGAGGGCTGGGGCCTAACGTCCTCGGACGCATTCTGGAATCCGCCGCCCGCATCTCGTCAGATTATGAGAAGGCCACGCTGCTACTGGAAGCTTCGAGCGCTTACAGTGGTGACACGCGGCTTCGAGACGCATTTCTACGCACGGTCGAAACGATAAAATCGGATTATGAGCGCGGGCGCGTGCTCTCGACCATGCTGAAGAATAAGCAGATGGATTAGGTGCATTCTGTCAGAAGCCCTCAGGGCTCCTGAGTTGAATACGGGTTTGCAAAGGACAGGTCTTATATGAACTCAGTCTGGCAGGACGTGCGCTTCGGTTTTCGCGTGATGATGAAGAAGCCCGCCGTGACGTTTATAGCCGTGCTGGCGCTGGCGCTCGGCATAGGCGCGAATACGGCCATCTTCTCCGTCGTCAACACAGTGCTTCTGAGGCCGCTCCCCTACAGGGATTCGGGCCGCATCATGCTGCTCCTTTGGAGCGCGCCGAAGCTGACCACGGATGACTTGCCCGCTTCCGCGCCGGACTTTCTGGACTGGCGCGAGCAGAATCACAGCTTCGAGCGCATGGCCGCCATCTCCGGCGAGAGCTTCAACCTGACGGGCGGCACAGGCGAGCCGGAGAGAATCATGAGCGCGGCCGTCTCCGCAGACCTCTTTCCTCTGCTCGGTGTGAATGCCGCGCGCGGCCGCACCTTCACTGCGGAGGAGGAGCAGGAGGGGCGCAACAAGGTTGTGGTGATGGGCCACGACCTCTGGCAGCGCCGCTTCGGCTCGAACCCAAATCTGGTGGGCCAGACCGTCACGCTCAACAACGAAGCCTACACGGTCTTGGGCATCATGCCGAGCGATTTTCGCTTCCCCGAAGGGACGGAGAGGATAGACCTCTGGGTTCCGCTCACCTTCAGTCCTGAAATACTGGGAGCGCGCGGCCACCGCTACCTGTACGTGGCGGCGCGGCTCAAAGAGGGCGTCACCTTCGAGCAGGCCGCGAGCGACATGAAGGCGCTCGGCAAGCGTATGGAGGAGGCGAATCCGGGGACGAATACTGAGTGGTACATAAAGCTTCAGTTGCTTCAGGACGCTCTGACGGAAGATGTCTCTACGGCGCTCTTCGTGCTGCTCGGGGCCGTGGGCTTTGTGCTGCTGATTGCCTGCGCCAACGTCGCCAACCTTCAACTGGCGCGGGCCGCAGCACGCCGCCGAGAAGTCGCCATACGGCTCGCCGTCGGCGCTAGCCGCCGCCGCCTCATACGACAATTCTTAATCGAGAGCACGGTGCTTTCACTGACGGGCGGAGTCTTCGGGCTGCTCATAGCTTTCTGGGGCATAGACGCGCTGCGCGCGGTGCTGCCCGAAGACGTGCCGCGCCTTGAGCAGATAGGGATTGACAGGGCCGTGCTGCTCTTTACGCTCTCCGTCTCGTTTGCCACGGGGCTCATTCTGGGCCTCGTCCCGGCGCTTCAGGCGACGAAGCCGGACTTGGTTGAGTCGCTCAAGGATGGCGCTCTGTCCGTCGCGGGCAGCCGCCAGCGCAACCGCGTGCGCAGCCTTCTGGTCGTGTTGGAAGTGGCGCTGGCGCTCGTGCTGCTGATAGGCGCGGGGCTGATGATGAAGAGCTTCTGGCGCTTGCGCGAAGTCCGTCCGGGCTTCGACCCGCAGAATGTCCTGACGATGCAACTGGCCCTGCCCGAGACTAAGTACGAGGAGGCGCAGGCACAGGCAGGCTTTTTCCAGTCATTGCTTGAGCGTCTTCAATCCGTTCCGGGCGTCAAGAGCGTGGGGCTCGCCACTTCTCCGCCGCTCGTGGACGACTCGCGCACGGATTTGACCATAGAGGGACAGGAGCCACTGGCTTACGGCGACGAGCAGACGGCAAGCTACGGCTCCGTCAGCCCCGGCTACTTCAGCGCGATGGGCATCCCTATCGTGAAGGGACGCGGCTTCACGGAAGAGGACAGGGAAGGCTCCGCGCCCGTCTTAATCGTCAGCTCGGCCTTCGCCAACCGCTTCTTCGCAGGGCAAGACCCACTGGGCAAACGCATCAAGCAGGGCGGGCCGGAGGACGAGGACTCTCCGTGGATGACCATCGTAGGCATAGTGGGCGACATTCATCACTACGGCTTAAGCTCAGAGGTTTCGTCCGAGATGTACATGCCGTTTGCGCAGAGGCCGCAGGCCGAGATGACGCTGGTCGTGCGCTCCGTGTCCGCCAATCCCATGAGCCTGCTGCCCACTATACGCAGAGAGGTGGAGGCCATAGACAAAGACCAGCCCGTCTACGGCGTCAAGACTATGGAGCGCCTGCTGTCGGACTCGGTCGCGTCCGAGCGTCTTTCCGTGACTCTACTGGGGCTCTTCGCGGCGCTCGCCTTCCTGCTCGCCTGCGTAGGCATCTACGGCGTCATCAGCTATTCGGTCACTCAGCGCACGCACGAGATAGGAGTTCGCATAGCGCTCGGAGCAAGCACCACGGACATACTGAAGCTGGTTGTCGGACAGGGGATGAAGATGGTCGTCGTCGGCCTCGTCCTCGGCCTCATGGCCTCTTTCGCACTGACGCGCGTGATGGCGAGCCTGCTCTTCAACGTCAGCGCGACAGACCCCGCGACCTTCGTTTTTGTCTCATTGATGCTGGCTGCCGTGGCCTTCTTCGCCAGCTTCATACCGGCTCGCCGCGCCACCCGCGTTGACCCTATGGTCGCGCTTCGTTACGAGTGAGTAATTTAGAAGAGGAGAAGTAAATAGTCATGGGAACGCTCTGGCAGGACATACGCTTCAGCCTTCGATTGATGGCGAAAAAGCCCGGCTTCACTTTCATAGGCATGCTGGCGCTGGCGCTCGGCATAGGCGCGAACACGGCCATCTTCTCAGTCGTTCGCGCCGTGTTGTTGAGCCCTTTACAGTACAGTCACTCCGAGCGGCTGGTCTGGATTTGGGAGACAAATCCGGGCGCGGACATCAAGGAAGAGCCTGCTTCCATGCCCAACTTCAACGACTGGCGAACGCAGAACCAGAGCTTTGAAGAGATGGCTGGCTTTACCAACACGGCTGTCACCATGACGGGCGACGGAGAGCCAGAGCGCATCTCTACGGGGCTTATCACGGCCAGCTTCTTCTCCACTCTCGGCACACAGCCTCTGATGGGGCGCAGCTTCACGGACGAAGAGAACGGGCCGAAGGGGGCGCGCGTGGCCATTCTCAGCCACGGCCTCTGGCAGCGCCGCTTCGGCTCGAACCCTAAAGTCATAGGACAAGTTATTACGATTAGCGGGAACCCTTATCAAATCGTAGGCGTCATGCCGCAGGGCTTCAAAGACCCTCTGCCCGTGCAGCGAAATCCTACTGAGATGTGGATTCCGCTCGCCATGACTTTCGAGCCGACTCTCAGGCGCAGCGACTTTCTCAAGGTGGTCGGAAGGCTCAAGCCGGGCGTGACAATCGAGCAAGCGCGTGCGGAGATGAAGACCATCACCGCTAGGCTGGAGCAGCAGTACCCGGACACAAACACGGGCTGGGGCACAATCGTCATCCCCTTACAGGAAAGGATAGTCGGGGACGTGCGCCCCGCCATGTGGGTCATCGTCGGCGTCGTAGGCTTTCTGCTTTTAATCGCGTGCGCGAACGTGGCGAACCTACTGCTTGCCCGCTCAGCTGCACGCCAGCAGGAGATAGCCGTGCGCCGCGCGCTCGGCGCCGGACGCCTCAGACTGATACGCCAGTTTTTGACGGAGAGCGTCATGCTGGCTCTGGCTGGCGGCCTGATGGGAACTCTACTGGCAATGTGGGGCGTAGAGTTGCTGACCCGTCTTGGCCCCGTAAACATCCCGCGCCTTGACGAAGTTCGTCTCAACTGGATGGTGCTGCTCTTCACGCTCGGAGTCTCGGTGCTGACCGGCGTGATTTTCGGTCTTATCCCCGCGCTTCACGCGACCAACCCTGACCTGACGGAATCGCTGAAGGAGGGAGGCCGCAGCTCAACCGAAGGCAGGCGCGGAGCGCGTCTTCGCAACGCTCTGGTAGTGGCGGAGATTGCCATCGCGCTTGTCATGCTCATCGGCGCTGGCCTCATGGTTAAGAGCTTTATACGGCTGCAATCCGTTGACCCGGGCTTCAAGCCCGAGCGGATTCTGGCCATAGACTTTTCGCTCCCGTCCGCAAAATACAAGGAGAATACTCAGCAGTTAGCCTTCTGGGAGCAGCTCATGGGCCGCGTCTCGCAGCTTCCCGGCGTGGAGCGCGTGGCTGCCGTAAATACCATTCCCTTTACGGGCGGCTCCGTCCTTGGCTTCTCAATCGAAGGGCGACCTGAGCCGCCGACGGGCAACACTCCTGACGCGGAGCATCGCGTCGTCACGCCCGGCTACTTTGACGCCATGGGAATCCCTCTCGTCAGAGGAAGCGCCATTACGGAGCAGCACAACAGCAATTCACCCGCCGTCACCGTCATCAACGAGACTATGGCGCGAAAATATTTTCCGGGCGAAGACCCAATCGGGAAACGCATCAATCTCGGAAATCCTGAGAAGAGCCCGTGGCTCACCGTCATAGGCATTGTCAGAGACGTTCGTCAGAAGGCGCTCAACGAGGAGCCTTACCCGCAGATGTATGTGCCTTACGCTCAATTTCCGTCGCGTTCCATGACTCTGTTGGCGCGCACCTCTAACGAGCCGTCCATGCTCGTGCCCGCCATCAGGAGCGAGCTTTCGTCAATGGACAAAGACCAGCCGCTTTATAACGTGCGCACCATGGAGCGCGTGATGTCCGAATCAATCGCGCGCCAGCGCTTCAGCATGCTGCTCATAGCCATCTTCGCCGGAGTAGGGCTGGTGCTCGCCTCCGTAGGCATCTACGGCGTGATGTCTTACACGGTGGCGCAGCGCACGCACGAGATAGGAGTCCGCATGGCTCTGGGCGCGAGCGCGGGCGACGTCCTCAAGATGGTTGTCAGGCAGGGGATGTTGCTGGCCGTTGCCGGTACGGGGGTTGGGCTGGTCGCCTCATTTCTGTTGACGCGCTTTATCTCAAGCCTGCTCTTCAACGTCAGCGCGTCCGACCCACTGACTTACCTTCTGCTCTCGTTGCTCTTAATCTCGGTGGCGCTGCTGGCCTGTCTGATTCCGGCGCGCAGGGCTACGCGCGTTGACCCAATGGTCGCGTTGCGCTATGAGTAGAAGAGGAATAGGGTTGTACAGGATAAGAAGGAATCACGAATTAACACGAAGCGACATGAAGAAGAAAGCTTTCGTGCTGCTTCGTGTGATTTAGTGGTCTGTCTTTTATGGATTCCAAGGCTCAGAGGATTTTGATTGCGGACGACCAGCCGGATGTGCTGGAAGCCCTGCGTCTGCTGCTCAAGGGCGAAGGCTACAGGATTGAGACTGTGACTTCGCCCGCCGACGTGCTGCCCTCGCTGGAGGCCAAAGAGTTCGACCTGCTGCTGATGGATTTGAACTACACGCGCGACACCACCTCGGGTCAGGAGGGGCTAGACCTCCTGTCGCGCATCAAGGCGGCTGACCTTTCGCTTCCGGTGGTTGTCATGACCGCATGGGGCAGCGTGGAAGTGGCGGTCGAAGCCATGCGTCGCGGCGCGCGTGACTTCGTACAGAAGCCTTGGGAGAACGCGCGTCTTCTATCGGTCGTGCGCACGCAGATAGAATTGGGGCAGGCGATACGCAAAGGTCAGCGCCTCGAAGCCGAGAACGAGCTGCTCAGAAACGGCGACGCGCAGCCCGTCCTGATTGTACGCTCAGCCGTCATGCGCCCCGTCCTTGAGCTTGTCAAGCACGTCGGCCCGAGCGACGCCAACGTCCTCATCACGGGCGAGCACGGCACTGGCAAAGAGGTCATAGCGCGCACGCTGCACGCCATTTCCAACCGTGCCTCCATGCCGATGGTGACGGTTGACGCGGGCAGCCTGTCGGAAGGCACTTTCGAGAGCGAGCTGTTCGGCCACGTCAAAGGCGCTTTCACAGACGCCAAGACAGACCGCGTGGGCCGCTTTGAGCTTGCCGACAACGGAACGCTCTTTCTTGACGAGATAGCCAACGTGCCCGTCAACAAGCAGGCCAAGCTGCTGCGAGTGCTTGAGACGGGCGAGTTCGAGCGCGTAGGCTCAAGCCGCACGCGCAAGGTGGACGTTCGCGTCGTCTCGGCCACCAACGCCAATCTACAGGAGGAGGTGGAGCAGGGCCGCTTTCGTCAAGACCTGCTCTTTCGTCTCAACACGGTAGAGATAAACCTGCCGCCTTTGCGCGAGCGGCGCGAGGACATAGAGCCTCTGGCGGAGCATTTCCTGCGCGGTCACGCGCAAAGGTATCGCAAGCCCCTGAATGGCTTTGAGGACGCGGCGCGCACGACTCTGATGGAATACTCTTGGCCGGGGAACGTGCGCGAGCTTGAGCACACGATTGAGCGTGCCGTCCTGATGGCTCAAACCGAAGTTGTCACGGCGCGCGACCTCGGGCTTCAACGCGCCGCACGCGGCGAGGCTCAGCGCCGCCTAGAAGACATGAGCCTGGAAGAGGTCGAAGCCTTTCTCATACAGAAGGCGCTCGCTCGTCACGACGGCAACGTAGGACAGGCCGCACAATCGCTGGGCTTAAGCCGCAGCGCCCTCTACCGCCGCTTACAGCGCTACGGACTGTGATGTCATCTTTTTAGATTCTGGATTCTGGATTGGAAGCGCAGCGCAACAGAAAGAAGAGCCCTCCAAAACTGAATCATGAAAGGCGCGTCCTTTTGATGGCTCTGGGCGCGGGCCTGCCCGGAGTCCTTATCTCGCTCATACTGCTCTGGACGGGCGATTACACTACAAAAGTTCAACTGACCTTCACTCTCTTCATCGCAGCCTTCTGGCTCGGTTACTCGTTCGCTCTGCGCGAGCGCGTGGTAAGACCTCTGCAAACCATCTCGAATCTGCTGGCGGCGCTGCGCGAAGGCGACTATTCGATACGCGCGCGCGGGGCGAACACGGACGACGCGCTCGGTGACGTGATGCTGGAAATTAACGCGCTGGGCGAGACTCTGCGCGAGCAGCGACTCGGTGCGCTTGAGGCCACGGCGCTCCTGCGGAAAGTCATGTCCAGGATTGACGTGGCCGTCTTCACTTTCGACATGGACGAGCGCCTGCGGCTGGTGAACGACGCGGGCGAGCGCCTTATGGGCCAGCCTGCCGAGAGGCTTCTGGGGCGCTCCGCCATGGAGCTTGGCCTTGAAGAATGCTTGCGCGGCGAGCCTACGCGCACGCTTCAAATCACTTCGGACGAAGGCGTGGCGCGCTGGGGCGTGAGCCGCTCTTCGTTCCGCGAGCGCGGCCTGCCGCATCAACTGCTGGTGCTCTCTAACCTGAGCCGCGCGCTCAGAGAAGAGGAGCGGCAGGCTTGGAGGCGTCTGGTGCGCGTGCTGGGCCACGAGCTTAACAATTCGCTCGCGCCGATTAAGTCAATAGCGGGAAGCCTAGAAAGCCTTTGGCGGCGCGACCCCCGCCCCGTTGACTTGGAAGAGGACATGCAACGCGGCTTGGCCGTCATAGCCGCGCGCGCCGAAAGCCTCAGCCGCTTCATGGAAGCCTACTCACGCTTGGCAAAGCTGCCGCACCCCAGCTTCGAGCCGCTTGAGGTGGGCGACTGGATTCGCAGCGTCGCTGGGCTTGAGACCAGAGTCCCTGTGGTGATTGAGCCCGGCCCTGACGTGGTGATTCAGGCGGACGGCGCGCAGCTTGACCAGTTGTTGATTAACCTTCTCAGAAATGCCGCCGACGCTTCGCTTGAGACGGGAGGCGGCATCCTCATAGGCTGGACAAAAAACGGCACGTATCTGGACGTTCGCATAGAAGACGAAGGGCCGGGACTATCCAACACCGCCAACCTCTTCGTCCCCTTCTTCACCACCAAGCCCGCAGGCACAGGCATCGGCCTTGTCCTCAGCCGCCAGATTGCGGAAGCGCACGGCGGCAGTCTCACCTTGGAGAATCGCCCGGACGGCACCGGCTGTCAGGCCCGCCTGCGTCTGCCGCTCTGACCTCCGCAGTGTGTGCTAGACTTTTCCCGTGCTTGAGAACGCTGAAAAGAGGGCTGGCAGATTCAGCAGGCGAGTGCGCTATGGCCAGAAGCGTCTGAAGCGTCTCTCGGAAACTGCCTCTCTGGGCGGCATCTTCCTCTCATTTCTTTACGTTGGACTGACCGGATTCGGCGGAGGGCTGGCCGTCATGGCGCAGATTCGCGTGCTGGCCGTCCGCAGCCGTCGCTGGTTCACGGAGCACGAGTTTGCGGAAGCCTTCGCACTGGCGCAGAGCCTGCCGGGCACGAACGCCGGTAACGCCGTCACCTACATTGGCTGGCGTCTGCGGGGGCTGCGCGGCGCGGCTGTTGCGATGGCCGGATTCATACTGCCTTCCATGTTGATGATGATAGGGCTCGCCATTGGCTATCGTCATCTGCGGCAGTTGCCGAACATGGACAGGCTCTTTCTAGGGCTGAACGCGGCGGTCGTAGCGCTCATCGTCGTCACAGCTTGGCGCATGGGCCGAAACACTTTGACGAAGCCGTGGCAGTGGTACGTGGCCGTCTTCTCGTGCCTGTCGGTGGTAACCTTCGGCGCGACCATTATCGAAGTCATACTGGCGGCTGGCCTCGTTGGCATCTACATAGATTCTTTCGCGGAGCGGCGCTGGCAGCGCTGGCGGCGCATAAGGCGGCTGGCCGCGCGCCGGCGCGAGCGACTGGCCGAGCTTGAGGCAAAGAACTTTGTCGGCGGATACCTGACGCGCGCGATGGCCGAAGAGAGAGTCCGCCGCGCCGCGCACGAGGATGAAGAAGAAGCTGAAAAGACTGAGGACGGTCAGGCATCTTCCAATAGCACAAGCCTTCATTCCGTAGCATTCCTGCTCGCGGCTATGCCTGTGCTTGCTAAAGCCGCCCTTCTCATAACTCTTTCGATGATTTTTCTGAGAATCGGGGCGGTCACTTTCGGTGGCGGCTTCGTCATGGTTCCGCTCATAGAAGCGGAGGTCGTCAACACGCACGGCTGGCTGACGCATCAGGAGTTCGCGGACGCGACCGCGCTCGGCCAACTCACGCCCGGCCCTGTGCTCATCACGGCGACCTTCATAGGCTATCGTGTGGCGGGCACGCTCGGCGCTCTCTTCGCCACCATCAGCGTCTTTCTTCCGGCCTTCATCATGACGATTGTCGCGGGCTCCTACCTGAGGCGCTTTCGCGCCAACCGGCAGGTGCAGGCATTCCTGCGCGGCGTCACACCTGCTGTCGTGGGGCTGCTCGCAGCCGCTTCATGGAGCATAGGCCGCGCCGGGCTGCACTCTTGGGTAGGCATACTGATTATGATTGCCTGCGCCGCCGTGCTGCTCAGGTTCCGGCCGAATCCCTTCTGGGTCATCATGGGAGCGGGCATGACGCACCTGCTAATCGGGATGCTCTCTTAAAGAACGTATGGATTTGACAGAGTGGCGGAGATGGTTTAATATTGAACTATCTTAACTTGAACTAATATGGGAACGCGGCACAAAGGAGCAAGTAGGGAGGTCAAGGCGCTTGATGCTTATATCAAGCTGATGCGCGCGGCTGAGAGCGTGAGCGCGCGGCTCGCGCCGCATCTGGCAAAGGCAGGGCTGACCGTGAGCCAGTTCGGCGCGCTCGAAGCCCTATATCACCTTGGGCCTCTCTGCCAGCGCGACTTGGGAAAGAAGATTCTCAAGAGCGGCGGCAACATCACAATGGTCGTGGACAATCTGGAAAAGCGCGGACTGGTTGAGCGGGTGCGCGCCGAGAGCGACCGGCGCTACGTCACCGTTAATCTGACGAAGACGGGGCGCAAGCTGATTGGCGAGCTTTTCCCGCGTCACGCGGGCGCTATACGCGAAGAGATGTGCGTGCTGTCGGACGCGGAGCTGGAGAAACTGGGAAGCCTCTGCAAGCGTGTCGGGCTCAAAGCGAAGGCTTAGGTTTTTTTGCGGTAATAGTTCAATGTTAAAGCATATGGATTTTGAAAGGGGATGAACAGAGATGATTACAGTTCGCAGGGCAGAAGAGCGCGGCCACTTCAATTTCGGGTGGCTCAATACTTATCACACCTTCTCGTTCGGAGACTATTACGACCCGCGCAACATGGGCTTTCGCTCGCTGCGCGTCATTAACGAGGACTGGGTGAAGGAGGGACGCGGCTTTCCCACGCACCCGCACAGGGACATGGAGATAATCACCTACATTCTGTCGGGCGCACTTGAGCATAGAGACAGCATGGGCACAGGCTCCGTGATTCGTCCCGGCGAGGTGCAGCGCATGAGCGCTGGCACTGGCGTCACACACAGCGAGCGCAATCCATCGGGCGAGGAACCCGTCCATCTTCTGCAAATCTGGATTATGCCGGATAAGAGGAACTACCAGCCCAGCTACGAGCAGAAGGCTTACACGGATGAAGAGAAGCGCGGCGGGCTTAGACTGATAGCTTCGCCCGACGGCTCGGATGACTCCGTCACTATTCATCAGGACGCGCGACTCTTTTCCAGCCTGCTTGAGGCGGGGCAGAAGATTCAGCACAAGCTCGAGCCGAACCGTCACGCGTGGGTGCAGGTGGCGCGCGGCGCAATTGACATAAACGGCACACAGCTCAATCAATCGGACGGCGCTGCCATAAGCCGGGAGGAATTGCTTGAGATTACGGCGCGCGAAGGGAGCGAGATTCTTCTGTTCGACCTTGCGTGAAGTTTAAGAGGAGTAAAGAGAAGGGACAGCAAGGCTACGGAAAGGGAGCGCGGCGGGCGCTAAAAATCAAGAGGCGTAGATGAGTGACCGAGTTGAATCATTCATCTACGCCTTTTCTTCAAGCTTTCCCTAGAGGCCGCGAGCCATGCACGGCTTTACCGGAGCCCAACCTGCTTTCTGAGCAGACCTCTTAATTTCATTCTGGCTTTATGAAGCTGTGATTTACTCGTCCCCACACTGCACCCCAGCATTCTGGCTATCTCCTCATGCTCGTGCCCTTCCACATCGTGCAAGATGAAGACCGTCCTGTAGCCCGGAGGCAACTGTCCCACAGCCTTATCCAATGCTATCCTGTCCACCACCGGCATCTGCATCGGATTCTCAGTCCCTCTGACCACCTGCACTGGCGTCTCTCCATCCTCTGTGGTCTGCTCCATCCTCACGCCGCGCTTCCTGAAATGCATCAATACCTGATTGACGGTTAAGCGGTGCAGCCATGTGGTGAAGGCAGATTCTCCA
>DASVQI010000022.1:0-9570 GCA_036389255.1 Pyrinomonadaceae bacterium
TGAACCTCCTCTTTCTCACCAAGAAAGAGTTAGATGTTGTTCCTCGTACGCGAAGGGAGTACAAGACACCGGAGCATGTCCTGTACGAGAAGCCCAGGCTGTACAAGGAGATGGAGTACCAAATGTACCCAAGGGAGTTGCGGATGGAGTTCTACCTCAAAATGGTGGACCTCTTTTGCAAGCCTGGGGATTCTATGCTCCAGATCTTCTGCGGGCAGAAGTTGCTTACTGCAGCAGTGGTAAGCTTGTAACACCATATTCATTAATTTCGGAGATTGGGAACCTCCAGAAATAACAATTCAAGCGAGACTCGACCTGAATATGCAAATAATAAGTAAACTTGTTCATGTACCTTTATAAAATATGAACACATTTCATGTTTGTGAAATTGGAAGATGGTTGGCCAAAGTTTGAAAATACATGGTTATTAGATGACATTTAGGTGGAAATGAGCTGAAATCAAATTCGTATACTATTGAGCAATTGTAATGCTTGACAATGATGACTAGAAGAATCTAATTGCACATATATGCACTAATTCAGGTTGAATCGACCTATAAATATACTGAACCACCATATTTGAAAGTAGTATTACCATGTAGGTGTCATTTTGTATTTCCAGAATTTTCATTAACGGATCTGCAAAGAAATCAGGTCGACTCAACCTAATATAAAGCGTACATAACAAAGCCTACAACAATGTGTAACTGGAGAGAGGACAAGAACTATTTGGAAAAAGAACATAACTAAATCAAGACTTCAACAAGGAAGCACATCGTAGTAAATACAACAACCACAATGTAAAAAGAAGGAGTTTCAGGTCGACTCAAGCATCGAAAAACGTAGCATACACAACTAAACTTTACAAGGATGAAACATGGTGCTGTGAGAGGCAAAGACATGGAAAGCACGCAGGGCATCATGCGCATACTACGGACGGTAATGCACTTCAAATAAAACATTTAAAATACACAACAAAAGGCCACTATGTCAGGTCGAGTCGAGCTAAACCATGGGTAACAAATGCATCACTCAGATCCAAATAACACTTACAAAGAATATGGGCAAAATGAATTCAGATTGATTTTTGCCAAAGAAATTTGTAAGAAAACAAATGCTACCTAATAAGAGAAGATAACAAATTCAGCTCCAATCGAGCTGATCATCCAATGGCTCAAATGAAAATGTTTTGAACTTCTGAAAAGAAATCGGTACAAAGAAATGCAAATGAACATGAAGCAATATAAATAACAACAAAAGGGGGACCTACTCAGCTTGATACGACCTAAATAGGGCGGTAACTCTTCAAGGAATCATCCAGGCGTACTATGATTTCAGGACAATAAGCCCTTGGCTAAGATGACGAATGGAGTTCGGCTTCCCTTTCAAGACTGTCAAGAATGATTTGCACTTGAACGCGCGGGATCTTCACAGTGGAACGCACCGAATCTCGCCGAACTCTGGGCTTCCATGCCGTCAAAAGGGATTCGGTGTGCTCCCAATCTGGGAGTTGGTCGTGATCAATCTTCCATTGAAGTCCAGCCTCAGAATCCCAACCCCCGTAGTTTGCCTGGACACTTGCATCCCGCGAAGTGGGTTTGTAGTACTGAATCTTGATTGAATTTGGCCTCTCTGGATCCGAATTAGGATTGGAGAGCGCTTGCGCAAACCAGACAGGACGCTCGTCACCTTCACATGGCCTTAGTGCAACAAAGTAACCCTCGTAAACATCTCTACCAACTCGGAATGAAGGCGCTGGACGGTCACGAGCTTGCCCTACAAATGGATCATCTTCATCAAACTCTTCACGGAGATCACCAATATCCGTGAATTCGTCCTCCACCGACCGATCAACACGAGAACGAGGCCAAAATCCATCGCTCAATGTTGGTGGTAAGTCAAGGGGCAAAGCCAGAGCATCCCTAACAGACCGCCAGTAGTTGCTGAGAGGTTCGTAACGCCTACGATACTCACCAGTACGGTCTTCCCTGGATTGTTGATCCCAGTAAGAGATGAAGCCCGAAAGCCCCCTGATCACGTCTGGGAGATTGCGCATGGCACGCGGCTGCAGCAAAGATGGTTCTCCACGAGGCCACAACGACTGTCCGACCGCATCCTCTTTCCAAATCTTAATGCCGCCGCCCTCTCTCGGAAGCCAGTCGTCATGATGACACAAAATCTTGTACTTCATCATCGGACAACCCCTTGAGTCCATAAAGAATTTAAGTTGGTGCGCCTTTGTGTGGCCCTGAAGTGATTCCTCCCCGTCAGCAATACCATCACTAATAAAAGATTTGAAGTCTGGAACTTCCTCAATGAGATGTGGGATCGTAGGCACGGCCTCGTTATCCATGAACGACTTCATCAATAGCGGGATGGTAGGGAAGTCTTCCTTCTTCAAAGCCATGCTCCAACGACCGAAAAGGGCATCAATGTCATCGTGCGTGTGACCAACAAGCATGAAGTTGACATACACCTCCCGAAAAATGCCCTTTGCAACTAGAAGTGACCAGAAACAAAACACAAATCTATTCTTGTTGTCACTAACTGCGTTGTCCATTTGAACATGCAGCACGGGCGGCAGACGCTTCGCTGGAGCCAAATTCACCTGGGCTGGCGGCAGAGATGACAAGCAGACATTGGACGCACCCCGCAAGATGGCACGAAATAGAGGATGACCCCCGGAGCCATCGAACAGCTCGCGAGAAGATGACTTTGGGATCCGCTCTAAGTCACGCAGTAATCTTGCGAAGGAGCCCACTGTATAATTCACATCGTGCGGATAAATATCTAATCCATAATGAGCGTATCGAACATCACCATGCCCATGTGCCAGCATCCCAGTCACAGAAATCGGCAACTTCATGAGCCCATCAAGATGTTTGGTCTTATGCGAGAGGACTGGCGAGGCTGTCTTCGAGTGATCCATCTTGTCGTGCATTATGGTGACACATTCATCCGGCATGAGTTGAGAGCGGTACCGATTCGAGTAATACAGCTCTCGGTGAGCCCAAGCTGACTCTAAATGGACAGTTAGCCTACGCTGCCACAATAGTGCAGATTGAGATCCAGGCTGCTGCAACTTCCTCTGTGTCTGAATCTCATCGCATACTGAGCAACGAGCGAAATTGTCACCAGGCCGCTTTGCACTATAATCTGAGAAATGTAGCTTCCTAACATTGCTCAAGCCCGAAGGAGATATCTTAGGAAGGCCACATATAGCCAAGTGCGAATCAAGAGCAGGGATTTGATTTCTCCACTTGAAGTTCGCCGGGAGAATCTTGGCTATTGTTGTCTCCCCAGAGGGCAAGAGTCGAGACTTATGAGGCATGTGGTCAGCATTCTTGTTCAAAATCACTCGAAGAGCAGCAGTAGCAACCACGGTGTGACTTCTTGGCTTCCTCCTCCCAGTGTTACCGTGGGGTTGTGCAGCAACACCAGCTGCAGCGTCTCTGGCATAATCGTAAAAGGAGGTTTCACTCACCCCCATTATCAGCTGCCATGCAGCAGGACAGACATCAGTTCCATCAAGGGTAACAACATTCCTTCCGCTGCTGTCTAAATGGAACTGCCTATGAACATCTAGCTTCATATGCCTCCTGAATTGCACTGAAGTACCTAGGTACATGCGATCTCTTAGGACCTTGATTTTCCGCCTCTGAAAGTGCTGCACACAACTTCTAGCGCAGCATACATTACCCGCAACTGAGTTCACAGACTGCTCAGTGAGAAGTAGCGTGGACTTGGTTGAAGCAGTAACTGAAGGAACTCTAACAAGACTGCTATAAGAGCGAGATGACACTCCGATAGGCCTATTCCTCAAAGCTATGAAAGTAGTATAATTCTCTCGCTGCCGATGATGAAGAAGGCTAATGCCACGGTAGATGACCTGACCCATTGGCCAAGGTCGTACACAGTATCGCCAACCGTCAGGGGCCTCCGCTACAACGTGTGTTCTAGATATTTGGATAGGGACGTGAGTTTCAGAAAGGGAACCGGCTGAGGTGGTCAGATCAACAGTGTGATGGTTGCGGACAATTCCAGATGCAATTGTCACTCCACTCTCATTTTTCATGTCCACCACCTTGCCAACCCAGCATCGGCGAGGCAGAACTTCAAAAGGAGGCAAATCCACGTCGACAGGAATGTTGCTGGAGTGCCTCTCTGTGCCGAAGTCCAGCTCATCGAACGCTGAATGAGTAGATGCCCCATCCATCGCACTCGCGCAAAGTCTGCAATAAAATAGAAATGATCATAAGCCTCAGCTCGAGTCGAGCTGAAAATAACACTGTCGAACAAGAACATCACATTCAGATAATAAGCAGCATGCAAACTATCGATCATCTTCTTCAACGCACTAAATTTCATGAATCACCACATTCTGCTCGACTCGAGCTAAACGAATTAGGGCAGCCAGACACAGGACTTCGTACTGATAATCGATACAGCAACAGCGCCACTGTCCGCGATTCAGGTCGAGTCGAGCTGACTGACCATTGACGGCACCAGTTCACTCTACAATAAAGCTGTGTTATGATATTGGAGATTTCTCGAAGCAAACATTACTGCCCTCCTGTTCAACATCGAATTGATCAATAAATAAACTGTTGACATTTCGCACGTCACAGATCATCACACCAAGCTCATATTCAGAACATCTCACCAAGCTTATATTCAGATCGATTCGAGCTGAATATGGAATGCATTGTTTCAGCAGAAATGGATTATCCGCGATGACTGGCAGCCATTCAGCTCGAGTCGAGCTGAATGTGTGGCATCAGATTCCATCACCTCACATTCAGCTCGACTCGATCTGAATGTGTGGTTTCAAATCCCTTCTACCAACATTCAGCTCAACTCGAGCTGAATGTGGACAAGAAATCAACTCCACACATTTAGCTCGAGTCGAGCTGAATGTGAGCAGAATGATTTTAAGGCCCCACATTCAGCTCGAGTCGAGCTGAATGTGTATAGAAGAAGTTTGATGCCACATCTTCAGCTCGACTCGAGCTGAACGTGAGCAGATGGATTATGATGCGGCACATTCAGCTCGAGTCGAGCTGAATGAGGTTCCGTTTGCGCATCCCCGGAAAATGCGGCACATTTCTAGGATGGGTTTATTCCTGTATTACTGTAGCAATCACTGTATCGAGTTCCTGTATGGACTGCAGAACGTGCACACACGGGAGTCAAGTAGCTGAGACATAGAGTACAGTAACGCTCATCACTGAAAATCAACACCACATCTGCTACAGCATTCAGTCCATGTCAAAGTAAACAAGGACCATACCCTAGCACAAAACACTCGCAGATTCAAGCAAGAAGTTTCAGAGATTGAACTTACATACTCCAGGAACGCTTGCGCAATATTGGGGTGCATGAACACCGTCTTTAAACCCTAGTTGCAGAAACAGTCACAGCCAGTACAAAGAACCGCTCCCACGGGCAAACGCCACCAAACGTGTCACCAGCAAATGATACTACATCGCCAGGCTTGAGCACAAACAACCTACTGTATGCTTTGGAACTCGAAATGGGGACAGATTTAAATAGAGATGTGGACTGCTCTTAACCCCAGTCTGTACGGACACCGAACCCTACACCGGGAGTACAATAACCAACTCGGAAGCAGAAACTAAAGGAGCAAAGGAGAAGGGAGAGCTGGTACGACACTAGCGAAACACCGTTTCCGGGGAGCCGTTTTGAAAGAGGCGGGAATAATCCTCTTTCACCTTTCAAGTCAGCATATACGATTGCGCCACGTGGACATTTTCTATTTTTGTATACGATTGGATCCCAAGTGTTGTGTACGGTTCAGATTCACTTGGGGATAAGAGATTAGGGTCAACGGCACAGGGTTTCATTTCACGTGGACCTATGTTCAGGGTTCAGGTTCGGGTTCAGGGTTAGGGTTTAGGGTTTCGGGATTAGGTTTAGGGTTTAGGGTTTAGGGTTTAGAAATGAAGATTCAAAGTTTAGGGTTTACAGTCCTAGGTTTTAAGTATACGGATTTAAGTTTTAAGTTTTAAGTTTGTGGCATCAAAGTTTCATTGTATTTTTGATACCAAATTCTAAAGATTAGTTGTAATTTGTACAATTTAGAATGACAAGCAGAAGATAAACTTCTGTGGTAATAAGAGATATGTCCTCACATTATGTTTCATGCGATAAACCATTTCATCTTTTTGTAAAATAAGTGCTATAAACTCAATTTAATGGAGAATGGAAAATCATTGCAACAAAGCTTTAAAATACAATAAACGTCCTCAGATTCACTTGCTTGTAATTGAGTTTCTTTGAGATAGAATTATGAAACCTTATATCCATATTGCAATGCCAAAACAATGAAAAATAACTAGAACATGATTTGTCAAGTATATAATAATCATACATGTTTGTAATACTAAAAACATATGATGGATTTGATGTAGAGCGCATTCAGCTCCACTCAACCTAAATCATTGTTGTAGTGAAGTATGATTTGTCTCATAATGGATAGATATGGTCAAGCTGTACGTGAGTATATATCGCATATCTTGGCATTAAATGCTTAATTTTGTGTTCAACATACTTTAAACATAAACATATTGTTGTCTAAAAATGTAATAGAGGCATTATTCAAATGTTGATATCGGTACCACCGTTAACTTATATTTGATTAATAATTTGGATTTCATGTAAAAATGTACAACATAGAATTACAACGTGTACATAAATAATTAACATAAGTATACACATTCAAAATAAACTGATGTAATGATGTACTGTATACATGTATACTGTGTGATTCATGTCTGTGTATAAATATATCCATACATATAAAAAGTTCAATGTAAACAAATTTGAATACTGCTTATGTTTAATTATGTACATTGAAATACATGATTTAAACTAATATAATTATATATATACGTTATAGGTTAAAACTTGCATGTAATGGAATTATTTGTGTAAAATCTATCTACTACTGTAAGAACTAATCTACTACTATAATGTCTATTAATATGAACTAATCTACTAATATAATGTAAACATAATCGACTAACATAGACTAATCTACTGATATAATGTAAATCTACTAACTTAAGTCTACTATTATGATGTAAGTCTACTAATATAATGTAAATGGACTAATATAATGAAAGTCTACTAATTTAATGTAAATCTAATAATATAACCTAATCTATTAATATTGATCTAATCTACTAATGTAAACTAATCTACTAATGTATAATAATCTACTAAGATAATGTAAATCTATCTACTAATATAAAAACCAACATAAAAACCAATATAAAAACATATATACGTTATGGATAAAAACGTGCATATAATGGAATTATTTGTGTAAATCTATCTACTAATCATTTTATTAAAGTTAGATGTCTAATTATACATGTTTGATCACAAAATATTCATGTAGATATAAGTCATGTTTGAGCATAGACAAGTATATTTCTTTAAATGTACAATAGTTGTATATGATTTATTTTATTTCGTGTACACATGTGTACAAAGGAGTACATTCAGGGAGGCATCACTTCTGTTCAGTGGCATCCACTTCCGTTCAGAGGCATCCACTTCCGTTTGGATGCAGCACTTCCGTTTGAAGGCATCCACTTGAGCAAACTTCTGTGCAACATTTTCGAGTCTACCTCCTGAAATAAAAGCTCCGTGGATGAATATATATTGTGCCTTAAAAATACTTAACAGTATATAGAAGTATCATCGTATTTCAAACCAATGGGAATAGGGCATCAAAGATTGTATATTAAAGCATCAAAGATTACGAAAAGGTAATATTTGCAAATTCGAATAGATTGAATAGGACTATTTGATGGTATACTATGGTATACAAATAAAACGTGCTACAAAACTAAAGGCGCCCGGTGGTAACATTCTACAAATTTTTTTGCTTAGATATATATTGCCTACATTATTTAGCGTGTTACAACCTTTATAATTTAAATGTGAAATAGCCTGTTATAACTATGTATGGTTTACATTTATGATGTCTTAAATATCTATATGGAATGTAGGCGTATCATCCTAAAATTAAACAAAAGGATTTGAACCATAACTTACATTCCAACTCATTAACGAAGATTGATTGGTTTTGTAATTTACTAGATAGTGGTATTAAAAACTTGGAGAGTTGTTTATGGATTAGAGATATTGTGCGTCAAAAGCACTGATTCACATGTAGAGATGTCATCCACTAACTAAAATAAATAAAACAGGGCAATTTAGTGGAACAAGATCAGTAAAAGTGAAAAGGCGCTTTCATATAATAAATAGAGGTATAATCACCTCCTTATATTTTACTTTGTTTATATTCATTGCGGTGTATAAACACTAAATAATATGTGAGGGTATCACTCCAAAGTCATACTAAGAAAATATTGAAACTATAGTTCAAGTGGTAACCCATAAACAAATATAGGTTGCTCTTGTATTCTAAGTAGAAGAATTACCACCTTGGTCCATCATTTCTTATTTACATTTATTGTGCCTAAAAACGACTTAGAAACCATTGTTTAGGTATCATTTTAAACAGAACCTATGGAAATACGGCCAATTAATGGGATTAGAACATGACACCAAGTAATGGCGCTTTTGTATATGAGATTGTGAAAATAAAACTTCAAAGTCTAAGAATTTTCAAATTATCACGGGTCTTGTGGCTTACAACCACTAAGCAACAGAAGTAGGTGTTGTCTTACAATTCATCAAAAGAGAATACGGCTATTAAGTATCATAATATGGTAATAATATGGTATGATTTAGATAAAAGTCTAGGTACGTAAACCAACATAAAATTTAAGCAAGCAGAAGAAGATATAAAGTTGAATATTTCAAGGTGAAGTGAGATGAAGAAGCGTTTGAAAAAGTGAATACAAGTGATTTGCCTTTATAATGCAAAAGTACAATACATGATATAAAAAGTAACATATAATGTCAAAAGCCACATGAATCTATCCATCAAACTATGATGGTGATTTCTAAACTTCACTTCCAACACGCCGGGGCATACATGTCGGAGTCTGCCTCTGAATCCGATGTATCGTCCACCTTGTCATCCCACTTATCTTCAACGTCCTCGTCCTCGTCATTCTCGGGCACCTCCTCATCCTCTTCCATCTCGGACACCTTCTCTTCCTCCTCCATAAGGTCCACGTCAATGTCGTCCTTCACTCCGTCGTCGGAGTAATCCCAGAGCTCGCGGTCAAGAGCCTCCTCCAGTTCCCTGTCTGAAGCAGTAACATCCTCTGGAGGTTCATGAGAATGAACTACCGGGGCACGGAAATTCTCACCAGTTCCCTCCTGAACATCACCGGAGCCCCTCGCATAATACGGAACCTGAGAATTCCGCTTCGCCTGCTCACTAGCGACTGACAAACGCTGCTTCTTTGCCATGGCTACACACAAACAAAATGATAGGAGAAGGGAATGGGAATGAGATGCAAGTTTGTAGTTGCCGATCCATTATATACTTGTTTCGTGTTTGATGTAAGTTTCAACATATGCTAAAACCATCAGTGTAAGTAGAGATATGTTGGATTCGAATCA
>DASVQI010000023.1:0-212597 GCA_036389255.1 Pyrinomonadaceae bacterium
AACAGGACACACCCAGCTTGTAGCTTATCTTGTGCTCCACCGCACAGAGACTCAAGCAGCGCCGAAAGTAGATGAGTTGAGACAATATTTGGGTCGGAGGCTACCGGACTACATGATACCGGGGGCGTTTGTGATATTGGAGGAGATGCCGTTGACGCCAAACGGGAAGGTAGATAGAAAGGCATTGCCCGCCCCTCCCTCTCTTCGACCGGAGCTTTCAAGCACATATGTAGCACCACGTACCGCGCTGGAAAAGGTAGTCGCGGGAATTTGGGCAAACGTGCTGGGCCTAGAGCAAGTCGGCATGCGCGATAATTTCTTCGACCTCGGAGGCCACTCGATGCTGGCGACAAGGGTTACATTCAGGGTGCGGGAAGCCCTGCTCATCGAGCTGCCTTTGCGAAGCCTCTTCGAATCGCCAACCGTAGAGAGCCTGGTCAACGTCATCGCGCAGATGTGGGGAGATCGCTCGACTGCCGAGGAAGTGGCAAAGACACATCTGGAAGTTGAACAGCTTACCGAAGAAGAGATAAAGAATCCTACCGCCTGAACGAGGCAGGAAAAAGGGAACTAGCAACTAGTTGAACCCGTCAGCCGGTTGCCTGCTCATCAGACTGTCCCGGCCAGGAGAGCCGTCTCTAAATACAATATCCAAATACGTGAGAGCTTGAGGAGTATCAACCATGCGATTGACTCAAGAACAATTGAAAAGATATGAGGACGAGGGATTTCTATTCCTGCCGGAATATCTCTCGCATCGTGAAATAGAGATGATGAAGAGAGAGCTTCCATCCGTCTTCGCGGAGGATTCGCCGCGCCGCGTGGTGGAAAAGGACGGGCGCTTGGTGCGCTCCGTATATGGCTCGCACCTGAGCAACGAGGTCTTTCAACGCCTGACCAGACACCCCCGGCTCGTTGAGCCAGCGATGCAGATTCTCAAGAGTGAAGTCTATATCTACCAGTTTAAAATTAATGCAAAGCTGGCCTTCGACGGCGACGTTTGGGAGTGGCATCAAGACTATATCTTCTGGCGAAAAGAGGACGGCATGCCGACGCCACGCGTGACCAGCGTCGTCACCTATCTTGACGACGTAACGGAGTTCAACGGGCCTCTGTTTCTCATTCCGGGTTCACACAAAGAGGGTGTGATAGAAGTTTCGGCGCGAGATAAGAGCCCGGCGCAAGACATCAGGCAGCACGAAGCTTACCGCGACAGCCCGAACTGGATAGCCAATCTTACTACCAAGCTGAGATATTCGCTTGATAAAGAGCTGGTCGCCGGGATGATTGAGAAGTATGGAATTACGGCACCGAAAGGCCCACGCGGCTCTGTGCTCTTTATAGACGGGAATATTATTCATGGCTCGCCCAGCAACATCTCTCCCTTTGACAGGGCTGTGGTGATTGTGACCTTCAATAGCGTTGAGAATGTTCCGGCGGCGGTCAGCAATCCTCGACCGGAATTTCTCTCAAATCGCAACCCGTCACCCGTAGTGCCCTTGCCGGTAGATACTCTCCTGACCTAAGGGGCAGGCACTAGAGACTTCAGGCTTGAGCCAGCCACCATCTTGCAGCCAATTAGCCGTAGTCATAGAAGGGGAGCATGAGCATGAACGATAATAAACTTTACCTGAAACAGAATGTCGTCATAGAGCCCTTGATTAACCAGTGGTATGCCTGGTCTAGTCTGCTTTCACCGGCGACGGCTGCCATGTTCATCACCAATCTGCACTTGAAGATTATGCAGTCGTTCGTCAACTCCCCTCAGGTACACGTCACGGCGCTGAAGAATCCGGCCATGCTGGGCGGCCCTTTCATCAACTATGCAGCCAGCCGGAGCGGTGAGGTGCGCGCTCTTATGGAGAAGACTGTCAAGGAACAGGCGCACATGCTGGAGCTGGCCGGAGCCATTAAGACGCTTCACGAGATGCTCATCAGCGATGCAGACGGCTGTTCCCTTGAAGCCATGTACCGTAGGATTCCCGAGCTTTTAAAAGGCTACGTTGAGCTGGTCTATGACTTAAATAATTACCCTTCGGTGCGCTTTATCGAAGGTCTGTTGTACAAGAGCCGTTACTATAACGAGTCGTCACAAAGCATCGGCCTCTCGCTCAGCTATAAAGATGATAGACCCTTTGCTCTTAGCTCGCCTAAGTTAGAAGATGATAGCTGGTTGAATCTGAAAATCCCTTTCCGTAGCGAGGTGATTGACGAGTTAGCCAAGATGAAATCTGTGCCGCAATCGGTCGAGTATATACGGGAAGCTCTTGGGCTGGGCGAGCAAAACGGACTGTTTTCGTCGCTCTTTACGGAGACACCCCCGCCCGTGCGCGCCCCCTACACTGACGATGGCGTGAGAATACGCTACTTCGGACACGCCTGCCTGCTAGTGGAGACAAAGCGCCTCAGCATCTTGTCTGACCCTGTGTTGAGCTACCTGTACCCAACCGATTTTTATCGCTACACCTACGCAGACCTGCCCGAGCGCATAGATTACGTGCTGCTCACGCATAATCATCAGGATCACTGCATGTTCGAGACGCTGCTGCAACTGAGACATAGAATCAAAACCGTCATTGTCCCTAAGAACAACGGAGGGAGTTTGGCCGATGTCTCCATGAAAATGGCCTTGCAGCAGCTAGGGTTTCATAACGTGCAGGAGATTGACGAGATGGAGGAGATTGAAGTCGCGGACGGCACTATCACAGGTCTTCCTTTTCTGGGCGAGCATGCCGACCTCAACATACGCTCGAAGACGGCGTTCTTAATCGAGTTGTATGGGAAGACCATGCTGTGTGCGGCGGACTCGAACAACATCGAGCCGGAGCTCTACGAACATCTGCATGAAGCTATCGGGGACATAGACATCCTCTTTCTCGGTATGGAATGCGAAGGCGCGCCCTTGAGCTGGCTCTACGGCCCGCTCCTGACCAAGCCAGTCACGAGGAAGATGGATCAGTCCAGAAGATTTAGCGGCTCGGACTGTGAGCGTGGGCTGGGTATCGTAGAGAAGTTAAAGCCGAAGCACGTCTATGTCTATGCCATGGGGCAGGAGCCCTGGTTGACTTATCTTACCTCCATTCAGTACACGGACACTTCTCGTCCAATAGTGGAATCCAACAAGCTGGTCGAGCATTGCCGAAACCTGAGCCTAGTCTCCGACAGGCTCTACGGGCATAAGGAACTCTTCCTGTAAGCTTGCGACGAGCAGGGGATGACGAATAACAGGCCAGCGTTCCGCATCAAGCGGTTGCTCTTCCCCTTCGAGACTTCATTGAAATTATCATGGCGCTGATTACTTTTCTGCTGCGCTCGTCGCGGCTGATGATCCTGCTCTCAATTCTTGTCGGCATCGTGAGCGGGATTAGCAGTGCCGCACTGATTGCTCTGATTCACAGGGCGTTGAGCATGGAGGCTGCGACGGCGGCGAGTCTGGTCTGGGCGTTCGTCGGGCTGGGTTTAGTCAGATTTGTCTCCGGCGTGGCCTCTGAAGTCTTCCTGATTTATCTGGCGCAGAACGCCGTCTTCAAGCTGCGCTTGCAGTTGAGCCGCAGGATTCTGGCGACTTCATTGCGACATCTGGAAGAGCTTGACGCGCATCGCCTCTTGGCCTCGTTGATAGACGACGTCACCGCAATCTCCGTGGCGCTCATCAACGTGCCTATTCTCTGCATCAACATCGTGGTCATTCTGGGTTGTCTCATCTATCTGGGCTGGCTGGCTTGGACGGTGCTGCTGGCAGTGCTTTACCTGATGGCCTTCGGCATCATCACCTATCAACTCGTGAGTGCGAAGGGGATGCATCACCTGCGGCTCGCGCGTGAGCACTGGGATCAACTGGTAAGCCATTTCCACGGTTTGATTGAGGGGACGAAGGAGCTAAAGCTGCATCGCCAGCGTCGAGCAGCTTTTCTTTCCAAGCTGCTTGAGCAGACGGCAGCGCGGTTGCGCCGTCATAATATTGCCGGGATGTCTATTTATGTTATGGCGGGCAGTTGGGGCAACCTGCTTTTCTTTGTGCTGGTGGGTCTACTGCTCTTCGGCCTGCCGGACTTGCGGGATTTCAACCGCCAAACGCTGACGGGCTATGTTCTTGTTTTACTCTACATGATGGCACCCTTATCAATGACTTTGAACGTGCTCCCGCAACTGGCGCGCGCCAATGTCGCCTTGAAGAAGTTGGAGACGCTCGGACTGACGCTGGCCGCGCACGCCACCGATGAGCTATCGGGCCGTTTCGATGTACCGTCTCGTAAATGGAATCGCTTGGAGATGCTGGGAGTCACACATAGTTACCGCAGCGAGCAGGATGAGAGCAGTTTCGAGCTTGGGCCAATAGACCTCTCCTTCCGTCCGGGGGAGTTGATTTTCCTGATAGGCGGCAACGGGAGCGGTAAAACTACTCTGGCGAAACTCCTGACGGGATTATACGTTCCCGAAAGCGGAGAGATTTATCTGGACGACCAGCCAATCAATGAGGAGAACAGGGAAGCTTATCGCCAACACTTCTCCGCCATCTTCACAGATTTTTACCTCTTCGAGAGCCTGTTGGGTTTGGATTGCCCGGAGCTTGATTTGGCAGCCCAACAATATCTGGAAAAACTGCAACTGAATCACAAGGTGCAGGTCACAGACGGGCAGTTTTCAACCACCGCTCTCTCAAACGGCCAGCGCAAACGACTGGCCTTGCTGGCGGCTTATCTGGAAGATCGCCCTTTCTATATTTTCGATGAATGGGCCGCAGACCAAGACCCGCACTTCAAAGAGATATTTTATGAGACTTTATTGCCTGAGCTAAAAAGCAGAGGCAAGACGGTGCTTGTGCTGAGCCACGATGAAAAGTATTACCACGTCGCGGATCGCATTATTAAGCTCGATTACGGCAAGCTTGTCAGTAGTCAACCGGTCGGGGCGTACGCGCCTAAGAGTCAAAGCCGGACGGGTGAATTGCCAGCGCTCCCCTTAATATGAAGCGGGGAACCCGGCCGGTCGGGCGGCTTTCGGCTGCCCGCTTTCTGACCGTAGAAAACTTGTTTCGATGATAATAATCTTCGACATACATATTGAGGCCGATTACTTTCGGCACGATTAGGAGGCACGGTGATGGCGGGCTTAAAGCAAGATTTAAGGTACGGTGTGCGGATGCTTTCCAAGCGGCCCAGCTTCACGGCTATAGTGGTGCTCACTTTAGCCATTAGCATCGGCGCGAACACCGTCGTCTTCAGCGTGGTCAACACGCTGCTCTTGCGTTCTTTGCCTTACAGTAATCCGGAGCAACTGGTGGTGCTCTGGGGCGTCTACAAAACGAACAATAAGGCTTACGCCTCGGCCGCCAACTTCCGTGATTGGCAAGAGAGGAATCATGCTTTCCAGAGCCTAGCGGCATATGACACTCAGAGGTTTAACCTGACCGGAGGCGACCGTCCCGAAGCGGTTGACGCCGCACTCGTCTCGGCTAATCTCTTTTCGCTGCTCGGCGTGCCTCCCGCGCAGGGACGCAATTTCCAGACGCAAGAAGAGCAGCCCGCAGGCAGTCACGTCGCTATCATCAGTAACGGTTTATGGCAGAGACGATTCGGCTCAGACCCCGGAGCAATAGGGAAGACGCTGGTGCTGGATGGCGAAGGCTACACCATCATAGGAGTCATGCCACAGGGTTTCAGCTTCCCTGAGAAGGCAGAGCTATGGGTGCCGCTCACTTTCGTCCCGGAGGAGCTGGCTGACCGCAGCTATAACCATCTCTTCGTCATCGGGCGCTTGAAGCCGGGCGCTCAATTGCCGGAAGCTCAGGCCGAGATGAACACTATTGCGAGCACGCTGGCACAGCAATACCCGAACGAGAACGCGGGCAGAGGATTACGTCTCGTCAGCTTGCAGGAGAATCTAATCGGAGACATTCGGATAGCACTGTTAATCTTAATCGGGTCGGTGGCTTTCGTCTTGCTGATTGCCTGCGCCAATGTCGCTAACCTGCTCTTGGCGCGTGCCTGGACGAGGCAGAAAGACATCGCCATCCGTATTGCGCTCGGCGCCAGCCGCAGGCGCTTGATGCAGCAGTTGCTGACCGAGAGCGTCCTGCTGGCATTACTGGGCGGTGTGGCCGGGCTCATCATCGCCTACTTCGGCATACAGGTTCTGACCACTGTCGGGTCTAGCAATATTCCACGCTTGAGCGATATTGGAATTGATGGCCGTGTATTGACCTTCACGCTGGTAATTTCCGTGCTGACGGGCATCGTGTTCGGCCTAGTTCCGGCGCTGCAAGCCTCGAACCCGGATATTAACGAGTGGCTGAAGGAAGGGCAGAGGTCTTCTAGCGGCGGCGCGATGAGAAAGAGCGTTCGCAGTTGGCTGGTTGTGATAGAGATGGCTCTCGCGCTGATTCTGTTAATCGGGGCTGGCCTCTTGATTAAAAGTTTTATGCGGCTCTGGCAGGTTGAGCCGGGCTTTAATCCGCACAACGTCCTGACGATGGCCGTCTCGCTCTCGCCCCCGAAATATAATTCGCGGGCCGATGTCGCGGTCTTCTACCAGCGCCTCTTGCAACAACTGCAATCAACGCCCGGTGTTCAAGCCGCAGGCGTGGTCAACCAGCTTCCCTTTAGCGGAAAGAATCTGGGATTCAGTTTCACGGTCGCCGGGCGGCCTCAGTCCGGGCCTGAGGACACGGCCTCGGCCAATTACCGCTTGATTAGTTCAAACTACCTGCGCGCGCTGGGCATCCCGCTCGTGCGCGGGCGCGACTTCAACGAGCATGACACACGCGAGTCTCCGCCCGTGGCGCTCATTAATGAGACGCTTGCCAAGCGCTACTTCCCGAATGAAGACCCTATAGGCAAGCAATTGAACATAGAAGGCCAGCAAGCCCCGCGCGAAATCGTCGGCATTATCGGAGATGTCAGGCAGGTGAAGCTGGATGCGGAGGTCAAGCCGGAAATCTACGTCCCCTATCTACAATTCCCCCTCCCTTCCATGTCTATAGTAGTGCGTACCAACACCGACCCTAGCAGCATGATTGGCCCGGTGCTTAATCAAATCTCGATTGTTGATAAAGACCAACCTGTCTTTCAAGTGAAGACTATGGATCAGTATCTCTCTGAGTCGCTGGCGCAACGTAGATTCTCTACAATCCTGCTGGGTGCTTTCGCCGCGCTGGCCCTGATTTTGGCGGCGGTCGGCATTTACGGGGTGATGAGCTATCTGGTGAGCCAGCGCACGCACGAGATTGGAATTCGTATGGCCTTGGGAGCCAGACCGCGCGACATCATTAAGCTGGTAGTCGGACACGGCATGTGGCTCTCTCTCTTGGGAGTCATCGTAGGCATCGCGGCGGCGCTCTTCTTAACCGCTATTATGTCGAGCTTGCTTTATGAAATTAGCGCTACCGACCCTGTGACATATGTCGCGCTCTCTCTGGTGCTGGTGGGGGTGGCATTGTTAGCGTGCCTCATCCCCGCTCTTAGAGCCGCGAAAGTAGACCCTATCATCGCCCTCAGGTACGAATAGCTTAAACGCACGGCGCACGCGGGTTACTATGCAACGCTTGGGTTTTAAGGGACAGGAAAATCTCTCTCTGTTCGTCATGGCTGCCCGCGCCGGTGGCTTTCTTCATTCATCATTCTTAAAGCTTCGACTCGGCAGCTTCTCATAGGAAGTCTTCCGCACCGCAAAGACACGTTCCTCTACATACGGAAAATCTACGGCGCTGAAAGACGCGCCAGCCAGTCCATCAGGGTTCTGATTAATCTCAGGGCAGACACAGATGATGAACACACAGGTTGACGGCAAGAGCCTCGCTGAAGAGAAACAGAGGCGCTTCAAACTTCTGCTCGCGCAGAAGGGAATCGTCGCGCCGCAGGCCGAGCCAATCGGGCGGCGTCTTAAATCAACCAGCGCCCCGCTCTCCTTCGCGCAGCAGCGTCTATGGTTTCTGGATAAGTTAGAGCCCGGCAGCGCTGCTTACAATCTTTCGGTTGCCGTTCAGCTAAACGGCCATTTCAAACTGTCTGTCATGGAGCGTGCGCTCAGCGAGATAGTACGTCGGCACGAGGTTCTGCGGACGACATTCAGGGAAGAAGAAGGGCAGCCCCTTCAAGTGATACATCCGGCCCGCCGATTAAGACTCCCAGTAGTTGATCTCACTGCACTGTCACCTTCGGCCAGAGACGCGGAGGCTCGCCGCTTAGCGAATGAAGAGGCGCTGCGCCCCTTTAATCTGACTAGCGGGCCGTTGATGCGCGCCTGCCTGTTGCGGCTGGCTGACGAAGAGTATGTCGCGCTCTTCACCATGCACCACATCGTGACGGATGGCTGGTCAATGGGTGTGCTCGTACACGAGCTGGCAACTCTTTATAAAGCCTTTTCCGAAGGCAATCCCTCGCCGCTACCGGAGCTGCGCGTACAGTATGCGGATTTCGCTGAATGGCAGCGCGAGAAGCTTAGCGGGCAATCTTTAGACTCGGAGCTGGACTATTGGAAGAAGCAGTTAAGCGGCAGCCAGCCAACGTTGGAGCTTCCCTTCGACTACCCGCGACCACTGGTGCAGAGCTACCACGGGGCGCACCTTGATTTAAGTCTTCCCGCCGGTCTTTGCGCTGCGCTCAGGTCACGTACGCAACAGGAAGGATGCACGCTCTTCATGACGCTGGCGGCGGCCTTTCAAGCCCTGCTTTATCGTTACACGGGCGAGAATGACATCAGCATCGGATTTCCTGTAGCGGGACGCAGCCGCCCGGAGGTCGAGCCCCTCATTGGCTTCTTTCTGAACACGCTGGTTCTGCGCTCGAAGCTGGACGGCGCTCAGCCATTTTCCGAGCTTCTGCGACAGGTCAAGGAATCGGCCGTAGGAGCGCAGGCCCATCAGGACGTACCTTTTGAATTACTGGTGGAACACCTGCAACCGGAGCGCAGCCTCAGCCACACTCCTTTGTTTCAGGTGATGTTCAACATGCTCAACTACGCGGAAGAATCTATTGCGCTTCCCGAGTTGGCCCTCAAGCAGTTCACCGCTCTTCAGCACGGCTCTAAATTCGACCTGACGCTTTACGCGAAGGAGGCAGGCGAATTTATACACTTGATGCTCGTCTATAACACAGACCTTTTTGAGACGAGCACCATCCGTCAAATGCTGGGCCACTTCCAAACTCTGCTGGAAGGTATAGCGTCGGAACCGGAAAGACCTATTTCGCAATTACCCTTGCTGAGCGAGCCGGAGCGGCGACAGTTGCTCTTGGAATGGAACGACACGCGGGTTGATTATCCTTCGCCGCACTCTATTCAAGGCTTAATTGAGGCGCAGGTGGCAGCCGCGCCGCAGTCGGTAGCCGTCATCTGCGGGCAGGAGAGCCTCAGCTATTTAGAGTTGGACAGGCGCGCCAATCAACTCGCTTTTCGCTTGCAGCGACACGGCGTCGGGCCTGACGTGATAGTCGGCGTATGTCTGGGGCGCTCAATCGAAATGGTAGTCGCGCTGCTTGGCATACTCAAAGCGGGCGGCGCTTTCATGCAGCTAGACCCGGCTTATCCGGCAGAGCGGCTTGCCTTCATGCTGGAGGACACGAATGTCCCTATAGTGCTCACTCAGGAGCGGCTGCGCGATAGTTTGCCGCCCTATCGTGGCGAAGTGCTGTGCCTCGATGATAAGGAAGGTGAGTCTGGCGCTGAGTATGAGTCGTCGCCCGGCGTAGTGACGCAGCCTGAGCATCTGGCCTATCTCTTTTACACTTCCGGTTCGACGGGCAAGCCTAAAGGAGTCATGACGACGCAGCGAGGTGCGGTCAATTTCCTGCGCTTTCTCGTTCACGAGTATGAGCTGAGCAGTGCCGACGTGATACTGCAAATGGCTGCGCTCTCTTTTGACGCCTCTGTGCGCGACATACTTGGCCCACTCACAATAGGGGCGCAGGTAGTGCTTCTCAAGGACGACGTAGCCCGTGACCCACAGGAATGGCTCAAGGCCCTCAAGACGCAGGCCGTGACGTGCCTGTTGAGTGTCGTGCCGACGATGCTCAACAGCTTGATTGAGACTGCTGCTGACAGGCATTGGGTCTATGACGACCTACGACTGATTCTCTGTAGCGGCGAGAGCTTGCCGCTTGATACCTGTCGCAGGGCACGCGGCGTTTTCGGTGAGCGCCTGTCAATCGTCAATCTGTATGGGCCGACAGAGTGTACGATGACGCAGAGTTTTTACCACGTCGGTCGAGTCTCTCAGGCGCAGGGCGCGGCTCCTGTAGGCCGCCCGATTGCCAATACTGATTTCTACCTTCTGGATAAACATTACAATCTCGTGCCGGTCGGCGTGGCGGGTGAAGTCTATATCGGCGGTGATGGGCTGGCGCGCGGCTATCTTAACCGGGCCGACTTAACCGCGCAGATGTTTGTGCCGCATCCCTTCAGCCCGAATCCCGGAATGCGACTCTACCGGACGGGCGACCGCGCGCGATACCTGCGGGATGGAAACATAGAGCTGCTCGGACGTCTTGACCAGCAGGTCAAGATACGCGGCCAGCGTGTCGAGCCCGCAGAGATTGAAGCGACCTTAAGTAAGCTGGAAGAGATACGGGAGGCCGCAGTCATTGCGCGCGAAGAGGTTCCCGGCGAGAAATATCTGGTAGCCTATATCGTTCCGGCACAGGCCGCGCTGAACTTTCAGGACGTACGCAAATATCTGCGCGAGCGGCTGCCGGAGTACATGATACCTGCCGCGTTCGTGGAGATGGAGCGGCTTCCCTTGACGCCGAACGGCAAAGTTGACCGTCGCTCTCTGCCCGCGCCCGACCGCTCTCAGGGCAGCCTAGCACCTGCTTACGTCGCTCCGCGTAGCCCTGTGGAAGAAGTGCTGGCGAATATCTGGATAGAACTGCTAGGAGTTGACCGGGCGGGTCGTCACGACAACTTCTTCGAGTTAGGCGGCCACTCGCTGCTCGCCACGCGACTCGTTTCGCGCATCAGCGCCACGCTGCTGCTTGACCTTCCCTTACGCGCTCTATTTGAGCACCCAACCATCTCTCAACTTGCGGCCTGCATCGAGCGCGAACTCGGCGGCAATAGCAGCAGAGTCGTCCCTCAAATCGTAGCTGCTGCTCGTAACACGCCCCTACCGCTCTCCTTCGCGCAGCAGCGCCTATGGTTTCTGGATAAGTTAGAGCCCGGCAGTCCTCTCTACAACATGCCAATGGCTCTGCGTCTCAAAGGGGAGCTGAACAGTACGGCGCTGGAGATGGCGTTAAGCGAGATTGTCAGGCGTCATGAAGTGTTGCGAACACACTTTGAAGCAATAGATGGTCAACCGCTACAACTCATCAACCCGCCTTCTCATCTTCACATCCCACTGATAGACCTCTCTGCCTTGCCAGCACCGCAACGCGAAGCCTCTGTCCGCCAGCTAGCCAATACAGAAGCCGCACTGCCCTTCGACTTGGAGAGAGCACCACTTTTGAGAGCCACTCTGCTGCGACTCTCTGCCACAGAGCATGTCCTCTTGTTCACCATGCATCACATCATCAGTGACGCGTGGAGCATGGCCCTGCTTGTCCGTGAAGTAGCCTCCCTCTACACAGCATTCATAGCTGGAAAGCCATCTCCATTAAGAGAGTTGCCTATTCAGTATGCGGATTATGCAGTATGGCAGAGAGAATGGCTCAGTGGGGAAGTCTTAGATGAGCAGCTTCAGTATTGGAGAGAGCAGCTTGATGGTGCCCCGACGGAACTCTCTTTACCGACAGACCATCCACGCCCCCCGGTGCAGAGCAGCCGTGGAGCGACACAGCGAGTAGTGCTGGGGCAAGGGCTCAGTGAAGAGTTGAGAGAGCTGAGCCGCAGAGAGGGAGTGACACTGTTCATGACTTTGCTGGCAGGCTGGTCATTATTGTTAGGTAGATATGCTGCCGTAGAAGATGTGCTGGTGGGCACACCTATCGCGGGCAGAACCAGAGCGGAAGTGGAAGATTTAATAGGGTTTTTCGTGAACACATTAGTAATGAGGGTGAGGTGGGAGAGTAAATGGAGAGTAGAAGAGTTATTGAAGGCGGTGAGGGAAGTAAGTCTGGGAGGATACAGTCATCAGGAGGTGCCGTTTGAGAGGTTAGTGGAAGAGATGCAGGTGGAGAGGAGTTTGAGTCGCAGTCCTCTGTTTCAAGTAGCCTTCGTTTTACAGAACGCTCCTGTTGAGTCGCTGGAGTTGCCGGGGCTGACTTTGAGTGGCGTAGAGGCAGAGGATGATATAGCAAAATTCGATATGACACTCTCTTTGATTGAGAGCGAAGGGACGCTATGGGGAGGTGTGGAATATAACGCTGACCTGTTCGAGGCTACGACCATCAAGCGTTTGATTAGGCACTATGAGACTTTGTTGGAAGGGATTACCGCTCATCCTGAACAAAGGCTTTCGCAACTCTCGCTCTTGACCGCAGCCGAGCGTCAGCAGTTGTTAGCCGATTGGAACAATCCTACTCCTATCGCTTCAAACACCTGCATTCATCACTTGTTTGAGGCTCAGGCTTCGCACAATCCTGAGCAGGTCGCCGTCGTAAGTATGGAAGGGCAACAACTGAGTTACGGCGAGCTTAATGCCAGAGCCAATCAGGCTGCCCATTATTTCAGGCGGCTGTGCGTTGGGCCGGAAACGGTTGTCTCCATCTTGATGGAACGCTCCATCGAGATGATGGTTGCGTTGCTCGGCGTGCTCAAAGCGGGCGGAGCTTATCTGCCGCTTGACCCCGCTTATCCGCAGGAGCGCGTGGCCTTCATACTGGAAGATTCCGGCAGCCATCTGGTGTTAACGCAGGAGCGTTTGCGCGACCGCCTGCCGGATGGGTGCCCGGCGGTCGTGAGCTTAGATGCAGAGTGGGATGCCATAGCGCGCGAGAGTGTGGAAGACCCGAAGGTTCCTGTAGCGGCAGAGAATCAAGCCTATGTAATCTATACCTCTGGTTCGACAGGTCAACCGAAGGGAGTCGTTATTCAGCACAGCTCGCTGTCCAGTTATATACAGGCGGCGCGCATAGCCTATGAGTCAAAGCCCTCCGACCGCTTCTTACAGTTTTTCTCAATCAGCTTCGACGGTAGCGCCGAAGAGATTTACGTCTGCCTGACAAGCGGGGCCACCCTGTTTTTCCGTACGGAAGAGATGCTCGGCTCCACTGCGGAACTGATGCGTAACTGCCAGCGCTGGGGAGTCACTGTGCTTTCCCTGCCGACAGCTTACTGGCATGAGATGACGGCAAGCTTGGAGAGAGAGCGCCAAGCTCTTCCCTCGACCGTTCGTCTGGTGATTATTGGCGGAGAAAGAGCTTTGCCGGAGCGGTTGCTGAGCTGGCAAAAGCTTGCTGGAGAGCGCGTGAGGCTGGTGCATACGTATGGGCCTACCGAGGCGACCATAGTAGCGACGATGTGTGACCTGCAAGACAAGCCCGCAGGTGAAGCGCTCCATGAGGTGCCCATCGGGCGAGCCGTGCGTAATGCTCAAACCTACGTTCTGGACGAGCGGTTAGACCCTGTGCCTGCGGGCGTGCCGGGCCAGTTGTACCTCGGAGGCGAGTGCCTTGCGCGGGGCTACCTCAATCATCCTCAATTGACGGCTGAGAAATTTATTCCCGATGCTTTCAGCCGCAAGCCGGGCGCGCGTCTGTATGCGACGGGTGACCGGGTGCGTTATCTGGCCGATGGGAATTTAGAGTTTCTGGGCCGTTTCGACCAACAGGTTAAGGTGCGCGGCTTCCGCATAGAGTTGGGCGAGATTGAAGCTGTGTTGACCGGGCACGACTCCGTGCATGAAGCCGTGGTCGTCGCGCGCGAGGACGTGCCGGGCAACAGGGTTTTGGTTGCTTACTTGGTGGCCCAGCCGGGGGCTACTCTCAATGTCAGCCAGTTGCGAGAGACCCTGAAAGAGCGACTCGCCGCTTACATGATACCGTCCGCGTTCGTAGAGATGGAACGGCTTCCACTGACGCCGAGCGGCAAGCTGAATCGCCGCGCATTGCCTGCGCCTGCGACCGGGCGCGCAGATGCCGGACGCGACTACGTTGCTCCGAGTACCCCGACAGAGGAGATGCTGGCGAGCATCTGGGCCGGAGTTCTGAATCTGGAGAATGTGAGCGTTCAGGACAACTTCTTCGAGTTGGGCGGCCACTCGCTGCTCGCAACTCAATTGATTTCGCGCATCAGGGAGACATTCCAAGTTGAGCTTCCCGTGCGGCAATTGTTCGAAGAGCCGACTGTCGCAGGGCTGGCGAGGCATGTTGAATTTGCAAAGCGAGATAAACAGAACTTGCTTCCACCGGCGATGAAGAGAGTAGATAGGAGCCTTCCTCTACCGCTCTCCTTTGCTCAACAGCGACTCTGGTTCATCTCTCAACTACATCCTCTATCTCCTCTCTACAACCTCCCTCTTGCCCTTCATCTGCGAGGCAATCTAAATCTTTCGGCTCTTACTCAGACCTTCTCTCACCTTGTCTCTCGACACGAAAGCTTGCGCACCACCTTCACCTCCACCGGCGCTGAGCCGCGCCAACTGATTCATCCTCCGCAGCCTTGCCACATCCCTCTCATTGACCTCAGCCATCTCCCTGAACAAGTGCGCGCCGCTCTGGCCTCAAGTCTCCTCAAAGCGGCTGCCTCCGACCCATTCGATTTGAGCACGGGCCCGCTCCTCAGAGTCTTACTCCTGCGCCTCTCACCGGAAGAGCACGCGCTGCTGCTCGTCATGCATCACATCATCAGCGACGGCTGGTCATTGGGAGTGATGGTCAGAGAAGTCAGCCGGATGTATGAAAGCTATGTGGCCGGAGAGATACCGCAGTTCGAAGAGTTACAGATTCAGTATGCGGATTATGCTGTGTGGCAGAGGGAATGGCTCAGTGGAGAAGTGCTGGAGAGAGAGTTGGAGTACTGGCGGGAGCAGTTGAGAGGAAGTAGCGGAGTATTGGAGGTGATGGGGGACAGGGTGAGGCCGGCGGTGATAAGTCATAGGGGAGGGGTGGAAGAGATAGAGATAAGTGTGGAGGAGGTAGAGGGGTTAAGGAGGGTAAGCAGAGGAGAGGCGGTGACGATGTTCATGCTGTTGTTGGCGGCGTGGCAGGCTCTCCTCTTCCGCTATAGCGGGCAGACCGACATAGTCGTTGGGGCCGACGTGGCCAACCGGAATCGAAAAGAGACGGAAGGGCTGATTGGCTTCTTTGTCAACATGCTGGTGCTGCGTGCGAACCTCTCCGGCGAGCCTACGTTCAGAGAATTTCTTAAACAGATTCGAGATGTGTGTCTTGAGGCATACGCGCATCAGGACATGCCGTTCGAGAAGCTGGTTGAGGAGTTGCAGCCCGAGCGCAGCCTGAGCCGCACTCCTCTATTTCAGGCAGTATTCGTCTTGCAGAACGCTCCGGTGGGCGCGCTCACATTGCCGGGCTTGCAGTTGAGCCCGGTGAGCTATGGCAATGACAACGAGGGGCGCACGGCAAAGTTCGACCTGCTGCTTTCCATGCAGGAAACCGCAGGAGGCTTGAGCGGCTCGCTGGAATACAGCACGGATTTGTTCGACGCCACAACTATCCGGCGCATGGTTAGCCATTTACAGAATCTCTTGACGGCCGTTCTCGAAGACATAGAGCAGCGAGTCTCCATGATGCCGTTGCTGAGCGAGGCGGAACGCAGGCAATTGCTGTTCGATTGGAATGATACTCAGACCGCTTATCCCGCCGGGAGTTGTATCCAGCATCTTTTTGAAGAGCAGGCGGCGCAAACTCCCCACGCGACGGCGCTCGTTTCGGGCGACGAGCAGATGTCTTATGACGAGTTGAATCGGCGTGCCAATCAACTTGCTCATTACCTACAGAGCATCGGCGTCGGTCAGGAAATAACCGTCGGTCTTTGCGTCGAGCGCTCCATTGAGATGGTCGTCGCGCTGCTCGGCATACTCAAAGCAAGCGGCGCTTACGTTCCTTTAGACCCTACGTACCCGCTTGAACGTCTCTCCTTTATGATTGAGGACGCCGCCATCTCGGTTCTCATCACGCAGGAGCGTCTGCTCGATTTGCTGCCGGTGCATTGGTCGCAGGTAGTATGCCTCGACACAGATTGGCCGGAGATTGCGCGACACGCCACAGATAACCCGCAGAGCTCTATGACGGCGGAAAACCTGGCCTATTTGATGTACACGTCCGGCTCGACGGGCCAGCCCAAGGGAGTCAGCGTCACGCATCGCAACGTCGTGCGGCTGGTCAAAGAGACTAACTACGCCACGTTCGGCCCGGCAGAGGTCTTTCTTCAATTAGCGCCGATTTCATTCGATGCTTCAACTTTTGAGATATGGGGGAGCCTCCTGCATGGCGCGAAACTTGTGTTGATGCCCGCAGGTGTGCCGACTCTCGAAGAGTTGGGCGGCGCGCTGAGGTCATATGGCGTGACGACGCTTTGGCTGACGGCCGGTCTTTTCCACTTGATGGTGGACGAGCGACTTGAAGACCTGAGCGGGGTGCGGCAACTGCTGGCGGGAGGTGACGCTCTTTCCGCATCGCACGTCAGGAGGAAGCTGCTGGAGGGCGGCGACGGAGCGCTCATCAACGGTTATGGGCCGACGGAGAGCACAACCTTTGCGTGCTGTTATGAGATGACAAGCAGCAGCCGCATAAAGGAGAGTGTGCCAATCGGACGGCCCATAGCTAACACGGAAGTCTATGTTTTGGACAAGGTGATGCAGCCAGCGCCGGTCGGCGTGCCCGGCGAACTCTACATCGGAGGCGACGGGCTGGCGCGCGGTTATCATGAGCGGCCTCAGCTAACGGCGGAGAGATTTCTGCCACATCCTTTTAGCCGCGAGGCAGGAGCGCGACTGTATCGGACAGGTGACCGGGTTCGTTACTTGACCGACGGAAGGCTTGAGTTTCTGGGACGGCTGGACAGTCAGGTCAAGCTGCGCGGCTTCCGCATAGAGTTGGGCGAGATAGAAGCTGTGCTGAACGCGCGCTCCGGCGTAAGAGAGGCCGTCGTCAATGTTCTTGAAGAGGAAGGGCGCGACAAGCGTTTGATTGCCTACGTCGTGGCAGATGAGGAAGCGGTTCTCAAGCCGGGCGACCTGCGTCGGCACCTTCAGGAGAGGCTGCCGGATTACATGATACCGTCTGCGTTCGTGCTGCTTGACTCTTTGCCCCTCACGCCGAACGGGAAGGTAGACCGCCGCGCGCTGCCCGCACCTGACCAGAGCAGTGATGACGCGCAGAACGAGCTTGTCGAGACGCGCACGCCGACAGAGGACATATTGGCGAGCATTTGGTCAGAGGTGTTGAGAATAGCGCACGTCGGCCTGCATGATGACTTCTTCGAGTTGGGCGGCCACTCGCTGCTCGCCACGCAGGTCATCTCGCGCGTGCGAGCGGCATTCGGCGTCGAGATAGCGCTCCGCCAGTTGTTCGAGCAACCGAACGTGGCAGGCTTGGCCAGCGTTATTGAGCAAGCGTTACGTCTCGAAAAGGGAGTTCAACCACCGGCGATGAAGAGAGTAGATAGGAGCCTTCCTCTACCGCTCTCCTTTGCTCAACAGCGACTCTGGTTCATCTCTCAACTGCATCCTCTTTCTCCTCTCTATAACCTCCCTCTTGCCCTTCATCTGCGGGGCCACCTAGACCTTCCGGCTCTCAGCCAGACCTTCTCTCATCTTGTCTCTCGACACGAAAGCTTGCGCACCACCTTCACCTCCATAGGCGCTGAGCCGGTACAACTGATTCATCCTCCGCAGCCCTGCCACATCCCTCTCATTGACCTCAGCCATCTCCCTGAACAAGTGCGCGCCGCTCTGGCCTCAAGTCTTCTCAAAGCGGCTGCCGCCGACCCATTCGATTTGAGCACAGGCCCGCTCCTCAGAGTCTTACTCCTGCGTCTCTCACCGGAAGAGCACGCGCTGCTGCTCGTCATGCATCACATCATCAGTGACGGCTGGTCATTGGGAGTGATGGTCAGAGAAGTCAGCCGGATGTATGAAAGCTATGTGGCCGGAGAGGTGCCGCAGTTCGAAGAGTTGCAGATTCAGTATGCGGATTATGCTGTGTGGCAGAGGGAATGGCTCAGTGGAGAAGTGCTGGAGAGAGAGCTGGAGTACTGGCGGGAGCAGTTGAGAGGAAGTAGCGGAGTATTGGAGGTGATGGGAGACAGGGTGAGGCCGGCGGTGATAAGTCACAGGGGAGGTGTGGAAGAGATAGAGATAAGTGTGGAGGAGGTAGAAGGGTTAAGGAGGGTGAGCAGGGGGGAGGCGGTGACGATGTTCATGCTGTTGTTGGCGGCGTGGCAGGCTCTCCTCTTCCGCTATAGCGGGGATAGCGATGTGCCTGTCGGCACGCCCATCGCCAACCGGAATCGGAAAGAGACGGAAGGGTTGATTGGCTTCTTTGTCAACACGCTGGTTATTCGCAGCCGCATCTCAGGCGAGATGCGCTTCACGGAGTTGTTGAAACAGGTGCGAGACACAGCGCTGGGAGCGTACGCGCATCAGGACATGCCGTTCGAGAAGCTGGTTGAGGAGTTGCAGCCCGAGCGCAGCCTGAGCCACGAGCCGCTCTTTCAGGTCATGTTCGTCTTGCAGAACGCTCCGGTGGGCGCGCTCAGATTGCCGGGCTTGCAGTTGAGCCCGGTTCAGGGAGAGATAGGCGGCGGCACGGCGAAGTTCGACCTGACGCTGGAGATGCAGGAAACCGCAGAAGGCTTAAGCGGCTCGCTGGAATACAGTACAGACATCTTCGAGAGCACAACCATCAAGCGCATGATAGGCCACTTCCTGCGTCTACTTGAAAGTATTGTGGCTGACCGGCAGCAACCATTATCGGAGATACCTCTGCTGAGCGATGCAGAGCGGCGGCAAGTGCTCGCGGGATGGAATCAGACCGCGACCGGTTATACGCGAGAGACATGTCTGCATCAACTGTTCGAGGCGCAGGTAAAGCGGACTCCCGATGCGTTGGCGATAGCGATGAACGGCCACGAGCTTACCTATGCGGAGTTGAACGCTAGGGCGCACCGGCTCGCTCTATACCTGCAAGGATTGGGCGTAGGCCCGGATGTGTTGGTGGGAATCTGCGTCGAGCGCTCGCTGAAGATGGTCGTGGGGCTTCTGGGCATCCTCAAAGCCGGTGGGGCATATGTGCCTTTAGACCCTGCTTATCCGAAAGAGAGACTGGCGCTGATGTTGGAAGATTCGGGGACGGCCGTGTTGCTCACGGAGGAGCGACTGCTAGATTTGCTGCCGGAGCACAAGGCGCAGGTGGTGTGTCTTGACGACCGTCTGGAAACTGACGCGGGCACGTTGCTCCCAGACCATCCTGTAGAGGCGGATAATCTGGCTTATGTTATTTACACCTCCGGCTCCACGGGCAGGCCGAAAGGCGTGCAGATATCTCATCGGGCCGTGGTGAATTTTCTCTGCTCTATGCAGAGAGAGCCCGGAATCAATGCGAGCGACCGTTTGCTGGCCGTTACCTCTCTCTCATTCGACATAGCAGCGCTGGAGCTCTACCTGCCGCTAACGGTCGGAGCCGGAGTAATCATCGCTGACCGCGCGGTGTCGGCTGACGGCGTGCGGTTGCAGGAAACTTTACGCTCCTGTGCAGCGACTATCATGCAGGCCACTCCCGCCACCTGGCGCATACTATTGGAGGCAGGCTGGGAGGGAGAGGCCGGGCTCAAGATACTCTGCGGTGGAGAAGCCCTGCCCACTGATTTAGCCCGGCAATTAGTGACGCGCGGAGCGAGCCTGTGGAATCTATACGGCCCCACGGAGACAACGATTTGGTCAGCAGCCGAAGAGATTCGCCCGCCGGATGCGCATGTATCTCTGGGCTCTCCGATTGCGAACACTCAGCTTTATCTGCTCGACTCAAGGATGCGCCCGGTGCCGGTCGGCGTGGCCGGTGAGCTCTACATCGGAGGCGACGGGCTGGCGCGCGGCTATCTGAAGCAGCCTGCGTTGACAGCCGAGAGATTTGTCCCGCACCCGTTTGCCGAAACGGCAGGGGAAAGGTTGTACCGCACGGGCGACCTCGCTCGACGCACGTCGGACGGCAGGCTTGAGTTTCTGGGACGGCTGGACAGTCAGGTCAAGCTGCGCGGCTTCCGCATAGAGCTGGGTGAGATAGAAGCCTTGCTCAGTTCATGTCAGGGCGTGAGGCAGTGCGTCGTGGTCTTGCGCGGCGAGACTGCCGATACCGCTCAACTGGTAGCTTATCTGGTGCCGGAGAACGGCACGAAGCTTAGCAGTAGCGAATTACGCGGTGCTTTGGCTGCAAGGTTGCCGGAGTACATGATGCCTTCAGCGTTCGTGGAGATGGAGCGGCTTCCACTGACGCCGAACGGCAAAGTTGACCGCCGCTCTCTGCCCGCGCCCGACCGCTCTCAGGGCAGCCTAGCACCTGCTTACGTCGCCCCCAGAGATATTTGGGAACTGCAATTGACTCAGATATGGGAGAAAGTATTGAGCGCCCGGCCCATCGGCGTTACCAGCAATTTCTTTGAGCTAGGAGGCCACTCTTTGCTGGTGGTTCGTTTGATGGAATTTATCAAGGAGCGCTGGGAGAGAGAGATTCCTCTGGCAACCCTGTTTCAGTACCCGACCATAGAGAAGCTCGCGCGGCTCTTGCGCGACCGGGCAGAGGTATCGCAGTCTCCGCTCGTCTGTTTGCAGCCGGGCGGGTCTAAGCGCCCCTTCTTTTGTATTCACCCGATAGGGGGAAGCGTCTTTCACTACGTTCCCTTAGCTTTTCATCTAGGAGAGGAGCAACCGCTCTACGGTTTACAGTCGCAGGGATTGGATGGCGACCTGCCGCCGCTCACGCGAATCGAAGAGATGGCTGCCAGCTATCTGGATGCTCTGCGGACAGTGCAGCCTGACGGCCCTTATCGTTTAGGCGGCTGGTCAATGGGCGGGATAATCGCATTCGAGATGGCGCAGCAGCTACAGGCCCGAGGCCAAGAGGTAGAGTTGCTAATCCTGATTGACTCTACTACGGAGGGCTTTCAGAAAAGCCTTGATTTAGATGACGAGTGGACAATCCTAACGGCCTTTGCCGAGACTCACGGGATACCTTTGGAGAATCTTGATATAGAGGAAGAGTCTCTGCGGCGGCTCGGTCTGGATGAGCTGCTGCCTCACGTCTTGGAAGAAGTCAGGGCTGCACAACTGATTCCCCCCGACATAGGAATCTCAAAGGTGCGACAGATACTGAAAGTGTTCCGCGCCAACATGAAAGCCATACAGAGCTACAGACCGCGCCCCCTGAATAACCGGGTGCGTCTCATATGGGCTGTTGACTCTTCCATAGCGCAGGACAAAGAGGATTCCACGCTCGGGTGGTCAGAGTTCGCAGAAGTCGAGGCAGTCCCGGTTCAGGGAAATCACTTCACCCTCTTGCGCGAGCCTCATGTGGAGAGCGTCGCGCAGCAGTTGAAAATCTGGTTGGAGCAGGTGCCGTCTCAAGATATTTGAGCGCGGCTCGGCTTCCCGCACACTCTCCGTCAAATGGCTGCCGGATTTGATTTGTTATGACAAGCAGCAAAGAGAAACAGTCTAGACCCATTCTGGGAATTATCGGCGGGCTTGGCCCTCTGGCCTCCTCGGAGTTCCTGAAGACGATTTACGAGTACACTCTGAATCAACAGGAGCAGGGTGCGCCCTTCGTCATGATGTATTCCGACCCGAGTTTTCCTGACCGTACCGAAGCTCTCTTGAACGGGCAAACAGACCTCATGCTCGCGGAGCTGCTGCGAGCCCTAGAGCGTCTGAATGACCTCGGAGCCTCGAAATTCGTCATCTGTTGCGTGACCATGCACCACCTGTTGCCGCGTCTGCCCGCCCGCTTCAGGACACGCCTGCTCTCGCTGCTAGACATCATTTTCGCGGAGGTCTTGCTGAGCGGGAAGAAGCACCTGCTGCTGTGTTCGAGCGGGACACGCCAGCTACAGATATTCCAGAACCACGACCTGTGGAAGCATGCTCATGACTACTTTGTGTTACCGGAAGAGCAAGACCAGAAGGCCGTTCATGAGTTGATATATCAGATTAAGAGGAACTATGAGGTCGCAGGGCTGGCTCCGGCAGTCGAAGCGCTGCTGGCTAAATACAAAGTCAGCCACTTCGTCGCAGGCTGCACCGAATTTCACCTGCTCGCAAAGTATTTCGCCCGCGCCGCAGATGAGGGCCGCAGAGGTTGCCGTTGCCTTGACCCATTGACGATAATTGCGAAAAGGATGGCCGAAGATAAAATACCTTCACTTCTAAGGAGTTGATGATGACTGGCACGGTTGCACAGGAAGAAGCATATCAATTTCAAGCCGAGACTAAACATCTGCTTGAGCTCATGATTCATTCGCTTTACACCAACAAAGAGATTTTCCTGCGCGAATTAATCTCAAACGCATCGGACGCTCTTGACCGCCTGCGCTTTGAATCACTGGCTCGACCGGAGTTGCTTGAGGGCAGCGACAAGCTTGAGATACGAATCGAAACCGACCGCCATAACAGAACGCTGACGATTAGCGACAACGGCATAGGCATGAGCCGCGAAGAGGTTATCAGCAATATTGGCACGATTGCTCAATCGGGGACGCGGCAATTGCGCGAGAAGTTGCTGGAAGGTGCCTCCGATGCAAGGCTTGGCGAACTGATAGGCCAGTTTGGGGTCGGCTTCTATTCCTCTTTCATGGTTGCGGACAGAGTGACGCTGATTACCAAGCGCGCGGGCGAAGAGACGGCTACTCGTTGGGAGTCTACCGGCGACGGTCAGTACACGGTCGCGCCTGCCGACAAAGACGGATGCGGAACCTCAATTACGCTGCACCTCAAAGCGCACGACCCGGAGCATGGGATTGAAGACTTTACCGACAAGTGGATTATCTCGCGCATCGTTAAGCGATACTCGGATTTTGTGAGCTATCCGATTATTTACAAGGGGCAGCAAGAAGAGGAGGCAACGGAGCAGGGAAGCCAGCCGCCCACCATAGTTGTCGAAGAGAAGACACTCAATTCGATGAAACCCATCTGGGCGCGCCCCTCTTCAGAGGTGTCCGAAGACCAGTACGTAGAGTTTTACCAACATCTCTTTCACGATTCGGAAAAGCCTTTGCTGACTATCACCGCAAGGGCCGAAGGGAGAGTCGAGTATCAGGCGGTCGTCTTTATTCCGGCTACAGCACCTTATGACCTTTACTATCACGCGGCTGAAGTAGGACTCCGGCTTTATGCCAAAGGGGTGCTGATTATGGAGAATTGCGAGGACTTGCTGCCGCGCTATCTCAGATTCGTCAAAGGAATCGTGGATTCGTCTGACCTGCCACTGAATATCTCGCGCCAGATGTTGCAACAGGAGAGACAGGTCGGACAGATTCGCAAGTGGCTGACGAAAAAGATTCTGGACGGTTTGCAGAACACGTTTGCTAACGAGCCGGAGAAGTATTTGAGCTTCTGGGAACATTTTGGCCGGGCGCTCAAGGAAGGTGTAAGCTCCGACTTCGACTATAAAGACAAGATTGTTTCACTGCTGCTGTTTCCCTCTTCGCACAGCGCGGAGCAGCCCACCACGCTCAAAGATTACGTCGAGCGCATGAAACCCGAGCAGCGTGAAATCTTCTACTTGACCGGCGCTTCACGCAGTGTCGTCGAAAATTCGCCGCACCTAGAAGCTTTTCTTGGGAAAGGATACGAGGTGCTGTATCTGGTTGACCCGGTGGACGAGTTGCTGGTTCAGTTCCTGACAGAGTTTGAAGGCAAAAAACTCAAGTCAATAGGCAAAGGCAGCGTCAGGCTAGGCAGTGAGGAAGAGAGCGAACAGGCCGAAAAAGAGTTGAAGCAGAAAGAGGAAGAGGCTGCGGAGCTCTTGCAGTATCTACAACAGAGCCTTGACCAGTACATCAAAGAGGTACGGCTGACTAATCGGCTGACTGCCTCACCCGTCTGTCTTGTCGGTTCCGAGCTTGACTACAGCCCGCAGATGGAGCGCTTGCTGCAAATGGGCCAGCATGGTCGTCCAAAGCAGCGCCGGATTATGGAGCTGAATCCGCAGCACGAGATATTCAACAAGTTGCAGGAACGTTTCCGCCGCCAGCGCGACGACGCCTTACTGAAGGATTATGCGGAATTACTCTTAGGCTATGCGTTACTCGCGGAGGGCTCGGAGCTGCCCGACCCCGTCAGGTTTAATCAACTGGTCGCAGGGCTCATCACGCAGACGCTTTAGCGGCCTGTACAGCAATGACAATTAATCCACTCCGTTGCTGCCGCTCTGCGTAGATGGGCGGCGATGCGAAGCGATAGAACATTCGCTAGAAAGGGAAGACATGAAAATCAATCGCTCACGAAAACAAACAACATTCTCAACCCTGCTCATGTTATTCGGCGTGCTCTGCTTTCAAGGAGAGATGAGAACCGCAGGCTTGAGTCCCTTACAGGTCGGCATGGCACAGTCAGTATCCAAACCGCAGCAGTCGCCGCCCGCCAGCCCGCAGCCTCCCGATTTGGTTAACTTCGGTGAGCCCGATAAAAACCGAGCATGGACTTTGCGGCTGCGTGACAACGGGAACCTGACGGAGGTGCATGTTCTGGGAGAGATTCGCTTTACCGGCGACTACAGGGATATTCAAAGCATCTCCCGCAACGGCTACTTTCGTCTGGAAGAGCAGCGCGGGACTACCAAGCGCTCCTATGACGTGCGCCCCGATAGCAACGGGCAGTTGATTACCGTCTACGAGGTGCAGGGGCAGAAGCGCTCTCTGGATGCTGAAGCCCGGGCATGGTTCGGAGACACATTGCTTGAGATTGTCAGACAGAATGCGCTCGACGTTGCCGTGCGCACTCAGAATCTTCTACGCTCCGGCGGTGTCGGTGCGGTGCTCAATGAGATAACGCGGATTAATAATGACTATGCTAAAAGCCGCTACTTTGATGAGCTGGTCAGGAGCGGCAGGCTCGATTCGGCAATGCTGACAGAGGTGGAGCGGCAGTTGGCGCGTGAGGTCAAGAATGATTACTACAAGGCCAGAGTTTTCGTCACCATTGCCGAACTCTATCTGGAAACGGACGCGAACCTGCCCGCTTTCTTTGAGACTGTCAGGACAATAGGCAACGACTACTACTGGGCGCGTGTGCTTGATGCTGTCCTCACGAGAGACAAGCTGAGCCGCGCAGCACTGGTCGGAACGCTCAAATCGGCGGCGAGCATCTCATCTGATTATGAGAAAGCGCGCGTGATGCTCAAAGTCGCTGCCAACGTTACTCAGGATGGTTCTCTGCGTGCATCCCTGCTTGACGCGGCCAAGACAATCAACTCTGAATACGAGCGCAATCGTGTTCTGGCGGCTATAGCCACTCAAGACAATCGTAACTAACCTCCGCCCGGCTTACGGAAAACAGACAGCGCCCTTCTTACGAGCACGGCACCGGAGAGAGGCTAGCCTCTTTCGCGCTGCTTCTTCGTGCGAGTTAGCAGTTGATTCCGATTTTCCCTTGTCGCCCGACACGTTTGAGTCGGATACAGAGCCGTCCTCGCGCTTCACATTTAACTAATTGCTCCGCGCCGCCGGCATTTAATCTAGTTCCTTCAGCCGGACTGCGCCTAACATATTGATGCCGCGCAAGTCGGCCGCGCACCACACAAATCTTTACCTGATTTCACAGACCGTCACGTTTAGCTCAAGCGCAATCAGACCACTGATGACAACTGAATGACGCCATCGGGTGTTGTGCAGGCTTTAGCGCTGGCGGATTAGAGGGCCGGATGATCAAGAGGGAAAAACTACGTGTGATGAAATTCGGCGGCACCTCCGTTGGAGATGCCGAATGTATTCGACGCACGGCGGAAATTATCGCGTGTGCAGCCATGCAACGGTCGGTTGTCACGGTCGTCTCAGCGATGTGTGGCGTCACAGACCGTCTCATTCAAGTGGCGAAGCGTTCGGCAACCGGCGAAACGAGTGCCGCTACTGAGCTGGTGGCCGCGCTTCGACAGTCGCACTTCGCAACACTGGACAGCTTGATTTCTGACTCGCGCAGCTACTCGCGCCTTGCTGCGGAAACCGAGCGCCTCATCAACGAGGCTTCACGGCTCTGTCTGGAGACGGCCCGTGCACGCAAGCTGACGCCGCGTATGCTCGACGCCATCGCCAGTATTGGTGAGCGCCTATCTGCGCGTCTGGTCGCGGGCGCGCTCTGTGCTTTGAAGCAGCCGGGCGTGGTCGTGGATGCGACAGAGTTAATCGTCACCAACGAGCTTCACGCGGCGGCAGAACCTCTGATGGAGCATACGCGCGAGCGTGCGCGCGCTCGTCTTCTTCCCTTGTTGAATGATGGAGCGCTCCCTGTGGTCACAGGTTTTATAGGGGCGACAACGGGGTCTGTTCTCACCACTCTAGGACGCGGCGGCTCAGATTACTCGGCCACTATCCTCGGCGCGGTGCTTGACGCAGAAGAGATTATTCTCTGGACGGATGTGGACGGCATTCTGACAGCCGACCCGCGTCTGATTTCCGAGGCGCGCACGCAGCCGCGTCTCTCCTATGGTGAGGCGCACGACCTCGCTTCCTTTGGCGCAAAATCGCTTCACCCTAAAACACTGCGCCCGGTGATGGAAGTCGGCATACCCGTACACATTCGTAACAGCTTCGCCGCCGAAAGCCCCGGCACAATCATCACGCCCGGAGGCGATGCGAGAGAGAGCCGCGTCAAAGCAGTTGTGGCTCTAAGCGAGGTGTGCCTTATTGCCGTCAGTGGAGAGCGCATCAATGACTTACAAGACAAGATGGGCAAGTCCGCCGGTCTTATCTCAGGCTTGCGCGCCAGTTTCCAGCCGCTCGTGAAGTTATCAACCGACTGCGAGGTCTGTTTCATCACCAATAAAACGTCGGCCCGCCGGGCTGTGAAATCCCTGCGCCATGCCTTAGCCCTTCAGATGGAACGCATCACTATCAACTGGAATATTGGGGTGGTGGCAGTGATAGGAGATGGGGTACGTGATGCGCCGGAGATTGCCGCGCGCCTGCGCCTCGTTCTGGAAAGCGAAGGAATCAAGCTCATTACTATCGGACATGGGGCTTCGAAAAACAACATTTCAGTGGTCGTGGAAGCGGAAGAGTTGCGCCGCACGCTGGTCGCCCTGCATAGAGAGTTCAAGCTGGGGCAACACGCGCCAGCGCCCCATGTTCAGTTAACCGTCGCCGCCGAGTTGTAAATGACGATAACCGTCGTTGACTGTGCCCGCCCGCGACGCTCTACACACCTGCGCTGACAGGAACAAGACTACATTCGACCGCACACCTCCATCATCTCAGGATACTTCATGACACACCATAGGGAGTCAATCATGCAAAACATAGATGACATACGTGAGTACTACCTGACAGAGCGTGAGCTTGATAAGAACATCTATCACATCTGGGAAGCAGGCCGTGCCTTTAACGATTCTGTCACCCCTGCGACCTGGTGTGAGCCTTACCGTCACTGGATGGTACAGTTTATCGAGCGCCAACTGAAAAATGATGTCTCTAAATCTATTCTTAGCATCGGATGCGGCAACGCCTTCGTCGAGCGTGACCTCTGCCGCAAAGGCTACGCGTTGTTTTCAATAGACATCAACGAAACCGCCGTGGAGTTAGCCAAGAGTAAGGGAGTTCCGGCACAGGTGGCGGACGTTTACTCTTGGGAGCCTGATGATAAGAATATAGACCTTATCTATGGAGATGGCGTTCTGGGCCACTTCTATCAGGAAGATTCACAATGCCAGAAAGCGCTCTTGCGTTTGAAGAGCTGGCTGAAACCGAACGCCGGAATCATCGTCATCTCTAATGATGCGAGCAAGAATGGTCAGGCCGTAGCGCCCGCGCCGGGCGTCAAAGGCTTTTATCACTTCTCAGAAGATTTAGTGAAAGTACAACTGGAGAGAGCCGGCTTCAAGCTGATTGAGGTGGAAATCTACTCTTATGACCGCCCCCTCTCCGGCAGGCGCAACCGGTTGGTGGTGAGCGCTCTCGCTTGAGTGGGGCGCGATAGTAAAGCTCGTCCGCTTGCTTGGCCGAGAGCCGTTCAACCTCTACGGCACTGCATCCGAAAACTTGCCATCCGAGTCTAGCCATATGCCAATGTCAATGTCTTTCGAAGCGCGGCTGGGGCCTTTGCTGCCGTCAATCATAGAGCATTTCGGCACGCCGTTTCACATCTACGACGAAGCCGGTATTCTTTCGACCGGCGAGCGTATGAAGCAAGCCTTCGCCGGGATAGACTTCCGCGAATATTTCGCCGTTAAGGCTCTTCCCAATCCGGCAATTCTCGACCTCATACGTCAGCTCGGCTTCGGCTTCGATTGTAGCTCGTTACCTGAAATCGCTCTGGCCCATGCCGTAGGGGCAACCGGCCACGATATTATGTTCACCTCAAACAACACCTCTCGCGCTGAGCTTCAGGCCGCGACTGATGCCGGTTGTATTCTCAACTTGGATGATCTTTGCCTGATAGATAAAGTACGCGACTTTCCCTCGCTCATCTGCTTCAGGTATAACCCCGGCGAAGACCATAGTGGCTGCGATTTGATTGGCCGTCCTCTGGAAGCCAAGTTCGGCCTGCGCGAAGACCAAGTGATAGAGGCTTATCGCCGGGCGCAGACGCGCGGGGCGACGCGTTTCGGTCTGCATACTATGATCTGTTCAAATGAGCTGAACTATCAGCGCATGGCGGATACCGCGCGGCTACTGTTGCGGGTCATAGAGCGCGTGCGACGTGCCCTGAACATAAACTTCGAGTTCATTAATCTGGGGGGCGGCATCGGCATCCCCTACAGGCTTCAGGAGAGTCCCTTCGATATTGAGGCGCTCGGCAGGAGCATACGGCAAGTTTTGGATGAGTTCCTGTCAGAACATAGGGGAACAGCGCCGAAGATTTTCCTTGAATCAGGCCGCTACATGACTGGGCCGCACGGGGTACTGGTGACGCGCGTCATCAATCGGTTCTCTAAGTGGCGAGAGTATGTCGGCGTTGATGCCTGCATGACGGCTCTGATGCGCCCTGCCTTGTACGCCGATGCCTATCATCACATCACAGTGCTTGATGCGGCTGGCCGTCAGGAGGAGGTGGTTGATGTGGTCGGCTCCATCTGTGAGAACAGTGACAAGTTTGCTCTTCAACGCCTGCTCCCCAGACTTGAAGAGAATGACATCCTGATGATTCACGATACGGGCGCGCACGGCCACTCCATGGGCTTTAATTATAACGGTCGCTTGCGTCCCAAAGAGTTACTCTTACGACGGGATGGAACGGTCGAATTAATCCGGCGCGAAGAGGATTTGGAGAAAGATTACTTCTCCACGCTCCGCTTTGATAAGCAGGTGTTGAAACTGCACGAGCCTTCAAAGGTTGAAGCCTGAGACGAAAGCAGCGGATAAGAATGATGCTCTCTTACGGGGATAAGATTTTTGCTGCCGATGCTATATCAGCCCAGAGTATTTACCGGCATCTACGTTGTGTAATCTGAGCGCGAATCGCGTGAAAGGAGATTAGATGTCACTGCTGCGTGAGCGAATCGAAGCGCTCGCCGTCAAAGACAGGAATCTGTACACATCTGAAGACCGCGCGCTGTGGGATGAGTTCAAAGCGGCGCTCAATCGCGGCGAGGTGCGTGCAGCCGAGCGCTTGGAGAACGGGCGATGGCGCGTCAATGTCTGGGTCAAGCACGGTATTTTGTTGGGCTTTCGGCTGGGTTCACTAACAGAGATGTCCGTACCGGATTCGCCCTGGCGCTTCTTTGAAAAAGATACTTACCCTGTGCGGGCAACAACGCTGGGCGACGGTGTACGCATTGTGCCGGGCGGCTCAAGTATACGCGATGGTGCTTATATCGCGCCGGGCGTGGTTTGTATGCCTCCCATGTTTATCAACGTGGGTGCTTACATTGATGTGGGAACGATGATTGACAGTCATGCGCTGGTCGGTTCATGCGCGCAAATAGGGAAGCGCGTTCATTTGTCGGCGGCGGCTCAAGTCGGAGGAGTGCTTGAGCCTGTCGGCGCAGTGCCAGTCATCATCGAAGATGATGTGCTGGTTGGCGGCGGCTGCGGCGTCTATGAAGGCACGCTCGTACGTGAAGGCGCTGTGCTCGCGCCGGGAACAATCCTGAGCGGCTCCACGCCCGTTTATGACCTTCCGCGTGGACGCGTATATAGGAGCACAGAAGAATCCGTCCTGGAAATTCCCCCGGGGGCCGTGGTTGTGCCCGGCTCGCGTGTTGTTGAAAAGGGTATAGGGCGGGAGTGGGGGCTTTCTCTGTATGCTGCGGTGATTGTGAAGTACCGGGATGAGAAGACAAATCAAGCCGTCAGGCTTGAGCACTCTGTACGCTGAGCGAGTTGAGACGATTAACTGCTCTGTAGTTATGAACACATTTAAGCGAGAGAAAATCCCTCGTTCTTAATAAGAACTTATCTACGAAATTAGGCGCGTGCGAATTTGAACCGCACGCGCCTATCATTTTTTATGCCTTGAGGTTTCAACATTAAGCCCGCCTTAACTTCGAAAAGCTCGGCACAGGCGGATTTAGAGATACTTTCTGACAATCTCGCTCGTAGGTATACGCGCCTTCAACCGGTGCAGCGTGTTGTAGAGTCCAATCTCGGCGCGTGCTATGAAGATGTAATCTATCATCACGCCTTTCGTGCGTAGCAGGGTCTTGGATTCCCGCAGATAGTCCTCCAGAAATCCCTTGTCCGCGAAGTCAAAGAGTTGCCTCTTTTCCGGTCGCGGCGGGTAGACCTTACGGTAGAAGTTCTCCGCGAAACTGATAAGCGCCCTGCGCGTGGCGGGCTGCAACTTCTGTCCGGTGAGTTGATAAGGCTTTTCAAGCAAGCGGCGGAATTCCGCGGAATCTGTATCGCCCGGGTAAAGAAAGACGCTCCGTAAATAAGAGACGGATTCCGGACTGAGATATTTCGCGCAGCCGAAATCAACCAGCCCAATATCTCCATTGTCCTGAAACAGATAGTTGCCCCAATGAGGGTCGGCGTGGAGCGCCTCAACCTTCAAAACCTGGAAAAAGAATAGCTCGAAGAGATTTGCGCTGAGTTGGTTCCGCAATTTTTGAGAGGGACGTTGTGCCAAAAAATCTTCCAGATGCCGCCCACGCATCAGAGACATAGTTAACACTTTGTCAGATGAGTAGTCGCGTAGGACACGCGGCACGCGAACGAAGCTGAGCGGGCCCAACTGTTTTTCAAAGAACTCGATATTTTCGGCTTCGCGCTGGTAGTCCGTTTCAGCGATAATCTGCTGCTCCATCTCATCAATGGCGGCTTTCGGGATGTGCCCCGAAGCCTGCGCGGGCTTCGAGATGGCGCGGAATAACTTGAAATCGTTAGCTATCGCTTGCCGGATGCCGGGGTATTGAACCTTTACGGCCACACGCTCGCCGTCGCGGGTAACGGCGCGGTGTACCTGACCAAGCGACGCTGCGGCAAATGGTTCTGGAGCAAAGTCCTTGAAGATTTCTTCAGGCTCGCCTCCGAGGCTCTGCTTAATCTGCACGCGAACCAGCGACGGATGCATGCCCGGGGCTTCCATCTGCAAGGAAGCCAACTCGGCCAGCGCCTCCTCGGGAAGTATGCCGGCCTGAAGGCTCAACATCTGGCCGAGCTTCATGGCTGGCCCGCGCAGCGCTTGCATCTCATCGCGCATCTTTCGAGCTGCGCTTGCGTGCGCAGCTTTTAATTTGGACTCGCTTCGAGACTCCCCCAGAAAGGCGCGCTGCAAAACGTAGCCGATGTAACTGCCAGCAACGCCTGCCCCCATTGAAGCTATGCCGAGAGCGCGCCGCGTGGAACTGTTTCTCTCAGGACTCATCTATAGCAACCCCCGTTTGAGCATGGACACGCCGACGTTCAATGAACGATCAAGGAAGGCCAGCGTGTTCTGTTTACCCTCCGACGTGTCGTATAGCCAGTAGAGCAGTACGCCAAGGTAATAGATCCAAAAAACCTCGGGTGCAAAAAAGGTGAGCGCACTGCGCCGATTCTTCGGAGCGGACTCCTCAATAAGCTCTTCGACGAACCCGAGGTAACGATGTCGCAGCTCCTGAGAACGATGACTAAAGGGGCCTAAGGGCGAAGTTGGCTTCAATGCGTGGATTACAGCCGCGCCTATAAAGCGCTCGTGGTGCGCCAAAAATTCGAGCTGGCTGTGTACCAAAGTGAAAAGCTTTTCCTCAAGTGGTGCCTTTCGCAGGCGCGGGTTCTCTCGCACTGCCGCCATGGCTTGATCAACTTCCTGCTCAAAGAAATGGAGAGCGATGTCGTCTTTGCTTTTGAAATAGTTAAAGACGGTGCCTTCTGCGATGCCAGCCTTACGAGCGATAGCCTTTGTCGTCGTGGCGTCGAAGCCCTTCGTTTGGAAAAGGCTCAACGCGGCCTTCACAATGCGTTCGCGGATCTCTTGCTTGTTTTGCGCGCGCCGCCCGGCGGAACGCGGCTTTGAGATCCGGGCTCCCGGCTTCTTTCCAGATTTTACTCTCTTCTTAGTAGTCATATAGTAATTCGTGAGTACGCTCATCAAATATATGAGTATGCTCACTAATTGTCAAGCTTAATATAACTTGAGCATGATAAGTCGTATGCCCTTAACTCGAAGATGTTGAAACGATGCACATGAGCAAGCGAAGTTTATCGTCAGCCGCTTCCAGAGCTATGCATAAGTGATGCCGTCCACGAACTTCTGATGTCTTAGTGTAGTTTTCGCAACAGAACAGTTGGCAATCTTCAGAAGAATGGAGATGTTCTCCCATGACCTGATGAGTGCAGTCATCACTTGCGTTCTGGAAAGTGGCCTTAATTACAGGTAGGTACATTATCAGATAAATTTCCTCCGTCTACTTAACTTAATGAGCCAAGTGCAAGGGCAATTCTGAGAAAGCTCCGTTTGCTTCATTGCCTTTTAATCTCCTTCCCATTCCTGCGGACTCAAACCGGGCGCTGAGATGGAATGTCAAGCTAGCTTGACACGCATCAGCTTTCAATTTATCATCCCCATGGAAAGTGAGCTTTACATGGCCACACGAATCCGAAACCGAGTTAAAGAACTTCGCATTGAGCGCGGATGGACGCAGCAGCAACTGGCAGATGCGGTGGGTGTTTCGCGCCAGAGCATCAACTCCATTGAGCGAGAGCGTTATGTGCCGAGTTTGTCGCTGGCGCTCATCTTCGCCAAAGTTTTCAACTGTTCTACGGATGAGATTTTCAGTTTGGAGAGTGAGAAATGAATATACCTATTCTGGGCAGGCTGGTAGACGAACGTTTCTTCGAGCGCCGCCGCCGGGCAACAAGCCATGCAGGCGTGATCGGAGGCGTCCTGGCAATCCTTCTCTTCGCTTATCACTACTATATAGATCATTTCTGGAGCTGGGATCTTTTCATTGTTGGCATCACCTTCGTAGGAGTAAAGATGGCGGTAATGGCCTGGTATCTATTAACAGACTAAACACGAATGTAGGTAGAAAGATGACGTTAGGAAATCGAATGAAGAATCCCAAAGCAATGATTCGCATCGGAATGGCCTGTTTGTTGGTCTGCCTCACGTGGCCGGGGTTTTTCCATTTTACAGCAGACCTCAGCCCTGCTTTGATTGACGGAGTGCGTGGATTTCTGCTCGGCGTCTCGATTGGATTAAATCTCTGGGCCGTTAGATTGATTTGTCGCCAGCGCCGAGGCGATTACTAAGAAGAGAACGCCGCTAATTGAAAGAACCGACAATGAAAAGAACTCTAATACATGCTGGAAAAAATATCCTTCGCTCGACCTCCTTTTATGCCGTAGCCCTAAGTCTCATGGCCTTTGTTGCCGTAGAGGCACAAACTAAACAGCCATCAAATAAGACCAACAAATACCCTTTCAAGGTTGAGGTGATTGGGAAGGGTCGTCCTATGATTCTAATTCCCGGTCTTTATTCTTCCGGGTTGGTCTGGGAAAGCGCAGTCGCCAAGTATAGAGCGAACTATGAATGTCACGTGCTTACGCTGGCCGGTCTGGCCGGGGAACCGCCCGTTAGCGCCCCTTTTCTGGGAAAGGTGCAGGCAGGGCTCGCTAATTACATTCGTGCGAAAAAACTTCGTAAGCCAATCGTGGTTGGACACAGCATGGGCGGTTTTCTGGCCCTTTGGCTGGCTAGCAAAGAGCCCGAACTGGTTGGCCCTCTCGTCATCGTAGATGTGCTGCCCTATCCTCCTGCGGCTCAGCAGCCTACCGCCACACCGGAAACGATGAAAGCGCAGGCTGAAGCGCTACGCAAAGGGTTGCTAGCACAGACTCCGGAACAGCGTCAGCAGATGCAACTGATGTTACTGCAAACGATGATTACCAATCCCGCAAAGGTAGAATTAGCCGCAAAGTGGGGCGCTGCGTCTGACCCAAATACGGTGGCTCAGGCCATGTATGAGATGTTCACCATAGACCTTCGGCCCGAGCTCGCTCATATCAAAGCTCCTACGCTCGTTATCGGCACGTGGGTAGGGCTGCGACAATACATGAGCAAAGAGCAGGTGGAGAAAAACTTCCGCGAGCAATATGCACGATTATCTGGCTATAAATTGGTGATATCTGAAAAGGCGAAACACTTTGTTATGTTTGATGACCCTGAATTCCTTTTCAAAGAGATGAATAACTTTCTTGCAAGCCAGCGACAGTAAATTTAAGGCAGGCTTTATGGCTCCACTCTCTTTTTCGCTTTCTTGGCCTTCTCCTGCTGCTCAGCGCGTAGCGCCAGCCTTTTTAAGTAGCTCAATGAGATTGTCGTTTTTATCTTCGGCGGCGATAGAGAGAGCGGTTTGTCCCAACTTGTTGCGGGCATTCACCTGAGCGCCAGCTAGAATCAGCGCCCGCACGTTCTTGATTAAAGCCGCCTCCTGATTCGCGGCATGTACGGCATGCATTAGAACAGTGGTTCCGTAATCATCTGCGGCATTCGCATCTGCTCCCGCCTTAAGCAACAGCTTGACCAACTCGCCATCGTGATCTTCAAATTGATAGACCGCCAGCTTTAAAGGAGTCGTTTCGGTTTTATCCTTGAGGTTCACCTCAGCGCCCGCAGCAATGAGCATTCTGGCGATGGCAAGCACTTTGGACTGATCTGAAACTGAACTGATATTGAACGCCAACGGCGTAGTGCCTTCATTATCCCTGACATTTATGTCTGCCCCTCTCTTCAACAGGTCGCGTATAGCTGCCAAGTCGCCTCTTTGCACCGCATAAAACAGCTCGGTTCTCCCTGAAGGGTATAGTGCATTGACGTTGCCCTGTAAGGCTCTTGATTTGGGTGAGTAAGTAAGCTGGACTGATGTCTCCGCCACTTTCGCGCCGTTTACTAGCTTGAGCAGTTTCCCTTCGGCAACAATCGCGCCCGCACTGTCATGAAGCGCATAGAATTCCTCAAAGATACAGGAATATTTGAACTTTCCTGAGAAGGAGTAACTGACTCCATTGACGGCGACGGTGAGAAATTCAAAGGAGCCTGCATCACTTTTTATCGCGTCGAATTTGTAAACCTGTCCCCGCGCGTAAAGGCCCTGACCGGGAGTACTATCAACACTTCTAGGTGTTTCCAGTAGAGTAATATTATCGAACTCTTCAAAGGGCTGGGGCAGCTTTCCCGTGGGATAAAAATAGCCGCGAGGGTCGAAAATACATTGTGGATTGGGCGCAGGGAGTGAGGCGGGAGAGCTAAAGCCCACGATTGCATCTGCGGTAATCATGAAGACAGCACAGTTGATAAACAAGAGGGCACGGAGCCTAAAGTAATTCGCGTTCATCTACATCTCCAAAATAGTTGCCAGTGGTTCAAACTACGACTGTTACCAGCGAATCCTTGTCTTTCTCGCAACCTAAGCTTTGCAATCCCCGCCATACCAGCGACCGCCATCTCTTCCGAGAACTCCGCGAAGTCAGGCAGACTGATTTTCATCGAGTAGTTAGAGCGATTGTCCGGATCATGTCAAGCAGCTTCCATTCATTTGAAATAACCTACTGTGATGAACGGAAGTAAACAAACAAATTGCATAAGTTCCCCGCTATTAGGTGAACATGAAATAACAGCTTCACGTCCTTACGAGCAAAATCATTGAAAAAAAGGAGTAGACAATCTACATGCTAGGATGTAGACTATCTACATGCATAAGAAGAGTCGTTACCGTAACAGAATAGAGCTACTACAGGGAACGCTAGACCTGCTGATTCTCCAGACCTTGCAGTGGGGGCCACAACACGGCTATGGCATTAGCCAGATGATTCGAGCCAACTCGGGTGAAGTGTTACAGGTGGATACAGGTTCTCTTTATCCTGCACTTCACCGGCTGGAGCATCAGCAGGCGATCAGCTCAGATTGGAAGATTTCTGAGAATAACCAGAAGGTCAAGGTTTATCGGCTGACCGCGAATGGCAAGAAACAGCTTGCGAGTGAACGCTCCCGTTGGGAGCAACTCTCTGAGGCCATCGCACGCGCCTTGAACCCACCCAATGAGGAGAGCGAGGCATGAAGCTAAAGTGGCGACCCCGCACGCGCCGTGAAGAAGAGCTGGACGAAGAGCTACGGAGCCATCTTCAGATGGCGGTGCAAGAGCGCGTTGAGCGTGGTGAGACACTTGAAGAGGCAGAAGCCTCTGTGCGACGTGAGTTCGGCAATATCGGATTGGTTAAAGAGGTGACGCGAGAGATGTGGGGATGGATGTGGCTCGAACAGTTACTGCAAGACATCAGATACGGAATGCGTTCGCTGCGCCGTGCGATGGGCTTTACCGTTGTTGCCGTGCTGACACTGGCATTGGGAATCGGCGCGAACGCAGCCATCTTCTCGATAGTCAATGCTGTCTTATTGCGTCCGCTCCCTTACCCGGACGCAGACAGACTGGTATACGTTGGGCAGCAGTACCGGGAGGGGATTGCGGGCTCAGGTGAGCCAAAGTTTCTCTTCTGGCGTGAGCAGAGCCAGTCTTTCGAGGCGCTGACATGCTATTCCAGCTACGGCGGAGCCAGCGCTAATATGGCGGGGGGGAAAGAAGCGGAGCATGTGCGTGGCGTGCGAGTATCCGAAGATTTCTTCCGGGTGCTGGGAGTCTATCCGGCTTTGGGCCGCGCCTTCACACATGAAGAGGACACGCCGGGCGGCCCGAGTGTCGTGATTTTGAGCGACGCGTTGTGGCAGAGGAGTTTCGGCGGGGATAAAGGGTTAATCGGTAAAACCGTAACGCTTAACGACAAGCCGGCAACTGTCATCGGAATCATGCCGCCACATTTCCGGTTTGCTTCGGGCGTTGATCTGTTCATGCCTCTGCGAGCCCGGCAAGGAGCCAATGTAGACCCAAACGCACAGGTGGTCGGGCGACTTAAACCGGGCGTCAGCTTACAGCAGGCACAGGCCGAGCTGAAAACTATCGCAGAGAAATACCGCACGGCATTCCCGCGCGAGATGCAAGATAACGAGACAATTGGCGCACAGCCGTATCAGGAGTTATTCACGGAAGGGGTGGCGAAGTATCTCTGGATTTTTCTGGGGGCGGTCAGCTTCCTGCTGCTTATAGCTTGCGCGAACGTCGCCAATCTACAACTGGCGCGCTCGGCCGTCAGGCAACGTGAAATAGCTATGCGCAAGGCACTGGGCGCAACCAGTGGCCGAGTCATCCGGCAGTTGCTTACGGAGAGCCTGCTGCTGGCTCTACTGGGCGGAACATCAGGGTTATTGCTGGCCATGTGGGGCACGCAACTGCTGCTGGCTCTAATACCGAATGGACTGTTGCCGGGCGTAACGGAAATAGGTGTGGATTGGCGCGTGCTGGCTTTCGTTTTCGCGGTTGCCATCGTGACCGGCCTGCTGTTTGGGATGGCTCCGGCCTTGCAGGCGCGTAAGGTGGATCTTAACGATGCGCTGAAAGAGAATTCGGCCAAAGGCTCGCCAGCGCGCGGGCGTTTACGCGGCGCGTTAGTCGTGGTCGAGATAGCGCTAGCGCTCGTGCTGCTGATAGGCGCTGGTCTGCTTATCCGCACCTTCACCAATTTGCTGAATGTCTCGCCGGGGTTTGACCCGCACAACGTCCTGACCTTCCAGATAGACCTGAACGGAGAGCGTTACGATACGGCGAACGAAGCAGCAGCTTTCTACCATGATGCTCTGGAACGAATCAGCCACCTGCCGGGGGTAGAAGCGGCGGCAGTAACCAACAAACTTCCCCTCGACTGGCAATTCAACATGCCCGTGCTCTTTCCGGATAAACCAGACCAGATGCAGAGCGTACAGGTTCGCATTATCTCGCCGGACTACTTCAGCGTGATGAAGATTGACGTGCGGCAGGGCCGCGTCTTCAATGACAGCGATAATTTGGCCGCGCCGCCCGTAGTCGTCGTCAACGAAGCGTTCGCCAAACGGTTCTTTGACGGGCAGAACACCCTAGCCCGGGAGCTCTCCGTCGGGAGGGGTACGGACGAGCCTGTGCGGCAGGTGATTGGCATTGTCGGGGATATTAAGCAGCAAGGGTTAGACCGTCCGGCACCGCCGATGGTTTTTGTGCCCCTTCCGCAGGTGTCGAACAAACTGATGGCAGTGGTACGCACTTTCACCTCAATCAACTTCGTTGTGAGAACGACCGTTGAACCGTTAAGCCTGATTCCGGCGGTCAAGCGGGAGGTCGCGGCGATGGATGCATCGCTGCCTCTCTCTCGTATCTCTTCTATGGAAGAAGTCGCGGAACGCTCCATCGCCTCGCGCAGGTTCAACATGCTTCTTCTAGGACTGTTCGCGCTGTTGGGGCTCTTATTAGCGTCGGTAGGCATCTACGGCGTAATGTCTTATGCCGTGACGCAGAGCACGCGCGAAATAGGCATACGAATGGCGTTGGGTGCGCAACGAAGCAGCGTGCTGAAGCTCATCGCGGGGCGGGGAATGACATTGACTATAATTGGTATGGCCCTTGGCATAGCAGCGTCTGTTGCGCTTACCCGACTGATGGAGAGTTTGCTTTTCGGAGTAAGCCCGTCCGATCTCAAGACGTTCGTCCTATATTCAACTATCCTGATTGGTGTAGCCTTGGCGGCCTGTTTGATTCCCGCGTACCGCGCGACCAAAGTTGATCCGACAGTAGCGCTCAGGTACGAATAGAAGAGTATATTCGAAGGATTAAATCGCCCGAATATATTACTGCTTTAGCCACGACGGTTGCCAGCCGAAATCCGATACCCGCCGCTCACCTACGACCCGGCGACCGCCTTTCTGTGTTCCGGTTCTTGGACTACCGTCGCCGTCGCCATGGCAGGCTCCACAGTCCGTGCGCCGAGAGGATGGCGGAGAAGACCCCTGTCACGCCAATCGCGATTAGCGTCCAGATGAAGAAGAAGCTTCCGCTTGAATTCGCGATGCTGCTGGCGACCCCGACACCCTTTCCCCTCATGTGGGCTAGGGGGACGACCAACGAAAAGAGCCCTCCGAGGAAGGTGATGATGTACCCGGATCGCCGTCCGGCGAGCACAAGCGTTCCGTACAGCCAGAAGACAAAGATCGGCACCGCAGTTAGGTTTGTGAGCGTTCCCGGCTCCATACCACGGACAATGTCGTCCGCTAGGTGAAAGGTAAAGAAGAGGATCGAGAGCAGAGAGAAGATGGTTAACATAATGCTGCGGTTCATTTGATATTCTCCTTGTTAGACTTGTGTGTGCCTCGCCACATGCATGCGTGCGCGTTCAGCAGGACGTTCATCGGCTTGCGCTCGGGTTGCTCTATGCTGCGGGTCGCTCGCGTTCTGCTTGCCCGGGCTCAAACCGTAGAATGTCGCCAGGCTGGCACGAGAGCGCCTCGCAAATCGCCTCAAGCGTCGAGAAGCGGATGGCGCGCGCCTTGCCGGTCTTGAGGATTGAGAGGTTGGCCAGCGTCATTCCGACCCGATCCGCCAGCTCGGTCAGCGTCATCCGCCGGTCGTGTAGTAAGTCGTCTAGCTTTACGGCGATTGCCATATCAAACCGTCCCTTCGAGGTCTTCGCGCATGAGCGTGCCTTCCGCAAATACACGGGCCAGCAGGAACGTGAGGAGTACGGCGAGCCAGCCGTTGATTGAAAAGCCGGCGTCTATATGAAGCGGATGCGCCGGGGTCGAAACGATGTTGGCGATTACGCCAATCACGATGCTAAGAAGGTTCAGCGCGAGCAGTGCCCATGCAATCACCTGCAAACGGGACGCATTCGCGGCGACGAATGGGTCGCCCCTGCGAACCGTCTCAACGATGGCGAGCAGTCGCTTCAGGACGACATGATTGAGTGGAATCGCGGCCAGACCGAGCACGGCGATTACGCGCAGGCCCATCACCAGCCGCTCTGCCTCAGGCGAAGGAGAGAGCTTGAAAGCGCTCATAATCCACTGCTCGTTCGGCATGACAACCAGCAGAGCGAGAATGACGACGCCCCCCAGCCAGTTCACGACAATTAGAATCCGCAGCAGGACGTACGCAATCGGGAGCGCGGCGGACGATGAGATTTGCTTTGACATGGTTTATCACCTCCAATATATCGAATATCAATAAACTATTTAGCGATTATCGTCAAGTAAATTATTGATATTCGATAAATAGGTCGGATTTCCCGCGAGCAAGTCCGAGTGGGAGGATACCGGGCTGTCCTACGGCTAAGAGTTCCGGTCAGGGAGAAACGGCGCGCTCCCGTTCCGGCACGCGAGGAACGGTCGGCTTCGGTAAGTGCAGTAATCTGTAGTAGTTGAAGGAAGTTCTATGGCTTGAAAGGTAAGGGGATTGCCATCCAGAGCGCCTGAGCTGGATTTTCCTCTATTTCCGTGACGTTAAAAGATAGCTCCTCACAAGGACTCGCCCGGTCACGGCTCGCCGTTAGCCCACCGCGTTCGTAATCTCAATTGCTCGGGTGTAGCGTCGGCAATCTCCTGAAGCCGAACGGTCGGCTGGTCGTAACCCGTGACAACAACTGTCACCGTTGACACTGTCCCATTACGCATAACCTCCAGCCGCGCCGTCTGCCCGACGCGAAGCTGCCTCATCCACTGTCTTAAATCCGCCATCGTCGAAACCGTGTGCCCGTCAAGTGAAACCAGACGATCACCTGTATGCAAGCCGGCGCGGCCCCACACGCTGTCCGGGTTCATGAGCCGAAGTTTCAGCACGGAGCCTTCGGACGTAGAAAAGGCAAAAAGCCGCAAGTCGGGCGCGGGCTTCCCGTCACTGCCGAGCGCAGGTGACCAAGACACCTGTGAGCGCAGACCGATTGCTCGCAGATGGCGGTCAAAATCTATAGGCCGTGCTCCACGCACGTATGCCTCGAAGAACGAGTGAGCATCGCAGCCGCAAACGTCATGCACCGCTCGCTCTATGTCGCGGCCTGTGATACCGCGTTGTGGCGTAAACCGGTCGCTAAGGTTACGCATCACGTCATCGAGCGAGCGACGCCCGCGCGTGGCCTCACGAATCATCAGTTCGAGCATGGTGCCGAGCAGTTCGCCCTGAAGATAGACGTTTACGTAGTCGTCACCGAGCGCGGCAGGATCGTCGTTTGTGCGGCTCGCTCGTTCGGCAGAGATGCGCGAGTAGCTTTGTGTTTGAAGATATTCCGCTATCTCGCGCTCAAGGCGCGCAACGCGCGTCGGCTCGGATACCGGGAGCTTCGCGCGCCTCAGAAGCAGGTCACTAAAATAGATGGTGACGCCTTCACTCCACCACAGTTCCCCGGTCGGCTCCGCAGGACGATACCTCACGCCTACGCGTTCGACCGGGCGCACGCGCATCAAGTTCCAAGCGTGAAAGTACTCGTGCGCGGTCTCCTCAAAGACATCGGTGAGTCCCCGCGCGAGGTGCTGGCTGTCAGCGCCTATGGTGACGGAATTGAGATGCTCAAGCGCCCCGAAAGCCCCGTCTTGATAGATGAACGTGTAACTGCGGTATGGCGGCTTCCCGAAGAGCTTGAGAGCCTCGCCCACGAGCCGACGAATGCCGGCAACGAAAGCGACAGTGTCGAATGTCGCCGCGTTCGGCTGCTGCAAATAGACGACCGTGTGCTGCGCTCCGTTAACTTTGAAATCCCATCGGCGGAACTGGCCGATGACTATGGGGGAGTCGAGCAGCAGCTCAACGGAAGAGGCGGAGAATGTGCGCGGGTCGTTGGTGCGCTCAAGTCCTGACGCTATCGCCCAGCCGCCGGGGATGTCTAGCGTCACGCGTGCGGGAGTGCTCGTCGCGCCGACGACGTACATGAGCGAGTGCATATCGCCTACGAGTCCGCCCGTCGGCGAGAGAAATGGTCGCCAAGCGGCGCGCGTCTGCGTGGTCTGCGGCGGCAAGTGGATGCGGTACTTCACTGTCAGGTCATTGCTTGCTGCCTCGATGCGCCACAGCGTATCTTCCTCGCGCGTGACCGTGAGCCTCGCGCCTCGCGCCTCGGCGCTGAGTCCCTCTACGTATCGCCAGAAGCGGTCGTCATACTCCGGATGTGAAGCCATCGCTATCCGCACAGTGTCACCGGCACCGCGAACTCGCATCTCGACGGCAAAGCCAGACAGGTCGGACGGGTCAACGCGAATTTTATAAGAGATGCGTGGCTGTGTTGCTTGACGCGCGATTACGGGCTGCGAAGCGGCAACGATTACAAGAAAAAGGGGCGTTAGCAGGGCGCGAATTGTAATGGATTTCACGGCAGTAGCTTTCCCGAAAATCATGGTTTTGTGCACAATAAGTTTAGCTTCAATCTTGAGCGACATCGGCTAGCACCCGCGCTAAGTTCTTTATACCTTGCCTGATATGTTTCTCATCATAAGCCGTATAGCCTAGTAACAATCCACCCCTCAATTTTTGATTGATACAGTAAGCCGAAACGGTCGCAAGGTTCAGACCTGCCTCCGCCGCGCGCCGCGAAACTTCTCTATCACTGACGCCGTCAGGCAGCCAGCCTATCAGGTGCATCCCGGCTTTCGCGGGTGCGACCTCTAACATGCCCCTCAGATTTTTCCACGCTTCTTCGACCAGAATTTGCTGACGTTCTTCGTATATCCCGCGCATCCGGCGCAGGTGACGAGCGAAGTGTCTTTCGGAGATAAATTCTGCGAGTACGGCCTGCGCAATCAAAGGCGAATGCAAATCGGTGAGAGCGCGCGCCGCAGCGAAGACCTCAATCAGGTCAGGCGGCGCAACCAGATAGCCTAGCCTGAGCGCGGGAAAGATGGTCTTACTGAACGTGCCGACATATATCACGCGCCCGTCCATGTCTAGGCCTTGCAGGGAGGCCAGAGGTCGCCCACTGTAACGGTACTCACTGTTGTAATCGTCCTCAACGATGATAGCGTCTCGTTCCCGCGCCCATTCAAGCAAGCTCAGACGGCGCGCCAAACTCATCGTCACGCCGAGCGGAAACTGGTGTGACGGCGTGACGTAGATGAGCCGCGCTTTCGGGCTTCGCTTTCGCGCCGTTAGCACGTCGAAACCTTCGTCGTCTATCGGCACTGGAACGATTCTCGCGCCCGTCGCGGTAAAAATATCACGCGCCCCCAGATAGCCGGGGTCTTCTAGACAAACATCTACTGATTCTGACAGGAAGATTCTGCCAATCAAATCGAGCGCCTGTTGCGTTCCGTTGGTGATGATGACCTGCTCCGACGTGCAGCGTACGCCGCGCGCTGCCGCGAGGTGCGCTGCGACCGTCTCGCGCAAAGGTTGAAAGCCGACCGCATCACCATAACTGAGAACCGGAGCGGGCGGTCTTTTCTGCCATTTCTGCGCAATCTTCGCCCACACACCGAACGGGAACTCGTCAAGCGCAGCGACGCCGTGCTGGAACGGGACAAGCGCGCTCGCGCTGTGATGCCGCAAGATAGTCTTGCTGCTCTGCGCCAGCTTACTTCCGTAATCCGAAAGCATTAGCTTCCGCATCAAAGGTTTTTCTTGAAGCTCAAGCCGCTTGAAACCGGAAGCTTGCAAGAACTCCTCCGGCAAGTGCGCGGCGACAAATGTTCCCGCACCCATCCTGCCTTCTAGGTAGCCTTCCGCCAAGAGCTGTTCGTAGGCGTTGACGACGGTCATCCTAGACACGCCTAGCTGTTTTGCCAGAAGGCGAGAGGCGGGCAACTGCCTGCCCGGATGAAGTCCGCCGCTTAAAATCGAACGGCGAATCGTTTCGTAAATCTGGCGATAAAGCGGCGCGTCACTCTTTTCGTCCAGCATGATAAAGGGCGGGTGTGGCATAGGCTGATGATTATAAATTGGTACATCTGATTTGTCGAAAACTGGCTCTTGCATAGATGCCAACTCAACTTAGAATCTCTAGCACAGAGGAGACAGTCTTTGAACAGATGAGCGAACTACTGCAAACGACAGCGAGAACGAAGCTGAAGCGATTACCAAAACGCGGCAGCGTTGAGCGCAAAGCTATTTATCGAATCCTCGATGAAGCCTTCGTTTGTCATGTTGGTTTTACAGTGGACGAGCAGCCTTACGTTATTCCGACGGGGTATGCGCGGGACGGAGACAGGCTGCTGATTCACGGCTCGGCGTTAAGTCGAATGTTGCGGGCAATGGCGTGGGAGGCGGATGTGTGCGTCACCGTGACTTTGCTTGAAGGCTTGGTACTGGCGCGCTCGGCTTTCCATCATTCGATGAATTATCGCTCGGTGGTGATTTTTGGCAGGGCTAAGGTTATCAGCAGCGAACAAGAAAAACTCGAAGCTCTACGCGCCTTTACCGAACATATTGTGCCGGGTCGCTGGAAAGATGTTCGCCCGCCGACTGAAAACGAGCTGAAGGCGACGCTCGTCCTGTCGTTCGACATAGATGAGGCGTCGGCTAAAATACGCGAGGGGCCGCCGGTTGACGATGATGCCGATTATGAACTGGACGTTTGGGCGGGCGTAATCCCTTTGCGTCTGGTGGCGGGTGCGCCCGTTGACGACGCGAAGTTGAAAGACGGCATCGCGGTTCCACAGTACGCTTCAAGCTATAAACGCGGCTGAGCGTGAGCCAGAGCGTGGCGTATGCAGATTCAAGTTGAGTAAAGGAGGCGGGACTTTGATAAATGACATGAAAATAGAGGTGACAAAACTACTATTTGCTCTATTCATTTTTCTGCTCGGCTCTATCAGCGCGACGGCGCAGGAAACAAAAATCAAATGGTTCGGACACGCAGCTTTTTCTATCACCACTCCGAACGGCAAGGTTTTGTTGATTGACCCTTGGCTCAACAATCCTTCCAACCCTGAAGCCAAAAACGGTAAAGACCCGCTTAACGCGCTCGCCAGAGTTGATTACATACTGCTGACTCACGGGCACCGCGACCACGTAGGCGATGCCGTTGCCATCGCCAGAAAAACCGGAGCGGCTCTCATCTGCAATCCTGAATTGGCCGGTAATTTAGTTAAGCTGGCGGATTTCCCCGCCAAGCAAGCCGAAACCGACGCCATTATGGGCATCGGCGGCGAAATTCTAATCGCTGATGGCGAAGTGACCGTAGCCATGACGCAGGCCGTTCATTCGAGCAGCGTTTTTAATCCCAAAGCCGGAGCCAATGAGCCTGAAAGGGCATACGGCGGGAACCCCGCAGGCTTCGTTATCATCATCAAGAACGGCCCGACGATTTATCATTCGGGCGATACGGCCTATTTCAAGGACATGGAAACCATAGGCGAAAATTATTCGATTGATGTCGCGTTGCTCAACATCGGCGGACACTTCGGCATGGAGCCGCGTATGGCGGCGAAAGCCGCGCAAGCGGTGCGCGCAAGGCTAGCCATTCCGCAGCACTTCGGCACTTTCCCCGGCATCGCCCAGAACGCCGAAGGCTTTGCCGCCGAACTCAAAAGAATGAAGATTGATTTTTACGAGATGAAACCCGGCGAAACGATTACTTATAGAGGCAAACAGCTAATAAAGGGCAAATAACTTTTTCTGTGCTCGACGCATCGGGAGAAGTGCTAACGGCAAAAGTCATTTGACGTGAGGCGAAACGGCTCCTTCACTGTTTGGCGACGCCTGTGTTTGAGTAGATTTTCCACGAGCCGCGTCTTGACTGCCTTTTCCAAATAGTGAAATATCGCCGCTCCAGAGTTTGCTGCTGGCCGCCAACCGTAAATTCATAAACCGCCGTGCCTGTTTCGTAAGCGGTGTTACCATCCAGCCAGATGTCCGTAGTAGTAACTGTGAGTTTTGCTTTCCCCCCACGCTTTTGCATCGTCTCGCGCATCAAGGCAAGAATTTGTTCGCGGCCTTTGAAAACCTTACCGCCCGCGACGAGTTCTTTTCCGTCCGCAGTGAATGTGTCAGGAAGCATCGTCGCGTCCCCCTTGGCCCACGCCTCAACCCAGACAGCGTTTCCTGCATCTATCGCCAGCCGTACTCGCGTCATTTCGGAATCCGAAGTTGAGAGCGCGGTATTAGATGATGAATTGCCGGATTTAACCGGACTCTGGGCGGTTATCGAGTAGCTGCTGCAAAACAAAATGAGCAGTACGAAAAGCGATTTCTTTGATTCTAATATCGTCATAACATTCCCTCCGGCAGAATCTTTTAGAGTTTTCAAGTCATCAACATCCAATAAACTAATACCCTCGGGTAACCTAAGTCTTCAACAGCTTCTTCACGTCGCTGCTGGATGCCGCGTCCGAAGTCCACGCGAAGCTCCCAAAATTCCGCATCTCCATGCCAGCGCGCAACAGGGCGGTGATGGCGGCACGCGCCAGCGCGCCTCCGGTGCTGATGCGCTTGGCCCCGGCGTCTGCCAGTTGCGCGACCGTCGCTCCCTTCACCAACGTAGCCAGAACGTTCACCGGCCTGCTCAGAGCGCCCGTCACCAATCGAACCTCCTCCAGCGTAGTCAGTCCCGGCGCGTAAAGAACGTCCGCCCCCGCCGCTTCAAATGCCTGTAGGCGTCGGATAGTATCGTCAAGGTCATGCCTGCCGTGTAGCAGATTTTCGGCGCGCGCTGTCAGTGTGAAAGGAAAATCAAGGAGGCTGGCCGCCTCTGCGGCAGCATGCACGCGCTCGACCGCTAGCTCGAATTCGTAGATGGGATTCAAAGGGTCGCCGGTGTAGTCCTCAATTGAGCCGCCGACCACGCCCGCCTTCGCCGCCAGCAAGATAGTCGCGGCTGCATCGGCCGGGTTATCCGCGAAGCAGTTCTCCAAGTCTGCACTAACCGGCAGGTCAGTAGCGGCAGAGAGGCTGCTGCAATGTTCAATCACCTCATCCCGTGAAACCTGACCGTCTAGCCGCCCTAACGAGTTGGCGAAACCTGAACTTGTCGTCGCCAAAGCTTCAAACCCTAATCCGGCAAGCAGCCGCGCCGAGCCTGTGTCCCAAGGGTTCGGGATGACGAAGGCTCCTTCCCGCACATGCAGCGCCCTGAACTTCTTCGCCTTTTCTAATTGAGTTACCATCGCGTTCTCTGAAATGGAACAACCTTTGAAATCACCCGCGCAAAAAGCAAACCCTTTTGGTAATGCCGCGTAAGTCAATAACTACATAGAGCCATGAGTCTACCATCCCGCGTGACGCTCGCGCCGCCTATGTAGATTAAAGAAAATCAGGACACGTGCAAGTGCCACTATCTTAATATCAAATAAGACCACTTGCCTGAGATGTGGGCGCAATAAGTCTGAAAATGAACTGGTACAGTTCATGGGGCTCCAAGTGGTACTTGCGATAGTGCTGTTTTAAGGTAAAGTTTTGCGGTAGTTTGACAGCCTCGCGGCTAGGATGCGAAAGAGCTTTACAAAAAGATAAAATGGGGACGTTCCCCATCAACCGGATTGATACGCAAGAAGAGAAACATAGACTCTGTTATTTGCTGCTTAGAACAATTGAAAGATATCCGCTCTGGATTGAGTTTGCCCTCTAGAGCCTCAGGAGATAAGGACGTGATTAAATTCCGTTGGCTTCCGGCGGCTTTTCTTCTATGTGGACTACTATTTCCTATACTCAGCGCGCGTGCTGCTAACACCGATAAGGCCGCGCCACTGGCTATCGGAGAGACGTTCACACTAGATTCAAAGATTCTGAACGAAACCCGGCGCATCAATGTGTACATGCCGCCCGGCTATGCCGAGTCTGCCGACGCTCGCCTGCCCGTGCTTTACATGCCGGACGGCGGCATCGCTGAGGACTTTCTGCACGTGGCCGGGCTGGTGCAGGTATCGGTTGGCAATGGGACTATGCGCCCGTTCTTACTTGTGGGCATTGAGAATACCGAGCGCCGCCGCGACATGACCGGCCCCACAGAAAACGAGGGCGACAAAAAAATCGCGCCCCGCGTAGGAGGCTCCGGGCCATTTAGGAAGTTCATTCGGGACGAGTTAATGCCGCAGATTAAAAGTCGCTATCGCACGACGGACGAGACGGCGGTCGTAGGGGAGTCACTCGCAGGGCTGTTTGTAGTAGAGACTTTTCTAGTTGAGCCTGATTTGTTCGATACCTATATTGCCTTCGACCCCAGCCTTTGGTGGAACGACCGGAAATTGGTTAAAGATGCTGGAGAGCGCCTGCGCGCCCTTCCGAAGCTGTCGAAGACGTTGTACTTAGCCAGTAGCGGCGATGACATTCGTATAGGAGCCACGCAGAAACTCGCGCGCGCACTCGGCAAGAGCGCGCCCGCCGGAGTGCGTTGGAATTACGAGCAGATGCCGGACGAGAAACATTCGACGATTTATCATCCGGCAGCGCTCAAGGCTTTCCGCACGGTATTCAAGCCAATTGCAGGCAAATAATAGAGGCTCTGTGGCCTCCCCTCCGGTCGCTTCGCCTTGATGGCACCGCCGGATTAAGACTCTTACTGCGACAGGTCGAAAACGCAATCCGGCGAAGTCTCGCAGAGGATGACGTCGTAGCTGTCAAGCAGAGGCATGGCGATGGCTTCCAACTCGTTCTTCCACAATTCGCCTTCGTAGAATGCCTGCTTTATTCGGTCGCGGTCATCAAGCGAAGGGAAGGTTCGCAGCCAGACGAACTTGTTTGGATTCTCAACATCGAGCATCGGGCCGAGCACCTTCATCCCGTGTGAGCGTAGCGCGGGCACGGCTCGCGTCTCGAAGAATCGAATGAACTCCGCGCGACGACCCGGCTTGATTCTATAGCTGCGGACTTCGATAATCATCAATGATTAACTCAGGCGTTATGGAATAATTCGTTCTGTTCAATCTTTCTCTCGCGTGTCTATAGCAATCCAGTTTACTTCCCAAGTCTTGCCGCCATCATCCGAGAATGCCTGCTCAAATCGGCAAGAATTCGGAGTAATGTCCGAGATGACAAAGCGAACAAGAATGGCACGGCCATTAAATGTTTCCTGGCTGAAAAACTCGCCCCGCCCGTTTTTGAACTCCCCGATTGTCGGTAGAGTCATGACGCCGCTATTAGCATTGGCGAAATTGAGGCTCCACTGTCGGGATTGTGGATTGTACAGACGCAAGCTCAGACCTTCGAAATGACCCGCCGGGCCGTCAGCAACTAACTCGACCAGATTGGCGCGACCGTTCCAGACCTTTCGCACGACCGTTCTCCCTTTATATTCGACCCATGTAGTCGAGCCTGTTAAGGGATTCAGAAGACGCCTGAGCTCTGTTTTCCATGTGCCAATCTCGAAGTCGAAATCATGTTGCCCGTCGCGCTGGGAGCTGGCTGACTGTGCCTTCACCTGTGACGTAGACGTTTGTGAAAATGCTACTGGCAGCTTACACAAACAGAAGAGTACGCACGCGATTAAGCAGACTCTCATAAGTGGCAACACCTTCATCGTCTTCGCTTCTCCTGTTCGCTTATCAGATGGACAATTAAACGTGCGGCCCCGATTCGTCAAGCAATCCCTTGGCGACCCTCCGGCCTGCACCTTTTTGATTTGATATATGATAAAAGGTGGTTGGTTACAATAGCCAATTTTGCACAATATGGCATGACCACTTTGTTGCTACCCATAAATCGCTTCACTGGGCGCAACCTCTTGCCAGCCTCATCTGGCTCTTATGAGTCACAGGCGGAAAGAGATAAAAAGTTGCTGAAATAAAATCCACATCTTCGTCATTATCTTATAGGGGAAGTTCTAAGTAAGGCCCTTAGAAATATATGCAAGTAGAGGAGCTTGAGGAATGTTTCCTCGTGCGCTTTGAACGAAAATCAGAGAAGGAGAGTTAGTTATGTATCGTAAGCTTAGTCTTATTATTTCTAGCCTGATGTTTCTAGCGTTAACGGTCACAGCTTACGGCCAGCAGGTGTCTTGCCCATTCGACGGTACGGATCAAAACTCCTTGGCCAGATGCCTGCTTCGCCCTGTTTTACGTGGCGGCAACTTAGGCCCAACTCCGGCCACAATACCAGCCCCGCTCAACCAACTTATCGGCAGACCCATGACTCTGGATGTAGTGACGGTGCAACGGTTTCTTCAAGCGCGAGGCATCGGAGAGCAAGACCTCGGCGGGCCATTTGTCTTTAGAGGCAGCAGGTTCGAGCCCGATTTGACGAAAGCTCGCTTCTTTATCATTCACGATACAAGCTCGCCTGAGATAGCTGCGCCGGAGTTTCCCGCCAACATAAATGAAGCATCGTGGCCGGGTAACAGGCTCCGCACGTGGTTGAGGTTGAACGTGCCGACTCACGTATTCGTCAACCGCGTAGGCGAATCCGCTACGAAAACGAACTATATTCAGGGCGTTCTAGCGACTAAGTTTGAAATAGGACTGGATAAGCCTAGAGGGGCGGAGCGGGCGCGCGCGCGAAGAGAACGCGCAGGACTATTCGTTAACATAGAGCTTATCCAGCCTCGCCGTAAATCTAGGGGGAGCGGCTTCTTCGACCTGGCGCCGGTTCCCGGAATGACACAGAAGCAACTTGAGCGGCTGGCCCTGCTCTATGTCGTGGCCAGCGTCAGGGCGGGCCATTGGCTGATTCCGGCCTTCCATTGTGCCGTTGATACTCCTCTCCCGAACACGCACGACGACCCACAGAACTTTGACATGAACGTGTGGCTCACAAGCTTGCGCTCACTGCTGGCGGAACTTACGGGCAGCACGCCGATTCCCCGGAGCCCACTAATGCAACTCGTGGGTGACGCCTAAATCTTTTCGTGACTTTTTATTACGTTCTGTCGGCGCAGAGCATAGATACCTGTGTCTGAATGAGTTGTTAGGCGGCGTTCTGTCTCGCGCGCCTCTCATGTACCGCCCAGCCGCAGCCCGAATAGAACAACAAACAACAGAAATAATAGCCCGAACAAGAGTCCAATGGCGGCGTGATAGCGCGCATTCTTCACGACTGCTGATACGCAGAGCAGGACGAACCAAACGGCGAAAACTACCGTCACCGGCACAGGTAATAAACGTCCGGTGAGCAGCCAGTTCTCCATGCCTATCAAGGCCGTGAACGCGGCATTGACGCTGAAGAACGCTGAATGATTCTCGTAGAAATACTCCCGCAGATTGACTGAAGCACCGGGTTCGATTTTCGGAATCAGGAATGCGGCTGCCACGTAGAGGAGCACGGGCGCAAGGAGGATGAGGAGAAAGGAAAAGAAGTTCCAGTCTCGAACCAGACGCAGGTTCCACATCGTCCACCATAAGAAAATGTGGCCAACGAAAATAAGAGCGACCCAAAGCAGATGTACCCAATAGAATTTAACACTCCGGCGAGCCTTGAATAAATCAGTAGTTCCCGTCAGGAGATGGGACAGACCGAGGCCAATGATGACTGAGATGATGACCGAGACATAACTAAAAGCGTCCATGACTTTAGAATTAATCAGCTAACCGGCTATCTATGTCTAGGAGCCGCATAACGCCCGAATTAACCGGGCGCGCATTCAACGCCACTACGGCCAAGTTGACGATGAAAGACCGGCTAACTCGCGCTCGGGTTGGATGAGTTGTTAGGCTTCGTCCCAACGTAATACTTCCCCTGCTCTATAATATGGCTCAGTTGACAACGTACTCCTTCATGAGACTGTAGTTTGGCTTCATCGTATCAATCTCACACGATGTATCTGCAATGGTGTATGTCGTTTCGAAGTCTTCATATGTCCGCGCTCGCCAGAGCCTACCTTCTGGATCAACTACTATAGAACGCCCTGTGCCGCCACGGAATATTCTTGATCCGTCAGTCCCCTGATGGACGAAATATGTCCAAGTCTTCTTAGAATCTGAAGCTAGCATGGTGGCAGCAATTTCCTGCATCAGTAACTCAAACAGCTCCGCGCGATGTTGGGCAGGAGTTAGGAGGGTGGTAGCGATGGCTTTGCCGAGCATCTCTTCACCCAGTGAAACAGAGATTTCTGACTGCAATAGTGTGATGCTTTGACTTTCTTCATCCATATCTATAAGCACTCAACAGAAGCCTAACGCTGTAGCTGAGGGGCGACGCACACGACGCCGCTCCACGCAAGCCTTGCGATGAGAACCGCGCTATAAGCCATCCCCTCCGGCGATTTGTTAGACATCGCTTTACTATTTAACGAGCCTCTGAATTACGAAGCATTTCCTCTAATCTATTTTTCGACAAGTATCTTCCATTGACCACAACGGCGGAAATCTTCTTCGTATTGGCGATGTTTTCAAGCGGGTTTGCGTCAAGTAACACCAAATCCGCTATCTTCCCTTTTTCTACTGTGCCGAGCGATTTTTCCAAGCCGAGAAATATCGCCGGATTTATCGTTGCGGCTTGAAGTGCTTCGAGCGGCGTGAATCCGGTTTGGACAAACAATGCGAGTTCGTCGTGAAGGCTGAAACCCGTATAAGTGTATGCGCCGGGAACATCCGTTCCGGTCATAAACGGAACGCCCGCTTTGTGCATCGCGCCGGTTAATTCAAGCTCCTTTTGATAAAGTCTTTTCTTCTGCACGATAAATTCCGGCGTGCGATATTTGAGGAAAAAATTATTCTCCGGCTTCCAATCTTCTAATTCTTTTGCCGTAATATATTTCATTCGCGCATCATTAAAAAAAGTGCCGTCGTCAACTAATGAAAGCGCCCTTTTTGTCACCAGCGTCGGGACTTGCCACGTTCTGTTTTTGACAAATGCCGCGAAAAGCCGATTGGCTTTTTCCGCATCATAAGTTTCCAATTCTATCTTTGTTGCAGCAGCGATGCGCGCCGGAATCGCAGACAAATCACCCGGTTTACCGGTCGGTTTAATGGTTTCATTTGTACGCTGTTCGATAACGCTCGGCTCAAGCGTCGAAACGCTTCGCAAAATATTTCCGAGATGCTCGAAACTTTTTTGTCCGGCATCGGAAGCTTCAAACGAGGTGACGGCAATCGGAACGTGACCGGCAAACGGAATATTCTGTTTTTTCGCTTCGGCAACCAGAGCGAAATAGGCTTCGCGCGAAGGGTTATAAACTTTGATAAAATCCGCGCCCTGTTTGACGTTGATTAAGACCGCTTCGCGTCCTTCGGCGGCAGTAGTCGCTTTGATGATATCCGGCTCATTAAAGCTCTCCACCACCGAGCCACAGGCGACGATGCGCGGCGCAAGCAATTTCCCCTGTCTGACTTGCTCTCGCCATTCATAAACTTGCTTGAGATTGCCGCCCATATGCCGCACGCCGAGAACGCCGTTGGCAATGAACAAAGGAAAAGGCGTAGTCGCCTGTAAATGAACGTGCATATCCCAAAATCCGGGAATCAAAAACTTTCCTGTCGCGTCAATAATCTGCGCGTTTTTCGGAACGCGAACTTTTCCGGTTTTGCCGACGGCGGAAATCTGATTGCCCGTAACAATCACGGTCATATCAGATTTTGAAGGCGCACCCGTTACGTCAATTACAGTAACGTGAGTAAAAACAAGCGAAGGAGTTTGTGCAGCTTGATTGACTTGCGCGACCAGCGATGTCGGCAACAAAGCAATCAACAATAATGTAAATATTTTTCTCATAATTCTTACCACATCACACAGAAAAAGATATCTAACGCCCGGCATCACCCGCCGCGCATGAAAGCTGTGCTATTAGCGGTCGGGTGCATGCCGTTGTTAGGCTTGCGGCCGAAGCCTTTAGTTTTCAAGATTTGTATCCATTGCTTAACTGCTCCCCAGCCGTTTATTCTACTGCTGAGTACCGAGCCTAACTACAATTAGGCTGCTTTCATTTGGTCTAATATTCCTGCCCGGCATTAATTACCACGTTATTCGGCCTAATCGCTGTCAGAGACATCTTTCGCCGCTAGGGGCGGTCTAATCGTGTCGGGGAATCTAAATTACCGCAATCTGCGACACAATTCTAGAATAGAGCACAAGACAGCAACTATTCAGGTAGGTTGAGTCAATATCTGTGGCGTGGAAGGGAAGTGGCTTGCCTGCGAGCGCACTCTCCGGCGCGCGGTGCGTTCACCGGCTGGCCCGTTACCTGAATAGTCATCCTCAATTTTCAGAGTCTCATAATGGCAATTATTGTTTAGTAGAACTTAAAAAGGATAAAGGGCGAGTACCTTTTACTCGCCCTTTCCGCCGTCGAGCTATTATTCAGAACTCTATCAAGGTGCGCCAAATCTCTTCCTGTACTCTTCGGAGTAGATGAACCCAAACACAAGGTGGTGATAATCTCTTACTCCTATGTCCGGCCTGCCACGGGTAGCGCCGCCGTTGGTAAACACGTATACCCATTCTGTCCATCCCAAAAGATTGGGGTCGTTGAGGTCAGGGTCGCGCCTTAAATATCCGAAATATTGCATCGTGACAAATCCACGCTCGAAGAACTTGTCGTAAACCACCTTCTGCTCTACGAAAGCTTTAAGTGTCTGTCCGAGATTGAACTCTCCGCTAGCTCGCTTGTTGATTAAGTCCTGGCGATTATACTGAGGCGGCTGGCCCGGCAGTGTCGTTGTAACCTCGGGCAAGGCGACTCCGGCGTTCTGCTCCAGTCTGGCTATGAGCTGCGCCGCCTGTGCCGGAGAAGAGACATCAGCGAATTTATTTATGAATTCCTGCCTGTTAGTGAAGTTATTAGCGAATTGAATGCTGTTCTGCTCAAGCTCAGGGGAATTCGGAGCCCCCGACATGGCTGCCATGTCTGGTACGAATTCATTGTATCGGGGTAGTCTTGAAAGAGCTACTTCATACATTCTGTACATGAAGTAGCCACGGTCTGTAAACTCTGCCGAAGCTATAAATCCGTGAGAAACGTGCGCCCGGTCACAATTAAAGGGTGAGCCCAGGAACCCTTTCTGAGGGCCGCAGTTGTTGAGCACTGTCGTCCAATCCGTAAACCCCGCGTTATCAGGTTCGCGCGCCAAAAAGTCCAGATAATTCATCCTCACGAAGAAGTTGTTGCTCAGGTAAGGATTACCGATGCCGGAAGCGAATACCGCGTCGGTCGCATCATCACTAATGGTAACCGTCAACTGACTGAGCCTGCCCAGCGCGGTGCCGGTTGGATTATGTAACTTTATGGTGAAGACTTCTACACCCTCTTGATAAGTGTCGTTTACGATAGGTACTTGGATGGTTTTAGTCGTTTCTCCTGCGGAGAACCGGACTGTACCGGCCTGCGTGCCGTAGTCGCATCGCTGTGAAGCATTGCCTGTTACCTGATTACACTCGTTGCCGCCGCTACTATCAGAAGTAAGATACTGAACATTCGCGGGCGTCGAATTATCGCCTGTGCGGACGATTGTGACGGACAGTGAGTTGAAGCCCTGCGGCGTATTAACCACGCCCTCGCCTGTGACAAGGCTGTCTACGGAAAACTGTATAGATGCAGACTCGTCATTGACGATGGTGCCCGTCCCGACGCTATCCGAGAGGGTGACATTCTGCGGATTGGCTAAGTTGACCGTGAAAGTCTCATCAAGCTCATCAATGCTGTCTCCGTTGATGGGAACCGTTATGGTTCCGATTAAATCTCCCGGCGCGATGGTCAGAGTTCCGGAAGCAGGCGCGTAGTCCTCGCCGGAGGTCGCGGTGCCGTTGGAGGCCGCGTAGTCTATCATTATTGACTTGCCGCTCGGGGCTGACAGGCTGACCGTGAAATTAGCACTGGTCGTCCCGGAATCCCCTTCGACTACGCCTACGTCGTTGATGGTAAGGGCCGGCGGCGCATCATCGTCCAGAATGGTACATACGCCCACGGCCTTGGTGATGACCGCGTTGTTGATTGGGTTATACAGCCTTATAGAGAAGGTTTCGTCCGGCTCATCAAGTAAATCGCCCCTGATAGGAACCGTTATGATTGCCTTTGTGATTCCGGGGAAGAAGAGCATCCCGCCTGAGACGCCGGAATAGTCCGTGTTCTCTTTAGCCGTCCCGCTCTCAGAGGTAAAGCTTACGCCTATCTGCTGATTGCTTGCCGCCGAAAGGCTGACCGTAAAAGTCACCTCCTTCAATCCCGCATCGCCTTCCGTTACCGTTAAGTCATTAATTGAAATGCCCGGTGCGCTATCGTCGTCAACAATCGTGCAGACTCCTCTATCGTCCGCGATGACTGCACCGACGGGGTTGCTTATAACCATATCGAAGGTTTCATTACCCTCGAAGGCCGTATCCCCTATGACAGGTACGGTAATGCTCTTGGTGGTTTCCCCCGGAGCGAAATTTAGGACGCCGTTGATGAACTTATAATCGTTCGGGTGAACGGCTCCTTGCGGCACTGTCGAATATAGGACTGATACGTTTCGCCCACTGACAGGGGTAATCGTAACGGTAAAAATCGCGTTGGTTTCGCCGGAATTGCCTTCTGTCAACGTTATATCATTGATTGACAGGCTCGGGAGCGGGTCGTCGTCCTGAATGGTGAGCACGGCGCTGCTCATGTTGTCGGATAAGCTGAGGCCGACCGTCTCCGGTATCTCATTCAAAGAGTCATTAATGATGGAGACGCTGAAAGTCTTACTTGTCTCGCCCGGCGCGAACGTAAGGGTTCCTGAAACAACTGTGTAATCCGCTCCTCCGGTGGCTGTACCGCCGGAAGTGGAATAGGTGGCGGTTACAGTATCGCTGACGCTGCCGATTCGCTCTACCGTGATAGTGACTGAGCCATCGGCCTCGCCTACGCTGTAGGCGGATGCACTGAACCTCAGCCTGTCGCTGGTGGTTCCAGAGGGAACAGTGAAGCGGAAGATGTCATTTATATTTCCGTTTGTGTCATTTATCACCAGATCACTAGCGCCGCTCATAAATGCCACGTAGCGCCCGTCGGCACTCATGGACGGATATGTAGAACTGCTATTGCCACTGCCGTTACCGGCGCTGTTAATGCTCGCTAGTATCGTTGTGCCAGCCTGCAAGTCGCGTACGAACACGTCCGGCACACTGCCGTTTGTGTCGTTGCCAATTAGATTGGATGCCTGACTGGTAAATGCTATCCTCTGGCCGTCACTACTAATCCTGATAGGGCCTGACGAAGAACTATTACCGCTCCCGGACGAGGCACTGTTGATGCTGACGAGGGATGTAGTTCCCGTCTGAGTATCTCTGACAAATACGTCCTGAAGGGTTCCGTTATTGTCGTTTGAAACGAGATTGGCGGCCTCACTCAAAAACGCAACGTAGCGCCCGTTGGCGCTGATTGCCGGTTCTGTGGAATTGCCGGACGCGGCCCCTGTCGCGCTGCTATTAACACTTATGAGCGTCGTGGTGCCGGTCTGCATGTCACGCAGGAAGACATCCTTGCGGCTATTATTGTCATTCGCAGTGAGATTGCTGGCAAAGCTTTCAAAGGCCACAAACCGCCCGTCAGAGCTAAGAGCCTGCGCGGAAGAATCTGAGTTACCGCCCCCGTTGCCAGCGCTGTTCACGCTTACGAGGGCCGTCGTGTTCGTCTGAAGATCGTGCAGGAAAATATTGTTGCTAAACGTCAGACTCATATTGGCGACGAGGTCTGTCCCGGTGCTGCCGAAAGCTACGAAACGACCGTCAGCGCTTATTACTACTGAGTTGGCACTTCTGCTGGCGTTCCCGGAGCTGTTTATGCTAACGAGCTTTGTCGTCCCGGTCAGCATGTCGCGCACGAAAGCATCTTGCGTAGTCCCGTTAGTATCATTTGAGACAAGATTGGTGGCTGTGCTGAGGAAAGCGACGTACCGGCCATTCGCGCTGATAGTCGCCCCGTAGGAGTTGTCGTTAGCTGAACCGGTTCCCGCGCTGTTAAAGGTGACGAGCGTGGTAGTTCCCGTCAGCATGTCACGCACAAAGAGGTCTTGGGCTCCATTAGCATCGTTCGCCACAATGTTGTTTGCGAAGCTGCCGAAAAGTACGTAACGGCCGTCGGCGCTGATTTCAAAAGCACTGGAATTTCCGTTGGCTGTACCTGTCCCCGCGCTATTAAGACTGACCGCGAACGTGTTTTGGGTCTGCATGTCGCGCACAAAGGCGTCGAAGGTATTATTCCCGTCGTTTGCCACGAGGTTACTCGCAAAGCTGTCAAATAAGACATAACGACCGTCGGAACTTATGGAGCGAATAATAGACTGGCTATTCCCGCTACCGTTACCCGAAGCTATGACGCTGACTAATTCGACGGGCGGGCCTCCGGCGGCGCGCACCCCGGCTTCCCGTGATGCCCACGCGCCAATTACACTCAATAGAGCTATGAAAGATATAAGCCGAATAGGTGAGACTCGGACGTTTTGAAATATACGCCCTGCCAACGACAGACTGTTTTTGCAGAACATCTTTATATGAGGCATGTAATGATCCTATCTACTGCTTGAAGCGCTGACTAAAGGCCGGGATTTTTCGCGCAGGAAAAGCTGGGCTACAAATTTTCGCCTGCGAGAATTCATGTAGCAAGCCTGTTTAAATTAATACACCGGTCATTGAACACGTGCAACTGCTGCCGTACCGACTCTAAGCCATGTTTATCTGTTTGATTATGAGGCTAACGGAGAACTCTCCTATAGCGATTACTTCTCCACTGAGGAAAGCAAATAATAGATAATATGGATAACTTCAGGATTGTCAAGACGGCACATTGCGAGGGCTAACAACTCATTCAACCGGAGCTGGAATAGCCCGGATGCCGTCATCAAACTTGGATGGTTTTGCGTTATGCGCGCCCGGTTGATTCGGGCTTTTAGACTGCCGGACGACATACGTTTATGCATGACTGGTTCAGCATAATTAGTGCGGGTTGTGAGCTTCCGGCGGGCGTTGCGGAAGACCTGCTGGATTCCGGCTTCGTCATTATTCCCGGCCCTGTGAAGCGGGAAGAGTTGATGCGATTGGCTACGACTTACGATTTGAAGGTGGCCTCAGCAAATCCCGATGACGTGTCTGTCGGCAGCTCTACAACGCGAGTTCACGACTTTGTCAATCGCGGCCCGGAGTTCGACTCGCTGTACACGTACCAACCCGTTCTGGAAGCGTGTTGTCGCGTCATAGGCCAGCCATTCAAACTCAGCTCACTGCTTGCTAGAACGGTGCGGCCATATTCGCAGGCGCAACCTCTTCACGTGGATTACAGGGCGGATGCGTATGGGTGGCCGATGGTAGGCTTCATCTTCATGGTAGATGATTTTCGAATAGATAACGGGGCCACCCGTTTTGTGCCGGGCTCGCACAAGTGGCCCACAATTCCAGACGACCTTACAAGCAACTCTTTGACAGACTACGAAAAACAGGTCGTGGCGTGCGGTCGGGCTGGCTCCGTCATCGTTTATAACGGGTCAGTCTGGCACGGCCACGCGGCAAATTTGTCTGGCGAGCCCCGGCGCTCAATTCAGGGGGCCTATATCCGGCGTGAAGCAAAGTCATCGGTTAATCTGCCTGCTCGCATGCTGCCCGAGACTCTAGCTCGCATCAGTCCGCTTGCCAAGTATCTATTGGCGGTCTGACACGTATCAGACCGCCTTCAATATCTTATTCCAGATTCTACTTCCACCTGATGGGGAAGAGAGTGCCGGCCTTCTCCGCATCAATCTTAATCCCGACGCGCGAAAAAGCATTGGCCAGCACAGGGTCTTTACCGGCAGCCATATCCTCAGCAGTCGGCAGCAGTAGCTCATCAGGCGTCACGCCCGCGCCCTCAAGGCTAACCCCGTCCGACATGATTATGTCGGCATCCGTGATACTTGTGCCGTAATAGACTACAACATCTGTTCCTATGTGGTGCTCGTAAGACCGGCTGCGCATCACCGCTCCCATCGTGCGGTCTCCTATGACCAAGCCGCGCTTCTCAAGTTGTATGACCCGCGATAACAGCTCTGCCGCAGACCCGGAACGGCTATCCACAAGCACTATCAATTGTCCCTTGAAAATATTATCCCCACGCGTCTTTGCCACTAGTGGCTTCGTCTCTTTACGGCGCTTCAGTTCTCCTATTTTAACGTCATGGTCTATCAAATTACCTATCAGGCGGAGCATGGTCTCTTCAGCGCCTCCGCCGTTTCCGCGCAGGTCAAGTATCAGAGCCTTGCGCTTTCTGACCTTATCCATCATCTCGTCCACGCCGAGCTTGGTCAGGTCGAATTGCGGCATCTTCCAGACGAACAAATCATCGCCCATCTCATAATAGCGGTGCGCGTTAAGGCGCGCTTCGTTCTGGGCCTCTCTTATCAGGTCTAAGTAGTCCATTGCGCCCTGAATCCCTACGTCTATGGTTTTCTTCACGGTGCCGACTTTAGCCATGACCTCCATCTCGCGAGGCTCTGCGCCCGGGCTCTGTACGATGACCTTGAGACTGGGCTGGGGCCGCAAGGTATAGATAAGGTATTGCAGTATCCAGAGATTCTCGCGTGACGGGCTGAACCCGGCAACTGTCTGAATTAAATCGCCCGGTTTAAGTCCCTTGGCCTGAGCGTCGCTTCCGGGCTTAACAGCGACTACGAAGCATTTATCGCCAATCATCTGCATCTGCCAGCCGTATTCGACGCTCGCAGCCCTCGCGGGCGGTAGAAAGAAGGTGTGCGAGTCTTTCAAATCCAGCATCAACTGAGCGATGACGCCGAACATCTGCCCGTTCGTAGTCGCCTTGTCCAGTTTCTCCCTTGCTGTCTTGAATCGCGCCTCCAAGTCTATGCCGCGAAAGGAAGGGTCATAGTAGTTCTTCTTAATGTCATCTATAGCCGATTCGAGCATGATGCGTGCGCGCTCACGATCCTCTTTGGTAAGCTGCGCTTGAGCAGGAGAAAAGCAGCCAAGGGCTAATAGAAAGAAGATTGAGAACGCGCTTAGCAGGTGCCGCCTTAGAAACGGGCGAGGGTGTTTTGCAAACATTATTGAAAGTTCTCCTTAATGCTGTGAAGAGTGAATTGACTGAGCGTATAAGGCTTAAGGTCTGGCTTATTCAGCGCCGATTTGAAGTTGCCATTTTGCAGGGAAAGCAAGCCGCAGGTCAAGCAGCAATTTCGTTCCAGACACCCGACCTCTTCATGTACACTAAGCCATGACGTCACGGTTTAATCTATTCGACAACGCGGGGGACGCTCGTGAAACTGCGCGGAATCTTCCGGAGGGCTTGCGCTACCGTAAGGAGCTAATCAGCGCGGCTGATGAACGTAAGCTTCTGGCGCATCTGACGGAACTGCCCTTCAGGGAGTTCGAGTTCCACGGCTACACAGGCAAGCGTCGAGTAGTCTCCTTCGGATGGCACTATGATTTCACCGGACGCCAGCTCCGGAAGGCAGACGACATCCCCGAATATCTGCTCGCGCTCAGGGAGGCGGCCGCCGCGTTCGCTTCAATGGAACCGTACGATTTGCAGCACGTGCTTGTCATTGAATACGGGCCGGGCGCTGGAATCGGTTGGCACAGAGACAAGATGGTCTTCGGGCAGGTCGTCGGCCTATCGCTGCTCTCCCCATGTGTGCTGCGCTTCAGGCGAGCTATAGCGAAGAAGAAGTGGGAGCGTGTGAACCTGTTAGCCGAGCCGCGCTCTGCCTACCACTTGAGCGGGCCAGCGCGTTACGAGTGGGAGCACAGCATTCTGCGAGTAGATACGCTCCGCTATTCAATCACCTTTCGCAACGTGCTTGAAAACTAAGCAGCCCGAGGGCCGTTAAATCCTGCGCTCGGGATAAGTAGAAACAGTCTCGTGAATGGCCCGGAGGCATTGAAGCATCAGAATAATTGATAAATGCAGAAGCGGCCTCTGTGAGTGGCTTTTTTGCTTTTATGGGCGGAGAATCTTTGCTACAGTAATTACAAATATTTATGCCATACAACCACCTATCAGCCGAGGAAGAGCGAGTCATCGTCAATAAGGGCACGGAAAGGCCCTATTCCGGCGAGTACGATAAGCTTTTCTCGCCCGGCACCTTTATCTGCCGACGCTGCAACAATCCGCTCTATTCCGCAGAAGCCAAATTCAATTCGGGCTGCGGCTGGCCGAGTTTTGACGAAGAGTATCCGGAGAGCGTTGAGCGTCACGTTGATGCGGACGGACGACGCATCGAAATACTTTGCGCTCGCTGCCATGCACACTTAGGACACGTCTTCGAGGGCGAAGGCTTTACAGATAAAGACACCCGCCACTGCGTCAACTCTCTTTCCATTCGATTCATTCCCGAAGGCAAAGAACTGCCGCCCGTGCTCGACGCTGACTAATGCCGGAGTAGGCAGACCGCCAGCCCGGTTCATTAACGAATCTACAGGCAGCCACGGAACTGTTATTCCCGGCCACACGGGCGGCGTAGAGAGCTTGCGCGGGGGACTGAGCTATATTTATCTCCCTACGCGTATCCCCGCCCGGAACCGGAAAGACAACCTTTGCCGAGTCGCTGGCCTTCAGCAGCAACGTGCCGCTAGTTCTGCAATCTCCGAGCGTCCTTACAGTACACGGCCAAGAGTTGATAGAGGGGCACGCGCGCGCCGTCTTCGAGGCCCTATCAATGCTGACGCAGGCCGTGATAATTCTTGACGAATTCGACCCGGTGATGGCGCGTCTTGACGGCCCCGGTAGCAACAATCGCGCATTCAGTTTTCTACTCGCCGGAATGCTGCCGAAGCTGCTCAAGCTCAACGATGCTGCGCAGCGCCAGTAGTATCACACGGCCTCCCGACCAGTATGCCTAAACCACACTCGACCATCGTGCTGCTCAATAAATACTTTTCGAGGTGTAATCCGTGATGTAGGATAACGGCATGACCACATCTGCCCCTTCGCTCTTTGATGACCGCCGTAAATATCCGCGCATTCATATCTCCATTGACGTTGATTGGGGCGAGACACCCGCTTGCACACACAATGGCCGCGTGACGAGTTTGGGCGTCGGCGGCTGCTTCATCCAGACGCCGCTTGAAGTTCTTAAAGGAAAGCCGCTCTTCGTCCGCCTTCTGTTGGCCCCTGACAGCAGTCGCGTCATTGAAGGCATAGTCTGGGGGCGGGTCGCGTATCATCTGCCTAAAGTAGGATTGGGTGTTGAGTTCAAGAAGTTGCCGCCGGGGTACGCCAAGCACATCGAGGACTTGGTGGAGTTTTATCTGGGGGGACATCCTGTAGATAGTGCGCAAGGGTTGTGAAATGAGTCGAAGATTCATTCTTTGGTATCTGTTATGTGGCATCGTTATAGCCGCATCCCCGCACTTTGTCTTATCACAGGAGAGGCCCATTACCGCCCGCGCCGCTACGCCCGCCGACAATTCAGCCGTCATCTCCGTTCCCAGAGACGGAGAGTTCTATTTCGGCATGGATAAAATCACTCAAGCCGAGATTCCGGACAAGCTCAAAGGAGCCTTCAAGGATAAACCACCGGAGGGCAGGGTCGTATACGTCAAAGCTGGTTTGGGCGTGACATATAAGACTGTGGTCTCAGTGATAGATACAATACGAGCGGCGGGATTCGATCAGATAGCTCTCGTGACAAACGCCGATTCAGGTTCCGGATTGCGTGCGAAATCTCGTACAAGAGGAGCAGGCAAGGGCAGAAAGGCGCGCGGCAGACGGCATACTCGCAGGATATAGAGCAGATAAAGTTCTAGCCGAGTCAGAAGGAATAAATGGCTCGCTGGGACATGATGTTTATATGGTGCATGCCGAGCCGTGGTGTTAAGCTATCGAGCAACTCTTTCGTATAGCTGCTCGAAACAACTGTAATAAAGTGGGAACTGCGTCATGAGAAACACCGACAATAGCCACCTGCATTATCGCAGTTGCAATCTCTGCGAGGCGATATGCGGCATCGAAATCGCTGTTCACGAAGGTCAGCGTCTGGAGATACGCGGCGACAAAGACGACCCTTTCAGTCAGGGATACATCTGCCCGAAAGCAGCCGCCCTGCAAGATATTCACCATGACAAAGACCGGCTCAAGCATCCCGTCCGCCGCACTCGTCAAGGCTGGGAACGCATAGGGTGGGACGAAGCTCTGGATGAGGTGGCGCAAAACCTCAAGCGCATACAGGCCAGAGACGGCAGGGAAGCCGTCGCAACTTATCTTGGTAATCCATTCGTTCATAACTTTGGCGCTCTTCTATTCGGGCCCAAGTTTATCCGCAGCCTACGCACGCGAAACAGGTTTTCGGCAACTTCTGTTGACCAACTGGCTCATCACTTGGCGAGCTATTTGATGTTCGGCCATCAACTCCTCATCCCCGTCCCTGACCTTGACCGCACAGACTTTCTTCTTGTCTTGGGGGCGAACCCGGCAGTCTCGAACGGCAGCCTGATGACTGCTCCCGGCGTCGGCCGAAGGTTAGAAGAGATTCGTAAGCGCGGCGGCAAAGTCATACTCATAGACCCGCGTCGAACCGAAACGGCTCAATTGGCTGACCTACATCTGTTCATACGTCCCGGGACGGACGCGCTATTTCTGCTGGCGCTGCTACACGTTATTTTTGACGAGGGACTAACCCGACTGGGGCAGTTGGCAGACTTCACTAACGGCGTGGAGACTATCGGCAATCTGGTAGCCGAATTTTCCCCCGAAAGAGTGGCGCAGGTCACAGCCATCGAAGCGGGGCAGACACGCGCCGTGGCAAGAGAGTTTGCCGCCGCCGCTTCTGCTGTCTGTTACGGAAGAATAGGTGTCAGCACACAGGAGTTCGGGGCGACCTGTCAATGGTTGATTAACGTTCTGAATATTGTGACCGGCAACTTGGACAAGCCCGGCGGCGCAATGTTTACGCGACCTGCGTTCGACCCGGTGGTATCGCCGGAGTCTTTAGCGCCCCGAGGCGGTTTCGCACGCTGGCACAGCCGCGTGCGAAAGTTGCCGGAATTTGCCGGTGAATTCCCCGTGGCCACGCTCGCTGAGGAGATTTTGACAGAAGGGACGGGGCAGGTTAAGGCGCTTGTCACGTACGCAGGGAACCCTGTGCTTTCGACGCCGAACGGTCGCCTGTTGGAGCGTGCGCTCTCGGGCCTTGAGTTCATGGCGTCCATAGATTTCTACATCAATGAGACGACTAGGCACGCGAACATTATCTTACCGCCCGGCTCGTTGCTTGAGCGGGCGCACTACGACTTGGCCTTCAACATACTGGCGATTCGTAACACGACCAAATTTTCGCCCCCTCTATTTCAAACGGGCGCAGAGACGCTGGATGACTGGGAGATTTTTCTAGAACTGCAAACACGCATGGAACAGAGAGGCCCTTTAAGCAGCCTCTTCGGAAGTGCGAAACACAAGTTGGTAAGGCGGCTGTTCGGGCCGGAAAGACTTCTTGACTTGGGCTTGCGCTTCGGGCCTTACGGGGCCAAGCTTAACCCTTTCTCACAGGGTTTGACTTTGCGAAAGCTTAAGGAAGCTGTGCATGGAATAGACCTAGGCCCGTTGCTCCCTTGCCTGCCCAGTCGTCTGCGTAATCCCGAGAAGCGGATTGAGCTAGCGCCGGAAGTGATGGTCAAAGATATAGAGCGCGTTAAGGCCACATTGCTTGATGGTGCGCTTGGCCGTTCTCAGGGCGACCTGCTACTGATAGGGCGACGGCACCTGCGCAGTAACAACTCTTGGATGCATAACAGTCAGAGACTGGTCAAGGGTAATCCTCGATGCACAATTCTCATGCACCCGGCGGATGCCGCGCAACGCCACATGGAGCATGGCCAACAGGTCTTGGTGCAATCAGGGGTGGGAGATATAACTCTGCCCGTAGAGATTTCGGAGGAGATGATGCCCGGCGTGATAAGTATTCCACATGGATGGGGGCATGGCCGGACTGGAATTCAGCTCGAAGTTGCCCAGCGAAACGCAGGCGAGAGCATCAATGATGTGACGGATAATTTAGCGATTGACCTTCTGTGTGGGACTGCCGCCTTCAACGGAACTTGGGTATCCGTTGAAGCCGTGCCTGACTAACCAAGCGACCTCGTCACAAAAGCTAAATAATGAGGCGCTCCGGATAGCGAAGCCGCAAACGAAGACGAAATAGGGGCAGGTCTTGGCCTGCCCCTACATTTTAACGACGGTTAATTCTCCTTCGTAAAGACCGTCTCCTGACCGCGCTGTTTTAAGGTCATCTGATTTTTCGCGGCGTCGAATTCCATGACTATTCCCGCAGGCTCGAATTTAAATTTATCCTGCGCCGTCGCGTCTAGCGGGAAAGAGGATTGCCCCGTGGCCTGCGCTTGTAGTGTCGCGCCGTTTCTGGTGACCGTAATCTTCAAGGGGAATCCGGGGCTAGAATAGACTCCGACGTATTTGTCCAGAACTTCCGGGCTGACGGCGATAGATTCGAAGGTGGGAATCTGAAACGGTTTGTTCCAGTAAATGTCGAAGACGCCGCGCAAAATACTGTTCGCCGGGTAGACCATCCCGTTCGAGGTGTAGGCGACCGCCAGCTTTTCTTCCGGCAGGTAAACCAGCAACGCGTTAAAGCCGTCAATTCCGCCCCCGTGCCCGTAGAAGGTTTTTCCGTTCAGGGGGAAGGTGAACATGCCCATCTTATTCTGCATCATCTGGTTCAGGCTCTCCTGCGAAACCAGTTTAAGGTCGAACAGCGCCTGAATGAACTTGGTCAAATCGGCTGGCGTAGAGATTAGCGCGCCCGCGCCTGCGGGGATGCTCAAATGGGTTTCGGATTCCTGTTTCCAGTCTCCGGCATATTTATAGGAAAAACTTTCGTTTCTGTTCAACTCTGTGTTTCCGGTGCCGAAGTATGTATCCTTGAGCCCAATCTTCGAAGTTATTCTTTCTTTTAAAGCATCCTGATAAGGCTTGCCCGCTAATTTTTCGACTATGTAGCCCAGAACGATATAGCCAGCATTGCTGTAACCCATCTTTTCACCCGGCTCAAAATCGGGCGTGCCTTTGGCAATGATGGCCAGCAACTCATCCTTCGTTTTCGGTTTCATCTCCCACGAAGGGTAATCGGTATCCGAGGTGAAGCTGTGGATGCCGCTACGGTGCGCGAGTATATGAGCGATGGTGATTTTCTTCGCGTTCGGAATCTGCGGGAAGAACTTGTCGAGCGTGTCTGTCAGCTTTAATTTTCCTTCTTCGACTAGCTGAAAGAGCATCGCGGCGGTGAACATTTTTGTAATCGAGCCGACCCTGTATCTGGTCGTCGCGGTCGAAGGTTTCTTTACGGCTCCGTTAATCTGGCTATAGCCGATAGCGCGGGCGTAAAGAACTTGGCCGTCGCGCGCTATGGTCAAACTCCCCATAGCCTTATTCTTTTCAGCAAGCCGGTCGAAGAACTGGTCGAGTTTGGCTTTGTCCAGTGCCTGTGCGTAGCTTGCGGAGCACAACGCCAGCACCAGTAGAAGTGCGAATGATATCTTAATTTTCATATGGTTAACCTCTGTCACTAGAATCAAGTTGTCTCTAAGTTGGTGATTCTGCTTCAAACGGCAGACACAGTGATGCGCGCGCTCACTCATCTTATTTACCGACCGGTACAGCAGTTTGTGCTTTGTCTATAAAGTCTGGTTTGACCACAAAGCAACTGTGTTGACTATAAGGCCTGGCGGGCGGCTATAATCTAAAGCGTGAGACAAGAGGTCGTTCACATATTTAGTCTGATTGCTTGGTTCGCCCTGAGCTGTGCCCTGATAGTAACCAGCTACAGGGCTAACGCGATAAGGACTAAAAAGGTTGCAGTTTTAATCTGCCTGCTTATTTTTCTCGCCCCAACCATATCCGCTTTAGGCGTCGTTCTGGTTAAATCGCTCCGGTAGTTCTTTCCAGAGCCACCGTATCTTGCACCTAAGTTGTCTACTGACGATTTAAGAATCTATAACGAGGTGGCCGGGCTTTGAGACGAATGAAAGTAGGTGGCCGTTGGCTTGAGTATGAGTGGCATGGTCAGTCACCCGAACAGGCTACGACACTTGTATTCCTGCATGAGGGCCTCGGGTGTGTTACGACCTGGCGCGATTTCCCCAAGCGTCTGTCTGAAGCGACAGGTTGTAGCGCTCTGGTTTACAGCCGTTTGGGCTACGGCCAATCAGACCCGGTTCAGATTCCGCGACCCGTGAGCTTTATGCATGATGAGGCGCTCATAACGCTTCCACAGGTGCTTGAGGTTGCGGGCGTGCGTGACGCGATTCTGGTCGGGCACAGTGACGGCGGCTCGATAGCCCTTATCTATGCCGGAAGCAGGCCCGGCATACGGCTGCGGGGGCTCATCCTTGAAGCGCCGCACGTCTTTGTCGAGGAGATAAGCGTCGAGAGCATTGCCAAGGCCGCTATCAATTATCAAAGCGGTGAATTGAAGAGTGCGCTGGAGCGGCATCACGGCGAGAACGTTGATTGCGCTTTCTGGGGATGGAACAGGATATGGCTTGACCCGGCCTTTCGTTCTTGGAATATAGAGGAATATTTGCCTTGCATAAGTGCCCCGGTGCTGGTCATTCAGGGAGAGAATGATGAGTACGGTACGCTCAGGCAGGTCGAGTCTATAGAGAGCAAATGCCGTGGCCACGTTCAGAGCATTGTTCTTCCTGATTGTGGGCACAGCCCGCATCGTGACCAACCCGAACGCACGCTTGAGGTCATGGCGACATTCGTTGGAAGCGAATTGTTACGGTAATCAGTTTTGACAAAGGCCATCAATCTTATTTTTTGAGGCTGTGAACATAATAGGCAAGCGACAGTTGAAAGGATTAGACGGCCAAGCGTTTAATCAGCCTGCCAATCAGGCTAAGGGGAACAGGTCACGACAGCCTCAACTTCTTTCAGCATGTCGCTACATGGCTTGAAGAATTGAGCTTCATGCCTCTTTATTGGGCCGAAGTGCGAGCGGTTAATTCGAAACATGACCATCGCGTACTCGGTCGCAAAGGCGGGGCATTCCCTTGTAAATCGCTGAAACTCTGCGCCGGGGCCGGTTCCTACCACAGGCCGCCTGTCAATTTGTCTTGGCGTTATCCCCTCCATAAATGTAGATAGAAGGCACGCGCCCGGATTAGCTTTGTATTGCTCAAATAGCTTCGTTAAGGCGGTGGAGCGGCCGATTGAGTCGAAGCTCGATTGAAACAATCCGGCTTCGGAGTTATCAGCAGTTCGAGGACTGTCTGCGCTTGCGTCGAACCCTTCGGTGGTGTTTCCCGAGCTCTCGCGCATGCCTTCACCAATGGCCAGAGTATAGACGGCGCGCAGTCGCTCAATCTCATTGCTGGCATCTATACCGCTCATTCGAAGGTCACGCTCGTAGCGCACGAGCGAGTCCTCCCCGTTTCTGAGAAGAGGCCGCCTCATTATAGCGGCGGCCGTCTCTACAGAGCCTCCACTCTCGCAAAGGGACTTGGCGTAAACAAGTGCTATGCCCTTGAAGTACCCGATGGGAGCGACCCCTCGACCCGGCCAGTTATGTCGCGCGCAGGCAGAGCGCCCGGCAATCTCTGTAATACGCCGGTCGGTTTGAGAAGGCCCGCTATGAGCCGTGGAGCCGATTGTAAATAGTAGAGCCAGTGAAATAACTGCTATCGAAGATGCTAGTTTCATGACTGTCTCCAAATCTGATGGTTACTTTCTAAATTCATATCCTGTGGGCTTTGCGCAAATATTCAGGAGGATGAATAAACGTGCCTGAATTATGCAACTCTTCTTAATAAATGTGCAAAGCCAAGCGCCAAATAGACAGACGGTATTTGTTTCACTGACGGGCGTGGACTTTGGGGTTCTCGTCAATTACACTATCGCCCGGTATTCTTATGCTCAATTACATGTCGCTAAGTTTAAAAGCTCTCCGTTCGCGCCGTAGAAGTCAATGGCGTCGTCGTTTGCCTGAGTGGGTTCAGGCGAACTCCACAAAGGTTATAAAGAGCGCGAGGGACGAAGCGCACGCCGCCGAGGTGATGGCCGGGCTGACCAAGCGTCTAGCGCGCGTCCTGCCGTCACTCAACCGTGGCCCTTCCGTACTGGACGACCGGAAGTTTGCGACCAGTTTTCAAAACGCGCTGAACTGGATTGCATATCAGGAAGAAGTCACCGGCAGTGAATCGAAGCTGCGCGCTTATTGCGACATCACAGCATCGCTGGCCGTCTTCGAGCTGCTCGTGCAGGAGATTGCGGCAGAGTTTTCGACTCCCGGAGTAGAGGGTGAAATCAGTGTCGCGCTTCGCCTGGCCGCAGCAGCAGGTAGCTGGCGCGAGCCGCATGTCGCTGCCGGACGGCGCATGTTGTCGGCGGGCCGTTACGACGAGGCGGTTGATTGCGCGCGGCGCGCGCTTAACATCGTGACCGCGTGTCCCGTGTCGCAGCGTCTACTGATGGACGCGTTGCGCGAGCGACGTCGCGCTGGGGGCTCAATTGACCATGTTGAGCAGAACGGTCTGGCCGATTTGCGTGGACGCTTTTGCCCGAGGCCGTTCGAAGTACTCGTAAGCGGCCAGTCAACGCGATGGAATGATGCCACGAATCTAACAGAGCAGGTGATGGGCTCGTCCTATCTGTGCGATTGCGCCGCGTGGCTCCCGTACGTTGCGGGCAACGTCGTGGAAGCCGAATCGCCGGACGCGGTGTGGAACTCGGAACAGGCTCAGGAGATTCGTCGCTCCGTGCTGGACGGAGACTATTCGTATTGCAGCCGGACGATGTGCCCTTCGATTTTGAACGATGCTCTGCCCCGGTCGGAAGACGTTACCTCTCCGCGCCTTCGTCGCATCATAGAGCGCCGCGAAACGATTCTCGAAGACGGCCCGCGACTGATAGCGCTCGGCCACGACAGCTCATGCAATCTGGCCTGCCCGTCGTGCCGCGTCGGCATCATCATGGCGGACAAGGCGCAGAACGAGCGGCTTGAGAGAGCGCGCGACCGGGTGATTCTGCCCATGCTTCGCGACCGTCACGTGGGGCTGCACCTGACCGCGTGGGGCGACCCGTTTGCCAGCCGTCACTACCGCTCGATTCTGGAGGCGCTTCGGGCTCCGGAGTTTGACGGCGTCAAGCTCTATCTACTGACGAATGGCCTCGGCCTGACGCCAAATGTCTGGAAGGCCATGCCGCATCTGGCCGAAAAAATCGTGGAGCTTCGCGTCTCCGTGGATGCCGCGTCAAAGGAGACGTATGAGAACGTCAGACGCCCCGGACGGTGGGAAGTGATTCGTGAGAACCTGACCGTGATGGGCGAGATGAGCCGGGCCGGCACGTTCCTCCGAAACCGCTTCGCTGGCGGCTTTCAGTCGGCTAGTAGCGACCTCCTTCTTGACATCGAACACCCCGTCAGTTTCCTGCTCGCCTTCGTCGTGCAGAGCGCCAACTTCCGGGAGATGCCCTCCTTCGTCAAACTGGCAGAGGAGGTCGGCGCGGATGCCGTCGTGTTCCAGAAGTACTACAGCTTCGGCCATGAAGGCGCTGCGGTGTTTTCGGCCCGGGACGTCGCGGCACCGGAACATCCCGAGCACGAACAACTTCAAGCCGTTCTCCGTGACCCGCTGATGCAGAGTCCGCGCGTCGTTCAGGCATTCCTCAACCAAATCGCTCGCCAGCCAACCACATGACAAGTCTCCGCACAATGATGGAGCATCGCTACGTCTCCCGGATTGGAAAGATTTGGGATGCGTTCGGCAAGGTTCGCGCCGCGAAGCGGTGGGCTCGCCACGCCTTTGCCGAATTTGAAGTTAGCACCGGACGTCGAGAGGAGATGCTCTCGTCAATCGTCATAGACGCCTTGAATCTCACCAGACTCGCGGACAAACTCGTCGCGGGCGGCGACGAGAGCCGCCGTTGCTTCGTTGATGAGTTGCTTCAGGCGTGTCAGCGCGTAGACTCCGGCGATGTGCGTCACAGTACCGCGAAGCTCCGCTCCTACGTAGACATCTCCGTTCAGGCGAAAGCAGTCCGCGCTTTCGCGGATTACCTATCGTCTAGGAAGGCATTCGCAGGCGATTCGCTCAACGTAACCGCTCTGCTGCTGGAAGAGCGACCCGACTCCCGCCCCGCACTTCTGGCGCATGCGGAATTGCTGATTGAGCGACAGCGTCTGGACGAGGCAATCACCGTCATACATCGTGCGCTTCGCATTCAGGCAGTCTGCCCCTCGGCCCAGCAGTTGCTCAGCCGTGCCTATAACGCTCAGCGCGGTCAGGGCAGTCGCGCAGGCGACTTGGACGGAACGAACTACGACCTGAGTGACAAGTTCTGCCCGATGCCCTTCACCCATCTCGCAACCGGTTATAAGGGTGATGCATTTGTCTGCTGCTGCCCGGCGTGGGTTCCCTTCGCGGCAGGCAACGTGCTGGATGCGCCGTCAGCCGACGCGGTGTGGAACTCGGATGTCGCGGCGGAGATTCGCCGGTCTGTGCATGACGGCGACTTCAGTTATTGTAGCCGGACGCTCTGCTCCTACATCGCGGCGCAGAAACTTCCGTTGAAAGCGGAGATTACCGACCCGCTCCTTCGCCGTTACATAGACGAAAGGTCGGTCGTGCTAGATGAAGTCCCTCAGATGGTGCAGTTGAACCACGACCCTAGCTGCAATCTGGCGTGTCCCTCGTGCCGCACGGAGGTTGTTACGGCGAAGGCAGAGGAGCAGGACATCTACGCCGAATCGGCGCGGCGCGTCATCCTGCCGTTTCTACGGAAAATGAACGGGCAGAGCTACATTTCCGGCGGGGGCGAGGTGTTCGCCAGCAAGCACTACCGCTCCATCCTGTCCGCGCTGAATCGCAAAGAGTATCCGGAGCTTTACCTCTATCTCATCACGAACGGGCAACTGATAACGGCTGAGCGCTGGCAACAGTTCCCAGACCTGCCCGAAATGATAGACATCCTTTCCGTGTCAATAGACGCGGCACGCGCCGAAACCTACGAACGGCTGCGGCGTCCCGGAAAGTGGCCGGTTCTCATGACGAACCTCGAATTGATAGCAGAGATGCGGCGCGCCGGGACAATCCGCCGCTTTCAGATTAACTTCGTCGTGCAGGATGAGAACTACCGGGAGCTTCCCGCATTCGTAGAGCTGGGGATTCGCCTCGGTGTGGACAGCATCTGGTTACAGCGACTGACCAACTATGGCTCGTATGTCGAGGACGAGTTCGCAAAGGCGGACGTAACTTCACCCGCGCACATCAACCACGGGGAACTGCTAGACATACTGCGAAGCCCTATCATGAGCCACCCCTCCATAGACATGGAGATGCTGTTACCCCTCCTGCCGGAGGCTGTAGCTTCCGATATGCGGCTCCCCCTGCTGCAAACCGCATCGCGCCGCAAAGCTCAGGAACTGCGTTGGGGCGTTATAGACGACCAGCGCAACGAAGCGTCAATTTCATCCTGAGCGAATCCGGCTAGCGCACCTCGGACGGCTTGACGCAGATTCGGCCGGTGTAATCAATCCTGTTCAGAAGGGGACTGGCCGCCGCCGCTTGGAAGTACTCGTCTGTGGCCTTGCGTGCGCCGCGCCAGTAGCCGTAGTCGTCCACTATAAGGACGCCGCCCGGCGAGAGGCGCGGGTAAAGATGCTCCAGCTCGTGCCTCGTAGATTTGTACCAATCCGTATCCAGCCTGAGTATAGCCAGTCTCTCGGGCGCTTCCGCCGGAATGGTCTTCAACACGTCTCCTTCGACAAAGCGAAAGCGATGCATGGGATAGCCTGTGCGGCGTAGATTGCTCTCGACCAGCGCACGCGGAGCTATGCCCCAGAACGGGTCGTCCTGTGTGCGCTCGTGCTCGCCCAGAATCTCTCTTGCGGGGCGTCCCGACATCTCCTGCACGTCGTCATCAGTAGGGGAAGTGACTCCGTCGAAAGTGTCATAGAGCCATATCATGCGATTCGTGCAGCCGCGAGACAGCAGCGTGTAGGCCATTAACATTAAAGACCCGCCGCGCCAGACGCCGCACTCCACGAAATCGCCGGGAAGTTCGCGGTCAAGCACGTAACAGGTGGCTTGATAGAGCGCGTACATGCGCTCGATAGAGGTCATAGTCTCGGCACGACACAACTCGTAGAGCTGTAGAAACTCCGGTTCTAGGTCGAAAACATGGCTCATCTTAAAGGCTCAACTGTGGCCGGAACTCGTGCGGCGCAACCGCCCGCTATAAGCGGCGAAGATAGCCGTCTACATTCCACGTCACGTTTCTTCCGAAATAGTCGCACAGCCCCCTGTCAACTTCGTAGCTGCCGCCTCTCTTTTCAAGAAACTCCTCGATGGCACGAAGCGGCCCCCCGTCGTACAGGTGAGCGACCCGCATGTCCGAGAGTATGCCGTCCTCAATCACTATGTACTCGCCGGGGCGAAGCCACGCGTCGAAAAACTCCAGCACCGCACGGGTCGTTCCGGCCAGATGGCTTGAGTCTTCAACTACCATCAGTGGGCGCTGGATGCCGCTCATAAACGAGGGTGAAAGCACGCTTGCCAACTCGGCAGCATCTCCCCGCAGGAAGCTGACAGATGGACTGGCTACGGTTGAAGGAGGCTCAATATCAATGGAGATGACTTGCAGATTGAGTCCCAGAATACTTCCTTGGTCAGCGAACCAGAGGGCGCTGCCGCCTTGATAAGAGCCAATCTCTATCAGCGTTCGCGGCCTGGCCTTCTCCAGAAGCAATAGGTAAAGGGCAAGGTCAAATGGATTCTTCTGTAACGAAAGCCCCCTGTAGCGATAGGCCATTGTCCCCTGTTGTATCTTCATCAGGAGCTCGTAGTCTATCTCGCTATAAGAGGAATGGACGCTCATGATTCTCCCAGCATCTCAAGGAAATGGCGCTTGGCCGAGCGAAGCAGCTCAGCCTGCTTGCCGGTAAAACGGCTGGCGGCCCTGTCCATCAGCTCTATCTTCTCGGCGGTCGTCAGACTCTCGACGGTCTTTTCGCGTAGTACATCTTCGGGAATACGACCGGTATTCAGAAAGGCCACGGAGTTAGAGCCTGTGTCACAGACGTACTCGAAGTAATCGGAGTAGAACTCCATCGTTACGTGAATCCATGCGACCCAGTGGTGATATAGATAGTCCTGCTGTACGACGACGGATTTGCCCGGAATCAGGCGGGGAAAGAACTGCCATGTTACCCAGTCACAGACCGTCCAATGCTTTGCTACGTCAATGAAGAGAATCTCTATCGGGCCGCCCGCCCATGTATGGGAGAGTATGTCGCCGGGGTGGACTTCTATCAGGCCGGAATAAGGCGCGATGTTGCTGTCGAACAGAGGCCGAAAGCTTTCACCGGCCTGTGCTGATTGTGGGAAGTACGAGTCTATAGTCCAGCCTTCGATTTCAAAGCGGTCGTAGGAGTGTATCAGCTTCTCTTCGCCAGCCCCGCGTCTTGTGAGGTTGCGGCGCAGACCGTCCGCGAGAGCCAGAGTCGAGCCGCCCAGAAAACACCCGGCATCCACTATGGCTCCCTCTCCTGTGTAATACTCGTCGGCCAGATAATTTAAGAGCCGCAACTCGTCATCCATCAACATGGTCTGCACACCTGCACAAGGAGCAGGCACAGCCCTCTTTCGCCAGCCGCTCGTTAGTGCTTCCGGTGCTTGGGACGGGCGGCGGAAGACAGCCTGAAAGGTGTTGGCGTTTCTGACCAGCAGAGGGTCGGTGCTATTCCAGAAACGCGTAGCGACGAAAGCAATCAACCATGCCAAGGAGCGTCGAATCCTTCCGCCCCTTTCCTGCGCGTACTCCCAGAGAATCCAGCCAATCGTTTGTGCAATGGAATGTACCGGCAGGACACAGACCACATCCAGACCGGCCTTGCGGCCAAGCGCTTCCAGACCATCGGCCGTATAGCGCCGGAAGTCCCCCGGACAGGCGTGAAAAGGTTGAAGGAAGGGAACGGCAACGACTATGTGCCCGTTTGGCCTCACAACGCGTGCCAGTTCCTGAATGGACTCTTCCGCGTTGGCGACGTGTTCCAGCACGGCGTTGCAAAGGACGCTGTCGAATCTCCCATCCTCGAACGGCATGGATTCTAGAGGGCCGATGATGACCTGAGGGTCGTCCGAAGCCATGTCGTAATTCGTAATCTCCGTCACCCCGCTCGCGTGCAGGAAGGAGTTGATGTTACGACTGCCCGCGCCAGCGTTTAGAAGGCGGCCGGAAAGATATTGTGCGACCGGACGAAGCTCCTGCTCAAGCGGCTGGAAATGCACGGGGCCGACGCGAACCGTTTTCCGTGAAGTCACGCAGCACCTCCGGCTGTCTCAAGAAAGCTCCTGAAGATAGTCGCCACATCATCGGCGCTATATCCGGTAGCAATGCGAGCGCGCGCGGCGTGCCCCGTCTGTTCCCTCAACCTTCTATCTTTCGCAAGGCGCAGGATTGCTTCCCGAATCGAATCAATCCGGCGAGGCGGCACAACTATGCCCGCCCCCCTTATGAAGCTGCCGTTCCCGCCAACGTCCGTCACCACGCAGGGAAGGCTGCACGACATAGCCTCGACCATCGCCATGGATGTCCCCTCTCCTGAGACTGAGGCGAGAAGAAAGATGTCTGCGGCGCTCAGTAAGCGCTGAACGTCGTCGCGCCAGCCGAGGCCCATGAAGCCCGGCTGTGGCGGCAGTTCATCAGTGCCTTTGCCAAGACCAACGGTCACAATGCCGGGCAAATCACGAACGGCGTCGAGCATGCCTTCCCAATTCTTCATCGGGTCTACTCGCGCCACAATCATCACGATGACGGAATCTTCGGGAATGCCAAGCTCAAGCCTAGCGGATTGGCGAAGGCCCGGGTCACGGTGGAAGGTTTTGGTGTCAACGCAGTTGGGAATCACGAGCGAGCGCGGCTCTCTGAACCCGAACGCCCTGTGGAAGTCCCGTGCCTGTGCCGCGTTGTAGATGACCCCGTCCACGTAGCGCGAAAAAAACCTTCCCAGTACAGGAAAGAAGTTCTTACGCACGTCCCCGTTAGAGCAGGTGTCGGAACAGAAGATGCCCCAGAGAAGCTGCGTCCCCTGTCGCCCCGCAAGGAAGAGCGCCAGAGAGGCGAAGATATTCGCGTTATACATCCATCCCTGAACGACTGCGGGCCTTCGCTCGCGAATCAGCTCCGCGAGCTTGAACAGAGCGGACAGAGTGTCCCTCCTGCGCCTCATGCCGAGGTCTATGACTTCAACGCCGGAGCTTTCGAGCGATGACCGGAACACCCCCTCGCCCTGCAAGCAGACTACGCACGTATCCCCGTTTGTAGAACTCTGTTGTGTGAGAAGATTCGTCAGAAGGCGCTCCGCGCCTCCGCCGTTAAGATTGATGATGACGTGCATGGTCGAGCCGCTCATAGAACGACCTCCGTGCCGCCGGATGCGTTCTCGGCCGATTTGGCCAATCGCATTGTTTCCTGACTGGTTGAGCTTGAATGTACGCCTGCGTTTGTTATCAATGTCTCCGTACCTGTACCGCGCTGTTCTAATGTTGACTCTATGAAAGTGGCGTCAAGGTCTGCTATGCCGAAGCGGAAATTCGTGGAACTGATGCTGAGGTGCAAGGCTCCCAGACGGGCATCGAGAATGGAAACCGAGCCGTCACGCAGCTCGAAGACTGAGAGGTCTATGAATAGCTCGCTGACCACGACCGACAGCCTGAAAGAGAACTCTACGCGCCTGCGCTCGCGGGCAGAGGCGGGGGACGGCGTCACCCCCAGCATGACAGTCGAAGTGCCATAGACCCGCACGGCCTCTTTCGTCGCACAGTTGAACCCAAAGTGGGGCGTCATGACGGCGTGCTCGAACTCTACCTCCATGACGATTGTCAGCACCTCTCCCCGTGCGAAACGCGACTCTTCGTTGATGCCATCGCGCGTAGCAAAGCTTCTTATCAACCTTGCGCTTGCGGCTCCGTGCCGTAAAGACTCCTGTGATGTTTCGGGAATCTGTCGGCCGGGTACTTTGAAGAATAACTGGTAGTACCGGCCGACTCCTTCCGCCGGGTCGCCATCAAAAGTAAGCTCGCCGTGGTCGAACAACAGCACTCTGTCACAGAGCCCCAGAACCATCTCTGCCATGTGTGTGACGAGCAGGATTGTTGCGCCGCGCTCGCGTACCTCCCGAATCCTTCTAAAGCATTTCTGCTGGAACAGGGCGTCACCGACGGCAATCACTTCGTCTATCAGGAGAATGTCCGGCTCCATAGCCAGAGCGGCGGCGAATCCCAGCCTGAGAAGCATCCCGGAAGAATAAGTGCGAACGGGGCGGTCGAAGTATTCGCCTATGTCAGCGAATGACTGAGCAAAGCGCTCCGTCGCGGCCAGCTCACCTCTGCCACGGGCGAGGATGTCATGGAAGAAGCGCACGTTCTCTCTGCCCGTCAGCTCAGGGGCGAAGTCGCCCGCGAGGTCTAGGAGAGCGGAGACGCTTCCGCTTACCGTCACCGTGCCCGAAGAGGGCTTAATGACTCCCGCTATGAGATGTAGCAGCGTGGATTTCCCCACGCCGTTAGGCCCCAAGACAGCAACCGCCTCGCCTTTGGGAATAGTGAAAGTTAGATTACGCAGAACAGGCAAAGGCGTGTGATAAACCTTCCCCCCCGGATGTAATGCCTCTTTAACGCGGTCAAGCGGAGAGGCAAAGTGCCGAAAGTTCTTCACCACCTGCTCGAAAGCTATAGCTGTGCCTGATGTAGTCATCCGTTCCCTTGCAGTAGCCGTCCCAAAAAGCGTTGGATTGGGTTGCTGCTTCGCACGCGCGGCCCGCCGCCCCGCACGCGCCTGTGCACTCCGGCAGCGAAACGCACGAGCGGCAGAAGACCCATGTCTATCATAGCCATCGCCATGCCTCTGCGGCCTCCCGGTCGCACGTTAGCCACGGAGCCGTGCGGGGCCGCGCCATAGCCTGCCGCAAGCATGTAGTAACGGTCTGCGGGTGAACAATCATCAAAAGCTTTGACTCGCGTCGGAATCGGCCTTGCCGTATTCATAGACCAGTTCTCGGGCTGCTCAAGCACGGGCCGTGGATAAGGCCATATCTCTATGCCGCGCGTCACGCAGAAATCCGCAAGACCCATAAAGGCGCTTTCAACCGCCGGCTCGCGCCACATACCGGCCCGCTTGAGCGCTGCACCGCGAACGAGAAGCCCGCCCGTGAAGGTCGCGCCTTCAAAGAGCGTAAAGGATGGGTCGCCGCCCAGAGGCAGAACTATAGTTCGCGCCCTTTCGCCCCGGACTATGGCCGCCGGCTGAAGGCCGTCAACGTCTGAGTTTGAGAGCGTCGTGAGCATGGCGGCGAATGAATCACCCCGGATAATTATTCCGGAGTGAATCATCAAGACCGCTTCTTCGCCCAGCTTCGCAATCTCTTCGTCGAGGGCTTCCGGCTCCTCTACGGAGAGGTCTATATTCCGAATGGAAAAGGGAACGGTCGTCGGCGGCAGGCTTTCATTGGAGCGATTCAAGACTATAACGTGATGAAAGGCTCCGGCTGCTGCGAGCGACTCAAGCGTTTCCAGAATCTCCGTTTGAGAGCGACCGTCAACGATGGCTACGGCGCGTGACTCGCGTTCCTCCGTCTTGCGCGGCTTCAGGTATCGTCTGAAGTCTGAGTGAAACGCCGACCAGACGCTTCGAATCTGCTCCTGAGATTGTGACGGGGCGGCGACCCAGCCGCCTGTGTCCAGAGCGCCGATAAGCGAAGCGCAGAGAGCCTCGGTCGTACATTCGAACAGAACTTGTGCGCGATGGCTCTCATCAATTAGCTCGGGGATTCCACCCGTGCGCGCCGCGAGTAGCGGTATCCCCCATGCCAGCGCTTCGTAGACAGTGCAGGGCGAGTTGTCGGCAGGTGACGCCACGACGGCCAGCTTCTCGCCCTGTAGCAGATAGTCCAGCCCTTCAGGTTGACCCAGATTCGTCAGAGTCTTGACGGGGAATTGCCACTCCTTGGAGCGCAGGGCTATGTATTCTAGGCTGCCCATGCCGCCGCACGTCTCCGCTTTCCCCAGAAACGTGACGGTGATGTTCCGCGCGGCCAGCTCTTGTCTCAGAGTATGTATGGCATTGCAGAACAGCCTCAGCCCCTTTCGCTCTTCGAGGCGGCCGAAAAAGACTATCTCCTTCGGGGGAGCCGCGCGGCCATAAGATACCGCAGGGAAGGCGGACGGCCCCTCATCCTGTTCCCTCAAACGCTGCGACGGGAGACAGTATTGCTGTATGAATGTCTCGTCAGGCAATTCAAAGCCGCGTTGCGTGGCCCATTCGGTAAGATATTTGCTGGGGCTCCAGAGTACGTCCGCGCACTTTATGCTCAGGTGCTCCGCATAATTGTAGACCGATAGAAGAAGGCTCGCGGGCATCCTATGATTCAGCTCAAGCACCCACTGAGAGGGGCTGTGGAGCGCCACGACCAGAAGCGTCTGCTCAAAGGCAAGGCCCAGCTTTTTGGCGGCAAGACAGAGGCTCCCTTCGCCGGTGCAGTCATTGAAGTGAACAACGTCGAACTGTTTCGCGTCGAGATACTGAAAGACTAGATAGGGAACTCCGAAGCCGCAGTCTTTCACGGGGCCGTGAAGCGATTTCATCTCCGCAATTGAGAGGGCGACAAAATCTATGCCCAGCCTAGCGTAGCGCTTCTTCCATCTGGCAAGCGGTATGTCCGGTGCCCAGACGCCGCCCGTGTAAAGAATGGTCACGGCGCAGCCCGAGGCAGCGAGGTGTTCGGCCAGCCCTGTCATAGACGTGCCTATGCCGCCATTCTTGAACGGGCCTATGATTTCATTCGACACGATGCAGACCGAAGGCTGAGCGCCCGCCGCGCGGCCTTCGTAGACATCTCGTAGCAGCCGGGGGGCGGCAGCGCCCTGCCCGTTGCTCAGAGAAAAATCTTTTCCGGTTGCTACAGAGTCCGACTCAAAGGGCCTGCTTGAATTAATGAGCGATGGCGAAGGGGCGTAGGAATGCGTGTCCAGTTCGATACCCGAGACAGGCAACCCTATCAGATGGTGTGGAAGCTGCCACGCCACGTCCGGGTCTGGAACGTGCGCGACCGGCGTAACCTTTCCGCGCCACGCCAGCCCCATTATCTGTTGAGTCTGGTAGACAAGGACGTTGAAGCCTGCGTCATGCAAAGAGCGAAGCCCGGCGGCGACCATAGGCGAGGCAAGGTCGTGAAAGACGAAAGCGCAATCGGGGCTCGCATATGGAAGACACGCCTCTACGTCTCTGACCGGCGCAGCCCCTTCATGGTCGCCATCTATAACGAACAGACTCCACCTCCCCTTAATCCCAGCAGCGAGCTCATGCACACCTTCAGGGCTGCGGACGGAAGTGAGATTCACGTTAGCTGTTACGCCGCATCCGGCGAGCGACCTCTCGACAATCGCTTTGAAGCTGGGGTCAGCGTAAGCCGGGTCAACGACATCAAGCCTTACCCCTGCGAGCGCCATGTGACAGGTAGACCACCCCAGCCAGCCTCCAATCTCAAGAGCAGGCTTACCCGTGAATTGCAGGGCGATGTTATACAGAAGTGTCGCTTCATCCCTATTCATGAAACCCATCAGGGGGAAGCGGTCGTCCGCATACCAGCAATGCGGGACTTCGCGGCGCAGATACTTCCAAGGGTGACTTAATCTATCCCCGGCCCTCATGTGAGGAAAATGGGCGTCCGGTACGATTACTCTCAAACCGGGCGAAATATAATCTCTGTCATTGAATGGAGAAGGCATCGGATATTATAGGCATTCCCAAAAATGGCTTCGTAGACGCCTGAAGCAGATAGAGCCAATCGCCAGCAGGCACAAGGTCGTAACCCAGAAGGCCACCGTATCGAACGCGGTCGGCGCAGCGAATACTTTCGGCATCAGGGCGTAGCGATAACCTGAAACGACGTAACTGGCGGGATTGAGCGCGAGCAACTTTCTGCCATAAGAAGGCAGGCGCGCGCTGTCCCACGCGATGGGCGTTAGCCAGAACCAGACCTGCATGATTGAAGGCAGCACCTGATGGAAGTCTCTTATGACGACCGTGATTGACGAGACAAGAAGTCCGGCGCCTACCAGAAGTACGACGGCGCAAAAGTAGAAGTAGAGCACGAGCGCCAGAATGGATGGCTGTCCATAACCGGCTGACAGACAAAATATGCTGACGAGCGCCAGAAGGAAGGCGTGCGGAAGCAACTGCACAAGTATCTTGTTCGCAGGGATAATCTCTATAGGAAAAGCGAGCCGTTTGACTAGGTAAGAATGCTCTATAAGCGAGCCGGCAGCGCTGTGTATAGTCAAAGAGAGAAGCACCCACGGAACGTAGGCCGCGCCGAAACCATAGATGTAGGGGGCATCACCGAGCGGAATCTTCAGGGCGAACGAGAAAACTACGGACAGAATGAGAAATGGAAAAAGCGGCGTCAGGAACGGCCACAGCCGCCCGCCCAACGTGCCCGCGTAAGTCCTTCTTAGATTCTGGACTGCAAGCGATTTGAGGGCGCGCCGATTACTCCAAATTGCGGCAACCTGTGAAAGGCCATCTCGACGAAGAGAAGTTTCCGGGAACATCACAACATAATACTCCTTCGTCCTTAGATGGCTACTTGAAGCCAGTGTTCGGATTAATGGAAGTGTCGGAAAATACTGATTTACAGGCTTGTGAGAGATGGTATTGCCAAGACCCCCATGTTTGCCGGTAAAGCACTTGTAACATCGTGCTTTTTAAAAATCAAGATACGGCAATGCTCTGGAAGCTTTCCAAAACCCTACTATTGCGTATTAACTACGGCGCGGGCTGATTCGCGGCGCTTCATAATTTCTTCGCGTAGATGAATCATACCATTCGCCCCGATAATCACTAACAACATCCAGTAAGCAAACCGCATACGATATAAGGCTCCTATGTTTGTAACAATCATTGCCAGCACGGACAAGGCCGCGCTGCTAATCATGATTAGCACCCATGCCCCCCACCTTCGCCGGGCCTTCCACAGCCCGAATATCATTAGAGGAAAGTTAAAATAGATTAGCAACGTCTCGAAAGCCGCAAGTAACCTCCCGCCGTGGCCGACCTCCTTGCCGGGGCTGAGCCACATATCGGGAAAGGGACTGAAAAAGCCTATCGCCAACGCGCGCGGGAAATAACGAATCAAATCGCCCACGCTATAAAATCTCACATCAGTATCAATATTCGAGCCGCCGCTTATGTAGTTCCTGATGAAGCCGAACCGGAGCCTGTCAATCTCGCGGGCAGTATAACCAAGCTTAGCTTCAATGGAGGATAGATATGAAGCTGTTTCAGGTTTCGCATCACGAGCGGGCGCCTGCTCGCCGACCTGTACGGCGCTTGCCGGGGGAGCACTTGAGGCCACGTTGACGCGTGGCTCCGGCCCGCGAAAAATGTCCTGAAACCACGTGGCCGCAATAATCAGAAGAATGGCGCATAAAATATTTCCGAAAGAAATATTCTTTTCACGCAGCATCCGTAATATTAGCAGCACCGTCGCACCGCCTATAAAAATAGGCGTCAGTCCCCACATATTACTTCTTACAGGCCACAGCAGCAGCGTCAGCAACGCGCCCCCCAGCCCCAGAGCAATCCCTGAAAGAATGGAATAATTTCTGGTCAGACAGCTAACCAGCACCAGAACCAGCCCCAATATACAGGCAATATAAAGAGGGTCTTTGAGGTGTTGAACGGTATGCAATAAAAAGGAGGGCCAAAAGGCTACGATTGAGGCAGCCAGCAGGCCAGCTCTACGGCTGAAGACTTCACGACAGATAGCATAAATCAGAGACAAGGTTAATAAATAGTAGGATAGATTAAGTGGCTCGACCGCCAGCACATCAAAGCCGGATAGAGGCCCTGAGTCTATGTAGCAGATAGAGTAAAGCCTGACATGGAGCGGTGAAGGCGTATGAGCCCAGTCAAAAAATCCTCTTCCATAAAACATCTCGGCTAATGCTCTGGCCTCAGCCCGGTAAGCCGAGCCGTCGTATGTGAACACGCCGTGGGAATCAAAATACGCAGGTATTAAAGCAAACGTCCCTATCAACTGAATAGTTAATGCCAGAAAGAGATGCAGGGTTATAGCTGCGAGCATCAGCCGTATTTCAGGGGCGTACGATTCCGGGGTAATGTGGATGCGATTCATGCCTCTCTATTTTACAGGGCGTAGAAGATTTATGTTTGCTGTCATGGCGGTCACAGTATGGTCTTGGCGCAGTTAAGTAGAATGCTCTGCGTACTAACCTCGGCACATGATGCTGGCAGAAACTATAGCTTAATAGAGAGAGACAAAGAACCAGAAGTTAATTGTTATACCTCGACCGCTTAAGTAAAGTGAGCCTGATATGGGCAATTATCGTTTTACACGCGCGAGAAAATATTTCTATAGCATATATAATCGCTTAATGTTATAGAGTGGGATGTGTTCTGCTATCGTCTCGGGGGTTGCTCTATATTAAGAAAACACTCTGTAGTTAAAAGACAGTCGAGGCCGAGGAGCGCCTCTTCCTGAAAGACCGTTATTCAGTGGAGATGCTGTAAATGAAAGAGACGCGGGACAGTATCAAGGACATCTGGGGCGAGCGCACTCCTTATAAAGAGGGTAAGTGGCCCGCTAGGGTTGACGAGCGAACTGTGGAGAGGCCGCAACGTTGGGTTCGTTCCACCTGCATCCTCTGCTCGAACGGCTGCGCACTGGATATAGGTGTTAAAGACGGCAAGATGGTCGGAGTACGCGGCAGGGAAACTGACCGCGTCAATCGCGGTCGTCTTGGGCCTAAGGGGCTGCACGGTTGGGTCGCCAACCACAGCGAGGCCCGACTCCAGCGCCCGCTCGTCAGGCGTAACGGCAAATTGCGCGAGACAACTTGGGAGCAGGCCATGAATCTCATCGTCCGCAAGACAAAGGAGATTCAAAAGAAGTACACGAGCGGCGCGATAGGCATATACAACACCGGGCAACTCTTTCTGGAAGAGTACTACACGCTCTCAGTCATCGCGCACGCGGGGCTGGGGACGAATAACGTTGACGGCAACACTCGCCTTTGCACTGCGACCGCCGCGCAGGCTTTGAAGGAGACGTTCGGCTCGGACGGCCAGCCCGGCTCCTACTCAGACCTTGACGTAGCGGACTGCATACTTATGGCGGGCCATAACATGGCCGCGACTCAGACGGTTCTGTGGGCGCGCATCTTAGACCGGCGTGCGAGCGAGAATCCACCTAAGCTCATCGTCATAGACCCGCGCAAGACGTGGACTGCCAGTGAGGCGGACGTGCATCTGGCCCCTCGCGTGGGCACCAACGTCGCCCTCATGAACGGCCTGCTCAACCTCATCATAGAAGCCGGTGACATTGACGAGGATTTCATAGAAGGCCACACGGTAGGATTCGAGAAGCTGGAAAGCACTGTGCGCGAGTACACACCGGCGCGCGTGGAAGAGATAACGGGCGTTCCCGCTAAAAAGCTCAGGGCGGCGGCGCGGCTCCTGGGAAACGCGGAAAAGCTTTTCTCCACTGTCTTGCAGGGCTTCTACCAATCGCATCAGGCCACCGCCGCCTCCGTACAGGTCAATAACCTCAACCTGATTCGCAGCATGATAGGTCGGCCCGGCTGCGGCCTCCTTCAGATGAACGGCCAGCCGACCTCCGAGAATACGCGCGAGACTGGCTGCGACGGAGAGTTCCCGGCCTTCCGCAACTGGCATAACCCTGACCACGTCTATGACCTCGCTGAGCGTTGGAACGTAGACCCTATGAAGATTCCGCACTGGCACCTGCCGCATCACGCGATGGAGATTTTCCGCCACGCGGAGCTGGGCTCCATCAAGTTCCTATGGATTATCTGCACCAACCCGGCGGTGTCTCTGCCTGAGCTTCACCGCATACGAAAGATTCTCTCGCAGGAGAACCTCTTCGTCGTAGTTCAGGACGCATTCCTGACGGAGACAGCAGAGCTGGCAGACGTGGTGCTGCCCGCCGCCATCTGGGGCGAGAAGACCGGCACCTTCACCAACGCAGACCGCACGGTTCACATCTCTCACAAGGCAATAGAGCCTCCGGGCGAAGCGCGCTCTGATTTAGACATCTTCCTTGACTACGCGAGGCGCATGGACTTCCGCGACAAAGACGGCGAGCCGCTTGTTAAATGGACGGATGCCGAAGGCGCATTCGAGCATTGGAAGATGTGCTCCGAAGGATGGCTCTGCGATTACAGTGGGCTGACCTACGCGAAGCTAAGTCGCGGCTCCGGCATTCAGTGGCCCTGCAATAAGGAGAATCCTAAGGGCAAGGAGCGGCTTTATGATGATTACGTCTTCCCCACAGCCGCAGAGCGCTGCGAGTCATACGGTCATGACATTGAAACGGGGGCAGCCAGAACGCCTCAGGAATATAAGGCGCATGACCCGAAGGGCCGGGCTATCCTCAAGGCCGCGCACTATAGCCCTCCTCAGGAGGAGCCGGACGAGAATTATCCTTTCTGGCTGACGACGGGGCGCTTGGTTTACCACTGGCATACCAGGACTAAGACTGGACGCTCGGTCGAGCTTAATGAGGCCGCGCCGGAAGTCTTCGTTGAAATCTCGAAACAGGATGCCGAGAGGTTGCGAGTCCAAGAAGGCGACATGCTTGAAATCTCCTCACGCCGGGGCGATGTCCGGGCACCGGCTAAGATATCCGACATCATCCCCGGACACGTCTTCCTCCCGTTTCATTACGGCTACTGGGATGAGGGAGGCGACAATCACGTGCGCGCTGCCAATGAACTGACGCTCACGACCTGGGATCCCGTGAGCAAACAGCCCTACTACAAATACGCGGCCGTCAAGGTGCAGAGAGCGGGGGCGGAAAGCGTTTCGGAGAAGGTGGCGGGCGTGGCAGGCAAGGTGATGGACAAGGCGAGCGAGCTGACCGATACCTTGATGAGTTCGGCGCACAAGGAGCGCAGCCGCGTCTCCGACTACATAGGAATCCTGCTGGAAGCGAATGAGGAGTTCGCCAAAGCTTGCGGCTCCGTCATGTCGCACCACCCTGAAGAAGCTGAGATACAGATGGGCATGAGGAAGCTCTCGGAGTTCTCCACGGAGGCAATCGCGCGGCTCCGTCCCTTCACGAACAGGTACGGCGAGCGCGACGCGGACGAAGCGGACGGCCTACGTGACACACTCTTCCCGGCAGTTCGTGCTGGCTCTTTCGGCGTGCTGCGCGACCTACACAGCCTCTACGTCGTGTCCTCTCAGATTCACATCTCGCTCACCATAGTCATGCAGGCTTCAAAGGAGTTGCGCGACGAAGAGCTTCTTGATGTCTGCATGCATCTGGACGAGCAGAACAAGCGCCAGCAGGCATGGCTTATGACGCAGATAGAACACCGTGCGCCGCATACCCTGGTTGTGCCCCAGTGACGCTGAGCGATTTATAAGAGTTGAGCGTTTTCAAAAAGAGACGTCCACGATAATTAGCGCCACCGGCGAACAGGAAAAGTAATCAGTAAGTGATTGGCTACAGGTGAGAGCAGTAATCACCGTCTAGAATAGGCGCTCTAGCGACTCCATCCGGCCACAACTCAGGCAACGCATGAGCTGGCCGTTGCCGTCGTGCCTCTTGTTCGATTGATTATAGTTAAGGCCACGTAACGCTCCGATAACGGTACTGAGGAGTTGTAAAAGTTTTATGAAAGAGCCTAACTCAAATAATTGTTAAGCGGCCGTCAAATTCTTCATCGCGCCAGCTCAAGGACTGCTGCATACACACCTTCCACCACCTGCGCCATCCTGTTGTAGTCCAACTTTTCTGCCGTATCTGCCGTCGTATGATAGTTAAGGTTCCTGTAAAACGCTGTGTCCGTAATCATCACCGCCGGGTAGCCTGCGTCCCAGTAATTCATGTGGTCTGAGAAGTCCACTCCCGGAATAGAGCGGGGCGCGTTGATGGAATAGACCGGAAGGCTCGAAGCCCCCTTCATAGCCCCCTTTATTTTTCGCACAAGTAATGCTTGCCCCATCTTCCCTATGACGGAGATGAAGTTACCCTTAGTCGGATAAAAGAGTCGAAGAACAGGGACAGGGAAGCGCTGGCTGCCCTCCTCATCGCTAAAGTAGCCTATCATCTCCAGTGAAAACATGGCTCGAACCCGCGCGCCTTCATTTCTGAGCGCCTGCGCGTGTATGTAGCTGCCCATGTATTGACTGCGAAAAAAGGGAGGCTCTTCTAAAGTGTAAGCGACCAGTTCAACTTTTACAGGCGGGCTACTCTTGCCTAGCAGACGCGCAAGCTCTATAAGCCCGGCCACGCCGCTCGCGTTGTCATCGGCTCCGGGTCGCGGCCCGGCCGCATCGTAGTGAGCGCCGACCACAATCCTCTCAGGCGTTTCCGGCCCGAAGAAGGCGACCACGTTGCGGTACGTCCGGCCATTGACCTGATAAGGCTGTTCGGATACTCCCCTCGCACCCGCGCTTTCGAACTCCCGTCGGATGTAAGCGGCGGCGGTGTCCAAGTTCTCCGTGTGAGATTCATTTCTCGGTGAGAGCTTTTCCGATAGAGCCCTGACATGGGTTTCGAGCTTGCTCGGGTCGGAACGATAATTTCGCTCTGACCTGCTTACCCAGACGGGCTGCGTGACGTAGAAACAGAGTGTGGCCACAATTAGAAATGCGAAAACAAAGATATAGAGCATCAGCTTAAGGAAGAATCTGCGTCGGGTCGCCTCTTGCCGCGTTTGTGTCTCGTAGGAAGCGCTCATTAAACTGCATTCCCGGCCAACTTCACCTCAGAGGCTCTACGGCCCTCGTTTTGTCCCGGTGAATCACGGCATCGAATTGCTTTGACATCCGGGCCTTGAAATAGTGACAAGGCTGCTGAAACTCCAAGTTTTTTCTCCGAGTCACTCGCGCCTAAGCGCTATCAACGGGTCAACTTTCGTCGCCCGCCACGCCGGGATGTAGCAGGCCAGCAATGCCACGCCCCCCAGCAATCCTGCGACGCTCGTGAAAGTCAAAGTGTCTGTTGCACTAACCCCGAATAGCAAGCTCTGTATGAATCGAGTCAAGACGAAAGACGCGATTAATCCCACACCCATCCCCGTTATTGCCAGCCGCATCCCTTGCGAAATGACTAGCTTCAACACGTCGCCGCGCCGCGCCCCGAGCGCCATGCGAACCCCAATCTCGTGCGTTCTACGCCCGACCGTGTAGTTCACGACTCCGTACAGGCCGACAGCCGTGATTGTCAGGGCGAGGGCCGCGAAGACGACCATCAACAGCATCAGGAAACGCTTGTCGGCGACGTTATACGCCAGCAGCGATTCGAGCGTCCGCACCTTCCACACCGGCTGATCCTTATCCACTTTCCACACGGCCTCGCGCACAGCCTGTGAAAGACTCATGGGCTCTACCTTCGTGCGTAGGACAACGGTGGCGAAGAGGCCCGGAGACTGGCTGTAGGAGACATAGATTTGTGGTCGCTGCTCTTCACTTAGCCAGTCGTGCTTGGCATCGCCCACGACACCAATGACTGTGCCGGTCGTTTCATCGTCAACAATTTTTATCTGCTTGCCGATGGGGTCTTGTCCCGGCCAGAAGCGGCGGGCCATATTCTGATTGATGACTAAGACGACGGGCGTTTCGAGCCGGTCGCCCTCATTGAAGAGGCGGCCTTGAGTTAGGGGGATGCCCATGGTGGCGAAGTAGTCGGGCGTCGCCGTGTTGAACTGAGCTTGCGGCTCTTGGCCTTTAGGCGGCGTTTCTCCATCGGGCAGGATAATGCGCACCGAGGCGCTGTTGCCGGTTAAGGGCAGACCCCTGACAAGCGCCGCCGATTGCACGCCGGGCACAGCCCTCAGTTGCTCTACAACCTGACGATGAAATTCCCACTGGGCGGCGGGTTCTACATATTTGTTTCGCGGCAGACGGTATTCGAGCGTCAGCAGGTTTTCCGTCTTGAAGCCCGGGTCAACTTGAAGCAGCCTGTAAAAACTCTTGATGAAGAGCGCACCACCGACCAGCAGCACGAGTGCGAGCGCTACTTGCACTACGACTAAGACACTGCGCGCCCGAAGCGCGCCCGTGCCGTCGCCTACGGAGCGCCCGCCCTCCTTCAGCGATGTGTTCAGGTCAAGCCGCGACATCTGCCACGCCGGGACGAGTCCGAACAGGAAGCCCGTTACAAGGGACGCCCCGAGTGTGAACAACAACACAGGCGCGTCGAGCCTCACTTCCCCTCGCGGCAGCACGTCAGGGTTGACCGCGAGCAGTAAGTCAGTCCCCCATCTGGCAATTAGCAGACCGATAATCCCACCCAGCAAGGCTAGCAGAGTTGTTTCGGTGAGTAACTGCCGCGCGAGCCGCCCACGACTCGCACCCAGCGCCGACCGCAGGGCGAACTCCTTCTGCCGCGCCGTGCCGCGCGCCAGCGTTAAATTGGCGAGGTTGAAACATGCTATCAGCAGAATGCAGCCGACCGCAGCGAACAGGGTAAGGAGGATGGGGCGAATATTCCTCACCATCATCTCTTCCAACAGTTCTACCATTGCGCCGCGCCCGGCGCTCTCGTTCGGGTATGCCTGCGCCATCCGAGCGGCGACAGTGTTGGCCTCAATCTGCGATTGCGCTGGCGTCACGCCCGGCTTGAGATGACCGATACCGAAGAGGAAGCGCGCGTCACGACGAGCCGCATAACTGGGGAACCGTTGCACCGTCGTCCAGACCTCGACTTCATCGTCTAACGGATGCTGGAAAGAGCCGGGGACAACGCCGATGATGCTATAAGGTTCGCCGTTGAGTATGACTTTCCGGCCAGCCAACTCCGTGTCGGAGTTCAAGTGGCGGCGCCAAAACCCTTCGTTTACGACTACCACGCGTTCAGCCCCCGGTTGGTCTTCGCCACGTGCGAACGTACGACCGATGGTGGGCAGCAGGTTGAACACCTCGAAGAAATTGGCCGTCACGAATGCGCCGCGCACACGCTCGGGCTGGGCCCCGCCCGTCAGGTTAATACTCTGCGACTGCATCGCGGCAAAGTCTTCGAGCGTCGTGAGTTGCGCCGCGAAATCCTGCGCTTCGGGGGCGGAAAATGTCCCGAGCCCGGCGCTCTGGTCAGCACTGGAAATGAGTACGAGTCGCTGTGAGTTGTGGTACGGGAGGGCCTTGAGCAGCACGGCGTTAACCACAGAGAAGATGGTCGTGTTGGCTCCAATTCCAAGAGCCAACGTTAGCACGGCGACAAAGGTGAAGGCAGGCTGCTTGAGTAGCACGCGCGCGCCGAAGCGAAGATCCTGCCACATCTCTTCAATCACTGGAAGCCCCCGTTGTCTTCTATATTCTTCTTTCGTTTGCGCTATGCCGCCGAGCTTGATAAGCGCTTGGCGGCGCGCCTCCTGCGGAGTCATCCCTGCCCGCACATTATCATCAATATGCATCTGGAGGTGACTTTCTAACTCCTCCACTAAATCGCGCTCTCGTGTCTTCCGACCGAAAATGCCGACCAATCTAAACAGCAACGCGCGTAGCTTTCGAATACGCATCAGGACTCCTTTGCTGGGGCGAAGAACCTGGCTAAGATGGCCGTGGTCTGCTCCCATTCGCGTGCTTCTTTGGCAAGCTGCTTGCGACCAGCGCGGGTCAACTTGTAATACTTGGCCCTGCGGTTGTTGTCCGAAACGCCCCAGTCGGACGAGATATAGCCCTCCTGCTCCAGCTTAAGCAACGCGGGGTAAAGCGTGCCGTAGTTAATGGAAAGCAGATTGCCGCTAGTCTGCTCGATGCGGCGAGCGATACCATAGCCATGCAGCGGCCCCATTGCCTCCAATGTCTTCAGTACCATCAAGGCCAGTGTCCCTTGCCAGATATCTGTTTTATTGCTCATTAAGAGTCTCTCCTATTGGTATGGCATAGGAGTATCGCATACCCCGTATGGGAAAGCAATAGGAGGTGTAAAGCGCGCTCTCGTTATTCTGGGATAAAGAGACGCGCAGTAGATAAGGTCATGCTGGAATGGTATTGACAGTGAAGAGTATATTGTTGGTACACAATGGTTAGTAGAGTGGGTTATTGACACACTCTATACTGAGTCTGATTATGCCCATTATGTTATTTCTGATTTCTCCGGACGGCCTAACTCTTTACATTTCAGATATTGGGCGCAGTAATTAAGAGAAGGGAAGCCTCATAAATTTTATAGGTATCCAAGACACTCTTTACAGAAGGGCCAATTCGTAAAGAGTCCAGAGCAGATTTCTCTGAACTTGATAAGCAGATATACAAACAAAAGGGGGCTCTGGTAGCTAGCGCGCGGCGTGGCGCGCCCTCCTTTATCATTATTCACTTAACCTCGACGATGCGATGGAAAGAGGAGATTTGTGGCCGTGGCCTGTCTGGCGCCCCCGGTTATTTTGTTTTCGAAGTAGTAGAAGAGTTGAATGATGAATCTCTGATTGTTATTGCCGTTAGGCAGTTAAGAGGCTGCTCCATCACCCTGGCCTACGGCTTGGTAGGAAAAGATAGCAATCGCTGGCTACTCTGTAGAGAAAAAGCAGGGCCGAGAGCGCCTGATTCCGCGTGGAGGCGGCAACCCGGCCAACATTAGCTAAGTAAGATAGGTACTGTCGAATCTCATCGGCTCCCATCTGCGAGGGATGCCTTTTCATGTGAAAGAGGATGAAGCGCTTGATGAATTGGACATAAGCCTCTTCAGTGCGGATGCTATAATGCTTGAGACGCATGCAGTGAGGTACCTGTTCAAGCAGCGGCAGCTTATCGGTCATGAGGGAAACTCCGAAAAATAGAATGGATGAGGTTGCGGGCATTATGAATAAAGCTATTGGTAAAAGCTACGATTTTTATAGGATAGGCCGTAAGTGTCGGTAAAAAGTTGGTAATAGCAGATTAGACCGAATAAAGCGGTAATTGATGCAGTTATGGAATGTTAGACCGAATCTTCCGGTCTGATTGTAGTTAGACACGCTTCGCGAAACAAAGCAGTCAAGTCTTGGGTGGCGAAGCTCAGAAAAGCAAATGCCGGATTGAATGATACAATTCGAGGGCGGTCTAACAACTCATTCAACCGGAGCAGAATCAGCTTGGATTTCATCGCTAACTTGGATGCTGCTCGGAGATACTTCCCGCCCGGTTAATTCGGGCGTTAGGTAGCTTCTGATTAGCGTCGGAAAGATTTAAAATGGAGTAGCGAGGGGAGACGTGGTGTGGTCGCAACGATGAAAACTCTTTGGCATAAGATCAGTAAGCTAAGAGATCTGTCTCCGGCCAGTGAGCAGGAGTTTCAACGTAACTTCCTGCTTAACCTAGAGACTTGCAAGTGGCAGCCCCACCCGCTATATAGCGTCTTCACTCAATACGATCAAGATTACTATCTCGAACAGCAAACGGCGTTCCTCCATAAGTACCGATGCTTCTATGCTGTCTCGAAGACGATTCGCCCGAAAATGATTATAGAACTAGGAACATCCGCTGGATCGAGTGCCGATGCTTACTTGAGTGCGGCCCCCACTGCCGCGTATATAGGCTTCGATAGCTTTGGCAAAGATGTCCATTGTAAAAGTCAGACGGTCTGGGATCCCTACGAGATTGCGAAAAAATTGTTTGCCTCAAGAGGATTCAAGCATTATGAGTTGATCAAAGTTGACCTGCGAACTCTGAATCGGCTGCCTTGTTCGGGAGATTTCGTCGTCGTTGATGCGGGCCATGATTTCGAAAATGAGTATGCGGATTTGAGGCTGGCTTTAACGGCTGGCCCGCGATTCATTTTCGTTGATGATGCTGATGGCGAAGATGGAGTACAGCTTGCAATCCACCGGTTTCTGAGTGAAGACTTATTTGATCGAGTTGATTATACAGTGCATATTGACTATATGGGTGGAGGATTGGTTATCAAGCTGAAGCAGTAGGTGACAGGCCACCTAACAACTCATTCAACGCGAGCGATATCAGCTTTTTTTTCATTCGCAGGACTCGAATGCTTGATAGTATTCCTCCCGCCGCATTAATTCGGGCGTTAGACGGCTACCAAGTTGCAATTTGTGATGTGTCGCCTATTATGGGAAAGTTTATTAGCTGCGCACTCGCCATAACGGTGCAGCCTGGCTTATCAACAAATAGGAGGCACTTCTGCGTTGAGAGTTATCCGAACAATATTCACTGCTGGATATTCGGGCATTATCTTTCTGTTCATCTGCTGTGCTTTATCTTTGATTCTCTTTGCTTCGCTGGAACTCTGGCACGGGATTAATCCGAGCGCGGCTTTGCCTCTGAAAGAGCGCTTCAACTCAATTCTTGAGAGCATAGGGTTATTGACGATTGCGGTGGTTGCGCTCGAACTTGGCCAAACGATTCTCGAAGAGGAAGTACAGCGTGAGGTACAGGTGAGCGCCCCGACGCGCGTCCGACGCTTCCTATCACGGTTTATGGTAGTTGTGGTTGTGGCGCTTGCGATTGAATCCCTAGTATCCATCTTCGAACTCGCTCACGAGGACACGTCGCGGTTGCCTCACGCTGCGATGATTGGGGTTGCCGCAGGTGTGCTGCTGGCTGCCTGGGGCTTATTTATCAAACTGAATAGGAGCGCCGAGGAATTAGAGCCAGAGGCCATGGAGGAGACGAAGAATGAGGACTCGAAAATTAGTTGAATTGGCAACGCGGTCTAACAACTCATTCAACCCGAGCGGCGATAGCCTCTCTTTCATGGTGCTTCCTGCGATGTAAGTTGAATAGATTCGAGCCGCCCGGTTAATTCGGTCGTTAGTCGCTAATTGATAAAAAGCTCTTGCCTACTTAATATTTACGGCAGTACAATCCGCACGCTCATCGGAGCGTAGACTCACATTCTCTAAAATGAAGGAGGTTCCCCATGACAAGTCGAACGACATTAGGTATTCCCTTCCTCGCCTCTATAGTCTTTGTAGCCGTTGTGCTTGCTTTGCCTGTTGATGCTGTAAAACCTTTGGAGCCTGCGGTGAAACGCGACCTACCCTTACCCACCCTCTTAGCCGCTGCGGCAAATGATATTAACGGTTTCTGGCAATGGGCTTTTAATTCCACTGGCCGCGCTTATGCGCCTCCCCAAATGGTTGCGTACACTGGGCAAATAAATACGCCTTGTGGGGTATTGCAATCTAATAACGCCGCCTACTGTCAAGCCGCACACACCATTTACTATGACTACAACTTTATTAACAGGTCATATACAAATGTGGGTGACTACGCGGCTGTCGGTATAATTGCCCATGAGTGGGGCCATGTAGTGCAAGCACACTTAGGAATATCTAGAGGAAATTCCTATAGTATTCAAATGGAGTTACAAGCAGATTGCTTCATGGGAGCATATACTAAATATGCGGAGCGAACGGGCAAGCTCGAGCCGGGGGATTTGGATGAAGCTGGAGAAGATCTTTTCAAATCCGGTGATCCTAAAGGAATGCCGTGGTTTGCGTCACAAGCACATGGTAGCCCTTTGCAAAGGGTCGGCGCCTTTCTTGACGGCTATAATGAGAGGCCATGTTTCCCACGGCGATAGAGGCATATCTGTTCATGACGGGGGGTATTCTCATTTCTCTTAGTTTTGCCTAGGGAAGAGGCAAGCGCGGCAAACTTACATTAATCCCGCGCCTAACAACTCAAACCCGAGCCCGCGATTGATTGGCTTTCAGCATTTTCCTTGTGTTGTACGTTGAAGGCTAATCACGCGGGCTTGGTTAATTTGGGCGTTAGGGGCTGATATTCGCTCATTGGAAGGGAGAGGAGAGGGAATGAATATACGACAGACGCTTAGGCTTTTATCTTTCCTATCATTTCTAATATTCCTGCCAGTTGATACTACCTTCGTACGCGCGCAAGCGGCCTCAGGACAGATTAAGCACGCCCCGGGAGACTTTGTCACCGTTAATGGCACGAAACTATGGTACGAGAGTGAGGGGAGAGGCGAGCCGCTACTGATGATTGCAGGTGGCCCGGGTAGCTCGCACCACTTCGAACCTTATTTTTCCAGCTTGTCTGATTCTTTTAGAATCATTTATTTCGACGCTTTCGGGCGTGGCAAGTCCGAGCGCGCCAAATCCCCGAATGAGTACACGTTCGCTCGGGATGTGGAGGACGTGGAGGGGCTGCGCAAGGCGCTCGGCTTAGGGAAAATCAACCTTCTTGGTCATTCTTATGGCGGTATTGTGGCTCAGGCATATGCTCTGAAGTATCCTGATGCAGTTAAGAGACTTATTTTAGTTACTACGCTTTTTAACGCGGAGATGTGGCAGGCCAACAACGATAGCTGCAATTACGAGTTAAGAAACCAGTACCCTGAAGTCTGGGAGAAGGTAGAGAATCTTCGCGCTCAAGGTTTTCGCTCCAGCTCCAAAGAGCATCAGCAAGCCTACCAACTGCCGCCGGGGCTGCTCTATTTTTATAATGCCTCAAATGCAGACAAAATACAGTCGGACTTTAACCCGGACGTTTATTACGCGATAGCCGGTGATGACGCTGATTTCTTGATTGGCGGTGATATTGTAAGACTCGATTTCAGAACGCAGTTGAAGAATCTCAAGATGCCTACCCTGATAATCGCCGGCCGCTATGACAGAGTAGCCCAGCCGAGATTTGCCATACAGTTTAAGCGCTATGCTCCCCAAGCACAGTTTGTTATGTTCGAAAAGAGCGGCCATTGGCCATACGTAGAAGAGAACGACAAGATGATGAGACTTTTGAGAGAGTTTTTGGACAAATGACGGGCTGTGCGGCATTATTCCGTTGAATTGTCCGCGCTGAAATCGCCTGAACTTGAAGGCCGCGCCTAACAACTCATTTAACCGGAGCGCGAATGAGCTTGTCTTTCATCGTCAACTTGGCCATGCTAATTCGGGCAGTATGCGCTGGTGGCCGATTCTCTTTGAACCAAACTATAATTAGCATCGTACTTGCCCATGTATAGCAATTCTGCTAGAGGAGTCAACATATGTTCTGTCCAAAATGCGGGAGAGAAGATTTTCACCAACACAAGTTCTGCCCTGCCTGCGGGACTAACCTTGACGTGGTCACTCTTGCCCTGTCAACCGGCGAAGACAGTATATTCACCAGAGTCAATAAGCATCTCGACCGCTCTGTTGCGCGCTACGCCGACCACTTCTTCGAAAGTGCTTCCACGACGGCCCGTGAGGGACAGGTCGGCAATTCATGGCGCGTCGCGGGTAAAGGGTTGCTCACTTTCTTTATTGATCTCGTCTTGCTCCCGGTGATGTTTTTCTTCCTCCCCATCAGGCTGCTGCTGCTGCTGTTGTATACGCCTCTGGGTTTATTGCAAGAGCGGAGTGAGCGAAAGCAAAACAGCGAGCCTACTTTCGATGGGACGAGAGAATCATCGAAGCGAGGGTTGCCGGAAGCGGGGGGTTGGCGGGTCGGGTCTGTTGGCAGTGTGACTGAAAACACAACGGTGCATTTGGAACTTGATGAACCCATAGGAGGGCAGCTCAACACTTCGGATAATATCCCCGGCAAGCCGCGCATAACAACCAGATGAACCGGACTTGCTCGCAGCATGTCTTCTAAATATCTGGGTTTATGCTCGCCGGTTATCCGGAGCGTTAGGTGCTAGTTTCTTAGGAAAACTGAAAGTGAAGACGAATGGTTAAGTTTTGGATCCGTATTATCGCAGTGCTAGAAATTATCGGCGGTGTATTCGGAATCGGCATCGTCATCTGGTGGCTGCTCACCATGCCCGTCAACACTCTAACAATTATTTTATCGCCGGTTCCTATTGGGATTTATCTGCTTAGTCTTCTTAGCGGAATCAGTTTATGGCGAGGCCGTTCATTCGGACGCAAGGCTTCTATTATCATCCAGTTAATTCAACTTCCTAAGATTATCAGTCCTGCGCTCATTTTTATGTTCAGCTTCGGATTTGATTTCTGGATTCATTATCTTCTGCATGGGAATTTCTCGACCCTCGGCTTTGAATTTAGGTTCTTAGCATTCCAGCAATTCTTCTCTGGTGTGGAGGATGCACCGCTTGGCTTCGGTTTGAGCATACCTGCATTCATATTTCTAATCATCTTGTTTAATTATAAACCCGGCTCTGTTAAGGATGAGTTTTTGCCTCCACCACCAGAGATTACGGAGGTAACTGATAACAGTGAAGCCACACCTAACAAACTCATTCAGCCGGAGCACGAATAGACAGGCTTTCGTCTGTTAACCTTGATGCTTGATACGTTGAATGCGCGCCCGGTTAATTCCGGCGTTGGGCTCATACGGGATGGTGGATTGACAGCGTAAAATTGGAATCCTTATAATTCACTTTGCTCTCCTCTTTGCCCCCGAACCTCAATTTTATGTAGCTCTGAATCGAAATGTTTCAGGAGGGGAAGATCATGAATACAAGGTTAAGGTCATTAGTGGGGCTTGCGTTGGCCTGTATATTTCTCATAGGAATGCAATCCATTGCTTTTTCTCAGGGACGGGGACGTGGCGGCGGAGGCGGTCGCGGGCAGGGTAACTCCGGCATGGGAAACCCAAGTTCCGGGCGACCGGCTGGGGTCGGAGTAGAGAGAGGCATCGGCACTTCTTCGGATAAGTCAGATGGGCGCTATGACAGAGGTCGAGGCACAGCGTCCGAGCGCTCGAACGGTCGGTCTGATGAAGGGATAGAACGAGCGCGTCTACAGCGAGAGAATGCGTTGCGTGCGGAAGAAGACTTGCGAGAGCATCCGCAGATGGCGGCGCGCCTTCGAACATCGGCCAACGAATTGCGGAGCGGATATCAGGCAGCGCTCACTTCCAATCCTGAGTTGAAGTTCGGGCAATATGTGGCGGCGACAAGACTTGCTGCCAATCTTGGTGAGCGATATCCAAGTGTGACGCGGGCGGCAATCCTAGAGGGGTTAGCCGAAGGGAAGAGCATTGGTCGGACACTTCAAGATTTGGGGGTCGGCGAGCGTGAGGCGAAAGAGGCGAAGAAGCGTGTTGAGAGGGAGATAAATCAGGCTAGAAAAAACTAGGGCGAATGATTCTATCTGTTAGCGGAGGCGGTCAGGCATATGGAGGGCCTGACTGCCTTCTACATTGTATGAGCCTGACAACTCATTCAACCCAACCACCCTCAGCGCGGCTTTCATGATACTTGTGCAGTAAATAGTGGGTTGTTGCTATTGTCGGACGGCGGGTTAATTCGGGCGTTAGGCTCTTACATTATCGAATTAAACTAAGGAATTAATATCATGAGCCAATTCACTGACCAACAGTTCATCAGCACCGTCCAAGCGGCTTTCCGTGAGGGAGATGACAACGTAGCCAACAAGTTAGAGGAAGCGGCGAATGTGCGGCGTGTCGAAGAGGTGTTTCGGCTCATCGCCCGCAAAGATTTTAAAGCCCTAGATGATATCTTAGCTGACGATGTAACTCTGGAAATCGTCGGTTCACCTAGTACACCGATGGCTGGTCTTACGCAGGGGCGTCAGCAGGTCATCGAGACGCTAGAAAATAACTTCGCCCAAGTTGAGGAACAGCAGCCAGAAATCCAATCAGTAGTGGCGCAGGGCAATACGGTTGTGGTGATTGGGAGGGACAAGGGGCGCTTTCGCCCAACGGGCCGGACATATGACTTGCATTGGATGCACCAGTACACCTTCGAGGGGGATAAGATTATTCGTATGCGCGAATTGGTTGACAGTGCCGCTCTGCTAGACGTTATCTAGTAGGAGGGGATAGTTAAAAGGCATATGACGCTAGGTTATTGCCGCGCCTGACAACCCATTCAACGGGAGCGGAATGAGCGCGGCTTTCATCGAGAACCCGGATGGGGTTCGGCAATTCTTCGCGCCCGGTTAATTCTGCATTAGATTGCTGTTGCATCCTTTGGAGTAAAAAATGACTACACCTAACTTTGAAACCTCCGAAGAGGTTGTGAGTGAAGATGAGCCATTAACTAAAGAAGCATTAGAGCTGAAGAAGCTACAGCTTGAGATTAAAGATCTTGAGCGGCCATTCTGGAAACGACCTGCATATGTCTTAGCTGCGCTACCCACACTCTTAGCCGTTATCACTTTATCCGTTGGCTTTATTAATGGGTACTTTAGTGCTCAATTGACGAAGCTTGAAAACCAGAGACATGACGTAGAGGTGCAAATCAAGGACTTTGAGGCGAAACGTGATGTATTAAGCAAGCAATACGAGGCTGTCAAGATTGAAGCAGAGAAAGCCAGGCAAGACTTAGAGAATGTGCAAATAGAGGGACGCAACCTTCGGTCTTTTGCAGACTATCAAGCGTATCGGACGCGTTTATGCGAGGAGGAGCTTTGGAAGTACAAAAAATAGATATGCGCTGCCTGATTGCTAGATTAAATCGGAGGAAACACGGATGCTTGATGAAACTGGTCTAACGAAATCTCCTGATTTAGCTAAGATGCTAGACTTGTATAATTCCCAGACGAGCACGGTTAATACCCTGTGGAATATCTTTATCGCGGTGAACTTAGCGATACTAGGCTTACTGTATAAAGATATTCATATGGGTGATGATTGGAAAATCAAGGTTGGGTTTACAATCGGCTTTTTGTTCTTCGCTATCTCTAATCAGAGGGCGATACTAAGGTCACAAAGAATCCTTTTCGCCATCAGCGAATTCTTCAGTAAATTGGAGTTGGCGAATACTTCTAACCTGCGCCCGATTCTTCTGGCGCATGACGCTATCTCGCCTGAGAAGATAAGAAACGGGCACATGATTTTCACGATAATGGTCGCTCTAATAATTTGGGCGCCTGAAATTCAAAAGCTTTTGCATCAGCTATAAATACAGGGTGGCGGCATAACGAGGGCATGCACCCGACCGCGAATTAGCGTGCCTCTCATCGTTAGCTCGGGTGTTTTCAAGGGTGGGTGCGCGACGGGTCATGCCTGGCGTTATGATGCTTCGCCTATTCAAAAGGCTAGTGTTTTCATGAATAGTCGTGACTTTTGGATTCCAGTTCTCATTGGCGTTATTGCTACACCCGTCTGCTTTTTGCTTGCTGCATTCTTTAGTGGCGGCGGCCATACCATTTACCCTATGATTCTATTCTTCCCCTACGGAATATTTCTGGGGCTGTTGTTTGAAAATCTCTCTTGGTGGTTTGTGGGCCTGCCAATCTTTGCTCTGCAATTTCCTTTGTATGGCATTGCGTTTGGTGCGGCCAGTGTGAAAGAGCGTTTCCGTCCTCTGCCTATTGGTCTTGCGGTGGCGCATTTTCTCATGGTGATACTTGTAATGGCAGTTGAATATACGCGACAGAATCAGTAAGGTTGAATCTGATTTCTAAGTTGTTAGAGATACAATCTATGACGAGTGTCCGCTAAGAGCAGCATAACAACTCATTTGATAACGAGCGGAGATACCTTGATTTTTATTCACAAGATTGGATGCTTATTTCATCGTGTGACGCTCGTTAATTCGGGCATTGTTAATTCGGGCGTTAGGCTGCCAACTTGATTGATAGAATGGAAATCTATGAGCGTTCCAATCCGTTATCTGGAGCAACTCTCGGAAAATGCGAAAAGACCCGAGCGGCTTCGCAAAGTTGTATCTGCCATTAATGAACAAGGTTTCTGGCAGGAGGTAGTTGAATGGCGCATCTTCACTGAAACAATCATGAGAATTGAGCCGGAAGAAAGGGATGGTATAGTTTGGTACAAGGTTTCTGTGAAGTGTGATGCTGAAATGGTATGCAGATGCCCTACAATTGAACGCGCCGTAGAATTTCTCGGAGTATTCGAAAGATTAACAGTAGATTTATTCTGGTCTCTTGGCTGGCCCTCGTGGGTGGCGAAGAATCAGTTTGAGCGATAAAACAAGCAGCCTAACGACTCATCCGATTAGGAGCGTAGGAGTTTCCTAAATGAACTATGATGAAATCGCAAAGCTAGTCGAGCCGCTTGGGTATCGAGATAAACTTAGGCTCGCCCAGCTATTGATCCAACTTGCTAGGAAAGAAGAGGAAAGTTCTCGCCCAGAGAAACGTCAAAACCCGAACGCGATATCGCAAGATACCATTGATTATGTATATGAGCGTTTACTAAAGCTTCGGCCTAGTCGCCGCCCAGCGCTGTTGAATTCGATTGGTGCAATGTATCAGTTTCAAGGTGGTATCTCTGACAAGGACAAGGAACGCATTGTTAAAGAGCTGCAACGTAGGAAGAAGGTGCTAGTTGGAGAAAATGGGCATATATCTTATCCAGAGTAAGATGCGGCCTAACAACTCATTCAACCGGAGTGGAAATTAGCTTGGATTTCATCTTCAATCTCAATTGCTCGCCGGTTAGTTCAGGCGTTAGCTAGCTTTCTTATCATATTATTAATTCGTCTAGACAATGATAAATTTAGGTCATGGGCACTCTTAACAGTAATTGCGATTCTTGCGGCGCTCCCGGCAAAGGTCTAATCTGCGAACATTGCGGCAAACCGACCGCGCATTTGGTTAGCGCGGCAGACGAAAACCGCGCCCCCCTATTGTCTTAATTTATAGGTCTCTATTATAGTCCGCAAAATAGAGAGGAGGTTAAAATGTCTTCTACTGAAAAAACATCTTCCAGTCATATTGAGATAAAAGAAAGCGAAAAGCTATATTTCGATTCAGTGAAGCACCTGACCACTCTCAGCACCGGTTCTATCGTGTTATTTTGGAGGCTTTTTAAAGACATATGTCTGATAAACCTTTAACTAAGTTTTCAGACAAAGAGCTTAAGGCTGCATTGTCTAGTCAAGCCCAAATAGGAATGAGTTGATACATAACTGGCACAAGAACTCCCTTAATGAATTTTTATAGCATGAATAATGGCGACATACCTGCTCACATGGAACCCCCGGAAGTGGACTTGGGAAGACCTGCATGAAGATATCAGTGAGCTAACTAAGAAAGGCTCAGTTTCTTTCAGGTGGAGCTGCGGCAATTCAAAAAGGATTGTTAAAGGCGACCGTGTCTTTCTACTTCGTCAAGGTGAAGAACCCAGAGGGATAATAGCATCGGGCTGGGCCGAGTCGGAATCTTTCGAACAGACACACTGGAGGGAAGAGAAGGCCCAAAAGGGGAGAACTACCAGATACATAAAGGTTCGCTGGGATGTACTATTAAACCCAGAGACAGAGTCTATCTTCCCACGTGAATGGCTGAACACCTCTCCGCTATCTGATGTCAACTGGAACACTCAGATATCAGGAATTACTATCTGGCCTGAGGTGGCAGAAGTGCTTGAGAAGAGGTGGGCGGAGTTTTTAGATGAGAGAAAGAAAGGTTTCACCCTTTTTAGCCTGACGGCACCAGATATAATAGAAAATGGCTAATTACTATTCTGTTAATTCAAGCATTAGGCTGCTTATAGATAAAGGAGGAGCTTAATGACAAACTCCGCGTTTGAGTGGACAATATCTGTGGGAGATATTGTTTCAACTCTAGGTATCTTAATAGGCGTTCTTCTAGCCGTATGTCAATTGCATAAGGCAAACAAACAAAGTAGGGCGGAATTTATCATCGGGCTTCTAGCAAATCACGTTTCAGATAATGATACTCTTAATATGCTCTATAAACTCGAATACGAGAAATTTGAGTTTGATGAGAAGAAATTCCCCATGTCTGACGAAGAAAAAGCCCTCGACAAACTCCTCTATTCATTTACTCAGATTTCTACTCTTTATAAGATGAAGACCATAACCAGAAGGGATCTAGCTCTTATTGAATATGACTTCTTGAGAGTATATTCAAATCAGGAAGTGCAGAAGTATTTTGAATTCCTAGATAGAACGCCGCACCATCTGGCAACAGACCAAGCAGATTTCTGCTCATATCGCCAAGTTGCGAAGGAACTAATTGAAGAACACGAGCGAAAGATAAAGAAAGAATTAGTATCTCAATGAGCAGCATAACAACTTATTCAACCGGATAGCGGATTGAATGCTTTTCACGGTTGTTCTATCTTCTGAAATTGGGTGCTATATATCACGTCCGGTTAATTCGGGCGTCAGGCCTGACAGATTCGTTTGTTTAGAGAGCGCGTCGGGACGCTCCGCTCGCGGTGATGAAATCATGCGTAAGATTCGATATCAAGTAGCATGCAGCCTTGATGGCTACATTGCCGGGCCCAACGATGAGTATGATTGGATCGTCATGGATCCGGATATAGACTTTCAGGCGCTTTTCGACCAGTTCGACACCCTCCTGATGGGGCGACATACATTCGAGATAGCAGGAGGAGACTTCACAAAGATGAAGACATTCGTCTTCTCGCGGTCGCTGCGCCAGGAGGATTACCCGGGTGTCACGATTGTTTCTGAGCAGGTCAAGGAGACGCTTGACCATCTGCGTGCGCAGCCGGGTAAGGATATCTGGCTATTCGGAGGTGGTGAGCTATTTCGGAGCTTGCTTGAACTCGGCTGCGTTGACACCGTCGAACCGGCGTTCATTCCACTGGTGTTGGGTGGTGGCCGGCCGTTCCTCCCGGCTCCTGCCGTCCGCCAGAGGCTGTCACTGGCTCAGCAACGGGTCTACGAGAAGAGTGGAATCGTCCTGCTGCAGTACGATGTGGTGCCTAAGAGTACCCGGCCCAAATCTACGAAGAGGAAAACCAGCAGGCGATAACTAGTTCTGTTGACTCAGGGCCTAACCCGGAAATTACGCACCCGACCGAACGGTGCCTAATGACTAATTTCGCTCAACCAGCAATTCCTGAAGACAAGAATGTCTTCGCCGGTATCGGCAGGGAGGCCGATTTAAATTTCGGCGTGTATGCCAAATTGATAGTCGGCGGGGAGATTAATTCCGGCGAAAAGATTGAAATCAGTTGAGGTCGAGTGCCGGGCGATATAACAACTCGTTCAACCGGAGCGCGAATAAGATTGATTTCATGCGTGAGAATTGCCTTTATTGATGTTGTCTCCGCACCCGGTTAATTTGGGTGTTCGGCGGCCATATACACGTTACAATATACAAGGTGAAGGTATGATGAGTGACGAAACAGTGCTTGAAGAAACAAAGCGTTTCTTAATTGAGCAGAAGGTGTCATTCGTAAATTCTGCTGTTAATGCAGCTTGTTTGGTTTACCTTTTGGTTATATCTGCTGGGAGGGGATGTATATAGCTATCTCATTGGAGGTGTCGGAGGGATTGTTTTTTGGATTTTGCTATGGTTAAAGTACTGGCGGAAAAAACTGTAGCCATATGAATAAAATTTGCAGGCTTAGTTCGTAGTCCAGCACGGTTTATCATGACCGACGCCTAACAATTCATTCAACCGGGGCGCGAACAGCTTTGCTTTTACCGAGAACTTGAATCAATCCGCAGAAGATATTTCCCGCCGCGTCAACTCGGGCGTTAGATTGCTTCCTTGATTATATAAAAGTACATATTGAAAGGGACAAAAGAACATATGAAATTTATCCTATGGATCATATTCACAATCTCACCGCTACTTATCTGTCCTACGTTAGTTACTGCGCAATCAAGCGGTTCTCCTCAAAAACCGTCTCTTCAATCAAGCAATACAGAAATATCTGAAGACACATCTCTAGAGGAAACACTAAATTGGCTAAAAGAGCAGATAAGAATCCAATCGTTCTATAAAATAAAGTCCGCCATGATGCCCAACTATTTAACCTACAAGGTCGTCTCTATTAACTTTGAAGGTTGCACGATTATTTTTAAGGATGTAATCACCGAGACTTCTCCAACCGGTAAAGTCATAACGACACATAATTCAGAAATAAAGGTTAATATGGCTGATTTGGATTACATGCGAGTCTACTTAGACATGTCCGCGGTGCAGGATTCCGGCAACTATACAGTACATGCATTTACTTTAGGTAATAGGTCTATAATCCAACATCTTTATGAATTTCGTTCTCGTCGAACGAGTAAACGCGATAACAGACCAAAGGCGCAAATGAGCTTTGTCTTTACAAATGAAGATGTCGCCCGTCGAGTAGTTAAGGCTCTAGCACATGCTATTAAGTTATGCAGCACAATGGGAAGATAACTATAACCGATGACGCAATCTAACAACTCGTTCAACCGGAGCGCTAATAGCATTGATTTCATGCGTGAGACTTGAATCTATTGGTGTTGTATACGCCACTGGTTAATTCGGGCTCTGGGTTGCCGATATTACGCTGGATTAGAATGTATATACTATGGCTGCTTACTGTGAATTTGCTATCAATGACGATTTGCATAAACCCTATCATGATCTGGAATACGGATTCCCTCTCAATGATGATTCCCTTTTGTTCGAAAGATTTATACTTGAAATTAATCAGGCTGGCCTCTCATGGACAACGATTCTGAAGAAGCGCCCGGCCTTTCGCCAAGCTTATAATGGATTCGATATTGATCTAGTCGCCGCTTATGACGAGATGGATCGAAACAGACTTCTGAATAATGCGGGCATCATACGTAATCGCCTTAAGGTCAATGCTGCGATTGAGAACGCCCGGCGACTATTGAGGATACGTGAGGAGTCTGGCTCATTCTTAGGATGGTTAAATCATCATCATCCTCGATCTAAGGAAGAATGGATAATATTATTCAAGAAAACGTTCTTGTTTACCGGCAGGGAGATTGTTAATGAATTTTTGATGAGTACAGGATACCTGCCGGGCGCGCACAAGCCGAGTTGCCCAATCTATGAAAAGGTTATTGCTTGCAATCCACCTTGGATAAGTAATGGAAGTGGGCGGTAAGCCCAACAATTCATTCAGCCAAGGCGGAAATAGCGCGGCTTTCATTCGCGAGGATTGGATGCTTGGCTCAATCTCTCCGCCGCGTTGATTCTGCGTTAGGCGCTTAAATGTTTAGAATAGGAAAGGTAAGGTTTGGGGATGAGATATTTTATACGTGCTAGTTTAGTCGTTTTGTTAGTCATTGCGTTTAGCCCGTTTGAGCCTAATCTGGCGCAGAGTGACGCGGATATCAAAAGAGGTAAAAAGGAATATGAGGAAACCCATCCCGGCAAGAAAACTTACTTCATTGCAGACATTATAGGCTTGTTAGACCCCGTTGATTTCATTATGCCAAGTGCTAAAGCCGTAACACATAAGAGATGGAAAGAAATAGGAGGCGCTATGTTCGGAGCTTTAGTACCTTTCGATAGACCGGCCTCTGCTTCCAGAGATGATTTCACAACTAGCTATTTTCAGGAGGATGGTAAATTAAAACAGATAATAACAGAATATCTGCTTACCGATGTCTCTTCTTTCCAGAAATTCATGGAAGAGCATAAGAAGAATGGGTATCACAAAGTTACTCTATGGAAAGCTGGGTATTTGATGTTCTACATGTTGGAGGGTAGAGGGGAGAAACAAGGCACCTACTTTATTGTTGTTCCTGTAAAGCCTAAGCTGTTTGACAAAGTTAAAGACTATCAGAGGAAACTGCAAAAGAATCCATAAGCTAACCCGCGCCCAACAACTCATTCAACCGGAGCGCGGGATAGCATTTCTTTGGTGATGATTTACTACACTGAGAAAAGGTATAGGCGAGAACTCCAAGAACCTCACGACTTTTTAGGGCGACGTTGCGGCGGTCTTCTTAAAACAAGCAAGTCTTTGTAGCGATTCTCTATATGATAGATGAGACGTTGATGCGAGATGCCTAGCATTCTCGCCGCGTGCGTGACTCTGCCTTTAGATAGAATGAGCGCCTGCTTTTTGCGCCACTTCGATGGCGTGTTGAAGTGTAGTGAGACTCGGACACGCCAGCGTAACACTTACACTTGATACTTACTCTCACGTGCTTCTGTCTATGCGGCAAGCCGCAACAGACAAGCTTGAAAGCATCTTGTTCGAGAAAAAAACCTTGATAAAAGAGTCGTCTGAACGATTGGTACACTATGGGCACACAAAAAAAGAAGGCCGACTCTAAAAGTCGCCCTAACTTATTGATTTAATTGATGGGCCGTGCTGGGCTCGAACCAGCGACCCGCTGATTAAGAGTCAGCTGCTCTACCAACTGAGCTAACGGCCCGTGCGGGAAATGAGAATTATACGGGCGCGACCGGGGATGTCAAGCTGGCAAGGGGGCATGTGCGTACAATGCTCGATTTGAGTGCCGCAGTCGTTCGCAAAGTGAGCAGGGTAGGGAATTGCTTGTGGGCCTAGACGGCTTGCAGGAGCGCTTGGCGCATCTCTTCGGCTGTGTGCCATCTCTGGGCAGGGTCTTTGGCGAGCGCACGCTCCACTGCCTGTGTTATCTGAACGGGCACTTCGGGAGCGCGTCTTTGTATGGGAACGATGGGTTTGTCGAAGATGGCTTTGACGGTTTCGGCTACGTTGGCTTGCGGGCTGATGTCGAGCCCGATTGCGCCCGTTAAAAGACTGTAGGCCGTCATACCCATGGCATAAATGTCTGAGCCGGGCCGCACGTTGGCGAAGTCGCGTATCTGCTCCGGCGGCATGTAAGCGAAGGTGCCCGCCACGTCGCCCGCCATAGTCACGCCGCTCATGCCCGTCTGCGTAAAACTCTTGGCGAGGCCGAAATCAGTCAGCTTGGCGCTGTAGTCGGGCCACTGGCCCTGAACGAGTATGTTCTGGTCTTTGATGTCGCGGTGAATGTAGCCCTTGTTGTGTGCGAACGCGAGCGCGTCGAGTCCCTGCGTGACTATCTGTATCACTTCCTGATGTGGCAGACGTCCCCCGCGCGCGTCCGCGAGCTTGGCTGCGTCCATCCCTGCCACGAACTCTGTCACAAGATAGATTGTGCCGTTGTGCGTTCCTCTATCTATGAAGCTGACTATGTGCGGGTGCTGTAGTACGGATGCCACGTCAATCTCGCGCATGAAGCGCTTGATGGCCTGGTCGCTGACGGCGACTTCCGGCAGCAGCGTCTTGATGGCAACGGCGCGCCCGGTCTTCTCTTCGCGCGCGAGCATGACGCTTCCCATGCCGCCGCGCCCGAGGATTTTTATCATCTCGTAGCCGGGGATGGGCTGCGGTCTTCGCCTCAGCTCGGTGCGGCAGTCTTCGCACAGGAAGGTGAGCCGCTCCGTAGGGGAAGATGCTTCGGCCTGCTCCCGACGCCCGCAGTTGAGGCATTCGACCATGACAATCGCGGGCTGCGTCGGCGGCATGTCCTGACGGCCGTAGCCCTGGCTGTAGGCAGCCTGTTGTGGCTGGTCAACTGTGACTTCTACGGCGAGCATGGTCTGCCCGCCCTGAATCTTGTCGCCGCTTGAAAGATATGCCTCGTGCACGCGCTGGCCGTTGACGAAGGTGCCGTTGGTTGAGCCCAAATCGCGCAGGAAGACGCGCGGCGGAGCAATCTCAAGCAGGCAGTGATGGCGAGAGAAGAAGCGGTCTTCGGGCAGGCACAGGTGAGCCGTCTCAGCACGCCCTATAAGAAAAGTGTCGTGCTGGTCAAAGGTAAAAGTGCGCCCTATGTGCGGGCCTGATAAAACTCTTAAGGTGACTCGCATCTACTCGGCTTACAAAAGCCCACAAGAAAAGCGCAAGGGAATGAGAGCGTCGAAAGGGGAGCGGATTTAAGGCTCCCCCGTTTTCAAGCCTACTTGAATATTTGCAGGTCGTCGAAGGCCACTTCTTCTGTACCGCTCGTGTAGAATCCGGCGAGGCCAAGGGCATAACCCGTGTCTGCTTCGGCCGTCGCCACGTACTGGCCGTTGATGTAAAGTACCATCTGCGTACCGCTCGTGCGCACCTCTATCTGATTGGGAGAGGTGCCGGAGCGAATCTGCGAGGCGCTAGTCCAATCAACTATGGTCGTCTCCTTGCCGTTGCGATGCATGACTATCTTGTAGGATGGCGTCCCTGAAGTCCGTATCAGGAAGCAGTAATCCTCAAGCTCCTTCTTCTTGCTCATCTCTCCGAAGATGGCGAGGCCGTAGCCGCTTTCGGGCGAGCTGCTGACGCTGCGCGCAGTCACGCGCGTCGTAGCGTTCTCGGTGCGGAAAGCATCCGGGCTATAGATGACCATGTAGCCGGTGGCAGTTGCGCTGAGGTGATATTCGCCGTTCGTGTACTCGGCGGAGCCAACGTCGGCTGTGCCAGTCCACCATGCCTCGGACGAGAAATCGTCGCTCACAGATGGCTTGCCGCTAGTCGTGGTCGAGTTAGTGTTGTTGGCGTTAGACGCGTTCGTGTTGTTGGCGTTGTTCGCGGAGCCGTTGCGATTCGTCCTATTGGCTGTCTGGTTGGAGTTGTTGGAATTGTTCTTGTTGGTGTTGTTCGACTTCATGCTGGCCAGAATGCCAATCACGACGGCCGCGCCCACGCCCAGCACTACCAGCAGACTGATTCCTCCCACAATCCATGGCAACGCGCTCTTTTTCTTTGGGGCACCGGGGAAAGGCGGCGGCGGTTGCGCTCCGCCCCAGCCGGGCGTAGGCGTGTACTGGCCCGGTTGCTGAGATGGCGGCGGGAACTGGCCGCTCGCAGGGCCGCCGTACTGGCTGCCCTGTTGGCCGCCTTGCTGGCCATACTGGCCGCCGGGTTGGCCGAAGCCGCCGGGCTGACCGAACTGCCCACTGGCTGGCCCGCCGGGGCCGCTCGCTGGCCCACCGGGTTGCGAGCCCCACTGGCTGCCCGAAGCTCCGCCTGCGCCCTGACCTGCGGTGTCGCGCGGCGGCGTAAACGGAATAGTCAGGTTAGGGTCAAAGCTTCCGCTTCCGGCAGGCGGCGCGTCGCCTCCGACCGTGAGAAGCGGCGCACCGTCCTCAAGGCAGAAGCTCATGGAATCATCTGAATAGGTCTTATTACAGGTAGGGCATTTCTTCATTGGGGGCCTCGTTCAATCCCTTCTCGTTAAGGAAAGAAAGCTATGGTTTAAGTTTAAGCTAGATGCTCGAAAGCAAGTTACGGATGCTCTTTTACTTCACTACTCAAAGAGCATTATACGGCAAGTGGCTGCTATCTCAAGCTCCAATAGTGTTGCCGCAGCGACCGCAGAACCTGGTGCCCGGCGGATAGCTGGTGCCGCACGGGACGCAGAAAGTGCCCTGCGGGCGCGCAGGCGGCTGCGCGGGAGGTGTCTGCTGAGGAACGGGCGGCCTCTGGCCCATTAGATGCTGCGGGGGCGGCATGGAAGCATTCCCCGGATTCACGCCGCCCGGCATAGTCGAGCCCGCCGCGACAGTCGCGCCGCACCGGCCACAGAATTTAGTCGTCGGCGGAAACCGGAATCCGCAGCGCTGGCAGGTGATTTCGCCAGCGTGTGCTACTACAGACCTTCCGGGCTGGCTGGGCGGTTGCGGTTGATTGACCGTAGCACCCGCCTGCTGGTCGTTGACGGGAAGAAAGACGGTTCCCCCGCAGCGACCGCAGAACTTAACGCCCGCCGCGAAACGCGAGCTGCACTGCGCGCACATGACTATGCCGGGCAGTATGCTGCTGGGGCCTGTGATGCCTGAGCTTCCCGGCTGGCTCCCCTGTTGTGAAGGAGTGGCCGTCGGCCTCAACTGCACCTGAATAATCTGCTCGCTCGGGTCTGGATTAATCTGTATGACGCGCTCGTCGTCATGCTCGCCAGCGCGAGCCACGCGCAGTATGTGGCGGCCCGGCGGGATTGAGGAGAGAATCAAGCGGCCGGAGCGTCCAATGCTTCCATAACGTTCGTCGTCAACGTAAACCTCCGCGCCCTGCGGAGCGACTATGACGACGCTGGAGTTCTCCGTCTCATTCCTATCGGAGCTTTCACCCACGGCACTCTCGAACTCGTCCAGCCAGTCAACGACGCTCGCGGGTCTTGCTATGGGGTCTTTCTCAAGAGCGTGCATGACAGCGCGCTCGACTGCGGGCGAGATGTCCGAGCGCACGGAGCTTGGCGGCTGCGGTGTGTTCATCAGCTTCTGCATGATGAGCTGCGTCAGCTCGCCGGAGAAGGGAGGACGGCCCACCAGCATCTGATACGCGATTGTGCCGAGCGCATAGACATCCGCACGCGCATCCAGTTGCGCGTTCGGCTGCATCTGTTCGGGGGCCATGAATTCGGGCGTGCCTATGATGCCGCGCGACGCGGGGCCGCTCGCGGAGTCAATCTCGGACACGGCCTGATTCACAATCTTTGCCAGCCCGAAATCACCGACCTTGACGAAGCCGTCGCCCGACCCGCTCTTCTTGCGGTTCTGCATGATGAAGATGTTTGCGGGCTTCAGGTCGCGGTGAAGTATTCCCTCGTCGTGCGCGGCCTCTACTCCGGCTGCTATCTGTCGCAGGAGCGAGAGAGCGCGCTGCGGGCTCAAGGTTCCCTCACGCCTCAACAGGTGATGAAGCGTCTCGCCCTGCACGTACTCCATCACAAGGAAGAAGACGCCTTCAGGGCTCTTGCCGAAGTCCGAAACGCCGACTACGTTCGGGTGTTGGATGGAGGCGGCTGTGCGCGCCTCTCGCTCGAACCGCGCTATGGCCTCGCCCTCCTGCATCTCTTCGTCCGAGAGAATGTCCGGGCGAACCGTCTTGACCGCCACCTTTCGCGTGCCGAAGTTCTGGTCGCGCGCCAGATACACCTGCCCCATAGCGCCCCTGCCCAGCCGTTTCTCAAGCAGGTATCGGCCGGCCAGAGTGGTGCCTCCCGGCAGCGTGTGCTTGGTGTTAGAGCCTTCTTCCGGGCAGACCAGCACCTCGTCCGTGTAACAGCGTTCGCAACGGGGGCATTCGCGCATAAAACAGAAACTCTTCCTTCTAAAGCCGAAAAGATGCGGCAAAGAAAAGAATAAGGCGTCGCGTGTCTGCTCGTCAAACTTAAGCGTGACAAGCCGACCCCACGACGCCCTTATGTTATGAGTTAAAGCTCGTTAGTTAATTGCCGGACGCAGCGCCCTTCTGCTCCTGCTTGGCCGTTTCCATACGCGTGCCAAGCTCTTCCACCTGCTCCGTGCTTAAGACCTTCCGGGCATCCTTGAACATCTCGCCCTCTTCCTCTTCCACGTGATGCTCGACGTTCTCCTTGAGCACTGTCAGCTTGGCCGTCCAGCGCTCGTCGTCAACCGGCATGGAATCAAGCTCGCTGAGCAGCCGCTTGACCACGTTATGCTCTTCTATGGCTTCCAGCGTAATCTCATGCGTCTCCTCGGCCTCTTTGATGGCCGGGTAGAAAATTGTCTCCTCTATGCGCGCGTGAATATCAAGCTCCTGCTTCAGCTTTCCGAACAACTCTTCGCGCGTCTTGACTGCGCGCTCCGTCGTCTCTTCCAACTGCTTGAACATTTCGGAAACCTTCTGATGATCCTTCTTCAACAACTCAAAAGCGTTCATACCTGCACCGTCCCTCCCTCTGTTTTGAAACACCCAAAAGACCGCTCCTGCACCCGAATAATACGTTTTCAGGGCATAAATAAGCTCTGACGAAGAAGCGGCAATTCAAATGCCATGTTGCTGAAAGAAAGATTTTAAGGATTAATCAGGCATAGAGTGCATAGAAAAGAGACGGCTGCGAATGCGGCCATCCGCCCTGCTGATTACCCGCGGCTGGAGTCGAACCAGCGGCCTTTCGCTCCGGAGGCGAACGCTCTATCCACTGAGCTACGCGGGCATAGTTGATTGATGTGAAAAGATAGCATACTCGGAGCGCCGCTTGCCAACGAAGCAGGTGCGGCCGGACTTATGTGGTAGATTCCTCATGACACCGCGAGCAAAGAGAGGATTACAGACAGCATGATTGTCATCAACCGCGAACGGGCGGCTATTATCAACACGCCGCATGGGTCGGAGATTCGACCGCTCATTGACCGCACAACGTCCGACATCGAGCGTTGCAGTCTGGCCGAAGAGGTGTTGCCTGCGGGCGCGGCTGTGGGGCGGCACCATCACCTTTTGACGGAAGAGATTTATTACATACTTGAGGGCGCGGGACGAATGACCGTGGGCGAAGAGGTGCGCGAAGTCTCTGCGGGCGATGCTGTCTTTATCCCTGTGGGAAAAACTCACACGCTGGAGAATACCGGCGACGAGCCTTTGCGGCTGCTGCTGGTCTGCGGCCCTGCCTATAGTTTTGAAGACCACCTGACGGGAGAGGCAAAATATTGATTCAATATCTTTCGTTCTCTGCTTTTCTAGCCCCCACTGGCGCGAAGGATTAGTTTGACGATGATGATGGTGAGGGCAGAGATGCCCGCAGCCATAGGGATGGTCAAGACCCATGCCCAGACTATGCGCCCGGCCACGCCCCACTTGACGGCTGACAGGCGGCGCGTAGCCCCTACGCCGACGATTGCGCCCGTGATTGTGTGAGTGGTCGAAACCGGCACTCCCGTCAACGTTACATAAGCGAGCGTCAGCGCGGCTGCCGTCTCAGCACAGAACCCGCCCACAGGCTTCAGCTTTGTGATGCGCGAGCCCATAGTGTGGACGATGCGCCAGCCGCCCGAAAGAGTCCCGAGCCCGATTGCAGCGTGCGCCGAGAGCACTACCCAGAGCGGAATGGGCGGTAACTCTCCATTCGGCCCGTAAGTCAGAAGGCCGCCCGCAGCCAGTACTGCCGTGATGATGCCCATGGTCTTCTGCGCGTCGTTGCCGCCGTGCCCCAGCGAGAAGGCCGCCGCAGACAGAAGCTGTCCCTTGCGGAAAAGCTTGTCCACGCGGTTGGGCGACCAGTTGCGGAAAATCCAGTAGACCGCAATCATCAACAGCAGTCCGAGCGCCATCCCGATTAAAGGCGAAAGGATGATGAACTCAATCACCCTCAGCCACACGTCCGTCTTCAGCAGCCCGCGCACGCCCCCGTACGCGGCTATGCCTGCGCCCGCGTAGCCTCCAAGCAGCGCGTGCGAACTTGAGGTAGGCAGCCCCAGATACCACGTAATCAGATTCCAGACAATCGCCCCTACGAGCGCGGCCAACAACACGTAGAGCCGCATGTCCGCCGCAATCAAGTCCATGCGGACGCCGTCGCCAATGGCTTTGGCTACGCGCGTGCCGAAGACCGCGAAGGCTACGAAGTTGAAGAAGGCAGCCCAGATGACTGCGACGCCCGGCGATAGCACGCGCGTCGAGACGACCGTTGCGATGGAGTTGGCTGCGTCGTGAAAACCGTTTATGTAATCAAAGATGAGAGCCAGTATGACGAGCAGCAGTATGAAGGCGAAAGTGGCAGTCATAAAAGAGTAGTCACCTATCAGCAATCAGCTATCAGTAAAAAGCAGATGAGCTGATTACTAATAGCCGATTGCCGATTGCTTCTCATGTGTGTTTGATAATGACGCTTTCGATGATGTTGGCTACGTTCTCGCACCGGTCAATCGCGGCCTCAAGCTTTTCGTAGATGGATTTCCACTTGATGACGTGAAGCGGGTCTTGCGCGTTGTGAAAAAGCTCCTCTATCGCGCGGTGAAAGACCTCGTCGCCTTCGTTCTCAAGACTGTGAAGAGTGACGAGCCGCGCCGACATGCCGTCGGGCCGCGAAAGCTTCGAGACTATCTCATGAAGCTCTATGGCCATGCGCTGAAGCACGTCCGCGAAGTGGCGCGCGTGGCTCGTGCTCTCATGCACGTCGTACATGACCATGGCCCGGGCCGCGTCGTCAATCAGGTCTACTATGTCGTCAAGGGCGGAGGACATCATGTAGATGTCTTCGCGGTCAAATGGGGTGATAAAGGACTTGTTGAGACGTGTGGAAATCTTATGCGTCAACTCGTCGCACTGATGCTCTATGGCCTTGATGCGACGCGAGTGCTCCTCGTAGTTGCCGCTTTTGTCAGAGAGCATTTCGACCAGCGCCCGCGACGCATCGTAGATATACGAGGTCATTTGCGAGAATAGTCCGAAATACTGCTCTTCTTTGGGGAGAATGTTAAAGAGCGCCATCGAATATAAGCTCCACAAAAAATTGAGTAGCGAGAGTGCAATATAGTCGAACCGCCTTTCATTGTCTACACGGAAATGTAGAATGGGGGTCAGGCGTTAGAGGATGGGAAAAGAAAGAGAGCTGGATTTTCTTTTCTACATCCACTGAACCCTGAAACCCCCATCCCCCGGCTTTCGCCTTTTGCCTTCTTTATCGTATGCTCCGCGAAGGGTGGCGGCGGGTCTTAATCCTGCGTGCGCTCTCGAACTGCTTCTATGACAGACAAAGACTATTTCTCGATGGTGACGAATCTTCTGCGCGTGGAGGCAGAGGCTCTTACGCAGACTTCGCACCGAATTGCTCGCGGCGAGGTGGAGCGTGCCGTGGAGATTCTTGCCGCATGTCGCGGCAAGGTCGTGCTTGTGGGGATGGGCAAGTCCGGCATCATAGCCCAGAAGATAGCCGCCACCATGACCAGCACAGGCACGGCCGCCGTCTACCTGCATCCTTCGGACGCGCTGCACGGAGGCTTGGGGATAGTTTCGCAGGATGATGTGGTGCTGGCCCTGAGCAATAGCGGCGAGACGGATGAAGTCATAGCCATGCTGCCGCACTTAGTGCATCGCCGGGTGCCTATCATAGCGATGGTTGGGAACCTGCGCTCTACGCTTGCGCGCCGCGCTGACGTTCTGCTGGATGCTTCCGTAGATCAGGAAGCCTGCCCGCTCAACATGGCTCCTACCACGAGTACTACGGTCGCGCTGGCTTTAGGCGATGCGCTCGCAATCGTCCTGATGCAGGTGAAGGGCTTGACCACGGATGACTTCGCGCAGAATCATCCGGCCGGGCGTCTAGGCAAGCGACTCACGCTGAAAGTCGCAGACCTCATGCACAGTGGCGACGACAATCCGACGATTGGGATGGACGCGCCATGGCTGGAAGTCATAGCCGCCATCAGTCGCGGGGGCTTGGGCGCGGTCAGCGTGGTTAATGAGCGCGGGCGGCTTCTGGGCGTCATCACGGACGGCGACCTGCGTAGAACGATTCAGAAGATAGAGCACGCGGAGCTTGAGACGCTCTCAGCCCACATGATGATGACGCGCGACCCGGTGGTGGCTAGCCCGGAGCTTCTGGCGTACGACGCGCTGCGATTGATGGAAGACCGCCCGCGCCAAATCTCCGTGCTGCCGGTAGTCACGGATGAAAGGCTCTCTGTCGGCCTGATTCGTGTTCATGACATAGTTCGTAGCGGGCTGTAAAGAAGAGGCGGTGATTCTTACAAAGTCAGTTGCAGAGATTTCTATCTGCGAAATATAAGGGGGGGAAGATGAAGGTTCTGGTCACGGGCGGGACGGGTGTTATAGGCGAGGGAACTATCCCGGCGCTTCTGAAGGCGGGGCACGATGTCAGGTTGTTGTCACGCGGGGCCGGAAAGGATGCGGAAGAGTGGCCCGAAGGGGTAGAGCCTTTTGCTGCTGACGTGAGCGACGAGCGCGGCCTGTCGGGAGCCGCCGAAGGCTGCGATGCCGTCGTACACATCACCGGAATCGTCAACGAGTCGCCGCCCGAAGTCACCTTCGAGCGTATCAACGTCGAAGGAACCAGAAAGGTGCTGCGGGAAGCTGAACGAGCGGGCGTCGGGCGCTTCGTCTTCATCTCTTCGCTCGGCGCAGACCGTGGCCGCTCCGCTTATCATCAATCAAAGCTTCAGGCCGAAGAGATTGTCAAAAAGGCAAAGTGCGAGTGGTTAATCCTGAGGCCCGGCGGCGTCTACGGCCCCGGCGACGAAGTCATCTCCACGCTCCTGAAGCTGATAAGAACGCTTCCGGCGGTTCCCGTAGTCGCCGGAGGCGAGCAGAGATTTCAGCCCGTCTGGTTCGAAGATGTAGGCCGCGCCGTGGCGAAGGCCGTTGAGATGCCGGGACTGTCCGGCAAGACGCTTGAGCTTGCCGGGGCGGAAATTACGACCGTCAACGAGGTCTTGGATAAGCTCTCAGACATAACCGGGCGCTCGCCCGCTCGCGTCCCCGTGCCCTCCTTCATAGCGGCGCTCGGCGCGCAGCTCTTCGACGGAAACTCGCTCGGCTCGGAGGTCAAGAGAATCACAGGGCTGGACGCGCCCGTTGACGAAGCCAAGCTACAGATGCTGCTCGAAGAGAACTTTATAAAGGGGCGAAAGAAGAACGGCCTGACGGACACGCTCGGCATCGAGCCGCTCCCTCTGGATGAAGGGCTCAGAGCTTTGGCAGACCTTCTGCCTGAGCAAGCGCTCTCGGAAGGAGTAGGAGATATTGAGCGCAAACGCTTCTATGCGGACATAGAGGGTAGCCGTTACAACGCGCCCGCGCTGCTGGAAGAGTTTCGAGCGCGCATCATGGAAGTTATGCCGCTTGAGTTTCAGGCGGAGCCGGGCGCGGCCAGCCGGTTGGAAAAGGGCGCGACCCTGACGGCCAACATCCCGCTCAGGGGCAACATACAGGTGCGCGTGGAAGAGGTGACGCCCAAACGTATAACTTTCGTCACCATAGAAGGCCACCCGCTCGCTGGCGTAGTGCAGTTCAAAACCTCTGCCGTAAAGAAGCGCGTGCGCTTCATGATTGAGATTCACACTCGCTACGGGAGCATCTTTGACCGGCTCTCCATGGCCCTTGGCGGTTCCGTGATGCAAAACATGAACTGGCAGGAGGTCGTGGAGCGCGTCGTAGAGTTGAGTGGAGGCGTTGCGCCCGGAGGCGTTGAGAGCGAGTCGGTCAAGCTGGACGAAGACGAAGCCAAACAGGCCGAAGAGATGGTCGATGGAATCGTCAAAAGATTTAAGCGCTCTGTTAAGACGGAGCGAGTAGTCAAGGGAACCAGCAAGCCAAAAGCCTCCGAGAGACTTGGAAAGCAGGACGGGAAGGCGCGTCGTCCCGCGAAATCCGCAAAGACGGGCTCAAAGAAGCGCACCCGCCCGGCCAAATCCTCCGGCAACACGAGCGACATGGTTGAAACAGTCTCTCGCGCAGCCTCATCGCTGGTTGAGAGCGTCTCGGCCGTGGCCTTAAACCTTACTCGCGGGCGCGCAAAGAAGGGCACGAAGAGAGCAAAACGTTAGACGGGCAGCGCGCACCGCAGAGACGCGGAGGGACGCAAAGGTAGCGCAGAGGAATTGAATGCTTTTCTCAGCGCCCCCTCTCGCGTCTCTCTGCGTCTCTGCGGTGAATCTCAGCTCGTCCTTACACGAAAGAGCTTCTTCATGGCGGACTGTGCGCCCCAGTAGCCGCACATCCCGTGAACGCCGCCGCCCGGAGGCGTAGAGCTTGAGCAGAGAAAAATCTTTTCGTTGGGCGTGGAGTAGGGGTCTAGGCGAGGGAAGGGGCGCGCAAGGAACTGCCAGAGGTCGTTTGCGCCGCCGCCTATATCGCCGCCAATCATGTTCGCGTTATGCGCCTCTATCTCGCGCGTGTTGTGGGTGTGGCGCGCAAGTATCAGGTCACGAAAGCCCGGCGCGAAACGCTCTATCTGCCTCTCTATCCTCTCCGTCATATCCACCGTGGAGCCGTGCGGGACGTGACAGTATGCCCAGCCGGTATGCTTGCCTGCCGGGGCGCGAGTCTCGTCAAAGAGGCTCTGTTGTGCGAAGAGCACGAAGGGGCGTTCGGCATGGCCGCCCTGCCACATGATGCGCTCGCTTTCGGCCACTTCATCAATCGTTCCGCCTACGTGAACCGTGGGCGCAAGCTGACACGCTTTGTTCTTCCACGGGACAGGCCCGTCAAGCGCCCAATCAATCTTAAAGACGCCGGGGCCGTAGCGAAACTTCTGTAGCTTCCTGCGATAGCTGGCGGGAAGCTGCTCGCCTGCTATCTCCAGCACCTGTCTGGGCGTCAGGTCAAAGAGCACGCCGCGCGAGGGCGGAAGCTCATTCATACTCTTTACGGGCGAGCCAGTGCGAATCTCTCCGCCGAGGCTCTTCAGACAGGCCGCAAGCGCGTCTATGATTTTGATTGAGCCGCCGCGAACGCAGGGCCAGTTGATGGCATGCCCCGACAGCAACAGCACTAGCCCGAACGAGGCCGTGCCAATCTTTTCAAGAGGAAGCACGGAATGAGCGCAGCATCCCGCGAGGAGCGCGCGCGCCTTGTCCTCACGAAAGCGGCCCCCGGCCAGCCCGGTGCAGGAGCGAAGGGCTATGAGGCCGAAGCGCTGCATCAGAAAGGGATGGCGCGGAAATCTAATGGGCTTTAGAATCTCTGTGAAGAAATCGTCCGCGTGCTTTACGAACGGCCTGACCATCTTGTCGTAAGCTTCGCCGTCAACGCCCAAGCCTTCAGCCGTCTCGTCCAGAGACGGGTAGAGCAGCGCTGCCTCGCCGTCGTCAAGCGCGTGGGCCAGCGCGAGTTTAGGATAGACCCATTCGACGCCCCACTTCTCAAGCCCGAGCGTGCGAAAGAAGGGCGAAACGACTCCGACAGGGTGAATCGCGGAACAGATGTCGTGCAGGAATCCGGGCAGCGTCAACTCCTCCGTGCGCGCCCCGCCGCCGATTGTCTCTCTAGCCTCTATCACGCAGACTGACAGTCCGGCCTGCGCCAGCACAATCGCCGCGCTCAAACCATTCGGCCCCGCGCCCACAACCACCGCGTCATAGCTCTTCTGATTCATGAAATCAATTTATCTCATCACTGAGAAGATAGGCTATTAAAAAGTTTGCGGCTCATCGTAATGTTCCTTCTTGCCCTTTGGCTAAATTGTGTGTGACGATGCGTTTCATCTCTTACAGTTACTGATTCAAGGAGAGACAATCCTTCATGGCCCGCACCGACTCTGCCGCCGCCGCGTACAGCGATACCCGCGCGATTCACGACTACAAAATCTGGCAAGTCATCTCGGCCTCCGCCGTCGGCACCATGATAGAGTGGTACGACTTCTATATCTTCGGCAGTCTTGCCCTGACCATCTCGCCGCTCTTTTATCCGCCGGGCGACGACACCTTCGCTTATCTGGCTTACCTTGCGACCTTCGCCGTCGGCTTCGTCGTGCGGCCCTTCGGGGCAATCTTCTTCGGGCGCATAGGCGACCTTGTGGGGCGCAAATACGCCTTTCTGGTGACGCTGCTGATTATGGGCGGCGCGACCGCCCTCATAGGCTTTCTGCCGACATACCAGACGATAGGCATCGCCGCGCCAATCATTCTACTGCTGATACGAGTCCTTCAAGGGCTGGCGCTCGGCGGCGAGTACGGCGGCGCGGCCGTCTACGTGGCGGAGCACGTGCCGGACGGGCGCAGAGGCTTTTATACAAGCTTCATACAGATAACAGCCACGCTCGGGCTCTTCGTCTCGCTCGTTGTCATACTCGTAGTGCAGAACGCCATGAGCCGCGAGGCTTTCGGCAGTTGGGGCTGGCGCATCCCCTTCATCATCTCAATCTTTCTGGTCGGCATCTCGCTTTACATACGCCTTCGCATGAAAGAGTCGCCCATCTTCCAGCACATAAAGGGAGCCGGGATGACTTCGGCCCGCCCGCTCAAGGAAGCATTCACCAAGTGGCCGAACGTGAAGCGCATACTGATTTCGCTCTTCGGCGCGACCGCAGGGCAGGGCGTGGTGTGGTACACGGGGCAGTTCTACGCGCTCTTTTACCTGCAATCCATCCTGAAGGTGAACGGCACTTCGGCCAACTACATAGTGGCCGTAGCTCTCCTGCTGGGCATGCCGTTCTTCGTAGTCTTCGGCGCTCTCTCCGACAAAATAGGTCGCAAGCGAATCATGATGGCCGGATGCCTGCTGGCGGCTCTCTCTTACTTACCCATCTACAAGGCCATGCAGTCGGCGGCTGGCTCGCAGGTCGTCACGGCGACTTCGCAGAAGAATCCCGCGACGGGCGCACTCAGCCTTACTCCGCAGACTATGGTGAACGGCGTGCTTCAACCGGCCAAAGAGATTCTGCCTTACACCGATTTTAATAGCTTCATCACGAGCCCCGTCGCCTGGAAGCTCATCCTGCTGGTCTTCATACAGGTCATCTTCGTGACGATGGTCTACGGGCCCATAGCAGCTTATCTAGTCGAAGCCTTCCCGGCGAAGATAAGATACACATCGCTCTCTCTGCCTTATCACATAGGCAACGGCGTCTTTGGCGGGCTTCTCCCGTATATAGGTCTTTCCGTCATAGACCGCACGGGCAACATCTACGCGGGCCTCTATTATCCGATTGCCGTGGCGGCGCTGACCTTTATCGTAGGCTCGCTGCTTCTCAAGGAGACGAAGAGTGTGCTGATATGGAAGGAGCTTGAGACGGCGCGGCCCGGCCACTTGAAGAGCGACATGGACGGCCCGGCCTGATGAAGTTTATAATTGATGGCCGTCCGCAAACAGTGCCGGAATATCTGAACAGCCCCGGTTATTTCCTCAATTAATAATCTCCCCGCAACGGGGATAATTGTATCTGTCGAGAAAGAGAGACAAGCATGGGAAGCAATAACGCCTTCGTTGTATTGAAGTCTCAGAACTTCACCCGCACGGTTAAGAATAATCTCAGCAAACTCATCTCTTCACACACGGGGCAGGCCCTTGCTGTCTCAGTCCTGCTGCTTTGCTGTGCTTTGCTTCCCGTTAGAGCGGCCACTTTGCCCGCGAACTTTACAGAGACGCTGTTCGCAGGCGGATTGTCAGCGCCGACTGCCATGGCCTTTGCGCCAGACGGGCGGCTGTTTGTCTGCCAGCAGGGCGGGCAGTTGCGAGTCGTCAAAAACGGCGCTCTGCTTGCGACGCCTTTCCTGACGGTGAGCGTTGATTCCGCAGGAGAGCGCGGGCTTCTGGGCGTAGCCTTCGACCCTAACTTTTCCACGAATAGATTTGTCTATATTTACTATACGGCCACAACTTCACCGCGCCGCAACCGCGTCAGCCGGTTTACAGCCAACGGCGATGTCGCGGTAACGGGCAGCGAGACTATTATCCTTGAGCTGGATGATTTGAGCGCGACGAATCACAACGGCGGCGCTATACACTTCGGCCCGGACGGCAAGCTTTACATAGCGGTCGGCGAGAACGCGGAGCCGTCTTACTCCCAGACTTTGACGAACCTGCTTGGCAAGGTGCTGCGCATCAATTCGGATGGCACAATCCCCACGGACAATCCTTTCTTCAATACGGCGGCTGGAAAGAACAGAGCCATCTGGGCGCTCGGGTTAAGAAACCCGTTCACTTTCGATTTCCAAGCAGGCACGGGGCGAATGTTCATTAACGATGTTGGGCAGAGCGCGTGGGAGGAGATAAATGACGGCATAGCCGGTTCGAACTACGGATGGCCCACGACCGAAGGCCCGACCACAGACTCTCGTTTCAGGGGGCCGATTTTCGCATACCAGCACGGCACAGGCCCTACCACAGGCTGCGCCATCACGGGCGGCGTCTTCTACAATCCTTCCACGCAGCAATTCCCGAACTCGTATGTCGGGAACTACTTTTTCGCGGATTTGTGTAGCGGCTGGATAAGAACGCTCAACCCGGCGAACAACAACGCCGTGTCTGCCTTTGCCTCTGGCATCAGCCAGCCGGTTGATTTGAAAGTGGGCCCCGACGGCAACCTCTATTACCTTGCCAGAGGAAGCAGCGCTGTCTTCAGGATTCAATACAACGCACCTGCGCCAGCCAGCACTACAACCACCGTGACATCGTCGCGCAATCCGTCTATAGAGGGAGACAACGTGCAGTTCACGGCCACAGTCACGTCCACGGCGGCGGGGACGCTGACGGGGACGGTGCAGTTCAAAGTGGACGGCGTGAATCTTGGCTCGCCCATAAATCTTAATGGGAACCCAGGCGCTTTCATAACAACTAACTCTCTGTCCGTAGGCACGCACAGCATCACAGCCGAGTATAGCGGGGACAATAACTTCTTGCCTTCAACCGGCACGCTCCCCGGCGGTCAGGTGGTTAATCAAGTGAAGAGGATACAACTGGGCCAAGGCAGCTACCAGATACGCGAGGATGCGGACAGCACCGCCCAGCACTTCCCAGCATTAACAGTAGAGGTTAGACGCGTCGGAGACGTTTCGGCTCCGGCTTCGGTGCAATACTTAACTTCGGGTGTGGGCGGCCCTGATTGCAGCCAGTCAAACGGGCAGGCGTCGCAAGCCTGCGACTTTACGCCCGTGAACGGAATCATCAGATTCGCCGCCGGGGAAACAATAAAGACGATTACTATTCCGATAATCAACGACGGGTATAAGGAGCCACCCGAGCACTTCACTATACAGTTGAAGAACCCCGTGGGAGGGACTGTCTCTGTCTGGGGTATAGTCCCGGTTACCATAGAAGAAGACCCTGCTGACGCTACGCCCACGACGCCGCAGCAGAATCCGTACCTGAGCAATAATTTCTTCGTGCGCCAGAACTATGTGGACTTTCTGATGCGCGAGCCTGACGCGCAGGGCTTCGCGGACTGGACTAATGTGCTGAACAACTGCGGCCCTGAGAAAGGATTCCTCGGCGCACCTCCGAATTGCGACCGCGCGCACGTCACGCACGGCTTCTTCGGCTCGGAGGAGTTCACAAAAAGCGGGCTATTGATTTACAGGCTGTACCGGGTCGGCATGGGTCGCTTGCCCAGCTTGGCCGATTTCATTCTTGGCATGGGGAGATTGAGCGGATTCGGATTATCCGAGGCCGAGCAGCAACAGAATCTTGCGGACTACTTGCAGCAGCTCACCACAGATTTCGAGTTTACCAGCCGCTTTCAGGATGCTCTACAGCCTTCACAGGCCGCGACACTGATTCAGAAACTTGAGCAAACGGCAGGCGTTACTCTGCCAAACACAGCGACTACCAGACCCGGACAGCCTACTCAGTATGCAAGACATGAGTTAATAAACTTACGCGCAAACGGCACTTTCACAGTCGGGCAGACGTTGAAAGCGTTCGTAGAGCAGCAGGCTGTCTATGACACGTACTTTACGAGTGGAGAGGTGACGCTGCTCTACTTCGCGCTTCTCAGGCGCGACCCGGATTTGAATGACCCGAACCTTGTCGGATGGAACGACTGGGTGGATGTCTTCACCAATGGAAGACCGAGCGCGGGCATAGCGCCGAGAGACATACAGCACTTAATCTTCGGGTTCATCTACTCGGAAGAGTACAGAAAACGGTTCGGCCAGCCTTGATGCGGTTCGAGCAGAGCGCTTTCGGCGCGGAAGGTTAGAAACTTTTAATCAGTCGTCTCCTTGACAACTTTAAGCAAGTTGCCCGTAATCTAACGTCTCGGAAACGACCTGCGGGAAAGTACCGCTTTGGTCTGCCGGGCCATTCAGATTCGGATACGAGGGGAGAAGAGGATGAAAAAGCGTCTGCTTTCCGCCGCTTTCACTTTGATTTTAAGCGTGAGCCTGTACGGTGCGCACGCGCCTGCGGCTTCGGCTCAGGCCGAGCAGCAGAGACAAAACGGCGGTCAACAGCAATCCGCGCAGCCGCAGCTTCCGCCAGCCGAAGCCACCGTCACTCTCAATGAGCAGTTTCTAAACTCTCTCCTTGACGCAGTCTTTACAAACCTGCGCGCGCCCAGCTTTCCCTTGACACTCTCCAAAACGGATGTTGAAAGCGCACCGGCAGGTCGGCCGCAGGCATCGAACGCGCTTGCTCCTTCAAAGAGCATCAATCAATGCTCAAGCCAGATTATTCTGGAGCGGGAGATGAGCGGCGTCAGAACGGCCGTGCGCTTCGAGAACGGGCGCATCACAGCGCCGCTTGCCTTCACGGGCACGTACAACACGGGGCTGCTGGGCTGCCTTCGCTTTCAGGGCTGGGCCGATACGGTCATCAACCTTGAGTTCAAGCGTGACAGGCAGACCCTGACAGCGCACGTTGACGTGGTTGACATACACCTGAGCGGCATCCCGCAGCTTGCCAACGGCGTAGTCGTGCAGATGGTTCAAAACGCCATTGACCAGCGCATCAACCCCATTGAAATCCTGAAGGCTGATCAACTGACGACGCGGCTGCCAATCTCCGCAGCAGGCGGCGCTCTGCGACTCAGGGCCAAAGACCTGCGCCCGGAGATAGTCCCCGGAGCAGTACGGCTACACATCATCTTTGAGTTCGTGCGCGCGGAATAAGAGAGATAAAGCACTAATCACACGAAGAGACACGAAAGGGAAGCTGACAAGATTGCTTTCTCTTTCGTGTCTCTTCGTGTGATTAGTGGTTCTGCTTCTGATTTAATTTCCTGAGAGCGCCGCTTCGTAGTCTCTGCCGGTCTTCATGCGCTCGGGCATATCTACAATCTCCCAAGCGCTTCTGGTGCGGAGCAGCTTTGTCATTAGCTGAGCGTGCAGGATGTGGCCGCTACGCTCGGCGCGAACGCGACCCAGTAAAGGCATGCCAAGGAGCGCAAGGTCGCCTACTATGTCCAGAATCTTGTGACGCACGAACTCGTCCGGGTAGCGCAAGGGGCTCTCGTTCAGCATCCCTTCCGGCGTCAGGACAATCGCGTTCTCAAGCGAGCCGCCGCGTATAAGGTTCGCGCGTCTGAGCGCCTCCACCTCTTCGGTGAAGCCGAAGGTTCGCGCTCCCGTAATCTCTCGATTGAATGCCCCGTTGCTCAAATCTATGTGGAGTCGCTGGACTCCGATTAAGGGATGAGCAAAATCTATCATGCAGTCTATCTGGAAGCCGTCCGCAGGCTCTACGCTGATGGAGCGATTGCCTTGTTCGACCGAGATGCGCTCGCGCACCAACAGGGCGCGGCGTGCAAGTGACTGCTCTATTATTCCGGCACGCTCGACCAGTTCCGTGAAAGCCTCCGACGAGCCGTCCATGATTGGCACTTCCAGATTGTCAACCTCTATGAAAGCGTTGTCGAGCCCCGCGCCCCTGAGCGCCGCCAGCAGGTGCTCTACTGTTGAGAGCATAACGCCCGTTCGCATGAGCGTAGTCGCATAAGAGCAGTGAGCTACCCATTCAACGTTGGCCGGAATCTCGAAACCGCCGAGGTCTGTCCGCCTGAAAATGTAGCCCGTATCAGGCGGGGCAGGCGCGAGCTTGACCACGACAGGGACGGCCGTATGCAGCCCGACGCCGCTTGTTTCGACCGAAGAAGCGAGAGTGGTTTGATTAATCACGAGGCGGCTTAGCAACCCTTTCATCAACAGCGAGCCCCGGATTATACAGGCCCGCACGATTAGTTGAAACGACAAATGAATTGGCAAGACCTATGCCGCCGGATGCGAGGCGAAGCCCTGACGTGAAAAAAGCTCCTGAAATGCTGATGAATTGCCGGAAGAATTTCCATCAAAGCGTTCAATCGCTACCCGTCATCGCGCCCGGTTTGTTGCAAACAGGCAACGCAAGCCGCTCAACTATGCGGCATCGGCGCAACAAACAGGGAGATTGATTCGCCGGTTCACCGGTTCATCGTTTCATTGAATCAATGAACGGGTGAATCAATCCTTTGCCTGCTTGCGTTTCCGCCGCTTACGCCTCTATCATCGAAAGCATAATGCCTAGCAGGAAATCAGAGACAACAGGGGTGCCAACCGAGCGGGTCTATCTCATAGACTCCATGTCGCACATCTTCCGCGCCTACTTCGCGCCTATGGGCGGGCGCATGGAGCCCTTGACGAACACCAAGGGGCAGGTCACGCAGGCCGTCTTCGTCTTCACCAACATGCTCCGAAAGCTTCTGGGAGACGAGAAGCCGCATTACATCGCAGCCGTCTTCGAATCCGGCGAGAAGACTTTCCGGCACGAAACCTTTTCGGATTACAAGGCGCACCGCACGGAGATGCCGGAAGACCTCACGGCGCAGATTCCCTACATCATACGCGTCTGCGAAGTCTACAACATTCCCATACTGAACTCGCCGGGCTTTGAGGCGGACGACGTTATTGGCGCGCTCGCGGTGCAGGCTGCCGAGCGCGGGCTTCAGGCCGTCATCGTCTCGAACGACAAGGACATGTGCCAGTTGGTGCGCGACCCGCACATCATCTGCATGCGGCAGAACTCGCAGAACGTCAAGCGCAAGGAGCCCGTGCCGCCTATAGAATGGTGCGACGAGGCTTGGGTCGAGGCGAAGTTCGGCGTGCCGCCGTCGCAGATAATAGACCTGCTGGGCCTGATGGGTGATGCGGTTGATAACATTCCGGGCGCGCCCGGCATAGGAGCAAAAGGAGCGGTACAGCTAGTCAAGCAGTTCGGCTCAATCGAGAACGCGCTGGAGCGTTGGGAAGAGGTCAAGCACAAGAGTTATCGTGAATCGCTGCGCGACAACCGCGAGCTTATTCTGCAATCGAAGGAGCTTGCGACCATCAGGACGGACGTGCCCGTGAAGCTTGACCTTGATAAGCTTCAATGCCGCCCGCCTGACCGCGCCGCCGCCTACCAACTCTTCCGCGAGCTTGAGTTTCAATCCCTGACACGGGAGTTTTCCGATGCCGCGAGCGCTGCCACCGAAGCCGCGGGCGGCCCTCAGGCGGTTCGCTATCGAATCATAAACAGGCGCGCAGAGCTTGAGACGCTGGTGCGCGGGCTTTGGGAAGCCGAGCACTGGGGCTTCTCTGTAGCCGACTCGTCGCCCGCGGGCGGCGGCCAACAGGGAAGCCTGCGAGACGCAGCGCCACCGCGCGGCATAGCCATCTCCACTGCGGCAGGCGTGTCGTCATACGTAGACCTTGAGAATTTCGAAGACGGGGCCGAAAGTGCGCTCGGCCTCCTGCGGGATGTGCTGGCCAACGGTCTGCTCACAAAATCTGTCCATGATTTGAAGCGCGCGATTGCGCTCCTCGCTACGGTAGAGATTGAGCCCGAGGGCGTAGAGGACGACACGCTTCTGGCCGCGTACCTGCTAGACCCTATTCGCAGCAAGTACGAGTTGGTAGACCTGGCGCGCGAGGCCATAGGAGCCGAAGAGGTAGAGATGCCGGAAGGCTGGACGGAGAAGCAGTGGGAGGCTGCGCGCGCCGCAGATTTGACGGCGCAGACGGCAAACGTGCTGCACGGACGGCTCCTCGAACAGGGGCTCGAAGCCATCTACAACGAGATAGAGCTGCCGCTCGCTCCGCTTCTTTATCGCATGGAGCGCGCGGGGCTTCGCGTGGACACTTCTGTCCTCAAAGACCTCTCGAAGTATCTTGGCAAAGAGCTTGAGAAGCTGACGAAGAAAATCTACGAGGCGGCGGGCCGCGAGTTCAAGATTAACTCGCCAAAGCAGGTCGGGGACATACTGGAAGAGCTTAACATCAGCTCGGGACGCAAGACCTCAACGGGCCGCGTCTCCACCAGCCGCGCCGTGCTTGAAGAGTTGGCGCAGAAGTACGAGCTGCCACGACTCATCATAGAGTACCGCGAGCTTGATAAGCTGAAGACCGTCTACACGGACAGCCTGCCCGACCAGATTGGCCCGGACGGGCGCATACACGGGCAGCTAAACCAGACCGTGACGGCGACGGGAAGGCTCTCATCTTCCGACCCGAATCTCCAGAACGTGCCGATTCGCACGGAGCTTGGACGCCGCATACGCCGCGCCTTCGTCCCCGAAGAAGGCTACAAGCTCATCTCGGCAGATTATTCTCAGCTTGAGCTGCGGCTCTTGGCGCACGTCACGCACGACGAGCAGATGGTTGATGCCTTTCAGAAGAATGACGACATACACGCGCGCACGGCTCGCCTAGTCTTCGGAGCAAAGACGCCCGAAGAACTTAAGGAAGCGAGACGCTTCGCCAAGATAGTCAACTTCGCCATAGCTTACGCCATAGAGCCCTTCGGCCTCTCGCAGCGCGTGGGCATCTCGCGCAAAGAGGCCAAGAAGGTGATTGACGATTACTACGACACCTACAAGGGCGTGCATCGCTTCATGGAGGAAGTGCCGGAAAAAGCGCGCGAGATGGGTTACGTGCGCTCCATCTACGGGCGCATAAGGCCGCTTCCCGGCATCAACGACCGCAACGGCAACATACGCGCACGCGCCGAGCGCGAAGCCATCAACATGCCTATACAGGGAACGGCAAGCGACATAGTCAAAATCGCTATGCTGCATGTGGACGACGCCATTAAGCGAGAAGGGCTGCGGGCGCGTATGCTCATGCAGGTGCATGACGAGCTTCTGGTGGAGGCTCCGGATGAAGAGGCGGAGCGCACCGCAGAAATCGTCAAGCGAGAGATGGAGAGGGCAGTCGAGCTGGATGTCCCCCTTATCGTAGAAATCGGCATCGCGGACAATTGGATGGATGCCAAGTATTAGTAAGCTCCCCCTTACTCGTTCCTTTACTCTCATTAAAATTTAGCGCGCACGCTCCCGACCTACGGGCGCGCAGAAAAAGAATCGAGCCTGCTATGACAAGACATAAGCCTTGCGGAAATATGGCGTGCAGAGTTGCGCTCGCATTTTGTCTGCTCCTGCCGGGGCTGAGTGTGGCGATACCGCAGGAGGGCAGACGTAACCAGATGCGCATGCGGCGGGCCGAGCCCAACGTGCTCGCGCCTGAGCTGTATCTGGAGCACCTGAGGTTGAAGATAACGTTGATAGATTTGCCCGGCGCTTCAGACCCCAAGAGCTACTGGGAGGGAACCTACCAGTTATATTTTGTCTCCGAGGCGGAGCATGAGAAATCGCTGAGGGAGCTGGTCAGGGGCGCTTCCAAAGGGGGTGCCGTGGCGGTTGACCTGAGCCTGTCCGGCTTCCCCAAGAAGATTCTGCTGGCCGAGGGGAGCTTTAAAAAGAGCGGGCTTGCTTCGCTCACAGACCGCACCTTCATACTTGAGCGAATACCGTTTCGCTCAAAAGTCGCGGAAGCGGAGCGCACGAAGGAGGCACGGCTGCTCTTGAGCTGCAACGTGAAGATTTTCGACGCGCAGTTGAAGCAGACAATCTATCGCACGCGCCTGTGGGACGCTCAGGCTCCATTGATGGAGGACGCGAGTCAGCCTGAGCGCGACGTGGCGCGCACGACCGTTTATTCAAACTTCTACGTGACGAAGACGGGTGATGTTTATGAGTCGCAGTGGACGCGAGAAGGTAACAGCACGAGCTGGTAATCGCCGCACGAGCTTCATGCGGGCCGCGCCCGGCCTGCTGGTGATTTCATGTGTCTGTATTCTTGCGTCTACGGCCGGGCCGGGCTTTGCGCAGGAGGGGCGCGGGAACGCTTCGGCACGACCGCAACCGAAGCCTAAACCTTCCGCAGGGAAGCCGGACGCCGAAGTCTCTCCGGAAGAATCTTCGCGGCTGACAAGCAGAATTGCGAGCGTTCTTCGCTCGACCGCCGAGGACGCAAAGAAGTGGAATGATGAAAGGGCTGCTGCGCGGGCTCAGGCTGAAGTTGCAGACCTCATCTGGGAGATGGAGCCGGACGCGGCGCGCTCGCTGCTCATCACTGCGTGGGACAAAGCCTCCTCTGCGCGCGAAGAGAAGCGAGGGGAGCGCTCAGCTTACAGAAATGAGTCGGCGCAGACGGAGACGCGGCGAGAGGTGATGATGGTTGCGAGGCGGCGCGCGCCTGACCTTGCGAAGCGCTGGCTGGCAGAGATGGCCGGAGAGGCCGGACGCAAGAGTCAGGAGCGAGGCATCTTCGACGAGCGCACGCCCCGCAGCACTATCTTGCTGGATATGGCTATGGCAGTCGCGGCGCAGGACGCCAAAGCTGCCGCCGACCTTGCTATGGAGAGCTTGCAGGACGGCGTCTCGTTCGGCTTGCAGAATGTCCTGCTGGCCATACAGCAACAGGACTTCGAGCTTGCGCAAGCCGTCTTTCGACGCGCGCTTCAGAGAATAAAGACGGCAGGAATGCAAGACCCTAACGAGCTTCTGATTCTCTATTCTTACCTCTACACACCGGGGCGCGTGCAGGCCGCGAGCACGTCGGAGAATCGCGGCAGCTTCAGCCTTGCCGTCAGCCAGAACAGGCCGCAGGTCAGAGCAGCCGCAGAGCAGAGCCCACAGCTTGCGCTCGAATTTCTTAAGGCTGCGGCGGAGATTCTGCTCAATGCGCCGCTTCCGGCTACGACCGGCGAGATGGAGGCCACGGCACGCGCGCAGTTGAGCGTCATCAACACGCTCTACCCGCAGATGGCGAAACAGTTGCCGGAACTGGCAGCCGCGCTCAGGCAGAGAGCCTTGCAGACGGAGCCGGACGCGAAGTTCGCGCCCGCGCCCGCCGAAAGGCCCGCCGACATGCCCGAATATCGTCCGGGCGAAAAGATTGAAGACTACGCGGAGCGCCGCGTGGACTTGATGGAAGAGAACGCCAAGCGCGAGTCAAACCCTCTCAGGCGCGACATACTCTACGCGGAGGCCGCAATCGCCACCGCGCCCCAGCGTTACGAGCGCGGCTGGTCGCTGGCCGGAAGCATTCAGGACGAACAGCTTCGCTCGGACTTGAAGAACTGGCTCACCTACAGGGCCACGCTGCATCTCATACAGGCGAATGACTTCGACAGGGCCTATCAACTGCTCTCTAAGAACGGGGAAGCGGCGCAGCGAGCAGCCTCTCTAATCGTAGGCGCTCAGCGTCTGGTCAAGGCCAAAGAGTTGACGCGCGCACGCGACTGGTTGCAGGAGTCGCAGGCGCTTCTCAAAAAGGCGGAGATGGACGAGAACTGGACGCGGATAGCTCTCGGCATAGTCTCGACTTACGGGCAGTTCGACAAGTGGGCCGCGCTCGAAGCCCTGAACGACGGCGTAAAGCTGATGGGCCGCTTCCCTGTATCGGCCAGCGCGGACGAGCGTGCGCCGCTCGTAAAGAAGTTTTCCGTCAAGACTGTCTCTGACATAACCTTTGGCACGAGCGGCTTTGGGTGGCGCGCAGCCGCAGGTGCATTCGCGCCCGAACAGCTTGAGAGCGTGCTGGACGTGCTGGCCAAAATCGAAACGCCGGAGGCGCGCGGCGTAGCCGTAGTCGCTCTCTGCCGCAAGCTGCTAGACCCGAAGGCCGCGAAGAGAGAGACGCAAAGGTAACGCGGGGGAGAGTTGAATCCGGTCGGCGCTTGAGTTGAGCCCGGATGGCTCTTATGATGGCTGAAGAAGAGCGAGATGGCCCACAACACTAAAGAGAACGGCGAGGTTGTCTACCAGCGTCTTGACACAGTCGGGGACGAGGGGCCGGAGCCTGAGCGCGGGCGGGCGGATAAGAAGCCTTCGACTCCGGAGCGACAGGCCGCGCCCGCTCTGACGCCGCTCTTAGTAGGCTTCGTGCTGCTACTCGCGCTCGTGCTGGCCCTCGGCTACCTGAGCACACGCCAGCTTAACGAGGTCAGCTATCAAGTGCTGGACATGGAGCGCACGTACGCCACCCGCCTGAGCTTTCTCTTGAAGCTGCGCGTGGCCGCCACGACTCTCAACAACGAGGCGCGCGTGCGCGCGCAGGGGCGTGCGCGCGGCGAAATCATGCCGCCCTTTGAGCTGGGGCTCAGGGGCGCTCGCACCGACATGAACAGCCTGCTGACGCAGCTTGACGGCTCGGCCTTCAACAACGAAGAGAGATGGCGAACTCTTCGTCAGGACATGGCGGCGTTTGTTAAATCAACCGAGAGCCTTGAAACCTACGAGGCCGCCGGGGACGAGAGCGGCTTCAAGAAATATCAGAAGGTAGACCTTCAGTTAAACGAGCTTCTAAATAACGCCGCGCCGGAGCAGGACGAAATTCTACGTAAGAGCGAAGCCCTGCGAGCAAGCGCTGCGCGCAAGATTCTGATTCTCACGGCGATTTCACTGCTGATAGGCGTAGCGGTCGTCGCCGCTACTATTCGAGAAGTGCAGCGCCGCTTTAGGGAGATGCGAGAGAGCCTTGACCTTGCGCGGCGCGAGCGTCTCTTCAGCACGCAGATGCTTGAGGGAATGGTCAGCGCCATCGCGGCCATAGACGAGCATGACCGCATCAGGAGCGCCAACTCCGCCTTCTACAAGATTTTTCCGGGCGCGAGCGTCGGCGCTTCCATTCACGACAACTTCGCTTCACCCGACGCGCTTCAGATGCTCGAAGCCGCCACGGCCTCGCAAGTCAAGGTGGCCACCTATCGCGGACGCTGGGTCTGCGGCTCTGATACTCCCGAATGCTCCAACCGCACCTTCGACGTTTACTCCTCGCCCCTGACGATTGACGGCGGCGGCGGCCAGATAGTCACGCTCGTTGACGCGACCGAAGCCGCAGAGGCGGAAGCCGTCATGCGCAGAACGGAGTCGCTCGCCGCAGTGGGACAGGCGGCCGCGCAGGTCGCGCACGAAATCAAGAATCCTCTGGGAAGCATACGACTGGGCGTCTCCATGCTGCGCGACATGACGCAGGAGCCGGAGGCCATCAACACTATTGATTTGGTGGAGCGCGGCATAGACCACCTCAACAAGCTGGTCGTGGATGTCACGCAGTTCTCCCGCCGCAGGGAACTGAAGCGCACCGATGTCTCGCTCTCAGACCTCCTAGACGAGAGCCTAGACCTCGTGGCAGATAGAATCAGAGAGAAGAGCACTCCGGTCGAGAGGCTCTACGCGGAGGAAACCCTTCACGGGCACTGGGACGAAGACCAGCTAAGACAGGTCTTCGTCAACCTGCTGGCAAACGCCGTAGACGCAAGCCCCGAAAAATCGCCCGTGACCGTCTACACGGAGCGCGCCAGAGTCAACGGCGCAGGCTCCGCCGTGGGAAACGGCAGCCGTAAACAACTGGCGCACGCGGCGCTTGCGCGCATACGCATAGAAGACCGCGGAGTCGGTATGGACGACAAGACCAGCGCCCGCATCTTCGAGCCCTTCTTCACTACCAAAAAGCGCGGCACGGGGCTGGGCCTCGCAATCGTCAAGCAGATTATAGAGCAGCACGGCGGCACAATCTCTGTAGACAGCCGCAAGGACGAAGGCACGCGCTTTACGATTGACCTGCCGCTCGCAAGCTGATTATCAAGCTCTTCTACTTTTCGGCAATCCGAGCTTTTCGCGCAGCAGGAGGACACGGATGTTAAAGAGAATCATCCTTTATCTTCTAACCGTTCTGGCCCTGATAGTAATCCCATATAATTCCGCGCGCGGACAGAACGAGAAGAAGAACGCCTACGGCCTTCTGGTGGATAATACTGCCTCATTGGAAAGCCAGTTCGCGCACGTGAAGGAGCTATCGCTTGAGGTTGTGAAACGCATTGAGGGGCGCGGCCCCGTCTCTTTATTCAGTTTCATAACGATGCCCTACAGGGTGAGAGGTGCCCCGTGGCCGCCGGGCTCGGAACTTGAGAGTCGAGCCTCGACAAAAGTCACTACGGGAGTTGACCGGAGCGAAGACCGGGATGAGTTAGCTGATTATATTAACGGCCTCACAGTGGTTAAAGGTCAAACCCAGCTCTTCGATGCTATTCGCTCGATGGCAGACGAGCTGAATTCCAACGTAGATTCCGACGAGGACTCTTATAAAGACAAAATAATTATCCTGATAACGGACGGCGACCAGAATACACAGATGGACGACCAGTTTGTTTCATATCCTGATGAAAGAAACGTAAGGAAAAAGCAGATTGAGCAGCTCATTAAGGAGGTCAAGCAAAGCGGGATTAAAGTTTACGCCGTCGGACTGCTCGGAGGCTTAGACGCGTATGGCGGCTTCAGCGAGATGACACAAAAGGAGCGAGCCGAATCTTTTCTCAAGAAGATTACTAAAGAGACAGGCGGAAAAGCCGTCATTTCAATGTCAGGCAAGGTTAATATAAACAAGGCCATGAACGAGCTTTTCGCCAAATAAAGAATCTATAAATCCGCCACTTTTCTGAAAGCCTTTCGACCGGCCTCAATCGTCCTCTGAATCAGCTCGTCCGTGTGCGCGGCGCTGATGAAAGCCGCCTCGAATTGAGATGGCGCGAGATAGACGCCTTCCTCCAGCATCGCGTGAAAGAACCTGCCGTAAAGCTCCCGGTTGCTTCGCGCGGCGGTAGCCCAATCAGTGACAGGCTCGTCCGTGAAGAATGAAGTCCACATTGAGCCAACGCGATTGGTCACGGTCTGTAATCCTGCTTCCCGCGCCGCTTCCGCTAACCCGGCGCAGAGACGCTGGCCCGCACTCTCAAGCCGTTGATAGATAGAGTTGTCGCGCAGACGGCGAAGCGTGGTGAGCCCTGCCGTCATCGCCAAGGGATTACCGGAGAGAGTGCCCGCCTGATAGATGTTTCCGGCGGGCGCTATGTTATTCATGATGTCGCGGCTCGCGCCGTAGGCTCCTACGGGAAGACCGCCGCCAATAATCTTGCCCATCGTTGTGATGTCGGGCATCACACCATAAAGCTCCTGCGCGCCGCCGCGTGCGAGCCGAAAGCCTGTCATTACCTCGTCAAAGATTAGAAGCGCGCCCCGCGCCCGTGTAATCTCGCGCACCCTCTGCAAGTAGCCTTCAAGCGGGGGCACGCAGCCCATATTGCCAACCACGGGCTCAATGATGACTGCGGCTATGTCTTCATGCTCATCAAAGACGCGCTCCAAGGCTTCCGTGTCGTTGAAGGCGACGGTGATGGTGTTTTGTGCAAGCGAGTCTGGAACGCCGGGACTGTCCGGCAAGCCCAAAGTGGCTACGCCGGAGCCGGCTTTGACCAGCAGGCTATCGCCGTGGCCGTGATAACAGCCCTCGAACTTCAAGAGCTTGTTGCGCCCCGTTACGCCGCGAGCAAGTCGTATGGCAGACATGGTGGCTTCCGTGCCGCTATTGACCATGCGAACCATCTCGACAGACGGGACGGCGGCCGTTATCTCTTCGGCCATCAAAACTTCAAGCTCAGTCGGTGCGCCGTAGCTCGTCCCTCGCGTCAGAGCATCCTTGAGAGCCTCCAGCACTTCTTCATCCGCGTGCCCTAGAATCATAGGCCCCCATGAGCCCACGTAATCAATGTAGATGTTGCCGTCAACGTCCGTCATCTGTGCGCCGCGAGCGCTCTTAATGAAACGGGGCGTGCCGCCGACTCCGCGAAACGCGCGCACGGGTGAATTAACTCCGCCCGGCATCAACTCGACAGCGCGAGCAAACAACTCCTCAGAGCGCGCTCTGCGCTCATCTCTTTGTGCTGAACTCATAGGCGCATTGTAAGACGAAGAAGGGAAAAGTAAAAACAGATGCCGGGTGAGGGGGAAAGAAAGACAAATAGTTTTTCTTTCCCCGCCACCCGGCACCTGACTCCTGACACGCGTTCTTACTTCTTCGGCACGTTCAGAACGTCGCCGGGGTGTATGACTGAATCCGGCGACTGCATCTTGTCGCGGTTGGCGTAGAAGATTTTCATATATTCGTTGCCGTCGCCATAGTGGTTCTTGGCAATCTTCCAGAGCGAGTCGCCAGCCTTGACCGTGTAACTCTCCACGTCGTTGTTTTGGCCGCCATGCTGAGCGTTCTGGTCTACGCTGAGTTCCACAGTGATGTCCTGATAGTTGGAGTCAACGAGCTTGATTTGATCCCACACCTGATTGCTGACATCATCGCTCGGTGAAACGCCGCGAATGAAGAGCTTGTCGTTCTCGACGTGCAGGTTCTGAACCTGAACGCCCTTTTGGTCTATGAAGCTTAGAACGCTGCGATATTTGTTCTTGAGGTCTTCAAAGCGCTGATTTGTGTCCGGCGCAGCCTGCGCGGCTGCCGCGCCACTTCCGAACATCTTGTCGAATAAGCCCATACTTCTTTTCTCCTGTCAAAAGATGAATGTTAGCCTGCCCGTCGAGTCGTGCAGGCTCTTAGCAGGGGAACCCGTAGTGATGATTTGGCAAGGAGTGTACCAGCCCGAATTAAGGCGTATTTGCCCGGAAATTCAAGCTCTGATGTTTGTAAACAGTTCGACGGAACGTCACTTTGATACAGTCGGATTTAAGTGGCAAAGCGATTTTGAGCTACCCGAAGATGCTGCGCCATTGACGCTCAATGGAGCTGCCGAAGAGAAAGGCGCTCAGGCTCGGCTGCTCGTGCGAGCGGTCGTAACCGACCAGCTCGACATAGGCGCGGCCTTCCGACTGCTCGTTGCCGTGCCTGCCGTGAACGCTGCAAGCTCCTTCCCAGTAAACAATCATCGTAGTGCCCCGCGTATCAAGCTCCTGATTCTGCATGACCGGAGTAATGGTGACATCAACGCCGAAGCGCGGCACGCGCAGCCGCCAGCCGCTAGGATAGACGGCTTCAGTGTGCGGGCTTCGCCATTCTCCCGTCACTTCCAGCACGAAATCTTCTCGCTTGAGATGCGTCCACGCGCCCGACGCGTCCACGTAGGTTCCACTGGAAAAGGGCGAGGCCGCCCCATGCGCGTCGCGTATGTGATAGACCATCACTTCCGCACCCGTGGAGAGTTGAAGACTGAACCAGTCCCAGCCCTTCTGATTCTTGGTAGTGCGCCATGTGCCGAACTCCCTGTCCATCCAAGCGCTGCCCGTGAAGCTCTCCGTCTCCCCGTGCCACGTGATGCGCCCTTCAGCATGAAAGCGCGTGAAAGAGAAGTAACGCGAAGCTTCGCCCTCATCCTTGAAGCTCACGCCTCTCTGCTCGTGCCCGTTCAGGACGGGAAGCTTCTCGCTCCTGAGCTTCGCTTCAAAAATCAGGTCGTCGCCCATAGTCGCGCGAAGAATATGCGTGCCCTCAGCCTCTCGCACAGTCCATTTCCCCAGCCGCAGGTAGTACTTGTCCTCGCTCGCACGCGCAGGCAGGTCGAAGATGCCGCCGGTGCTCTTAAGGTGCTCGTAGCGAAACTGCGAGCGGGATTCATCCGTGATAGCGAAGTGAGCCAGATAGAGCGGGTTGGCAATCAACCGCAGAGGCACGACGCCGAAGCGGTCAAGGTCTGTACGCCGTTTGAAGAAGACCAACTCGAAGCCGAAGCGGCGTCCGCCGGAGGTTTGCATGTGGCCAGTGTAATACCACCACTCCGTCTGTGACTCGCTGTGCGCGTAAAGGTCTCTGGGAAGCTCGACGCCCCTGTGTTCCGTGCCATCTCGCAAGGTAGAAGCTGGCCCCGAAACTACGTCCGCAATCTGTTCAAGCACGCTCGCCGCGAACTGCTCAAGCGGCTCTATGAAATTAGTGCTCATATGAAATCTTCCTGAAGCTCAAGCTAAAACAGCCAAGCTACACAACTGCTTTAACGAAAGTGTGACGATTGAATATTGAAAGAAGAGCAGCTTTTATCTACGCCGGATTCACTATCTTTGGCTCGACGGTGATGGAGCGGAAGCTGGAGATGCGCACCAGACCGGGCGCAGCGCCCTTCGGCTTGGAGAGAAATTTGCGCTGCGTGTAATGGATTGTGACTTTTGCGTCGTTGCGTGCCTGGCTGAAATGCGCCGCGAGCTGAGCGGCCTCAACCAGCGTGCGGTGCGGAATCTCCGCCCGCGTAGGATTGCGCACGACTACGTGCGAGCCGGGATAGTCTGCGGCATGAAGCCACAGGTCGTTTGGCTTGGCAACGCGAAACGTCAGGTTGTCATTATCGCGCGCGGCCCGCCCGACCAGAATCTCGTAGCCGTCCGAAGAGGTGTAACGCCGAGCGCCCGGAACCTGCTCCGGCTGCTTCTTCTTCTGAGACTGAGAAGCGGAGGCTTTGCCTTCCGGCCCGGCATTGAAAGCATCAAGAGCGCTGCGGTCACGCGAAAGGATAAAGCCTTCAAGCTCCTCTCTTTCGGCTTCGAGCCTCTTCAGCTCCTTCTCAATGACTGATAGCCGCTCGGCTATCTCACGGCTGGCGCGCCGGGCCTTGGTGTAGCGGGCAAAGCGGCGCGCGGCCTCCTCCTGTAAAGAACTGTTCTCATCAACCTCCAACTCTATCTCAGGCGAGCCTTCGGCATAGTAGTCCTTGACGACGACCTTGCCCGCCCGGCGCTCGGCTGTGGCCAGATTGGCAAGCAGCAGGTCGCCCGTGCGCTTGTGCTCCTCTGCGTCGCCGTGCGCCTTCAGGTCTTCCTCCAGATGTCGCTTGAGCTTCCGGCGCTGAGTTATCTCTTTATTCAGGCGCGAGCGCTCGCGCGCAGCCTGAGCCTCGAAAGCACGCTTCGCTTCAAGCTCAAGGTAATAATTGTCTGCGGCTTCCGACAGGGTTGCGTATGGCCCGCGCTCCAGAACTGTCTTCGATGTCCGAGACGTTGCTTGAGCGGGCGGCGGCGCGTAAGGCTCTCCCGCCTGCTGCCCTTCGCCTTGAAGCGAGCGCAGCGTGTCTATTATGTAGCCGTGCTCGTTAAGCAGCAGCAGATTCGCCGCGCGTCCCGTTAGCTGCGCGACGAGCGTCCGCCCCTGTATGTTTCCGACCGCGTCTCTGCCCCTGAAAGAGAAGCGCACGATGCGGTCTGACTCGTCCTTAGTGACGGCAACAAGCTCTGCCCCGCTCAAATGTTTTCTGAGCGCGAGCACGAAAGAGAAGGGCTGTAGTGACTGCTTCTCAAGGTCGCGCACGCGCCGCTCTATGAGATAGAGGCGCGGGGCGAGGCCCGGGTCAACGCTCAGGAAGAGATATCGTCCGTCGCTCAGGCGAAAATCCACGGCGAGCGAGGTGCGCGACAGTTGAAACACCTTGCCCATGATGCGCCCTGAAAGTAGCGGCGCAATCTCTTCCACAATCGCCCTGATGGTTTCGTCGTTCATGAAATACACGCCAAAGCTAACAGACTTTTGCCGTACGAACAAAAAGGCCCCGCTTCACATTCGAAGCAGAGCCTCTTTCTTCTTTATGACTCTTTAGTCTTCTATTCCTGCACAACCGCCGTGCGTGAGAAATGGTCGTGCGCGGTGCGGCCTTCTGCGTCAAAGAGCGCGTAGATTATCCCTAGGCCGAGCGCCCCGAGCGAAATCATGTAAAGAAGCGCACGCAGCACAGACTGTTTAGTCGTGGGCTGCAAGCCAGTGTCCGCGTCAACCGCTCGCAGAGAGAGAAGCGACATTCCCCACGTGCGCCCTGCAAGCGCAGTCGAGGCCGTCAGGTATAGAAACATCACTACCAGCACGATTGCTCCCATGGAGCCGGCCACGCGCGGGTCTGTCCAGTTGCCGTTGGTCAACTCTATGACGGCTGCGAAGGGCGAAGAGGCAAAGGCAACTACAAGGAAGTCTATCGCGCTCGCCGTCAGCCGGGCTACAACAGGCGCGCGGTCATCAAACACATCCTCGTGTATGTCTTCGCTGGCGGCGGCTTCCGCTTCAAGCTGAGCGAGCGTGGCGTCGTCTATGACAACTTCGACGGCTCGCTTAGGCTCAGGCTTAGGCTCTTCTTTCACGGGCGCGGGCACAACGACCAGATTGCGCGCAGGAGCAGCCTCGGCCGGCTTCGGTGCCGTCACAAGCTCCGCTTGCGGAGCAAGAAGCACGGAATTAATCTCTTCCTGATAGTGCTCTTCGGCTACGCGCGCAACGGCAGCGCCCCCGCCCCGCGAGCGCGAAACGGGCGGTATGGATTGCGACTGACGCGCGCGCTCGATTCTGCGCAAAGCTGCCACGACAATCGGATTCATCTCGGGCGCGGGCTGCGGCGGCACAAGCCCTAGCGGCGGAGTGTTCGTCTCAGTGCTTACAGGCGGCGCAACCGGCGCGGGAGCCATGGCGACTTCTTCGACTTCGCGCGCAGCCTCGCGCGCTCTACGCTCCTGAATCTCACGCACGCGCTCGCTCAACTGCTTGCGCCATTGCGGCATGGAGCGCGCGCCCGGAAACTCTATCAGCGTAGAAGCAGTTGTCGTTGCTTCCGCAGTCTTGTTGTCATCTGCGTTGACAGGCTGCGTTGCCGTCTCGGGGGAAGAAGGGATTTCCATCTTGGTTTCGGGTGCTGGAACCTGTGCTGGCGTTTTGCACCGTGGGCAATTATCCAGCCCGTTTGAATATACGGCGCGACACGCGGGACACTGCATAACGAAGGGGCCTCCGTTTCGGAAAAAGCTGCTACAAGAGTTAAGTCAATTAGGCGACGGGTTCGAGAGCAAGAATAAGCCCGCGCCCTTCTGTGGAGTCGCGCGGATACTATCATGCACTACTTTAAGTCGTCAATCAGAAAATATACTAGCTACTGTATTTGAACACTCTGCACACACAAGATAAAGGCAGTGGAGAAGGCCGCAGTGCCGCGATGATGAATTAAAGAACATACTTCTTTTCATTCATCATCGCGGCACTACGGCCTTCTGCATTTTTTAGAGTGGTTGGCGTCCGGCAAAGCCAGCGTCTACGTCGTGCCACCACTGGACTTCGTCGCCTTCGCCTAGCTGCCAGCAGAGCAGGACTACGCGACCGTCGCGCAGCGAAGGAAAGTCTATTAGGCCGCGCGAGTAATCCTTCATTTGAATGCCCATTGATTCCAACTCGCCAGTGCTGTCGGCCAGTTTGGTGAGAATAGCCACGTAACCGGGGCCTTCCGGCATACCGCCTCCGCCATTTTCCGCGCCCTCGGCGGCATACCTCGCAGTCGCTTGAAACGAGAGCAGGCGATTATGCTGGCGCTGGATGGACTCCACTATGCGCCTCACGCTGGGAATCAGGGCATTGGCCTCTTCCACGCTGAAGATTTTCATAAGAGGGGTGACGGGGTTTGGTAAAAGAAAGTCCCCGGCACATGACTCCAACTTTTCAGTGTTCGTCCGTGACGCGAATCAAATCCACAGACGCTTCGAAGGCGTCCGTCTCTTCGTCCAGCTCGGATTCCAAGACCACGCGAGAGACGGAAGCGGAGGAATAGCTTTCAGCCTCGCCGGATTCGGCGGAAGCGCCCACGCCGTTCTGCATGAAGACGTTGTGGCTGGTCACTTCGTGCAGGTCGCGCTCGTCGTAACGAGCGCCGTGCGACACCTCTTTCCTGACCTTGTCCGCTATGTCGCCAAGGTCTATGAAGAAGTCTGCAACGTCAATCAGCTTCGGCGCTGTGTTCGAGCGGAAGCCAGCTACCTCCACTCTACAGCCCTTGTAGGCTACGGCGTTGACCGCGTAGACGAAATCCTCGTCGCCCGAAACCAGAACAGCCGTGTCGTAGCGACCGGCCAGAGAGAGCATGTCCACGGCAATCTCCACGTCCAGATTGGCCTTGCGCGTGCCGTCATAGAAGGTCTTCAACTCTTTCTGAACTACGCGAAAGCCGTTGCGGCGCATCCATAGCAGGAACCCCTGTTGTCGCTCCGCGCCCACGTCTACGCCCGTGTAAAAGAAGGCCCGGAGCAGCCTGCCATCGCCTAGAAGCACACGCAGCAACTTGTTGTAATCTATGTCTATGTTGTGAAAGCGGGCTGCGTGAAAGAGATTGTTACCGTCAATGAAAACTGCTACTCGACCGCGATGTCCGAATTGCCATGAAACATTGTTCGTCGGATCGAAATTGTTCATGCCTTAAAGTTACCCCATTAAGTTTTTAAATATCTGCTGCTCAGCATGAGGCTTTGCGCTGCTTAAGGTCAAGTGAAAAGAGCGCGTCCGACCCACTAGCCTGCCGGGGCGCTCCCCGCCGACGCGCTTAGAAACTCGCCCGTCAGCGCGTCAAGATAGATAGTGCGAATGGGCGCTCCGTCAACCGTAATCTCCCATGCCAGATGAAACTCAAGCGCGGGCGGGGCGTCTTCTCTCAGTCGCGGGTAGATGACAAACTGGCGAGGTGTAATGCGGTTCTGCGCCGTGAGCGTGAGGGTAGCCGCGCGTCCGGCTGCATCCGTGTAGCTGATGGTTCTGCCCGTCAGGTTCTTGATGACCTGCTCGGATGTCTGCAATTCTGCGCGCGCCGCTATGCCTGCGCCTGCCGCGCGCAGCCGGTCTATCTCAGGAATGGCCGTGCTGGTTACGTTCAATATGCGGCGGTCGGGCGCGAAAGTTATCTCGACCACGCCGAAGCCGTTGCTGAAGTTGTAACGAAGAAGAAACGGGCGTTGCAGGTAGAGAGCCCGCTTTGTGCCGTCTGCGGCGTCTGTGCGCTGAATGAGCGAAAGCTGCGGCGGCTCTATGCCCAGAAGCTCGCTGTTGGAGTTGATAAAGCGCCTGAGCGCTTCGCGCGTCTCCTCTTCCGTCATGGGAAGCCCCTCGCCCACCTTCGGCAGGTAGAGCGGCGAAGGTAGCTGAGGCAGACCGGCTATGGTCGAGGTCACCGGTTGAAGCAGAGGCTCCTGCGCGCTCACGACCCCCTGCTCGTGCATCAATCTGGCCCATGCCGCCAGCGCCGTCTGTCGCCTGTCGCCCGACTCGTCCGTCAAGAGAACCGGGTACGGAGGCGCGTTCGGATTTGGCGCGCCCGGATTAGGCGGGTTCACGGCGGCACCGCAGGCGCACGCGAATGCGGCCATGCTTATGATGAGCGCTAATCGCCAGCGAGCGCTTCTGCGCGCGGTCTTTTGAAAATGAAGGCAAGCCATTTTTTTTGAGTTTGCGCCTGCGATTATACCGGAAGACGCTTTATGTTCAATGATTATTAGATTGCAACGGGCGGCGAGCAAAGTATAATCACGGGGCTGGGAATTCAAAAGAGAGGCACGCGTTGTCGGAAGAGCACGAAAATTTTCTGACCCAACCGGAAGAGGCTGCGCGGCTGGACGATGCGCGCCCCTTTTCTCATAAAGAGATGGTGACGTGCGAAGAGTGCCTGCGCGCCAACCCGCCCACGCGTCCCAAGTGCCTATATTGCGGCATTAAGCTCCCGCTCCCGGACGCGACTGTAAGCTCAGGCCGAAGGCCGGTCATTCGCCAGCCGGAAAAGTGGGAAGAGGGTTACAACGTTGTTCTACTTGAGCGCGCGAGCGCCCCGGATAAGCTTCTAAGCGAGGTGGCCGGTCTGCTGCGGCTTGAGAGAGCGGAGGCGGCGCGCATACTGGAAGCTTCGCGGCCTCTGCCTCTGGCACGCGTGGACTCTGTGGAAGAGGCGCGGCTGGTTGAAGAGAGGCTGCGCGCAAGCGGGTTGAGCGTCCTAGTCGTCTCCGACAGCGATTTGATGATGAGGGAAGAGAGCCGCAATCGCGCGCGCGCCTTCGATTTTGAAGAGGACGGGCTGGTAGCTTATGCCGCAGGCGGCAACGGTATCTGGCGAGCCGAGTGGTCTGACCTGATATTGCTGGCGACGGGTAGGCTCGTCACGCGGCGCGTGGAATTGGAGGAGCGACGAAACCGTCAGGGCAGCGAAGTGGTAGATGCGCGTGAGATGACGGGCGACGTGATGCTGCTTGACCTTTACACGGAGCGCTCGGACGGCGGCTGGCGCGTGGCTTCGGACAGTTTTGACTTTTCCTGTCTGGGAAGCGGGAAGGCGCTCGTCGCCGCGCAGAACTTCTCAGCGCTCGTAGAAGCCTTAAGCCGGCGAGCGCCGCGCATGATTGTGGACGATTCTTACAACAGCCTGCGTCAGGCGCTCGCGCCTGTTTGGCCGCCGGAGGAGCGCACAGAGTCCAGAGGCCTGCGGCGCGAGCGGCCCGGACGTTTCAACACGGAGGCCGTTATGACCAGCGATAACGAGACGCAGTTTACGCGCTACTCTCGCCTGCGCCAATTGCTCAGGCTGCGGGAAGGCGCGCGTTCGAAACCGGAATGAAAAGGCGCGAGCAGAAGGGGCAAAGGGGCGCTCCGCCTGACAAGAGGCGCGAGGCCGATACGGAAAGGCGCAAGCCTCCAGCCGCGCGCGGGCTCAGAGAGGAAGAGGAGCAGGGCGCGTGGTCGAAAATCTACGGCGTCTCTCCTGTGCTTGAAGCCCTGCGCGCGGGCGAGCGTCCCGTAGAGCAGTTGGTCGTGGCTGAAGGCGCGCAGCATTTCCGCCTGCGAGAGTTGTTGAGTAAGGCCAGAGAGCGCGGCGTCCCGGTGCGCAGAGCGCCTCGCGCCGAGCTGCAACGCATGGCGGGCGCGGAGGCGAATCATCAGGGCGTAATGGCCACAATCGCCGCCGCGCGCTACGCGGACAGGGATGAGCTGCTGGAATCACTCGCAAGCAGGATTGGGACTGACGAGCTGCCGCTCGCGGTCGTGCTTGACGGAGTGGAAGACCCGCGCAATCTGGGAGCTATACTGCGCACCGTGGAATGCGTCGGAGCGCACGGAGTCTTCATACCGGAACGCCGCGCAGTCGGCCTGACGGAGACTGTCGCAAAGGCTGCCGCCGGAGCGTTGGAGCGAGTCCGCGTGGCGCGTGTGCAGAACCTTGTGCGGCTGCTGGAAGAGCTGAAGGAGAGAAACATCTGGACTGTGGGGACGAGCGCCGACGCCGGGATGGATTATACAGAGTGGGATTGGACTATGCCTTGCGCGCTCGTTTTCGGTGGCGAAGGCGCGGGGCTCCACAGGTTGGTGCGCGAGCGCTGCGACGCGCTTGTTCGCATCCCCGTGCGAGGCCACATCACCTCGCTCAACGTTTCTGTGGCGGCAGGCGTAGTCCTCTACGAAGCGCTCAGGCAAAGAACAAAAAAGAGTGCGGAAGACAGAGTGCAAAATGCAGAAGTAAAGAATCATTCAACTTGAGTTCTTCTTCTTCTCATTCATCATTGCGCGGCTCTGACTTTTGTATTAGAGGAGGGGGAAGATATGTTTTGTCCGAAATGCGCCACGCAGAACATGGATAACGCAAGGTTCTGTCGCGCTTGCGGCGCGGACATCAGCCTTGTGCCCGCAGCCCTCACGGGGCACAGAGCGGAAACTCCTGCGGTCATTGAGGAAGAGGAAGAGACTAGGGCCAGCCGTCGCAGCCGCAGGCGCGCAAAGAAGCCCGCGACCTACGGAAAGGCTTTCGAGAACTTAGGCGTCGGCCTTGCTTTCCTGATTATCTGCATGGTAGTTGCGCTGGCCGTACCCTCCGGCAGGTTCTGGTGGTTCTGGCTGCTGATACCTACCTTCGCCTGCTTCGGTGAAGGCATAGGGCAGTTGATACAACTCCGTAGAGAGCTTCCGGCCTCGACCGCTACGCCCGCATCGCACCTCTCCTCATCCGGCACGGCGGGCAGTCTTCCGCCCCGAAGCACCTCCGAGATAATGGCCCCGCCGCCCAGCGTAACCGAAGGCACCACCAGACACCTCGGCGCAGACAAAAGAGGCTGAATAGTAAATCCCGTGGGGAAATAGTGAAAACCGCTTCGTCTATTCACCATTTGCCCACGGGATTCGCTGGTTCCTTTGCCTTTTTACTTTTGCCTTTGTATAGTCTCCTGAAAAACTACCGCAGCTTTGAAAAGGAGTCCCCTTATGCCGCAAAGACCAAAGATAGCCAACAACATGCTGGAGCTTATAGGCTACACGCCTCTGGTGAGATTAAACAGCATCCCCGAGCCCGGCTCTGCCGAGCTGATTGCCAAGCTTGAGTCGCAGAATCCTATGGACTCGGTCAAAGACCGAATCGGCGCGGCCATGATTAAAGCAGCAGAGCGCGAGGGCCTCATCAATCCCGGCCAGACGATTATCATTGAGCCTACGTCCGGCAACACGGGCATCGCGCTGGCGTTTGCGGCGGCAGTCCTCGGCTACAAGCTAATCGTCACCATGCCCGACACCGTGACGGTGGAGCGCCGACGTGTGCTTTCATCTCTCGGCGCGGAGGTCGTTCTCACGCCCGGCGCTGAAGGCATGAAGGGAGCCATCAAACGCGCTGCGGAAATCTCCGAGGAGATGCAGAACAGTTGGACGCCCGGACAGTTCGACAATCCCGCGAACCCTGAAGTCCACCGCCGCACCACGGCCGAAGAGATTCTGGAAGACACGGACGGGCGCATAGACGCCTTCGTCTCAGGCGTAGGCACGGGCGGCACAATCGCAGGCGTCGGACAGGTTTTGAAAGAGCGCTTGGGCCCGCAAGTGAGAGTCGTAGCCGTTGAGCCTTCATCGTCGCCGGTGCTGTCCGGCGGAGAGCCCGGCCCCAACAAGATTCAGGGAATCGGCGCGGGCTTTATTCCGCGCAACTACGACCCGTCGGTCGTGGACGATGTCAGGCGCGTTGAGTACACGGATGCTCTGGCGATGGCGCGGCGGCTGGCACGCGAAGAGGGAATCTTCTGCGGCATCTCTTCGGGCGCAATTACGGTTGCTGCGCGCGACGTGGCGCGGGAGCTTGGCGAAGGCAAGCGCGTCGTCTCCATCATCTGCGATTTCGGTGAGCGCTATCTCTCGCACGAGCTGTTCGAGACGGCGGCTCCCTGAAATCCGAAGAGGCCGAAGTGCTGACAAAGCAAACCGGGGCGATGCGGGAACATCCTAAGGACGCATCGCCCCTATGATTTTATGAAAGAGACTCAAGCGAAGCCCCTCATCTGCGTCCCGGTTTGCGAGCGGAGCGCGGGCGATTTACCCGGCGCAATAGCGCGCGCGGCTGAGCTCGCGGACATCATAGAATTGCGGCTGGACTATCTAGCCGTCGCGGAGCTTGACCGTGCGCTCGGCCAGCTCAACACGCTCACAGGCGGAACAACTCGCCCTTTCATCATCACTCTGCGCCCGGCGGAACAAGGGGGGATGCGCGAGATAGACAGCCTTAATCGCATAGTCTTCTGGCTGGATTGCCTCGGCAGGGATGAAGCGCCGAATCTGCTCTATGACATCGAGTTCGATGTCGCGCGAGTCCTGATGGAGAAGGAGGGGCTCGACTGGAATCGAATCATCTGCTCTCATCACGACTTCGCGGGCGGGCAATCGAACCCCGAGCAGCTTTATCAGATGATGAAAGGTACGCCCGCCCGCATCATCAAGATTGCCGTCCGGGCAGGTGACGCGACCGACTGCCTCCCGGTCTTCAATCTGATGGAGCGCGCACGCCTCGAAGGGCGGCAGCTAATCGCGGTTGCTATGGGCGAGGCCGGAATCGTGACGAGAATCATGGGGCCGTCGCGCGGCTCGTTTCTCACCTACGGCGCGTTGGATAAAGCGCACGCGACGGCAGCCGGACAATCTACCGCCGAAGAGCTGCGCGAGCTTTATCGCGTTCAAAGCATAACGAAAGAGACGACCGTGTCAGGCATCATGGGCTCGCCCGTCTCACACAGCGTGTCGCCTCAGATGCACAACGCCGCGCTGGCCGCGAGCGGGTCTGACGCCGTCTACATCCCTTTTGAAGTTCTGGATGCCGGAAGCTTTCTGAAACGTATGGCGCACCCGCGCTCGCGTGAGCTGGACTGGAAGCTGCGCGGACTGAGCGTCACCGCGCCGCACAAAATCTCGGTCATGGAGCATCTTGACTGGATAGAGCCTGCGGCCAGAGAGATAGGCGCGGTCAACACCATCATAGTCGAAGGCGAAGAGCTACACGGATACAACACGGACGCGGTCGGGTTCCTCTCGCCACTGGTGAAGACGTGCGGCGTGCTGAGCGGCAAAGAGGTAGCGATTATAGGGGCGGGCGGCGCGGCGCGCTCCGCGCTCTGGAGCCTCAAGCGCGCAGGGGCAAAGCCTGCGCTGTTTGCGCGTGACAGGGAGAAGGGTGAGCGTCTAGCAGAAGAGTTCGGCGCACGCTCGCTTGAGCTTGAAGGCGCTGGCTTTCGTGATTTTGAGATTGTAGTCAACGCTACGCCGCTCGGCACATTCGGGTCGAGCGAAGATGAGACGCCCGCTATAGCTTCTCAGCTCAAAGGGGCGCGGCTCGCCTACGACCTGATTTACAATCCACGGCGGACGCGCTTTCTTCTTGAAGCGGAAAAGGCGGGCTGCGAGACTCTCACGGGCCTTGAGATGTTGATAGCTCAGGCGGCAGAACAGTTCCGCCTCTGGATGAAAACTGACGCGCCACTTGAAGTCATGCGCGCGGCGGCCACCGTGGCTCTGGAAAGACAGGATTGATTCGGACTCTTGCATGAGATGAATGAACGATATAGCCGACAGATTTTATTCGAGGGCATAGGCAGAGACGGACAGGAGCGTCTACTTTCGTCCAGCGTGCTCGTGTTGGGATGCGGTGCGCTCGGCACGGCTCACGCGGAGGCGTTGGCGCGGGCGGGCGTGGGACGGCTGCGGCTGGTTGACCGGGATTTCATAGAGCCTTCGAATTTGCAGCGACAGACTATGTTCACCGAAGCAGACGCGCGCGAGCGTTTGCCGAAGGCCGTAGCCTGCGCCCGCCACCTCAAAGAGATTAATTCCGAAGTCGAGGTGGAGTCGGAAGTCACGGATGTCAATCGAACGAATGTGGAGAGGCTCATACGGGATTGCGACCTGGTGCTGGACGGGACGGATAATTTCAGCACGCGCTATCTCGTCAACGATGCCTGCGTCAAGCATAAGGTAAGCTGGATTTATGGCGCAGCCGTCTCTTCTTACGGCGTGACTATGACGGTGCGGCCGCACGCCTCCCCCTGCCTGCGCTGTGTGTTCGAGGAAGCGCCCGAAGCCGGGAGCGCGCAGACCTGCGACACCTCCGGCGTCATCATGCCGATTATCAGCATCGTCTCCGCCGTGCAGGTGAGCGAGGCGTTGAAGCTGCTGGCGGGCCGCACAGAGAGCCTTCACAATTCGCTCATGCAGTTCGACGTGTGGCGAAACGAGTGGCGGCGGATTCGTCTGGGCGAGCCGAATGCGGATTGCCCTACTTGCGCGAAAGGGATTTATCAATCGCTGGATGCCGAGAGCAACGATTTCGCAGCCGTGATGTGTGGCCGTGACGCCATACAGATTTCGCCGCCGAAGGCCACAGCCATAGATTTTGAGCGCCTCGCGGAGAGACTCAAAGCTTCCGGCGAAGTCAGCTTCAATCCCTACACGCTACGGTTCCGCGTGGGCGAGTACGAGCTGACAGTCTTTCGTGATGCGCGCTCCATCATTCGCGGCACGGACGATGTCAATCATGCACGCTCTCTCTACGCGCGTTACGTAGGCGTTTAAGTGGGAGTTTCCGGCCGGGCGCGCAGGTTTCGCGCCGCAGAGCGATTTCGGTTATGATGCCACTAGGCTAAAGATTCCCGGTTGATGACAGAACAACTCAAACAAATTCTCAGTGAAGTTTCCTTTGATGGCTAATACTAAAATTAAGAGACACATTAACGCACTTCTTGCTCTACTCTCGACATTCCTGCTTCTCTCATCTACGGCCAGCGCGGGCGAACCGCTTATATGGGAGACAGGCAGTCGCGCAGAGATTTTAAGGGGAGACGCTCGCGGCATTTCCATCACGGACACGGGCGCGTTCATGCTCGCCCCGCGCTTCACGCAGATGTTCGACACGCAGCAGTCCTTCGTCTGGTCTAGCGCAGTTGATAACGCCGGCAACGTCTATCTCGGCACGGGACACGACGGGCGCGTCTTTCGCGTCACGGCGGCCGGTAGCGGCTCGCTCCTTTATGATTCGGCTGAGCTGGACGTGACGGCGCTGGTTGTGGGCCGGGACGGCGCGGTCTACGCCGGAACCTCTCCCGATGGGAAAGTCTATCGCATCTCTGAGGACGGCCGCGCCGAAACCTACTTTGACCCGCCGGACAAGTACATCTGGTCGCTGGCCGTGATGGCCGACGGAAGCCTTGCGGTCGGCACAGGCGATAACGGAAAGCTGTATCGCGTGCGTGCGAGCGGCGCGCGGCCGGAAGACGCTCTGCTGGTTGATACGAACGAGACGCACGTCATCTCTCTGGCCGTGAACTCGCGCGGCGACCTGTTCGCGGGAACAGACCCCGGCGGGCTTGTCCTGCGAATCTCGCCCGAGGGAAAAGCCTTCGCGCTCTTTGATTCCAGCCTGCGAGAGATACACGCGCTCGCGCCTGCGCCGGACGGCTCCGTCTACGCGCTGGCCTTAAGCGAGGCTGCTTCAAGTGCGCGGCCTGCGGGTGTCCCGGCGGGCGCTTCAGCCGGAGCGGATTCCGGCGGCACGGTCACGGCCAGCGTGACCATCACGGGCGTAGAAGATGCCACTGCCGGGCAGGCGGGCTCTTCGCGCAGCCGCAACGACCTTTCAAACGCGCGAAGCGCGGTCTTTCGACTACTGCCGGACGGCGGGACGGACGTGCTATGGAGCTCGCAGACGGTGACTGCGTTTGCCGTCGCGCCCGCGCCCGAAGGCGGCAGCGTTCTGATAGGCACTTCCGACAAGGGACGCATCTATTCTGTGACGGACAATGGCCGGGACACCCTGTTGCTGCAATCAACAGAAGGACAAGTCTCGTCGCTGATTGTGCGCGGGCGCGAAGTCTTCGCAGCGAGCAGCAATCAGGGGAAGCTTTTCCGCTTCAGCACAGAGCCCGTGAGCGAGGGTACTTTTGAATCCGCAGTCCGCGACGCGAAGCTAGTCTCTTCATGGGGGCGCATCTGGTGGCAGGGGCAGGGAAACGTGGAGCTGCAAACGCGGACGGGGAACAGCGAGCGGCCAGACATGACTTGGAGCGATTGGAGCACTCCCTATACAGACCCGCGCGGCGCACAGGTCGCTAGCCCGCGAGCCCGCTACATACAGTGGCGCGCACGCCTGCGCTCTACCGGAGCGGGAGGCGCTGCTCTGGCGCGTCTTGAAGACGTGAGCATAGCTTACCTGCCGCGCAACGTAGCGCCGGAAGTCCTGTCCATCACGATTCTACCTGTCGGAGTCGGGCTGCAACAGGCCGTGCAGATTCAGACAGACCCGAACATAGAAGCTTCCGGTCTTGACCCTTCCATCTTTGGGCCTGTGGCGACCGTTCCGCCGCGTCGTCTTTACCAGCGCGGTGCGCGCTCGCTTCAATGGCAGGCGGAAGACCGCAACGGCGACACTCTGGAATATGCAATCTACTACCGCTCGCTGGGCGAAAGCTCTTTCCGGCTGCTGAAAGATAAGCTCAGGGAGAATTTCTATACGGTGGACAGCGCGGCGCTGGCCGATGGACGCTACATCTTCAGGATAGTCGTGTCCGACGCGCCGGAGAATCCCGGCGGGCAGGCCCTGACGGGTGAGCGCATAAGCGAGCCCGTTGACATAGACAACACGCCGCCGGTTGTGCGCTCTTCCGGCAATCCGCAGGTGACGGCCGACAACGTGCGCGCTCTCTTCGAGGTTGAAGATGCTACGGGCAGGCTCAAGCGCGCGGATGTGAGCATAGACGGCGGCCCGTGGCGCGCGGTCAGTCCGGAGGACGGCATAGCCGACAGCGCGCGTGAATCCTACGCGCTGGATTTGCAGATAACGGGCGCAGGCGAGCACACGATTTCGCTCAGGGCCTTCGACTCAAGCGGAAACGTGGGGAGCGCAAGGGTTACCGTCCGTAAGTGATGAAATGCGGGAAATTAGGTCTAAGAAGGGGCGCTTTCGTGGAAGCGCCTTTTTCGTGCCCTATATCGTATGTATGCGTGCGAAAGGGTGCGCTTGCGTGCATAAACTGGTAAACTGTTTGCAGTAAATACGGGAGCTTGGAGGGCTCCCACGGGTGGCATCAATCTTGCTCTATTGCAAGACGGCGCGTCTCTTCTCTCCCTCCCATGCGCGCACTGTAAATAAGCATGAGGAGGCTATTGGCAACCATGAAAGCTTTTAAGCAAATGTTATCGTTGGTCATGATGCTTTGCATACTGGCCGTAGGCGCATTTGCACAACAGGGCCGTGGTGGCGAGAAACAGCAGCAGAAGGAAGAGCAACGAGTCAGGGTTGAAGAAAAGAGAGGCCCCCCGCCCGATAATCGTCAGCAGAACGACAACAATCGTGGCGGAAACCAGAAGGGAAGACCCTGAAACGAGTAAGGGAAGCCACGAGTCGCCACAACCCCAAAAAACTGAAGTGCAAGGATAAAACCCCCGCGTGGCCTTGAGTCACGCGGGGACTCTACTGTCAGCGTACCTGCTCGATGCAGCCGCTCGCGGGTAAGCACAAATCAACCGGTTCCCCCACATATATAAAAAGTTCCACACGGAAATTTTGGCGTTTCTCAAAGAACAATGGGCAGGTGTCAGGTTATGAAGCAAGCGGTTAAGAACTATTCGCGGACATTTCTTCTTGTAGCAATTCTATCTTCTCTGGCGTTCGCGAGCGCGTGGCTGCGGCCCGCCAGCGCGCAGCAGGGAAGCACAGACCGTAAGCTGGTCGCTTACGCACAGCAGATTTCGGGAGATACGTTCCCGGTCGTGACCAGAACCACGCGCGGCGTGCGCGTCTTCGCGCGCACTCAACCGCGAGCGGAAGTCCTGCGTGCAATTGACGACGGCTTCTCGGAGCTTTTTCAGATTGCGCGCCGTCACGGCTACACGCGCCGCCTGAATTACTCCGACTACGTTGTCTTCATAGGCCGCGCAGACCGCCTGAAAGACAGTCAGGGCAATTACTCGCCGGATGTCGCAGTCCCGGCGGGCCAGTACGCTGGAAGCGGCTACGATCAGGGCGGCTTCATCTACGCGGGCGGAATGGTGCTGGCCTTCAACCCCAGCGCCTTTCTCATAGCCGAGCACGACCGTTCTTGGGAGCGAGTCTCAAACGTGGTGCGCTACGAGGGTGAGCATCTGGTGCTCTATTACAACGACCGCGCGCTCTTCAACAAGACGGCAGACCACAGCACTGGCGGATACCACCCGATTCTGCAATAACAGGTCTGGAGAGAAGTCGAAAGCCAAGCGACTTTCAGAGAGAAGATGTGAAGGAAACACTTAAGGCCGTCCCTGATAGGGACGGCCTTAAGTGTTTGATGCCCGCTGATGGATTCGAACCAACGACCCCTCGCGTGTGAAGCGAGTGCTCTACCACTGAGCCAAGCGGGCGGGCAGCTTTAATTAATCAGTGCTTCAGAGAATAACTGCCGTGATTCTACTCTGTCAAATTAGGGGAAATGCTGGAACGGCTTTTAAGATTCCCCTTATTCTTCCGTCCATTCGGTCATGAGAAAAGTATAGCCGGCGATGTCTCCTTCGCACCGGATTCGTTTACCGACGAGGTTCTCCAGCGCCTTGTCAAAGAAGGGATTTCCGCCCTTCCGGCGCAGGACGTACTCGCCTTCATCCGTAGTCAGGACGATTGCCTCATGCTCGCTCTTGGAGCCTGCGGCGATGTGCTTCTTGATGACGCTTCCCTTAAGCTGCATGTAGCGGTTACTTCGCGTGAAGCTCACGGACTGAAACAATCTGCCCGTCAACTTCTTTAGCCACCAGCGCGACGACCGTGGCCACGGGCGGCTGCGGGGCTGTCGCCGCCGGGCTGGACTTGGCTCCTCGCGTTCTTCCTCTGGTAGTTGAGCCCGTAGCTGCTCCACCGTCAGTCGCGCTGCCCATGATGACATGGAAGGCCGTTGAGGGAGGACGCATGGCACTCATGCTTCGCGTCATGGATTTCGGCTCAGGGGCGCGCTCTATGCCGAAAGAGAGGACTTCGGCGCGCAGCAGGTTTGCGCGTGAAGCCAGTCGCCGCAGCTCTGCCTGCACGGAACTGCTTATGCCCGCGCCTCGCGTTCCCGCGCCGCGAGTCGTCCCGGTTGTCCTGCGCTCGACCGCCACAGGATGATTCTCGGCCAGCCATAAGCCCTTGTTGAGTAGTTGGCGGCGAACGTCCGCCCGCGTCGCTGCTGCGGCTTCGAACGAAGCCTTTGCGCCGCGAGTCGTGCTCACGCGCGCGGCGGGCGTTGCGACGGGAACGACTGACGGGTCGCCGTACAGGTTGAATTGTGCGAGCGTCTTCAGGTCAACCGGGTCAAGCTCAGGCGAAGATTCTATGAAGCGCTGTCTGGCTTCGAGGGCGGCGCGTCCGGTGCTGGCTCCCTTAAGGACGCTGCGAAGGAAGTACTGGCAGATGAGGTCGGCTGAGCCGTTGCCTTCCGCAGGCCCATAGGCGATAGTCGTAGCGCCGAAGAAGCCATAAGCCTTGTTGCCCAGATATGTGTTGCAGATTCCGGGTTGCCCGTTCGACAGGTTAGGGTTGTAAAGCTCGCCGCCGTAGCAGCACTCAGCCGCTACAATCGTGCCCTCTTTTATCTTGCCGTTAAAGAACGAAGCGTCGTGCGCCTTCGGATAGCTGCCGCCGCGCTGTCCATAGAAGTTAGCGTCTGCCTGCGCGCCGTGACAGTTTATGAAATGTGTGCGGCGCTGTATAAGCGCGGACTCCCACTTGGGGCCTTTATCCGGGGCAAGCTGTAGGTCTTTTGCAGAGCCGAAGAGGTTCGTCAGGCTCATCTCCGTGGAGCCGCGCCAGACCTCCGCGCTGATTCCTAGATAGTTGGAATAGTCCTCGGCCTTGAGCGACTTGTACTGCACAGCCACTTCTATGATGCGTATCAGGTAGTCTAAATCCGCTACGCCGTTCAAGTCGGGCATCCGGCCCACAACGCGCGAAGGCCCTGTGAAATCCTGCGGCCTCTGGCTGTAAGGGGCCTCGCAGGCGTAAGGAAGGTCACCGAATGCGAACTCGTCCTGGTCGCCGCTCGACGGATTGAAGAGGGGGTTCTTCAGGTTCTGGTGCGGCACTATGTCGTTCGCTCCAAGAATCACCAGATAGTCAGGCATGAGCGCGCGAAAGATTGCGTCCACGGCCTGCTTGTTCTGTTTGAAGTCGGCTGCATTTGTGACCGGCTTGGCCTTGAGCTTCTGCATGGCGGCTGCGTTATCCATAGCTATATAGCGAGTCGTGATGCCGCGCTTTTTATCCGCCGCTATGAGCCGCTTGACGGCCGCGTCTATCTTGGTCACGCCTTTACCGTACTTGCTCTTGAGGGCCGAGACGTTGGTTACAATGACTTTATCATCCATTATCTTTTCTCCTCTGACGTTCCGCCGCACGAAGTGATGTCCGGACAAAAAAATGTGGGTTCTGGAAAGATATAGCTCTTAGGGCAAGCAATCGAAACACTGAAGACGAGAGAAGCGGTTTGAGCCTCACGCACGCGCCGCGCATCACCTCTACAAAGGTGCAGATTTCAATCCTGTGAAGAACCGCCGTGACTCTATGCCGCGCCGGATATTTTTGTCAAGAAATTTAATTAAAGACGGTGCGGAAGCCGTAGACGCGAGTGGGGTGAGTGAAGAGAAGTCTCAACAAAAAGAGGAACGTAAGGACGCTCGCGCTGTTCGGATAGCATCCTTACGTTCCCCTTGGGTTTTAACCACTGCCTCTTGGCTTACTTGGTAATCGGCGGGTCTGTGGCCGCCGCAGGCTTTTCGGGGTTGATGCGAATGGTGCTGACATCCGGGTCAAGATAGAAATGGTTTATGCCGGAGCCGCCGTCCATGGGGTCTGCGTTGATGGTGTAGAAAGACCTCTGGCCGTTCCCTGCCGGAGTGACGTTCAGCGTATAGATGTAGCCGGACACCTGCGGCGGGTTGGTAGCAAAGCGCTCGTCTTCGAGCGAGCCCGCTTTGACAAGCTGCTCGAATGTTCCGTAGTCGCCGCGATGGCCCAGCGCGTAATCGGCCTGAATCTTTCTGAGAGCTTCCAACTGCTGTATGGCGGCGTTCTCGTTGGCGCGGCGAATGCCCTGCTTCCAGCCGAAGACACCCACGCCTACCAGAATGCCTATGATGGCTATGACTATCATCAACTCCATCAGGGTGAAGCCGGCCTGATTGCGACGTGCCACTTTAGGATTATTTCGCATGTAAACTCCTTCAAATAATTTCATTAAAGCTACACGAATGAGCTTCAAAAAGGTTCCGCTATCTCACTCTCTTCTGATACAGAAGAGAGCGCCGGAGGTTGCATCAACCCGTAATATTACTACACGCCCCCGCCCCCAGTCACATGCGTAGACAAAAGCGGGTGACGGGTGCTAGGTGTCAGGTGACGGGTAAAAGAAGAACCATTTGTGTCTCCTTTATCCGAAACCCGGCCCCCGACACCCGTTACCCGCTTTCAATTTTGCCCGTTCTTCAGGCCATCTTAAGCCGCCTTCGACGCATCGGAAACGTGCGGGTTCCCGGCTAAACATGTAGAATAAGCGGAAGGCGCGCCGCGGCCACCTTAGAGAAAAGATTTTCATGAGACGATTGCAGACAGCAGACAGAGCAGAGGCGCAGGCCCTCACGAACGCGGCCGCCGGTCGTGTCACGCGCCTGCAATCCGCCATCGAGAGCGTCATCAAGGGCAAGCCGGAGGCTGTGCGGCTGGTCGTGGTGACGCTGATTGCCGGAGGCCACCTGCTGGTGGAAGACGTGCCGGGCGTGGGCAAGACGACTCTTGCTCAAGCTCTGGCGCGGGCGCTCGACTGCTCGTTCCAGCGCATACAGTTTACCTCCGACCTGCTGCCATCGGATGTCATAGGGCTCTCCATCTACAACCAGCACTCCGGCATCTTCGAGTGGAAGCCGGGCCCGGTCTTCGCCAACGTGGTGCTGGCGGACGAAATCAACCGCACCACGCCCAAGACCCAGTCGGCGCTGCTGGAAGCAATGGCCGAGCGACAGGTGACGATAGAAGGCAACACGCATCCCCTGCCTGAGCCCTTCATCGTCGTCGCCACGCAGAACCCTATAGAGCATCACGGAACCTATCCGTTGCCGGAATCACAGCTAGACCGCTTCATGCTACGCTTGCGCATAGGATATCCGGACGCTGAAGATGAAAAGCAGATAATACGTGACCGCGAGCGCTCCGAGCCTCTGAACGCGCTCAGGCCCGTGATGACGGGCGAGGATATAGTGGAGCTACAGCAGGCTGTCTCAGAGGTGTCTGTGGACGACGCGCTCGTGGATTACCTGATGCGAATCGTCGCGGCCACGCGCGATTCCGAGATGCTTGATTTAGGCGTGAGCCCGCGCGGGACGCTCGCGCTCTTTCGCGCCGCGCAGGCGCTGGCCCTGACCGAAGAGCGCAGCTATTGCGTCCCCGACGACATCAAGCGGCTGGTGCTTCCGGTCTTCGCGCACCGTCTAGTGGTCAGTTCTCGCTTCTCATCCAGCTTGCGCCGCTCGGAAGAGTCCGAAGCCGTCCTGCACGAAATCATCAAGGCGGTCAGCGTACCGCTTTAAGAAGTCTAGAGAGTCAAAACGACTTTCTTTTCTCTCAAGACTCTCCAGACTGTTTTATGCGCTCTTTCCTCAAAAAAGTTGCCGCGTGGCGCAACGCCATCTTAGGCACGACGCTGGTGCTGCTGGGGATGGTGGCTGCGACGATTACCGTTCTGGCGCGGCGCACCGAAGACGCAGAGCTTGCCAGCGCTGCGGCCATAGCTTCGCTCGTCATCGCTGCACTTTTGACAATCTTCGTCGTGCCGCCACTGGCACGCTCCGCCCGCTCGGAGTTCGGGCGCATAGACCTTCCTTTTGAAGTGACGAAGGGCGGGCTTGTCTTCTTAAGCGTGCTCGGCGTTGTGGCCTTTGCCGCATGGAACACTGGCAACAATCTTCTCTTTCTAGTCTTCTCGCTTCTGCTCTCGACCATGTTCGTAGCGTGGGCTGCGGCGCGCACCTCTTTGCGAGACATGGTGGTGAAGGCCCGCTTCCCCGACCACATCTTCGCGGGCGAGCCCGCGCCTGTGATTGTCACGCTCAGAAACGCCAAGAGATTTTTCCCCTCCTTCTCCGTGCTTGTGGAAGCGCGCGGGCCGGACGAGGTGAGGCAAAGCCCTAAGCGGCGCAAGCGTAAGAGAATCAGATTCACCAAACGCGCGCTCGCATATTTCATGTACGTGCCGCACCGAGCGGCCGCCGAGCAGCGCGTCGAGCAGCTTTTCGAGCGGCGCGGCCACGTTCTCATCTCAGGCTTTGAAATCTCCACGCGGTTTCCATTCGGCTTCTTTCGCCGCCGCCGCAGGCTTCGAGCGCGCAACGTTGACCTCATCGTTTATCCCAAGCCTGAGCCCATCAGCGACGAGCTACACCTGCTGCCCCTGAATGCCGGGCAGCACCTGTCGCTCAGGCGCGGCGCAGGCTTCGACCTCTTCTCGCTTCGTGATTACCAGCCGCAGGACGACCTTCGACACATAGACTGGAAGGCCACCGCGCGCTCGCACCGTCTGACGGTTAGGGAGTTTACGGCTGAGGACGAGCGGCGCATCACCATCGCTCTCGATATACGAATCTCGCCCGGCGGGAATGAAAGGGAGCTGGCCCTGCGTTTCGAAAAGAGCGTCAACTACGCCGCGTCGTTGATAGCCCACTTCATCACCGAGCGCGTGGAAGTTCGACTGGCGCTCGGTGACGAGATGGGCCGCTACGGCACGGGTCAGGAGCATCTCTATCGCTGCCTGAGAAGGCTCGCGCTCGTCATGCCGAGTCTTGATGAAACGGAAGCCATAGTGTCGCACGCGGCCGAAGGCACGCGCACGGAAGAGAGCCAGCCGGAGTTGCACATAGCCGACGGCAACTTTGCCATACTGCTGACGACGGCCGCCCCCGGCTCCATCCCCTCGAACGTCTGGCGCACAAGCTATGTTAAATACTTCTGAAATATTTTCAGGTTCAAGTTAGAATCTTGTCCGATTCTATAGATTCGAGGAAACAATCCGTTTGTCTTCTGCTTCCGCCTTGGACGCGCCGGTGGCGCGCAATCTTCGGTACTCAACCGCGAGCCTCTGGGTCATAAGCATCTGCTTCATTCTGTCGGGCGCAACGGGCCTGATTTATGAAGTCCTGTGGGCGCGCATGCTCGGGCTGGTCTTCGGCGCGACGACCTTTGCCATCAGCACTGTGCTGGCGGCGTTCATGGGCGGGCTTGCGTTGGGGAGCGCCGCCGCAGGGCGCGTGGGCGCGCGTATGAAGCGCCCGCTTCGCGCATACGGCCTGATTGAGATAGCCATAGCCCTGTACGCCCTGCTCGTGCCTCTGCTGTTCGGTTTGATTGATAGGCTCTACGCGCTCATCTGGACGGAGTTTCATCCGGGCTTCTACGCCTTCAGCCTCTGGCGCTTCGTGCTATCGTGCGCGGCGCTGCTCATCCCCACGGCCTTAATGGGAGCGACGCTGCCCGTGCTTTCGGCTGCGCTACTGCTTCGCGCCCGCGAACATTCTTCTAATGCCGTTGCGCGTCTCTACACCTGCAATCTGGCCGGAGCAATCCTCGGCACGCTCGCGGCGGGCTTCGTGCTGCTCCCGCTCGTGGGACTAAGAGCCACCATCTGGACTGCCGCGCTCATCAACATAGCCGTGGGCGTCGTCTCAATCATCGCTGACCGCCGCGCCGGCAGCGTCGTTGCGAATGAAGAGCGAGACGGCTCGCCCGCAAGCGACGATGAGCGGGAAGCTGACGGGCAGGCTGGCCGCGAGAGCGAAGAGGATGAAGAACGCGCCGATGATGCTCTGCGTTTCGGCGGAAAGAGGTTCTGGCTCTTCTGTGCGGCGGTTTCCGGCTTCGTCACCATCAGCACGCAGGTCGCTTGGACGCGAGTGCTGACGATGATTATCGGCTCAAGCACCTACGCTTTCAGTCTGGTGGTGGCGCTCTTCCTGCTGGGGCTCGCGCTCGGAGCCTATATCGTCGGTCGCACGCGTTTGGCTTCGCGGCTGCGCGCTGCTCTCCTGTGGGTAGAGCTTTTGACGGGCGCGAGCATTCTGCTGAGCGTCTGGTTCATCAACAGAGCGCCGGGGCTACTCTTCAGTCAAGGCACGCGGCTTGGCGTTAATTCATGGACGGGCCTGCTGGCTCTGCAAGGCGCGACCGCCGCGCTGATAGTCCTCGTTCCGGCTGTCCTGATGGGGATGGTCATGCCGCTAGTGCTTGTCTGGGCCGAGAGCAACCTGCGCGAGATGCGCGTGCGCCTTGTCGGGCGCAGCTACGCCGTCAACACTCTGGGCGCTATTACCGGAGCCTTCCTCACGGGCTTTCTCTTCATCCCGAAGATAGGCACGCGATTCACAATCCTGTTCGCGGGCTGGCTCTGTCTGATAGTCGCGGCGCTAGCCTACAGGCCCGTGCGCGGGAACGTGGACACGCTTTTGATAAGACGCATCTTGGCCGTCGCCGCAGCCCTTGTTCTTCCGCTCATACTGTTTCGCTTTGTACCGCGCTTAAACAGCGCAGACCTCTCCGTAGGAGTTTACGACCGCCTCGCGCGGGGCTTGGCCCACACGCAGGGGAGCGCCGCCGGAGGCGATGGCCGTGTCTTCAGCCCGGAGACGAACCGGGTGCTGATGTACGAGGAAGGGCCGACGGCGACCGTCACCGTGCGCGAGGACTGGGGCATAACTTCTATGGCGATTAACGGGCGCACTAATGCTTCGGACAATTTCGCCAAAGACGGCGACATGGCTACGCAGGTGATGGTGGGACAACTCCCGCTTCTGATTGCGCCGCGCACGGACACGGGGCTGATTGTCGGCTACGCTTCCGGCGTCAGCGTGGGCTCAATGCTTCAGTCGGAGCTTCGCTCGCTCGAATGCGTAGAGCTTGAGCCCGTGACGGTCAAGGCTGCGGAGAAGTTCTTCGAGCACGTCAACAATCGCCCTACAAAGGACGCGCGCCTGCGGCTAATAATTGACGACGCGCGCACGTACCTGCGCGTTGTCCCCACGCAATACGACATCATAGTCAGCGAGCCCAGCCATCCGTGGGTTCCCGGCGTTGCCAATCTCTTCACGAAAGAGTTTTTCGAGCTTGGCAATACGCGGCTCAAGGATGACGGGGTCTTCGTGCAGTGGGTGCAGATTTACCAGCTTTCGACGGACAGCCTGCGCTCCGTGCTGGCTACGTACCGGAGCGTCTTCCCGCACGTCATGATGTTTCGCGTCGGAGGTGTCACGGAAGGGAAGGATTTGATTCTGGTGGGAAGCCGCGCGCCTCTCTCGCTCGACCGTGTCGAAGAGCGCATGCGCGACCCGCTCATCAAAGCGGAGCTTGAGCGCATAGGAGTTCGGAGCAAGCAGGACGTGGAGACTTGGTACGTCTGCGACGAAGCGGAGCTTGGCCCGGCCGTCGCGGGCGCTCCCATCAACACGGACGACAACATGCGTATAGAGAACCGCGCCCCGCGCGAAGCCTTCCTGCCTCTGATGCAAGCCAACTCAGCGTGGATAGAAAAGCTGGCTGCGGCAGGCCAGCAACGGCTGCTTAAGGCTAACCGGTGATTGTCGGAATCCGTTAATCTGTTAGTCGAGCGTAGAGAAGACAGATTATCACCGCAGAGACGCAGAGAGACGCGGAGGCTTACGCAGAGAGATTGAATCTTTTCCTCTGCGCCCCCTCAGCGTCTCTCTGCGTCTCTGCGGTGAAGCTCAATTACCATCACACTCAACTTCCAAATTGTGACGCATTACCTGTTTTCCTCGCCAAAACAGAAAAATTCGTCACCGCCACGGATGTTTTTCAGGTCGCCGCACGAAAATTTCCGGTTGCCACGCCTGTTTTTCTCATCGCCGCACTTGTTTTTCGCAAAACCTCGCATGTTTTTGGCGTCGCTGCACGTGTTTTTCCGACTGCCACACGTGTTTTTGGCAAAACCTCGCATGTTTTTCCCATCGCCGCGCACGTTTTTCGCAAAACTGCGGCTGTTTTTCTGATTGTTGCGGCTGTTTTTATCGCAGGGCTTTGATTATCTCGTCGGCTGCGCGTTCGGCTCCGCGTATGCAGTCGGGCAGGCCAGCGCCGTGATAGGCGTTCCCGGCAAGTTGCAGCGAGCCCAGCGCGTAGACTCTCTGCTTGATGCGGGCGACTCTTTCCAGATGTCCAATCATATACTGGGCCATAGAGCGCGGCCATTTCTCCACGACGGAAAAGAGCGGGGGCTCTTCTATGCCAAGGAGCGCGCGTAAATCTTCCAGCACGCGCCGCTTCATCTCTTCTTCATCCAGCGCGAACATCTCCGGCTGCAACGCGCCGCCGACGAAAGCGCGCAGGGCAGCGTGTCCGTCCGGCGCTCGCCCCTTGAACTTGACGCTCGTGAAGGTGCAGGCCAGTACTGCGCGCCGCTCAGCGAAAGGCACCACGAAGCCGAAGCCGTCCAGAGGATGAGGAATCGCATCGCGCCGCCAGCCGAAGTTAATCGTGGCGGTAGAGGCGTAAGGAATGGCTTCAAGCTCTGAAGCGAGTTGAGAGTCTACTTCGCTCAGAAGCGAGCTGGCCGCGTAGGCCGGAAGCGCAATGCAAACCGCGTCGGCACGAATCTTTTCCTCCCCGTAGATTTGAATCGTCCACTCGCGTCTCTCCTTATCAAAACTGATGCGCTCTACGCCTCTGTTTAGATGAATCGTTCCCGCAGGCAGTCTCGCGGCAAGCGTGTCGGAGAGAAGCTGCATGCCTTCATCAAGAGAGAGAAAGAGGCTGTAGCGTGCGCCGCTCGTGCCTTGTCTTTCCTCGCGCGACACTCTGCGGCGCGCGTTCCACATGGCCCAGATGAGGCTGCGGTGCTTGCGCTCCATCTCAAGAAAGCGCGGCATGGTCGCCTTCAGGCTCAGCTTCTCAGGGTCTGCCGTGTAGATGCCTCCGACCATAGGCTGCGCCATTCGCTCAAGCGCCTCGCGCCCGAAGCGGCGGCGAACGAACTCCGCAAGGCTCTCGTCCGCCGGGCCGTTCTCATACACGCGGCGCGGCAGTAGAAGCTCAAGCGCCATGCGAGCCTTTCCCGTCCAACTGAAAATCCCTGAAGTGACGAAGGGCAGGAGGCGCGACGGAGCCAGAAGCTGAAAGCCTTCGGGGACGGGAAGCAGCCTGCCTTTACGTACTATGAAGCTGCGGCGGTGAGCGCTGTTGGTCTGAATCAGGCGCTCTTCCAGCCCGAGGCGTCGCGCAAGCTCAAGGGCTTCGGGCTTTTCGGAGATGAAAGAGTCCGGCCCTGTCTCAAGCAGGAATCCGTCGCGCCTGACGGTGCGAATCGTGCCGCCCACGCGCCCGGAGCGCTCAAGCAGCAGGACTTCCAGATTGAAGGGAAGAGAAGCGCGGCTGCGCTCAATCAGTTGATGAGCCGCCGCCAGCCCACTGATTCCGCCGCCAATGACGACTACTCTCTTTTTCCCTTCGCTCTGCATTTCATCAAGAACAGTTTGATTGTCTTTTACGACGTTGGGCGTAGAGAAGACAGATTATCACCGCAGAGACGCAGAGAGACGCGGAGGCTTACGCAGAGAGATTGAATCTTCTCCTCTGCGCCCCCTCAGCGTTCCTCTGCGTCTCTGCGGTGATAATCAATTACCATCACACTCGTCTTCCAAATCCATCTACTATTTAACCTGAGCGCTCTCCTGCCATAGCTGAAGCAGTCGCCGCTCCTTTTCCGGGGCGAGGCCGGCGTAGCGCTCTAAATCTTTCGGGCGCCCGGCATCCCAGCGCAGGGTGTCAAGGATAGTCTCGGCCAGTGGGCGAAACCTGAGCCCTGCGCGAATGGCCTTGTCGCAGTTCGTAGCTTGAAACCCGGCTCTCTCATACTCTCTCGGTATCCACAGTGGCATCTCCGACCACGGCGTCACGCCCTGCTCCAGCAGGAAATCATCCGCGACCCATGTGAAAGACGCGTCGCTCGCGGTCGCCGCGCGGCACTCTTCAAGCAGCGCCTTCATGCTTAACCTGTAATCCGGCCCCGTCACGTTGAAGCTGCCAGTCTCGCCTGTCTCAAGCATCTGCATTATCCACCCGGCCACGTCTCTGACATCAATGAGTTGCTTCGGGCGGTCAGGGATGCCCGGCGCTAGGACTTCACCGCCGCGTTCGATGCGCGACGGCCAGTAGGTGAAGCGGTCGCTGTAATCATGCGGGCCTACTATGAGGCCGACTCGAACGTTGATGGCCCGGCCGGGCATGGCGCGCTCTGCCTCCTCTTCGCAGAGCGCCTTGAGGCCGCCGTAAGCCGCGCCGTAGTTGACGGCTATGATGGGGCCGGAAGGGACTAACTCTTCAGCCTCCTTCAACTGCTCCGCCGTGATGCGGTTGACGGGAGTTGATTCGTCAATCGAAGCTTCTTCGGAATCGGAATAGACGGAGATGCTTGAGATGAAGACGTAGCGGTCAACGGAATCCCTCAGCGCCTCTGCCGAAGCGCGAACCACGCCGGGCACGTAACCGCAGGTGTCAATCACCGCATCCCAGCGACGCCCGCCGAGCGCGCTCAGGTCGCCGCGCCTGTCGCCGCGCAGCCGCTCCACCTGCGGGAACAATTCCGGATTACGGCGGCCACGATTGAAGAGCGTCACCTGGTGACCGCCGGCAAGCGCAGTCTCCACCATTTGACGACCCAGAAATACAGTCCCGCCCAGAATCAAGATATTCAAGTTGCGCTCCCCTGTTGGTTACTCGCCGGCGGGCGCGTCATACCGGGCAGGCAACATGCGGACGGGTAACCGCAAGCCTTTATGCCGCGCGTGCCCAAATAGCGCGGAGTCACGCCCGTATCCACGCGCTCAAGGATAAGCTCTCGAATCATGCTGATGAAGGCCGGGTGCGTGCCAGCCGTCGCAGCCCTGAGCATATTTATGCCAAGCTCAGCCGCCAGAGCCTTCGCTTCCGTATCAAGGTCGTAGAGCACCTCCATGTGGTCTGAGATGAAGCCCACGGGAGAGACTACAACGTCGCTCGCGCCGTCCTGCTTCAGCTCCCTCAGATAATCGCAGATGTCCGGCTCAAGCCACTTTTGAGTGGGCGGGCCACTGCGGCTCTGAAAGACCAGCCGCCAGCTTTCGTGCTTGACCTGTCCGGCTATCAGGCGCGACGCTTCCTGTAGCTGCGCTTCGTAATCGGAATTGTCCGACATCGCAAGAGGTATGCTGTGCGCGGTGAATGCCAGATGCGCGGCCTCTCTTCGCCCCGAAGGGATTTTCTCAAGCGCGGCGCGGACATGCTCAACGTTCGCTTCTATGAAACCCGGATGATTGTAGAAGGGGCGAAGCTTTTCTATCACGGGCGCTCGCTCCCCGACCTCTTCGCGCGCACGCGTAATGTTCTCCTGGTACTGTCTGCAACCGGAATAAGAGCTATACGCGGAAGTGGCGAAGCAGAGCGCGCGCCTGATTCCGTCTTCCGTCATCGTGCGGAGCGTGTCGGCCAGCATTGGGTGCCAGTTGCGATTTCCCCAGTAGACGGGAAGGCGCGGGCCGTTCCGCTCAAGCTCTTCACGTAGCGCGGCTATTAGCGCGCGGTTCTGCGCGTTGATGGGGCTGACGCCGCCGAACATCTCGTAATGGTGCGCGACCTCAAGCATGCGCTCGCGCGGCACGTTTCTGCCTCGCAGCACGTTCTCAAGAAAAGGCATGACCTCATCCATCCCCTCCGGCCCGCCGAAAGAGAGGATTAGAATTGCATCGAATGGTTGATTCATCTTAAGGGCTTATCTTTGACTCAGCTCGTGTACGGCTTCGACCAGCGCCAGTACGTTCTCCACGGGCGTCTCAGGCAGTATGCCGTGGCCCATATTGAAGATGTGGCCGGGCCGCCCGCCCGCCTGCTCAAGTATGCGCCGGGCCTGTCCGCGCACGAAATCCGCGTCGGCAAAGAGGCTTACAGGGTCAAGGTTGCCCATCACGGCAACGTCTCCCAGCCTCTCCCACTCTTCATCCAATTGCACGCGCCAGTCCAATCCAATGACATCTCCGCCAGCCTCCTTCATCAGCTCAAGAAGCGTGGCCGTGCCCGTGCCGAAATGTATGACGGGCACGCCACGCCGGACGTTCCTGATAACTTCGCGCGTGTGCGGCAGGACGTATTCACGGTAGTCGTCCGGGCTCAGGCAGCCTACCCACGAGTCGAAGAGCTGCACGGCCTGCGCGCCGGCCTCAACCTGCGCGTTCAGGTATTTGGAGAGGGCGCGGGCAATCAGAGACATCATCTCGTGCCATGCTCCCTTGTCCAGATACATCAGTCGCTTGGTGTGTATGTAGTTCTTTGAGCCGCCGCCTTCGGTCATGTAGGAGGCGAGCGTGAACGGCGCGCCGCTAAAGCCTATGAGGGGGATGTCTGCGGGCAAGTCGCGCCGCGTCAGCCGTATTGCCTCCATGACGTAATCAAGGGCCTGAGCGTCCTCCACCTCGCGCAGCCGCTCCACGTCTTTAGAGCCGCGCACGGGATTGTGTATGACCGGGCCTTCGCCTTTGGCGAACTCAAGGTCAATCCCCATAGGCTCAAGTATGAGCAGGATGTCCGCGAAGATTATGGCCGCGTCAACGTTGAGCCTTTGGGCAGCGTAGACCGTCACTTCCGAAGCCACTTCCGGCTTCTTGCACATCTCCAGAAAGGTGTGGCGCGCGCGCACCTCTCTGTACTCCTTCATGTAGCGCCCGGCCTGACGCATCAACCAGACGGGCGTGTAAGGCGTTGCCTCTCGCCGGCAGGCTCGCATAAAAGGGCTATTGTGAAGCGGGTCTGTTTCCACCTTTTGACTCAAAGAAGGCGTCTCCTAATCTCTCTTTACGACTCCCGGCACGGGCGGGCGGCTGGCGCGATTTCCCAAACGACCGTGCGCGGCTGTATAAATGGAGCTTCAGGCTTGCACATTCAGACTACAATAGGACGGGCCTTGAGCGCGAGCCAGCAGGCGCGTTATGAATTTACTCATTGAATCAATGAGCCGATGAGCTATTGAATCAATATCTTAGCCATTTTCGGCAAAATAGTTGCCACAAACCGCGCCTTTGCGGTGTTTATGGTGTGGAAGCGGCGGAAAGAGCGCGTTTTCGGCCTGTGAGAGCTGGAAGAGAAGGATGAGCGAACGAGCAAGAGCCTTGCTAGACTCTGTGCCCAACGAGATGGAGACGGCGACAGCCGTACTGGGCTTTGATGAAGCGTTCACGCTGCATCACCGGGCCGTCTTCCGCACGGCACGCGCCCTTGTGCGCGACTCGGGGCTGGCCGAGGACATTACGCAAGAGGTCTTTTTACGGCTCTACAAGAACATGGAATCCACGCCCAAGGACGAGCTTCTGAGAGCGTGGCTGCTGCGCGTGACTATGAACGTGGCGCGCAACACCTTGAGAGGACAGGGCCGCGCCAACGCCCGCGAGGAAGAGTACGCAAGGCAGGCCGAAGACGACGGCGCGTTCATAGCCGAGCCTGAGCTTGATTTCGAGCGCCGCGCGCAGATTGAAGAGGCCCGCCGCGCACTTGAAAAGATTAAAGAGCCCATGCGCAGTTGCCTGCTGCTGAAACAGCAGGGGCTTTCGTACCGCGAGATAGCGGAAACGCTCTCGATTAACGAGGCTAACGTAGGCAGCCTGATTGCGCGTGGCCGCAAGGAATTCGTCAGGGTGTACGGCAAAATCGGAGGACACTGATGAGAGAGTTTTGTCTGACAGAAGATGTCATACAGCAGTTCGTAGACGGCGAACTCTCGGAGGAAAGAACTGAGGCGGTCGCGGCGCACCTCGCGGGGTGCGACGATTGCGCGAGCCTTCTGGACGAGGTTGAGCACGAGAACGCGTTTCTGGCGGAAGCCTTCGCGCCGGAGCTGAGCCTGCCCGTGCCTACGGTGGCTTTGCGCGAGCGTCTGGACGCGGCGATTGCAGAATTGGAGCCGCGCCGCCAGCTTGCCACTGAATCCGTCGGAGCGCGTGCGCGCAACTGGTTTTCGTCTCTCTTCGGTTCCTTCTCCCTGAGCCCGCAGGCCGGTGCGCTCGGCTTTGCCAGTCTGGCAGTCATACTCGCGTTCGCAGCCATCTTCGCGGTCATACAGTTACGCTCGCGCGGCGGTGATGCACAGCCCGCGATTGCCGATAAAAGAGGCGCTCAGCCAGTAGCCGCGCCCCCGGTCAAGCCGCCCGTCAAGGAGACTAACGCGGATGAAGTAGCAGTTGTGCCTGTGCCTGTCTCAGCGACTCCTTCGTCGGACGTAATGAAGGCCAAGCCCGCACAGCGACAGCGCGCTTCAAAGCGGCAAGGCAAGAGCGTTGACAATCCGCAGCCGCCCGAGACGGCGCAGCCCGGCCCGACAGAGGCAAGGCTCTTGCCGGGCGAAGAGGGCTATCTACAGGCGATTGCTTCTTTGACTACCGTGGTCGAAGCCAACAAGGATTACGTGTTGAAGCCTACGGTGCGCGCCGATTACGAGCGCAACCTGGCGGTCGTAGACCAAGCCATTGCCAGCACACGCCAGCAGGCCAAGCGCAACCCGAACGACCGCGACGCCATAGAATTTATGTACACGGCCTATCAGAACAAGATAGAGCTTTTGAGCGCCGTGGCAGACCAGACTCGTATAGCGTCTCGCTAGACGAGCGTAGAAAGTAACCAGAGATGAGAAGAAACGCTTTAATAATCATCGTGATGCTGTTCGCGCTCGCCGCAAGCGCCACCGCCGCCTTCGCGCAGAAGGAGAAGGATAAGCCCAAGGACAAGAACCTTGACTTGGGCGAGCAGATGGAGCGAACGATTCCTGCCAGCCAGAACGTGGCCCTCTCCGTCTGCCTTGCGTCCGGCAACATAACTGTTCAGGGCTGGGACAGGTCGGAAGTCAAGGTCACAGCCACGAGCCTGCGCCAGTTGGAGCTTCAGGGCGGCGGCATGAATCCTTCGCAGCGCGTAGAGGTCTTAGCCTCAAACGGCGCGGGCGCGCAGCCCGGAGAGCCCGTGGCCTCCGAATGCCGCGCAATGACCGACATGGAGATAAACGTCCCGCGAGGCGCTATCGTTGAAATCAGGCTCAGGGGCGGCGACATAGATGTCGCGGATGTCGCTGAGGCCCGCATCAAGAATATGAGCGGCGACATCACTCTGAGCGGAGTTGCGAGAGCCGTTGAAGCGGGGACAATTAGCGGCGACCTGACGGTCACGAACTCCGCCGGTCGAGTCAAGCTGGCTACCGTTAGCGGCGACGTAGACGCCACGAACATACGCCCCCTTGAGCCGGGCGACGATTTCAGCGCTACTTCCACGAGCGGCGACATCACGCTCGAGAACGTGGCTCAGGCCCGCATGGGAGCCAACACCACTAGCGGCATGATTACGCTGACGGGAGAGCTTGCGCGGGGCGGCAGCTACTCTTTCAATACTTTTTCCGGCGACGTGGTCTTGAATATTCCACAGAACTCGGCCTTTCGCATCAACGCCATCACGCCGCAGGGAAGTATCACGACCGACTTTACCGTCAAGCCTGCGGGCGAAGGCGACTCGCAGAGCCCCGCGCGCGAAGGCCGCCTAGTGGGGACTTACGGCGCGAGCGAATGGTCAAACCTCAACATACACAGCTTCTCCGGCACGGTGCGCCTGCAAAGGCGATAAGCTCTGAAAGGCGCACCACCGCCGCCCGGCATTTCCGCCCGCTTTCCTGATTTCACCTGCTACAAGAAATTATTTGTCACAAATGGCGCGGGAGCGGTGTTTTCCTTTCTAGAGAGAGATTAAACGAAAGGCATTCCTGAAGATGAGATACAAACTATTACTCGTTTCGCTTCTACTGATAACCGCGTTCGCCGGCGTGCGTCAGGGCTCCGAGCGTCTTTCAAGGGGCGTGGCTTTGACAAATCACTGGGCCATGGCCGCGCTCTTCTGGAGCAACGTGCTCGATTCGACCGAAGCCTCTGGCAAGACACTCGCTCGCTTCGCGCCGGGCCAGCCGCCGTCTTCGGCTCTGGCCGAGGGTCAGGAAGAGTTTCGCTGGCAGGGCCGAGTGCAGCCCGGACAGACCCTTGAGATTAAGGGCGTCAACGGCAACGTGCGCGCCGAAGGCTACACGGGCAGTCAGGTGGAGGTCGTCGCTAACAAAAAGGGTCGAAGAAGCGACCCGAAAGAGGTGGAGATTCGCGTGATGGAGCACGCGGGAGGCGTTACCATCTGCGCCGTCTATCCTTCCGCCGACGGCTCGCGCCCGAACGATTGTCAGGTAGGGCGTTCATGGAATACCAACGTTCGAAACAACGACGTGTCGGTTGATTTCACTGTTAAGGTTCCTGCGGGCGTGCGCTTCTTCGGTCGCACAATCAACGGCGAGGTAGAAGCCGAGCGCATAGGCGCGGACGTTGATGTCGCCACAGTGAACGGCTCCATAAACGTCTCCGCTTCCGGCATAGCTCAGGCCAACACCATCAACGGCTCCATCAGGGCTTCTATGGGCAATGCCAACTGGACGGGCGAGCTGAAGTTCAACACCGTCAACGGCAGCATCACGCTGGATTTTCCAACGGGGCTGAGCGCTGATATGCGCGCCGAGACTCTGAACGGGGATGTCACTTCGGATTTCCCCCTCAACATGCAGAGCGTTCAGGAAGAGCGGCGGCCCGGCCAGCCCAGACGTGTGCAGGCGACCATAGGCGGCGGCGGGCGCAGTCTGGTGCTCAAGACCATTAACGGCGACATACGCCTGACGCGCGGAGGGCAGGCGCTTTAAGCCTGACTTCGATTTTGGAAAGGAATCAAAGAGCGATGAATAAACGAATCGTGTGGGCCGTGCTGGCCGTCTTAGCCCTGATTGCGGCACAGGCCGGAGCGGCGCTGGCGCAGGACAAGGTGCAGGAAGAGTTTCACCAGACCTACCAGCTTTCACAGGCCGGACGCATACAGTTGGAGAATATCAACGGCAGCGTGCGCGTCACAGGTTGGGATCGCAACGAAGTCAAGGTGGATGCGGTCAAGTGGGCCTACACGCGCGAGCGGCTGGACGAGGCTCAGATAATCGTAGAGCCCGGCACGGACAGCCTTCGCATCTACACCCGCTATCCTGAGCGCAACCAGAACTTCAGGAGCGACCCGCAGGGGAAGCTCAATAATCCCGCCACGGTCGAGTACACGCTTTTTGTGCCCAGAGGCGCGCGGATTGACGCCATAGAGATAATCAACGGCGGCGTGAGCCTTGAAGGATTGACGGGCGACGTTCGCGCTTCGAGCATCAACGGCAACGTGACTGCGCGCGGCCTGCGCGGCGAAGCCAAGCTCTCCACCATCAACGGCAATCTGGAAGCGGACTTCAATCAACTGGACGCGGCAAAGTCAATCGCACTCGCATCCGTTAATGGCGACGTCGCCATCACCCTGCCTTCCGACGCCAGCGCGAACTTGAGGGCCAATAATGTTCACGGTGGCATTAAAAACGACTTCGGCCTGCCGGTTAGAAAAGGCGAGTACGTGGGCTATGATTTGGCGGGCCAGCTTGGTCAGGGAGCGACCCGCATACGGCTCGCCAACGTCAACGGCCAGATAACTATCCGCCGCGCAAACGACGGGCGCGCTCAAAGTCAGGCCACAAACCTTCTGACCATCAGGGAAGAGAGCAGGGACAAGGCGGACAAAGATGAGATAAAGGAGGCCGCCAGAGAGGCGCGCGAGGCGCGGGTTGAGGTTGCGCGGGCTCGCGCAGACATCGCGCGCGCCGCACGCGACTCGCAGAGAGAGGCCGAGCGGGCCACGCGTGAGGCTCTGGACGCCAACGCTGCTCTGGGTGCCGGAGCGGGCTATGGCGGCTATAAATTGACCGAGCGCGACTCCAGAAGCTTTCCCGTCAGGGGAACGCCGCGCATCACGGTCGAAACCTTCGACGGCGCGGTCAACGTGCGCGCTTGGGATAAACAGGAAGTGTCGTACACGGCCGTCAAGCGGGCCAGTGACGCGGAGAATATGCAGGGCATACGTATCGCTGCCGACCAGCGCGGCGACGACGTGACAATCCGCGCGGAGTTCGACGCTGCTACAGCCAGCCGACTCGGCAACGAGCAGGCCGAAGTCTCCATAGACCTCTTCGTGCCAAGGCAGTCGAACCTGCGCATTACGTCGAAAGATGGCCGCCTGCTTATCGAAGGCGTGTCGGGCGAGTTGGCCGCAAGGACTGGCGACGGGGCTGTGGACGTGCGCGACTCCAGAGGGAATCTGAGCGTAGAGACATCGGACGGCCGCATTCGCATCTCGAATTTCGACGGGACGGCTCAAGCCAAGACGGGCGACGGGGCAATCATGCTGGACGGTCGCTTTGCTCGCCTGAACGCTTCCACGGGCGACGGCAGCATCGCGCTGGCGCTCCCGGCAGACTCGAACGCCACCATAGAGACGGATGCCGAAGCGGTCGGCAACGACGGCGTGGCCACCAGCGAAGACAATGACGAGACTCGCCGCGTGCGTCGCTGGCGCGTCGGCTCAGGCGGAAGCCTGCTGACGCTCAAAACCGGCGAAGGCCGCATAATACTGCGCCGCTCAGGCGGCACTCAATAAAGACGGGTTATTGAGTAAATGCAGAAGTCAGAATGCAGAATGCTGAATGAGAAGCTGATTCAGGCTTGAATGGTCTTTCTCTACTTCCGCGTACTGCATTCTGACTCCTGCCTTTTCCTCTGCGCCTTTTTTGGAACAAACGCGGGGCGTGTCACGTCTAATAACTTTTAAGCGGGCCTGCCCTGTGGATTCCCCTTTACTTGCGCGGGGCCGCTTCGATTCATCTATCACGCGGGCGCACTCATAGCAAAAACAGTACAAGCGAGATTTCCTTCCACCGGATTCAAAGGCGAGCGCTATACCGGACGGCTCGTAGCGAAGATTATGAAAAAGGCTCTAATACTACTTGCATTCATACTGGCGGGCGCGATACAGGCCGCGCGGGCTCAAACGTCGCCTGAGCTGGTGAGGGTTTCAGGCTCGAAAGACGACAAGGCGAGCGCTAAAACGGCCACTCCGCTTCCGCCGGAAAAGGCTCAGCCCGTTCGCCTCGCTCGCTTTGATAAAGCTCCGGTGATTGACGGCAAGCTGGACGACGATGTCTGGAAGCAGGCCGTGACGTTGAGCGATTTCTACCAGACGAGCCCCGGCGACAACATACAGCCTTCAAAGCCCACCAAGATGATGATTGGCTACGACTCAAAGTTCCTCTATATAGCCTTTCATTGTTACGACGAGCCGGACAAGATTCGCGCGACCGTGGCCAAGCGCGACAGCATCTTCAACGAAGACAACGTTCGCATCTTTCTGGACACCTTCAACGACCAGCGCCGTGCGTACGTCTTGGGCTTCAATCCTTACGGCGTGCAGCAGGACGGGATTCTGACGGAGGGCTTAGGCACGGATTTCAACGTGGACGTGGTGATGGAATCGAAGGGCATCATCACTACTGACGGCTGGACTGTAGAGGCCGCCATCCCCTTCAAGTCGCTGCGCTACGAGGCTGGCAAAGACAAGCTCTGGGGCTTTCACGCGTGGCGCAACATAGACCGCTTCAACGACGAGATAGATTCATGGATGCCCAACTCGCGCGACAACTCAAGCTTTCTGAATCAGGCGGGACACCTGACGGGACTGGAAAACATCTCCACCGAGCGACAGCTTGAGGTAATCCCGAGCCTTACTTTGTCTGAAACCTCAAGACGCGTGCGTACCATCCCGAAGGCTGATGCAGAGGCAAACTCTCTTCTCTACGACCCGGGCCGGAACGTCAACGAGCCCGTGAAGCTAGACCCCGGCCTGACGGCAAAGCTTGGCATCACGCCAACGGTCACCCTTGACCTTGCCATCAACCCGGACTTCGCGCAGGTTGAGGCGGATCAGACCGTCGTCACGGCCAACCAGCGCTTTCCCATCTTCTTTCCCGAAAAGCGTCCCTTCTTTCTGGAAGGCATAGACATCTTTCAGACTATGATTAGCGCCGTCAACACGCGCACCATCGTAGACCCGGACGTTGCCATCAAGCTCACGGGCAAGCGCGGCCGCAACACTTTCGGCCTGATGCTGGCTTCCGACAACGCGCCCGGCAACTTCAGCGAGGATGAGCGCGGCGACCCTGAGCTTCTGCCTGACATAGAGAGATTTCTGGACAAGAACGCTTACATAGGCGTGCTGCGGCTCAAGCGCGACGTGGGGCGCGAAAGCAGCGTGGGCCTTCTCGCCACCACCTACAACTTCATAGAGAAGCATAACAACGTGCTGGGCTTTGACGGCCGCTTTCGTCTTAACCAGCAGATGGTCACGAGCTTTCAACTGCTGGGCACAACTTCGCGCCGCTATTTTTACGACCCCGAAATAGATGACAGCCGCTATCGTACCGGCAACGGCTTGGGCTACCGTTTCCGTTTTGAGAAGAACGGAAGGCATTTCAGTTGGAATTACGACGCGCAGGGCTTTACGAGTGATTACCGTTCCGACGTGGGTTTCTCAAGGCGTTTTAATACCAACCGGCAGGGGCTGTTTGCGCAGTACTCTTCGGAGCCTAAGCCCAAGGCGTCAATCGTCTCATACAGGATTTATAATCTGATTGAAGCCAACTTTGACTGGCAGGGACGCAGCCAGTTCGTGCTCAACGAGTCGGAGATAATGTTCAACTTTCAACGCCGCAGCTACTTCGGCGCCGGAGTGGATGTTGGCTACGAGCGACTGATTGAAGAGGAGTTCGGCCCGCGCCGCAATGCGAATCAGGTGGGAGCATTCTACGGCGAGGACTCGGAGCGCTCTACAGGGCAGAGAAGCATATACTTCTTCGGCGGCTCTACACCGAGCAAAAAGTATTCCGGCTCCTTCGTCTTCGTCTACAACTGGAATCAGTTCGACTACGACTTCGGCGCGGGCTCAAAGTACCCGCGCGTCAGCCCCATCGCGCTCATAGACCCGGACGCGCCGCTAGACCCCGGCCCCGGAAGCAGCATCCGCATCGAATCCACCCTTGAGTACAGGCCGACGGACGTGCTCAACTTCAGTCTCCAATATAACAAGAGCAGGCTGGTGCGCAATGACACGGAACTTGTCGCGTTCGATTCGAACATCTTCGTCTTACGCTCCACTTACCAGTTCTCGCGCTTCACGTTCCTGCGCGCGCGCGTTGATTACGACACGCTGGAGTCCAGAGTGCGCGGCCAGTTCCTGCTGGGCTGGACTCCGAACCCCGGCACGGCCTTTTATCTGGGCTACAACGACGACGTGAATCGCAACGGCTACAATCCCTTCACGGGTCAGCTAGAGCCCGGATTCCGTCGCAATGGCCGCGTCTTCTTCGTCAAGATGGCCTACCTCTTCAGGCGAAGCCTGTAGAGAGACAGGCAAATAGTAAATGGTGAATAGATACAGGTTCATCTATTCACCATTTACCACCTGCTATTTACTTCTTATTGTCCTTACTTAATCTCGCCGTCAATGAACTCTTCGGCTCCGGAGCCGCTCATGACCTTGTCTAGTAGCCAGCCGAGCCTTTCAAAATCGAAAGGTTTTTTGAGGTAGCCGCTACAGCCTACGTCGCGTGCGGCCTGTTTGATTCCGTCCGCCGGATAAGCGGTGACGGCTACCACCGGAACGTGCCGGAGTTCCGGCATCTGTCGCAGACGACGCGTAGCGCCGAAGCCGTCTCGCTGCGGCATGTCCAAGTCCATCAGTATCACGTCCGGGATGGCGTGCTTGGCAATCTGCATGGCCTCTTCGCCGCTTGCTGCCGTCATGGTGTAATAGCCTGTGCCTTGCAGTGACAGGCTGACCAGCAGGCGCGTGTCTATGGAAGATTCTATGATGAGCACAGTGGCGCGCTGGTGTTGGGGACTTTCCATCTTTATTCTCTTCTTCGGGCCGGGCTTTTCCTTAATTGCCGCAGCATTGTAGCCTGAACTCGCCGGAATTTATAGATTCACTTTCAAGTTCGGTGGACGAACCCTCTTTTCCTATTTACTATTCACAATTCACTATTTACTATTCACGAGCAAACTACATTTCCCTTGAGGCCGAAATCCGTATGAAAACATCCCTGTCCGAAGAATCTAAAAGAGAGACAATCGCGCGCCTTCAGAAAGCGAATGACGAGTTCGCACGCAGGTTTCCCGGCGAGAGCGGAAGCCGCCAGCCCGTCCATACCGTCTACGGCGGCGCACACCTTTTCAGGGCGGACACGGCGCGTCGCTTGGGCGAGCTGGCCCTGCGCTCCCTGAAAGAGTACGCGCCTGACCCCATCACGTTCGCCCGCGTTCTCAATCTTCCCGGCTCGGAAACGCTGACCCACGATGCTTTGGATGCCGATTTTCGTGCAAGACTTGAAAAAGACCCGTCGTCGGTTCAGAGAAACGAGCAGCCCGCGTGGCTTGCCGAGACAATCTATAACCGCGTGCTGGAAAAGCTGACGCGCGAGCCTGTCGAAGATTTTCGCATAGACTTCGAGGACGGCTACGGCAACCGCGCAGACGCAGAAGAGGACGGCCACGCCGAGTCTGCGGCGAAGGAAGTTGCTAGCGGCATGACGGAAGGCACACTCCCGCCCTTCATAGGCATACGCATCAAGCCGTTCACGGAAGAGCTGCGCGAGAGAAGCATGCGCACGCTGGACATCTTCGTCTCTTCGCTCGTGGAGCAGACGGGCGGGCGGCTTCCCGCGAATTTTGTCGTCACGCATCCGAAGGTGACGATGCCCGAACACGTCTCAGCGCTCGCAGACATCTTTGACCTGATGGAAAAAGCTTTAGGCATGGAGACGGGCGCGCTCAAGATGGAGCTGATGATTGAGACGACTCAGGCCATCATCAACGAGCAGGGACAGTCAAACCTGCCGCGACTCGTGGAGGCAGCGCGCGGTCGCTGCACAGCGGCGCACTTCGGGACATACGATTACACCGCGAGCTGCCAGATAACCGCCGCGCACCAGCACATGATGCATCCCGCGTGCGACTTCGCGCGCCACATGATGCAGGTCGCGCTGGGCGGCACGGGGCTGTGGCTCTCGGACGGCGCGACCAACGTCATGCCCGTGGGGCCGAACCGCGCCCCGGCAGGCTCGGCCCTAACCGAAGAGCAGAAGGAACAGAACCGGCAGGTAGTTCATCAAGCATGGGCGCTGCACTGTCAACACGTGTATCACTCTCTCTCGAACGCCTTCTATCAGGGCTGGGACTTGCATCCGGCGCAACTGCCCACGCGCTACGGAACCATCTACGCCTTCTTTCTCACGAGCCTTGCGCAGGCTTCGGAGCGGCTGCGTAACTTCGTGGAGAAGGCCGCGCAGGCTACTCTCGTAGGCGATGTCTTCGACGACGCCGCCACCGGGCAGGGGCTACTCAACTACTTCCTGCGCGCCATCAACTGCGGCGCTCTCACGGAAGAAGAGGCGCAAAGGTTGACGACGCTCACGCGTGAAGAGCTGCTCTCAGGCTCTTTCGTCAGGATTCTAAACAGCAGGCGAAACGCGTAAGCAAGTGAAAGCAGGCACGGAGGCTTTGCGCAAAGCCTCCGTGCCTGCTCTCCTGTCTAAGCCTTCTCTTACGCTCGCCTGATTAGCTTTGCCGCGACCCATCCTGCAAGGATTAGCACGGACATGATAATCCAGTTGTAGCGGCTTCCGTAGGTGTTCGCGTAGTGGTTGCTTATCATCAGAAAGACGGTCGGAACCACTATGAATGTGTTGTGCTTTGAGCGCAGCTTTGCGCGGGCGGCGAGTGCTGCGTCCGGCTCCCGGCCCTCTTTGGTCGCGGCAATCATGCGAGATTGGGAGGGAAGTATACGCACCCACACGTTGGCCGCCATGATAGTGCCGAACATAGCGCCCATGTGCAGGTAGGCCCAGCGACCGCTCAGTACGTGCGTCAGTCCGTAGGCCGCGCCGACCACCAGAAGATAGCCGACTGCCGCGAAGAGCATCTCATTACGGCCTAGCGGCGACAGCACCAGAAGGTCGTAGACGAACCAGCCGACTACAAGCGTGCCTATCCCGACAGCTATCGCCGTCGGGCCTGAGATGTCCAGCACGTCCGTATCCACGATGCCTGTCCCGCCGCCTATGTAAGCCATCAGCGTGAGCAGCAGAAAGCCGCTCAGCCACGTAGTGGCCGCTTCCCAACGGAACCAGTGAAGCGTGCGCGTGCCCGGCCTCTTCTCCTTCTCGACCACGTAGAAGCCGCCGCTATGAACCATCCAGACCTGAGCCTTGTCCGGGCAGCCAGCCGCCTCTTCCTTGTGTAGCTGCGCGTCCAGCCACGTAAAGTAGTAGGTCGTGCCTACCCACATGATGGCGGCGAAGATGTGCGTCCAGCGAGCAAACAGTTGTAGCCATTCCAAGATTGTTGGCCACCATTCCGAAACGAAGCTGCCGGTCTTTAAGATTATTCCCATCCTCTTTTTTTAGCTCCCGCGATAGGTGGAATAGCCGTAAGGGCTGAGAAGAAGCGGAACGTGATAGTGCTCGTCCGTGTCCAGTATGGAAAAGACCACCTGCACGAAAGGATAGAAGCCCTCCACGTTTTGCGCGCGAAAGTAAGTCTCGGTGTCGAACATGAGCCTGTAGGTTCCTATGGCTAGCGGCTTACCGTCGGGCAGCAGGTCGCGCAAGCGGCCGTCAGTGTCCGTAGTGCCTTTCCCCAGAAGCCGCCAGCCGCCGTCGTCCGTCTCAAGCTCTAACGCGACGGGGACGCCTTTGGCCGGAGCACCCTTAGAAACGTCAAGAACGTGTGTGGTGATTGCGCTCATTGTTCCAATAGTTTCTTCAAGCGTAAGTTTGTGATGCGTCGCTGCTCCTCGGCCGCGATTCGCAACTCCTCGTCAACGCCGTTCTTCAATCGCACCTTCAAAAGATTGAGCATCTCTTCAGTGCTCTTGCCGGTGGCGCAGACTATGAAGATGAAGCCGAACTTTCTTTCGTACTCGTGGTTGGCGTTTATCAATTCAAGCATAGTCTCTTCGGCCGCGAGGCGCGTGCCGGACTGCTCCTCTTCAGACCAGCGTTGAGCTTCCGCGCTTACATCCTGCGCCGCCCGCCGCTCTCCTATCTTCGGATGATGGCTGAAAGCCTCAAGCCAGTCCTTAGCGTCCAGTCGCCACCAGATGTCGTCGGACATTCGCAAGACGGAATCCGGATTATGAAAGGGGCGCTGGTCGGCCATCTGCATCGCCCAGTTAAGGGAGCCGCAGCATTTGAGGAATTCCTCAACGGCTTCAGAGCGGGCCATGTCGTTCAATCGTTGAAGCTCCATGCCGGGCTCTTACCCTTCCGCGACTTTCCCCATGATGCGAAGGCGGCTCACGCCTCCGTCCGGGTAGATGTTGAAACGCACGTGCGTCACCACGCCCGACTCTCTAATTTCATCTTCAAATAGGTGGCGCGTGTGAGCCTGTAGCCTCTGGCGCGGCAGAACCTCCTGCCACGAAAGAGCCGTCATCTCGTCTTCGGTCAGGTTCGAGCCTTCAAAGCGAGCCGCTTCCATAGAGCAGCTTTCCGGATAGTTGCCCTTGAACCATGAAGTGTCTACCTCAACGCGGCTGATGAGGCCGGGCCTGCCGAGTTGTATGATTGACCAATCATAGCCGGGCCCGCGCCGTCTCTTGGTTTCCCAGCCGTCGCTCATGTTCAGCGCGCGGCCGGGCATAATCAGGTTGTGCCTGTGGCCGAAGAACATGTCGCTGCAACTCAGGACGAGGCCGCCGTGCTCAACCGCCGCGAGGTCAATCTCGCCGCCGCGACGGATGATGCGCTCCCAGTCGGGCACGACCTCTCCGTAGACTCTGAGGCGCGCGACGCCTCCGTCCGGGTAGATTTTGAAGCGCAGGTGAGTGAAGCGCTCTTGTGTCTTCACGGGGAAAAGATTCTGAGAATCACCGTTGAGGTGCGAGACGGGCAGGACTTCGCGCCACTCCACCTCGCTCGACAAAAGCTGCTCAAGGCCGGGCTGGCCGTCAATTGCCGCCGCGTCTATGGAGCATTGCTCAGGGTAGTTCCCCTTGAAATGGCTGGTGTCAACGAGCACGCCGCGAATCCTTCCGGACAGGCCCAGCCGAATCACGCACCAGTCGTAGCCGGGCGTGCGTCGGCGCGCACTCTCCCAGCCGTCCATCCACTTGCCGTTGTCCGTGTACTTGCCTTCTATGAAGACGGGCGTGCCGGGCTTCAACAGATTCTCTTTCGGAGCGAAGAACTCGTCGTTGGCGTAAAGGACTGTGCCGCCCAGCCGCTCCGAGGCCAGGTCAATCAACTCCGTGAAAGCCATCAATCATCTCCTCAAATAATGAGCCGCCCGTGCGGCGCATCTGCGAACGTTCCGCGCTCGTAAATCTTCCGGCCTCTCAGATAAGTGGCTTCGACCACGCCGTATAATTTCTCTCCCATGTAAGGCGTGAGCTTGTGCCTGTGATGAATCATAGAAGGCTCTACAGTAAAGCTCGCGTCCGGGTTCCAGATGACAAAGTCCGCGTCGCGGCCAGCCTCAATCGCGCCCTTTCCTTTCTGAAGCCCCACAAGCCCGGCGGGCGCTCTGGCTGTCCATTCCGAAAGCCGGTCGAGCGAAAGCCCGCGTCGCTTGAGAAGCGTCCACACAATCGGCAGCCTCAGTTGCAGCGAAGAGATGCCGCCCCATGCCGCCAGAAAATCTCCCGTCTCAAGACATTTCATGCCGGGCGGCGCGGGCGAGTGGTCAGAGACAATCATGTCTATGGTGCCGTCTTCGAGCGCGGCCCAGAGCTTTTCACGGTTCTCTCGCTCACGAATCGGCGGACAGCATTTGAACTCGGTCGCGCCCTCCGGCACATCCTCGGCGGCAAAGAAGAGATAGTGCGGGCATGTCTCTGCGGTGATTCTGGTTCCTTCGCGCCGGGCCTCGCGCAGCATGTCCAGCGAGCTTGCCGAAGAGTGATGGACTATATGAGCGCGTGCTCCCGTCTCGCGGCTCAGTCTAATCACCAGCGCGACAGCTTCGTCCTCTGCCTCGCGCGGGCGCGTCCGCAGGAAGGTACTGAACTCACGCGGGTCACTCTCTTGCAGAGCGGTTTCTCTTTCGGTCGCCTCGTCAATCGGGCCGGGCAATTCCGCGTGGACTATCAGCAGAGCGTCCATCTCGGCAAGCAGCCGCATGGCCGGGCGAAGCTCGCTTTCGGTGACGTGCGGGAACTCTTCTACGCCGGACGGCACCAGAAAACATTTGAAGCCGACCACACCCGCTTCATAAAGCCCCGGCAACTCAGCACGATTGTCCGGAACGACGCCGCCCCAGAAGGCCACGTCTACATGGCACTGCTCACGGGCCGCCTCAAGCTTTCTCCGAAATCCCTCAAGCGTGGTCGTGGGAGGAATGCTGTTGAGCGGCATGTCTACCAGAGTCGTCACGCCTCCGGCCGCCGCAGCCCGCGTGGCCGTATGAAAACCCTCCCAGTCCGTGCGCCCCGGCTCGTTGACGTGAACGTGAGTGTCCACGAGCCCCGGCATGACGACCGACTCTTCGCCCACTTCTATGACGGCAGACACTCCCGCAGGTCTGTCATCATAGAGCCCGACAGACTTGATGACGCCGCCGCTCACGTGAATAGAGGCGGGCCCGACTCCGTCAGGAGTCAAGACGCGCTGGCCCAGTATGAGTATGTCCGCCGTCACAGGCACAACCTACCTTAAACTACGAGTCGTAAACTTTCACAATTCAAGAGAGAGCAGGAAGTCTTTCAGCAGGTTGAGCGAGACCTGAAGGCGATAATCAGCCGTGGAGCGCAGGTCGTCTATCGGAGCAATCTCTTTTCTCAGCTCGTCCTGCGCAGCCTTTATAGTATCGTCGTCAACTCCGCGACCGGAAAGTATTGAGGCTGTCTTTGTACAATTTACGACCGTGGGCGCTACGCTGCCCATGCAGATGCGAGCCTCTTCAATCCGTTCACCTTCGAGGCGCGCGGCGGCTGCGAAGCAGATTTTCGAGATGGCCTGAGCCTTGCGCGTCCCGACCTTGCGGTAATACTGCTTCCATTGCTTTGCGTGGCGCGGTATGCGCACGCGGCTGATAAGCTCGTCCGCCTGCATCTGCATCTGCTTGTAGCCGGTGTGAAAGCCTTCGTATGGAACCACGCGCACGCCGCGCTCGGAGATAAGCTCAAGCTCAGCGCCGTAGACAATCAGGGCGGGAGGGGAATCGGCTGCGGGCGAAGCGTTCGCTATGTTGCCGCCGATGGTGCCGCGATTCTGAATCGCAATCGCGCCCGTCAGGCTCGCAGCCTCGCAGAGCATGGGAAACTCTCTCTGTAGAGTGGCGTTCGATTGCAGCTCCGTGTAGGTGGTGAGCGCGCCCAGAGTCACATGCTCAGGCGTCTCTTCGATTCCGCTCAGCTCCGCGAGATGCCAGATGCTGAAAAACTTCCTGTGCTCAAGCTTTCCGGCTTCGAGCAGCACCATCAAGTCCGTCCCGCCGGCGAACGGCTTCCACTGGCCGGGCTCGCTCGACAGAAGACGCAGCGCTTCCTCTAGCGTGGCGGGCCGTTTCAACTCGTATGCCGGAAGATATGCTCTCATCTCTTGACGCCGGTGGCCTCGCAGGCGCGCACGACCGCCTCGAAAATCTTTATGTAGCCGGTGCAGCGACAAAGGTTTCCCGCCAGCCCCTTGCGTATGTCGTTCTCGTCGGGCGCGCTCACGCGTTCTAAAAGATTGACGGCGGCCATGACCATTCCGGGCGTACAGATGCCGCACTGTGCGCCGCCCGTCTCTATGAAGGCTTCCTGAATAGAGCTTAACTGCTCACCGTTTGCCACACCCTCAATAGTTACGACGCTGGCGTCTTCGACCTGCGCCAGTGGCACTAGACAACTGTTGACCAGCTTTCCGTTGATGAAGACGGAGCAAGCGCCGCACTCTCCCTCGCCGCAGCCCTCCTTAGTGCCCGTAAGCCGTAGCTCTTCGCGCAGCACGTCCAGAAGACGCGCCATAGGAAAGCCTGTCAGCTTCGCCTCGCGGCCATTCACGGTGCAGCGCACAGTGGCTTTTCCGTCTGTCTCAAAAGCTTCAGGCATGCTCACCTCTGAAGGCTTCCATAAGATGTTCGGGCATGAGCGGGATTTGATTAAGCTCAAGGCCCGTGGCGTTCTCGATGGCATTCAGGATGGCTGGCGCTGCGCCGTCCATCGGAAGCTCGCCTATGCCTTTGGCTCCTGCGGGGCCGTGCGGGTACGGCATCTCTTCGAAGAAGACGCGTATGGGCGGGATGTCCGCAGAGGTCGGGATGATGTAGTTCGTCATCTGATTATTAATCATGCGCCCTCCCTTCCAGACCACGTTCTCAAAGAGAGTGTAGCCTATGCCTTGCGCCACGCCGCCTTCTATCTGACCTGCGGCCATGATGGGATTGATGACGCGGCCGACTTCCTGCAAGGCCACGAAATCCTCAACGCGCGCCTCGTAGGTAACGGTGTCAACGGAGACTTCGGCCACGTAGACGGCCCATGCGAAAGCACCGTAAGCGTCGCCCCTGTACTTCTCATCGTCCCAATCAATCTCGGAAGGCTGCTTGTACTGGCTGAAGGATTTGAGCTTGCCGTACTTGGAGAGGTACTCGCGGCAGGCGCGCGAGAAATCGTCCGGCGTGTAAGCGTCCGCGAGCAGGCCGCTATTCTGAAGCGTCTGTCGAAGGCTGAGCGCCGCCGCTTCTACAAGCTTGCCGACAATCATGGTCGTGCGGGACGCGACGGTCGGGCCGCTATTCGGAACGTTTGCTGTGTCGGGCTGCGCCACCTCAATCTGCTCGTAATCAAGATTGAGCGCTTCGGCGGCAATCTGTCCAAAAATTGTGTAAGTGCCCTGTCCAATCTCCGTGTTGGCGGTAAGGATTCGCACGCGACCTTCAGGGGTGGCCTCGGCGCCGACGATTGATTGAAGATACTTTTCGCCGGAGCCCGTGAAGCCCGCGCCGTGCATGAAGGAAGCGAAGCCTAGCCCTCGCTTAACACGCGCGCCTTCATTCTCGTGCTTAAAGCGCTCCTGCTTCGCGCGGTAATCGCTCAACTCGAATGCGCGCTCCAGCAGGTGATTCATGTCAACGGCCTCGCGTATCACCTGACTCGTGGCGGTCGTCTCATTTTCGCGTATAAAGTTGCGGCGGCGAAACTCTTCGGGCGAGAGGCCGACGGCGCGCGCCACCTTGTTCATGTGACGCTCAAGCGCGAAGATGCTCTGCGGCGCGCCGAAGCCCCGGAAGGCTCCGTGCGGCGGAACATTCGTAGCGACTGCGCGGCTCTTGATGCGAACGTTCGGGCAGTTGTAAGGCCCCGCCGCGTGAATCGTCCCGCGCGACAGCACCACCGCCGAAAGAGTCGCGTAAGCTCCGCCGTCAACTACGAAATCAATCTCCATTCCTAAGAGCTTTCCGTCACGCGATACAGCCGTGCGGTGAAGCGTGCGCGAGGGATGACGCTTCGTGGTGGCGGCCATGTCTTCCGCGCGGTCGTAGATTATCTTGACGGGACGCCCGGCCTTCCATGCAAGAAGCGCGGCGTGCCCCGCAATCATAGACGGATACTCTTCCTTGCCGCCGAAGCCCCCGCCCGTCTCCGCCTGCACTACTCGAATCTTCTCCTCCGGCAGATTGAAGAGCTTTATCAGCGCCTTGTGAACATAATAAGGGCACTGCATGGAGCCCCAGACCGTGACGCCCTCTTCCGCGCCCGCGACGGCAATCACGCCGTTCGTCTCAATGTAGAGCTGTTCCTGCGCGCCCGTGCGGTACTCGCCCTCTATGACGAAATCGGCGCTCGACCAAACGTCGTCAACGTTGCCCTTCTCGACCAGAAAGGATTTGAAGACATTATCCTCGCCCCAGATTATCTCCTTCTTCTCAAGCGACTCGTCCAGAGTGAAGACGGGCGGCAAAGGCTCTATCTCAAGATGCACGGAGCGGCGGGCTTCTTCCAGCAGATACTTGTCCGGGTGAGCCAGCAGCACCACGGGCTCTTCCGCGTGATTGACAATGCCGTCGGCAAGGTAAGGCTGGTCGTTGACTATCAGCGCTACGTAGTTCGAGCCGGGAACGTCTGCGGCTGTGACGATTGTGAATTCGTCCCACGGGATTTGCGGGTCGAAGCGGATTTCGCGTATGCGACCGCGCGGCAAGGGGCTGCGTACAGTTGCCCCGTAGAGCATCCCCTCCAAATGGATGTCGTCAACGTAGCGGGCGCGGCCCGTCACCTTCTCACGCCCCTCTTTGCGCGGCACGGGCTTGCCTATGAATCTGGTCTGCATTGTAGTGGCAAGATTAAACGAAAGGAGCGCCTGTTGGGAAGAATAAAATTACTCTCCCCGGCAGTCGCTCCTTTCGGTGATGCAAATTATCTGACCGGCCCTTTACTCGAAGACGCGTGCCACGGGCACGATTACCACAGACTCGGGCTTGACGTTGACCCTGTAAGACTCAATCGCCTTGTCCTCGTCCGTAATCTCTTTCGGCTTGGGCGAGTTGTAGGTGATGGGCGACGGCTCGCCTTTAAGAATGGCGTTGCGTAACCCTTCCGCGTCCTTCGTTACGATGACGATACGCATGCGGTCTGATTTCAGGTAGCGCTGTACGGCGCGATTCACATCTTCGAGCGTGAGTTTTGAGAGCTGCTCGCGCATGTAGGTGTTGAAATCCTGTATGCCGTAGTAGCGGCTGTCCAACGCGTAGCCGAGCCGTGCGTCCTGCGTCTGCGTCAGGATGTTCGAGTATTTCGACAGGAACTCGCGTGTCGCCTCGAAAGCCTCTTTGGACATTCCTTCGCGCACGAGCCTGTCGTACTCGTAAAGCGTGGCCCTCAGAGTGAACATCCCGTTCTGCGGCTCAACGGGGCGAATCCATATCTGGAAGATTTGCTGCTGGCGTCCGAGGTTCGGGTCTGGTGTGAACTGGAACATCCCGCGCGGGAAATACTCTATGTAGGCGTAGTCGCCGTAGTTGAGCCCGCGCGCCTCGCGCAGCCGTTGATAGAGATAGCTGTTTGATGAGCGGTGCTGGCCCAGATAAGACGCGACCACCGCGAGCGCGGGCCAATCCTTGTGCGCGCGTGTCACTTCAATGGGAAAGCCGAGCGAGAAGGCTGTCGAGAGCGTGTCGCGCTGAATTATCTCTATGCGCGTGCCCGCGTCCACCTTCGGAGCGTCAAAGCGCCTGCGGTCTGCTTTGCCGACCGGCAGCTTGCCGAAATCCGTCTCCATCCTCTTAGTAAAGGCCGCAGGGTATCCACCCGCAAGCCCTATGACCAGATTGGCCTGCGTGTAATGGTTGCGATAAAAGTCTCGCACGTCATCTATCGTGAGCTTCTCAAGCGAGCCGACGCGGCCCATGTTGTGATGCGCGTAAGGATGCCCGGCGTAGATGAGGTTGTACAGATACTCCTTGCCAAGCTCCTCGTCGTTGCTCTGCCGCAGCGAGACTTTCAGAAAGTTTATGGCGTCGTCTCTGAGGCGATTGAAGTCCTCCGGCCTGAAGCCGGGGTCGAGCAGCATCTCGCGTATCAGACTATAATAGCGGTCTAGATTGTCTACGTGAGACGCGCCCGTGAAGGTGGTCATCTCTTTGTCTATCTGCCAGCCCAAGGGAGCACTCAGGCCCATCGGATAGACGGCTGTGACCAGTTGCTCGTAGGTCTGTGAGCGCGTGCCGCCCTGCGCCAGCATCGCTGCGGTCAGGGCCGCAAGCCCCTCTTTGCCCGGCGGGTCAAAGGCAGAGCCCGTCATGAACTGTATGCGAAAATTGACGAGCGGCGCGCTGTTGGGTTGCAGCACACTGGCAATGCTGCCTGCGCCGTTCTGAGCAAAGACAGGCAACGTGGTTGACAACAGAAGCGTGAAGGCTAAAACGGTCGAGGTAATCCTTTTTGACATTAGTTCTTCGCCTCCTTGTTCGCAGCCTTGTCGCCTGCCTTGTTCATCAGCGTGACTATCGTTCGGTTGTTCTCGGTAAAGTACTGCGAGGCCGTGGCGCGTATGTCCTGCGGCGTAATCTGCTCGTACAGGCTGAAGAGCTTGTTGATGGTGTCCGGCGTGCGGCGCAGCGCTATGTAAGGCGCGACCGCACTGGCAATCGCTTCCGAGCTGTTCATGCCCAGCGCGAAGCCGTAGCGCAGACGCGAGCGCGTGGCATCCAGCTTTGCCTGCTCTATGGTTTCGGTCGTAAATCGCTTGAAGGTGTCTAGAATCTGCTGGCGCACGTAGTCAACGTCCTTTGGGTCTTTGACGCGCGCGTAGACGGTGAACAGTTCCGGGTCTATCTGATTGCCGAAGCTTGGATAGAGCGCGTCCACCTTCTGCTCTCTCAGTACGAGTCGCTGATAAAGCTCGGAGTTCGGGCCGAAGGCTATCGGCGCGAGCAAATCCAGCGCAGCCTTGTCCTTCTTATCATCCGAATAAGCGGGGCCGCGAAATGCCACCGCCAGATGCGGCAGAGTAGGCGAGGCCCAGTCAATCTGAGCCGTGCGCGGCTCGGTCTGCTTTGGCTCCGTGGGAATCTGAGCTACGTAATCGCCGCGCTTCCACTCGCTGAAGTATCGCTTCGTCAAATCCAGTGCGCGCTGGCGATTAACGTCTCCGACCAGAACTATCGTAGTGTATTCCGGCCTGTAGAATCGCCTGTAGAACTCCAGACTGTAATCGTACTGGTTCGGCATGTCCTTGATGTCTTCGATGAAGCCCATGGTCGTGTGCGCGTAGGTGTGCTTCTTGTAAGCAGTCCCGCGCAGCACCTCGTAGAGCTTCGAGAAGGGGCTCGCGGAGTTCTTGTTGTACTCGCCAAGCACCGCCAGCGACTCCGTCTTGAAGACATCCTGCCCGTACTTGAGGCGCAGGAAACGGTCTGCCTCTAGCTTCATCACTTCATCGAGGTCTTCCTTGGAAAAGACTTCGTGATAGACGGTGCGGTCGGAGGTGGTGTAGGCGTTGGCCTCCGCCCCTGCGCGCTTCAGGATAGCGTCGCGCTGAGTGGGCGTATAGTTCTCGCTGCCGCGAAACATCATGTGCTCGAAAAAGTGAGCGTAGCCGCTCTTGCCCGGCTCCACCTCGTTGCGCGAGCCCGTCTGTACGACTATGTAGAGGGCTACAAGGTTAGGATAATCCGTAGGGATAGTGACGAGCCTCAGCCCGTTCGGCAGGTCGTCAACCGTGTAGTTGTAAGGAAAAAGCTTGCGCTCCTGCGCTTGCGCCGAAACCGACAACGGCAGGCAGAGCAGAAGCAGTGAGAGGCTCAAGAGCTTCGTTTTCATAATCACTCCAGAAGTTGTTAAGAGAAGAGTTTTGTTGTCAGAAAAATAAGTATACACAAACCCGCCGGGGATGGCGACACGGGGGAAACCTGTCCGTCCCTGTTAAAGCTTTATCTCGCCGCGAAGCTCTTCGGGCACTTTCAAAACCTGCTGCCAGCCTGATTCGTCCGCGCGCATGCGGGCTGTTAACTCATCCCTGAGCGCGCGCAGCCGGTCGCTCAGTTGAACAGGGTAGCTCTCTATATCTGTGAAGCGCGAGCGTTGTTCTTCTACGAACGCCTTCTGTTTGCCAATGGAGGGAATCGCCTCGTAGTAGCCGTTCTCCCAGAAGGGAACGAGCAGGCGCTCGACCCTCGCAGCGCCGGGAATCTCAATCTCCTCATCGTCAAGCCCAATGCAATCGCCAATGAAATTCCCCCGCGCGTCCGCGCCGCGAAAGAGTTGCAGTCGTCCCGGCAGCGTAGATTTCTCAGGCGTGTTGGAAGCCTTCAGCGTCGGGCGGCCTTCAATCAAGCATTGCTTGAAGATGACGCCCGCGATGGAGCGCACCTCGCTGGAGAGCTTTGTGCCGATGCCGAAGCCTGCGGCTTCAGGAAACTCCGCGACGATTTGGCGCAGCTTATCAACGTCCAAGTCGCCCGTCAGTATAGGCATCAGGCCCGTAAGCCCGTTGGCCTCGAAGAATCTAAGGCACCAGCGTCCGAGCTTTGCCAAGTCGCCCGAATCAACGCGAAATCCCTTGAAGGCACGACGCCGCGCTTCGGTCGAAGTCGCGGCCATAGCCGCATGAACCGCTCCCATGTGAACGTCAATCGTGTCCAGCAGAAGTGTAGTGCCGTTCGGATTGGCGTCCAGCCACCGCTCAAACGCCACCTGCTCGAAATGCTTGGGGCGGCCCGTGCGCTCGTCCATCTCAGGCTCGTACATGAACTCTATGTAAGCCTGCTGCCAGTAATGCGCCTCAGTCCCTACCGCAGGGATGTCCAGCCTGTGCGCCGCTTCCATGTTGGAGGTGTCGTTGAAGCCGCCTATGAATGCGTAGGTAGCGACCTCCACCGCACGCTCAACGTCGCCGTCGCGTCTCAGACTGAAGTCGGAGAGCCATCGCTCGCCCGCAGCCATCCTGAGCCGCATGGCTATGCTGGCAGTCGTCATGGGAAGGTCGAAAGCGTGCTCGAACTTTATCTCCTGCGCCTGCGTCAGGCCGAAAGCGCCGGTAATGTCCGAGAAGGGCTCGCCCGCGAAGACGATTGTGCCGGGACGCACGGCGCGCACAGCGCCCACGAAGAGCATGTCCTCGATGGCGTCCGCGAAGAGCGTCAGCCCGCCTCTATCCTGCTCAAGGAAGCGCAGGCGCGGGCGGTCAATCTGGCTGTCCATGAGAAAGCGCACGAGGCGCTCGTGCCCCAGACATGGCGCAAACGCCAATTTGCGCTGCGTGCAGTAGAAGGTGGACACGGCCTCGCTCAGGGATTTGTCGCGCAGCCGCGTGACCTCCTTGTACGAAGCGTCCCCCATAGCCGCGTGGTAGCGGTCAATATTCAGTGTGCCCATAGAGGACGAATGATAAAGGCAAAAGTAAAAAGTCGAAAGTGAAGAGAAAGAGAAGTAGTGTCCTAAATACAAATCTCAGCGCCCCCTTTGCGTCTCTCTGCGTCTCTGCGGTGAATAAAGATTAAAAGTCATTCACCGCAGAGACGCAGAGAGACGCAGAGAATAGCGCAGAGAGTCTCGAATTAGGAGACTGCCAAAAAGAGATTAGTGAGTGAGTAGAAATTGGAGAGACTGTTCCTCTACAGTCCAGCCTTCGTCGGTGTAGCGTATGGGGAGGTCTATGCGGGTGGTGTCGGAATCGCCTTCGGCCCACATGCCGCGCTCTATCTCTTCGCAGCGCAGGCCCCAGAACTGTTTGCCGGAGTAAATGCTGCGCCAGTAGACGCCGTAGAGAATTTTATAAGCCGTTCCGCGAATCTGTATGTACAGGGGATGACCCTGTAAGACCTTGTGGTCTATCCTGCCAATCAGGTCGAAGAGCCGACTTTCCTCAGTAGCGCTCGGCGCTGCGATTTGAAGCTCATACACGCCGGATGCGTCACGTTGAAGGGGCGGCAAAAATGAGCCCGAGCCCGAAGACCTCTTCGGCCAGCCCGTCTCTTTCCAATCACTCTCAGAGCCCATCCGACACACCCGCCCGATAAAATAGAAGCATCCGTGACAGGAAGGTAAGACAAGTTAAGAGTCGAGTCAATAGTTTGCCCTGTTTATTTCTTTCAAGCGGCGGTGACGATTTCCGCTCCGGCTGCTCGCATCTCTTCGATTGCGCGCTCGTCGTCTCCCGGTTGCAGATTAACCGCACGCATGGCGTCGGCCACGGCTTTAACGCGAAAGCCCTCGCGTATGGCGTCGAGCGCTGTGTTCTTCACGCAGTAATCCGTGGCAAGACCCCCCACCCACACCTCAGCTACGTTCTGCTCTCGCAGCCGCTCGGCCAAATCGGTGCCGTCAAAGGCAGAGTAGCTGTCTTCGTCGCCCGTGCCCTTCGAGATGGTTATGATGCGAGGGTCGTCAATCAGCTCTTTATGAAACTGTGCGCCCGAAGTCTCCTGCACGCAGTGGACGGGCCAAGTGCCGCCGTAATCCGCGAAGTGTTTAGTCTTGGCCGGATGCCAGTCGCGGCTTTTGACGACCACGTCGCCGCCGGATAGAAAACGGCGCGCAAGGGCGTTGAGAGGCGCGACTACCTCATCACCTCCTTCTACCCCGAGCGCGCCGCCCGGACAAAAATCGTTCTGTACGTCTACAATTATGAGAGCGCGTCTTTTATTCATGTCCTCATTTTAACGCCTTCCAACTTCAAAGAGCCAACCGCGAGCAAACAGTATTCTCTCGGAAAGATGAAAGACTAGCTCTTATCCCCGGCCGTTTGTCCCGCGCCCGCGCCGCCCTCCGGCTTGCCCTTTCGCTGGCGCACCCACTCTTCAATGCTCTCGCGTATGTACTCGCCAAGGTCTTCTATCTCACGCGCGCTCTTCTGCCAGAACTCTTTGAAGGACTCGCGGTCGAACTGGAATGCATTAGCCCCCAAGCCGCCGGGGCCGCGCGTGCCGACTTCGTCCTCGTAATAGGCTGACAGTTGGCGGCAGGCCATGGCGGCTACCATTAAAGAGCTTCCCACGGGCAGGGGCTCGAAGACTGTGCCGACGCTCGGGTCTAGCTCTTTGAGGCGTGCCAGCACGCGGTTGTACTGCTCCGCGCAGTAGCGCGCGGCGTCTTCCTTGCCCCCAGTCCACTCCGAATGCAGCGCCATGCGCGAGGTGCGTCTGAGAACGTTGACAAGCTTTGCTATCTCTTTTTCTCTTTCCATAATTCCTCTTTTAGCAGTGCCTCCCGTGCATGGGCGACCATGCGAAGGCGACGCGTGGGCGGCAACGTTTGCGACCGCGCCCCGCAGAGCCCGCAGGCAATTCGTCCTCGAAGTATGCCGCGAGGTCGTGCGCGGCCATGCGCGTCACATGAGGCGAAGCGTCTTCGTTAAGCTCGCTGAATAATGAGACGATTGCAGGCTCAAGCTCCTTCAGACGCTTGAGCACGCGGTTATACTGAGCCACGCAGAATTTGATTGCGTCGTCTTCTCTCTTAATCCAGGACGAGAAGGCTGCGGCCCGGCCTATTCGATTCAGCACGTTAACCAGCTTGGTTATCTCCTGTTCTCTTTCCACTTTTAACCTCCGATTTAACTGAAAGTCCCACCTGCTCGCGCAGTAGCTGCTTGCCCTTGTGAACGCGCCACTTGACGGTAGAGAGCGGCACGCCAAGGAAGGCAGCTATGCGCTTCAAAGGCATCTCGTCTAGGAAGTGCATCCTGAGCACCAGCGCGTAATCATCCGCGATTTTCTCAAGCGCAAGCCTGAGCTCCTCGTTGGCCTCCACTTCGGCCAGAAAGGGGAGCGCAAGCGCGTCAATCTCCGCCAGCAGGGCTTCGTCAAACTCTACGCGCCCCCGGTCTAGCTGGCTCTCTCGCTTGTTGAAGCGCAGCGCGCGGTTGCGAGTAATCGCGCCCAGCCACGGCGCAAACCTTGAAGGCTGCTCAATCGAGGGCAGCGCCTTGAAGGCCAGAAGCAGCGCGTCCTGCGCTACGTCTTCCGCATCATCAAGCCCCACGATTGCCTGAGCGGCGCGCACAGCCGCCGCACGATAGCGCCCGGCCAACTCATTGAACGCCTCAAGGTCACCGAGTATGGCCGCCACCACCAACACTTCATCAGGCGGTTCATCCCTCTCTATAGCCATCCTTATCCCGCGCGCGAGCGAATGCCTCTACTACTATTGAGACATTACGGAGGCGAAAGGTTAGCTGTTCGGGGAAATTTTTTTTCGCGGGAATGGCAGAGCTAAAAAGGGCGGTTTCCTGATTTGAATTTAGGACGCCGCTAGAATGACGTTTTACTGATTCTTTCTTCTCGCGGCCTCGTTCAGTAAATCGGCCACGTTGTTGAAAAAGTTCCGCGTCTCGTCCTCCCAGAAGCTTTCGTACTCCATCAGGAGCGGGTCTACCTCGGCCATCGCCTCAAGGCAGACGTCCATCTCGTTGCGGTCTCTGTACTCCTGAAAGAGGCAGAGGCACTCTGCGAATTTTTCCAGTGAACCGTTGACCAGAATGATGACCCTTTCCACAGGGTCAAAGCAAAGCACTTCTCCAGATTCCTTGCTTATGGCAAGCAGCCGGTTGTTGCTCGCGGAGCCAAGCACAAAATGGTCTTTGAAGTGCAGGTTTGTCTCAAATTCAGGGAAAGGCTCGTATAAGTTACGAAAGTTCAGCGCGGGCGCAGCCGATTGCGGCAAGCCCGTGCGGCTTAAAAAATCCACGTCTTCCGGAGGTAGGGAAGACCTTTCGAGCAGCTCAAGCGGATAGGTCGTGAACTGGCTGTACTGTTCCAGAAGCTTCGCCTGCACGTCTTCCGGCGCAGCACTGAACCCGCTTCTCATTCCCTCAAGGTAGCGTTCTTTGAATTCCTGTGGCGTCATCTTTTATCCCTTAACTTTCGCGGGAGCCGAAGCGGCTTCGTCTCAGCTTGCTCCCGGCAATTCGACAGTGATGGTCGTGCCCTGTCCTTCGCGGCTGCGCACGTTAATCGTGCCGCCGTGGTCGCGTATTATCTGATAGACGATGGAGAGCCCCAGCCCCGTGCCGCCCGTGGTAGATGATGAGAATGGCTCGAAGAGATGCTCTACCTGTTCCTGCGTCATGCCGCGCCCGGTGTCTTTGAAGGTGATTCGCAGGCGGCCCGAAGCGGCGCGGCTCATCTCGGCGCGCAGGGTGCCGCCTTCCGGCATGGCCTGTAGCGCGTTACGAGAGAGATTCCAGAAGACCTGCTTTAGCTGCGAGACGTCGGCTGAAACCATCACGGGCCCGTCCGGCAACTCTTCTTCCAGTATGTGGCCGTCGCGTATCTCAGGGCTGTGGCGCAGCAGCGTGAAGGTTTCTCTGAGCGGCTCGCGCAGGTCTATCAGGGCTAGCTGAGTGTTGCGCGGGCGTGCGTAAGCCAGAAAGTCCGCGATTATCTGGTTGAGACGGTCTGATTCACGAAGGATAATCTCCATCAACTGCGCCTGCGAAGAGTCACCGTCCATGTCCGAGCGCAGTACCTGAATCGAGCCTCGCATGGAGGCCAGAGGATTTCTTATCTCGTGCGCTATGCCTGCGGCCACGCGCCCGACTGCCGCCAGCCTGTCCTGCCTGCGCGCAGCCTCTTCGAGCGAGCGAACTTCCGTCAAATCCTGAAAGGTCAGGACGAGGCCCGTCGTCTCTCCCGTCTCGGAAAAGAGAGGCGAGATGCCGAAGCCCAGCCGCAGCCGAAGCCCGTCCGGAGTAAGACAGTAAGACTCAAAACGCGGGCTGGGCTCTCCCGCCTGCGCCGCGCTCATGGATTGAGCGATGTGGTCTTTCAACTCTCCGAAGAAGATAGAGGCATCCTGACCGCGTACCTCCGTGGCCCTGTAACCCGTAATCTCTTCAGCAGCAGCGTTGAAGGTGTAGATGCGTCCCCGCAGGTCTGTTGTCACCACGCCCGAGCGAATGGATTCGACTATACGCTCGTGCAGGGCGCGAAGGGTGGCGAGCGATTGCGTAGCCTCTATCAACTGCACGTCCGAGCGCGCCTGCCTGTCCGCGAGCCGCGCCGCCAGAAGGCCCACTACCAGAAAGGCCACGTCGTTAATGCCTATGGCCTGCACGGCCTTGGCCGTCAAAGCATTCTCAGGGTCGGACGCGAAAGCCGGAATCCAGCCCGTGCTCGTTGCCAGAGTGATGAAGGTGAAAGCCACCACGCAGCCCACGGATGTAATGAGCGCGCCGCGCGGGCCTAAGAAGATGCTGGCTGCGGAGATGACAAGGATATATGCGGCGGCGTAAGGAGAGTTGATGTCGCCTGTGGCCCACACGAGCCACGTCACCAGCAGCACATCAACCAGCAACTGAATGCTGGCCTGCGCGTGCCACTTGTTGAAGAGCCTGAGCCCCGCAACGTAGCAGAGCGAAAGACCTACAACCGCGAGGAAGATAGGCACAGTGCCGCTCAGAGCTACACGCGCCGCAGCGCTTATACCGCCCTGCGTCCAGAGAGCTGCGGCTATCAGGAAGAGAACTGCGGCCAGCAGCCTGCCTACAATCAACCACCCGATTCTTCTACGCAGCTCAGCCCCGCCGTACTCCTTTTGCTCCTGCTCGGCCATAGGCTAGAGCCTAACACATGAGCCGCGCCTTTCGGTCAGAAAAAGCAGGAGCGCGACAGTGAGTGCCGCGCTCCTGCTGCATGATTAGTCTTTAATTGGCAGCTTGTTCCGAGGCGTGCCTCTCAAGAATGACTGGAAACTGTGTGATGATGTCGTCCACTCCTGCTAGGTAATCGCCGCCGCCCTGCGCCAGCTCGCGCTTCCCGCCGCCTTTACCGTGTATGAAGGGCACAAGCTCGCCCAACAAGTTGTTGGCGCTGAAGAGGTGCGTCCATTGACGGTCAATGGCTATGACGATACGCGCCTTCTCGTCTTCCTTTCCGATAAGGCAGACTATTCCTTTGACTTCGTTGGCGACACGCAAAGCCTCTTCACGTAGCTGGGCCGTGCCCGTCTCCAACTGAGAAATCACGTAGCTGGCCCCGTTGGAGAGGCTGTGTACCTGTCGGCTGACCTCCACCTTTGGCTCAGTCCCGTTGCCCTTACCGGCTGACTTTGTAGAGCGGCTGAGAAGATTGTTGAGGCGTTCGACCGCGTCCTCCGGGCTGACCTTGAGCTGCGATGCGATGCTGCGAAGAATCTGCTCGTGTTGCAGAGTGTATTCGAGCGCCGCTTCGCCCGTGACGGCGACTATGCGACGAACGCCGCTAGCTATGCTGCCCTCGGAGATTATGCGGAAGAGGCCAATATCGCCGGTGGATTTTACGTGAGTTCCGCCGCACAGTTCCGTCGAAGCGGGCCCGAATCGAACCATGCGAACGGTGCTGCCGTAGTTGTCACCGAAGAAGGCGAGCGCCCCCTGTTTAATGGCCTCGTCGTAGTTGGTTTCGAGCGTTTCGTTCGGAATATTTTCTCGCACGTAACGATTGACAAGGCGCTCTATCTCTAAAAGCTCTTCCGTACTCAGCTTCGACGGATGCTGAAAGTCGAAGCGCAGGCGGTTGGCTTCCACGAGCGACCCGCTTTGCTTAACATGCTCTCCAAGCACGCTGCGCAGCACGCCGTGCAACAGGTGAGTCGCGGAATGGTTGGCCCTGATTCTCTGGCGACGCTCATCGCCCACTTTAAGGTGGCCGGTCTGGCCGACCCTGACCTCGCCCTGCACTACCTTGCCCCTGTGTATGTGATAGTCGTCAACCTTAATGCAATCCTCTATCTCTATACGCGCGCCCTGCTCTGTCTCCATGACGCCCTGATCTCCGACCTGACCGCCGCCTTCCGCATAGAAAGGAGTCTTATCGGTGACTATCTCTATAAGCTGCTCTTCCGCCGCATCGTCAACCGGCTCACCGTCACGGAACAAGGCTATGATAGACCCAGCGCTCTCCGTCTGCTTATAGCCGACGAATTCGGTTGGCTTGCCGACGGAGGGAAGAATGTTGAATCGCGCATCTACCTTTGGCCACGTCTCTACCTTCTGCGTAGCCCGCTCGGTCGAACCGACCGCACGGGAAATATCCTGATGCTTGCGAAACTCGCGGCTGAACTCCTCTTCGTCTACACTTCCTCCCTTGTCGCGTATGAAATCTCGAATCAGTTCGAGAGGCATGCCATAAGTTGAAGAGAGCGCAAACGCGTCCGCGCCTGAAAGAACGAAAGGCGCGTCCTTGCAGAGGTTGTCCAGCCGCTCAAGCCCCTTGCCTATGACCCGCTCGAAATCCTTCTTCTCACGGTTGAAGGCTTCAATTACCTGCTGTCGTCTGGTGGACAGGATAGGATAGTTGTTCGAGAACCGCTCGATTGTCTCGTTCAGTACGTCTTCAAATCTGAAATCTGTTACTCCAGACCGCGTCACAATCGCAATGCACTTTCGTATAAGCCTGCGCGGGATGTAGCCGCGACCTTCGTTGGACGGGGCCACGCCCTCGGCCAGTATGAAAGTGGAAGCGCGAAGATGGTCTGTCAGGATGCGATGGTCTGAGTCGGAAGAGTTCTTTCCTCCGAACTGCTCCTTGATTAAATTAAGAATGGGCCGCATCAGGTCTGTCTCATAAACGGAGGTGTAGCCGTTCATGGTCATAGTCATGCGCTCAAGCCCGGAGCCGGTGTCCACGCTGTTGAAGCGCAATCTGGAAAAGCTTCCATCCGGCTTCTTGTCGAACTCCATGAAGACGCCCGCATTCCAGATTTCTATATAACGCTTGGCCGCGTCGAAATAGCCGCCCGGCTCGTAAGGCTCACCAAACTCGTCGCCCGTATCGTAGAAGACTTCCGTGCAGGGGCCGCAGGGGCCGGAGTCGCCCGCAGGCCCCCAGAAATTATCTTCTCCCAGAAAGACAATCTGGTGCGGCTTGAGGCCGACCTTCTCCCAGACTTTGGCCGAGACGTCGTCCGGCGGGAGATTTAATTCCGTGTCGCCCTTATAAACGGTTGCGTAAAGCTTCTCGCGCGGGAAACGGAATTTATCAACCAGCAATTCAAAGGCTAGCTCAATGGCAGTTTCTTTAAAATAGTTGTTAATAGACCAGCTTCCCAGCATCTCAAAGAAGGTCAGATGATGGCGGTCGCCCACGTCTTCTATGTCGCGCGTGCGTATGCAGGGCTGCACGTTGCAGAGGTTAGGGTGCGGCGGCTCAGCCTCGCCCGTGAAATATTTTTTAAGCGGGGCCATCCCCGAATTGACGAACAACAGGGTCGGGTCGTTAGCGGGGATTAGAGACGCACCCTGAATGCGCTGGTGGCTCCGCTCCTCGAAAAACTTCAGGAAGATTTCACGAATTTCCTGGCTCGTAATTTTATCTTTCATCTCATCTCGCTTTAAGGTTTCTACCAACTTTTCCCTCGCGGCACCGGGCCGGACGATAAATGCCGGTAGTTCTGCTCGCGCCAAGTATTCAAAGGAAATCCATGCTTACCGCTTAAGGTAAGCAGCGTTTCCTTTAATTCTACAGTGGCGACACCTATTAACTTAAATTATGAGGCGTTAGATTGCAAACCTCTAACTGAAGGGGCGAGATTAGCCGCTCAAGCGTCAAATTAGAGCGCTATTGAGGAAGGGGCGCATGGGAAATCCATGCAGAGCAATAGGACGGGAAGACCACCTTCATTCAAGCGTTGGACAATCTACCGTCTTCATTGTAGACGCTCTTATTTGAAGGCATTTTCTGCCACATATTTAATGAGCAGCTCTGCCTGACGGTCTATAAGGCTTTGCGTCAGTTGATGGGGAAACACGGGCGCGTCGGAGCTTAAAGGGTCTACGGTTTCATCCACTTTGCTCATCAGGTTAAGGGCGGGCATGAAAACAGAGGCGTTTGAGTCCGGCGGCAACTGCTTGTAAAGATTTTCGAGCGCCGATGCCTGTGCCTCCACGGCCTGCACCGATAGAGACTTGGGATAATCGGGCAAGGCGGCGACCGCAGCATCGGCAGCCTCCTTGATTCCGGTGATGACGGCAATCGCAAGCGCGAACGCAGCCGGTTGTAACTCGGCGGGTGCTTTCTTGATAAGGTCAACCATGGCCTTCCCCACGGCCTCTAGCTCGTAGGGCAGGCGCGAGGTCAGAACTATCTTATTTTCAATCTCAGTCCAGGGCCCTTGAGTGTCCTGCGATTCAGCACCGGCGGTTTGTTTGTCGTCCGAGTCGCTCATGTCGTGCTTGTCTGGCCTGTCACTGTAACGGTCAACGGATTCGCTGAAGTGCTGCCCATCGCGCCCGGATAAACTTGCGCCAGCTCTAGCTGCGAGGTCACGTCTTTTATAGAAGGATAGAGCTGCACGAGCGCCGGGAAGAAGGGGAACTTCTGAATGCCTTTGACTACATCCCTTCCGACTCTGGTCGTTAAGTAATCATTGAGCCACTCCGTCACTCTCTCTACGCTCAATGTTCTAAGGTATTGGCGCTCATAGGACGTAATGGCGGGAACTGTGATGCGTAAAGGGTCTTCAATGCCCAGAGCTTGATAGTAGGCTCTGCATTCCCCAAATATGTCTAAGAGAATCGCTCCGGGGGATTGCAGACTTTCATCTCTGTACGTGAGGGCAATGGTAATCATCTCGGTTCCGTCGTTATAGACCAGATTGAATAACGTTTCAAGAGGCTGCTTGGTCGTGCCGCTAATTTCTCTCAGTAAGGCAAAGGCGACCGCGCCTGTATAGAGCTCATTCAATGACTCATGCTCTATGACCTTACTTTCTAAATATTTCAGCATGTAAGCGCGGACTCTATCCCTCCTGTGCTCGCCCTCGAAAGTAAAAGCGGTGACTTCAATCATAAATCTCAGCTTAATCTTCGCCTGATGCATTACGCCGCTATCCAGCTCGTCCGAGATGAAGCGCTCGATTTCGCCGTTAAGTACCTGCCAATCTACCCTTCGGCCCTCATTCTTATCGGCGCGGAAATTCCGTAAGGATTTGATTTCATCAAACATGTCCTGCTTAAGATAAAAGATATTGTCTTCATAGTAGCGATCCTCCCTCTGTAGGAATCGTTTCATTCGTAGAAGCACCAGTTGCTGCCGGTTATTCTGCGCTTTGATGAAGAAATCTAAGTATCTTTGCGCAGCCCTTTCCAGTCGCTCGTAGCCGGTGGCAAACGTTAAAATCAAAACATCTCCCGGCTGATTCAACTGGTCTGAGGCAGGCCCGACCGGCCACATCACGTCGCTGTTCGGCGGTTGCTCGTAATCGAACCAGATAATCTTCCTGTTTTTAGGATTGTAGACGGCCGCGCCCTGAGCTGTTTTATCCCTGAGCGATTGCGACCAGTCCTCGTCAGGAATGAGGATGGCCTGCACCGGGCCGGGCACGACGCTCAAGCTCTGATTGATTTGATTTCTGTTCCAACGCGCTCTCTCGACTCCTGACGGGTACTCAATCGAGTACATGTTCGAGTATTGAATGCCGAGGCTTAAATTCATCACCTCGAAATCCTTGAACCAGATGGAGCCCATTCCTATGTAAGCGGCGTCATTGAAGAAATTGACCTCACTCCACATTCTCTTGATAATCGTGACCATCAGGTATCGCTCAATGGCCTTATTTTGTCTAATCGAATAATCAAGCGTTTCAAATGACGGCACGGATAATTTCTCCTGTCGCAACCCTTACGCTCACGACGATAAATCGAATCGGCGCGGAAGGTTTTTCCAGTCCTGTTGGAACTACACTTATTCGTGCTTCTCTATGTCCGGCGGCAGACTGCTCAGATGCGGCGGCGCATCAATCTCCGGGGATTCCGTGGAGTAGCTTTGACTACTGAACTTGTGCCAGCCCTCGCTGTTCCCTATGTAGTGCAGCGTCTGAAAAAGCACTATTTCCGGCCCGTTATAAGCGACGACGAAGTAGGAGCCTCCCAGCACAGGCTCAACGATGGTGGTGAATTTCTCCACTTTCAAGTGGGTCATCCCCTGCGAATAGATTATCTGCCCCGAGCCGCCGAGCAGCACCGGATGTTTTCTTTCATAATCCTGATAGACCTGTATGTTTGTGAGCATAGGATTCTGCACCAGATGCTGTATCGCACTTTCGCTCCAGACGGGAAACATGCGTTCGTTATGATAGACCTGTATCAACTTGTAATTGCTGTAAGCTGGCATGGCTTGTTTAGCGATTATGTATTGATTCTCCTGCCATGTGCTGAGCTGCTCGTTCGGGTCGAACTTTGTCAGGGCCTCGCTAATCGGTGACCACTGAAGCATGTGAATCTCTCCGTAATACTCCCAAGACCAACTGCTAATCAGTCGCCCCGTATCCGTATCAATCGAGACAGCCTTGTCGCGCTCTATGAAGTAGGTGTTCTTCTTCCGTAGCTCCTCGTTATCGCTGAGCGTCATCCATAGGTTGTCCTCCGCCCGCAGCAGCCAGAAATAGGTGTCTTCTCCGATGCTATAGAACTGCTGAACGGTCGCGCTGTGAGGCCGCTTAATCCGTGTGGCTTCGCAGAAGAGACGAAGGGCGGCATGACCGGGACGCTCACCTGACTGAATTGCCCCGCCCGGTATCACGTACTCGCCCGGATGCTCGCAGAGATGGAGCGTGGTGTTGCCGGGTTGCAGCGTCTTTCGGAAATCAATGACGTTATTTTGGGCCAGCAGGACTTCCCAGCCGTTGTTGTTCCTGATTGCAAGGGTATAAGCCGAAGCCATGTTTGATTCTCCTTTACGGGAATCCATTCGTTCTCAACCTTTTGTCAGAGAGGCTCAAGGGTCAACTGCCAGCGCCCGCAACCTTGAGAGCCGAGGCGGCAGCCGCCTTGGCAAGCTCTATCGCGCGGTTGACCGTCGCGTCCGCGTCACCTTCCAGTCCGGCTTCGGCTTGATAGATTGCAGCTTCGAGCGTGATGTCTGCCTGATAGATTGTCGCTTCCAGTTTCGTGTCCGCTTCGTAATCACTGGCCGTCTTTTCAAAAGCCGCCTCGACCCTAGTCATGACCTCTCGCTCAATGGTATATGCAAGCGTCTCTTCGGCCAGATAAGCCGCGATGCCTTCGTTGATGGCCGCCACCTCTAGCGCGATTAAGACCGGAGCAAGCTCAACGGTCTTGTTCTTCAGAATCTGAACAGCCAACTGGTAAGCCTCTGTCGCCTGCGTAGTGCAAAGCGTGGCGGTCGTCTCGACAGTCGTCATGTCGAGCGTGGCTGCGGCCTCCGCTTCTGTAACGGCAAGCTGCGCGGCGGCGATGGCATCGGCTATTGACATCAGAAACCGTTTGAAATGTGACGCTTCAAATTATGTGAAAGAGCTATTGCCGGAATCGTAAAGCCTGAAAAATTTGGTCAGCACGCTCATGATAGTTATCAATCCCTGATCGTTCCGGCTATCGTAAATTCTGGAGGCAAAAATGTACCCGCTCGCCATGGCTATTTCGTAAAATTTCCAGTATCGCCCGTCGGTTAAAATGCCGTGAGCGAGCCCCTGCTGGGAGGCCGTGATTTGCCAGAGCGTCATCATCTCCGCCAGCAGTTGATTCTCACCGACCGGAGCGTCTCCGAGAAACGCCTTTGCTTCGATGATGACTGAGGGGTTATAAATCGGAACTGCTGTATTCTCATTAATGGCGGACAACAGGTAATCTATTCTGCCTGAGCCGATTCTAGCCATATTGGGGGCGATGGACTCTTCGGGAGTTACAATCAGGGATTGTGACCTGGAGAGGGCCATGGCGTAATAGATGAAATTATCTATATAAGTCCTGCGGCTGGCCTCTGACCTGTCAAGATTCCACCAATTCCTTGTATTAGTCAGGCGCGTAACGAAATCGTCGGTCAACTGTATTCTGGAAAAAGCTGGCACCAAGTCATCTGTAAATGTCACCGTGCCGCCGCCCGGAAACAACGCATTGGCAATCCCGGTTAGCATGTTTACCCTTGATAAGGCGTTGAAGTCGGAGAATGGATTGCTCATATTATTCTTCGTAATACATGAACCAAGTTGCTCCAAAGCATAGTGTGATTCCTGTTAGAGACGACCCAGAAGCAGCAAGATAAGAAGGATGATGAGAATGAGGCCGAGCACTCCGCTCGGGTAATAGTTCCAGCGCCTGCTATAAGGCCATGTCGGAATGGCAAAGACCAGCAGCACGACTAGGATGATAATGACAATGTACCTTGATGACATCTCTCTTCTCCTTCCTGCGGGCAGCTCACACGAGGGCTAAACGAGGGGCGGGCGACAGAAGACGCTTTAATGTTTACTCTCTTCTGTCGCCCGTTTAATCTAGAAGGTCGCGCTGCGAGCTTGGCATGGCCCGGCTCTCCTTCCTTCTACAGTTAGCGTTTCTACCGAGAGAACCTTCCGTAGACTTTGTGACTAATCACGTTCCCGTCGGCGTCGTAGGCAGTGTGGCCAGACTAACCACGACAGGGAACTTAGCCTCGTTGACGGTGAAGACCGACGGGGTCGCCGTATTATCCTCAACTCCGGGGCCGCCCGAGCTGGTAATCTCTATGATAATCGGGAATATGGTTTGAGGGACGGTGATGGCCGTTCCGTTTTTAGGGTCTTGATTGGGACTGCCCTGAAGGTAGAACTCGATTGGAAATCCGTTTGTGCCTAAAGTGACGATTGTCCCCCCGCGCGGATGGCGCTTGACGGTGGGCCGGGTCGCCCCAAGTAGAACCGAGAGCGTGACGGGGAAGTTGCCCGTCTGTCCCTTGAAGGTCGAGCCGCCTGCCTGATTCAGTGAAACGGTCGGCAAGGGCGGCTTTGGGCGAGGCTTAACGGATGTCCCACTGACAGCCGCTTTCAAATCCATTAGCTGCTGCGCCACGTCGTTGCCCGTGTCCATCTTGACTACTGCCACAGCCTCCATAGGATTTATATCCGCAACTAGATTGACAGTGCTGCCCAGCACTGACTGGGCCACCTGATTCATGGCCTGCTGGTTGGCGACGGTGTTCTGCTGTGAGCTATTGTTATTATTGATGGCGTTACTATAGGACAGGTTAGCCAAACTGGAGGGCTGGCCAGTGATGGAGGAGAAGCCCCCCAGAGCGATTGATTCGATAATGTCATCCGGCAGTACAGACTGCGCGTCCGCAGGTGATGGCCGGGGATTGTTGGGATTGGGATCGTCAGCCATGACTTAGCTCCTTTTAGCTTTCGGCTCTATTCGGTCGCCCCCTCATGTCCCGGTTGATTAGCCGGGACATGAGTTCTCAAAAGACCGACATTGACAGGCTTCGTGACAGCTCTATCTTGGAACGATTGGCTGCGGGGCAAAGGCCGAGACTGTCCCCTTGAGGTCTGCCAACTGCTCCGCGACATCGTTGCCCGTGTCCAGCTTGACTGCCGCGGCGGCCTCCATCGGGCTCAAGTTCGCCACCAAGTTGACAGCCTTGCCCGTGACGGTCACGCCAAGCTGGTTCAATCCCTGCTGATTAGAGACCGCGTTCTGCTGCGAGAGATTGACGTTGCTAATCAGATTGGCGTAAGCCAGGTTAGACAACATGCTTGACTGCTCGGCCACGCTCTTGACGTTGCCGATGGCGATTGACTCCCGTATGTCGTCGGGAAGAGCTGATGACGATGTGGTGACGACCGGATCATCGTCGTCAATAACTATTCTATCAGGCATTGAAGCGCTCCTTTCGTCCGTTATGGACTTGTTGCCTTCGTGCTGAATCAATCTCTAATCTAGCCGGGCGAGCGGCTATGTCAGAGTTGACAGCAGATTTATTCCTTAACAGGCTATTAGTCACAAACCGGCTGCGGCTAGGTCGTGGGGAAGCTGGCGAGCGTGCCCTTGAGGTCTGCCAACTGCTCCGCGACATCGTTGCCCGTGTCCAGCTTGACCACTGCCACAGCTTCCATAGGACTCAGGTTCGCCACTAGATTCACGACCTTACCTGTTACGGTCAGACCTAGCTGGTTCATCGCCTGCTGATTAGAGACCGCGTTCTGCTGCGAGAGATTGACGTTGCTAATCAGATTGGCGTAAGCCAGGTTAGACAACATGCTTGACTGCTCGGCCACGCTCTTGACGTTGCCGATGGCAATTGATTCCCGTATGTCATCGGGAAGGGATGATGATGCATCTAGCGCCATTGATTTGCTCCTTTAATCTTAGAAGTGTGAATTGTTGGCCCTGGCTATGCCGGGAACACAAGAAAGTTACGAACAATGCCGGAAGCGTCTCTTGCTAGTAGCGCCTCCTTAACGACAGAAGAGTGCCCTTAATGTCTGCCAACTGCTCCGCGACATCATTGCCCGTGTCCAGCTTGGCTACGGCGGTCGCCTCTACGGGACTGAGGCTTGAGACCAGTTTGTTAATCTTGCCGCTCACCGTCCTGCCGAGCTGGTTCAATCCCTGCTGATTAGAGACGGCGTTCTGCTGCGAGAGATTGTCGTTGCTTATTACATCTGCGTAAGCCAGGTTAGACAACATGTTTGGCTGCTCGGCCACGCTCTTGAGATTACCGATGGCGATTGATTCCCGTATGTCGTCGGGAAGAGCTGACGAGCTTACCCGCCTTCTGCGAGCCCGGTCTTCATAAACAACTCTTGCCATATCTGTTTTCCTTTCCATCCCTCAAGAATGACTTTTACTGACTTCCTTTGGAACCGGGCGGACGCCGCTTGCCGCGCGCTCTGCTCCGTTCTGTTTTAGCGTTGGCCGTATCGCTGGCGGCCTGTGGTGTGCTCGCCGTGAAATTCGACTTCGGCTGCGGCTGGGGGGGCATTGGCATTGAATGCGCTACTGCCCCGCCGGACGTAGCCGGTGCGCCTGAACCGCCGGCATGAGCGGCTCCCTGATTCATCTGAGCGAACATCTGCATAATCTGCTGAAACATCTGAAGCTGCTGAGCCGCGTTCGCGTTCGTTGGATTAATGTTTGCGATTAGCTCCACACATTTGCTGACGATGGTCAGCTCCAGTTGGAACATTGCCTGTTGATTAGAGAGCGCGTTCTGCTGCGCCAGATTCGTGTTGGCAATCTGGTTGGCAAGCGCAAGATTAGACAAGATAGCGGGCTGTTCCCCGACCGCCATCGCCGTCGAGTTAGCAATCGCATCTATCAACTCGTTTGAAATATTATCTGTACTGCCGTTAGGCATCTTTATGTCCTAATTAACAAACGTTCGTTGATGTTACTTGTCTTTTCATCTTATAGACGATGCGCGGCCAGCTTTTGTGAACTGCTGGCGTCCGGCAGCTCAAGCTTCAGGAGGTAACTCTGAGACGCGCCTCCAATCTCTTCAGCTTCTCCTGAGCTTTGCGGCGCGCAGGATAGAGCAGGTGATGCTCAAGCGCGACCACGTAGCTTTGCACCGCGCCCAGCCTATCGCCCAGAGCTTCGAGCGCCTGTCCCCTGCGATAATGAATGATTGACGGATGGTGAGATGACAGCGCAAGGGCTTTCTGCATAGCCCTTTCGAACCATTCGCGCGCGCGTCTCTCCTGTCCCAGCAGGCGATTACTTTCGCCCAGCCAAAGCGCCGCTATGACCGGTTGCGTATCACTGGCATCCTCCGGCAACTGCTCCCACCCCTCTACCAGAGCGTTAATCGCTTCTGCGTGCCTGCCTGCAAGCGCCAGCACTCTCCCGTGTTGCAACCGTGCGGCGGCAAGGCGCGGCTCAAGTTGCAGTCCGTGCGCTGAGACTGTGCAGGCCCGCTCGGCGTCCTTCATACTCTCAATAAGCAGTCGCGCGACGGTCGCCCACGCGCACCATTGTTCAGAAAACCATCTCAGCATCTCGTCTAGTAAAAAGCGCAGGCGGTCTAAGTCTCGGGCTTGAGCGTAGATTTTGGCTGCCGTTTGCAGCGTCTCGTAATGACAGGAATCAAGACCGTAGGCTTGATTAATCGCCAGACGCGCAGATTCCGTCTTGCCTGTGCGAAACAGCCATCGCGCGTAGCTGAGCCAGCCTGCCGGACTGTTCGGATGCCGCTCCGTGAAGGCGCTCAGGATTGAAAGCCCCCTTTCCCATTCTCCGCGAAAGATGTAGTAAAGAGCCGACGATTCATGCGTCTCCGCGACGTTCGGAGCCAGACGTAAAGCCCTGCGAATTAGCTGCCGTGTCTCCTTGCCCTCTTCTCCATACACCTCGCCCGCCTGCGAACGCTGGTCTGCGAGCAGCTTGATGGCAGGGACGTTTTCAGGGTCTAGCCTCAGCGCGCGCGTGATGCGCCTTCTAGCCTGAATGGTGCGCCCGAGCGCCGTGAGCGCCGTGTAGCTGTAGGTGAGCGCAACCGTGTCGTCCGCGTTTTTTTTCAGAGACTGGTCGAATATCTGTAGAGCTTTGACGGGCATCCCCGCTCGTAAATATGTTAAACCCAGATATTGCCTGTGAATTATATTGTTAGGCTCAAGCAGAGACGCCTGTTGAAACTCGCGCGCGGCGGCGGCGTAATTGGCCTTACAGGCTTCGATTTGTCCGCAGATATGATGCCACGTAGCATCGTCTTCAGCCGTCACCATCAAGGCGCACTTGTAGACGGTAATGGCTTCATCGTGCCGCTCCAGCAGGTGCAGGATATTGCCTAAGTACAGATAGGCTTCTATCAGGCAGGGCTGTTTTTCAATTACTTTGCGGTACTCTGCGACCGCCTCTCTCCAATGGCCTTTCTTGTAGAGCGAGCAAGATAACTCCCAGCGCTTTTTCCAGCCGTTGGGATGGTTCTGCACATATTTGTCCAGCGTTTCAATCTTGAGGTTCTGGCGCATGTTGTGGCCGATAAGTATTTGAAAACTCATCTCACATCCGGAGGGCAGTATGACAGGCACCAGCCTGACGACGCCCGAAGCGTTCAGACCCGCGCTCTCTTGATCCGGCGCACGCATCATAGCCTCCGCAGGAAGCCTGGCCCCTGTCTCTTCGAACTCTTCCGGGGGCTCGACAGGCCCTAACTCTTCTCTCAATTTGTCGCGTAGAAAAGCGCGCGCCTGTTGCACGCGCTTGCGCACGTTATCGTTCGAGAGTTTGAGACGCAGCGCTATGTCTTCATAATTTACGCCGTGAAGAAAGCGCAGGACGAACGGCTGGCGCAGGTTAGGAGAGAGGGCGTTAATCAGGCGCAAGAGATGAAAGCCCATCTCGCGCTGCAACATCATCTCTTCGGGCGAGTCGGCGGAATAAGCCAGCGCCTTAAGGTCTGCGACCGTAATCTCTTCAATATGCTCCACGACCTCCAGTTGCCGCTTGCGCTCGCGGTGTATGTCCACGCAGAGGTTATTAGCCATGCGGGCGAGCCACGCCTTGAGATTGATAATCTTGCCGGCGTGTCCCGGCAATTTGTCCCACGCTTTTATCATCACGCGACTGAGCGCGTCTTCGGCGTCGGCGTGAACTCCGCCCATCTGTCTTAAACAAACTGTGTAAAGATAGTTTCGATAAAGCTCCCACAGTTTCCAGAATGCCTTAGCGTCACCCTCGGCAACGCGGCGCAGTAATTTCAGCGCCTCCTTCTCATTACCCGGCTCAGACTCTCCGTTCTCCTCAATTTGATAAGCACAGTCTCTCGATAACTTTGGTTGAAGCACGACAACTCCATGAGATAACCCTTCCCAAACGCCACAGCCGGGCCTGATGAGAACCGAGATTTTGCGCGAGGACGCCGCTAAATACGGAAAGACACCCCTTCATCCGGGACTCAGGATAGAACTGAAAGCAATTGAGCAGGGACTAGAAAATCAAATGTTGGGTGGTGCTCAGAACAGACTGGCCCTATCTGCCAGACACAAAAATTCGCCCTGAACACGCTGGCACCTCTCCCCTTGAGAGAGAGATGTTAGCCGCCTTGCAGAAATTTGATCTTCAGAGCAATCCGCCCCCGCTACCTGTGTCCGGGAAGGCAGAGTGAAGTCAACCTGATGTTAATAGAGACGAAAGAAAATTCTATTTGTGAATTATTTGAGCTATATCGGCAGGAAGAATTGTGAGGTTGTCCTGAAGGAGAAGGACAAAGACCGGGCCGCTAATGCTTCATTTTTGGTCAGACCTGAACCCGCGACGACTACATTTGAGTTGGTCTGGAAAGAGTCACCGAACCCGTAAACTTGCCGCTCAAAGTACCCGTCACAGTGTTAGCGTCCGTGAACTGCCCGTTGAAGGCGAAGGAAGTTTGTGTGCTTACCTTAAAGTCCAAACGAACATTAGGGTAGTTATTGTTACCTTCAATCTGGAAGTTCTGTGTTTCGTCATTAGAGAGAGTAATCGTACCGAAGACATCGTTTCCCAACTGACTCATCATAAAGATTTGAGCAATATAATTACCCGGCAGCCCGTTAAGCTCCCAGTTACCGTCCAGCGTTGCATTGTCTGTAGTCATGGTGTCCCAAACTCCTGTCTTACCCGCAAGCGGCACAAAGCAAATCTCCACAACGTCACGCGAGCCTTTGTAATCCGCCCCACGCTATAGAGTCACCACAGTTTCAATCCCTGCCTCTTGCTCCATCTTAAAGACGCTCATGAACGAGCTATTGTGAGAATAATTCTACTTCTATTCAATCCACCACAGGGCGCTCCCACGCTCTCCACTCGCCCCTTAAGCAGCAAAGCCCGCACAGGGCGGGCTTTACCTTAGATGCGAACGAAGCAAAAATCCGAAAACGTACCTTACGGATATGTCCACGAACAATAAAGTTGTGAGCTGAGGTGCCTAAGAGGGAAGTCCACTTGCATGGAATAACATTGTTTGGCGTTTCCGGGAAGTGGGTATTTTCTATTGACAGTAATGTATTTAAGAGTATAGCGTCCGCGATGGTTAGAGCGATTTAGGTTAGCATATGGCAAACCGGTTCGAGCTTGCTCGTCAGGCATGGCCGATACTTACAAAGGCTGCCGCCGAGCATCGCATTCTTAACTACCTGGATCTCGCAACTGCACTCGGATATCGAGGCGCAAGGGTGGCCAAGTTTCCACTTTGGTCAATTCAAGATTTTTGCCTTGAGAAAAACCTGCCTCCGCTGACCAGTATCGTAGTTAACAAGAGAAGTGGTGTCCCGGGGCCGGGATTTATCGCGTGGGAAGGGGACATTGGGGATGCACACGCTAGAGTCTTTGAACATGACTGGTCAACGGTCCCGATACCATTCTCTTCACGTTGCCGGTTAACCACGCGGAGCAGGACACCTACTGGTATGAGGGAGCCCTCATCGTATGAAGTGGCAGATTCTGAAACAGTCGTAAATGGGCGGGGACCATACCAAGCACTGTTCAGGAATCAGCTGATGCTTTCATATTCCCGAAGATGTGCGTTATGTGATACCCGGCACCCCGCAATGCTCGTAGCTGCACACATTGTTCCATGGACACTCGATTCAAAGAATCGCCTTAATCCCCGTAACGGCATTCTTTTGTGTAAAACGCATGACGCCGCATTTGAGGCAGACATCATGCGTATCTTGCCGGATTACACTGTAAAGCTGGTGGTAACAAAGACGGATGCGCTAGGGGCACACTTGGCACGCTTTCTACAAGAACATACAGCAACTAAACTGCGCTCACCCAATAATAAGGCTCACGCACCAAGCCCAGACTTTTTGAAATGGCGTTTAAGTAAGAATAAGGCCGAACAAGTAGCCTGATGACGCGCATCTTTTAGAACGGTCATATCGAACAACATCATCCGACAGGAGACTATACCTGTGCCTCTCGAACGGCCGCGAAGAGTACTTCGTACCTCAATGGAGATTTCAGTCGAAACCTCATAGAACATTGCTAATGAAGTTATTGCAGCTGCGGCAAGACGGCGACCGTCGCTTCCACCAGATCAAGCGCCTAAAGTGCCGCAACCGTTCACTCATCTTCCTACCCAGCAAACGCGTTGGCAGACCCTCAGCAGTATTTTGATGTTCAACACGTAGGTCCTCGTCGCCCTGATTTTCTGCTTTGGGGAACCAATACGCCCGTTTATGTAGTCAAATGTAAAGGCAGCCAAACAAATTGGAACTGCGTAGTCAGTCAGCTTCGAAGGGGAATGGAGCAACTCCCTTCAATAAATATCCCCGGTCATACTTCCGTGGCACTGGTTGTTGCCATCTATCTTGATCGCTCCCGTACCCGGATTATTTTCCTCAATCCTCTTGATGAGGAAGATGAGAAGCCGCCTATTGATAAGCGTAAGTGGAGATCTGAATCTACCCCAGAAAAGATTGGACCAAGAGAATGGCAGGTGAAGGATTCTAAGGCATTCTTCGAAAAGATGAATATCGGAACAAACTTGACCTTGCTCCGGTGGGCTGCTCAACACTCTACAGCACGCCAATTTGAAGTCCAGCTAGATATCCCGCAGAGCCCCATTCAATATCCAAATGCGGAACTAGAAACGAAGGAAACTCAGTTCGGTGATTTTCTGGGAGTCTCAATACCGCTCGCGCCCGAAATTGGGTTTCTGGGCCGAGCCTTTTTCGCGGCTTGCGTAGGGATGTCTTGACACAGTTACGATATGGAGAACTAGATGAACCCACAACGCCTCACGTTGATACAGTGAAGCCAAATGATCCTCCAATGAATATTGGCGGTTCTGGCACATGCCTGATCTTACGAGATTTGGATATATAGAAAGCACTCTAATAGGCTACTTGGAGCGTCGACTGATTTGTAGCTGCCAAGATTGCAGGCTAGTGTCGAGGTCTTCTTCACTCCAAAATAACAGTGCTAGGCCGCTTTGGCGGGAATTTGAGACATTCATAATTTTCCACCTATTATGTTAAACAAGCAAAACCATCTTTGATATATCTTGAGAGCAGTCTATCAGTGAAGCTTTTTAGAAGAAATCAAAATCTATTTAAGCAGCGGAATTGAACCAAGGAATAAAGTTAACCTTATTCCTTCGAATTACTTATAGAATTCCAATCAATAAAATTATTGCCATACGCATATGAGCATGTTACCATGCATATGGTGTTTGCCTTACGCATAGGTGACTGAGGATGTATATGGAAAAAAGTAAACTAAAAAATATTGCTCTATTAATTGAATTTGGTGGGGGAGACCCTTTCGAGTTTGCTCGTATTATAATGACCGAATATCGGTTGCCTCTTTATTATAGTTATACATTTTCATGTACCGCTGCAACGTGGCTTAAGGCCACAAGCAAAGAGGCAGAAATAAGAAAGAACTATGAAGCTGATGCATGGGAACGGCTCAAACTCAATGATCTGGTCGCCAACTCTTCATCCTCAGTCATCGGAGTGGTCGGGTTGGCCACGGGCGAAGGACTGGGCGAGATAGAGTTGTTGCGCCGGATTTT
>DASVQI010000024.1:0-907995 GCA_036389255.1 Pyrinomonadaceae bacterium
AGGACACCACCTCGAACAGGGACGGCAAGATTGATTCACGGGTTCATTTACTCAATGAATCAATCTTGTCCATCTCGGTTAATTCTTCTGCTTATCCTAAGGCTTCGCGCAGGCGGCGAATCTGTGCGGCGTGGTTGTGGGCGTGCTCTGCGTAGATTCTGAGCCAGTCTTCGGCGGTATATGTTGCGTGCTCCGGGTGAGAGCCTTCACGCTTCCATTCCTCTTCGGTCAGCGTGCGCAGTAGCTGCGCCGTGCTGGAGCGCGCGCCTTTGAATGCGTCCATAGCTGGCTGCATGTCGCGCTCGTTATACCTGAGGCGCACCGCGAATGCCTCCTGGTCGTAGCTTTCAATCGAGGGCTTGTCCTGCGCTATGAGCTTTCTGATGCGAATCGCGCTCGTCATCTCGCTGTCGGCTAAGTGCTGCACTATCTCGCAGGCGCTCCATTTTCCTTCAATCGGATGCGACGTGAGCTGATTTTCGGGGAAGCCTTCGAGGCTTCTCTCAACTTCGGCGTAGCCGTCGGCGTAACGCTCAACCAGTCTTTCTCTCTCTTCGGGGGTCATCTGCTTCTCTCCTTTTACGAGTGCAAAACTTCTCCGAAACAATACGCCCGAGCCCGTGTTAAGACAACTCCCTCTCACCGCCCCAGACGCAGAGAGACGCGGAGGATGCGCAGAGAGAGATGAGCTTTTCTCCGCGCCCCCTCTGCGTTTCTCTGCGTCTCTGCGGTGAATCCCATCGGGCGTTTAGAAGAAGAAAGTCGTAAGGAGTCAGCAAGTTACGTCTCTATATTGCTGAGACTGCGGGAGCCTCTTCTGATAGTCTGAAAGACCTTGACAGGCTGCGTTGCGGGGCAGCCTGCGGGGGGTAAATGTACTAGAGCGTACCGACCCTCAGTCTAGATATGTGTAACTTAATGCTTGAGTTTATCCTCGTTCCCCTGCTATATTCTCTTTTGACCGGGGCTCCGCCCCCGCCACAAGGCGGCCCCCTTGAATGGACACGCCATCCGTCCTTCACCTTATAAATCACTGATGCCAACTTCCGTAGATAAAGTCAGAAGCAGAGACGAGAACGAATCGGCACAGCTCACTGAGCGTAAAACGACGCTGCTCGTAGTGGAAGATGACGAGAACATCTCTAGCGCCATCAGCGAATATTTTACGCGCGCGGGCTACATGGTGAAGACGGCCGAAGACGGAGTGGCAGGTGTGCAGACGGCCCTTCACGACCACCCGGACGCGGTCGTGCTAGACCTGATGCTGCCGAAGATGGACGGCCTTGCGGTCTGTCGTGAGCTTAGGGAGAAGGCCCCTTACATCCCTATACTGATGCTGACGGCCAAGGACGACGTGGTTGACAAGGTGTTGGGTCTTGAGATGGGCGCGGACGATTACATCACCAAGCCTTTCTCTCTGCGCGAGCTTGAGGCTCGCGTCAAGTCAGTCCTGAGGCGCGCGCGCACCAGCGTAAGCACCGACGGAAACTCCGATGAAGCGCCTATCGTGCGCGGCCGTCTTCGCATAGACCCTTCGAAGCGCGAAGTCGTAGTGGGCGACAGGCAAGTTGAATTGACGCCGAAGGAGTTCGACCTCCTGAGGCTCTTTGCATCGAACCCAGGGAGAGTTTTTCCCCGTAAGTACCTGCTTGAAAAAATCTGGGACTACTCTTATGAAGGGTACGACAGGACGATTGATTCACACATCAACCGCCTGCGCGCCAAGATTGAAGAGAACCCGGAAAATCCACAAATGGTCTTGACAGTCTGGGGCATCGGCTACAAGTTCAGCGACGAGTAATAAACCCCTTCTTGCTCCGTTCACACCCTCTCACGCTCGCTGGCTGAACTCGCTCCCGAACGCAAGGTCGCATCAAGTGATGTACTCTTTTATTTGATTCCAGACACGGGCCGAAACTGTGCGGCCAGTCCCTTCTACACGCAACGCCGGTTACGACAAACCTACCGAACCGGCGGCCTACTAATCCGAAGCTATGAAAAACCTATTGCCTGCCTTTAACGTGGTCGAGAATAAAGCCATGAGAAATACCAAGATGATGAAGAGAGTTATTCGTGTCTCGGCTATGGGCGCAATCTTTGCGGCCACGGCTTTCCTGCCTTTCCCCAATCCGCAAGCGCAGAAGAGGGAAGCGCCGAACGTCACGGGCATCAGCTCGCGTAAGACGGCGCGCGGTCAGGTCATCACCATCACGACCGACGGCCCCGTCAGTGGCACGCAGACATGGCAAGACCCCAACGGCAAGTTCAACATAGTGCTGCCGGGCTCGGGCGGAAGCCAGGTGAGCGGCGCACAGGGCGGTGTGGCGGTGCGAAAGCTGGGCAACTCGCTGGGCATAGAAGTTCCCACCAAGCCCGGTGCCAACGTCACCGTGCAGCCTCGCGCCAACGGCGTAGACTTGATAGTCGAAGGCGAAGTTGAAACTTCAAGAAGCGCCGGGCAGGATAACTCGCCGGGAGCTTCACAAAGCGGCTCCGCTTCCGGAAAATCTGAAGGGGCGCGTACAGGCTCGCTGACAGTACCGAATTTAACCAGACCGTATCCGGCCCCGGCTCCTTCGACCACAGCGCCTCAAACGGCTCTGCCCACAAACAGTTCTCCCGCGCCCGTTACAACAGCGCCGCAGACCGCTCCGGCTACAGGCAGCGCTCAGCCGCCCGCAACAGCAATCACTGCGTCGCCCGCTACGGAGCAGCCACCGGCAGCAGCCCCTGCGGCTCCGGCAGCGGCTCAGGAAGAGGGCGGGCTCTTCTCCTACATCTTCTCTTGGACGGGGCTGGCGGTGCTGCTCTTGGTTGGTCTTGGTGTTGTGCTTTTGCTGCGTCGTAAGGAGCAGAGCGGCTGGGAGAATGTAGAGGACGAGAGCGCGGAGAAGAATAAACAGGCCGCGACTCCCGCTCCGGCTAATGTGCTGGACGAAGAGACGGAGCGCACAGGCGAGCGCCGCAAACGAGAGCGCCGCAAGGGCTCATGGGGCGGACGCCGCACGACCGACAAGCCTGAAGCTCTGGTGAAAGCTGCGGACGGCGCTGTGCAGACTGTCGAAGGGCGAGAAGTGACTATGGAGACGCGCCAGAACGTTCTGGTTCAGTCTGCTCTCTTCGGCGCGTACCGCGTAGACCAGGAGATAGGAAAGCTTCTGCTCGGCCAGCCGCACAGGATAGACGTGCTGGCTTCTCGCGCGCCCGACGACCGCCGCGCCATGGAAACGTCGCTCCTTAAGGCGCTGGCGTCGCCTGAGATAGATGAAGCCGGACGCCGCCGCGCGCGTGAAGCTCTGGAGGATTACGGTTACGTGGCGCGTCAGAGCGCCGCGCTGCTGCTCTCGACGGACGCTTACGAGCGGGCTTCGGCCGCACGCGTTCTGGGAGAAGTGCAATCAGCCACTTCGTTGCCCTTCCTGCTGGAAGCGCTTTACGACTCCGAGCAGATTGTGCGCACGAATGCCGTCACCAGCATAGGCTCGCTCAAGCTGCCTTCGGCAATCGGAGCGCTTCTGGACATGGCGCGTCGTTATCCCGACATGCCCGCGACTCTCATCAGCCGCGCCCTGAGCGATTGCTCTGTGGAGAGCTTGGACTTCATGGACAGCGCAGCCACAGGCTTTATGCTCAGCTCCGGCGAGGACGCCATGTTCACGGGAGAGATAATGCACCTTGAGGCCGCCACGCCCTTTGAAGCCCTGCCCGAATGGCTCGAAGACGAATCGCTGGCGGAGGCTCTGGATAGATTAGCCAGCACGGATGTCGAGGCGCGCACGGCTGCGGCAACGTCGCTCGCGCAGTATCAGGTGCAGCGCTCCGTTGATGCTCTGACGGCGCTGGCCAGCCAAGACCCTGAGGCGACCGTGCGCGCAGCAGCCGTCACGAGCCTTGGCGTCATAGACCACGAGTCCGTCTTTGCGCCGGTGCTGATAGCCTTTGTTGACGAGGCGCGAGAGGTGCGTGCGGCTGCCGCTCGTGCGCTGTCTCGCCTGAACTTCAACCGCGCGGACGCCTACGCACGACTGCTTGAGAGCGCGGATGGGGAGACTCTCAATCGTGTCGCGCACGCCTGCATTGACGCGGGCATGGCCAAGCAGGCGATTGACCGGCTGGGAAGCGACGACCGCAGGCAGGCTTATGAAGCCTTCACAATGCTTTCGCTTCTGGCCAAAGCCGGTCAGGTCGAGCCTGTGATGGAAGCCGTCAAAGAGCATAGGAGCGAAGAGGTCAAGCTGGGCGCAGTCAAGATTCTGGGAATCTACGGAAAGCCGGAAGTGCTTCCTAATTTAAGGGAGCTTGCGGTCACGGACGGCATACCGGAACAGGTGCGCATGGCCTTGATGGAAGTTGTCTATAAAATTGACCAATCCATGAATCAGCCGGAGGATTATTCAGCCGTCTCGATATAGCAGGTTTTGATTGTTAAAAGGGTCGTGACAAGAAAGCCTTTTGCGTTGCATAATGCAGGGCGGCTCCAACGTCTTATTAGCTCAACTGACCCGGTGATATTCAAAATGCCCCGCTCACCTCAAAAAGTTATCAACTGGCGCTCTCTGGCCTTGTTGCTTGCCTTCAGTCTCTTCGTCTCTTTCGTGCTGATAGAGGCGGGGGCGCAGGGCAGGCGTTCGCGTCCTGTACAGAACGCATCTTCAGGCTCAAGCCCGCAGCAGACGCCGCGAAAGAACATAGCCTCCGTGCGAACCACGGACGCTCCTGACGGCTCGCGCGTAACCATCACGTCCGACGCTCCGCTCAACGATTATGAAGCATACTGGGGCGGCGACCGTTTCTTCGTCATCATCCCGAACGCGGAAATAACTTATCAGAATATGCAGACGCTCCAGTCATCTCTGCGCGGGCGCGGCTTTCAGGACGTTCGCATAGAGAGGAAGGGAAACGACCTTGTCTTCTCCTTCCGCATGCAGGCAGGTTTTCGCGCGCGGCCCGAGCAGAAGTTCAACCGGCTGGACATCATCTTAACCGCGCCGCCGGGCAGCATTGTCACTTCTAACAGGAACACCGGACAGACCGTAACGCAGGGAGGCGGAACCGGCAGGCCGACCAACACAGGCAGACCGTCAGACACCGGCGGAACGACCGGCACCGGCACGAGCGTTACTACGGGCGGGCAGCTTGGCGGCGGCACATCCGGCACGAGCGGCGGCGGAACGACCGCAAGCTCCGGCAGCGCCGGTGGCGGCGGTGGAAGACGCATCACAGGCGGTCGCGGACGCGGCAGGTCTGGAGGCTATACCGGCTATGGCGGCGGCGGTGGCGGAGACAGGGGCGGCGGCACTCCTCTGAACATTCCTCTGCCGAGCGACATTCAGGCATCACAGACGCCTTCACCGACTCCGCTCACGACTGGCACGCCGCCTGCCGCTACGACAGCCAGCCCGGCCGCCAGCCCCGGAACGGGCGAAGCTACTGCGCAGGTCAGTCCATCGCCCGCGACCTCCCTATCGCCCACGCCTGAACAGATTGCGCGCAACGAGCCGCCTGTGACCGCTCCGCCCGCCACGGGCACTACCAATACGGATGCGCCCGCGCCCGCGACCAACACAGGCTTTGCCGCAGCCGTGCGCGAGTACTGGCTGCCGCTTCTGATTGGCCTGCTCGTGCTTGGCGCAATAGTTCTCCTGATGGCTTCGCGCTCGCGCGCAGAGAGCGCAGACGGGCGCGAGACGGAGCGCCGCCTGCAAACCGGAAAGCAGGAGACGATTAAGGATAAGCCCGCTTCGCGCACCGGCGCTGCCGTAGCGGGTGGAGCCGCAGGCGCTGCCGCCGTAGCCGCTATGGCTAAAGAGTCGCGCGCCAAGACCAAAGCTCCGGTGGAAGAGCCCGTCAGGGAAGATGAGTCGAAGACCCTTGAGCCTGTGGCTCCGCCTGTTGCTATGGAGCAGGTGAGCGCAGAGGCAAAGAACCTGCTGGAAGGGAAGGATTATGATGAAGCGGTCATAGCCTCATCGAATCCGGACACGCGCCAGATAGTTTCCACGGAGCTTCAGGCGGCGCTCGCCAGCCGCAACCCCGAGAGACGCCTGCGCGCGCGCGAGGCTTTCATCAAGCACGGCTTCTTCGATGAAGCCACAAGAAAGCTGCGCACGTCCACTTCTTCAGCCGAACGCATCTCGGCTGCTCGCGCGCTCGGCCTCACGCAGGAGAACTCGGCCACTTCGCACCTTGTAGCCGCGCTTGAAGACGACGACCCGGAAGTCAGGCGAGCATCTGTCAACGCGCTGGCGGAGTTGCGTGACCCTTCGGCCATAGGCCCCTTGAACGCCTTGCTTGAGCGCGAGAAGAACCGCAAAGTCCCGCACTCGCTCATACGCCGCGCCATAGAGGCCAGCGCTACAATTGACATGCCCGAGGCCACGGCCGAGCCGCCTGCGGCCACAGGCAAAGGCGCGACCGCCAAGAGCGCGGGGAAGAAAGATAAAGACGACGACGACGATCGAGAGGTATTCGAGATATGACGGCGAGCGCTTTGCTCACACAACTACATGAAATAGGTGTGGTGCTCTCACTGACGAGCGAGGATCGTCTCAAGATTGATGCGCCGAAGGGCGCTATCACGCCTGAGCTGCGCGATGCCCTAGTGGGAAACAAGGCAGAGTTGATTGCGATTCTTCAACAGCAGGCCGCCGCGCAGGAGACTGAAGCAGAAGAGGAATCGGCCGCGCCCGTGTCGGAAGCCGCGCCCGTTGCCGAAGAGGAAGAAGCGAGAAGAAAGAGCGAGGAAGAAGAAGAGCAGAGAGAAGCTGCGGAAGCTGCCGCGCGAGACAGGGCCGAAGAGGAAGCTACAAGACAGGCCGCAGAAGCCGAAGCGGCGCGTAAGGCCGAAGAAGAGGAACAGGAGCGTCAGGCGGCGGAAGCTGCGCGGCTTGAGGAAGAGAAACGAGCGGAGGCCGGGCGGCAGGAGGCGGAAGCTAAGAGAGTCGCAGAAGCTGAAGCAGAGCGCAAGCGGATTGAGCAGCAGGAAAGATTGCGCGCTGAGGCCGAGGCACGTTGGCGCGCAGATGAAGAGGAACGCGAGCGTGCCGAAGAAGAGGCCAGCCGCCTTGCGGAAGAGCAGCGCAGGCGCGAGGAAGAAGAGCAGGCAAGGCTTCATGCGCTCAAGCAGGCGAAAGAAGAGGAGCGGTCACAGAAGAAGGCCGCAGCCGCGCGGTTGCAGGAAGAGGAAGCCGCCCGCGAATCGGCAGAGGTTGAAAAGCTACGCAAGCGCTTGGAAGCTGCTACGGCAGAGCGTGAACGGGTTGAAGAGGAGCTGACGCGCCTTCGCAACGAGGCTGAGACTGCGCGCAAGCGTGCCGAAGAAGATACGCGTGCGCGTCTGGCCGAAGAGGCACGCCGCCGCGCGGAAGAGGACGACAGGCGGCGAGCCGAAGAGGACGCTTCGCGCAAGCGCGCCAAGGAAGAGGCGCGGTTGCGCGCCGAGGCGGAGACGGCCCGTCGTCGTGCCGATGAGGAATCAACCGCGCGCAAGCGCGCAGAAGAGATGATGGCACGCCTTCAGGCGGAGCAGGAGTCTGCGCGAAAGCTCGCGGAGGCCGCGACACGGCGGCAGGAGGAATGGGAGGCTCAGCGCCGCAAGCTGGTCGAGGACGAGAAGAGCGCTCGCGCCGAAGCGGAAGCTGCTCGCAAGAAGGCCAAGGCTGACGCTACCGCGCGTAAGAAGGCAGAGGAAGAGGCTGCCAAGCTTCGGCGCGAAGCCGAGGCCGCAGCAAAGCGGGCTGCGGAAGCTGCTCGTTTAGCCGAAGAGGCCAGAGAGCAGGCTGAGGCCAGTCGCACTCAACTCGAAGCAGAAGCCAAGAGAGCTTCGGCTGAGAGCCAGCAGCGTGAGGCCGAGGTCGAGGTCGCTCAAAAGCAGTCGGAGGCCGCGAGGCGTCGCGCTGAAGAGATGGCCATGGTGGCAGATGCCGAGGCACGACAGCGCGTGGAGAGCGAGGCAAAGCTGCGCGCGGAGATAGAGGCCGCTCGCGGCCAGACTCAAGCGGCTCTGCTTGAGGCGCAGATTAAGGCCGAAGAGGTTTCGGCTGTGCGTCAGCTTCTGGAAGAAGAGACGGAGCGTCGTGAAGCTGAGATAGCAGCCGCGCTCAAGCAGGCAGAAGAATTGAAGCGACAGGCCGAAGAGGCCGAGAGCCGCGCGGCTGAAGAGGCCCGCGTGCGTGCGGAATATGAGGCCGCTCGCCTTCAGGCTGAAGAGGCCACGGAAGCCTTAAGGCTCAAGGCTGAAGAAGAGGTCACGCGTCTTCGCGCAGAGCACGAAGAGATACGCAGGCAGTCGGAAGAGGCTGCGCGTCTTCAGGCTGAGGCCGAGGCGCGCTCCAGAGCCGATGAAGAGATTGCGCGCCAGTTGGAAGCCGCACGCGCACAGATAGAAGAAGAGCGGCAGCGTGCCGAGGCTGCTAGGGCAGAGGCTCTGGCTGCACAGGCGCGTGCAGAGGCAGAGGCCGCAGCGCGTCTTCAAGTCGAAGAAGAGGCCGAGAGGGTTCGCGCGGCGCTCGAAGCTGCGCGGGTTGCTGAGGATGCTCGTCGCCAGTCAGAGCTTGAAGAGGCCACCCGTCAGGCTGAACAGGCTCAGGCCAGACGCATCGCAGACGAGGCTGCCCGCCGCGCCGAAGAGGAACGCGCCCACGCCATAGCAGAAGCTCGCAGGCGCTCCGAAGAGGAAGAGACACGCGCCCGCCTGCAACTGGAAGCAGAACAGCGCGCATGGAATGAACAGAGGCGGCTCGAAGCAGAAGCTGAAGCCGCTCGCAGCCGCGAGCTGGAAGAGGTTGTGAGCGTTGATGAGATAAAAGCTGTAGAGCCCGTCGCGCGCGACATAGAAGCTATCATGGCGGATTTAGAATCCACCGAGATAGAAGTGGCCACGCCTGTAGAGAGTTTCGACTACGCGGAGCCTCTGATAGAGCGCAACGGCAACACGGCTTCGGGCTGGGTCGAAATTGACCTCAGCGAGCCGGAGATTGTTCGCCACGCGCAGCCCATTCGCTCCGCTTCGACGCCCGAGCCCGCTCAGGAAGAGAGAGAGACGTTCATACTCGGCAACTCCGAGGATGAGCCCGTCATGGTCGAGCCCGAGTGGGAGATGGGTGAAACTTACACGCCTGTTCAGGTTGAGCCTGAGATTGCTTCTCCTGCGGCCAGCGCACAACCGGAAGCTCCCGTTAAAGATTTAGCGCCGTCCATGGAAGACAAGGGCATAGCGCTCGCAGGCGACGAGTTCCTTGGCGTCCCGAGCGCCGTCCTGAAGCGTTTGAGCAGCGAGGACGAGCTTGAGCGGGCGCAGGCCGTCACAGACCTTGCGCGCGTAGGGGGCGACGATTCGTTCCGTCAAATCACAGCCGCCTTCGATGACCCGTCCGTAGAGGTTCGCAACGCTGCCGCGCGGACGCTCTACCAGCTAAACACCGACAGAGCGGCCACCTTTACACGCGCGCTCAGGGAAGCGCCGCCGGAGCGCCGCCGTCAGATTGGCGCTGCGCTGGCTTCATCCGGCCTTGCCAACGAAGCCATAGGCCACCTGATGGGCGAAAGCCGCGAGAAGACCTACGACGCCTTTTCGCTGCTCTTCCTGATGTCGAAAGCGGGCGAGGTGCAGCCTCTCATGCGCGCCATCGAAGAGCATCCGAACAACGAGGTGCGGCTCGCGGTCGTAAAGCTTCTGGCCTTGAGCGGCCAGCAGGAAATCCTTCCTGCTTTCCGCCGCTTGGCCGTGCGCGGCTCGCTCCCGCCGGAAGTACGCTCTGCCGTCATGGAGGCGATTTATCAAATCAGCAGTCAGGCTTCGGAATCATCCTCGGCTGCCTGAGATTCAGCGACAAGTGACAAGTGACGAGTGACGAGTTAAAATCTTTCTTTAACTTGTCACTCGTCACTTTTTTACTTATCACTGTAATTTTATGCCTTTTCAACTTCGTTCGGATTTCAGTCCTCAGGGCGACCAGCAGCAGGCCATCAACGCGCTCGTGCGCGGATTGGGTGAAGGCGCTAAAGACCAGGTGCTGCTCGGCATCACGGGAAGCGGCAAGACCTTTACCATAGCCAGCGTCATACAGACCGTGCAGCGCCCCACGCTCGTCATGGCCCACAACAAGACGCTGGCGGCGCAGCTTTATCAGGAGTTCAAGTCCTTCTTCCCTGAAAACTCCGTAGAGTATTTCGTCTCTTACTACGACTATTACCAGCCGGAAGCCTACGTCCCGGCCTCCGATACCTATATCGAAAAAGAGGCGACCATCAACGACGAGATAGACCGGCTGCGCATGTCGGCCACGCGGGCTCTCTTCGAGCGCCGGGACGTGATTGTCGTGGCGAGCGTCTCCTGCATCTACGGCCTTGGCGACCCGGACGCCTATTACGGGATGCTGCTGTTCCTTGAGCCGGGCGCGAAACTGGCGCGCGAAGCGCTGCTTCAAAAGCTGGTCGAGCTGCAATACGAGCGCTCCGACATAGAGTTCGAGCGCGGGACGTTTCGCGTGCGCGGCGACGTGGTGGAGATTTATCCCAGCTATCAGGATCAGGCTTACCGCGTCGAATTGTGGGGAGACGAGATAGATTCCATCTCAACGATTGACCCGCTCCTTGGCGAAGTTCTATACAAGCACACTTCGCGTCTTCCGATTTATCCCAAGTCGCATTACGTGATGTCCAAGCCGACCATCAAGCGCGCGCTCAAGACTATACGCGAAGAGCTTGAATGGTGGGAGCCCAAGCTCATAGGCGAAGGCAAGCTCGTAGAGGGCCAGCGCCTGCACCAGCGAACCATGTACGACCTTGAGATGATAAAGGAGATGGGATTCTGTCGCGGCATTGAGAATTACTCGCGCCACCTGACGGGCAAAGCCCCGGGCCAGCCGCCGCCGACGCTGCTCGATTACCTGCCGCGCGACACCATCATGGTCATAGATGAATCGCACCAGACCGTCCCGCAAATCGGCGGCATGTTCAAAGGCGACCAATCCAGAAAACGCACGCTCGTAGAGTACGGCTTTCGTCTTCCTTCGGCTATGGACAATCGCCCGCTCAACTTCGAAGAGTTCGAGGCGCGCATAGGCCAGACCATCTACGTCTCCGCCACGCCCGGCCCTTACGAGCTGACCAAATCCGGCGGCGAAGTCGTGGAGCAGATTATTCGCCCGACAGGATTAATGGATCCCGAAGTCGAGGTGCGTCCAGTCAAAGGACAGATTGACGACTTGCTGGAAGAGTGCCGCCTCCGCACCGAACGTAACGAGCGGGTACTCGTCACGACGCTCACGAAGAAGATGGCCGAAGACCTGACAGAGTATTTCGCAGAAGTCGGCGTGCGCGTTCGCTATCTTCACTCGGACATAGAGACTCTTGAGCGCATCAAGATACTGCGCGACCTCCGTCGCGGCGAGTTCGATGTCCTTGTCGGCATCAACCTGCTGCGCGAAGGATTAGACCTGCCGGAAGTCTCGCTCGTGGCAATCCTTGACGCGGACAAGGAAGGCTTCCTGCGCTCGGAACGCTCGCTGATTCAGACCATAGGCCGCGCTGCTCGCAACTCGGCAGGCAAAGCGATTCTCTACGCGGACAGGGTGACGGATTCGATGCGCCGCGCCATAGAAGAGACGGAACGCCGCCGCGCAATTCAGCAGGCTTACAACCTTGAGCACAACATTACGCCTCAGACAATTATCAAGCCTGTGGAGGCCACGCTCGTCACGGCTTACGAGGCCGACTACTTCAAGGTGCCTATCAATCTGGAGGAGTACGACGAGTACACGCGTGAGAATATTGACGCGACCATAGAGCGCATGGAGCACGAGATGCGGGAAGCCGCGCGCCGCTTCGAGTTCGAGCGCGCCGCAGAACTGCGCGACCGCATCAAGTACCTCAGAGAGCGCGAGCTTCAATTGACATAAATGTAGGGGCAGGACTCGCCCCTGCCCCTACTGGCCTGTGCTCGGAGAGAATTGAGAGATGAGCGAGCCGAATTGCCCGAAGGCCGAGCGCGTCCTTCTCTCGAACCCGCCTTCAATCAGGTTAGTCTCGCTGACAGTGTAAGCCAGCCGGTTAAGTGCGCGTTCCGTCTCTTCCTCATTGAAGGGGCGCGAGCGCGCTGCGGACTCCGAAGCGATTGCCGTGATGAGGCCGAGAGCCGAAGCGTCGTCATCCGTGAAAGTAACCACGCCGGGGCTCGCTGAAGCTTGGCGCAGCGAATCCTGAAACGGAGTACTCGCGTCGAGCGTTTGTCCTCCGGCGCGTGCCAGCAGACAGCGACGCACGTTCTCCTCAGCTCCAATAATCAAACTTCCGGCGACGAAGCTGGCCGCGCCGCGCTCTTCTTCTTTGGAGACGAGAAGCTCAGCATCTCCTACTTTTTCAACCAAGGGCTTCGGGCCGAGCCGCTTTGAGACGAAATCGCGCAGAGCCTTTTCGTCTTTCACTTCCACGATTGTCACTGTGCCTGTGCCGCCGTTATCAAGCCCAACCGTGACTATCTCCGTGCCGATTGCCGCGAGGAAAGCGTCGGGCTCTTCTATCCCGTAAGGTTGCAGCGCGGCTTTGAGAAGGATGCTGACCGAGATTGCGCCGAGCGCGTCTAGCTGCGAAGAGATGGCCGCGTTGAATCCTCGCCATGCCTCAGCCGGGTTACGATAGTTGTAGCGAGTGAGCCTGTAAGTATCTTGCGGCAGAAGCTTGCTTGCGTTAATCCCCGCCGAACCGGCGGCAGGCACAAGCGGCTCCTTCAAGCGCGCGGCCACTCCGTTTTGAAGCGCAAGATAATAACGATCCTCCACTATTCCGTTCACGAAACGAGCGCTCCACCCTGCGCCGCCCAAAAGCTTGTTAGCCAGTTGCGGCAATCTAGATGCGATGGCCCCTTGAATCTGAGGATTGTTTGAGATTTGCCCTGCGTAGGCGGCCACACCCAATTCCATAAGCTGCGCCGCGCCCTGAGGAGAGACGTAGCCGAAGGCCGCCCCTGTCTGTGAGTCAACACGCTTACGCATCTCTTCCATGCCCGCGTTCCCCAACAGGCTCGGCCTCTCGCCGCGCTTGACCGCCAGGATTGTGCGGACGGAATTTTCATCCGTGCCAATGACGGCAAGGCTGCCCGTGACGGCTGCCACGATTTGACGGTCGCCCGCAGGAGCTTTCCACGTGACGAACTCTATGTCGTCAATCTTTTTTCGCTCGACGACGGGCGTCTTGTATGCGCGCCGCGCAAAATCGCCTATGCGCTTTTCTACGGCCGAGCGTGTGCGCCACTCGCTCGTGTGCGTTTCGGCCACGACACCATACCTGGGCTTAATCTTTAAAGTTTCTCCCGCGTCTGCTGCTTCAAGGCTCAGGACGGCGATGGCTACTTGCGCGCGCGAGAGCACGACTGTTTCAGCCGAGCCTATGCCGGTCAAAGCGGGCACGCGGCTCAGCCAGCCAACCTCGCCTATGTAAGAGTTGATTCCGGCGGGAGGCGCTAAAGCCTTCCACGCGTCAGTCTGGCTCAGGCCCTGGACGATTTCCGGAAGGCTGTTGGCCTCCAGATAAACCAGCACGTCCGCCGGGACGTAGCCCGCCATGTCCACCTTCTGCGGGCGACTCCACCAGAGCCACAGGGCTGCGGCGACCACCAGCGCGATTGCGAATGCGATTAACTTGCGAAGGGAAATCATTACGAACTCATCCTAACTGCATCGGCTGGCGCGAAGCAAGAAGGCCAGAATGTCAGCGCGCAGGAAGATTTCAAAGCGTAGTTCCGCGCAGGCACGCGATTCTTGTTTTAGATTGCTGGGCTCTGAGGTCTATGATACTTTGGCTGCTGTCTCTGGGACTAAAAGCAAAAACTTCAATTCAATTTCAACGGATCGAGGTCTAAACTCTTAATGTTTTACCGGGAGCTGCGCCCGCAGCCACAGGCCGAAGCAGACTTTGACGAGTTCTTAAATTCGCTCTACCGCGACCTGACGGACGGGCGTCACGACCCGAATGATGTAGTGCGCGACACGCTATACGAGATTTATTACGGCGCAGGCAAATTCGGTGAAGGCATAGGGCGCGCACCTAACCTCTCGAATCTCTCACCTGCCGCCCGCGCAGTAATACATAACTTCGACCCGCGAAACATTACCACCGAGCCTGAGTATTACACGGACATAGACGGCAAAGCTTATCAGGAAAGAAAGCCCTTCATCTGGCTCTGGCAGATGTACGACCGCTCGCCTCTTGGGCAGAACGCAGTACTGGGCCACCGCTTTCGTCGTATGCTCGCGCCTCTAATCTTTCGCCGTGTAGGCGAAAACTTCAAATGCTGGCACTTCGTAGAATGGTCTTACGGATACAATCTCTCATTCGGAGATAACGTCGTGGTGCATAGACACGTACTTCTGGATGACCGGGGCGGCATAGAGATTGGCAACAATGTGTCAATCTCCGATTACGCCAACATCTATTCGCACACACACGACATCAACGACATTCACACCGTCTACAATCTCCCGACCCGCATAGGCGACGGCGCACGCATCACCTATCACGCGACCATTCTGGCCGGAACGCAGGTTGGCGCGCATTCCATGGTCGGAACAGGCGCGGTCACTACCAAGGACGTTGCTCCCTATCACATCAAAGTCGGAATCCCCGCCAAGACCGTCAGGATAAAAGAGAGCAGAGAAGAGCCTCCCGGTCGGGACGATGGCGAAGAGCCGAAGACCGCCAGCGACCGCTAACAGGTGGCAGGCGCTTGTAGGATTAACGGAGAGACAACCATGATCGTCGTCATGAATCGCATAACGGTCGCGGAGGGGCGCGAGGAGGAGTTTGAGCAGACGTTACTGACGCGCGACCGCGCCGTAGACCAGATGACGGGATTCATAGACCTACAGGTCTTACGCCCCTCGGAAGGCCGCACTTACATCGTCATGACGCTCTGGAACTCCCGCGAAGCCTTCGACACTTGGACGAGCTCGGAAGTCTTCCTCTCAGCACATAAAAAGCCTTCGCCGGGCTTTGCCGAAAACCGCCCCGTACTGGAAATCTATGAAGTTCTTGCCTCCTGATTCTCTGGAACGCATCTTGGGATGTTCCAGAAAATAAGATTAACAGAGTTGGTTTTCGGTCAAATTGAACCGCTATCTCGTTGTTTAAGTACGAGTTAAAACAACAAAAATACTGGTTGACATCGTTGTGTTTGTGTTGTAATCTCCTCTCTGACGGTGGAGAAATCCGCCCGTCTCATATCAAAGGCTGGCAAGCTTTTGATTCCACCAGGCAGGGCACGAGCCGTTTTCAACCTTTTGAAGCCCAAGGCTCACGACCCCGCCTTCTTTGAAAGTCAACCGATAAAGGCACACCCCGTGCGAGCGGGGGTCGCAAAGCCTACGGAAGTCGGATGGGAAAAGAGAGTGTGCGGCTCTGCTCGTTCCTGATGACTTGGCCGGGTTGCCGAAGTAAGACGGCCAGACGCCTTCAGAAAGTTTCCGAAAGCGTTTGCCTTCCTGCTCTTCTTTTCGTGTTGAAACAGAAACAGAGGCGCTCCGGTTCAAGCAGTTTTCCGGCTAGAGAGCAGTTCCTTCATTCTCGGTAGCCTGTAGGCTTCCAACTCCGCCGGGGAAACTGAAGAAAGAGCGCTTCGCTGTGGCTACATTGAAACCCGCAAATCCTACACCGAAATATAAACCCATGCGCATTCGACTCCACAGGGCACGCAAGGCCCGCATCCGTCTACGGCGCATCAACCGCATGCGATCTTCTCTCAAGGTCGTGAGGAATCAATAGATCATGCTGAAACGAGCTAAAAAGAATCTGGTCGGATTAGACATCGGCTCAAGCTCGGTCAAGGCCGTAGAGTTGCAGAACAAGCGCGGCCAGTTTGAGCTGGTCAGCCTGGGCTGCGAGACCCTCCCCTCCGATACGATTGTTGACGGCCAGATTATGGAACTCAACAGCGTCTCGGACGTCGTCTCCAGCATCTTCCGCGAACACCAGATAAAGTCTGACCGAGTCGTCGCGGGCGTCTCCGGCCATTCCGTGATTGTCAAGAACATCATGGTGCCGCAGATGAGCGAGGAGGAGCTTGAGGAGTCAATAGACTGGCACGCAGAAGAGCACATCCCGTTCGACATAGCAGATGTGAGTCTTGATTACCAGATTACTGGCCGCACGCACGACGCACTGCAAGTTCTGATGGCCGCTTGCAAGCGCGACAAGATAGCCAACATCAAGCAGGCCATACAGCTCGCGGGCAAGCAGCCGGTCGTCATAGACGTTGACGCCTTTGCCTTGCAGAACTGCTACGAAGTGAACTACCAGCCGCATCCGGGACAGGTCGTAGCCCTTCTCAACATAGGGGCGGCCACGATGAACATCAACATCCTGAACGGCACAAAGTCCGTCTTCACGCGCGACGTGTCGGTCGGTGGCAACCAGTACACGGGGCTCTTGCAGAAAGAGCTGGGCTTGCCCTTCGAGCAGGCTGAGAGCGCCAAGCGCGGCATGCCTCTTCCCGAAGGGACTGAGGAGCGCGACATACAGCCCATCCTTGAGACTGTCTCGGACATACTTGCTCTTGAGATTTCCAAGACGATGGACTTCTACCGCGCGACCGCCGAAGAGGGCGAAGCCGCCGTGCAGCAGATTCTGGTTTCGGGCGGCGGCTCGAAGCTGGCGGGCCTCATTGAATACCTGACGCAGCGCTTCGAGATTCCTGTGGAGGTCTTTGACCCTTTCAGGCAGATAAGAGTTGACGCCAGACGTTTCGACCCCGATTACATGCGCGAGGTCGTTCCCGAAATGGCCGTCGCCGTCGGGCTAGCTTTGAGAGGAGTTGACGCGCGATGATTAAAGTCAATCTATTGGATTCGGTGACTGACCGCGCTCGCGGCGTGGCCGTAGTTGAGCAGAAGGTCACTAATCCCGCCATGCAGACGCTCATGATGGGAGTCGTCATCCTGGTGCTAGCGATGGCCGGGATGGGTTACGACTACGTGAGCGCTGGCGCATCCAAAGCTAAGGCTCAGAAAGACCTTGAAGAACAGCAGCGCATAGCCGCTCAGATGGCCGCCATCAACAAAGAGCAGGCCGAGCTTGAGAAGAAGACGAAGGACATACAGGTTCGCATTGATGCCATCCAGAAGCTTCGCGCTTCTCAGCAGGGGCCCGGCAACGTGTTGCGCGAGATAAAGGAGCGCGTAGACAGCATTCAGGGTCTTTATCTTGAGAGCGTCGAGCAGGTGGGTAACGAGATTGTCATCAAGGGCGATTCGCCTAACGAAGCATCTGTGACCCGCTTTGGCCAGAGCCTTGAGTTTTCACAGGGACAGTTCTCCAACCTGAACATCTCTACCGAGCGCAAGCAGGTTCAGATTTCCTCCAAGGATACTAACGGCGCGCAGCTTGACCAGAACGCCCCGAAGCCTGAGGTTGTAAGCTTCACTATCAAGTGCAACTACACCCAGTCCGCCAACGGGCAGCCCGCCGCTCCCTCCACACCTCCTGCGAGCGCTCCCTCTAATCAGGTCGCTCAGAAATAACCTGACCGGCACGGCGAGCATCTTCCCAAAAGAGTGCGCGCCGGTCACTGACAGCCCGCCGCCTGCGCCCTAGAGCAGTCCGAGCGGGAAGGGTAACAAGATGAACTTAGGCAATCTTAAGGAACAACCCTGGTACTTGCGACTGACCATCATGGTTGTGGTCGCGGCGGTCGTTTACGCGGGCTTCTGGTACTTCATCACCAGTGGGACGCGAGCCGAAGCCAAGGAGATTAACACGCAGGTCGAAACGCTGATGCGCCAGAACGAGGGCGCACGCATCGCTTCGCAGCGCCTGAACGAATTCAAGGTCGCGTACCAGAACAAGCAGCAAGAGTATGACGAGCTGAAGGCGCTCTTGCCGGAGCAGCGCGAGCTGACGAGCGTGTTGCAGGGCGTGCAGGACAGAGCGCGCACAAGCCGCCTCTCGCTGATTCGCTTCTCTCCGAGGGACGACATACAGCAGGATTTTTATAGCGGTAAGCCGATACAGGTCGTCGTCAACAGCAGCTTCAGTAACCTGCGCTCCTTCTTCGACCAGATGGCACGCTACCAGCGCATAGTCTCCATCACGGACTTCAAGGTCAACCGCATAAGGGAAGACGAGATGAATGCTTCCAAGACCATTGACGCGCAGTTCCTTATGACGGCTTATTACGTCTCTGCCGAAAAGCTTCAGCAGAGCGCTCCGGCGGCGCAGCCACCGGCCAACAACGCGCAGCCTGCTCCGGCCAAATAACCCGGCACCAAATCAAGAGCCGCAGGAGATGCGGCCCCTTTAACCGAGAAGACACTATGAAGCACTACAGCATGAATCTACGACACGTCACTCGCGGAGCATTACTGTTGGTTGCGGTCGTCATAGGCGGCTCAATCTTCTGCGTCTCCGCGCAGGATTCAAGGCGCGGCACTGGCGGGCGCGACCCCTTCGTTCCCTACAAGCCTGTGATTAGAACGAAGGCTCCGAAGGCGCAATCGGCGCCCGTGACGCCGCCTCCCATACAGGCGCGCATAGATAAGTACAAGGCGCAGAAGCTTGAAGCGATGCGCGCGCAGAAGGCCGCTCCGAAGCCTACGACGGCGCTGCTGCTGAGCGAGATGCAGGTCACTGGCATCTTTCGCACGCCGCGCGGATACGCCGCTATGGTGGAGGCGACGCCCATCAAGCTCTCCTACACTGTTTACCCCGGAGAGCAGTTCTACGACGGCCAGCTAGTAGCCATAGAGGAGAACCGGCTGGTCTTTCGCCACGAGGTTCTATACACGGACGGCAAGAGCCAGACGAGCGTAGAAGTCAAACCTCTGCGACAAGCCAACGCGGTCACGGACTCCATGACCGCCACGCGCTCTGGAGAAGATAGAAGCGCTACTGCTCCTACTACGACTACTAACGTAGCGCCTTCAGACCAACAATAGTTTTCCGGGGTCTGGCAAAAAGCGTCGAGCGGAAGCCTGAGCCACTCGCGCCACACCGGCCAGACCTTTCACCAAAGCGCACTCATTCAATCATCCAGTTGAAGAGCATCGTCTGGAAAAGTTGAGACAGAGATACGCGCGCTTTCATTGACAATAAAGCTGCCGTCGAAAGATTCATCCCGCGTTGTGCGGCGCGCGCTTTTGCCAGCCCTTTTAAAAGGGGCCGGACGAGCGCAGCGCGTGGCGGGGCAGAAACTTTCGCGGCAATTCCCTTAAAGGAGGGAACACATGTCCGATCTCTTTAGAATCAAGGCGGGTATCAGAAGGGGCGCGCTCGTCCTCATGCTGATCCTGTCTATTTCCATGTCGGCTCTGGCCGTTCGCCCGAACGTTGTTCTGATGGCGAAGAGCCTGAGCGCGTCCACCAACGGCGCAAACACCCTTATCACCATAGAGGGCACAGCGCCAATGCCCTATTCCATCTCAAAGCCGGATGCGCGCACGGTTCTGGTAAGACTGCCGGGCGTAGACACGTCTCGCCTTGAGCAGATTTACAACGTGAACTCGCCGCTCGTAGCTGGCGTGCGCGTTGAGCGCGTGCTGAGGCTGGGCGAAACGCCCGTGCCTGTGGTGCGTGTCCTTCTACGAGAGCCCGCGCAAGACCGCTCCAAGCTTTCAAGCAACAACCTGATGCTTGAGCTGATGCCGGCGAGCCAGCCGGGCGAATCTTCCGCCCAGATGACCGGGCCGCAGACAGCGCCGGCGCAGGCCAACACGCTGAGCGTCGCCAACAATGGCGGGCTTATGACAGCGCAGGAACAGCCGCAGCAGCAGGAGGCAACGCCTTCTCCGACTCCAGTGAGCTTGCGTCCCATGCCTACGCCGCAGGTCAGAGTCACGCCGGGAAACTCCGCCGCGCAGCAGAACTCGCAGGGCCAGCAATACGGCCAGCCGGGCTTCGTGGGCGAGCCTATTAATTTGAATGTCGTCAACGCGGACATACGCGACATACTGAACTACATCACGGAGCAGTACGGCGTGAACTTCGTCATAGACAGTTCCGTAGGCGCTGTGCCCGTGACCGTCAACGTGACTGACGTGCCGTGGAACTTCGCGCTTGGTGCCATCCTGCGCGCCAACCGCCTCGGCATAGATGTGGAAGGAAACATCCTGCGCGTGGCCACCTCTGAGGTTCTTGCTTCAGAGACGGCAGTGCAGGAGAGAATCCGTGATGCGCAGCTTAATAACGCGCCTCTCGTGACGGAATTTATACGCCTTAACTACGCTCGCGCTTCCGGCACGCTGGCACAGGCCGCAGGCTCTACCGGCGGCTTCGCCGGCGGGTCAACGAACGAGAGCTTTTCCGGCGGCTCGGGCGGCGACGCCACGGGCGGGAGCGGCGATCAGGGAATTCTCCCAATCATCGCGCGCCGTCTCTCCAGACGCGGTTCCGTTGAAGTTGACGGGCGCAGCAACACGCTCATCATCACCGACGTTAAAGAGAACATAGACGCCGTGCGGCAGCTAGTCACACTGCTAGACCAGCCGGAGCCGCAGGTTGAGATAGAGACTCGCATAGTCATAGCCAACCGCAACTTCAGCCGCGACCTTGGCGTGCAGCTTTCAGCCCTTGCGCTCAACGCGAGTCGCGGAGGCGGAGCCTCTTTCAGCACCTTGCCGGGCGGCGTACCTCCCGGAGCAACACCCGGCCCGCAGCCAGCGACGCAGGGAGCCACTCTCGGGGCTAATCTTGCCAACACGGTCATAGGACTGACGACAGGCATCTTCGGCACCGCGCAGATTTCCGCAGCCATCACGGCAGCCGAAAGCCGTGGACAGGCGAAGATTGTCGCCACCCCGCGCGTGACGGCCCTTAACAACCGTCCGGCGCAGATTGAGAGCGGACAGCAGATTCCCGTTGTGACTCCGCAGGCAGGCGCTACGGGCGGAGCGCTGCTCTTTACCACGACCTTCGTCTCCGTTCCGCTTCGTCTCTCGGTCACACCGCAGATTTCCGACGCGGGTACGGTCGTGCTTCGCGTGACGGCTGAAAACAACAGCGTCAACACGACGATTGCCGTCAACGGCACGCCCGGCATTGACACTCAGCGTATGCAGACGGAAGTGCTCGTGCCGGATGGAGGAACGACCGTTATCGGCGGCGTGCTAGCGGACAACGAGACGGAGTTGCAGAACCGCACGCCGGGCCTCGGCAGCATCCCCATACTCGGAAATCTCTTCAAGCGCAAACAAACCACGCGCCAGACCAACGAGATTCTGTTCTTCATCACGCCGCGCATATACAGGCCTGACTACGCGGGCCGCCCGACCCCGGGTACGGTCAGCACAGGCACCCGCACGGCCACGATTCCGCAGCCCGTCCCGCTAGGCAATCCGCCGACCAACACGCCTACGCCGACGCAGTTGCAGCAACAGCAGCAGCCTGCCGTACAGCCGCAGACCACTGTGCCGCAGCCAACCACAGGGCCAACAACTCAGCCGCAGACGGCTGCGCCCGCCAGACCCGGAGCGGCCACCGGCCAGCGCCCGTAATCTTTGGAAGGAGGACTTTCCGATGTTCAAAGAGCCACTGAAGGCCATCATTGAGAGAGCCGACGGAAGCATAGGCGCGTGCATCATGGGCACGGACGGCATCAGCGTGGAGAAGGTTCTGACCGACGAAGCGCGCGAGGCCAACCTTGATGTGGCGGCAGCCGAGTTCACTTCACTCGTGCGAAACGCACAGCGCACGGCGGGAGATACCGGACTCGGAAGCCTGCGCGAGTTGGTCATATCGCTCGAAGGCGCGGTCGTCATCATGCGACTCTTCAGCCGCGAATACTTCGTAGTGCTGATGATGAGGCCGGACGGCAACCTTGGCCGTGGCCGTTTCGAGATACGCAAGGCCGAGCTTGAGCTTGCACGCGAGTTCGTCGTGTAAGCGAAAGCCGTTACTATCATCGGCCATAACCCGGAGCTTCGGCTCGTCAGTGCCGGACGAGCGTTTGAGAGCGAGCAAGGGGCAGGGAAACAAAATGGCCGCCAGTGAACAGATGGGTACTCAAGGGGAATTTCTGAGGTCTGTTCACTGGCGGCTTCTCATCTTGATAATAGTCGGATAATGAAATGGCAAAATTAGATGAGCTACTGACATTCGCGAAGCAGAAGAGCGCTTCCGACCTTCACTTAACAAGCGGCTCCTCTCCGTACTTGCGCATACACGGCGAGATGATTAAGCTCAATTACCGCCACGTGTCGCCTGAAGTCTGTCACGGCCTGATTTTCGAGATTCTGACAGACCTCCAGAAGGAGCAGTTTCTGGAAACCAGAGACCTTGACTTCAGCTACACGCTGGAAGGCGTGGGCCGCTTTCGCGTCAACGTCTTCATGCAGCGAAACGGCATAGGCGCTGTCTTTCGCCACATAGCCGAAGACCTTCTGACCATAGAAGAGTTGGGGCTGCCCGAACAACTGCTAGACCTGATAGATGTCTCCGAAGGACTGATTTTGGTCACAGGCCCAACGGGCTCCGGCAAGTCCACTACGCTCGCCGCCATGATTCACGAGATAAACATGAATCAGCGCGCGCACGTCATCACCATAGAAGACCCCATAGAGTTCGTACACACCAACCATCAGTCTCTGATTAACCAGCGCGAAGTCGGCAATCACACGGAATCTTTTCACAGCGCGCTTCGTGCCGCCCTGAGAGAAGACCCTGACATCATACTCGTAGGCGAGATGCGCGACCTTGAGACAATCTCTCTGGCCATCACTGCGGCAGAGACGGGCCATCTTGTATTCGGCACGCTGCATACTAACTCCGCCACGAAGACCGTTGACCGCATCATAGATGTCTTCCCGGACAGCCAGCAGTCGCAGATTCGCACTATGCTGTCCGAGAGTCTGCGAGGCGTGGTGGCGCAGGCACTGCTGCCGCGCGCAGACGGCGAAGGCAGAGCGCCGGTCGTGGAGATTCTCGTGAATCTTCCGGCGGTAGCAAACCTCATACGCGAAGGCAAGACCTTTCAGATTGCTTCGGCCATGCAGACCAAGCGGGCACAGGGGATGCTCACCTTCGAAGCTTCCATCAACGACCTTGTACGCCGGGGCGTCATCAGCAAGCAGGACGGCATGAACTTCTTGGGGCGTAGGTTCAACAGCATAAGCTCGGGCGCGAACGGCTCGACCGCCGCGCACTCACCCGCGGCCAGAGAACTCAATACCGTCTCGTACTAAGGGCACGCTCACCGCAGAGACGCAGAGAGACGCGGAGGTTTACGCAGAGAGGTTGAATTACTTTGCGCTTCCTCTGCGTTACTTTGCGTCTCTGCGGTGACTCTTTTCCGTTTTTGAAAGATGCGGGACTCTGTAAAGACAGTCATAGCAGCGCTGGCATCCATATATTTCCTGTGGGCCGCCTTTCATCCGGCCGATTGGAGGTTCGTTGACAACTTCAATCTGGTGATGCACGAGGCCGGACATATTATCTTCATGCCGTTCGGGCAGTTTATGACGATTGCCGGAGGCTCGCTCTTTCAGGTGATAGTTCCGGCGGTCTTCGCCTTCTACTTCTATTATCAGAAGAAACAGTTTTCGTGCGCGCTGGTGCTCTTCATGGTCGGAGAGAGCCTGTTGAATGTCTCAGTCTATGCCGGTGACGCCGCGCTGATGCAGCTTCCGCTCTTAGGCGGCGACGATTCCATACACGACTGGAACTGGATGTTGGACAGCTTGAATCTGCTTGAGCGGACGCGGGAGATTGCGGGAGCTATTCGCGCGCTGGGCGTGCTGGCGATTCTTTCGGCTTGCGTCTTCTCGTTCCTTTATGCGCGCAAGTGCGCCGAAGCCGAACAGTTCGATTAGGAATCCTCAGCCGGTACCCTGCGGCATCTTCACGAAGGGCATTCCGCGAAGGATGATTTTCTGGCGGCGCTGCACGCGCTTGAGGTTCTTCTGCGGGTTAAAGACATTGAGCGGGCTCGGAATCATCGCGGAGAGGAAGGCCGCTTCGCGCTGTGTGAGGTCTGCGGCAGACTTTTTGAAGTAGAACTGTGATGCTGCTTCAGCGCCGTATATGCCGTCGCCCCACTCTATGACGTTGAGGTAGACTTCAAGGATTCTGCGCTTGGACAACTCTCGCTCAAGAAAGAACGTGATGACGGCCTCGCGCCCCTTCCGCAGGAAAGAACGCTCGCTCGACAGGTAAAGATTCTTGGCTAACTGTTGTGTGATGGTGGAAGCGCCGCGCTTGAAGCTGGGCAGATTCCAGTCCCAGATGGAAGGGTCTTCACCTTCCTGCTTAGACTCCTTCTCGGCTTCGCGCTGCGCCTCTTCCCACGCGCGCTGAATCGCCACGTAGTCGAAACCCTTATGCGTGGCGAAGTTTGTATCTTCGCCCGCCAGCACCGCTCGTTGAAGGTGCGGCGAGATTCTCTCAATCGGAACCCACATCTGCACCCGTCTGGGCTCCTCTCCGCGCGCCCGCGCCTCCTGCATGCGATAGTCTATCAGCGAAGTCGAAGAGGGGTTCTGGTCGCGCAGTTTTGAGATGGTGTAGGTGTAAGAGACGAACACGTAGACGAGGGCTACTATAAGCCCCAGAAGCATCCCCAGAAAGATTCGTCTAATCCAACCCCACATAGTCTATAAAGAGGCCGCGAAAGAGTGTCAAAACTGCCCGGCGCTGCGCTCAGCCGGATTATAGTTCAAGTCGCGCGGTATATTCGCATCCGGCTGGTGAAAGACCCTGCGCGCGGTTCTGACGGTGTTCGCGTGAATCTCCACAGTGTCATGGATGTCCGCCGCGTAGCCGCCCGACATGACGGTAACGACGGGCACGAGGTGCTGCCTGCACTCGGTCAACACAAGCTCGTCACGCGCACGAAGCCCCTCGATTGAAAGCGCCAGCCTTCCAAGCTTGTCGCCCGCGAACGGGTCAGCGCCTCCCAGATAAAAGATTATGTCAGGCTCGTGCATCATCACCTTCTCAAGATTTTCTTCCAGCGCTCTAAGGTAATCTTCGTCACTTGTGCCGTCCGGCAACTCTACATCCAGCGTGGAGCGTTCCTTGAAGAGCGGGTAGTTCTTAGCGCCGTGCATGGAGAAGGTGAAGACTCGCGGGTCGTCGCGGAAGATGAAGGCGGTTCCGTTTCCCTGATGAACGTCGCAGTCAACAACTGCCGCGCTCGTAATCTTACTGTCTCGCTGGAGAACGCGTATGGCAATCGCCACGTCGTTGAGCACGCAGAAGCCTTCGCCACGCTCAGGGAAGGCGTGATGCGTGCCTCCCGCAAGATTCGCCGCGACGCCTTCCGTCATGGCGTTGCGAGCGGCCAGAAGCGTCCCGCCCGAAGCCAGAAACGAACGCCGCACCAGAGCCTTCGACCACGGAAGCCCCAGCCTCCTAATCTCTCGCGCCGTCAAAGACCCGTTGCGGAGGCGCGTCACATAGTCAGGCGTGTGAACCAGCAGCACGTCTTCAATCGCGGCAGGCTCGGGCTCGACAATTTCCGATTGCGAGAGCGTGCCTTCCGCCAGCAGCAGGTCGCGCACCAGCTCGAATTTGCGAATCGGAAAGACGTGGCCTTCGCCTATGTCGGCGTAGTAGCGCTGTGTATATGAAACAAGCATCAACAAAACAGTCCGGAGTCTTGAGCGTTTGAAGAATCAGTCTAGCCGTTACTCTCAGGACTCTCAAGACGCTGCGGCCTCTCCCGCTTCAATACTGAATCAGGCTGCCTTCACGCTTGGCGCGTCGTATGGCGCGCGTGAAGACCCAGAGCGAGAAGGGAAGCAGCACGGCAAGGAAGAGAAGGAGCGTGAGAAGCGGCTCGCGCACTTCTGCCAGCCCCTGTCCTTCTATGAGCACGCGGCGTATGCCGTCCAGCCCGTAGGTCGGAGGCAGAATGCGCGAGACGCTGCTGAAGCCCGCGCCCAGAAGCTGTGTCGGAAAGAAGACGCCGGAAAAGAGGGCCGAGCCCGTGCCGAGTAGAACCGCGAACGGGTCGCCGCGCTTGAAGACCATGGCGAAGCTTGCAGAGAGAATCCCAAGGCAGGAGAGAACCAGCGTCGTCAGAACCAGAAAGAGAAGCGCGAGCCAGTAGCTCCCCTGAAAATGCACGCCGTAGAACAGCCAGCCGAAGAAGAGATACAGAAATGAGAAGAGCGTGGCCTGCACGAAATCCCACGCAGAGCTTGCCACTACGACCGTGGGGACGTTTATGGGCGTCAGCAGCACGCTCTCCAGCGTGCCCTGCGTCTGCTCAGCGCGAATCGCGTTGGCAAGGCTTGAAAAGCCTGTCATGAAATAGTTTAGAACCGCAAGGCCGGTAATCCACGCGGCCAGTGGGTCGCGCCATTGTGCAAAGGGGCTTTCGGCGCAGGGACAATCGGCGCGTCCGGTGAAGGTCTTGGAGATGAAAAAGAGCGTCGTGACCATCAGTAGAATCGTCAGCACCCGCAGGAAAAACTGTAGACGATAAGAGAGCATCAACTGGAAATCGCGCACGACGAACGCCCGTACGCGACGAAGCAGAAGCTTAACCGAGCGCAGCATTCTTCTTCACCTCTTCTTCCTGCTGAAAGGCCGTCAGCACGTCAAACAGCGTGGCCCGCTCGGACTCTACCCCGAGCACCTGCGCGCCCCGAGCACCCGCCAGAGCCTTCAAAACCTTATCCAGCGTGTCGTCATTCATCTCGCGCATGAAAGCTAAGACAATCGCGCCCGGCTGCTCCGTGATTTCAAGCTCGCTCACGACAGAAGCCAGAGAGACTTCTATGGCCTGCCGCTCGACGCCGCGCAAGGTAAGACGCACGCGCTCCGTCTGTTTGTGAAGGGCGCGAAGGTTCCGGGGCGTGTCCACCGCTCGTATGATTCCCTGACCGATGACGGCTACGCGGTCGCAAAGCTCCTCTACCTCGGTCAGGTTATGTGAAGTGAGAAGGATAGAGACGGGCGGCTCGAAACGCACAAGCTGGCTGATGACCGCTCTGAGGCGCGCGGCGGCCAGTGGGTCTAGCGAGCGCGTGGGCTCGTCCAGCAGAAGCACCGGCGGGTTAGGCAGCAGCGCACGCGCAACCGCAAGGCGCTGCTTGTTACCCGTGGAAAGCTCTCCGAAGCGGCGACCCGCATCTTCAAACTCGAAGAGATTCAAAAGCTCGTCTATGCGACGACGCGCTACGCGCTCTTCCATGCCGTAAAGCCTTGCGAAGAAGAGCAGGTTCTGCCGGGCCGTCAAGCGCCAGTAAAAGCTGCGCTCTTCTGCCGTCGCAAGCCCTATGGAAGCACGCACCCTCTCGGCATCCCGAACGCTGTCAAAGCCTCTCACCGTGACAGCCCCCGTAGTCGGCTGCACCAGCGTCGCAATGATTTTCGTGAGAGTGGTCTTGCCCGCGCCGTTCGGCCCTATGAGGCCAAAGATTTCACCTTCGCGCACTTCGAGCGAGACATCGCGCAGGGCTTCGACGGGCGGCCTGCTGCTTCGGCGGAAAAAGCTCTTGAGACGCGCAAGCGGGACGGGATAAGTTTTGGAGAGATGATTGATTGAGACGGCTACGGCGCGACCAGCTTCAGTGCCCGGCTCCCGCGAGGCATCAACCGTCTCACGTAGTCGAGCATCTCTTTCATCCTCCATCGCCGACGGCTCTCCAGAAGTCGCTTTCATCCCCGGCTCATCGCTTGCGCTGGCGCGGGTCAAGGTACTCGCGCAGCCCGTCGCCTATGAAGTTGAAGGCAAGAACAGTGAGCGCTATGGCTATGCCGGGGAAGATGAGCACATGCGGCGCGGACATCAACGTGTTGAAGCCGCGCGCTTCGTCAATCATCACGCCCCACGAGGGAGCGGGCGGCGGCACGCCAAGGCCCAGAAAAGAGAGCGAGGCTTCGGACAGCACCGCGCCCGCCATGCCGAGGCTGGCCTGTACTATTAGCGGCTGCACTGCGTTCGGCAGTATATGCACGAAGAGTATGCGAAGGTCGCTTGCGCCCAAGGCACGCGCGGCCTGCACAAAATCGTACTCGCGCACCTTCAAGACCTGCCCGCGAATGAGTCGCGCGTAGCCTACCCATCCAATGATGCAGAGCGCAAGGATGAGCTTGTTCAGGCCGGAGCCGAGGAAGGCCACGAGCGCTATCGCCAGCAGCAGCCCCGGAAAGGCCAGAAAGACGTTGAAGACGTAGCCCGAAACGATGCGGTCAATCCAGCCTCCGTAATAGCCCGCGAGCGCGCCAATAATAGTGCCGGTTACGGAAGAGACAAGAACGACCACGATGCCCACTTGTAGGGAGATGCGCGCGCCGAATATCACGCGCGAGAAGACATCGCGCCCGGTGGCATCCGTCCCAAACCAGTGCGCGGCGGAAGGCTCCCTGTAAATGTTGGACAGGTCGGTTGCGCCCACGTCGTGCGTAGCAATCCACGGCGCGAAGATGGCCACCACCAGCAGCAGCGCCACTACAACTAATCCGAATATTGCCAAACGACTCATAAGTAAGCTGTCGGCCCTCAGCTACCAGCCGTCAGCAGAAGTTAAAAGCTGACGGCTGGTAGCTGATTGCTCTTTAAGAGACTCTAATCCTTGGGTCTAGCCAGCGATAGACCATGTCTGTCAGCGTGTTGGCGAGGATGTAGGTGACGCTGATGACGAGCACGCAGCCTTGAATCAGGCGATAGTCGCGCTTGTTGATTCCATCCTCTACCAGCAGCAGCCCGAGGCCCGGCCAGCCGAAAATCTTCTCCGTGATGATTGCCCCGGCGAGCAACACGCCAAGCTGTAGACCTAAGATTGTAACCACGGGAATCAGGCCGTTCTTCAGCACGTGCTTGTAAACGACCTTGCTCTCGCTCAAGCCCTTGGCGCGGGCCGTGCGAACGTAATCTTCGCCAAGCTCTTCTATCACGCTTGAGCGCACCATGCGCGTCAGTATGGCGGAGAGAGCCGCGCCCAGAGTGATTGCGGGAAGCAGTATGTCTTCAGGATAGAAGCGGCCCGAAGCAGAAAGCCAGCCGAGTTTCACGGCGAAGATGTAGACGAGCATGGGCCCAATAACGAAGCCCGGCAGGCTTATGCCAACCAGCGCAAGCACGGACGATGAGCTGTCTATCAATGTTCCCTTGTGTCGCCCGGCGAGAACGCCGAGCGGAATCGCAATAGCAACGGCTATCACAAGCGCCGCCATAGCCAGCTCAATCGTCGCCGGATAACGAGCGAAGATGAGGCTTATGACCGGCTCGTCCGTGCGGAACGAGCGGCCCATGTCGCCGTGCAGCAGCCGCCACCAGTAGTCCGTGTAGCGATTGTTTAAGCCGTGCCACTCGAAATGTCTGCTGCCCGCAGCGTCGCGCGGGAACGAGAAGAAGAAGGGCGGTCGGTCGAGCCCGTGCTTTTCACGAAACTGCGCCACCTGTTCGGGCGTGGCCTGCTCGCCAAGAATGGCTATGGCAGGGTCGCCCGGCACTAGGTCTATCAGCAGCGTGACCAATGATACGACAGTCCAGACGACCAGCAGCAGGATGGCTATGCGGCGCAACGCGCCGAGCAGCTTGTATTTCATCACGAATGAAACCCGGAAAGCCCTCTCTCAAGCCTGTTCATAAATTTTGTAGTGCTTACGGCTCCTGAATAATAACAAATTGAAGTGGCGAGGGGTAATCTGAACCGGTATGACTACTGGCGGGCGTCCGCGCGCTCGTCGCGCCGCACAATCAACAGGCGCTCTGGTAGCGGGCGGCGAATCAGCTCGACAGTTATCCCGCCATGACCGAATGTTTGACCTTCGGCCAGAGGACGTAGGGGGATGCCGCTCGACTTAAGGCGCGCGTAATCAGCCTCTTTGAGAAGCACAACGGCTTCCGCGTCGTGCGTTAAAAGCTCCTGAAGCTCAGCGCCCTCTTTGTCATTGACGAGCCGTGTAACTTTCGTGCCTTGCGGAAGATGAAACGCCAGCGTGTTGGCCCAGTCGGTTGTGGAATAAGAGGTGTAGACGTGACGGCTGCTCTGCGGCACGCTCGCGGCCAGTCTCTCAAGGGGGTTGTATCGGGCGAGCGCGGGCGCAAGCATCAGCCCGTACAGCAGCAGCAGAGTCCAGATGGAGAAGGCCAGCGCCCAAACGACGCGCAGCACGGAGCCTCTGTAAAGAGAGTAGAGGATGAAGAGAAAAGCGCACACGGTCAAAGCCGTAAGCACCCAGCCAAGGGCCGTGCCGAACATAAGCGCGGCGGCAATCCTGACGGAGATGAAGGAAGCTATTATCATCACGAGCGCGAGTAGAATCGTGAGCGTGTAGGTCAGGACTCTCGCGGACTTTGAAAGCTCGTTGAGCCTCGCGGCAAAGCTTCCGGTGATGAGAGCGGCGGCCGGCATGGCAGGCAAGAGGTAGTAGTCCAGCTTGAAATGCGAGAAGGAGAAGAAGATGAGCGGGAAGAAGAGCCAGAGATAAAGAAGCCTTCTTGCTCTGCGCTCGTCCGGCGAAAGGCCGCGCCCGGATTTCCAGTCGAAGTAGATGGCCGGAAGGAGCAGCAGCGACCACGGAGCGAAATCTCCAAGAAAGGAGACGGGAAGCCGCCAGAAGGGAACTGCTGCGTACTCGTAAATCTGGCCTGTGAATCTTTGCAGGTTCTCGCCAATGAAAAAAGAGCGCAATGGCTCCAAGCCTTGATTCAGGTAGAGCAACAGGAAATATGGCCCGGCCACTATGAGTATGATGAGCGCGCCACAGAAGATGCGGAGCCTCTTCAGCATGGATAAATCGCGCGAGAGCAGAAGCTCGAAAAAGAGAGGCCCGGCGACCAGTACAATCGCCACAGGCCCCTTCGCCAGCACGCCCAAGGCTATGAATAGATAGCCGCACAGCACCATCCATTTCTCCCGCCCGTCGCTCTTTCCTGTCATCGCCAGCACGAAGCAGGCGAGCGCCGCAGTGACGCAAAGGCACAGCAGCATGTCGCTCATGGCCGTGCGAGAGAAGGCGTAGAAGATGTAGCTGGTCATCAAACAGGCTGCGGCCAGAAGTCCCGCGTGATGGTCAAAGAGTCTTGCGCCCAGAAGATAAACGACCAGCAGAACGGAGAGAGCCGCCAGCCCGGAGGGCAGCCGGGCTGTAGCATAGTTGTAGCCGAACAGCTTGTAAGCCAGTCCCGTCAGCCAGTATTGAAGCGGCGGCTTGTTGAGCACCGGCTCATCCGGCGCGTGCGGGCTAAGCCACTCGCCCGACTGCGCCATCAACTGCGAGCCGAGCGCGAAATAGCTTTCGGCGCGCACGAAGTCTTTAGGCAAGCCCAAGTTGGAGAAGATGGCGAGGGAAGCAAAGATTAGCAGGAGTACAAGCTCTAATTTCAGCTTCTGTCGAAGATAGGGAAGTGTCACCGCAGAATTACAGCTTTGGTAAGCGCGAAAGAATCTTTAATCGGAACGAGCGATGACTATAACACGCGCTACGGGCGGCTGTAAAAAACGTAGCCCGAACGATTCCGTCGTTTGCGAATGGCACGTGTAACGGCCCCGACAACCGCACACGCTTTTCGCAAGCTCAACGGATACCGTTCGAGCTACGTTTCTACAGGTTGCAGGACACGTTAGCCGAAAAGAATCATGCAGCTAGCGCCGCAACCATAAGATTAAACCGGCTCACTTTACGGGACGCGTCCCCATGTGTAGCGCCGCAATCCCACCGGTTAAATTTCTGTACTCGACTTCTACGAAACCGGCTTCCGTCATCATAGCGGCAAGCCGCTTCTGGTCTGGGAAGCGAGAGACGGACGCCGGAAGATATTCGTACGCGCTCGATGAGCCGCTAATAATTCCGCCAATGCGGGGCAGCACGCGCGTAAAGTAGAACTGGAAGAGCGTGTTGAAGCCGGGCACGACGGGCTTTGAAAATTCCAGTATGCAGGCTCGGCCGCCGGGCTTGAGCACGCGCAGCAACTCGCTTAAACCCTTTTCAAGGCTCGCCAAATTACGCAGCCCGAAGGCTATGCTCACCGCATCGAAGGTTTCGTCTTTGAATGGAAGCCTGAGCGCATCCCCTTCTATAAAGAAACAACGTGCATCAGCGCCGTCCGTGGCTTTGCGCGCCGCGTGCTCCAGCATGGGGCGGCAGAAATCCAGCCCTGTGACGCGTGCGCTCGTCGCGGCTACAAGAGCAAGCGAGAGATCGCCCGTGCCGCATGCTACATCCAGAACGCGCGCGTCCGGGGAACGCAAGGCTGGTAGCAAATTCTTCGCCACCAGCTTTCGCCAGCGCTTGTCAATGTTCGCGGACAAGAGATGATTCAGGAGGTCATAGCGCCCGCTAATGCGCGTGAACATCTCGCGCACTCTCGTTGCATGATCGTTGTTTGTTCCGGTTCTCTTGTCCAGCACGAGGTTTAGCCGATTATTGTGGGCCAGTGGTTGCGGGCGGATTGTGATTCTCTTGTGAAAAGCTTACGGGTTCGTGCGAGTGGCGCTTCCGGGGCCGGTAGGTTTGGGCGAAGAAGGCGGAGCTTCTTCAGCAGCCCCGCCTATGACTTCAACCTTTACGCTCCGCTCAAGCTCCGACTTCAACTGCGAGGCGCTGCCGACTACGACCGAGACCACCGGAGCCGCAGGCGTTTTGTTAGCCGCGCTGGTTGCTGAGGCCGGAGGCGAGAAAAGTTTTACGGCGACACGCTGAACGTCCGAAGCCGTGACGGCGCTCAAAGCTCTTGCCCTGTCGGCAACTGACGGCAGCTTGTAAGTCTCCGCATCCAGCCACAGGTCTGCGACCGATTCAGGCTTCTCCGTCTGCCTGTTGAAGGTGGCGGCCAGTTCGCCCCGCGCACGCTCAAGCTCTGTTGGGGTGGGCGGCGTTCTGATTAAATCCTGCATCACTTGCTGCGCCGTCTGTAGGGCGCGAGCGGCATCGGTTGCGCGCACGCCAGCGCCCATGACGAAGCTGCCCGGAAGCACGTGCGCCTCGTGACGTACAAAGAAGGCGCTCTGCTTAAGCTCAGGCATGGCCGCCTGCCAACGGTCGCGCGCTATCAGGGCCAGCACGCTCGCGGCTGCATAATCGCGGTCGGAGCGGGCAAGCCCGCGCGCCGCAACTCTGACCTCCGCCGATTCCGTTCCGGGAAAGTCCACCAGCAGCGTCTGTGTGTTCGGAGCCTCGGGCTGCCTGAAGGTGGAGGGGACTATGCCTTCGCTCTTGCGCCAGACTCCCAGAAGCTGGCGAAGTGCGCGCAGGGCTCGGCCGCGCTCGACTCCTCCCACTATGACCAGCGTGGAGTTGTTAGGGTTCAAGAATCTCTCTCTAGCGTACTGAACGTCGGCGCGGTCTATGCGTGCGAGCGTGGCCGTAGTGCCTGCGAGCGGGCGGCCGTACGGATAATCACCGAAGAGACGGGCAGCGACGGCCCTGTCCGCAATCAGCGTGGGATTAGTGCCCGATTCCCGCACCATCTTGGCACGCGCATCCCGTAGCTCCGACACCCTGTCGGCAGTGAGCGAGATGTTGACTATGGCCGTGCGCAGCAGCTCCAGCAGCCGCTCGTAGTCCTGCGCCCGTGCCAAGAGCGTTATGTTGATGGCGTTATAGTCGGTCGTAACCTCAAGCCTGCCGCCAAGCTCGCCCGTTACGTACTCGCGCGTGGTCGGGTCGGCAAAGAGCGCGTCACCCAGAATGGCCATAGTCCCTGCTTTGCCAGCCAAATCAAAGGCAGAGCCGCTATGAACGCGCAGCTTTATGAGCACGTCCGGGCTGCCGGGGCGCTCCCAGAGCAAAATGTTCAGGCCGTTGAGCAACTGCTCGCGGCGCGGCTCGGGCGGTGTCTGCGCCAGTGCCGTGAGCCCGCCCAGACAGATATGCAGAATAAGCGCTGCCGCCAGAAGGCCCATGAAATGAGCGCGAAAAGGGTTCCGGTTTAAGAGCATGGTCGGTTCAATTGACTGAATGACAGAGACTTAGAGTTTTTCGCCAAAATCTCAGGCGCTTTTTCGCCTATCTGAAACTTTTACGGGGAGCGACAAAACAGTTTAGATGCGGCTCACAAGGCCCGTCAACCGTTTGGCCTTTGATTGCATCAAACTGTCTGCTACCGAGTGGGTTAGCGCGGGCGCGTGCTCGCTTCACAGTTTAACAAAGAGTAGTATAATGCGGTTTGAGCCTGAACGAGCCTGAAGGGTTGCTTCCCCGAAAGCCGCTCGACCGCGTTCAGGATTGAGGTAGCGGGGCAACCTGAAGCCCTGTGGTTTTAAGGAAGCCCTTAGACACGTCTAGAGAATTCCTGTTTTATAAATAAAAGCGTCTCCAGCTAGAGGTAGAAGATATGAAACAATGTAGTGTGTGCCAAGAAGAGTTTGCAGATAAGTTCAGTTTTTGCCCCGTAGATGGCACGCCTTTAAACAAACCGGCAGCCGCTGCCCGCGCGGCGGCGGAAGAGGATACAGCGACCATCCCCGCACAGTCGCCCGCCAGTGATGCGGCCGAGAGCCGCAGCGTCGTTCTACAGCAGACCATGGCGAGCACAGATGCCGCCGCCCTCAGCGACGAATCCCCATCCGGCGACAATTACATTCCCGGTCAGGAAGATTCCGATGCGGTTGCTGCTTCCCCTTATAACAACGAATACCACTTAACGATAATAGAAGATCGCTCCATAGTAGGACGGCTCTCCGAAGAGATAAAGGAGTTCGCTCACGACGCCCAGCTCTCATGGCCTGAATTTAAAAGAGACCCCGTAGGATTTACCCGCAGAGGTGTTGGAGCAGGTGCCAATCTCTTCTGGAAGTTCGTCACCCGCCCGAACATCGCTATTGCTTTAATCTCAGCCATTCTGGTGATGCTCGTTATTGCCTCCGGCATAGTTCTTTTAGAGCGCAGCCAATCCAGCATAGCCACCAAAGCCGTGATGGTAGGTCTGGGAGTTATATTTCTGGTTCTTGCCGGAGTAATCGCTTCATCGTTGCCGAACAGGTATCGGTCGCTGTCCACGGAAGAGACAGCAGAGACGAAGAACATGGCGCTGGCAGGAGTGGCTGCATTTGCGTTCATATTGTTTCTGGTAGGAGGGTTCTACGGATTAGAGAGATACAGAAGGGTAAAGCAGGAGCAGATGGCTCAGGCTCAGCAGGAGCGCCTGACCGTCGAGATGGTTGACATCCCTGAAGAGGAAGAAGAGCCTGAGAAGGGTACTGCCGGCACGAACAAGGGTACGGGTGGAGGCATCAAGCCCAAGCAGGAGAAGGCCGGAGGCGGCGGCGGCGGCGGTGACGAAGCAGAGACAAGACAGGCGAGCGCAGGGAAACTGCCTACAGCCAGTCTAGAGCCGCAGATTGTAGTTCCTCGCCCAGAGCCTCCTCCGCCGAAGGCCGCGCTTCTCCCGGTTACTCCAACCATGCGCGCAGACCCGACGCTGTTTCCGCCAGATACAAGAAATCTGCCTTATGGTATGCCTAATTCCAATAGCACGGAGCTTTCCCGTGGCTCAGGAAGCGGCGAAGGCTACGGCGGCGGCTCAGGCACCGGCGTAGGCAAAGGTGACGGCGCGGGCTACGGGCCCGGACGTGGATACAACACGGGCGGCGGCGACACTAACTTAGGCGGCGGCGGAGCCGGCGGTGGTGGTGGCGGCGGTGTTGACCCGAACAAGGTCTACACGACGAAAGACGTGACGAGCAAGGCAAGGATACTGTCCAGACCCGAGCCTCAATATACGGAAGAAGCCCGTAGGAATCAGGTGACCGGAACAGTCATCCTGAGGGCGGTCTTTTCGGCAGGCGGAAGTGTGACGAACATCAAGGCGGTGAAGGGATTGCCTGACGGGCTGACTGAGAAGGCGATAGCTGCCGCGAGACAGATAAAGTTCGTGCCTGCTCAGAAGGATGGAAGAAATGTCAGCCAGTATATTCAGATTGAGTATAACTTTAATCTTTACTGACGGACTGCTCTGAAGCATCCCGGTTAATGAAAGAAGCGGCGGTGAGCATCTCAAGCTCACCGCCGCTTCCTCTTTTTCAGCTTATCCAACCCTAGCCTGCCAGCTTTGCCGCCAGCCGTCGTATGCGGGTGATTCCTTCCTCCAGCCGCTCAAGCGTGGTCGCGTAAGAGATGCGTATGTAGCCGTCAGCGCCGAAGCCCGCTCCGTCCGTCACCACAGTCTGTTCTTCTTTAAGAAGACGCTCCGCGAATTCTGCGGAAGATTTCACCTCGCCGTTTAAAAGACCTCGCACCTCCGGGAAAGCATAGAAGGCTCCCTCCGGCTGTATGCAACGAAAGCCCGGAATATCTTCGAGCGCTTTAATCAGCCAGTTGCGGCGTCTGGTGTATTCCTCAAGCATGCTCGGGACGGAGTCTTGTGGGCCGTTCAGCGCTTCTATGGCGGCGTGCTGGGCAATCGAACTGGGGTTGCTGGTCGAGTGGCCCTGCACGTTGAGCATTGCCCTAGTCCATTCGGGCCGGGCGATAGAATACCCTATACGCCAGCCCGTCATGGCATAGGTCTTGGAGAAAGACCCTGCTATGCAGAGGCGCGCGCGCAACTCTGCCGGAAGTCGCGCGGCCGAGTAAACCTGAGCGGGCGGATAAACAAAGCGCAGGTAGCACTCGTCGGAGATGGCATACATCCCGCGTTCATAGACGAGTTGCATGATGCGCTCGAACTCTGCGGGCGGAATCACTCGCCCGGAAGGGTTCGACGGCGAGTTCAGTATGATGAGCTTTGTTCTGGGCGTGATGTGGCGGCTCACTTCTTCAGCCGTCAGCACGAAGTCCGATTCTTCAGTCTCTATGAAGACCGGTGTAGCTCTAGCGAATTTGACTATCTCAGGGAACGTGACCCAGTAAGGCTTGGCTATCAAGACTTCGTCGCCGGGATTGACCAGCGAGACGACTGCATTGAAGATAGCCTGCTTGCCGCCAGCCGTGGCCATGACTTCCGCAGGATTGAACGAAGCCCCGAACTCTCGCTCGTAAAAGTTTATGATGGCGAGTTGCAGCTCGCGCGTGCCTGCCGTGGGCGTGTACTTCGTCGCTCCGGCCTGCATGGCTTCCGAAGCCGCGCGCTTTATATTCTCGGGCGTGTCAAAGTCCGGCTCGCCGGGGCCAAGGTCAACTACGTCGAGCCCCTGTGCGCGCATGGCCTGCGCGGCCTGCATCGCTGCCAGAGTTGAAGACGGATGCATCCGCGAGACGTTCTCGGAGACGGTGAAAACTTCGTTTGCCTGTTTGGTTGCCATTTATTCAAAAAGAGAAGGCCGCGCGAGCAAGCTGACATTCATTTCGAGCGCAGCAGGAAAACGCGCGGCGCTTCCGTTAAATATCTCTATTTGCTTCCGCTCTTCTTGGAAGACTTTTTGCCGCCCTTCTTCGAGCCGCCTTTCTTTGAAGAGCCTTTACTTGTGCCGCCGGATTTCTTACTTCCAGATTTCTTGCCGCCCTTTTTACCGCCCTTCTTGGCCGGGCCTTTGTTCGGCTCTTTACCGCGACCGGAGCCGCTCTTCTTGCCGCCGCCCGAAGACTTGTTGACGGTAGCCCACGCGCGCCGCTCCGCCTCATCGTCGGAGACGCCGCGCTTCTCATAGCCCTCTTCAATGTGTTCGGCCTGTCGCTTCTGTTTGTCCGTGTACTTGCCCTTGTCGCCTCTGGCCATTCTCTTTCGGTCTCCTTTCAAGAATGGCCGTGCGCCCACGGCCATTCGAGCCGGAAAAACTAAAATTCATGCGAGGGAAGCGTAAGAACTCGTGACAAAGTATAACACGCCGGGGGAGCCTGCGAAGAGCTGAGAGGTAAAAGAGCCGGGGCTCTATAATCACTGGCCTCTCTTCAGCTTCTCTGACATGCGCGCTTCGACCAAAGCAGGCACAAGACCCTCTATGGTTGCGCCCAGTTGAAAGACTTCTTTGACCAGCCGGGAGCTGACGTAGGAGTAAACCTCCGCAGGCATCATGAAGACGGTTTCGATGCGCGGCTCAAGCCTGCGATTCATCAGCGCCATCTGAAGCTCGTACTCGTAATCCGATACGGCGCGTATGCCGCGCACAATGGCGTCGGCCTCTCTTTGAACGGCATACTGCACCAGCAGCCCCTGAAAATCTTCTACCAGCAGGCGACAGTTCCCGGTGCGGATGGTTTTTATGACCTCAAGCAGCATCTCGCGCCGCTCCTCTATGGTAAAGAGCGGGCGCTTATCCGGGTTGACCAGTATGGCTATAATTATCTCGTCGAAAAGCTTACAGCCGCGTTCGATGATGTCCAGATGACCATTCGTCACCGGGTCGAATGAGCCTGGATAGATGGCGCGTCGCATGTAGGGAATAATAATGGCAAAAGTAAAAAGGGCAAAGCGGGGATATGGGATAGAGGATGCGCGTTAGTGAAAGAAATAGAGTTGGTTTTTCTTTTCACTATCCCAAACCTCTATCCCCCATGCCCCTTCTTGACATGGTCGTGTGCAGGGTGTTTCAATACGTAGCTTGGACAAACGTGGTGAGTTAAGGCGACTTGCGGCCACGAAAAATAATCCGCTAAACAGCTCGGCGAGTCTTTCCCGTAAAGACAATCGAATCCAGTTCTGATTGGGAAGCCCCGCGTTGTTAAGAGCGCGGGGCTTTACTTATTCAAGCTGAGCCGCTTCTGAACGGGCGCTAGACTTTAAGAAGCCGGGAAGGGAAGATAAAAGAGAAGATGAGCGATTTTCTACAGACACTAAAAGAGCGCATAGTGGTGTTCGACGGCGCCATGGGCACGAATCTACAGGTGCAGAATCTTTCGCTGGAAGATTACGGCGGCTCGCAGTTTGAAGGCTGCCCGGAGTACCTGATTGTCACGAAGCCTTCCGCCATAGAGAAAGTTCACACCGGCTTTCTGGACGTGGGCTGCGACGTGATTGAGACAAACACTTTCGGCGGAACGCCCGTGGTGCTGGCCGAGTACGGCATAGCCGAGATGGCTTACGAACTGAACCTGAAAGCCACGCAGCTAGCCAAGCGCATCGCCGCAGATTATTCCACGAAGGAGAAGCCGCGCTGGGTGGCGGGCTCCATAGGCCCCGGCACAAAGCTTCCCACGCTAGGCCACATCACTTTCCGCGAGCTGAAGAAGGCTTACAAAGAGCAGGTGCGCGGGCTTCTGGAAGGCGGCGCAGACCTGCTGATTGTAGAGACGTGTCAGGACTTGTTGCAGACGAAGGGCGCGCTCTCCGCCATCTTCGAGCTGTTTGAAGAAAGAAAGCAGCGCGTGCCCGTCATAGCACAGGTGACGATTGAAATCTTCGGCACTATGCTCAACGGCACGGAGATAAACGCCGCGCTCACTTCGCTTGAGCCTTTCCCGATTGACATCATCGGCATGAACTGCGGCACGGGCCCACAGCACATGACCGAGAGCATAAAGTATTTGTGCGAGAACTCGCCGCTTCCAGTCTCTGTGCTTCCCAACGCGGGGCTGCCCGAAGTCAAAGACGGCGAGCAGTTCTACAGCGAAACGCCTGAATCCTTCACGGCGCAGATTCTCCATTTTGCACGAGACTTCGGCGTCAACGTGGTGGGCGGCTGCTGCGGCACAAGGCCCGCGCACCTCAAGGCCGTAGTGGAAGCCATGAGCCACATCACTCCAAAAGCGCGCGATGCGAAGCTCACGCCTTCCTGTTCCTCCATATACATACAGCAGCCCTACGTTCAGGACACCTCCTTTCTGATTGTAGGCGAGCGCGTCAACGCTAGCGGCTCAAAGAAGATGAGGGAGCTGCTGAACGCGGAGGATTGGGATGGGCTCGTTAATCTTGCGCGCGAGCAGGAGCGCGAAGGCGCGCACGTTCTGGACGTGAACGTGGATTACGTGGGCCGCGACGGCGAGCAGGACATGCACGAGCTTGCCTCAAGGCTCGCCACCAGCATCAAGATTCCGCTCATGTTCGATTCGACCGAGTGGCAGAAGATGGAAGCGGGCCTTGAGCACGCAGGCGGCAAGTGCATTCTGAACTCCACCAACTACGAAGACGGCGAGCCGCGCTTTGCCAAAGTCCTTGAGCTTGCGAAAAAGTTCGGCGCGGGCGTCGTGATAGGAACCATTGACGAAGAGGGAATGGCGCGCGAGGCAGACAAGAAATTCGAGATTGCCAAACGAGCCTACGAGCAGGCGACCACGAAGTACGGCATCGCCGCTCACGACATTTTCTTTGACCCTCTGGCGCTGCCCATCTCCACGGGCATAGAAGAAGACCGGCGCAACGCCAGCCAGACCATTGACGCGATTCGCCGCATTAAGGCTGAGTTGCCCGGATGCTTCACCATCCTCGGCGTCTCGAACGTCTCCTTCGGCTTGAACCCTGTGTCGCGTGTCTGCCTGAACTCCATCTTTCTGCATGAAGCGCGCGAGGCCGGACTCGACGCGGCCATCGTCAACGCCAGCAAGATTCTTCCGCTCAATCGCTTCAACGAGCGCGAGGTGGAAGTCGCGCGCGAGCTGATTTACGACCAGCGCAAATTCGAGGGCGACGTTTGCGTCTATGACCCGCTAACGGAATTCACGAAACTCTTCGAGGGCGCGACGACCAAGAAGGTGCAGAAGGATTTCGCCACTTTGCCTGTGGAAGAGCGCCTGAAGCGCCACATCATAGACGGCGAAAAGATTGGCCTTGAAGAGCAGTTAAAGGTGGCGCTCAATCAATATTCGGCGCTCGACATCATCAACAACATACTGCTTGACGGCATGAAGGTGGTCGGTGACCTCTTCGGGAGCGGCCAGATGCAGTTGCCCTTCGTGCTCCAGTCAGCAGAAGCCATGAAGACGGCTGTTCGCTTCCTTGAGCCCTTCATGGAGAAGAAGGGCGGAGCGACCGCCAAAGGGACTATGGTGCTCGCCACGGTCAAGGGCGACGTTCACGACATAGGCAAGAATCTAGTGGACATCATCCTGACCAACAACGGCTACAAGGTAATCAATCTGGGCATCAAGCAGCCGATTGAAGAAATCCTGCGCGCATCCCAAGAGCACAAGGCCGACGCCATAGGCATGAGCGGGCTGCTTGTAAAATCCACTCTCATCATGCGCGACAACCTTGAGCTGATGAACGAGCGCAACATCAACGTGCCGGTTGTGCTGGGCGGTGCCGCGCTGACGCGGCGTTACGTCGAAGACGATTTGAGTTCGCTCTACAACGGGCGGCTCTTCTATGCCAAGGACGCCTTCGACGGCCTTCACACAATGGATGCGCTGACCGGGAAGCCTGTCGCTGTGGATGGCGCGAAAGCTAAAAGCAAAGCCGCAGCAGCAGATAATGGCGGCGCTCTCGAAGAGGACGCGGAAGACCTCGTGGGCGAAGACGCCAAGCTGGGCATACGCAAGCCCGCGCGCCCGCGCGCCGTCGCCAAAGCTTCCGGCGACACTACGCACACAAAGCGCTCACAGGTGCGCGACGATGTGGAAATTCCCAGCGCCCCCTTTTACGGCTCGCGCGTAGTGGAAGACATACGGCTCGATGAAGTCTTCGCCTTCATCAACGAGACGGCGCTCTTCAAAGGACAGTGGCAGTTCAAGCAGGGGAAGAGAAGCGCCGAAGAGTACCAGCGACTCCTGAAGGAGGATGTGCGCCCGGCTTACGAAGAGCTTAAAGAGAGGTCAAAGCGCGACCGGCTACTGGTGCCTCGCGTGGTCTACGGTTACTTTCCGTGCCAGTCCCACGGGAATGACCTGATTGTCTATCACGAGGACGAGAAGACAGAGCGCGTGCGCTTTACCTTTCCGCGCCAGCCGCACGGAAAACACTTGAGCCTCGCGGATTTCTTCGCCTCGAAGGAGTCGGGCCGCATGGACGTGGTGGCCTTTCATCTCGTAACGATGGGGCGGCGCGCGAGCGAGTATTCACAGGAGCTTTTCAAAGCGGACAATTACCGCGACTACCTGCTCTTCCACGGGCTTTCGGTCGAAGCGGCGGAAGCGCTGGCGGAGTTCTGGCACAAGCGCATACGCGAAGAGCTTGGCATAGCGGGCCGCGACGCTGCGGAGCTGACGAAGCTCTTCCATCAGGGCTATCAGGGCTCGCGCTTCTCGTTCGGCTACCCGGCGTGCCCGAATCTGGAAGACCAGACCAAGCTCTTCGAGTTGATTGACCCCGCGAGGATTGACGTTGAGCTGACGGAAGAATTTCAGCTTGACCCGGAGCAATCAACCTCGGCTATTATCGTGCATCACGAGGAGGCGAACTATTTCTCTATAGAATAATCTCAGGTTCCGAGTCCCAAGTCTCAAGCCAACGGAAAAGAGACTTCGGATTTTGGACTTGGGACATGGGACTTGGAACTTGGGACTTTCATCGAACCCCACGACGGAAGAACTCGCCGTGCTCTCTCGCACAGAGAGAGTTCTCTTTCACCTTGCTCACAGGATGAATAGCGGGGGGTGGAAGACCTTCTGGACATTCTGCCAGCGATACATGGGCGCCACGTGGATACAGGTGTCAACCTACAATCTGCTGCGCGTCTACGGTCTGGAGAATTTCGAGGCCGTGTCCCATGAGCGGCCGGTTCTGCTGGTAGCCAATCATCGCTCCTTCTTCGACATGTACGTAGTCGCGACCGTGCTGTTCAGGCGCACGCGCTGGCCCATTCGTCTCTTCTTTCCCGTGCGCGGCCGCTTCTTCTACGATTCACTCTTGGGAGTACTGGTCAATCTCTTGATGGGATGGTGGTCTATGTACCCGCCGTTCTTCTCAGGCGGCGAGAATCCGCTCGTTGAGAAGAGGGAGTTCGATAAATTCTCCATGCGAAGGCTCGCGGAGCTTGCGCGCGAAGGCCGGGGCAACATCATAGGCTTTCACCCGGAAGGAACGCGCAACCGGAACAGCGACCCCTACTCTTACCTTCGCGCGCAGCCGGGAGTTGGCAAGCTCATCAAGGACGCGCGCCCGCAGGTCGTGCCCGTCTTCATAGCCGGGCTTGGCAACAACCTTGCGAAGCAGGTCAAATCCAACTGGACGAACGGAGAGCCGATTCGCGTTCACTTCGGCCCGCCACTGGACTTGGAGCCTTTCCTCGAAAAGAAAGACCAGTTGCGCACCTTTAAGGAGATAGCAGATTTCGTGATGATGAAGATTGCGGAACTGGGCGAGCAGGACAGAGCCATGTACGCTCGTGTTCCGCCCGGCGAGCTGGCGGAAGCAAAGCCGCTTGCGCCTAAGTACGTCAAGAACAGCGCCACGCGCGAGCGAGCGTCCTGATGCAAAGTTTGCCGCTTGTCATTGTCAATCCGGCTTCCGCAGGTGGAGCGACGGGGCGCGAATGGCCCGCGCTCGCGCACGCGCTGGCCACTCACTTCGGAGCCTTCAACTGCGCCTTCACTACAGGCGCGGGCGAAGGCTCCGCCATTGCCGAGAGCGAGGCCCGCAAGGGGCGTCCCGTTATCATAGCGTGCGGCGGCGACGGCACTGTCTCCGAAGTCGCCAACGGGATTCTACGCGCGGGTGTAAAGACTGCGGAGCTTGGCATCCTGCCTAGCGGCACGGGCGGGGATTTTCGACGCACGCTTCGCATTCCGTCGCGCGCAAGCGATGCCGCACGGCTGCTTCGTACGGGAAAGACGCGCGCCATTGACGCTGGCCGCGTAACTTATCTTAATCACAGGGGCGAAACCGAGAGCCGTTTCTTTCTGGGAGTCTCGTCGTGCGGGCTGAGCGGCAAAGTCATTAAAGAGGTCAAGAAAGAGAAGAGCCCTTGGCTGCCTGCCTTACGGTCGCGCAACTTTGGCGGCAAGCTCTCGTTTGCCGCAGCCACTTTGCGAACCACCCTTTCGGCCGAGAACACCTTGCTTCGCATTCAACTGGACGAGGGGCCGGAGAAACGACTACGGGTAGCGAACTTCTGTGTGGCTAATGCTCGCTATTTCGGAGGCGGCATGAAAATAGCGCCGGACGCCAAACTCAACGACGGGCGCTTTGACTGCATAGTCATAGGCGATTTAAGCGCTGCTGAGATTCTCACAAACGGTTATAAGCTCTACACCGGGACGCACCTGAGCCTTGAACAGGTCTATCATGCTCAGGCGCGCAAGGTCACGATTCAACCGGGCGTGCGAGGCGAGCGCGTGATGCTTGAAGTTGACGGAGAATTGCCCGGCCACCTCCCCGCCACCTTTGAAATCATCCCCGAGGCCCTGCGCGTGCGATGCCCCGAATAAGAGGGCAAAAGTAGAAGAGAAAGAAGCCGGAGGCTGCTCTATCTTCACTTTTGCCCTTTGCCTTTTTACTTTTGTCTTTCTTCGTGAGTACAATGCGCCGAAAGCTTTCCCCTCTGTAGGGACGCACTCCTATAAAATTTTATTTTCGGGAGAATGATTACCGAATGAGAAAACATAGACGCAACGTTTTGGGCATGGCTGCGATTGCGCTGGCGCTGCCTTTCCTGTTCTTCGTAGTCAATCGGCACACGTCAGCACAGCAGCAGCAACCGCAGGGCGACGTGCCCGCAGAGCAAAGGTACAAGAATATTCAGGTGCTCAAGGGGATGCCGCAATCGCAGGTAGTGCCCGCCATGCAGTTCATCTCTTCTTCTATGGGCGTCAACTGCGCTCACTGCCACGTCAACAACAACGGCAACTGGGAGTTCGAGAAGGACGACAAGCAGACGAAGCAGACCGCGCGGCGAATGATTCAGATGACCTTCGACATCAACAAGGGAAACCGCGATGTCTTCGGCGGCGCAAGCGTCACCTGCTTCACCTGTCACAGAGGCTCTACAGACCCCGTGAATATTCCGCTTCTGCCTATACCTGCGGCGGCGGAAGGCGGCGGCGCTAGGACTGCCGCTCCGGCTGAAGCGCTTCCCACAGCCGCGCAGGTCGTAGACAAGTACCTGCAAGCAATCGGAGGCCGCGCGGCAGCCGAGCGACTGAAGACGCGCGTGATGAAAGGCACTTTCACAGGCGCGGACGGAAAACCGACGCCGTTTGAAGTCCAGCTTCAATCGCCGGATAAAGCTATGGTCATCATCACCGGCCCGCAGGGAACAATCACGCAGGCCATGGTTGGCGACAAGGGCTGGATTAAGACACCTAGAGAGCAGCGCGAGCTGCGAGGGCCAGAGATTGCGCGCTTCCGCTCGGTCGCGCAGACTTTCGACCCCGTACAGGTCAGGGAAGCCGCCGCGAACATGAAGGTCATCGGCCGGGAACGGCTCGGAGAGCGCGAAGCTATTGTGCTGCTGTGGCCGGTGGACGACCGCCGTACTCAGAAGCTCTACTTTGACGCTCAGACCGGCTTGTTGCTGCGCGCCATCACCTACCTGAACACCGCGCTCGCACCCATTCCGTCACAGGTTGACTTCGAAGACTACCGCGAAGTGGAAGGCGTCAAGCTGCCTTTCACGGTTCGCCAATCTTCGGTGGACGCGCGCAACGACTCCACGCGTAAGTTTACGGAAATCAAAGCCAACGTACCCCTGAACGACGCGCAATTCAATCCTCCCGCCCCGCAGAAGTAACTGGAATTTATTCATCGGTTCATTGATTCAATGAAGAAATCATTTATTGAATCAATGAGCCGATGAATAAATGAATAAATCCATTCTGTCTTTGACAGTTCGAGTGGAAAGAGATAACTTCTATCTTCCTCCCACAAATAAATTCAAGGAGAGACATTAAAATTTAATGCCAAAGAGCGGTCATAAGGGCATCAGCCGTATAGATTGCCCGGAGCGTAAAACTGTCGGCTGGTACGTCAGGGTAAGGCTAAAGAAAGTCACTAAATCCAAATTCATCTCCGATAGCAAGTACGGCGGCAAAGAAGAAGGATTAAAGAGAGCCGTTGAGTGCCGTAACCAATTGGAAAAGGAGCTCGGAAAACCCCGTACCGATTGGGTCATCGTCGGAGAAAATCCGCGCAATAATAGTGGCGTCGTAGGCGTTCGCCGCGCCGTCAAGAAGTACATAGGCAAAGACGGAGAAGTTCACCTGAACGAAGTATACGAAGTCTCCTGGAACGCAGGACGAGAGAAGAAGGGACGCACTTCCGTCTCAATCAAGAAGTACGGCGAGGCCGCAGCCTTCCGCCGCGCCTGCGCCATTCGCCGCCAGAAAGAGAAGTTGATGTACGGCAAGCCTGTCACCAGCAAGTGGGCCGACACGCTCGCCAAAGTCTGCGCCGCATAACAACTCATTTAATACGAAAGACAAAAGTGGAGAGGAAGAAAAACCGATTCTTTCTCTCCACTTTTGTCTTATTGCAGACGACAGGAAATTTCAGTCCCGCCCGTTAGGTTAAACAAAGGCGTCGTTGCCTAGGAAGTTTGCACGTACGTAGGTGACTGTGTCGAGCAGCGTTTCCTGCGGGTCGCGGGGCGTGAAGCCCAGTTCCTCTGCGGCTTTGGCGGAGTCCAGATACCAGTAGTACTCGGCCATCTCCACGCTGGCGGCTTCCACGGGCGGTGAGAGTTTCCAGTGTTTGTAGAGGGCGCTGATGGCCTGCGAGCCAGCGACGGCGAGCTTTGTGGGAAGAGAGATACGCGGGGCGGGCGTCTTTGTCAGGCGTTCAAGGCGCGAGAAGAATTTTTCGAACGTCCAGTTGGCCGCGCCCAGAAGATAGCGCTCGCCGTTCTTTCCGTCCGACATGGCGGCTCTGAAGGCTGTGGCCACGTCCCGCGCGTCAACGAAGCTCAGGCCGCCTTTGGGAGTGGCGTTTATCTTGCGCGCTAGGAAATCGAGCACGACTTTCGTGGAGCTTAAACGCTCGTCGCCGGGGCCTAAGAGCAGGCTTGGATTGAGTATGACGAGGCGCAGACCTTTGCCCTGAAAATGTTCGAGGGCGACCCGCTCCTGATAGATTTTGCTGGCGTAGTAGGGCCAGCGAGAGACGATGTCCAGCGGCGTGGGCCACTCTTCGTTGGGCAGCCCTTCGCCGTCCTCCGTGACGGCAATCGTGCCGCTCGTTGAAGCCATCACGAGAGAGCGCACGCCGCGCTCACGCGCAGCCTCGCAGAGAAGGCGCGTGCCGTCCACGTGAAGCTTATACATCTCGCGCGCGTCACCGTCCTCGCGCGAGACGCGACCCGCCAGATGATAGACTTCAGCCACTCCTTCCACGGCGCGTGCAACCGAATCAGGGTCTGTGATGGAGCCTTCGATGGTTTCCACGCCAAGCTCAGCGAGCCATGATGGAGCAGTCGTCGCCATGACGCGCAAAGGCTTTACGCCGTCCTCAACCAACTGCCGCACCAGATGCGCTCCCAGAAAACCCGTCCCGCCCGTCACGAGCGTCACCGGCCTAGCTTTACGCGCAATTGAAACGCTCTTTTTAGCGGCAGATTTTGTGGCAGCTTTCCGCGTGCCGCGCTGCTTAGTCTTGGTAGTAACCATGAATAAGAAGGAATTGATTCATTGACTCACCGGCTCATTGATTCAATGAATCAATGAGCCGGTGAGTCAATTCTTTGAATTTACTTTACCGTATAACTCACTTTGCTGTTGCCTAGAAAATCTTTACCCGTCTTCTTAAGAACAAGGCCGGATTGCTCTAATTCAAAATAGGCGCGTTGAATCTCGCCACGGTCTACAGAGAGCTGCTGAGCCAAGGAGGCGGGCGAGGGCAGCGCCTCGCCTGACCGTACCTGTTTGTTCTGTATGTGCGCTTCTATCTGTGTCCGAATCTGGGCGTAGATTGGCCCGGCTTCCGGGCCTTGCAGTTGAATGTTCATCTTAAACGATTAAACCGCACCTGTTAGTCTCCTGTTGAAACCAGCCGCTCGCTTGCTTGCTCTTCGGCTTCACGCTCGGAAGCGTGGGAGCGGCGCTCGCTGCGCATGCGCTTCTTTAAAGCAGGCGCGTCGAACTTATGGCGTGTGCCGTTTCTCAAGTTCTCGACTTCGTGACGCACCAGAGCGGCAATCAGCCTGTATGCTTCGGCACGCGCCATGCCCTTCGTCATCTCTTCCAGCTCTTCTATGGAGAGGTAGCGGCCTATGCGGGCCCCGACCTCGCGGCTGCGTATGATGTTGGAGCCTTTCGGCATGGCCTCGTAGGTTCCCCAGAGGTAGAGCGGAAGAATCCCAACGCGCGAGGCCAGCGCCAGATAGCCTATGACGGGCTTGAAGTCCGCCATCTCGCCCGTGAGCGAGCGCGTGCCTTCCGGGAAGATGAGCGCGTTGTAGCCCTGATCAAGATACCACTTGGCGTGGCGCAGAGACTGGCGCAGAGAGCCGCTTCGCTCCATCGGCACAAGGTTCGTGAAGTTGTCCATGTAGGCGCGCTTGTACTTGTTGTCGAAGAAGTAGTCTGCCGCCGCGAGCGCCACCATGTCCCGCCCGGCTTCTCCGAGCGACATCTTCGCCAGCCCCATGTCCAGATGCGAGACGTGATTCGGCGCGACGATGAAGTTGGTGTGCGGGGGAATGTTGGCCGTTCCCTCGTACCGCGCGTGCATGAAGCGCTCGTAGAAGATGCGTTGCAGAACGTCCAATCCCTTATTACCTACGGTTCGAACAAGAGAAGGAATGTAAATCTCTTCTTCACGCGCGGGCTGTTGTTGCTCGGCCTGTTGCTGCGTGCGCCGCTCCGCCTGCGCCTGCGTCTTACGCGTGACGACCTGCGCCAGCTCTCTCAAGTCCTGAACTTCCGTCAAAGTCTCAGGCGAGCTTAAAACGCCGCCCGCGTTCTCAATCGCCGTGGCAAGCTCCACGTACATCAGGCTGTCGAAGCCTAGGTCTGCGAGCCGCGTGTTGAAGGTAATGCCGGAGCGCGGGCGGTTCGAGACAGTGGCCACTACGTCGAGCAGCCATGTGGAGTCGCCCGTCTGCGCCGGGCGCGGGCCAAGACGAGAAGCGGAGCGTGCGCTCTCTTCAAGCACGTGCATGGCTTCGACGACCTCGCGGCGCTTGACCTTGCGAGTGGCGGTGCGCGGCAAGTCTCCGTCCCAGAAGTGCAGAACCTTGACGCGCTTGAAGAAGGGGATTGAGGAAGAGACTTCGCGGAAGTGCTCTTCTATCTGACGACGCACCTCTTCGCGCAACAGAGCTATGTCATAGTCGTAGTCCGGCACGACCATGCAGGCCACCTTCTCGCCAAGGCCGTCCGGGAGCCCGACCACGCTCAGCTCCTTAATAAGCGGCGAGGTGTTGTAAAGCTCCTCTATCTCGTCCGGGTAAACGTTCTTGCCGTTAGTGTCAACGATGATGTCCTTGGAGCGCCCTACCAGATAGAGGTTGCCGTCATCGTCCATGCGGCCGAGGTCGCCCGTGTGCAGCCACCGGTTGATGATTGTGGCACGCGTGGCCTCTTCGTTCTCGAAGTAGCCGGTCATGATGTTGGGGCCGCGAGCGAGGACTTCGCCTACGCCCGTCGAGTCCGGGTCTGCTATGCGGACTTCGACGCCGGGAAGAGGCTTGCCGACGCTGCCTATCAGAAGCTGGTTCTGCGGGCGCGTGACGGTCAGAACGGGCGAGGCTTCCGTCAGGCCGTAGCCCTCAAGAACTGTGAAGCCCAAGCCGTGAAGGTCGCGCTGGATTTTGTCCGACAGCGCGCTTCCGCCGCTAATCAGATAGCGTATGCGGCCCCCCATGCCTTCGTGAATAGGATAAAAGACAATCTGGCCAAGATTAAAAGGGGTCTTGTCGCGGAGCCACGCGTTGCCGCGAATCAGCAGGTCTGCAATGGAGCCTACCCACGCGTTGCTCTCGGAGAGGCGGTTCTTGATGCGACGGTGCAGCATCTCCCAGAGCGCCGGGACGCCAACCATTCCCGTGACGTGGCCGTTCTTGATGGCCCGCGCGAGCGCTTCGCCGGAAAGCTCGTCAAGGTAGGTAATCTGCGCGCCGCGACTGAGCGGAGTTAAGAAGCCGGTTGAGAACTCGAATGTGTGATGAAGCGGCAGCACGGAGAGCACGCCGTCGCTCGTTGACATGTCGAAGATGGACGAGAGCATGGATACCATGCTCGTGAAATTTCTATGCGAGAGCATGACGCCCTTGGGCTGTCCGGTCGTCCCCGAAGTGAAGATGAGAGAGGCCGTTGACTGTGCCTGAATCTTCTGCGGCAGAAGCGCCAGTCGTTGGTCTTCCGTCTGCTGGTCTGGCAGCGCGAAGACATCTTCGTATTGCCAGAGCTTAAGCCGCTCAAGCCCCGCCTCCTTCAGCATCTCTGCAAGCTCCGGATGCTCGCGGCTCATCTCTTCGCTGATGACTATGCCCGTGGCGTCTCCGGCCTGCGCGACGCGCACGACCTCTTCCGTTGTGCTTGTAGGGTCAACGGGGATGCTGGTCGCCCCGGCCTTGAGAATGCCGAAGTAGGTCATGCCCCATTCGGGCGCGTTATGGCTCAGGAGCATCACGCGGTCGCCCGGTCGCACGCCTTCGCTCGCCAGAAAAGCTGCCGCACGCAGGCTAAGCTCGCGCAGGTCTGCGTAGGTGTATTGCTCTTCCCGGCCCTCGCGCTCAATGCGCATGGCTACACGCGTGGCGTGTCGCTTGGTGGTCGTCTCGAAAAGCTCAAGCAGGTCGCGGTAGGTGTAAACGCGCTTGGGCTTCTCGCGCATCTCGTCTTCGAGCGTCGGGAAGACCCACTTCTTCAGGCCCGGCAGGTGCGTGTGTATCCAGTAGTCGTACCAATCGTACTTTTCGGGGTTCCACAGAAGAAGCGGCTGCTCGTCCTTGCGTATGCGCGAGAAGAGCGAGCGCACGTTGTCGGAGCGGAAGATGTAAGCATTCTCTACCGTGAAGGGGTGGAACATCTCAAAGGCTTCCACGGTGTCGCGCGTCACCTCTTCGAGCCTGTCCATGCGCTCCTTCGCGCTGTCAATGACATCGGTCAGGCGACCGCCGCCCCAGCGCGGGCGCGCGCGGTCAAGCAGTGTGGAAACCTTCTTCGCCGCGCTATTAATCATAGGCGTCGAAGTCTGGTCGAACCACTGCGGCGTGACGGGACGCGCTTCGGTGCGCGCAACTATCTCGTTGACGAACTTGAAGCCCGTCTCTTTCTCCTTAAAGTGCCTGCGCTTGTAGAGTCCGACGAGGCTGATGATGCGGCGCATGTCGTTCGGATTGGAGTCGCCCGTCGCCGCCTGATGGACAAGGCGCGGCTCTTCGACGCAGGCTTGCGCGGAGACGGCGAGCATCACCGCCGCCACCTGGTCTACGGGCGTGATGTCCAGTATGAGCTTCTCGTTGGCGGGGATTTTCGTCTGCCCCTTGAGCGTGATGAAGATAATCGGAGCGGTCGTGGTGAAGCCTTCGTTCCAGCCGGGGAAGGGATAGGAGAGCGCCGATTCTACAATCGAAGGACGAACAATCGAGCGAACTATGTCGGTCTGCGCCGCCACGAGCTGCTCGCCAAGGCTCTTGGTATAGGTATAAATGTTGGGCCAGCCCCAGTAGGCCGCGCGCTCAATGCCGAGGTCTGTGAGGCGCGTCCTCGTCCACACCTTTCGCTCGCGCGCGACGGCGAGGCCCATAGCATCCAAATCGTCCGGGTCGCGTCCCTCTTCAATTAGCCGCTTGCGCGCATGCTCGCGGAAGCGCGCGACGTTCATGGCGTCCTTGGCTTCTTCGCGCACGCGCTCGGCCAGCTTGGCGCAGTCGCGTATCTCGTGCTCGGCAGAAAATTCCACACCTGCCATCTCAGGCTCTTCACGGCGCGGAAAGTATCCAATGACAGGGTCGGACTCCCAGACCGGGCCGGTACGATTGCCCGCGACGAAGCAGGTCGAGACGTGTATCAGCGCGGGGCGCTTCATGCGGCGCGCGAACTTGATGACGTTCTGCGTGCCTACTACGTTGGTGCGAAGCGCGCTCTCAAGCGTAGGGTTAAAGGTGACGTTTCCCGCAGAGTTCAGAATGACGTCTATGTCGCCCGCAATTCTCTGCGCTTCTTCTTCCGTGTAGCCCAGATTGTCTTCGCCTATGTCGCCGCCGACGATGACTACCTTGTCGCGTATGAAGCCTTCGAACGCGCCGCCGTAACGCTCGCGCAAAGGGTCAAAGGGCGGAGCCGTGATGACGTTGTTCCAGAACCTGGTCTCGCTCTCTTCCTGCGAGCGGGCGCGCACTGTGACGTAGACGCGCCCGACGTTCGGAAAGCGATGCAGGAGCATCGAAAGCGTGACCTTGCCCAGAAAGCCCGTCGAGCCGATGATGAAAATATTCCGGCCCTGAAAAATTTCTGTAGGAGATAATTTCAAGCTACCTCTACTCCATATCGGCTATGCCAATCATTGGCTGGTGCAGCATTGTAATCTCTGCGGAGCGCCCCATGTAACTGCGCGCCATAGCAATCGCTTCCGTCAGGTTGTCGGCCCGCTCCCAGCCGAGCATGGCGGGGACGTGCGCGTTCTCGGCCCCGGCCGCTATGACGTGGCCGACGTGCTGGCGGCCATTCTCGCCCCAGTACCACATGAAGAAGGGATGCGCGCCGTGATAAGCGTTGCCGCGACGATACATCTCGACGTAGCTGGGATTGCTGGCGAACTCGCGCTCGTACTTTTCGCGCAGGACGTCCGCGTCGCGCGTCTCCGGCAGCAGCCGGTTGAAGAACTCTATGTAGCTGGGATGAAATTCGTGGTCGAACTCATCATAACAAGGATGGTGAAGAATCAGCACGCCGCCTTTCTTCAAAAGCGGCTTGTTGCGATAGAAGTTGAAGTGGTAGCCGAGAGCCATCACCTGCACCAGCAGCGGATTCAAGATAGAGTAGACATTATAAGGCGAAATGTCCGGAATACCCGTTATCAAAATGTCGCACTGGCCGCGCACGGGGATGGCGTACTGCTGGAAATTCTTCTCAAGAATCTTTTCATGCACCTCTTCGGTGCGTCCGGCGTAGCAGGCAATCATCTCGTACTGCGACGGGCGGGAGTGCAGAAGCTTACGCCGCGCTGGCCTCGGAAGCTTCGACATGGTGTAGCGCATCGCCTCGAACTTCATCCTGTCGAAGGCCGAGAAGTCGTCCTCGTTCTTCAGCAGGAAATCCATGTCGCCTTTGTACATGCGATTGTTCAGGGCCGTCTCTATGTGAAACACGTTCATGTGCTCGTCAACGAGCTTGCCCAGACGCTCAACCTTATGGTTCAGAGCGGAGCGCTTCGGATCCATGTAGCTGTCCGAGTCGCGTATCGTCTGCGGCTCGTGATGTGCGCGCAAAGATTCGTAGTCACAAAGCCCCACGGCCACCGATTTATGGCCGCCGTCCATCGGCACCAGATTGATGTTGACGTAGATGACAAGGTCGCTCTCGGAGCAGCGACGGTTGATGCGAAGAGGCTCTTTGTGGCGCGTCTCTCCGAGGACAATCATGCCGTCCGGGTCTTCAGCATCGTGATTATAATAGCGGTCTGGGTAGAACTCCTCGAAAATCTCCGCGCCGACCATTCGCTTCATCTCCCACGCGGTCATCTTTCTGTGGAGCGAGTTGGCGATGATTATGTGAACGTCGTCTACGCCGTGGCCAGCGAGCATGTCCAGCACGATTTCCAGAACCGACTGGCGAATGTCCGGCGTGGCCATCGGCGGAAGCGGCAGAGAGATGTCGTCAACACAAATCGTGACCTTCATCCCCGGATAAAGCTGTGCGAAGAGCGGGTCGCAGCCCAGTGGGCGGTTCAAGGCGTAGCGTATGGCCGCCTCGCGGTTAGGCAGGCCCTTGACCGGCGGGTTCGGATATATGACGCGCGTCCCTATGGGCAAGTCTTCAAGAATAAAATCCTCGCCCGAAGGCATAATGCGCGGCGCGCTGTCCCGGTCAATGTAGATAACCGACTCGTGTGTTTTTCTTCTTAGTTGTAAGCTCATCTTTAAGCAATCAGTAATCAGTCCTCAGCAGTCAGTAAAAAGCGTATGGGCCGGTTACTGATTGCTGACTGCTGATTACTTCAAATTAAGTATCGGCCAGTCGTGATGAAGCGCCGTCTGCCTGAGGCGCATGTCCGGGTTGACGGCTGCCGGATGGCCTACTAGGGAGAGCATGGGCAAATCAGACATGCTGTCCGAGTAGGCGTAGGAGTCGTTTAGGCTTATGCCTTCACGCTCCGCGAACTGTCTAATCCATGATGCCTTGGTTGCGGCGGCCAGCACGGGCGGAAGCAGCCGCCCGGTGGCTATGCCGTTGACGAACTCCAAGCGGTTTGCCACGTAATCTTTTATCCCTAGGTGTTTCATCAAGGGCTCGACCGACCAATCGAGCGCGCCTGTGACGACTACCTGCCGGAGCCCGAGGCTGCGCGATTTCTCTATCAGCTCATAAGCGCCCGGAAAGACTGCGGGCTTCAGCACCTCCTCGTAAAGCTCCTCCGCAAAGAACCTGAGCCGGTCTTCCGATTCGCCCTTGTAGCGCTTGAAGAAGAGGTCGTTGAAGACCTTTCGGCTGTATGCGTCCGTCACGGCAAAGAGCGGGATGCTCATGAGCGTTGTCGCGCTCTTTCTTATGCTCCTTAAGAGGCTCTGCTGGTTGCGCGCGTAAAAGCCCAGCGTGTGAACCAGGTTCGTACTTACAAGTGTTCCTTCTAAATCGTAAAAAGCAGCCGCCGCCAAACTCTCATCTCCTGCCTGCTGGCAAAATTTTGGTACGGGCTGCGCCTTCAAGACATAATGGGCGCATGGATGTAGTCGGTGAAATATACCCTAAACGGATGCTTTTAGGTAAGCGGTCGTGTAAAATGACCATCCATCTGGCAGCTTATCTTAGTGAAATATAAGGATTTCAAGAGCTTTAAGCGTAGACGGAAAGTTAATCACATGACGAAAAAAATAGTCCCCCGCTTCCTGCTTTTCATCATAATCACAGTCTCAGCCGCTTGCGCCACGAACTCTACAGCCGAAAGAACTGGGCCGCCGCCCGCAGGCAGTGCCGCCGAGTTAATCGCACGCGCAGACCAACTCTATGGTGAGCGCGCAGACCTTCAGAAGGTGCGCGAGGGCCTGATAACTCTCAGGCAGGCGCGGGCAGTCGAGCCCGGTAACTACGAAGCCGCATGGCGGCTGGCGCGCATGAACTATTTTCTGGGCGAGCACACGACCGATAGCTCCGAGCGCGACAAGGCATTCACAGACGGCGAAGCTGCTGCGAAAGAGGCCATCAAGCTCAATACGAACAAAGCGGACGGCCACTTCTGGCTGGGCGCGAATCTGGGGGGGCAGGCGGAGCATTCGGCCCTGACCGGGCTGGCGGCCGCGCCCGACATACGGCGCGAGATGGAGACGGTCATAAAGCTGGATGAAGGCTACATGCACGGCTCAGCCTACATGGTGCTGGCGCGCATAGACCTTGAGACGCCACCCGTCATGGGCGGCGACCCAAAGCGCGCGGTTGAGCTTCTGGAGAAGGGCTTGAAGCTGGGCGAGAACAACCCGCTCCTGCGTTATTATCTGGCGCAAGCTTACCTGAAGACGAAGCGCAATGAGGACGCGCGCAAGCAGCTCGACGCCGTCATAAATATGCAGCCCGACCCGAACTACTTGCCCGAGCATAACGACGCCGTAAACAAGGCCAAGGAGTTGATGAAGAAGGTCTGAGCCGGAACGCTCAGGCTCGACCGGGCGAATCTCTTATGAGCGAACCCAAGTGCTCCTGCGAAGCCTTTCATCATCTGGAAGGCGCAAGCGTACCCGCCTACATAAAAGCTTTTCTTGAACCGGAAGATAAATCCGCAGCGCCGGACAAAGACCTCTTTCGCTGCCGCGTGTGCGGAAGCCTGTGGGAAAAGCACGCGCCGTATGAGAAGAGGGCCAGACACGCGCTGGTGCGGCTCAGAGGCGGCCCGGATTGAACCCGGTTCCACGTTTGTTCGTTAATTCCCGTGTGAAGTCCTGAATCCCAAGCTTGAGAGAGGTTACTGAAGAATGGCCACGCAAGTTGAAACGATTGATGCTCCGGTAGCTTCCGCTCAGACAGAGCAGTGTCTGAACTGCGGCGCGGATTTAAATGGCGAATACTGTCATCGCTGCGGCCAGAAGAGGATTCACCGGCACGAGTTTTCAGTCAAACACTTCTTCGGACACCACCTGTTACATGAAATCACGCATCTGGACTCGAATAAGATTCTCAAGACTCTCAAAGACCTGGTCATCAGGCCCGGTCTTCTGGCCGAAGAGTATCTGGCCGGTCGAAAGGGGCGCTACATCAACCCCATCAGGGTCTACCTGACATTCAGCGCGCTCTATTTTCTCTTCGCGTGGGGAGCGCTTCTGGATTTCAGAGGCGTCCCGAGAGAGTCGTTCAGACCGGCGCGGGTCGTGGCCATAGCCAAGAAGAAGGGCGTGGAGCCTCAAGTTATAGTAGATAAGATTTTTCAGAAGGCGGAGAAATACTCGGCGGCGCTACGCTTCGCCAGCGTCCTCGTGTCCGGGCTTTTTCTGTCGGTTCTTTACTTCGGGATGAAAAGATATTACGTAGAGCATCTTATTTTTTCGCTCTACTACTATTCCTTCGACTTCCTGTGTAAGACACTTTTCGCGGCGGCGATTCTGGCCTCGTCAGCCGCAGGCGTAAAGCTCTCGGTACACATACTAGACCTCTTTTACCCGGTGGCTTTTATCTACCTTCTGTTCGCACTGCGACGTGTTTACAAGGAGTCATGGGGAAGAACCGCGCTGAAGGCGGGAGTGCTATTCGTCTGCGAGGTGCTGCTGTTTATGGCTGTGAACATGATTGGCTTTATCGCGGCCATGATGTTGGTATGACTCGCTACATTCTCAACCCCAACTTCAGGTAGGGAAAGGGAACGTGCTCGGCGTCACGCCCCGCGTCGTGCAGGGCCGCGAGCATTCGCTGCGCTCCTATGTAGTTGAGCGAGTGTATAAGAATGGTTGCGTCTCGCTGGCTGTCCGGGTGACGCGAGAGCCAGAGGGCAACTGCGTAGCCCGTGCGCTCGTCGTCCGGCTCGTTAGAGACGTAATGCTCTTCCGTGAGGTCGTGGTCAAGTAGAATCAAGGAGTAGTCGCGCTCACCCAGCCACGCGATTGCCTGTGCCACGTCGCAGGTAACGTCAATGGTGCGGCCCGAAAATTTCTGATTGAACCAGTCGCAGCGCGCGGCGTCGTCCTCAACAATCAGTATGCGCTCCGCGTCCTGCCCGCTCATTGAATATTCTGTGCCTTCTTTAGCTCTTCCAGCGTGCGCTTGAGAGATTCAAGACGCTGGCCCGCCTCGCCAAGCTTTCCTTCAGCCGTGAGTCTCTGATATTCGGCCAAATCGTCTGCGGCCTTTTTGATTAGCTGCTGCACGTTGGCAGGCTGCTGCGGCTGTTGCTGCGCCGTCTGTGAAGAGCCTTGCGTGTTGTCTGCGGCCTGCTGTTTACCCTGATTCTGTTTGTTATCCGCGACCTGCGGCTGACCTTGCGCGCCCGCCGCGTCCCCGAAGAGATTCTTCAGCGCCTCTTCAAAGTTTGTGCCGTAGGCCAGCCGCTCCTGCGTTGCCAGCACCACCAGCCGCAGCTCAGGCATCGGGCTCTGCGCAGCTTGCAGGTAGATAGGCTCAACGTAGAGCAGGCCGCTTCCGATGGGTATGACCAGCAGGTTGCCGCGCCTAACCTTCGACCCCTGTTGATTCCATAGAGAGAACTGGCTCGAAAGCTGCGCGTTCTGGTCTATGCGCGCTTCAATCTGAAGCGGGCCGTCTATCAGGCGCGATTTGGGAAAATCGTAGACGAGCAGCGAGCCGTAGTTCTCACCGTCCGAGCGCGCAGCCATCCAGCCTATCATGTTGTTACGGTTCGACGGAGTAAAGGGCAGTATGCCTACGAACTCGTTCCTCTGTCGCTCGCCCGGCAACTGCATGACGACGTAATAAGGCTCAATCGGCGCTCTCTCCTGTCTTCCTTCTCGATTCAGGGAAATCTGCTGCGCCACGCTCCAGACATCTTCGCGCTGGAAGAAGACCTTCGTGTTCTGCGTGTGATAAAGGCCGAAGACTTCGCCCTGCGTCTTGATGAGCAGGTCGGGATAGCGAACGTGCGCTCGCAGGTCTTCGGGCATCTCAGAGCCGTTACGGAAGAGCGCGGGGAAAGCATTCCTGTAAGCGTTGATGATTGGGTCTTCGTTGTCGAAGACGTAGAAGCTGGTCGTGCCGTTATAAGCATCAATCACGACCTTGACGCTGTTGCGTATGTAGTTGACGCGCCGCCTGCCCGCGACGTAATGGCGCGAGTAAGGATAATTGTCCGACTCCGTGAAGGCATCCATTATCCAGAAGAGGTGGCCATCGTTCGCCACGACTATGTACGGGTCACCGTCGTAGACCAGAAAGGGCGCGAGCATTTGCGCGCGTTGAAGAATGTTGCGATAGATGAGCGCCCGGCTCTCAGGCGTGACGTCATCCGAGAAGGGAAGCTTCGAGAGGTCGTCCATCGCCCACGCCAGAAGCATGCGGCGCAAGCCGTTGCCTATGGCTATGCCGCCGGTTCCTTCATAGGTGGTGTAGTTGTTGTCTTCGCCCTGCGGGTAGTTGAACTCCTTCTGCCTAGTCTTGACGTAAACGTTCGAGTCCGTGTTCTGGCCGAAGTAGATTTCGGGCCTCGTGACCTTGATTTCAGGCACGCTCGATTCGATTGGCATGTTCGAGAGCGCGAAGACCGGCATGCCTTCCGTCGTGAAGCCGTTCGCCGTGTTCATAGTCACGCCGTAGCCGTGCGTGTATATGAGCCGCTCGTTGACCCAGTTGCGTGATTGCTCCGGCAGCTTCTTGTCGTCAATCTCGCGGGCGGCAATCATCATCTGCCTTATCTCGCCGTTAATCACGTAGCGGTCAACGTCAACGTCCCGGAAGTCATAGTAAGTCCGAATCTCCTGAATCTGCCGCAGCGTATCCTGTAGCGCATCAACGTCCCAGAGCCTTATGTTATCGAAGGTCGAGCGATTGGCGTCGCGCTCGAAGGCCGCTATGGTCGTCTGCGCCTCGTAATCGTGCATCTTTATGCCGTCAAGGCCGAAAGCGCGGCGAGTCCAGACTATGTTGTGCTCTATATACGGCGCTTCGCGCCCAAGCTCGTTAGGCTTGACTATGAAGCTCGTCACGTAGGCCGGTATGAGCAGCGCCGCGAAGAGATACACGACTATGGGGAGCGCCAGCGCGGCAAGGATGAGACGCAGCCGCCGCTCCGTCAGAGCATTGAGCAGGAGCAGCGCGCAGGAAACCAGCATGACTATGACTGTCACGGTCAGTCCCGGCAGAAGATAGTTCGCCTCCGTGTAGGTGACGCCGGAAAAGCTCTGATGGTCTTGCCACAGGTAATTGTAGCGCGAAAGATATATGCGCCAGCCGAAGATGAGCAGAAAGAGAAGGAGCGCGCCGGACGCGGCCGCATAACCGGCTCTTCGCATCCCTGCTGGCGCGCTTCTGGTGTTTCTAATCTTCTGCGGGATTGAGAGCAGGGAGAAGACCAGCGAGGCGCAGAGGATGACGAACGCCAGAAACATCAGCCATGAGGCGACGGACTTGTACACCGGAAGCGTGAAGAGATAGAACCCGAGCGGCTTCTGAAAAATCGGGTCTGAGAGCGCCGTCACGGGCTGGTTCATGTAGAGCGCAAACTGCTCCCACTCCGCGCTCATGGAGAGGCCGGTGATGAGAGCTATGATGATGGAGATTAGCCACGCAGCCGGTCGGACGAAGCGCGATGGCTCTACCGTCACGGACTGGTTGTTAATCATCACAATGCGCCGTTCCAGCGCGGTCGCGGCGAACGCTCGCTCAAGCAGCCAGAATGCGCCGCGCAGTATAACCAGAGTCGCCAGAAGAAAGATTACGAAAAGCGCCAGCTTGAGACGGAAGGTGTACCAGTAAACGGACGCGAAGCCGAGCGAGTCGAACCACAGCGCCTCTACGTAGATTGAGACGGAGCGCAGCAGTACAAAGCCTAGAATTATCGCCGCCAGAATCACCCAGCGTCGCCAGCGACGGCGCTCAGGCGGGCCTACGTCTATCACTTCATCATCGAGGTCGGGTCGTGGCATGGGTCTGCTCATGCCTCATAGCATACGACGAAATGGCCTGATAAGCACTAACAGAATCTAGTGGTGGGTCAATATCAAAATCGTTCACCGCAGAGACGCAGAGAGACGCAAGAGGGGGCGCTGAGAAAGGCTTTCAACTCTCTGCGCTTGTCTCGGCGTTTCTCTGCGCCTCTGCGGTGAATTACTTGTTTGGATTTCTAACTGACACACTAACAGAATTTGCATTCGAACGGGCGACGAAGGCACAATCGGAAGAGCCTGAAGACAGTTGATGGTCGCTTCTAAATTGATTGCATAGAGAGAAATCTATGATGAAATCCGGCAGAATCCTGCTACTGCTTGTCCTCGCACTGTTTGTTCTTTCACAGCCCGTAGCTCCGCTTTTGAATACGGCTCCTGCCGCTTTCGCCGCATCGCGCGAGCCCGTCAGAGCGCGAAACGGAATGGTGGCTTCCACGAGCGGCATAGCCTCGCGCATAGGCGCTGACGTGTTGAAGCGTGGAGGAAATGCCGTTGACGCGGCGATTGCGGTGGCCTTTGCGCTGGCCGTCGTCTACCCTGCGGCGGGAAATCTGGGCGGCGGCGGCTTTATGATGATACGCCTGAAAGACGGGCGCGCGACCGCGATTGATTATAGAGAGATGGCTCCGAAGCGTGCTACGCGCAACGTCTATCTGGACGAAAGGGGCGAGTTGATAAAGGGCGAGGGCTCTTCGACGCTCGGTTATCGCGCGGCTGGCGTGCCCGGCACTGTCCGGGGCATGGAACTGGCCCTGAAGAAATACGGCTCTGGCCGCATGAGCTGGGCAGAGCTTCTTGCCCCTGCGCGAAGGCTCGCGGCCACGGGCTTTCCGGTGAGCTTCAACCTCGCGCGCTCGCTGCGCGACACGAGCGAGACTCTTGGCAAGTATGAAGATAGCCGCAGGATTTTTCTCAATCAGGGAAGGCTCTATAAAGAGGGCGACACGATTCGTCAGCCGGAGCTTGCGGCGACGCTCGCTCGCGTTGCGCTTCGCGGCCCCAATGAGTTTTACGAAGGCGAGACGGCACGCCTCATCGTGGAGGACATGAAGCGGCATAACGGGTTGATGACGATGGAGGACTTACGCGGCTACGTGGCCAAGGAACGCGAGCCCGTGCGCGGAAGCTACAGGGGCTTTGAAATTATCTCCATGCCGCCGCCTTCATCGGGCGGCGTGATACTGCTGGAGATGCTCAACATCTTGGAAGGCTTTGACCTGAAGAACACAGGCTGGGGCTCCGGCCAGCACACGCACCTGCTGGCAGAGACTATGCGCCGCGCCTTCGCAGACCGCGCCGAATACATGGGCGACCCGGACTTTGTACGCGTCCCCGTGCAGGGACTATTAGATAAAGAGTACGCGGCGCGTCTCCGCAGCACGATTGATTTGAAGCGAGCGAGCGCAAGCTCGGAGGTGCGCGCGGGCCGTCCCACTGGATACGAATCGAGCGAGACGACGCATTTCACCGTCGTAGACCGTGAAGGCAACGCTGTCTCAAACACCTATACCTTGAATGACAGCTTCGGAGCGAAGGTGACGGCGCGAGGGACGGGCGTGATTCTGAACAACGAGATGGACGACTTCGCGGCCAAACCCGGCTCTCCGAATCTTTACGGGCTGATACAGGGAGAGCGTAACGCTGTTGCGCCGGGAAAGCGGCCGCTCTCGGCCATGACGCCGACTTTCGTCATCAGGCGAGACGGCACGCTCTGGTTCGCGGTCGGCTCGCCCGGCGGCCCACGCATCATCAACGCCGTCTTTCAAGTGATAGTCAACGTCATTGATTACCGGATGAATATTCAGCAGGCCATAGACGCGCCGCGCATTCACCAGCAATGGCTGCCGGACGAAGTGGTCTACGAGCCATTCGGTCTGTCCGACGACACGCGAAGAGTCCTTGAAGCTATGGGCCACAAATTCAAGCTGACGACCGAGAAGGAGACGAAGGTCGGCTCTCAGCTTCGCTTCATGGGCGACGCGCAGGGCGTCATGATAGAAGAGGGAACTGGCGTCAGGCTGGGAGCATCGGATTCTCGCAACTGGGGCGAGCCTGCGGGATATTGACTCATTGACTCACCGGCTCATTAATTCAATGAGCCGGTGACTCAACATCTTTCATTCGTAGCTCAAGGCTTCGACTGCGTCCTGTCGGGCGGCGCGTATGGCGGGGTAGAGCGCGCCGAGTGTGCCGCCGAGGAGTCCTACGAGCAGAGCTATGACCAGCCAGCGCGGCTCTATCTCCACGATTAGGGATGTCGAGCGCATGACGGCGTAGCGTGCCGCGAAGGTCAGAATCAGCCCGACTATGACGCCCAGCAGGCTGACTATGATGGCCTCCTGCTCTATCACCCAAGCGATGGTGGTCTTGGACATGCCGAGGGATTTCAGGATTCCTATCTGGCGCGTGCGCTCCGTGACGGTGGTGTACATGGCCAGCAGTATTACCAGCAGGCTGATGGCGGCGGCTATACCGACTATGACTTTAATAAAGACATCTAGCGCTGGGACGCTCGAGACGTAAAGCTCCGGCAGGTCGCGCGTGAAGAGAATCTGGTCGTCCGGGAAACGCTCGCGTATGCGTGCGGCCACCTGCTCCTGCTCCTCGGGATTCTTGCAGGCGACCAGTATGGAGCTTGCGTGGCCTTCGCTTCCCAACTGGTTCTGCATGGTCGAGAGCGGAATCTTTATGCGCCCGCCGCCGGGCGGCTCGTAGACCCCTACGATGCGGAATGGCCGCTCGTAAAGCACAACGGTAGAGCCTATGGACGCTTTCCTGTCTTTCTGCCAGACCGTGTCTACAATCGCTTCGTCGCCTCCCTCAAGCTTTCTGCCCTCTTTGATGGAGAGGCCCGCGACCGAAGCGTACTCATCGAAGTTGATGCCGTCCACTATGCGGCTGCCGAAGCCGCTATCGCTCGGCTGAACGTCCTGACCAAGTGGAATCGCGCCGCGCACGCCTTCAAGACGCGCAATCTCTTCTGCGCGCGAAACGGGCATGGCAAAGCGTTGCGAGCCCGTCATCCCAATAGTGCCTGACGCTCGCACCATTATCTCTGCGCCGATGTTGGATTCGCGCCGCCCGCGCTCGCGCAGCACGCCGTGCGCCAGCCCTACCGTAAAGACAATCAGTAGCACGCCGACGGCTATGCCGAGGATGCTGACGAGCGTGCGCGCCGGTCTATGAGAGATGTTAGAGAGTACAAGGCTGTCCATAAGTTTTCTCAGTCGCGGGCTCCTGTCCATGACCCTGCGTGTAGCCTTCGGGACTGTGCGCCAGAGCAGTATGAGCAGTCCGAGGCCAGTCCAGAAGACCGCGCCTGCCTTTCGCACCAGCGCGAGAGTTACGCCGGTGGCGGCTGCAAACCCGAGTGTCTGAAGAATGATTTCCGTGCCGCCTTCATACACGCCTATGGTCGCGGGCACGAAGCCGAAGACGAAGTTGATGACTTTTGTTAGAGATTCGATGATGTACGCAGCCGCTACGGGCGGCGTTAAGCCCAGCAGGTAAAGCGTGGCGTAGACTTCGTACACGCTCGTCGCGTGCGAGAGGAAATCAAGAATGATGATGGAGAAGAAAGCGCCGGGACGATGCTTGTAGAAATCATAGACCTTGGTTTCAAGCTCGTATAGGTGCTCGATTCTTGAAGTGACGGCCTTCGGCTTAATCCCTATGCGCCCGAGCTTTTCGACTATCCCGGTCAGAACCTTTACGCGGCGGTGTACCAGATAGGCTGTGAAGAAGATGCCGAAAGCCGAAATCCCGGCGATGGTCATCAGGACGTAGCGCACAACGGGCGGCAGATTGTACGTCCAGAGCATCACGCACGCGCCGCTCAGTATAAAGACCACTACGGACAGGTTGTAGAGAATGTTGTCTATGACGAGCGCGGTCACGCCGTAGGTGAGCGGCACGCGCTTTTTCAGGAGCGCGACCTTCGTTGCCTCGCCCAGCACAGGGCCGGTGAAGGTGAGAAAGCTTATGGCTTCGCCGCCAAGACGCACCGCGAAGGCTTGAGAGAAGTTGAAGCGGCGATGATTTTTCGGAACCGCCGTGCTCATGGCCAGCGTGCGAAGCGCGTGACGCACGCCGCTTATTGCCAGCAGCAGGAAGAAGCCGAAGCCTATACGGCCGAGGGCGTCGAAGATGGACTGGACGCCCACCAGATTTATGACGTAGACCAGCAGCGCAAGACCGAGCACAAAGGCGACTACGTGCAGCCAGAACATCAGACGACCGGCTTGGCCTTTTGACTCGTCCTGTTGCTCGTCAAGCGCCGACTCAAGCTCTTCATCTTCCTCCGCCTGACGATTCACTAACTGTTCATCGGTCGTTATCAAGGCTGAGACCCGTCTCCTTTAGCCACGGGCTGCGTTGCTTGCGCGCCCTTTCCCAGAACCTCCTGAACAGGTCTTCCGGGGAAGGCGCGAAACCCGCGCTCCCACAAGATGGGCACGGGACGCTGTCCGTCGCTCAACTGTCCGGTCAAGGCCAGCACCGTAGGCACAAAGCTCAGGCTGTCGTAAGGCTCTTCGACCACCGCGCCTTGCGGGACATTCGTGCTCTCGCCGCCCCAGAACATTAGAGTGGAGTTGGTAGAGACTCGGAAAAACGAGCCGTGATTGCCGCCGGGGTTGAACCCGCGCACGTCAAAGTTCCAGTGGTTGTTAGCCAGTATCAACAAGTCCGTCTCGGCCAGCGCGCGCTGTCGCTTGCGAAAGCGGCGCAAGAGGCGCTCGTCTTCCGATATTCCCCCGGCAGTAGTGTCGAGAGAAGGCGGCGTGTGCCTTGCCAGTTGTTCGTAGATTCCTATCAACCCGTTAGAGTAGTCCGTTTTATGCAGCGCGCGCAACCACTCAACGTCCGTGTGCCAGCCGTCCAGAAAAGCCTCTCGCGTCGTGTCAGAAGGGATACGCAGGTTTTTATCTTCCCAGAATCTTAAAGGCAAACCCTCCTGCCACGCCGCTCTCTCAAAACTAATCCTGCCGCCGGCATCCATCTTTAAGTCTTTGACGGGCAGGTAACGAAGGCTCACACGACCGCGCTCATCTTCGCGCCCGAGGATGAGCGCCTGACGCTCCTGCCCGCCATAAACCCAGAGGCAGTCGCCGTCAAACTGTAGCTCTTCTGAAAGAAGTGGCAGGATGTTCTGTCGCGGGATGCGAGCGGCTACGAAATCAATAGGGCGGTTGCCTATATCCGCCTGCACGTTGTTGCGCACCTTCACTCCGTGCAGAAGCGCGAAGTAATCCACCCGCTTGAAGCTCTGCTCCATGTCCAGCGAGCCGTCCGCCTTTAGTTTAAATCCTTCGGGCGAGGCTCCCACCACGTAGTTCTGCAACTCGTAGATGGTGTTGTGGTCGCCCATCGAACGCTTTGCAATAACATCCTCTATCTTGAGCTTGAAGGGGTCTAGACTTTCGCGCCGAAGCGACATGAGGCTCCTGAGCGTCGTGAGGTAGGCAGTATAATCTCGCTGGTCTGAGGCCCACGAATCCATGCGCCCGAAGGTGCGGCGGGCCTCCAGATTACGCCCGGCGTCAAGGTCTGCCCTTGTCCACTGCTTGGGCTTGGTTGCATAGAGCGCGCGCTCACGCTCAATGGCACGGCCAAGCGCCGTCAGTTCCTCCGTTATCTCCTTAATCTCAAGCTCCCAACCGGCGCGCCGCTCGTCAATGGTGTTGAAGAAGGCTTCGGACATGGCACGCCGCATCTCGGGCTTAAGGTCTTTGCGGCGAAGCTGCTGCAAAAGTATGTGCAGGACGTTCAACCCTGAGTTGCGAAGGTGGAGCGAGGAACGCTCGTTCCCGTCGAAGTCAAGCAGCACCGTCGGATAATCCGTGCTCTGCCCCTTCAGATAGTAAGAGTCGTCGGTCGTCGTAGTGATGAGAGGGACGAGCGGGTAGATGCCCTTGATAGAGTAGTCCAGCATCAGACGACGCTTGGTGATGACGTGATGCCCGCCGCCTTCGGGCGAGCCCAGCAGCTTGACAAGGTTGAAGCCCTGACTGTAAACGCTCGGGCTTGAATTAACACCGTGGTCGGAGACGATTATCATAACCGTCTCGCTCGCCAGAGGCGATTTCTCAATCGCCGTCCAGATGCGGCCAATGACGCCGTCCAACTCCTGCAAGGCGTAGAAGTGCGATTCGCGTTCGCGGTTATGATGAGTCTGGTGGTCGAACTCCGTCGTGTAGTAATCAAGATAACGATAGCGCGGGTCGTTTATCTTGCTTATCAGCTCCCGCTCCATCTGATCCTGTATGAAGCGGCGCGTCTCAATCCCCATTGTCCACTCGTCCAGAACTTCCCGCTTGTCCGGCTCCGTGAAGTAGTTCTTCATGCCCTTGCCGATGGTCGTCCAGCGCACGCCGCGTTGAAAGAGCTGGAACGAAGGATAGCGCTCCTGAAAAGGATAGGCGTCCACCAGCATCGGCAGGCCCATCTCGTCCAGCACCTCCGCGCCCGGCATGTCGGCCCGCCGCTCCGCGTAGTACTGCATGTAGAAGGGTATGAAGTTCAGGTAATCGTAGGTGTGCAGGGTGAGGCGGTCGTATTCGACGTTGCCCTTTATCTGCAAGTGCTGGCCCGTGTCCAGCAGCGACCACGACGGCCCCGAAAGGCTCATGCCGCGCGTGTAAAAGTTGGGAACCCGCGTGCCTCTCTGATAAAAGATGTAATCAATCCACGGCAGCAGGCTCTTGCCGGTGCGCGGGTCGCGCTGGCGCGCGAAGCCGTCCATCTCCCCGAAGGGAAGCCCGTCAACCTTGACCACGACGACCCGCCGGACCTGAGCTACGGACGGCGTCTGCGCGAAGAGTAAAAAAGCGAAGGCCGCTATGAGGATGAAGACGCGCGTGCGACTCGCTTGCGGACAAGCAAGAAGAAAGCAGCTCCCGGCGCTGCTTTCAGGCTCTTCAATCTCTCTACAATTCAATCTCATTCTATAGCCGATTAACTTTAAGGGCTGGTCACGCTCATAATCGCTCTGGCGTCGGCAGGCGCTATGCGCTGCTCTTCGCGCACGGCTAGGCGCAGATATTCGGCGCTCATCACTCGCCAGCGTGCCTCCGTCTGCGGGCTGCTGTAGATTCGCAGCAGCTCGGACTTGGCCGTCTCGTTGTTGATGCGATAGAGGCATCTGAGGGCGAGCGTGCGCGCTTCTTCATCTTTGGTCTGGGCGAAGACGCGTGCCGCCGCCTGTGCCGTCTTGCCGTCCGCCAGCTCGTTGTTCTCAGCCACGAACTGTAGCGCGCGTCGCACGTCTTCCATGTTATAGACCACTTCCACCTGCGGCGTGCGCCGCACTGCCTCACGCAGAAAGCGCCGGTAGTAGGCCATGCGCCGCGCCCTGTCAAGCCGCTCGTTGAAGTCAGCCGTTACCTCGGCGCGGCGCGTGTAGATGCCGAAGCTCAGTATGCTGGCGAGACGCGTCAACACCTTCGCCGCCTCGCCTCTCCTGTCGTAGCCCGCCATCTCTTCGCGCCGGTCGCGCACAAGACGCGCGGGCAGCCCGTTCGCATCTTTAGCGTAATTCAGAAGCGCCTGATACTGGCTGCGCGCAATTACTGCCTCAGCCTCCATGTCGTTCTCGCGCGGATTGGATGAGACGCGCTCAAGGCGGCGGTTAATCTCGTCGCGGAACTCAGGGTCTAGCGAGGCGTTGAGCGAGAGCAGCAGCTTTAGCTGCGAATAGGTTCTAAGCCTAGTCGGCTGGTTGATGTCCATGCCGCGCCTGCCCGTCACGAAATCGTAGACGGTGCGCGAGAGAAAATAGGGAATGTCTCCGAAACGCGAGAGAGTCAGCACCGTGCGCGTTACGTCCTCAAGCACGCGGCGAGATGTCTCGCGCCACTTGGGATTCATCCCGTCACGGAAATCCACCAGCAGAATTGGAACCTTCGGATGGTCTAGCCCGTAGATTGCGAGCGGTATCATCTGAACGGGACGCGCGCCCGGCGTCTCAGGCGACACGGCGCGATTGTCCGCGTCGAAGTAGCGCGTCTCCACGTAGCCGTTCCAGTAGCGTAAGCGGTCGTCGCGCCAAGGGTTCGCAATGTTCAGAAAGCGAGACTTGAAGGGGCGGTCTTTGTATGCGACAAGGTCTGGACGCGCTACCCAGACGATGGCGTGCGTGGCGGAGCCGTCCGGCAGCTCAAGCGGCTCGAAGTAGAGCTTCTCGCTTTCTGCGCGCTGGCGGAGCAGCTCCCAGTTATGGCCGCGTACGTCGTTGACGAGCGATGTCTCTTTAACGTAGACGCGTTGAAGGAAGATGTCGTCCACTATGCCGCCGAGAGCTTTCTCCGAGAGCATCAGGCGGGCCTGTATGTCTCGCATCTCTTCGGCGCTGAAGAGCGGCTTTGTGCCCGTCTCCGCTTCGTATAGAGAGAGAATAGCGAGCGCGCGTGTCACGTGCGACTTTCTGTAATCGTCAAGGTTGCGGCGATAGCTGCGCGAAGCGGCCTTTAAGGGAAAGCCGTAAGAGTCCAGAAAAATATTCTGAAGCGCCGCCCAGAAGAACTTGTTCCAGACATCACGGTCTGTCCGTGCGAGGTCTATAATCGGCGGCGGAACGCCCTTATCCGGCTTGCTCGTGCGATTACCGGCGCGGCTGTAAAGGAAGGGAACGCCGGAGGCCAGTCGCTGCAAGAAGGTCGGCCGCGTGTAGGTCAGCATCCAGACGTGTCGCAGCCGGTCGTTCTCAGGGTCATTGTCCCCGAGCGTGTCGCGCAGGACGGTGACGAGCGGGACTTCGCCCTCTTCCTGCTTCTCACGCGGGAGGCCGTCCAGCCTGCCGAAGATGGTCAGAAGCTCAGCGCCGCCAGCCACGGGCGTTCTCTCAAGCCGGAAAAGCTGCTCGGCCTGATTGGCCGAAGCTGAAGGGGCAGCCGCCGCGCCCTCAACCGATTGAGCGGCGAGACGGATTTGCAGGGACGGAAGTAGCGCTAAAAGGAGAGCGAAAGACAGCAGCGCGCTGCGCCGTGCTTGAAACGGTCTAGGAAAAATCTTCATCAAATCAAGACGCTTCCTTTTCCCCTACAACTATAAATGCTCCTCTTGGAGCAAAAAGGCTGCATACGGTCTGCCCAACCGGGCGCAGCAATCACTAAAAGGACGCCCACTCATTATAGCGGCGAAAAAAAGCATGGCAAGAAATATGCCAGTAAAGTCCGGACTCGCAGACTCTTCTTCCGGTCTGCGATGAAGACGCGGCGGGAAAAGTTGCTGTTAACATTCAGCGATCGTTATTTTCAGCGACCGTACCCAGCCCGGCCTCATTCAGCACGAAGATTTTCACTGACGGCACCTCTCCGAGCGAGACTGTGACGGCGGGCGCGAGCCTCTTTTCAAGGCCTGTCGTGAAGGCGTCGTTCGTCAGATAACGCCGCCCCCGCGCCACTATAACTATGTCGCCAGCCTTCATCGAGCGCACGGCCTCTTCGTCCGAAAGCGAGATGAAGACAAGGTCGCTTCGCCCTGCCAGCCGCGTGTAATAGTCGAAAAGCCCCGGCGTCTCGCTGGCCACGCGCACGCCCGGCCCGGCAATTCGGGCCACCTCCCGCGCGGCATCGCGCACGCTCGCGTCATAAAATTCGTCGTGCGGAAAATAGCTGCCTACTTGGCCAAAGCTTGTGCCGATGGCGTTCGTGTATAGACGATAGTAGGGCTGAGCGCTACGGGCCGCGACGCCGACGGCGAAGAGCGCTAAGACCATCAGGCCAGCACGCGCCATTGCTCCTGCCCTCTCGTTATTGAGCGCTGCGCTCAAGGTGCGCTCAAGAAGCTGCCCGGCAAAGTGAAGACCTATGGCGGCAATAATCAAGACGAGCGGCAGCGCCGTCGTAAAGTAGCGCGTGTATTTCCCTCCCATGACAGTGAAGGGCATAAACCAGAAGAGCAGCCAGAAGAAGAGAAAGAATCGCCCGTCGCCCAGCCGCTTACGGAAAAGAAGCGGCAGCCCTATGAGAAACGACGCAATCGTCACGAGCGGAAGTTTTACTCCCATGAAGACGTAATAGAAGTGCCACGGCATCCCCTTGAGCCACAGCGACAACTGGTTCAGGTAGACCGTCCCCATGTACTCGTAGCTTCCGTGGCCTATCCTCTTCTCGCCCGCGAAGGTTCTCATCTCGTGCCAAGTGCCCGGAAGCAGTATCGTGGGGTTACAGATGAGAAACACCACTCCCATGAAGATGAAGAAGATGAAGAAGCGTTTCTTTCCCATTCTCCATCGCGTCTGCGGTATGCCCTGAAAGATGTAGTAGTAGCTCACGCCTATGGCCATCAGGTGCGGCAGGTACTTCGACGCCATCATAGCGCCGTAAGCGGCACCCGTGGCCCAGTAGAGCGGCGCGGGATTTCCTTTTCCCGACTCCGCTACGCGCTGGCTTTTGAGCCAGAAGACGTTGGCCAGCAGAAAGAAGAAGAGCAGAAAGGTATCTTCTTTGGCTATGCGGTTGAAGCTGATGGCCATAGGGTCTAGCGCCCAGAGCGCGGCGCTGATGAGAGCTATCTCCGTCCCGAAAAGCTCGGAGACAAGCAGGAATATCAGCAGCGACGTGGCCGCTCCGAAGATGGTCACGGGCAGCCTCAAAGCGGTTTCCGTGGAGACTTGAGCCGAAGTATGACCGGCGGCAATCGCGGAAGCGTTCCATCGCTCAGCCGCGACTACGCTTATCGTCATCAGCGCTTTCATCAGAAAGGGATGCTCGCCGTTGACGGACGATAAACCGTTGTGACGATATTCTTCGACGGCCTGTAGCTTATTAAGCTCGTCTTCACTCAGTCCCTCCGCGCTCAGCCCCGTGGCGCGAAAGGCGAAGCCCATGAGAGTGATGACGGCGAGCGTCACCAGCAGAAGCGTGCGGCTTCTTATCTGCAATGCGCCGCGCTTCTCGAAAAGCTCTGGTCTGATTCCGGCCGTGATGACTGTCTCTGCTGTTGCGGACAAAACTGGATTTCTGCTCCCTGCTGCTGCCTGAAGAGTTTTAGATAAACCGGGCATAAAAATTGTTGCCAGCAAAAGCTCTCACAGAAGGGGCCGAGCAAGGGCAGGCAACAAAGGGGAAAGGGTAGCCTTTTTATATGTCTACTGTCAAAAGCAGAAAAAAGGCTAAAAGTAGGAGAGGCTGTCCCGACTTTCTCCTGCCAGCTACCCTTTGCCTTCTTTTATCGCGAGGTGTTGGAGGAAGTTACTCCGGTTCGAGCGCCGGGCTGGTTGGCGTTGCCGTTGTCGTTCTGGTTGCCTTCGGCCGCTTCGGTCGCTTGCCAGCCCGCGCGCTGCAACAGGGTAATCGCGTAGCGTATGGGCACGGCGTGATTCGAGGCCGTGTTCTCCGTAAAAACTTCAAAGTTGACGCCTATGACGCGGCCCGACTGGCCGAACAGTGGAGAGCCGGAGCCGCCCGTCGCGGTCGTAGCGTCATAGACAATCAGGCGCGAGTTGGCGTCAAGGTCTGTGATGTGTCCCTGCGTCGTCAGAGGCTGAATGCGCTTGGACTGTGAGAGATAGTTAAGGAGCGATTCTATGGAATCGCCATAGCGCGCAGTCACGCTCATTCTCTCCGCGTCATTGAGAAGCGCGAGGATTCTATCCGGCCCGTTCGGATAGCCCATAAGAACAACTGCCTTTCCGACTCCGACCGAATCATCCGAGCCCCTGTCCAGAGGCAGCAGAGGAATCCCTGCGGGCAAATCCTTCTTGTCGAAGGTGCAGATGGCAAGGTCTTCCTGCTGTGCCGCCATCTTGAATTTGAGCGCGACGGGCTGAGTCGCCTCGGGGAAGAAGGCCATAATCTTTCGCACGCGCGGCTGGGCCGGGACACTGGTGTTCAGCTTCAGTATGCCTTCGTCGGCAAGCCACGGCTGGACTACGTGCCGGTTGGTCAGGATAAACTCGCCGCCCACGTAGAAGCCTGTGCCCACGAACTCCCGCTCATAGATGGGGCCTTTGCCCTCCGGCGTCAGTTGCGTCGGGTCTTGCTCGCCCTGACCTTCGGCATTCTCTTCGCCCGTCTGTTCGGGATAACGAAGCGGGCGGCCCGTGCCTTTCTCCACGAAGTAATAGATGCCTGAGATAAGAGCAACGCCACGGTGATACTTTGTCCAAGTGTCCGGAGCGAACGAGAGGCTTTTGACGAACTCGCTGTTCTTCTCGTTCAGTTGACTAATCTGCCCGCTCGTCTCTGCGACGTTGACGCGCATCTCCTTAAGCTGACGGTTCTGCTCGTCTATGATGCGGCGGCTGGTCTGAAGCTCGCGGTACATGGCGAAGCCTATGTAGAGCATTCCGCCTACCAGAGCCAGAGCGATGCCAAGCGCAATCAGCTTGGTCGTGATGCTGATTTCTCTAACAAGCTCGCGCGTGAATTCGCGCAGGAAGATTTTCGCGTCGTCGCGCCGGGCGGTAGAAGATGATTCAAGCGCGGCCTGCTCTATGAAAGGCGCTACGTGCGTGTCCGGGCGCGCGCCCGGCAAGACAGGGGCCAGACCGCCCACGGAAAAGAAGGTCAGCATCACGTTGAAGGCACTGACGCGTATCTCGTCGCCGTCATTGACGCGGCTGTTGGAGACTATAGGCTCGCTGTTATGCGTGATGCCGAGGGTGGAATCGTAAGACTTTACGCGGTAGTGGCCGTTGGCTCGCGCAAGCTCAAGAATGGTAGTGTCAGTGGGTACTTCGGAAGCGGGAAGTCGAAGCTCGCAAGTAGGATTAGAGCCAATGCGAATGCGATCCGAGGTGAGCACTTCCGTGTGCTTTCCCAAGCCCGCTACAACGTGAATCACTAAACCATTTGCCATAAAAGGGTAGAGCTTCTAAACCTCTCAACCAACAATATTACAGAAAAAAAGTAAAAGTAAAAAGGGAAAAGGGAGGAGTTTGCAGGCTAGTTTGAAATCCAAGCAAGTAATTCACCGCCGCAGGCGCAGAGAAACGCTGAGACGAGCGCAGGGGAGTGGAATGCTTTCCTCTGCGCCTCCTCTTGCGTCTCTACGGTGGCTGCGGCGGTGATTGATTTTGAAATTATCCGGCTGCCAAGCTCTGCCTTTTTTATGCGGCGCTGGCGGCTTCCTTAGGCTTCCAGCGAAGGACGGGCTTGCGTGCGGCTGCGGCTTCGTCCAGCCGGCCTATGCGTGTCGAATGCGGCGCGCCTATGACGAGGTCGGGATTCTCTATGGCTTCGCGCGCAATCGAGCGCATGGCTTCAATGAACTGGTCAAGCTCCTGACGGCCAACGGACTCCGTAGGCTCTATCAGCATGGCTCCCTGCACAATCAGAGGAAAGTAGATAGTCATGGGATGAAAGCCGTAATCAATCAGCCGCTTGGCAATGTCGAGCGTGTGAACGCCCTTTCTTGACTGGCGCTTGTCGGTGAAGACTACCTCGTGCATGGGCGGCGCATCGAACGGCTTCTCGTAATCGCTCACGAGTCCCTGCGCTATGTAGCGGGCATTCAGCACGGCTGCTTCCGTGACTTCGCGCAAGCCTTCTGCGCCGTGCGTCAGTATGTAAGCGAGAGCGCGAACCATCATGCCGAAGTTTCCATAAAAGGCTTTGACTCGCCCGATTGATTGCGGGCGATTGAAATCCAGCCTGAAAGAGTCGCCTTCTTTTACTACGCGCGGGACAGGCAGAAAAGGCTCAAGCTCCTTGGTGCAGCAGCATGGGCCGCAGCCGGGGCCGCCTCCGCCGTGCGGAGTCGAAAATGTCTTGTGCAGGTTCAGGTGTATGACGTCCACGCCCATGTCGCCCGGACGAGCCACGCCCACGAGCGCGTTCATGTTCGCGCCGTCCATGTAGACGAGCCCGCCCGCGTCGTGAACGATGTCGCAAATCTCGCGTATATTCTTCTCAAATAAGCCGAGGGTGTTCGGGTTTGTCAGCATGAAGCCCGCCACGTCGCCCTTGGCGCACATCTCGCGCAGGTGCTCAAGGTCTGTGAAGCCCTCGCTCGTTGAGCGAATCGCTTTGACTGTAAAGCCTGCGAGCATGGCGGAGGCCGGGTTGGTGCCGTGCGCCGAGTCGGGGATGAGCATCGTGCGGCGTTTGGCAGACTCTTCGCGCCCGTCGCGCGCATCTATGAAGGCGCGAATCATCATCACGCCCGTCATCTCGCCGTGCGCGCCAGCCGCAGGTTGCAGCGTAATTCCCGCCAGCCCCGTTATCTCCGACAAATACTCCTGAAGCTCGTATATGACTTCGAGCGCTCCCTGCGAGTCGCTCTCGGAGGCGAGCGGGTGCAGGTTGGCAAAGCCCGTTATGCGCGCCACCTTCTCATTGAGCCGCGAGTTGTACTTCATGGTGCAGGAGCCGAGAGGGTACATCCCTAGGTCAATGGAGTAGTTCCATGTGGAGATGCGCGTGAAGTGGCGCACCACGTCCACCTCGCTCACTTCGGGCACGCCTTGAAGGTCGTCGTCGCGGCGCAGCTCGGCCGGGATAAGCTCGTCCAAAGGCGTCTCGTCAACGTCCAGAGGCGGCAGCATGTAGCCTATGCGCCCGCCTTGCGAGCGCTCGAAAATCAGATGCTCGTTATGCGAAATGTGCGGTGTAACTTTGGTGATGTTCGTAGAATCCATGAATCAATTAACCGGCTAATGAGCGAAGCCCCTCCACGAGAGAGTCAATCTCTGCGCGCGAGTTGGTTTCGGTGACGCAGACCAGAAAGTCCGTGTCGCGCCCCTCGTAGTAGCGTGAAAGCGCGAGCCCGCCCGTGATGTTTTTCTCTGATGCAAGACGAGAGAGAAGCTCTCCCGCGTTTGAAGGGGCGCGCACGACGAACTCGTTGAAGCGCGGCGCTGAGTAGGGAAGCGAGTAGCCCTCGATTTCGCTTATGCGGCGCGCGGCGTAGGCTGCCTTCTGCGCGCACTGCCGGGCCGTCTCTTCAATACCGCGCCGTCCCATCGTCTCCATGTAAATCGTAGCGGCCAGCGCAATGAGCCCCTCGTTCGTGCAGATGTTCGAAGTGGCCTTCTCCCGTCGTATGTGCTGCTCGCGCGTGGCCAGCGTCAGCACAAAGCCGCGTCGCCCCTGCTTGTCAAAAGCTTCGCCCACGAGGCGGCCCGGTAACTGCCGCGCGTACTTGTCGCGCGTGGCGAAGAGCCCCACGTAGGGGCCGCCGAAGGAGAGCGGCACGCCGAAGGACTGGCCTTCGGCTACAGCTATGTCTGCGCCGCATGAGCCGGGCGAGCGCAGGATGCCGAAAGAGGCCGATTCAGTGACGGCCACGACCAGCAGAGCGCCGACCGCGTGAGCGCGCTCTGCGATTGCTGCAACCTCTTCTATGCAGCCGAAGAAGTTGGGCGACTGAATGACTATCGCCGCCGCCTTGTCATCCAGAGCCGAGAGCGCGTCCGTTGATGTTCGGCCCGTCCGTTCGTCTATCTCAAGGCGCTCAAGCTCGATGCCGTAGTGTTGGACGTACGTGTCCGCGACCGCCAAGTATTCCGGGTGAACGGCTGAAGAGACAATCACGCGCTTGCGGCGAGTGATTCGCTCGGCCATCAGCACGGCTTCGGCCAGCGCCGTCGAGCCGTCATACATAGAGGCGTTGGCCACCTCCATGCCCGTCAACTGGCAGACCAGCGTTTGAAACTCGAAGATGGCCTGCAAAGTCCCCTGCGAGATTTCCGGCTGGTACGGCGTGTAGGCCGTGAAGAATTCCGAGCGCGAGATAAGGTGGTCTATGATGGTCGGAGCGTAATGCGAATATGCCCCGGCCCCCAGAAAGCTTGCGCGCGTGGCCGCAGGGTTTCGCTCGGCCATCCGGTTGAACTTTTCCAGAAGCTCCATCTCGGAGAGCGCGCTAGGAACCTGAAGCGGCTTATCAAGCCGTATGTCTGCCGGGATAGAGTCGAAGAGTTGCTCGGCGCGCTCAAGTCCTACGGCGCGCAGCATCTCTTCGCGTTCGGCGGGCGAGTTGGGAATGTAACGCAACTTTTATTCTGTCTCCCGGCTTGTGAATTCTTCGTACTCGACAGCAGACAGCAGGCTGTCCACTTCGCCCGGATTGTTCATGCGCATGCGTATCATCCAGCCTGCGCCGTAAGGGTCTGTGTTGACCTTCTCGGGCTCGTCCGCCAGCGACTCGTTTACCTCCAAGACCTCGCCAGAGACGGGGGTGAAAATCTCCGAGACGGCCTTGACCGATTCGACGGAGCCGAAGGACTCGTGCGCTTCAAACTTCTCGCCCGATTTAGGCAGCTCCACATAAACGACATCGCCCAGAGAGTTCTGGGCGTAATCCGTGATGCCTATGACGGCCACATCGCCTTCGACCCTGAGCCACTCGTGGTCTTTGCTGTACTGTAAATCCTCTGGTACGTTCGCCATGAATATCTCCCTTAATCAGTTTTCAGTCTCAAGTTTTCAGTTTTCAGCAGAAGGCAACCGTCGCTTTTCTGAAAACTGAGAACTCAAAACTGATTACTCTTTCTTCCGTTTATAAAATGGTGTCGGCACGATTTGTGCGCCGACGGCTCGACCGCGCACGTCTATCTGAATCTCCTGTCCCTCTCTGGCGAATTCTGCGGGGACATAAGCGAGGCCGATGTTCTTCTTCAAGTAGGGGGCGGGGCTGCCGGACGTAACGAGCCCGACGCGCTCGCCGTTTATCAGAACGTCCTGATGGTCGCGCGCGATTCCGCGCTCCGTCGTCTCGAAACCCACGAGGCGGCGCTTGACGCCCTCTTCCTTCTGCCGGGCAAGCGCCTCGCGCCCTATGAAATCTCCCTTGTTGAGCTTGCAAATCCAGCCAAGATTGGCTTCGTATAGCGTGGTCGTGTCGTCTATGTCGTTGCCGTAAAGAGCCATCGCGGACTCTAGCCGGAGCGTGTTGCGCGCGGCCAGCCCGCAGGGTAGAGCGCCGTCCGTATCGCCGTAGCGACCCGCATCAAGAATCCTGTCCCAGAGCTGCTCGGCCTTGTCGGCAGCCGCGTAGACCTCAAAGCCGTCCTCGCCCGTGTAGCCCGTGCGAGAGACTATCGAAGGCACGCCGTCCACTGTGCCTTCTCGAAAATGATAGTACTTGATTTCGGAGAGCGGCAGTTCCGTCAGGGTCTGTAGAATGCGCAGAGCGTCCGGGCCTTGAAGCGCTAGCTGGCAATAGTCCGCGCTCACATTCTTCAATTCGACGCTTTCGCCCGCTTTGTGCGAAGTAATCCAGTCCCAGTCTTTCGGCGTTGTGGAAGCGTTGACTACCAAGAGCAGCCTGTCCTGTGCAAAGCGGTAGACGAGCAGGTCGTCAACCACAGTGCCTTCCGGCGTGGTCAGGGCTGAGTACTGTGCCTGACCGTCAACCAGCTTCGTCACGTCGTTCGAGGTGATGCGGTTGACAAAGGCTATTGCGTCAGTCCCTCGCACGTCTATCTCGCCCATGTGCGAGACGTCGAAGAGCCCTGCGTGCGTGCGCGTTCGCAAGTGCTCTTCGATTGTGCCTGCCGGATATTGTACGGGCATGTCCCAGCCGCCGAAATCTACCATGCGTGCGCCAATGCGACGGTGCGCCTGATTGAGCGGCGTCTGTTTAAGCTGAGGTGTATCCACCTTCCGGGGTCTCCTACACACTGATAGGACAAAAGATATGCAGAACGAAACTAAATGGCTGAAAGGGCAAACTAGCACGCGGCTAAAGCGTGCGTCAAGCGAGAGAAGGATGTGTGGGAATTAAGGGGCGTGCGGGCTAAAAGTCGCCCTCGCGGACGTTAATCTTTTGGAGGACGAAGACGACGCGCATGGTCTGCGGTCGCTTGTCGTAGGAGGCCGGAACGAAGGCGGGGCCTTCCCTGAGCGCATTCTGAAATTCATCCAGCAGGCGGCGGTCGCGCGGAGCCTGAACCACGTCCGCCAGCGAGGCTCGGCCGTTGCTGAAAACGTCGGTGACAACAATCATGTCGTCGTCCGTGGACAGCCTGTTGCGCGTAGGAGTCCATGCCAGAGCGGCCAGCGCCCCGTTAGGATTCAGGCTTGGCGATTCGACTCCGACGGCAGAGCGGCGCGCAGCCAGACTCTCAGGAGTAATCGGCTTGTTGATGTCGTAGCCCGCGTCGTCTCCCTCGAAGTAGGTGATGCGGTAGGTAGATGCGAAAGAGCCGCGCGTCGCACGGTCAAAGGTGCGAAACGCCATCAGCGACGAGCGCAGCGCCGTGAACATCAGTATGAAGAGAAGACAGGAGGCAAAGGTGCCTACGGTGTAGGGCATCACGCGCGGCTGTAGCCATCGCATGAAGCGTGCGAAAAGGGGCATCTTCGGCTGTTTCAGCACGGCCCCGGCTTCTATCAGTAGAGCATCGTTGATGGTGGAAGCAAGATAGGGCGGAGGCACGGGTCTAGTCAGCGCCGCCAGCCCGCGCACGAGCGACCTCATGGCCGCAAGTTCTTCGCGGCACATGGGACAGTGGCGCAGATGCTCGTCGCACCCTGCTCGCGCAGGCAGAGACAGTTCGTCATCCAGATAGGACGAGAGCGCCTGCTTTGTCTCTTCACAATTCATAAAATCAGGGGTCAGGTGCCGGTTGAAAACGGAATTTCCTTACCGTCACCTGAGTTAGCGAATGGCTGGCCGACCCCGGCTGCTTCCTAACTTGCTAAAGGAAGCAACTCTACGGCATCTAGCGGATTGTCCCGAAGGCTTCGGTCAGGTTGAGAGCGAGAATCAGAACGGGTGTTGCTGGCCACGTTTCAAATTCGCCCGCACCATCAAAAAACCTCTGGCTTCACCCCTAAAACCGTCTTCGTCACTTAGACCCAATTGGCACCGAGTTTGTTGTGAAGCCGGGGTGGGTCAACCATTCGCTTTCAAAGAGCAATGAGCTTTCAGCTTTCAGCCGTCAGCTTTGAATCAAGATTGATTTCAACTCTAGAACTGTGAAACCAACCGGAGCCGATTGCTATCTGCTGAATGCTTATTTACAAAGAGCTTTCCAGCTTGCGTCGCAGCTCAAGGCGGCCCCGCGCCAGTCTGGATTTGACCGTGCCGACGCTGATTTCCAGCGTAGCGGCAATCTCCTCATAACTTAATCCTTCGATATCGCGCAGGATGACGGCCTCTCTATAGGAGCTGCCGAGCGAGCGCAAAGCCTGACGCAGCCGCCGTTCGCGCTCGTGCGCCAGAGTCGTCTGCTCTGGGTCTGGCTGCGTCGTGTCGCAGAGACGAAGCCCCAGAGGGCTAGACTCGTGCTTGTCCGAGGCGTCCAGCGAGACTGTCTGCTCTCGCCTGCGCCTGCGCCACCAGCGCCAGCGATTGCGCGCCTGATTCACCGCTATACGGTAGAGCCACGTCCTTAAATCGGCGTCGCCGCGAAAGTTGGCGATTGCCTGAAAGGCCCGCAGGAAAGTCTCCTGCGTCAGGTCGCGCGCCTCTTCCGGGTCTTCCGTCAGGCGATAGAGCAGGGCATAGACTTCGCCGGAGCGGTCTTCTACCAGCCGGTTGAAGGCCGCCGGCTCGCCCGCGCGTAATCTTTCAATGAACTGTGCTTCGGCCGCCGTGCGAGCCTCGACCGGAGTCGCCTGAGCGACTTCGTCCAGTTCCGCGTGCCCGCGAAGGGCTATGGGCTCTCCGAAGCTCACTTAGCTATCCCCCGGCGGCTGGGAGCCGGACATGCGACTTCGCTGGCTTCCCGGACAGTCGCAACCTTAGACACCGCCTCAAGACTGTTTGTTCCCAAAAAATTCTCACGCCTTCATTCGATGACTGAACAGGGCTTCGGCGTTTGCAAAAAGATTCTATTGACGAGTGCTGACAAAAACGAGGTGCTTTGGCTTCGGAGCCTATCACGGCCCGGAAAGAGCCGTCAATAACTCCGCCGGACGCTCGGCTTGACAACCTCTCGCACGGCCCGTTAGAGTGACTGATTCACTCTACGGTCGGTAAAAGGAACGCCCTCGACAATGCGTTCTTGCAAGAGGAAAAGACGTGGCTAAATACAGTAAAAAGCGGCAGCGCGAATTAAAGAAGGATCAGTTTCGCGATAAGACCATGCAGGTCTTGGACACAGTGGGCGACCGGCTGGAAGGAAGGGGACGCCTTCTCCTTTACATTCTGGGGGGCATAGTCGCGGTCGCCATCCTCGCTGGCATCTTCTCTTGGTGGAGCAACAAGAAGAGTCAGGAGGCGGCACAGGCACTTGGACGCGCCATAGAAGTGGCTTCAACGCCCGTGCAGGCTCAACCCGCTCCGGGCTCCAATCAGCCCTCGTTCCCCACGGAGCAGGCACGGGCCGAGCGCTCGGCAGCAGAGTTTCAGAAGGTGGCTGACAAATATAGTGGCCAAACGCGCGAGATTGCGCGCTACTTTATAGCCGTCAGCCACCTGACGCTCGACCGCAATCGCGGCTTAAGCGAGCTGGACGGGCTGACCAAGAGCAGCTACACGGACGTAGCGGCGCAGGCGCGTTTCGCGCTCGCTCAAGCCAGAGAGGCCGACGGTCAGGCGGATGCTGCCATAGCCATCTACAAGCAACTGGCGCAGGATAACAATCCCGCGATTCCAGCCGAAACCGTCAACCTGCGACTGGCCTCCATCTACGAGAAGCAGGGCAAGACGAAGGAGGCGGTTGACCTTCTCTTCCAGATAGCAGACAACTCGCGCAAGGCAAAATCGCCTGACGGTAAGCCACTGCCGAAATCCTCCGCCGCGCGCGAAGCCGAGACGAAGCTGCAAAAGCTGGACGCCGCACGCTACGCGCAGCTTCCGCCCGAAGCCCCATCCGACTTACCACTTTCATAAAGTCTAGAGAGTCCTGAGAGTCTAGAGAGTCAAAACGACTTTCTTTTCACTCTCCAGACTCTCAGGACTCTCTAGACTCTCCAGACTCTACAGACTCTTTTCTATGGAGAATCTGACACACTCGCTCGTGGGGCTGGCGGCTGCTAAGGCCGGTCTGGAGCGTTTGTCGCCGGGAGCGACCGCGCTCTGCATACTGGCTGCGAATGCGCCTGACGCGGACGTGGTGACGACCTTCTGGGGACGCTGGGTTTACCTGCATCATCATCGCGGGATTACTCATTCCATAGTGGGCGCGCTCGGGCTGGCGCTTCTGCTGCCCCTGCTCTTTTATGGCGGCGAGAAGCTGCTGGCGCTCATCCGGGGAAAGCCTTCGCGCTTCAGGCTGCGAGGACTCTTGATAGCTTCGCTTCTGGCCACGGCGACTCACCCGTTGCTCGATTGGACAAACAATTACGGCGTGCGTCCATTCCTGCCTTGGGACGGCCAGTGGTATTACGGCGACCTTGTATTCATAGTAGACCCTTGGCTATGGCTGGTGCTGGGCGGCGCATGTTTTCTGCTGACGGCGCGCGACTGGTTACGTACAGTCTTCTGGACGCTGCTCGGCTTGGTGCTGAGCGCGGCGATTATCCTTCTTCCGCTCAGGCCGAACGGCCCGACCATTCCCCGCTTCGTGCAGGTCGTGTGGGTTGCGGGAGTCGTGCTGCTGGTCATAGCGCGGCTGTCTCACGTGGAAAAGCTTTGGGGCAGCCGGATTGCCGTGGCCGCTCTCTCGTTCGTGCTCGTTTACTGGGCCGCGCTTGGTTTTATGCACTCGCGCGCCGTCAATGAAGCGGGCAGGCTGGCCGGTGATTATGCCGCGAGCCGTGGAGAGACGGTTATGCGTGTGGCCGCCATGCCTTCGCTCGCAGACCCCACGCAATGGCGCTGCGTGGCAGAGACAGACCGCGCCACCTTTCTTTTTAATCTGGATTTGAACGGGAATACCGGGCCGCTTCGTGATGTAGTTCTATATCAGAAGCCTTCTGGAGAAACGGCTCAGGCCGTGGCGAAGGCCAGCCGGGACGAGCGCGCCCGAATCTTTCTGAATTTCGCTCGCTTTCCGGTAGCTCAGACGCGTGGAGATTGTTTGACGGAATCGTTCGTCCAATTCGCTGACTTACGTTACACTGAACCTGTGCGCGGGGCAGGCGGCTCATTCGCGCTTGAGGTTCCGGTCGAGTGCCCGCCCGAAGCGGCAGAAAGTTTGAAGAAGTGACGAAGACTCCAGAAGTAGCACACGTGGTCGCGGGCATGCCCGCCAAAACTATCGCGCCCGGTTCAGAAGACGCGCCGCTCATCAGCGTGCGCTCGTCTCCCGGCAGCTACTTCTTCTTTGCGCTCACGCTCTCTCTGCTCTCGCTCCTGCTCATACGCGCCGAATATGACGAGGCGGCTATAGTGGCTCTAATCTGGGCGTGGGTCTTTATGCCGCTCGCGGCCTTCACCGACCGCATACGCATAGAGGGGCGCATACTTTCGCGCACGGGTCTGTGGGCCATCCTTCACAAGATTGTAAGGGGCCGCGCGCTCCGGCTCAACATTGACGAAGTCGAGCAGGTAGAGACTTATGCCGTGCGGACTCTGCGGCGCGGCGGCTCTGTTCGTTATCGCTACCGCAGCGAGGTCGTGGGGCGCGGCTTGAGCTTCGCCTTCGCATCCGGAGGCAATTATCGCCGGATGGTGAAGTGTCTTTTCTCGCTCGTGAATGACGAGAAGCTGGACGCGCGCTCGCGTGAGCTTAGAGATTACCTCGCAGACCCGAAGAGCCTGCGAGAGATGACAAAGCTTCTGCGCGTGGCTCCTTCATCCGTGCTGGAAGGCGCGCTGCCCGACTTTCGTCTACGTGAGAAGAAGAGAAGAGACGAGGCCGTCTACGCAGAGCCGCACGCGCTTTCGATTTCGGAAAAGGAGCGTGGCCGTCTCTTACGCATAGTCGCCAATCAGCTCCGGGCCGCAGGACGACTTCGGGAGGCCGCCGAAGCCTTTAGGCGTGCGCTTCTGGTGGAGCCGAAGGACGGCTGGCTGCTCTACGAGTTCGCGCGCTTTCTTCGCTCTCAGGCGAGCGCCCTTACAGACGCGCGCCTTCTCTCGCGCTCGCGCGCAAGCCTTCGATTGGCCGCGCGCCACGCTTCGCAGGACTCGCAGCTTCTTTCGCGCATAGGCGAGAGCTTCTTTGAGTTCGGGGATGTTAACAGAGCGGCGCGGCTGTTTCGTCTCTCGCTCGAAGCCCAGCCGCGCAACTTTCGCGCAGAGACAGGGCTGGCCGAGATAGCGCTCAGGAACGGGAAGCTGGCGCACGTCATACATCATTACCAGTCAGCCGCGCGCATAGCGCCCGACGAAGCTGCGGCACGATTCGCACGGCGCGAGGCCGATTACTACGCGCTGCTCAACGACAACGACGAGTACCTGTCAGCCGAGCTGAAGCGCATCAACTGGCTCCAAACTCTACAGGTGGTGCGGCGCTGGAGCGCACGTATCATGCTCACGAGCGTTCTTCTGGCTTTAGGCGGCGAGTTCCTGGAAGGCGCGGGCTTAGACCTCTCTTCAATAGGCTGGTCACTGACGGCTTCGTCGCTGGCCGCTTGGTTCATAGCGCACCTGCTCTACAAGCTGCTCTCGCACCGCCGCCGTCACCCTGTGGAATAGTTATAGATTCAAAGATAAAAGTGGCGGAGTTGAAGGTGATTCAACTCCGCCACTCTTCTTTTCAGGAGAAATTATCTTTCCCTTAACCCGTGATGTCGCCCGGCGTGGCCTTTCTGGCTTTGGGCGCGGCCGCCTTCTTCGTAGCAGTCTTGCTCTTCGATGCGGGCGAAGCAGCGCGCTTCGTGCTGCTCTTTTGAGCCTTCGGCTCCGTGACGGCCTCCACTATGCCCGAGACTGCGGTTGCTGCGTCTGAGACAAGCTCGCTGACTCCGGCTGCTATGTCCCCCGGAATCTCACGCACCGGCTGCGGGATGATTGTGCGCGCGGCCTGCTCGACCATACTCGCTACGGCGTTCGTCGTTGTCCCTTCGGGGTTGAGAAAGCCGTCCCAGCGATAACGCGGGCGCTCTTCCGCAGACTGGCCCAGACGCTTGAAGACTAGGTCTGTGACCTTCTCAGTCACCCAGTTGTGATAGTACTCGCCTACGGAAATAAGCTCGGCATCCGGCGCGGGATTCATGAAGTCAATCGCGTAAGGGATGCCGTCCTTGATGGCGAACTCCACCGTGTTGATGTCGTAGCCGAGCGCGCGGCAGAGCGTGCGAACGTCGTTCGTCACCCGCTCGCTCAACTCAGGCGAGAGATAGTTCGGGTCGTTTATGTACTGCTCGCCGGAGAGATAAGCCTTGCGCGGGTCGTAGGGCATAATCATCACTTCCTCCTGCCCTATGCAGTAGCAGCGCACGAACTGGTCGAAGTCTATGAACTCCTGCAAGGTCATGCAGAGCGTGCCCGTCTGGTCGTACTTGAGCCAAAGGTCTTCCAAAGAGTTGACGCGCTCGACGTTCTTCCAGCCGCCGCCGTCAAACGGCTTCATGATGGCGGGCATCCCCACGTAATCCACAATCGCCTGCCAGTCAATCGGGAATTCCAGATTGCGAAGCGACTCGGAGACGATGCCTTCTATGTAAGAGTGCTGCGGCAAAAGCACCGTCTTGGGGATGGCTACGCCGAGCTTGGTGGCGAGCGAGTAGTTGAAGAACTTGTCGTCCGCAGACCACCAGAACGGGTTGTTGATGATGAAAGTCCCTTCAAGCGCTGCGCTCTTCATGAACGCGCGGTAGTAGGGAACTTCGTGCGAGATGCGGTCAATGATGACATCGTACCTGCGCGGCTCGTTCAAATAGACGCCGCCCGTCTTGACCATCTCAGCCGTAACATCACCGGCACCGCGCTCGTTGATTGAGCGTATGAGTGCTTCTGGAAACGTCTGCTCGCGTCCGACCAGAATGCCTACTCTCTTCATAAATCGTAAGTTGTCCTTTCTTCTTCGGTCTCGCGCCCCGAAAGAGCGAGCGCGTACATGATAATTGCTGCTGACGAGATAGAAATTTGCGCCCTAGATTTAACTATCTGTTCAGATAGCGCCGAAATCCGGGCCATTTAGAAACCTTGAACTCTACCGCCCGGATGGCGGCTTGTCAATGCGGCAAACCTCGCCGGGCATCCCTGCAATCCTGCCCGCGCATCAATAAATACTGGCTTTCATGTTGGCCGGGTCTTATCCGGCACAAGCGCTTTTAAAATCGCTGTGTTACAATCGGTTTACTCGAATGGCCAATCTCGCTCCCGTTTTAGCCGTTCACCCGAAAACAGATTAATCGTCTCGAAGGAGAATTTTTCAGTCTTGTTGCGACGCTATAAATTTTTCGCCCCCGCTCTGGCGCTCCTTGCCCTGTGCCTGCCGCCGTCACCTGGAGTTGCACACGGTCAGACGACCGGCAGCACCCAGCAGCAGCAGTCGGGCAGTCAGGAGACAGACCAGAAAAAAGTTACTATCCCAAAGTCCAACGTTGAGGTCACGGCAGAGCAGGTAGCTGAGGCTGTCATCTACGCCTACGGCGGGCGCGGAGCGCTTGAGCAGATAAGGCGCAATGGGATAGAGCGCGGTCGCCTGACGCGAATCGGCTCGGACGGGCGCACGGAAGAGGCCAGCTACGAGCGCCGCTTCATACGGGGCGCGAGCGCGGACAAGGACAAGGTGCGGCTAGACCAGAAGCTGCCGACCATAGAATATTCGCTCCTGTACGGCGACGGGCGCTTGTGGGGCCTCATCAACGGCTCCGCCTTTACGCCGCGCGAGGACGCGACCGTGGAGTTCCTGTCGCAGCTACGGCACGGGCTGGACGCGCTTCTGCGCTACAAGGAGAACGGCTCGACCGTCTCTCTGGGCGGTAAAGATAAGCAGAACGGCGTGGAGTTTTACATCATAGACGTGACGGACAAGGAGAAGCGCCGGACGCGCTTTTACATCAGCACCCGGACGTTGCGCGTGATGTGGCTGGAATATGAAGAGGCTGCGGTGGCTGGCGGCACTCCCGCCAAATACATGCGCCGTTTCTACGACTACCGCACGGCACAGGGGACGCTCGTGCCTTTCCGAATGGTCTTTTTCGAGGACGGCAAACAATCGCAGGAGACGCGCATCATGACCGTCACCTACGGCGTCAAGATGGAAGAGTCGCTTTTCCAGAATCCTGACGCGCAGCGAACCTCCGCGCGCCAGTAAGTAGCTCAGAAGCGGTTTTTGATGAGAGCGGCAAGACTGTACTTAAAAAAGTACCTTGCCGCTCTCTCTTTTTTACCGTCGCGCCGGATGCGGGCCGGGAGATTCTGGAACTACGGCCCGCCAGAGGCGTGATAGAGCTTGCGGGAAAGCGCCTTGCGAAAGGTATAATGCCCGCATCGCGGAAGAGTTCTGGTAATCCCTGACTTTTCCGGCGCGTCTCCCGGCACATTCCGCAGAGAAAAAGCAGGCGGCGGGCGACGCGCGAAATGCCTGTAAGTAGAGCCTACCCACCCTAATGAGCACGCTGACCTCTATTGACGAGCTAATGTTCGGCGCGACTATGCCGCAGTCTGTCGGAAATTGTGAGCCCCTGACGGATCACGCTCTTCTTGAGGCTACGCGGGACGGGGACGAGGCGGCCTTTGCCGAACTGGTCAGGCGCTACAGGAGCCAGATTACCAGCTACATTTATCGCATGACGAGCGATTATGAAGGCGCGGTTGACCTTGCTCAGGAGACTTTCGTTCGCATCTATAAAGCGCGAGACAGATACCAGACGAGCTATGCCTTTTCTACATACATCTATCGCATCGCTACCAATCTGGCTATCAGCGAGCTTCGCAAGCGAAAGCGCCGCCGGTTGGTTTCCCTGACCGGCGTCATTCAGACGCGCGACGGCAGGGAAGAGGCCGTTGAGATTAATCCTGCGGACTTGCGCCCGTTACAGGATGCCGCGCTGGTGGACGAGGAAAGGCGAAGGGCCGTGGCGCGTGCCATCACCACGCTGCCGGAAAAGTATAGAGCGCCGCTAGTGCTCAGGGACGTGGAGGGGAAGACCTACGAAGAGATTGCGCGCATTCTGGAGGCCAGCGAGGGAACGGTAAAATCACGCATCAGTCGCGGGCGAAACCTGCTGCGCGACAAGCTGCGCGCGTATCTATGATTGTTTGGAGTCGAGTTAAAGGTTATGAACTGTAAGGCTGTAATCAGGGAGATTGAAGAACTGGAAATGAGCGCGGCTCTGCCCGCGGAGGCGAACGCGCACCTGCTGTCGTGCGAGTCTTGCCGCGCTTTCTCAAAGGAGCGCGCGGCGCTCAGGCTGCTGGTCGGAAGTCTGGAAAAAGTCTCCGCTCCGCCCGACTTTGATTGGAGGCTGCGGGCGCGCCTCAACGAAGCAGGAAAAGAGCAGGCCGCCGCTCGTCACTTCCTTACGCGCTTCGCGCCGGGCGCTCAGGCTATAGCGGCTGCCGCTTGCGTGACTCTGCTATTGGTGGCCGTAGTCGTTTATCGCCAGACCCAGCCCGTGCCTTCCGGCGCGACGGAGTCCGCTTCCATCACCGGGGCGAATATGAAAGAGCGCGAGAGCGTGGAAGGCGTGGGTAAAGTCTCTATGAAGAGAGTCGCGCAGGATGCTTTCGCTCCCGCCGTGGCCTCAAATGATGCGCGGCCATCCGTCTCGAATCAAAGCCCGCGAGCGCGCAGCGCAAGGAGCGCACGCTCCGGTTCCAACAGAACGGAAGCTCAAAGAGAGTCCGTCTCACAGCAACCGCGCATCTACTCTAACGACATGGCCTCTCGCAGCGCTCAGGACGTGACGAGCGAAGGGAATGGCTCTGCGGCAACGGGCGCAGCGCCTGTCTTTTCTGTTCGCGTCCCCTCTGACGCCACCACTCAGCTAAGATTTGAAGACGGGCAGGGAACAAGACGCACGCTCTCTCCCGTCAACTTCGGCGGGCAGGAGCTCATCGGGCGGCGGGACAAAGCGCGTCTCATCCCCGCCAGCGAAAAGGGCATCTGGTAAAGAGTCTTGAATTGTTCGGCTATTTTTGAGGTTAAGCAGCTTGTCTCTTAAGTTTTACACAAAGCGTCCGGCGTCTCTGCTGTTTGCACTGCTCATCTTGGGCGCGTGCGCGACGGCTTTCGGCCAGAGCGCACGCGTTCCCACGCCGCAGACTCCGAAGCAGCCGGAATCACTTCCTACGGTTCCGGCAAAGCCTGTTTCGCCGCCTCAGACGCCCGGAACTCCTTCGCCGTCCACGCCGGTTGCGCAGCCGCAGCAGGTCATCACCATAGTTCACCGCCTGAGCGGCTGGAAGCTGAGGACGTGGCTGGCCTTCACTGACGCCCGCGTCTTAGAGCCTTCGTCAGTCAATCAATTTGTCTACACCAACATCGTTGCCGGTTACGTGCTCGGAGACGGGCGCTCCGTTGTGGCTCGCCTGCCGGAAGCGGATGCGGAGATGTTCAATCTTCCGGCTGAGTTCGGCTTCAACGCGGGCAGAAGCGGCGCGGACTCTTCCAGCCTTACGCTCGTTCGCAATGACGGAGCGCGTCTCACCGCCAAGTTCATAGGTGTGGACGGCAGCACGTGGCTCAGCTTGATAGAGTCCGAAGGCTTGCGCCTGACTCCTTCGCGCGAGGCTCCGGACTCCAGCCTCTTGGTGGGCCAGCGCGTGCGGTTGTTTGCCCCGCTTCGCGCTCAAAAGACACAGCCTTCCACAGACGGCTCCGTCTACATGCGAGTGGAAGAGTTGAAGGGAACTATCACAGAGATTGCGCGGGCTTCTACCGGCAGCGTGACACGCGTCACCGTGCGCGCCGAAGGGCTCACGCCGCAGGTCGTAGGCGGAGTGGTCTTGAACGAAGCCGGAGAGACTGTCGGGCTTGTTGAGACAAGTAATCGCGGTGAAGCGCGAGTCATGCCCGCGTCAATCGTTAAGCGAGCGGCGGAGCGCGTCCTTCAGCGCCGCATGAGCGTCCCGCGCCCTATGCTGGGCGTGCGTGGTGAGGCCATAGCCGCGACCACTTTGAAGCAACTCGAGACGACCGGCTGGAAGCTTGAAGAAGCCTACAGGGTCTTGAACAGGCAGCAGGGCGTGCTGCTGACCAACATTGCGCCCAACTCGCCAGCCGCGCTGGCAGACCTCAGGGCCGGTGACGTTATAGTTCGCGTCAACGAGGGCGAGGTGAAAGACAGCGAAGACTTCTCCTTCCTTCTGAACGAGGCCGGAGGCGGCGCTTCCGTTCAATTCACTGTCCTGCGAGCAGCCGAAACCATTCCGCGCGAAATTACCATTAAGCTCAGCGAGGCGTTTAATCTGAACTGGGCCACGGAGATGAGCTTCACGGGTTTTCAGAGCAGCGCGAATTGGTATACAAGCTCGGTGAACGCTGCGACCGCCCGAGTGCGCAGCAACCTCGACCGGCTTCGTGCCGAAGCGGCGAGGCTCACTCCCGTCACGCCCGTTCCGCCCGTAGCAGCGCAGCCCACGTCAATCGTCGCAGACCTTGACTGGCTCATAGTGCCCGCAGATAAATCACAGCAGCGCGCGGGCGCTCCGAGCGCGCTCCTCATCAACGTAGTCCGCTCGGGAAGCCCGGCCGCCAGTTTGGGCCTGCGCCCCGGCGACGTTGTCGTGAGCGTCAACGGCAAGACGCTCGCGGAAAACGAGTGGCCCGAAAAATTTCTCCTGCGTAGAGCCTCAGACCTCACGCTGGTAGTCATGCGCGGCCCGGAACGCATCACGCTTAAATACAGTGACAAGTGACAAGGGCGGAGTGACGAGCAGGAGATAAGCTTTTATCCAGTCACTCGTCACTTGTCACTTGTCACTGTACTTGATACTCTCACAACAAAAGCTCTGACAAGTAAATCGGAAAGCTCTCGAAAAAGCTGATGCTGGAAGAAGCTGTTGCCCGCTATCACGAGCTGCTTGGCGAGGACGACCTTGCGGAATCCTCCCGGCGGATTCTGGACGAAGGGCTCGAACGCGCCCGTCTTATCTTCGGAGGCCGCCCTCTTTCACCGTACCTGCGCCCGCATTTCGTCACCGAAGAGGATTTCGCGCGCGTCAGCAGCGTGTGTGAAACGGTCTGGAGCGCAATTCAAAAGGTGAAGGACGCTGCCGTCCAAGACCCACTGCTTCTGGACGAGCTGGGCCTGACGGAGATAGAGCGCGAGCTTGTAGCCATAGACCCCGGCTATGCCGGAGTCTCGCCCACGGCCCGCCTCGACTCTTTTCTGACGGACGAGGCTTACAGCTTCGTCGAGCTGAACGGCGAAAGCCCCGCAGGCATCGCTTATGCCGACGCGGCCTATGACATCTTTCTCAAGCTTCCGGTGATGAAGCGCTTCTGCGAAACCTACAACGTGCGCCCGCTCTATGGCCGTCGCCTGATGCTGGATGTTCTGCTCCGGGCGCACCGCGAATACCTTGGCCGCAGCCCTGAGCGCAATCCACACATAGCCATCATAGATTTGAAGGGAATGCCCACGCAGAAGGAGTTCGAGCTTTTCAAGGACTTCTTCGAGGCCGAGGGTTATCCGGCAGTCATCTGCTCGCCGGAAGAGCTTGAATGGAACGGGGAGCGTTTAAGCTACCAGAGCTTCGAGATTGACATTGTCTACAAGCGTTTGCTCGTGAATGAATATCTTCCCATCATCAAGGAATACCCGGCGCTCTTGGATGCCTATCGCGCCCGCGCCATCTGCATGGTCAACAGCTTCCGTTCCAAGCTGATTCACAAGAAGGCGCTCTTCGCCATCTTGACGGACGAGCGCCACGCGCAGCTTTTCAGTGATGATGAGAGACGGGCTATACGCGCGCACGTTCCCTGGACGCGCTGCGTGCGTGCGGAAAAGACCGAGCATTACGGCGAAGAGATAGAGCTGCTGGATTTCATCAAGCAGAGACGCGACCGGCTGGTCTTAAAGCCGAATGACGATTACGGCGGGCACGGAATCTACATAGGCTGGAACACGGATGAGAGCGAGTGGAACAAGGCTCTGAATGAGGCAGTTTCGAACGGCGACTATGTGGTGCAGGAGCGCGTGCCGACTGCCCGCGAGACTTTTCCCGCGCTGCAACCGGACGGGACTGTTCTGTTCGCGGAGCAGCTTGTTGACCTTGACCCGCTGCTGTTTGACGGCAAGGTCGGCTCTGCTTTTACGCGCCTCTCGTTCACGGAGCTTGCGAACGTAACCTCCGGCGGCGGAATGGTTCCGACTTTCATCATTAGCCGAAAGTGAGCCGGTTTTGGATTGGCGGGACGGATTGAAGCTATTCGAGCTTGAATGTCACTCCAATCCAAAATCTAAAATCCAAAATCCCCTAAAGTCGGTTACAATGAGCTTCAGCTAAGCGCGCTCTTTTCTACTCTTTCTCTTGAGGATTAAGACCGACTGCTATGGATGAGCTTGACGCCAAAAATAGTTTGCCGCAGGACGAGCGACGCCAGCACGACCGCTCGCGCCTGATTGTAGATGTCTTTTTCGACGGGACGGACGCCACAGGAGTCGCCAGCACAAAGGACATAAGCCTCGGGGGGCTTTACATGAACACGCAGACCGAAGTCCCCGAAGGCTCGCTGCTGACGCTTCGCATCCCTCTGGGCGATGACGAGCAGGTGGTTGTGAACGCGGAGGTCATCTACAGTAATCCGGGGCGCGGTTTGGGCGTCAGGTTTCACGGGTTGACGGAAAAGGATAGAGCGCTGATGGAGCGCAAGCTGCCCGCGCTGTGACGGTGGCTGCGCGTGCGGAGCGAATTTACTGGCGCGATGTTTCGGACGAGCTGCGCGACGAGCTTCAGGGCCGCATCAAGGGCTTGTATGGTGCCGCGACCGTCGAAGCGGCCTTTGATAGTCTGACAATAGATAAGCAGCAGGCATTGATTCTTTTCCTGCGCCGCCTGCGCGAGCTGGGGTTGTGGGAATCCGTCAGGCGCGTTGAAAATGTTTACGGCGAAGGCGGCGTCGGCATGAATTTTACCGCGTGGCCCAATCTGGTTTCACAGCTGCGTAGACGAAAAGATTTCACGGCCCGATTTGCCGCTCACAAAGACAATGCCGGAGGCTTCATAGAGCTTGGGCGCAAACGGGCCTCGCTGCACTTTCTATATCAGGGCGAAGGCGAGCGTAGACGCTGGGGCGTGCATTTCGACCTTTACAATCCCTGGTCTTCGCTCGGCGGCGCATGGCGGCATCTGCTGCGTGAGAAGATAGGCGGCGCGACGCCCGACTGGCGCGTTGTCCGAACTGTTTTCAGTCTAGAAAGCAAGTTTTACTGATTAGCATTTAACCCTTGAACTCCCGACCGACCAACGCGCGCGGGCTCTGTGTACCCTGCGCCCTGCGCTTTGGATAAGGAGAGCATCAAACTTATGTTTGAACAATTCACACTCGGCATTGAAGAAGAGTTTCAAATCGTAGACCCGCAGACGCGAGAGCTGCGCTCGCACGTCTCCGAGATGCTGGAAGAAGGCCGCATGCTTCTGGGCGAGCAGATTAAGCCGGAGATGATTCAATCCCAGATTGAAGTCGGCACCGGCATCTGCAAGAACATTCAGGAGGCGCGCGCCGACATCTCTCGCCTGCGCTCCATCATCTCTACGCTGGCGCGCAAAGGCGGGCTTGAGATAGTCGCGGCCTCCACGCATCCCATCTCGCATTGGAGCGAGCAGAAGATTTTTGACGACGAGCGCTACGAGCTTCTCATTCAGGAGCTGCAAACGGTCGCTCGCTCGCTCCTAATCTTCGGCCTGCACGTCCACGTAGGAATCGAGGACAAAGAACGTGCGATTCATATTATGAACGCCGCGCGCTATTTTCTGCCGCACGTGCTGGCGCTGTCTACTTCCTCGCCTTTCTGGATGGGGCACAACACTGGATTGAAGTCCTACCGCTCGGAAATCTTCAAGCAGTTTCCGCGCACAGACATTCCAGACCATTTCGATTCCTACGCGGCTTTCGAGCGCTACATCAGCCTGCTGGTCAAGACCGGCTGCATAGACAACGGCAAGAAGATTTGGTGGGACGTGCGCCCGCATCCCTTCTTCCCCACTCTTGAGTTTCGCGTCTGCGACATCCCGACAAGAGTGGATGACACTATCGCCATAGCGGCGCTCTTTCAGGCAATCGTAGCCAAGTTGTATAAGCTGATTGACAAGAATCTGGGCTTTCGTCTGTACCGCCGCATGCTTGTTCAGGAGAACAAGTGGCGCGCGGTGCGCTATGGCCTCGACGGCAAGATGATAGACTTCGGCAAGCAGAAGGAAGTCCCCGTGCGCGATCTTATACTTGAGCTGCTGGAGTTCGTGGACGATGTGCTGGACGACCTTGGCTCGCGCAAGGAGGTGGAGCACGTCCACACAATTCTTCAGCGCGGCACTTCAGCCGACGAACAGCTTCAGGTTTACAGGGAGACAGGAGACTTGAAGGCCGTCGTTGACCGGCTGATTCAACGCACTATGGAGAACGTCCCGCACGACACGAGCGCGGACACGGCGTCGCCTGCGGCTTGAGTTGTCGCGCGCTTCGCACTTACAGAGAAGAGGAGAAAGTTATGTTAGCCTGGGGAGCAAAAGTATCTAAGCCCTTTAGAGATAAAGTTACTCAGATTGCGCTTAATCTGAAAACTGACCCGAGCTTTTTAATGGCCTGCATGGCCTTTGAAACCGGAGAAACCTTCAGCCCCTCTATTCTGAACAAAGCCGGAAGCGGCGCGGTCGGCCTCATACAGTTCATGCCTACGACCGCCATGGCTCTGGGGACTACGACGCAAAAGCTGGCCGCCATGAGCGCGGTGAAGCAGCTTGAGTTCGTTGAGAAGTATTTCAGCAACGCGGTCGGCAAACTGAAGCTTTTGGAGGACGCCTACATGGCCATACTCTGGCCCGTAGCGGTCGGAAAGCCCCTGAGCTTTGTCCTCTTCGATAAGAAAGACCCGAAGCATCCTAAAAGATATATTCAAAACGCCGGGCTGGATTTCAATAAAGACGGACTGGTTACGAAGGAAGAAGCGGCAGAAAAGGTTAGACAGAAGCTCAATAAAGGGATGCTGCCGGAGAACGCTTCCGCTTAAGGTGGCCGGGCGCTGCGATTATCTCCAGAGTAATCTCAACAAAGACAAGCAGCCTTTTGGGCCGCGAGGCTGCCGGGCCACGGGGATTTTCACCCCTCCGATGTATATGCCTAGCCCCGAAGCCGTCTCACCCGGCTGAAGGACGACACGCGTAGTGTAGCTTCCATCCATGTTGTCCTGAATGGGAGAATCAATGACGCGGCCATTGACTCGCACGCTGAATTTTGACGAAGCCAATGGCCCCATTCTGTCGCCGTTCGCGGCAACCGGAATAAAACTCAACTTGTAGGCATTCACAGCCTGCCTGCTCGAATCAACGTTTAAATCCGGCGTCCATGTGACAAAGGTTTTCTCTGGGTCAGCCGCGAACGAGATGTACTTGCTTACCGTATAGGTGCGGCGGAAAGCCGCGCCCGTTCTGGATTTGCCTCCGGCTACGAACTCAAAAGTGTAAGTCCCCTCTTTTTCTGGAGTGAACTCTGCCTGAAAGATGCCCGTCGGCCTGCGCACTTCCGAAGGATGCCCTAGCAGCTTGAGCGTCACTCTTTCGGACGCGGTTGGCAGCCGCTTATCAGCACGGCTGCGCCTGTAGTGTTGGAGTATGTCGCTGCGTTGCAGCGAGCGCCCCTGCGGAAGCCGCGCGCTGATACGGGCAGGAAGATTAGGCTGCGCAGACAGGTATTTGACTAGAAGCGAGCCGATGCCGGTTTTAGGTCTGGTGATTTTAACCTCAACGTCAGCCGTTCCTAGCGGAGCGTCGTCTTCCATGAGTCTGGCATTTAAGCGAATGGTGCGTCCCATGTGGGCCGGGCCGCGATCCAGCCAGAACTGCGCGACCAGCACCGGGTCTAGCGCTACGAACTTGCAGACTTCAGGCGCGGGCAGGCCGTTCTGCTGCCTTATGTTCGTCAAGACCCAACTGCCGTCGGCGGGCTTGGGGATAGTGTAGCTGGAAAAGGACTCGCCTTCTTCTGCGCGAAAGACCACGTCAGCCGGATGAGAGTCGGGCGTCAAGAGCGTCCCGTCCGGCGCTTTAAGGTCGAAGTGCAGCTTGAGCGAAGAGTCCTCCCAGCCAATTAGCACCAGCATCTTGCCTTCGCCCACGTTGACTGGAAAGGTCGTTAAACCTGCCGCGCGAGTGTTGACGACAATCTGTACATTTAGCGGGACGGCTAGGCTGTTAAGGAAGAAACGCTTCAAGTCCAGATTATCGGTCGTCTTCGTCAGCACGTAATCGCCCAGCGTGGCGTTCGAGATGTCGCTTATCATCTCAGGGTCAATGCTGTCGTCCCCGAAGCCTATGCTGTAGACGTTTATCTTCCCCTTGAAGGTTTCATATACGGAGGCGGGCGAAGGCCCTGCGTTGGATTTGCCGTCGGAGAGAAGAAATATGTATTTCCTTCGCGCAAGGTTCGGGTCTTCATCCGGCACCGGCGCGGCTGTATCAAGCAGGCTTTGTGAAGCCAGTAGCCCAGAGCCAATCGGCGTGCGATAAGCAGACTTCGGCTCGGTCTTAATGAGCGAGGCGATTTCTGTGTTCTGAGGGTCAAGCCCTTCTACCTTCTTCCAGACTTCCGTGTCGCCCGCCTGTGTCTCAGCGAAGGTCAAAAGGCCCAGCCGCAAGTTCTGGTCATTACAATGTATGTGGGTGAAGGCGGAAGAGAAGACATCAACAGCCGCTTTCGCGGAAGCCCACTTGTTCTCTTCAAGCATACTGCCCGATTGGTCAAGGAGCAGCACGGCGTCCAGTGGCTCCGGGACGGTTTCCAGCACCGGAAGGTAATCGAAGACGGGCGCAGGCAAAGGGTCGTTTGCCTTTTGATTCTCAGCGATTGTAACGCGTGACAGCACATCGTTCGTTCCCCACTTGTTAAAACGGGCGTAGACAGTTCCGCCCTTGCCAGCCAGCTCTATATCGAAGCCCGTCTTCTCGCCGTTGTTGGCGATAATATTTTCACCGGGGCTTCCCTGAAAACCGCCGCCCAAGTCCGGCTGGCGCTCCTCCGTCAGTTGAAAGCTGTAATGCACGCCGCTACTGAAGTTGTTTACGATGGTGTTTTTCCAGACGCGCGCGGTTGACTCGGCATAAAAATTCAGCCCTCTGGAAAAGCCTGTGATGAGGTTGTTGTTTATGTCGGCGCTCGCTTCAAACCAGATGAGAAGCGCCGATTGATTAACGTCAAAATTGTTAAATGGCGGCTGCCCCTGAAAAGTGTTGTGCGAGATGACGGCCCTTGATTTGTCGTTCATCCGCATCCCGTTTGCATTCGAGCTGGCGGCGCCTTTGATAGTACAGTGAGTCACCTCCGCGAAGGAGTTATGAAAGGTGTCTATGCAGTGATCCATACCTCCGCCGATTTCCGAATTGGCAAAGACCCCTTTGGTATTATTGGCGAAGCAGATACCTACATCCGTACCTAAATTAAACTCAGAGCCGACTTTCGAGTTGCTGAGCAGGAATGTGCCGTCAAGTATAAAGATGAAGAGGTGATTAAACTCAAGGATACGGCAAGTCTCTATCTCAAGCTGAGCCCCGCCGTCAGAAGTGACTATCCCGGTGCCGTGTTGCTTGAAACCCTCTATTAAGGCCGAGATTGTAAGATTTTCAAAGCGCACCTTGACCGGCCCGCTCAGAAGCACCATGGGCGTCTGCGTCAAGATGTCCATGGCATTATATTTAGGCAGGGGAAGGCTGAAGACCGTCTCGTTCGGGTTGTAGGGCAAATCGAGCGGGCATTTAATGATGGTAGAGAGCTTGTCCTGCCCGCGCAGCGTTACGTTCTTCTTGATTCTGAGGACTTCACGAAACTCGCCCTTTCCGATGTTGATAACGGAGTCGGGCTCGGCTGCTTCCAGAGCGTGCTTGAGCGTCTTCCATGCGGTCTGAACGGTTTTCCCGTTGCCGGAGTCGTTGCCTGTAGTCTCTACGAAATATTCGCTCATAATCACTCCTTGAATCGGGACAGCAATGGCCGCCGACAACTTTCAGTGACGGGTAAGGCGCGAATAAAGCGGGTGAAGATAAAGATTTACAGCAGTCTTCAGCCTGTGGACATGCGTCCGGCGTGCTTGAGCGACTCTCTCAAGAAATTCTCGAAGATGATGCGACCGTCGCGTGATTCGTTCGGGTGCTCCCAGCGAGTGGGATTCTTGTGCCAGTCCTCGAAAGATTTCTCCAGATGGAATTGGACTGTGTAGATGAGCTGACCTTCGGCGCGCTTGACCATCATCTGTATGCGGCAGAGGTAGGCTGTGGCCAGAAGACGAAATCCTTCGGGCACGCGGTCAATCTGTAAACCGTGATTTTGCCAGACTCGTAGGATACGTGCCTCTTTCGTGTAGTCCTGCCAGACACCGCTTTGCGGGTCGTAGATGCCATGAAAGATTGGGTCATCCGGCTCGGTGATGCGTATGAAGCGATACTGATATTCGTTCGGACGGTCAGCCCTGCGCTCGTGCTGTTCGCGGTGGTCTAAGGTAAGCACGCGAGCGCCGAAGGAGAGCCCTACAAGCTGGTGGCCGCCACAGATGCCCAGCACTGGCGTCTTCGTCTCCCGTATGAACTGACAGAAGGTTTCCAGAATCTCAGGGTTGTAGTAATCGAAGTCGCGCAGGGTTCCGCCAAGAACGATGGCGTCGGGCTGGAAATTACGGACGGCCTCCGCGATTTCAGAGACGTGTGTGACCTGCGTGGTGGGACGCTTGACCAGCCGCTCAATGTTGCTGAGGATGTTCTCAAGCGCGAGGCTGGCAATCTCTCGCTCTCGCCTTATCTGCGAAGTGGCAAGGCGTCCCCACTCCTTCATCGCCACGGGAGAAGCGTCGTTCGCGTCTCTGAGCAGGTTGTCTACGACGAGCACGCGCGCCTCTTCTATGCGCTTTTCAATCGGCTCGTAGCGACAGTAGGTGCGTTGATTGAAGGGAAAGGGAAGCGGCTGCGATTTGTCTAGCTGAGTCTCTTCGACTAATTTAATCTCTTGTGCCATTCCTACTGTTCTGTGTGCGAGCGATTGCTGAACCGTATTCGGATTCACCCGCGCCGTTGTTTTGTGTTCTGGTTGAATTTCGGGATTGCGGAGCCCGCGCCCGCTTCTGTGATTTCTCGTCGCGCCTCGTTTATGAGCAGCGTCCGCAGCCTTGAGCGAAACTGCTCAGACCTCTCTCCGGCCACGTGCTCTACAAGAAGTAGCATGCGATGCCACGCTGATTCAAGCTCGTCTGCCAGCCTTGAAATCTGCGTGATGTCGTAGGGAACCGCGACCTCGGCGCAGCCCGCGCGCGCAAAGACCGAGAGATAACGGGCCGTGGCTAAATCAGGGCAGAGAACGCGGCGCTTTCCGGCCTTAAGCTCTACGCCAAGCAGCGTGTGCTGAATCTCCACAGGATTCATTCTGGCCGGAACATTCAGTTGATGCGAGCGTGTGCGCAAAGAGAGTATGCGCTCTCTGTAAAGACGTCCGGGCCATGCTTCATCAAGCTCGTTGATGATTTCGGAGACAAAGCTTGCGGCGGAAGCCGCTTTCGGCTTGCCGCCTTCAGGCTGGAAAACTACTTTTGCGCCCGTCCCGCTCACAACTGCAATATTCATAAAGAGTACCGGGCCTGAAATTAAGAATGGATTAGGCCCGCTTAGATAATGCAGTAATGTTGGCTTAAGGTCAACGCGTGATTTGCGTCACAGCGCTGGCGGCTGGCTTGCGCTTGAAAGCGTCCAGCACCCGCCCCGGAAAAAGTCCTAGGTAAAAGACGCCGAGGATTGTAATCACCAGCACCACCGCGATTGATGCGGGAACGCGCGGCACGGCCCACGGAGTCGTTCGCTCGCGAAAGAACATGACTATGATGAGCCGCAGGTAGTAATAGGCGGAGATGGCCGTGTTGAGAACGCCAATCACGACCATCATTATGTAAAGCGAGTTGGCCGCAGGTGTCGTGCTTCCCACGTTGAGCGCGGAAGCGAAGACCGCCACCTTGCCTATGAAACCGGCCGTGAGCGGCATCCCCAGCAGGCTCAGCAGAAAGATTGAGAGAGTGAAGGAGAGAGCGGGCGCACGAAAGCCTATCCCGTTATAGTCCTCGACCTCCGTCCGGCGGTCGTTCTGGCGCGCGATTATCGTCACTACAGCGAACGCTCCCAGATTCATCACCGCGTAAGCCAGCATGTAGAAGGCCACGGCGGCGAGCGCGTCCGTCCTTTGCGCGGCGTCTGTCGCGGCGCCCGCCGCCACGAAGCCGACCAGCGCGTAGCCCGCGTGCGCGATTGACGAATAGGCCAGCATTCGCTTGACGTTGTTCTGGACTATGGCCGCCACGTTGCCGACCGACATGGTGATGATGGCAAGTATCGCCAGCGCGTGAAGCCACGCTTCGTGAACGTTAGTAGCGGAAGCGGTTCCGCCGGTCACAGCGCCCACGAAGGGAAAGCCGAAGATAAAGACTCTGAGGAAGGAGGCGAAGCCCGCCGCCTTTGGCCCCGCCGCCATGAAAGCAGTGATAGGCGTCGGCGCTCCTTCATACACGTCCGGCGTCCAGACGTGAAAAGGAGCCGTAGCAATCTTGAACCCGAATCCGACCAGCATGAAGGCCGCGCCCGCGAAAAGAAGCGCCGGATACATGATGTCGCCCGATACTACGCGCTGGCCTATCTCGGCTATGTTGGTCGTGCCCGCCATGACGCCAGCGCCGCGCACGGAAGCGGTCGCTCCGTAGACCAGCGCCATGCCGTAAAGCAGGAAGGCCGAAGAGAAGGAGCCCAGTATGAAATACTTGAGCGAAGATTCGTTCGAGCGCAAGTCCGTGCGCCTGAACCCGCACATGACGTAAGTGGCTATGGAGAGAATCTCAAGCCCCAAGAAGATAATCACAAGGTCGCCGCCCGACGCCATCAACATCATGCCGGAGGTGGCAAACAACAGGAGCGAATGAAACTCGCCCGCAGGCAGGTGCTCGCTTTCCACCCAGACGACGGACAGCAGTATGGTGAGCGCGGAGACGAGTATGACAACGAGCGTAAAGCTGAGGCGAATCTCGTCCAGCACTATCATGCCGTTGAAGGTTCCGACCCCGGCAGAGCCGCGCATCCAGAGCCAGATGCAGGCGGCTGCGCCTCCGGCAAGGCCGAAGAGCGAAAGCCCGCCGGTCGTCCATCGCTGCGACGGGCGCAGAAAAGCATCCAGCAGCATGACTATGACAGCCATGCCCGCCACAATCATCTCCGGCAGGATGAGTCCGAAATTTATGTCGGGCGTGACACCCGCTTGAAGTGCTGCTAAGAAGTTCATCTCTTAATTTGACGAGCGCCCGGCTTCTACGGGCGGGCTCGTGTTCGATTTATCTGCCAGCAGCCGGTCAAGCTCGGTTCTGACCATGCGCCTGTAGTTTTCGGGCGTTGACATTCCGGCGTGCGTGGGCGGCGCAAAGCGTCCCTGCTTGTCGAAGAAGACAACGAGCGGGATGCGCTGGCGCGTTGAGAACTGAGCGTAAGTCCAGCGCGTTTCGTCGCGCAGGATGGGGAACGTAAACTTGACCGACTTGGCAAAGCTCAGAAGGCGCTTGTCCGAAGCCTCTTCTTCCGGCTCTATGCTCACCCAGAAGAATTTCACGGGCTTGTCCCTGTATTCATTCCTCAACTCTTCCAGCACGCGCAGCTCCTCTTTGCAGGGCTGGCACCACGTAGCCCCGAAGGAGACGACCAGCACCTGCCCGCGCATGGCTGTCAGGTCGTAATTTTTCCCGTCCGTGCCGCGCAGGTTAATAGTGTAATCCTTCGGCTCTTTATCCTGCGCGCGCAACGCGCCCGATGAAGAGTGAGTGGCGAAGAACAACACGCCCGCGATTAAATAGAGGAACAATTTCTTCATAAGCTTTAGACTTCTATCTCTGCTCGTTCTCCTGAACTTCTACACTGAAAGAGCCTGAGGCTGCCGTTGATTTGGTGACGCGCTGCTGCACCGCCACTACGCTTTCGCGCGAGCGCGTCAGGAAAGGTCGCGGGTAGACTCCCATCACCAGCATCAGTATCAGTAGCGGCACAAGCAAGCCTATCTCGCGCGCGTTCAGGTCGGACAACTCTGCGTTCTCTGGATTTCGTATGCGACCGAAGACTACGCGCTGCAACATCCAGAGCATGTAGACGGCTGCCCAGATGACGCCCGTGGCCGCGAGCATCGTCGCCACCCAGTTATAACGAATCGCCGTAGTGAGCCACGTTCCCAGCAGTATCAAAAACTCGCCCACGAAGCCGTTCAGAAACGGCAGACCTATGGACGAGAGCGAAGCCATGACAAAAAAGGTAGAGAACCACGGCATGGAGGTCGCAAGCCCGCCGAACTCCGAAATCTGCCGCGTGTGCCTGCGGTCGTAAATCATGCCCACGAGCAGGAAGAGAGCGCCCGTAGAGACGCCGTGATTGAGCATCTGATAGAGCGCGCCCTGCATCCCCTGCTCTGTAAAAGAGAAGATTCCAAGCACTACGAAGCCCATGTGGCTGACGGATGAATAAGCGACGAGCCTCTTCACGTCCGGCTGCACCATGGCCACAAGCGCGCCGTAGATGATTCCTATGATTGCCAGCACTATGAAGTAAGGCGCGAAGTAGCGGGCCATTGAAGGAAAGAGCGCAAGGTTAAAGCGCATCAACCCGTACGTTCCCATCTTCAGCAGCACGCCAGCAAGGATGACGGAGCCTGCCGTGGGCGCTTCCGTGTGCGCGTCCGGCAGCCACGTGTGAAACGGCCACAGGGGAACTTTTATGCAGAAGGCAAAGGCGAAGGCGAGGAAAATCGTGGCCGCAGCCGTCTCCGCTATAACCATTTGGCCGCTCTTGAGCGAGTCCAGCAGCGTCAGGTAATCGAACGTGCCGACGCCCGTCTGCTGCTGGTGTATGTAATAGAGCGCGATGATTGCGACCAGCATCAGCAGGCTGCCGACGGCCGTGTAGATGAAGAACTTGGTCGCCGCATAGATTTTGCGCTCGCCGCCCCAGATGCCAATCATGAAGAACATGGGCACGAGCGACGCCTCGAAGAAGAGGTAGAAGATTAGAAGGTCTAGGGAGACGAAGACCCCAATCATGGCGCTCTCAAGTATCAGCATGAAGACGTAGAAGGAGAGCGCGCGCTTCTTTATGCTGTTCCAGCTTGAGAGAATCGAAATCGGCACGAGCAGGGTCGTCAATATCACGAGCCACAGGCTCATGCCGTCCACGCCTATGTGATAGTAGGAGCCGATTGCCCCTATCCAGAGCGTCTTCTGCTCGAAGCGAAAGGCGGCGTCCGAGTTCTCGCCCACCCTCGTCAAGAGTATGAGCGAGAGCGCGAAGTTCAGCAGGGAGAAGAGAAGCGCAATCCAGCGATAGTCATTCTCTCGCTTCCAGAACATGCCGTGGCCTATGAGGGCGAGAGCCCCCACGGCCGGCAGCAGAATCAGTATGGTGAGCAAGTTATCTCGCAGCATAAGTCAACATGAAAGCGAAATAGCCGATGATTGCGACCGCGCCAAGGAGAATGAGCGCCGCGTACCAGCGCACGAACCCGACCTGTAGGTAACGCACGACAGAGCCAATCTCCGTGATGCCGCGCCCCATGCCGTTGACGATGCCGTCAATGACGCCTATGTCGAAGAACCGCCAGAGCCCCTCGCGCGAGCCTGCCTTAATAGGATTGACGACGACCGCATCGTAAGCCTCGTCAACGTAATACTTCTCTTCGAGCAGTCGCGGCGCTTTCAGTAACGGCCTCTTCTGATAAATTATCCAGCCCAAGCCTATGCCCGTGATAGCTATGAGGACGGAGATGAGCGTGAACAGCCGCTCGCTCCTGACCTCTCCGGGCGAATGAGCACGCTCTGCGGCTGGCTCGCCCTGAGAGCCTTCACCGACCGAGAGCGGCGCAGCGCCGTCCGTCTGCGGAGGAGGCTTAGAGAGCCAGCGCACGTCGCCCGTGCCTGCGGCTTCACCAGCCGACGCGCCCTCGCCCTTCTCAACCGAGTGAGCCACTACAGGCTCAAGCGTGTGCTCAAAATAGTTCGGCGTGTGCAGCCCTACCATGGAGCTTAAAGCGTAAGGGATGCCGACGAGCCCGCCCACCGTGGAGAGAATCGCCAGCACTATGAGCGGCACCGTCATGTTCCATGGCGACTCGTGCGGCGTGAAGGGGCCGTGATGGCCATGAGCATCGCCCGCGTGTTGCTCGTCCTCATCGTCCTCAACATGGTCGCCCGGCTCGTGATGCGGGCGGTCGCCAGCCGAAGCTGCCCGCGCGTCGTGCGGCGCTTCGTGCTCGTCATAAGCGGCCGCGTGCGCCTCGTCCGCCTGCCCGCCGGCGTGAGCCTCCCGGAAACGCTCGCCGCCCCAGAAGGTCATGACCATCAGCCGCGTCATGTAAACGGCTGTCAGAAGCGCGGTCACAGCGCCAACAATCCAGAGTATCTTGGGCGCGGAGTGCAGATTATCGCCCCACGAGCCGTGCATGCTCCATGTCTTCCACAGAATCTCGTCCTTGGAGAAGAAGCCCGCGAAGATAGGAATACCGCTAATTGCCAGCCACCCCGTCAACATGGTGGCGAAGGTAATCGGCATGTACTTCTTCAAGCCGCCCATGCGTCGCATGTCCTGCTCGTGATGCATTCCGTGTATCACGCTTCCAGAGCCAAGGAAGAGAAGCGCCTTGAAGAAGGCGTGCGTCATCACGTGGAAGATGGCCGCGACGAACGCGCCGACCCCGCAGGCCAGAAACATGTAGCCAAGCTGCGAGACGGTCGAATAGGCCAGCACCTTCTTGATGTCGTTCTGAGCTATGCCGATGGTGGCGGCAAAGATTGCCGTGGCTGCTCCTATGATGGCCATGATGAACATGGCCGTGGGCGCGTGCGTGTAAATGGCCGAGCAGCGCACGACCATGTAAACCCCGGCCGTCACCATCGTCGCCGCGTGAATCAGAGCGGAGACGGGAGTCGGGCCCGCCATCGCATCCGGCAGCCACACATACAGGGGTATCTGAGCCGATTTGCCCGTCGCTCCAATAAAGAGAAGCACGGCGGCGGAGGTGATGGTGCCAGCTACGATTGCCGAAGCGGTGAACGGCTCAGGGGCCATAGCCGCTATGCGCCCGAGCGCACTGTAGACTTCCGTGCCGCCCACGTTCTTATCGAAGAAGCTGATGGAGCCGGTCAGGAAGAAGATGAGCATGACGCCGATGATGACTCCCCAGTCACCTATGCGGTTCATGATGAAAGCCTTCTTGGATGCGTCGCCCGCTTCCTTCCTGTCCGTGTAATAACCTATAAGCAGGTAAGAGCAGAGGCCCACGCCTTCCCAGCCTACGAACATCAGCAGAAAGTTGTCCGCCAGCACGAGCGTCAGCATGGAGAACATGAAGAGGTTCAGATAGGCGAAGAAGCGATAGAAGCTTTTGTCGCCATGCATGTAGCCCGTGGCGAAGATGTGTATAAGAAGCCCTATGAAGGTGATAAAGAGCGTGTAGATGCCGCTCAGCCTGTCCATCGCAAGACCGAAGTCCGCGCGGAAGCTCCCCACCTCAATCCACGTCCACAGGTGGTCGAAGACGGGCGTCGTGATATTCGCGGCTTCGCCCAGATGAAGCGCACCGCCCGACTTAAAGGCCAGATAAAAGGCTATCACCGCAGACACGGCAACCGAGCCGCACGCAACCACTCCCACGAACAACTCGTTGCGAATGCGGCGGCCAAGCAGCCAGTTGATGGCTGCCCCCGCGAGCGGAGCGAAGATGATGTAACGAAGCATAAGCAAGTTTTCAGTTCTCAGTTTTTAGTTCTCAGTTTTCAGAAAAGAGCCACGTTGCTTTTCACTGAAAACTGAGAACTAAAAACTGAGAACTGTTCTCACAGTTTCAAAATGTTCGCGTCGTCAACGTCCAGCGATTCACGATTGCGGAAGATGGCAATGATGATGCCAAGCCCAACGGCAGCTTCAGCCGCCGCCACCGTCATCACAATGAAGACGAAGAGTTGTCCGGTCACGTCTCGGAAGTAGCTCGAAAATGCCACGAGCGTAAGGTTCACGGCGTTGAGCATCAACTCTATGCACATGAACATGGAAATCACGTTGCGCTTGATGATGACGCCGACCACTCCTATCGTGAACAGAGCCGCAGAGAGCGCCAGATACCAAGACAGCTCTACGCCCTGCACCTGCGGCGCGGGCACATTTTGTAGCGCGAACGCTGTAGCCTCGATGGCAAACTCAGTCATACGCTTTCCTTCAAACCTCTTCGTCGTCCCGTTTTCTCAACACGTCGCCGTAACCCATAACTCGCGCGGCCTCGTCCGTAGTATCAGTTTCAACTTCGGTCGCATCGCCCACACGGCGCGGGTCAACCACGTCCATGGGAAGAACCTGCGAGCCCGGAATAACACGCGCCTGCGGTGAAAGAAGCTGGCCGCGCCGCGCAAGACTCATAGCGCCTACAATCGCCATCAGCAGCAGCACGGACGTAATCTCGAAGGGCAGAAGGTAGCGCGTGAAAAGCCCTGAGCCGATTTGAGAAGTAAGCCCTACGTCTGTGTTGAGCGGCGTGCGCGGCGTGGCCGGATTCGTCTGCACGTAAAAGAGTATGAAAGAGGCTTCGGCCACGAGGATTGCGGCCAGAACAATCGCAGCCGGGACTAGATAACGCATACGAAGCGGCCGCCGCTCTTCCTCTTCCACGTTCAGGAGCATGATGACGAAGACGACCAGCACCATGATTGCGCCCGCGTAGACTATGACCTGCACGGCGGCTATGAAGGGCGCGGCCAGCGTCAAATAGAGGCAGGCCAGCGCTATGAAGACGCCGACTAAAGAGATGGCGCTGTAGAGCGGATTGCGCTGCGCCACCATAGAGATTGCGCAACCCAGAGCCAGACCGCCAAAAAGAATAAAAAGAAGAGCTGTCATTTTAAGAACAGTGCTGAGTGACGAGTGACGAGTGGCGAGTTAAAAGCCGTTGCTTGTCACTTGCCACCGGTTTTCAATTACCACCAGCCGTAAATCGTGCCTACAAACACAACCGTCGCCGTCAGGAAGATATTCAGGATGGCAACGGGCAACAGGAATTTCCAGCCGAAGTTCATCAACTGGTCGAAGCGAAAGCGCGGCAGCGTGCCGCGCAGCCAGATATACAGAAATAGAAAGAAGGAGACTTTAATTAAGAAGTAGAAGATGCCCAAGATAGGGAACTGCGAGACGCCCGGCCCCTGCCAGCCGCCAAGGAAAAGCGTCGTCGCCAGCATCGAAACCGTGAACATGTTTACGTACTCGGCCATGAAGAAGAGAGCAAACTTCAGCGCGGAGTACTCTGTATGAAAGCCCGCGACCAACTCCGTCTCGGCTTCAGGCAGGTCGAAGGGAACGCGGTTTGTCTCAGCGATGGCCGAAATCAGATAGATGATAAAGCCTATAATCTGCGGAAAGATATTCCAGCGCGGGATGACGTAAAGCCAGTAGCCGCCCTGCTGCTCCACTATGCTGTAGAGGTCGAGCGTGCCGGAAACCAGAATCACGCCAATCAGAGAGAGCCCCAAGCTTAGCTCGTAAGAGATGAGCTGAGCGGAAGAGCGCAGCCCGCCCATCAAGCTGTACTTGTTGTTGGAAGACCAACCGGCCAGCGCTATGCCGTAGACGCCGACGGAAGTGATGCCCAGCACGTAGAGGAGCGCTACGTCGAAGCGCGCTATGACGAGGGTGATGTTGCCTATGAACGGCAGATTTATCGCGGGCCCGAACGGGTAGACAATCATCGGCATGAGCGCCGTGATAATCGCAATCATGGGCGCAAGGAAGTAGACGAACTTGGTAGACTTGTCCGGAACAATCTCTTCCTTGAGGATGAACTTGAGAAGGTCTGCGAAGGGCTGCATCAGGCCGAAGGGGCCGACGCGGTTCGGCCCCAGCCTTCCCTGAATAAATCCCAGCACGCGGCGCTCTGCCAGCACCGTGTACGCCACAATCATCAGCACGACCGTAAAGGCTACTGTGATGGCCGTCAGTTGCAAGAATACCTGCCTGATAGTTTCCATGATAACAAATTGGGATTAATGTCTTAGTCTCCGGCGGCAACTTCGGTACGGCGCTGCAAACCGGGGTCAACAGTAATCTGGTACAGGGGCGAAATCAGCACGCTTGGCGGCTCCGGATTTCCGGCCGCGAGCAGATGAAACTGCGGCGTCTTGCTCGTCAGCGTCCCCAGCTTGAATAGCTCGTGCCCGACGGGCGGCGTCCCCGTCATCTTTTCAGCCGTCTCGCTCATGGCCTCGACGCTTGCCCGCAAGCGCTCAAGCCCCTCTGACAGGTCTTGCTTCTCTGCAATCGCGTGCTTGGCTTGAACAGGCTTCGTCTCGTCCTTCAAAAACGGATAGCGCAGCCCCGCGTATGAGGGAACTCGCTCCGCCAACTCCTTGAAGACGGCGCTGGCCGACATCTGCCAGCCGAAGTCCGCGCCGAGAGCGTGAGCCAGTTGCGCCGTTATCATCCAATCCTGTTTCGATTGGTGAACGGGCGGGATGCTCTGGCGCAAGCGCTGCACAAAGCCGCAGTTGTTTGTAAAGGTTCCGTCCGACTCGTAAGCGGAAGCAGCCGGAAGCACAACGTCTGCGAACGCGGTTGTCTCCGTCTCGAAAAGCTCCTGCACCACCAGAAAATCGAGACGCGAGAGCGCTTCTTCTCGCCCGCTTAGCTGTACGGGGAGGAAGCTGCCCGCTACGTACATGGCGCGAATCGTTTCTCCGGCACCGTCCAGCATCCCGGCCACACTCATTGAGCCGTCCATCAGCCCCATGTCATGCACGCCTACGCTGTTGTTAAAGAGCGGCAGAGGATGCAGCAGCACGCGGCGCGACTCCCTGCCGAAGGTGTGCGCCCATTGCGCCAGCGCTCCTTGCGCGTCCGAGCTTAGCTCGCCGCCGAACATCACGACCATGTCGCCTTCCGTACCCGTGAGCCCTCGCCGCAGCTCTATCAAGTCAATCTCTTCCACGCCGAGCTTGCGCGCGGCCAGAGCGTTCTGCGACTGGTCTGTGATGGCCAGCACCGCAGCGTCTTCCGCGCCGGGCCGTATGTGCAGGAACTTTGCGGCCTGCTGCTTCAGGCGAATCTCACGGCTGTTGACGATTAGGAGCTGCGCGCCGCCGTTTCTGACTGCCTGACGAATCTGTTTGCCCGTCAGGGGCTGTAACTCTTCCGGCTCGCCGCCAATCAGAAGAATCGTCTTCGCGTATCGAATGTCTTTCGTGGTGGCTAGCTGGCCACTCAAATTTTTGAAGAAAGGTGTGAGCGAGAAGGCGTCGGTCGCGGTGTAGTTGTCCGTGCCGATGACTTCACGAGCGAACCTCAACAGGGCGTAATTCGATTCGTTGGAAAGACGAGGGCTTCCCACAACGCCTATGCTCGACGCGCCGTGAGCTTCCTTGACGGCTTGTAGCTTAGAAGCGACGAATTGAATCGCGTCGTCCCAAGTGGCCGGAACGAGCTTTCCGCCCTTTCGATAACGAATCATGGGCGTGCGCAGCCGCTCTTCGTGATTGACGAAGGGATGCGCGAATCGTCCCTTGATGCAGAGGAACTCTCCGTTGTGGCCGTTGACGTAACGGTCGCGCGCGACCACTCGCATCAGTTCGCCGCCGCGAGAGCCTAGCGACACCTCGCAGCCGTCCGAGCAGAACGTACAGGTCGAGACTTTCTGCTCTAACTCCCACGGCCTGGCCTGATTGCGATAGGTCGCGTCGAGCAGCGTGCCTGTGGGACAGACCTCTATGCAGTTGCCGCACTGCGAGCAGTTGAGCCAGCCGCCGTAAGTGCCTATGACCGTGTGCGCGCCGCGACCTCCGGCCTCAATCGCGTCCTCGCCCATCCACTCATCGCAGACGCGCGTGCATCGCTTGCAGAGGATGCAGCGCTGCGGGTCGTTGGCTACAATCGGAGAGAGATATTTTTCAGGGTGATAATTCTTTCTTTCGACAAAGCGCTCTTCAAGGTTGCCCCAGTCGAAGGCCATCTCCTGCAACTCGCACTCGCCGCCACGGTCGCAGACGGGACAATCGAGCGGGTGGTTGGCGAGCAGGAATTCGACCATCGCTCGCTGAGCCTTCTCAATCTCGTCGCTTTCGGTGGTGACGACCATTCCGTCCGTGCAGGTGATGGTGCAGGAGGTTTGAAGCTTGGGCATCTTCTCTATACGCACAAGACACATGCGGCAGGATGCCTGAAGCGCAAGGTCTGCGTAATAGCAGAAGGATGGAATGTTAAAGCCATTCTCGCGGCAGACGTCAATCAGCCGCGCGCCCTTCGCCACCTGAAACTCCTGACTGTTAATCGTGACTTTTACTAATTCTGTAGACATAAAAGCGTTTCTGTTAAACTGCCACGCCTTCGGGCTCGGTCATACGTGCCAGATGGCGCTTGAAATCTTCCGGGAACTTCTTAATCGCAGATTGAATCGGCCAAGAGGCGGCGTCGCCCAGAGGGCAGAAGGATTTTCCTTCTATGTTGTCGCAAATATCTAACAACAGTTGTGCATCTTCAGGACGGCCCTCGCCCGATGCTATGCGCTTGAAAATCTTGACGAGCCAGTCGGTGCCTTCCCTGCACGGCGTACACCAGCCGCAGGACTCGTGCTTGTAAAACTCGGTCAGGTTCTTCGTTGACTCAAAGACATCCACAGTCTCGTCCATGACAATGAAGCCGCCTGAGCCGACCATGGAGCCTGCGGCCACCAGCCCTTCATAATCCATGCGCACGTCTTTGCCTATAACGTCTGCTGCGGGCATGATGTAGACGCTTGAGCCGCCGGGAATCACCGCCTTCAGTTTCCTGCCGCCGAGCATCCCCTGACAGTCTTCCATGATGAACTTCTCCATGTGGGCATAGCCCATCGGAAGCTCGTACACGCCCGGACGATTCACGTGACCCGACACAGACCAGAGCTTCGTGCCGCCGCTCTTTTCCGTCCCAAGTTTCTGATAAGCCTCGCCGCCCATCTTAATGATGTCGGGCACGGCCGTCAGCGTCTCGACATTGTTGACGACGGTGGGCGCGCCGTATAGACCGGCGACGGCAGGGAAGGGAGGCTTCATGCGCGGGTGGCCGCGAAGACCTTCCAGTGAATTGAGCAGCGCCGTCTCTTCTCCGCAGATGTAAGCGCCAGCGCCCGTGTGCGTGTAGACCTGACAGGTGAAATCCGTGCCTAGGATTTTCTCTCCGACAAGTCCGGCCTCGCACGCTTCACGAATCGCTTCGTCCACGATTTCAATCAGGTAGCGGTACTCGCCGCGCGTGTATATGTAACAGGTCTGTGAGCCCAGAGCGTAAGCGGCTATCAGCATGCCTTCAATCAGCATGTGCGGGTCGCGCTCCATCAGGTAGCGGTCTTTGAAGGTGCCGGGCTCGGATTCGTCCGCGTTGCAGACTACGTACTTCGGCTTTGGGTTATCTTTCGGCACGAAGCTCCACTTCATGCCGGTTGGGAACCCCGCGCCGCCTCGTCCACGCAAAGCGGACTTCTTGATTTCGCCAATCACGTCGTCCGGCGACATGCCGTCCAAGACTTTCTTCAAAGCCTCGTAGCCGCCGTTGGCGCGATACACCTCAAGGCGATGCGAGTTCTCTAAATTTACACGCCGCAACTGAAGCGGCTCGCAACCGATGGCACCGATAAACATAGGGCAAGTCTGGAATCGCTAAGAGAACTTTTCTTCAATCTTCAGGCCGAAATCTTCACGCCGACCTGCGGCTGGTATTCGCCGCGCTGGCACCTGTCCAAAAGCTCGTCCACCTTTGCTTCCGTCAGGTTCTCGTGATAGTCGAACCCCAACTGAAGCATTGGCGCTGTCCCGCATGAGCCGAGGCACTCGACAACCGACAAAGAGAAGAGGCCGTCCGGCGTAGTCTCACCCGGCTTGATGCCGAGCCTCTTTGAGCACTGCTCCGTGATGCGGTCTGCGCCCATTATCTTGCACGAGAGGGTCTTGCAGACCTGTATGTGATAGCGGCCCACGGGCTCCGTGTTAATCATGGAGTAGAAGGTCGCCACTTCCCAGATGTCCGTGATTCTCACGCCTAAGCGGTCGGCCAGATAAGCCACGCCCGGCGGGTCTAGATAGCCGTTGCGCTCGCGCTGCACTATGAACATCAGAGGCAGTATGGCCGAGCGCTTTCTCTCAGGCGGATACTTCGCCAGATGACGGTCAATCTCCGCCTCCACCTCGGGCGAGAAGCTGGCCATCTCCTGCGGGACTTTTGCCTCCTGCGGCAACGGATTGTTTGGCGTAAACTGCGAAGACATAGTTTTCAGTTTTAAGCTCTCAGTCCTCAGTTTTTAATCGCCAGCCTTCTTGCTGAAAACTAAAAATCGAGAGTTGAGAACTATCTATCAATTTCTCCGAGCACAATGTCGAGCGAGCCAATGATGGCGACTACGTCCGCAATCATTTCCCCTTCGGCCATGACGGGCAGGGCCGAGAGGTTTACAAAGCTGGGGCCGCGAACATGCACGCGAGCGGGCTTGGCTCCGCCGTCCGATTTGATGTAAACGCCAAGCTCGCCCTTAGAGCCTTCTATGGGGTGATAGACTTCACCGGCCGGGACGTTGAAGCCTTCGGTGATAATCAGGAAGTGATGAATGAGCGCGTCCATGTGCGTCTTCATAGCTTCGCGCTCGGGCAGCACTACCTTCGGCGCGTCAGCTTTGACAGGGCCGGGACGAAGACGCGCGAGCGCCTGCTCCACAATCTTCACAGACTCTCTAAGCTCGCGCATGCGTACCATGTAGCGCGCCCACACATCGCCGCCCGTCTCCACCGGAATCTCGAAGTCGTAAGTCTCGTAACCCGTGTAAGGGTTCGTCAAACGCACGTCAATCTTGACGCCGCTCCCGCGCAGGCAGGGGCCGGTCAAGCCCCAGTCAATCGCGTCTTCCGCAGAGATATAGCCGACGCCCTTAGTGCGGCTCTGGAAAATCGTGTTGCCGGAAATCAGCGTGTGAAACTCGTCCAGCGCTTTAGGGAAAGCGTCCGTGAACTGCTTGACGCGGCGCTCGAACCCTGCGGGCAAGTCCATCATCAGGCCGCCCACGCGAAAGTAGGATGGCGTCAGTCTTCCGCCCGAACAGGCTTCTATGAGATTCAGAATCTTCTCGCGCTCACGGAAGGCGTAGAAGAAGACGGTCATAGCGCCTATGTCCAGAGCGTGCGTCCCCAACCAGACCATGTGCGAGGCAATACGCTGCAACTCGCACATCATGACGCGAATCACCTGAGCGCGTTCGGGAATCTCCAGACCCAGCAGCTTCTCAACCGCCATCACGTAGGCCAGATTGTTTCCCAACGGATTCAGGTAATCCATGCGGTCGGTGATGACTATGCCCTGCTGCCACTTCTTGTACTCGAAGAGCTTCTCCATGCCCGTGTGCAGGTAGCCTATGTCGGGCGTGGCTCGGACAATCATCTCGCCGTCCAACACCATCTCAAGGCGCAGCACGCCGTGCGTAGACGGGTGCTGCGGCCCGAACGAGATGGTCATCTGCGTATCGAGCGGCTGGTCTATTACCTCGTATGGCGGAACAGTGGTGCTCATATGAAAGTCTGTAGAGTCCGGAGAGTCTGTAGAGTCCGGAGAGTCAAGAAGCGTTCTTCTCTATAGACTCTCCAGACTCTACAGACTCTCCAGACTACGTCAAGCTGTACGGCTCGTAGCCGCGCAACGGGAAATCCTTGCGTAGCGCGTGACCTTCCCAATCGTCGGGCAGCAGTATGCGCCTCAAGTCCGGGTGGCCCTCGAAGATGACGCCGAACATGTCGAAGGTTTCGCGCTCGTGCCAGTTGGCTGTCTTCCAGACGGTCACGACCGTCTCCACGCGCGGCTCGTCCTCGCCCAGTAAAACCTTCAGCCGCGCTCGATGATATTTGCTCGTTGAGAACAGGTGATAGTTGACCTCGAAGCGCGGCTCTTCTTCAGGGCCACGGTCAACGCCGCAGATGTCCACCAGCATGTTGAACTCAAGGCCGGGCGCACTCTTTAGAAAGCTGCACGCGGCCCTTATGTGCTCGCGCGGAACAACAACGGTCGTCTCGCCAAAGGCTTCTATGACCTCGGAAATCCATTCGGCGTTCTGACGCTGCAACGCCGCCACCAGGGGGGACGGCGCTATGTTATTGCTTGGTGTCGGTGCTGCCTCTGCCTGCGTCTCGCTGCCGGCAGGCCGCTCGTTCTCATTTGCCATAATCAAAAGCTGTCAGCCTTCAGCTACCAGCAGAAGGTAAAAGCTGACTGCTGGCGGCTGGTTGCCAATTACTCAGGATGACCTTCTTCTTTCGTGCCGCGAGGCAATTGTGTATGGGCGCGACGTTGTCTCTTGCGCCGCAGACTCATTCATGGCCGAGATGCCAGAGCCGGGAAGAGTGCCGGGCGGAACAGCTTCGCGCGCCTCCTCTACCGGAACGTCCCTGCGGAAGCGAGAGCTTTCGCTCATAACCTTGTCTTGAAGCATCATCACGGCGTGAATCAGCATTTCGGGTCGCGGGGGGCAGCCCGGAATGTAAACGTCCACGGGCACAATCTTGTCCACACCCTGAACTATCGCGTAGTTGTCGAAGACGCCGCCGGAGGTCGCGCACGCGCCCATGGAGATGACCCACTTGGGCTCGGGCATCTGGTCGTAGATGCGCCTCAGCACGGGAGCCATCTTTCTGGAGACGCGACCGGAGACAATCATCACGTCCGCCTGTCGCGGGCTTGCGCGAAAGACTTCAGAGCCGAAGCGCGCAAGGTCGTTTCGTGAATTGGTGGAAGCCATCATCTCTATGGCGCAGCAGGCCAGACCGAACGTCGCGGGCCAAAGAGACGATTTACGCGCCCAGTTAATAAGCGAGTCCAGCCGCGTTGTGATGACTTCCGGTAATGCTTCGGCAATTATGTTTTCTAAACCCATAGCACTTAACTCCGCACTTCAAAAACCGAATCAGGCAGCACGCCTCTTCGTAGACGGCTCTCTGCCTTTCTGCATGTCCGTCAGCGCGCGTGCTTCCGCTTCCGCCTCACGGCGCGCACGCTCACCCCAATCAAACGCGCCCTTCTTGACCACGTAAATGTAGCCGACCAGCAGCAGCGCCACGAAGAGCATCATCTCTACGTAAACCAGATTGCGCATCATGGGGCCTTCGGCGGCCAGTCGCTTGAAGACCACCGCCCAGGGCACAAGAAAGATGACCTCTATGTCGAAGAGTATGAAGATCATCGCAATCAGGTAGAACTTGACGGAGAAGCGCTCGCGCGCAGAGCCCACAGGGTCTTTGCCGCACTCGTAGGGCATCAGCTTCGTGCGAGTGGACTTGCGCTGGCCTACGAGTTGAGACAGCACTATGTTGCCTCCGGCAAAGCCGAGCGCAACTATGAACATCAGCAATATGGGCAAGTACGCTTCTAGCCTGAACTCCTGCATGACGACCTTTCAGCCCTCGCAAGCTACACTTTTAGCCTTTCCGTACTCTCTTTCACCTGAAAGAGGTCGGTCAAGGCTCTCGTTTAGAGATTGAGAATCATGGCACAAGCTCATAGTAGCCCTGTAAAACTCGTGTGTCAAGCACGCCTTAAGCGCTCCTGAAGCCTCCGGCATCAACCGGATTGACCGCCTGAAAACGGGCGTGCTACTGTGCTTTTGGGCCTCAAAAAAAGTCCCAAATCCCAACTCTAAATTCCCGGGTCGGAAAGCGCGGCTTCGGGTCGTTGATGAGGGACATCGGGCTTGGGTTTCTGGACTTCAGGGATGATTACCGGATTCAACACGGACATAGAGCACGAAGGCACCGTCTATCATGTTCAGACGGAGGACAAGGGGCTGGATTCACCGCTCATCCTCTCGCTCGTCTACGTGGGCGGAGCCATTCTCGCCAGCAAGCGCTCTCGTTACGAAGATTTAATCGAGAAGGGGTTTGACGAGAAAGAGCTGGCCGAGCGCCTGAACCGCCAGCACAAGCTCATCTGCGCGGCAATTCGCGCCGGTCGCATAGACGACTTGAAGCGCATGAGCCAGCGAGAGACGAGCGCTCCCGCCGCCGCAGCCGCCGCGCCTGCTCCTGAAAAGGTTTCCGCTACGCCTGTCGAGCCTGCGCCTCAAGACGACTCAGACCCACTGGAGATTCCACCCCTTGCGCCGCCTGTAGTGAAAGCCGCGACGCCTCTGGTGAAAGCAGCGCCGCCAGCGCCGACTACTGCGCCGGAGCCCGTGCCGCCGCCGCCAGCCCACGAAGCGAAGGTGAAAAAGGCCGCGCCCGCACAGAAGGCCGCGAGTCATAACGTGCGCGCCATATTGCAGGACGTGGTGGCGGACTTTGCGCGGGCCGAAGCAGCTTCCGGCGCAGGGATTCATCTGAGCCTAGTAGGCGAGAATGAGTTTCGCGGCGGCTCTACCGCCATGCTGAAGATAAGGGTCGGGCGCGGCTCAAATGGCAGAGAAGCCGTTGACGGCGCAGACGTCACGGTAAAAGTTCTGGGCTCTACCTTTCGCCCGTTAATCTTTCCCACGCGCACGGGGCCGGACGGCATAGCGCAAGTGCGCGCAGTCCTCCCGCACTTTAAGACCGGGCGCGCAGCCCTTCTGGTGCGGGCGATAGCCGATGGCTACGAGGCGGAGTTGCGTCGAATCATACAGCAGGGCTGAGGAAGCGAGAGCGGGACTTTGCGCGTAACTGTAAACGGTGAAGAGAGGGAATTGCCCGACGGGCTGACTCTGGAAGCCCTGATAGGTTATCTGGCGCTCGCGCCCGACAGGCTGGCCATCGAGCGCAACCGCGAAGTCGTGCGCCGTGCAGACTGGCCTCAAACTACTTTGAGCGAAGATGACAGGGTGGAGATAATTCACTTCGTGGGCGGCGGAGCTTAGCTCAAAAGATAAAGGCAGACTATATTAAGCATCAGTAGTAAGAAGGTGAAGGGGAAAGTTATGTCCAGTGTAGCAGCCACGGAAGGAACCATGTCGGACAGTTTTGAAGTCGGAGGCCGCACTTTTCATTCGCGCCTCATAGTGGGAACCGGCAAGTATCGCTCGTTCGAGGAGATGAAGGCCGCTCACAGGGCTTCGGGCGCAGAGATGGTGACGGTGGCCGTGCGCCGCGTGCCGCTTGACCGCCGCGAGGAATCTTTTCTCGACCACCTAGACCCGTCGCTCACGATTCTGCCCAACACCGCCGGGTGTTACACGGCGGAAGAGGCCATACGCACGGCGCGTCTCGCGCGCGAGGCTTTAGAGACAGACCTCATCAAGCTTGAAGTCATAGGCGATCAGGTGACGCTCTTTCCAGACAACGAGCAGACGATAGAAGCCGCACGCGTCCTCGTCAAAGAAGGCTTCACCGTGCTGCCTTATTTCTCCGACGATCTTATCGCCGCGAAAAAGCTGCTCGACGCGGGCTGCGCCGCCGTGATGCCGCTAGCCGCTCCCATTGGCTCCGGCCTCGGCGTACAGAACCCCGCCAACCTTCGCATCATGCGCGAGCAACTTCCCGAAGCTACGATTATCGTTGACGCGGGCGTAGGCACGGCGTCCGACGCGGCTATAGCCATGGAGCTTGGCGCTGACGCCATATTGATGAACACGGCCATAGCCGAAGCGCGGGACGCTGAGAAGATGGCAAGGGCCATGCGCCTCGGCATAGAGGCAGGACGCCTCGCCTATCTCGCGGGCCGTATGCCCAAGCGCCTCTACGCCTCCGCTTCCAGCCCTCTCACGGGAAATATCCGATAAGGCAGCAGTCGCTTCGCTCTCTTCGTCCGCCGCGTCCGTCAAGGGAAGGTCAGGCGCGGCGCAGACGTTAAATGTCGAAGACGAGTTGCGCGGGCTGGCCGAGGCTGTTTGAAAGTCCGCGCCATTGTTGTTCGTATCCTGACATCCGTTCAGCTTTCTAAAATCCGCGCTCGCGGCGCCGGGCGCGGGAGCCGCCGCGCTGCCTTCGAAGCAGTTGGCGCTGCCGTAGCCTACGAAATCCTGCACGCCCGCGCTCGCTGCGGGGCAGGTGTTCGTCCCGAGGTTCGTTGTGCTACTGACCAGCGCGACCTTTCCGCCGCTTGCGCTCATGTCAATATTGCCGGTTACGTCTTCCGTTATCTCTACGGTGCCGCCTGCACCCGCCGCTTCCTGAACGAGCCTGTACTGGCCCGGCTGTAGCAGGCATGTTCCGGCGGTAGTCGAGCCACAGAGATTGGTGACAGACCAGTTGCCGCTAGTGCCTGTGGCAGACCTGTACTGAACTGACCAGCCTGAAATATCAACAATCGTCGTCCCGCGATTGAAGATTTCGATAAAATCGTTTTTAAGCGTAGAGCCTGAGTTGCCGCCGCCTCCGTAAACCTGACTGATGACGACGCTGGCCGAGTCGTCGTTCTGTATAGTGCCCCTTCCCTGAGCGTCCGTTATCACTGCGTTGGTCGCGCCGGAAAGATTAACGAAGAAGCTCTCATCCGTCTCGACCAGCACGTCTCCGTTGATAGTGATGCCGATTGTCTTCGTAGTCTCTCCGGGCGCGAATGTGAGCGTCCCGCTCGCGGACGCGTAATCGGACGGCGAGGTGGCCGTACCTGCCGTCGTAACGTAGTTGACGTTGACGGGCTGCGAGACTGGCATTGAAAGCCTGACGGTGAAGTTGAGCGTCTTTGTGCCGCTATTACCTTCGGTGATAGAAGCATCATCAATTGTGATTTGCGGCAAGACCGGGGCCATGTCGTCGTTGTTAATCGTGCCCACGCCCTGATTGTCAGAGATGACGGCGTTCGCGGCGTTCGTGAGATTAACGAAGAAAGTCTCTTCGGGCTCCTCAAGAGCATCGCCGTTGACTGTCACGTCTACGGCCTTTGTAGTCTCGCCCGGATTGAAGGTGAGAGTTCCGCCGGACGCTATGTAATCCGAGCCTGCCGTGGCCGTTCCGTCCTGCGTGCCGAATTGCACAGTTATTGTCTGTGCGCTCTTTGACGATAGCGTTACGGTGAAGGTCGCATTGGTAGTTGCGCCTGCGCCGCCCTCAGTGACGGTCACGTCGCTGATTGAGATTGTTGTCAACGGGCCCGCGCCTCCTACGCTGAGGTCGCTTGTGACGCAGGAATTTCTAGCGCCGGGCGTGCCATAGGAATTGGCGGTAGTGTTGAATCTGTTCCCCGCGTCGTTGTTCTGAAACTCCGATTGAGTGTCGGCTGCCGGGCAGAACGCGACCGAAGCATTGCCCGGTATGGCAGAGGAAGCGCCGGATTGAGTCGTGGCCGCGTTGTTGTCGCCGTCAATATTGTCGTTGAGAGTAGAGTTGCTGTTATCTCCCCACCGGGCGCCCTCTATGTAGGTGGCGTTGTTGCCGGTCAGCGCCTCGTCAATGATAGTCCCTGCCGCGCGCGTCCCCGCATACAGCACTATGTTCTCGTTCGTAGCAAGGTCTAATGTGCCAGCCGTAGCCAGCCCGCTCGTAGCGCCTGCGATTAAGACAAGCTTTCGATTACCGTCCGTCGTGCTCAAGTCTTCCGCCAGTGTGTTTGCGTTGGCAGTGGGCGGCGTAAGGACTATGACGACGAAAGTGCCCTGCGGGACGCTGCTCAGATAGTTTGCAGAAGGAAGTGTGATGTCGCCCTCCGCACCGGCCGTCCCGGTGGCGCGAGCGGCAACGTCCGAGAGCGTCCAAGCGCGCATGTCAACGCCGCCCGCTTTTGTCACCAGCAACTCCACGTACTCCCTGCCTGAAGTCGGATTGACTACGAACTCGTTTATGACCACTTCATCTTCCGCAAAGATGACAGGCGTGGGAGTCGGCGTCGGCAATGGCGTCGGAGATGGCGTTGGAGATGGCGATGGCGTTGGCGCGGGAATAGGCACGGGTGTAGGAGCGGGAGTTGCTGTTGGAGAAGGCGTAGGCGTCTGTGTGGGTTGCGGCGTCGGGCTGGGCGTTGGTGTCGGAGCCGGAGTTGGCGCGGGAGTTGGGCTTGGCTGCGGCGTCGGAGATGGAGCGGGCGTAGGTGTTGGAGTTGGAGTTGGCGTCGGGGTCGGTGAAGGTGTAGGCGTGACAGACGGCGTCGGCGTAGCTTGAGGCGTTGGGCTCGGCGTTGGTGTGGCTGTTGGCTTAGGCGACGGTGTGGGCGATGGAGAAGGGGTCGGTGTGGGCGTCGGAGTATTGTTGCCGATTACGGGAATCGTTACAGGATTGCTGACGCGACCGTCAGCCGTGACTGCCAGCTCAAGATTGCCTGACGGCAGACTTGACGGTATCACAATGCGTATCTCGTCCAGACCAACAAGGTCTTGCGAGGCCATGAAGCTTTCTACCGCTACGGCGCGACCAGCGATTGTCGCTGTGACTGTCGCGCCATTTCTCACGCCGGTAGCAAAGACGACTGCTCTACGCGGCGCATTGCGAACGTCGAACGTCTCCGGCGCGTTGTAATCGTCCGCGTCCAGAAATCTGCCTTCGCCTTTGCCGTCGCCGCTTTTAGTGAAGAGGCCGGGCGCGGCTTTCAAGACCGTCACACTCGCGCGTGAAGGGAAGCCGTCGGAGTTGCTCACGATAACGGTGGCTGTGCCCGCTTCTGTCTGAGCCGGGTTGAGAAAGAGAACCTGCGTGGGCGAGACGAAGAGAATCTGTGCCGCCCGACCGTTGACCGTCACGGTTGTCCCGCAAAGCTCTGTAGGGAAATTTCGCTGTGCGTTCCTGCGCGCCTGCTCCGTGCAGAGCGAGAGGTTTGTGCCGAGCGCTACGGCTTGACTGTCGGGCGCTATGGCTTTCGTAGCAGACGGCTCGTTGCCGAAGGAGGCGTAATTCAGCACTCGCAGCTCACCGAACGCGGGCCTCGGAGCGGGGCTTGCCAAGTAAATCTCAGCGTTGTTCTGATTGTCGCTGTCCGTGACGCTGCCGGAAATCACGCGCGGGAAGTTGAACGCCAGCGTCGCGCCGTCATCGCTCAAGGACGTGATGATATTTAACTGCCGGTTGGAGCCAGCGAAGCCGTCTGCCGCAGCAGGCGCAGAAGTGACGCGTGAAAATTGGGCCGAAGGAATATCGTAAAGATAGACTTCTACGCTGCGGTCGTTGTTGGCTAAAGCCCCGGTCGTTGCTATGGGCCGCCGGGTGGCGAAGGCTATACGATGGCCGTCCCCGCTTATGGTCGGGTCGAGCGGCACATCCTGCGGAGTGGCATTAGGCAGGATGCTGTTAGACGGAAGCGCGCTGATGCGTCGCGTCAGGTTGTTGCGCCCGTCGAAGAGAAAGACCTGACTCGTGCCGGGAGCGGAGTCGCCTTGGTAAACGACTCGCGTCCCGTCGTCGCTGATGGCCCGGCCCAGAGTGAGCGACAGGTTGCTGATGCCTGAAGCAAGCAGGCTGGCGGCGCCGCCCGCCCGCAGCTGTCTAAGCAGGTCGCGCGCGTTACTTCCGCCCTCGCTTGAGTCTCTGACGTAGGCTACGTGTGAGCCGTCGCCGCTAATCTTCGCATCCGTCGCGCCGACGATGCCGGAGCTGTTCGTCAGTTGAGCGAAGGCTGATGTCGCCGTGTCGAAGATGAAGATTTCAAAGTTGCCGTCCACGTTCTCTCCCGTCATGTTCCGATTCGAAGAGAAGGCTATGTATCGCCCGTCGTCCGAAAGCGATGGGAGAAAATTCCCCTGCTCAGACCTACGCTCAAAGTCGGCAGAGGTCGTGTCTGTAATCTGACGTAGCGCCGACCCGTCGAAGTAGAAGATTTCGGAATTGAAGTCGGGGTTTGTGCCGAGCGGATTTTCTCTGGCGGCGAAGGCTGCGCGCGAGCCGTCCTGTGACAGCCCCGGCGCGGGGCCGCGCGACGCGGACATCTGCATAAAGGCTGGCGGGTCTGAAGCGATGTCTGCGCGAAAGGCGCGAAAAAAGTCTCCCGTCGAAATAACCGCGAGATTTTCCGTGGATTCAAAAGCTACGCGGCGACCGTCGCCGCTCACAGTAGGACTGAGATTAAGAGCCTCCTCGGAGCTGTTTGTGATGCGCCGCAGCCCGACTGATTGCGACGACGCGCGCCACATGCCGGTTAGACACAGGGCTACAGCTACGGAGAGAAACGACACAGTTGTTCTGACGCGCGGCAAAGTTGATGCTCCGTTCCGGCGCAAACGCCTGACTGAAGGCGGGCTGAAGAATTAAGTTGTATGGATTGAAAAGAGGCGCAGGGCGCGCAAGATGAGGCTCAGGATTAACGCGCGCTTTTCAGAACACCGCAGATAATACAGAAAACATTTTCATTCTGGCAAGGTTTCAAGGACAGCAGTAGCGGGACGATTTCAAAATCAATCACCGCAGAGGCGCAGAGAGACGCAAGAGGGGGCGCAGAGAAAAGCATTCAACTCTCTGCGATAATCTCAGCGTCTCTCTGCGCCTCTGCGGTGAAGTTTAGATTTCTAACTGACCAGCTACTAGTAAGGCAATCAGGAAAAGGCGTAGACGAAGAGAGCGGGTTCCTTCTTTCACTTTTGCCTTCCCGGTCTGTTACTTTAGGCGCAAGAGGAGACTTTGGATGAAAGTTCTGGTGAGCGGTGCTTCGGGGCTTGTCGGCTCGGCTGTGGTTAGCAATCTCTCTTCAAAGGGTGCGCAGGTTCTTCAGCTCGTGCGGAAGACTCCGCGTGACGAGGCGCACGAGATAATGTGGAATCCGGCGGAGGGGATTACGGAAGCAGTGAAGCTTGAGGGCGTGGACGCCGTCATTCATCTGGCGGGCGAGCCGGTCGCGGAAGGTCGCTGGACGGAAGAGAAGAAGCGCCGCATACGCGAAAGCCGCGTGCAAGGCACAAGGGTTCTGGCGGAGGCTTTGGCGAAGCTTGAACAGAAGCCTTCGGTGCTTTTGTCGGCTTCCGCGATTGGCTATTACGGCTCGCGCGGTTCCGAAATTCTGACAGAAGAGAGCGCGCCGGGAGATGATTTCCTCGCGCGGGTCTGCCGGGATTGGGAAGAGGCCACAACGCCAGCCGTCGAAGCAGGGATTCGCGTCGCCCAGATGCGCTTCGGCGTAATATTGAGCGAGGATGGCGGCGCGCTCGCCAAAATGCTGACGCCTTTTAAGCTGGGCGTTGGCGGGCGGCTAGGCTCCGGCGAGCAGTATATGAGCTGGATTTCGCTGGATGACGTAGTGGGCGTGATTGATTTCCTGCTTGAAAAGGGTTCGTTGAGCGGCCCCTTCAACACTGTGGCCCCGCAGCCTGTCACCAACAGAGAGTTTACAGAGGCTCTGGGCGAAGCGCTCTCGCGCCCGACGTTCCTTCCCGCGCCGAAGTTCGCCCTGCGCGCAGCCTTCGGTGAGATGGCGGACGTGGCGCTTCTGGCGAGCCAGAGAGTCGAGCCTGCGCGACTGAAATCAAGCGGCTACGTCTTCAGGCACACGGAATTGAGAGCCGCGCTCCGCGACATACTGAAGAAGTGACAACCCTTCTAATCACCGACGACCCCGGCCTCCTTGCGAGCGCCGAAGCCTTCCAGCACGTTGAAGACTTCGAGCGCGTAACGGACATTGCCGAAGGGGGCCGAAACTTGAACGCCCTGAATCTGGTCGCGCACCTCCGCTAAAGACTCGCGCGCAATCTTCAGTCCTTCATCGCGCGCCGCGTCCTTTCCTTTCTCCGAAGCGACGCGCATGCGCTCCATTATGGAGGGAGTGACGCGCACGCCCGGCACCTCGTTGTGCAGGAACTCGGCGTTGCGGAAGGAGACGAGCGGCCAGATGCCAGCGATTATGGGAATGCGAACGTGCTCTATGCGCCTGAGAAATTCGACAAGCTGCTCCGTGTCGAAGACGGGTTGTGTAATGGCGTACTGAGCGCCCGCCTCCACCTTCCACTCGAAGCGCTTTAGCTCTTCGTCCATGTTGAGCGCGCCGGGATTGACGCCTACGCCGATGCAGAAGGCCGTGGGGCAACCTATAGGATTGTTGCCGAGGTCTAGCCCGTGGTTGAGCTTGTTGACCATGTTCGTCAGGCCGATTGAGTCAATGTCGAAGACGGCAGTGGCGTCCGGGTACGGCCCCATCTTCGGCGGGTCGCCTGTAATCAAAAGAAGATTGTGGATGCCCAGCGCAGCCGCGCCCAGCAGGTCGCTCATCATGCCCAGTAGATTGCGGTCGCGGCAGCAGTAATGAAGCACTGCCTCTATGCCTATGTCCCGCTCTACCAGCACGGCTGTCGCCTGTGCGCTCATGCGCGTTTGAGCGCGAGGCCCGTCCGGGATGTTGACGGCGTCCACGCCCGCCTCCTTCAAGAGGCGTATGGATTCCAGAGTCTTTGCGGCGTCACAGCCCTTTGGCGGAAGCACTTCGACCGATGTGACAAATTCACCGAAGGTAATCTTGCGCGACCAGCGCGAGCGCTCTTCGGGCGCTACGACTTTTATGTCCGAGGGCGTCAGCTCGTCTATACGCTTGGCCTCCGCCTCTTTGATGACGACTCGCTGCTTGCGCGGGCTGGCGGCGCGCACGGCGTCCGAGATGAGCTTGATGTGCGCGGGAGTGGTGCCGCAGCAGCCGCCTATGAACTTTGCGCCGCTCTGTATGAAGCGTCGCGCGAACTTGGCCATGTACTCTGGCGAGCACATATAAAACTGTCTGCCCTGCACGTCGCGCGGCAGTCCCGCGTTAGGCTGCACAGAGAGCTTCTTCTCCGTCACGCTGCGCATCTTCTCAATGGCAGTCAGCAGCGTCGCAGGCCCTACGCTGCAATTAACGCCGATGACATCAGCGCCCCATTCGTCCAGCCGGGTCGTGAAGACTTCGGGCGTCGTGCCGAACGAGGTGTTGCCGTCGGGCAGTATCGTCATCTGCGCTATGATGGGAAGGTCGCAAAGCTCCTGCACGGCGCGCATGGCCTGACGCATCTCGGAGATGTCCGAGAATGTTTCTAGGATGAAGAGGTCTACGCCGCCGTCCAGAAGCGCGGAAACCTGCGCCTTGAACATCTCCTTGGCCTCTTCGAAAGAGGTCGGGCCGTAAGGCTCTATGCGTAGGCCGAGCGGGCCGACAGCGCCGGCTACAAAGGCGCGGTCGCTCGCTGCCTCTTTGGCTATACGGGCAGCCGCCACGTTGATGAGCCTGAGACTTCCTTCCAGCCCGTACTGTTGCAGCTTGTGAGCCGTCGCGCCGAAGGTGTTAGTCTCTATGATATCGGCCCCGACGCGTATGTACTCCTGATGGACTTCGCGCACGAGGTCTGGGTTCGTCAGGTTCAGTTCATCGTAGGAGCGGTTGATGTAGATGCCCTTTTCATAGAGCATCGTTCCCATCGCGCCGTCGAAGACGCTCAACTCGTCGGATTCAAGAAGGTCTCTGATGTCTCTCATCTATTTCTAAAATAAGAAGTCCCGTGCCAAACCAGCACGGGACTTCATTGAATCTGAAGTTTACGGGGCCTCATGAAGCTTCTCTATTCTTAAGGCCGGGCCGAGCTGTTTAGCGGATTATTTTTCGTGGCCGCAAGTTGCCTTAACTCACCACGTTTTCACTCACGCCGCTTATACGCCGCAAAAGTCTAACTGTCAAGCTGTAATTCGTTACTTCAGACAACGCGCAGTCAGCCTCGCTGGCAGCGCGGGCAAAAGTATGTAGAGCGCCCTCCCTGTACTTCGCGGCGAATCTTCGCGCTGCATTTCACGCACGGCTCGTCCTCGCGGTCATAAACGCGCCAGCGCCCGCCCGTCCCGCCGCCGAAATAGCTCCCGCCGATATTTTCCGGGTCAATCTTTCGCCGCGAGCCGTTTTGAATCGCTTCTTCAAGCACGCTAAGTATTGCCCTGTGCAGCGCGGGCACTCTGCGCGCGGACAAGGCGGCAGCCGACTGAAAAGGGTTTATGCGCGCCAGAAACAGAGCCTCCGCCGCGTAAATGTTTCCGAGCCCCGTGACCCTTCGCTGGTCAAGCAGCGTCTCCTTCAGTGTGCGGCGCGAGCGCTGCAATGCTTCGTGCAGATAGCGGTGCGTGAACTCTTCCGAGAAAGGCTCAGGGGCAAGTGAGCTTAGCTCCTTCGTTTGCGATAACTCGTCGGCTCGCACCAGCTTCATCATGGCGAAGTGTCTCTGGTCTGTGAAGGCAAGCACTTCGCGGTTGTCCAGATGAAAGAGCGCATGCGTGTGCTTCGGAAGCTCCGACCCGTGCGGCAGGAGAAGAAAGCTTCCGGTCATTCTAAGGTGCGTGATGAGGACTAGCGAGGACGAGAGATGAATCAGAATGTGCTTTCCGCGACGGTCTACCCGCTCGACGCGCTTGCTCTTCAGAAGTCTGGAGAAATCTTCCGGCGTTGTAGCGGGCGCAAGCCCCGGTCGTATCAGGCTGGCGGACACGATGCGCCTGCCTCTTAAAAACTTACCGAGCGCTCGCGCAACTAGTTCGACTTCGGGAAGCTCAGGCATAAAAGGGCGGCAGGTCGTGCGTCGGAAAAGAGTAAAGCGAGAGGGTGAGCCCCACGCGAATCATTTTTTTAGAAACTTCCTGACAGAAATGATAAGCATGATTCCTATGAAAATCAGGAACCCGGAAAAGAGCGCCTCAGCCATAACCGTCTCTCCCTAAATCGCAAGGCATAAAAGAACCCCGAGCCTGAGTCAACGCCGAAGACGCCTCTCTTAAGACCCGCCTGTTTCAAACATTAAGAGCAAAAACCCTACTTCATCTAAAATATCCGAGCAGCAGCAGGATAATTACTATCAGCAATATCAATCCCAGAAGGCCGCTAGGATAGTAGCCCCAGCCGCGACTGTACGGCCAGCTCGGAACTGCTCCCAGAAGCAGCAGAATCAGTACGATTATCAGAATTGTGCCTAACATTTCGTCTCTCCCTTCGAATAAAGAGTCGAACCGTTTTCGGCTTTAACCCGGCCAAGCCGAACTACCTCTGTTTTCCGCTTGCGCCTAAAGGGTATGCCGGGCTGAATCCTGAGTCAATAGAAATAGTTGAGCAATTCAGGAATTGGAAGTCGCCCACCGCTCGCCTTCGCTGAGCAGCATCTCGGTCTTTTCGGGAGAGGTCGCCTCTGTGTAAACGCGCAGGACTGGCTCTGTGCCTGACTGGCGGAAGAGAAGCCACGACTCGTCTTCAAAAAGAAGCTTTGTGCCGTCGAGCCGCTCAACGCCCGCCACCACTTGACCGGCAATTTGTGAAGGCGGCTTCGCGGCCATCTCTTCAACGAGCGCGAGGCCGCGCTCTACAGGCATGTGCAGGTCGCTGCGGTTAAAGTAGAACTCGCCAAACTCCCTGTGCATGTCGCGCACCATCTCCGAGGGAGGCTTGCCCGCAGTGACTACGGCTTCCAGAAAGAGAAGGCTGTTGAGTATGCCGTCGCGCTCCGGTATGTGCCCGGCGACGCCTATGCCTCCGGACTCTTCCGCCCCCAGCAGAATATTTTCGCGCAGCATGAGGTCTGCGACGTACTTGAAGCCTATGGGCGTTTCAAAGAGCGGAAGACCGAGCGATTGGCAGATGCGCTTCGTCAGCACGCTCTGGGAGAAGGTGCGTACGACGCCGCCGCCCATCCCTCGTACGCGCGCCAGATGAAGGAGTATAAGCGGCACTACTTCGTGCATCGTCATCGTTTGCCCGCGCTCGTTGACAGCGCCGACCCTGTCCGCGTCCCCGTCTGTGGCGAGCCCCAGTTGAGCGCCAATCTCCGTGACGCGTGCTTTCAGGGGAGAGAGGTTGCGGTCAATCGGCTCCGGATTGACGCCGCCGAAAAAGGCGTCACGCCCGGCTCGTATAGTCTCTGCCGCTAGCTTGCCACCCTGAAGAAAGCTCTCTACCCATCGCGCCCCAGACCCGTGCATGGAATCTACAACCACACGTAGGCCGGAAGCCCTGACTCGCTCCAAGTCAACGTAGGATGCTATCTGCGCTCTGTAGCTCGCGGCGCACTCCTCATAAAAGGCGCTCGCGTCGGATAACGAAACTCCCACGCGCTTGACCGGCTCGGCGTCAAGAAGAGATTCGACGGCAGACGTAGTCTCGCCAGTAGCGCTTCCACCCCACGGCGCTTTGATTTTGAAGCCGTTGAACTCCGGCGGATTGTGCGAAGCCGTGATGACGACTCCGCCCAGAGCGCCCCGTTCGCGCACGGCCCAAGAGACAAGCGGCGTCGGAACAGTCTCGGGAAAGAGCGCCACGTTCAGGCCGTTGCCAGCCAGCACTTCCGCAACTCTCGCGGCGAAATGCTCCGATAGAAAACGCCTGTCGTAACCGACAATGACAAGAGACGCAGCGCCGCTTACGCCCTTGTCAGGGGCAGGGTTGTTTTCCGGCTGCTGTTTGAGAAAGCTGGCGTAGGCTTGTGCGACCCGCTCAAGGTTGAAGAAGGTGAAGCCTTCGGCCATGACCGCGCGCCAGCCGTCCGTCCCGAAGCGTATCTGTGCCGGATTGTTCGGCGCGCTCACTCGTGCGAGCCTCCGGTATGCGAGTAGTCCGTGATGGAAGTCTTATCGCCAAGCACAGCGCCCGCGTCTACCTGAGCCGAGCGCCCTATGTGACAGCCGCGCCCTGTGATGGCTCCGAAGACCTGCGCGTTTGCGCCTACGCGAGTGTGCGGCCAGAGGATGGAGTTCTCCACGCGCGCCTTCTCCTCTATATAGCAGCCGGGGCCTATGACGCTGTTGATGACGACTGCGCCGGGCTTTATAAAGCAGTCGTCGCCTATCATCGAAAGCTCGTCAATCTCTGCCGCAGTCGCTGAGTCGAAATTTCCCCGACGCTCCTTCAGATGAATGCGGCCCACACGGCTCGCCATCAAGTCCATGTGAGCTTGCAGGTATCGCTCGGGCGTGCCAATGTCAATCCAGTAGGTTCGCTGCGGGATGTGAGCGAAGAACTTCTCGCCGCTCTCAAGAAGCTTCGGGAAAAGGCCATACTCGAATGAGTGATTCTCGCCCGCAGGGATAAAGTCCAGCACCTTCGGCTCAAGAATGTAGGTGCCAGCGTTGATGGTGTTGACGGTTATCTCTTCGGCCTTTGGCTTCTCAAGAAAGCGAAGCACGCTCCCGTCCTCTTTCGTCTCTACAAGGCCGTAGGCCGTGGGATTATCCACTGGCGTCAGCACTATGGTAGCGGTCGCGCCGCGTTGGTTGTGCTCGCGTATGACAGCCTTGAGGTCAAGGTCTGTGAGAATGTCGCCGTTGAAGACCACGGTCGGCTCTCGTATCAGGTCTTCCGCGTACTTGTAAGCTCCGGCCGTGCCCATAGGCTGCGGCTCAACCGTGTACTTGAGATTGACGCCGTAGTCGCTTCCGTCACCGAGTAGCTGTTCTATCTTGTGCGGCTGGTACGAGAGCGAGAGCGTGATGTCCTTTATGCCTGCGCGCTTCAGTGTGTCAATCTGGTAGAGCAGGAAAGGACGATTGCAGATTGGAACAATCGGTTTAGGGGTGTAAACCGTGAGCGGCCTGAGCCGCGTCCCCTTACCGCCCGCTAGAATTAGTGCCTGCATGATTATTCAGGATTAAGTGTTTAAGCGTTCAAAATCAATGAAGTCTAACACTCACTCGCGCGCCATATCAAACGAGGCATTCTACGCCCAGAGTCGGTTGCTTGACACCCTTTGATGCCAACGTATAATCAAACGAGTAAATAGTGAATAGACGAATCGCTTTTTCTATCTACTATTCATCATTCACTTTCTTCTTTTCACAGGAGCAGTTGTCATGAGCGAGATAAGGGAAGCCGTCATCATCAGCGCCGTGCGTACGCCCACGGGTAAATTTCAGGGCGCGCTCAAGGGCTTCAAAGCTACGGAGCTTGGCGCGATGGTCGTGCGCGAAGCCGTCGCGCGCGCGGGCGTTCAGCCCGAAGACGTAGATGAAGTGATTATGGGCTGCGTCATACAGGCTGGCCTTGGACAGAATCCAGCGCGGCAGGCCGCGCTCAAGGGCGGCATCCCCTTCGGCGTCTCAGCCGTGACGATTAATAAAGTCTGCGGCTCAGGGTTGAAGGCCGTGATGATGGCCGCGCAGGGCATACAGCTTGGCGATTCCGAAGTCGTCGTGGCCGGCGGCATGGAGTCCATGTCGAACGCTCCTTACATCATCCCGAACGCGCGAGAAGGCTATCGTCTTGGCAACGGCGTGCTCGTGGACGCCATGATTCACGACGGGCTCTGGTGCGCCTTTGAGAACTATCACATGGGCAACACGGGCGAGGTCGTGGCAGACCGCTACGGCGTGACCAGGGCGGAGCAGGACGAGTACTCGCTCAATTCTCATCGCAAGGCTGCTGCGGCAATCAAGGACGGAAGATTCAAAGACGAAATCCTTGCGGTAGAGATTCCGCAGAAGAAGGGCGCAGCCGTCCTCTTTGACACCGACGAGGCCGTGCGCATGGATGCTTCAATCGAAGCATTGTCGAAACTGAAGCCCGCTTTCAAAGAGGGCGGTACTGTGACGGCCGGAAATGCTCCGGGCGTCAACGACGGCGCTTCCGCTCTGGTCGTCACATCGCTGGAGCGCGCGCGGGAGATGAACGTCGAGCCTATGGCCAGAATCGCGGCGCAGGCCACGTCCGGCATCCAGCCGGAGCTTGTCATGATGGCTCCCGTCGAGGCCATTCGCCGCGTGCTCAAGAAGGCCGGGTGGACGCTCGATGAGGTTGACCTGATTGAGCTGAACGAAGCCTTCTCCGTACAGGCCATCGCGATTATGAGAGAGCTTGAGCTTGACCCGAAGAAGGTGAACGTCAACGGCGGCGCGGTCGCGCTGGGCCACGCTATAGGCCAGTCCGGCTCGCGCGTCCTGACGACGATGCTCTACGAGATGAAGCGTCGCAACGTGCATAGAGGGTTAGCCGCGCTCTGTCTGGGCGGAGGCAACGCCGTGGCGATGGCCGTCGAAAGATAAGAGAAGAGATGTTTGAGGCTATAAAGAAATGACGACCAAAGAAGAGCACAATAAATATCTTGCTTATTCGCATCTGGGCTACGCTGCCTTCCAGCTTCTGATGATGCTTATGATGATTGTCGTCTCGTTCATCATCTTCGGAAACATCGCCGCAGCCGACACGAGCGACACGTTCCCGGCAGGTTTCGTTGCGCTCATACTGGTAGCCAGCTTCCTCCTTCAGCTAGTCTTCACCGTGCCTTCAATGATAGCCGGGTACGGCTTGTTGAAGAGAAAGCAGTGGGCCAAGACGGCCACTATCATCGCGGGCGTGCTCGCCGCCATGAGCTTTCCCATAGGCATAGCGGTCTGCGTTTATACCTTCTGGTTTCTCTTCGGTGAGAACGGCAAGGAGCTTTACGAGCGGCCGCAGGCAATGGCCGACGGTCATTCCGGCTTTTATTTGAACGAGCCGCAGGATGATGCCGAGACAATCGGCAGGTGGACAGAGCGCAAGCGCGAAGAGTACGTGCCGCCCAAAGAGATGCCTAACTGGCGAGACTGACGATTCTTTTGAGTGTGGAGCAGAGAGGCTTGAGCGAGACGATTGGGGTCATAGGCGCGGGAACTATGGGCAACGGCATAGCGCAGGTGTGCGCGCGCGCCGGTTATTCAGTAGTGATGCGCGACGTCAAAGCTGAGTTCCTTGAGCGCGGGCTGCAAACGATTGATAAGAGCCTGCAACGCGACGTTGACAAGGAGCGGCTCAAGGCGGAAGAGAAGCAGCAGATAATCTCTCGCATCAGAGCCGTCACTGACTGGGAAGCGCTGTCGGGCGCAAGCCTCGTTGTCGAAGCCGTCTCCGAAGACTTCAACATCAAATCAGAGGTCTTTCGCAAACTGGACGAGATAACAGGCGCGGACGCTATTCTGGCCTCGAATACTTCATCCATCTCCATCACTAAAATCGCAGCGCAGACCAAAAGGCCAGACAAAGTCATAGGCATGCACTTCATGAATCCCGTGCCTGTCATGAAGCTGGTGGAGATAATTCGCGGGATAGCCACATCGGACGAAACCTACGAGCGCGTGCGAGCTTTGACCGAGCAACTGGGAAAGACGCCGCTAGAATGTAACGACTCGCCCGGCTTCGTCTCGAACCGCGTCTTGATGCCCATGATTAATGAAGCCGTCTTCACGCTCTACGAAGGCGTGGCGAGCAGGGAGAGCATAGACGGCATCATGAAGCTGGGCATGAATCATCCTATGGGGCCGCTCACGCTGGCGGACTTCATCGGCCTTGATGTCTGCCTCGCAATCATGAACGTTCTTTACGAAGGCTTAGGCGACCCTAAATATCGTCCCTGCCCGCTCCTGAAGAAATATGTGGACGCGGGCTGGCTCGGCAGAAAGACCGGACGCGGGTTCTACGAATATTAGTCTAGAGAGTCTGTAGAGTCTTGAGAGTCTAGAGAGTCAACTAGATTCTTTCTCTCAGGACTCTACAGACTCTCTGGACTCTACGGGCTTCTCTTTAGTTATGCAGATTGTTAACTATTATTGCCAGAAATGTCTTGCCGCGAATCCTTTCGGGCAGGAGTTGTGCGCGCGCTGCGGGACGCGACTGATGCTGATAGTCGAGCCGCCCACGGGCCGCTTCGAGTCCGACGTGATGACGGCGGGGCCGGAGGAGCATCTGCTTGAGCGCGTGTCGGCGCTGGAAAACCGCTTGATGCGTATTACCGACCGTCTTGAGCAGAGCCTCAATCTTCTGCTCAGGCAGGCGCGCAACTCCTACTTCGACCACGCGCTGCTGGAATCTTTAATCTCGCTTCTGAGCGAAGCTGGCGCGGTAGACCGTGAAAAGCTGGAAGGCTTATGGCACGAGCGCTGCCAGCGAGACTCGGTTGAGCGCGACGAGATAGAGCGGCGCGACCGCCTCCGCGCAGAGATAGTGGCGAGCTATCAAGGGCCGCAGGCAGAGGACTTCGCGCAGGACGTTGCCGAAGCGATGGAGCTGCTGACAGAAGGATTGACAGAGCAGGCCATGCAGACGCTGGAGCGCGCAAGCATACAGTCGCCTCAAAATATTCCCTTACTTGCTTTCATAGGAGAATACTTCTTCCGCGCCGGGCGCATGGCTCCCGCCCGCAGCTTCCTGCAACGCGCCTTCGACCTGTCACCCGGCGACGACCGCGTCTGCCTGCTTCTGGGGCTTGCCCTTGGCGACGAGGGCGAGGCCGAAAGCGCCAAGAAGCTTTTGAGCGACGCCGTCAAGCGCGGGGGCGCGTGCTTTGCCGCGCATTACGGGTTGGGCCGAATCTTTGCGGCTGAAGAGCGCTGGCGCGCAGCCTTGCAGGAGTTCAAGCTGGCGCTGGCCGCGCGTTCCTCGCCGGAAGCTCATTACGTGGTCGGCTGCGTCTATTACCAGCTAGGCCACGACCGCATGGCTCAGCGCCACCTGCGCAAAGCCCTTGAGATGGATAGTAATTATGCTGCGGCCTTTTACGTGCTGGGACTTGTGCTTTTGCGTGCGGGCGAGCGGGCAGAGGCGCGTAGCTGTTTCCAGTCGGCGCGAGAAAAATCTTCGAGCGAGCCGCGCTATGGCGCTGCCGCGCGCAGTATGCTCAAGACACCCAAGCGAACGGCGCCGCACGCCCCCTTCTTCAATCAGGCGCGCACGCACGGGCGTCGCCTTGTGACATCGGGCGATAAACGGCTGGCCGAGGCCGTCATCAGCGAGGCGCTCAATTCGTTTCAGCCCGGCGACAAGGAGCAGTAGAAGAGGCTTCCTGCTCAAGTTGACACAAGCGCGCAAGTCGCTATAATACAACCTTTTGTGCGCTTGTTGCTCGCAAGCGCCATAAGCATCAAGGCGGGTGAATCGTGCGAATCGAGCTTGATAAACTGGAAGGACAGTTCGCTAAGTTCGCGCACTCGTACAGTGCGGACGAGCTTGTGCTGGACGATGAGCACACTCGATTAGTCGAGCCGCCGCAAATCAACGGGCGAGTAAATCGTAGCGGACACGAGGTTCGGCTGCGCGGGCAGATAACGGCCCGTGCCGAGGTTGATTGCGACCGTTGCCTGAAACGTGTGACCGTGCCGATTGAGACGCGCTTTGACGTGACTTATGTTCCGGCAAGCGATTACGTTGAACAGGGCGCGGCCGAGTTGCAGGAAGAAGACCTCGGCGTCTCGGTTTATGAGGACGAGGCGATTGACATAGACGAGCTTGTGCGCGAGCAGGTTTTATTGAGCATACCGGCACGCGCGCTCTGCACGGTAGATTGCAAGGGGCTCTGCCCCGTCTGCGGAGCAAACCGCAACGAAACGCCCTGCGAATGCGGGTCACAGAAGACAGACCCTCGCTGGGGAGCACTCAAGGATATTAAATTTTAGATTTGCGAGCGGCCCCTAGAGGCTTTCCTGAAGAATCGAAAATCTAAGATTGAATCATTTATAAAGGAAATACGTAATGCCTAATCCAAAACGACGACATTCAAAATCACGCTCGCGTAAGCGTCGCGCGCATGACGCGCTTCGCGCGCCGCAGACATCCACTTGCCCGAATTGTCAGGAGCCGCGCCAGTCGCACCGCGTCTGCCCGAAATGCGGCTACTACAAGGGCCGCGAGATAATTCAGGTCGAACCGGCAGCGTAAGAGCAGTGACGAGTGACGAGTGACGAGTGACAAGTCTTAAAGCTTGTCGTATCTTGTCACTCGTCACTTATCACTAGTCACTGTTTTTAGATGAAGCGTGGCCCTTATCAACTGACCGGAAAGGTCGTGCTGGACGCTATGGGTTCCGACCATGCGCCGCAGGTGGAAATCGACGGCGCTCTGGCGGCTGCCCGCGATTTCGGCATCGGCGTCATACTGGTCGGCCAGCCCGAAGTAGTAGTGCCGGAGCTTCGTCGCTGCGGCTGGCGCGGGCAGGGCGACCGTGGGATAGAGCTTGTCGAAGCGGCCGAAGTCATTGGCATGGACGAGCCCGTGGCGACAGCCGTGCGCCGCAAGAAGAAGAGCTCCTTGAGAGTCGGGACACGCCTGGTCACGGAAGGGCGCGCGGACGGATTTGTTTCCGCAGGCAATACGGGCGCGGCTATGGCCACGGCTAAGATGGTGATAGGGATGCTGCCGGGAGTTGACCGTCCGGCTCTGGCCGCCCTGATTCCCTCTAAGAGCGGCAAGCCTACGCTGCTTTTGGACGTGGGCGCGAATGCCGAGTGCAAGCCGCAGCATCTGGCGCAGTTTGCTATCATGGGGGACGCTTATTCGCGCGCCGTGCTGGGGACTATGCGCCCGAGCGTCGGCCTGATGAGCATAGGGGAAGAAGAGGCCAAGGGAAACGACCTGACGAAAGAGGCTTTCCCACTGCTGAGGGATTTGACGAGCCTCAATTTCGTAGGCAATGTGGAGGGGCGGGACGTTTTCACAGGAGCGGTTGACGTTATTGTCACGGACGGTTTTACGGGCAACGTGATGCTCAAGCTGTCCGAAGGATTGACGGACGCAATGCTCTACATGATTCGGCGCGAGCTGTCGGCTTCGGCAATAACAAAGGCAGGCGCGATGCTCGCCCGGCCCGCTTTCAGGAACATAAAGAAGCGGCTGGATTACACGGAATATGGCGGAGCGCCGCTTTTGGGCGTCAGGCAGATTGTAGTCATCGGGCACGGCAGCTCAAATGCCCGCGCAATCCGCAGCGCAATCCGCAGCGTCAAGGAATTCTCCGAGCATCGTGCCAGCGAGCGCATTGAAAACGGCATCGCAGAAACCAACGCCAGAGAGTTCGCCGTAGCGAGTAAATAGTAGATGGTAGATGGTAAATAGAAGCACCGTTTGGCTATTCACCATTTACCATCTACTATTCACTAAGAGGATCTGATGGCAACAGTAAATGCAGGGATTTTGGGGACGGGCCATGCTTACCCGGAAGGCATTCTGACGAACGCCGACTTGGAGAAGATGGTCGAAACCTCTGACGATTGGATAACTTCGCGCACCGGCATTAAGCAGAGGCGCAAGGCCGCGCCGCAGGAATACACTTCGCTCTTTGCCGTCCGCGCCGCTCGCCAAGCCATCGAGCGCGCCCGCATAGACACCTCGGACATAGACCTGCTCATCTGCGCCACGGTCACTCCAGACCAGATTCTTCCTTCGACCGGCTGCCTGATTCAGGCGGAGCTCGGAGCCAACAATGCCGCAGCCTTTGACCTTGCGGCCGCCTGCTCCGGCTTCCTTTACGGCCTGACGCTGGCCAACACCATGATACGCACGGGCCAGTCGCGGGTGGCTCTTGTCATCGGCGCGGAAGTCTTAACCAGATACGTTGATTACACAGACCGCTCCACGTGCGTCATCTTCGGTGACGGCGCGGGCGCAGCCGTGCTAGGCCCGGTTGAAGAGGGGCGCGGAATCCTTTCCGCCCGCATCAGGTCTGACGGGCGCTTCGCTGAGCAGCTTTACGCGCCGGGCGGCGGAACTCGTCTGGGCACAACTGCCGAGACGCTCGCGCAGGGAATGCACTTTTATAAGATGAAGGGCAACGAGCTTTTCAAGGTGGCCGTGCGTTCTATGGCAGATGTTTCGCGCGAGGTGCTACAGGAGGCCGGCGTCAGAGCCGAAGACGTGAGCCTCTTCATCCCGCATCAGGCCAATCAGAGAATCACGGACGCCGTAGCAGGCAAGCTGGACGTTGACCCGGAGCGCATCTATTCCAACATAGCCATGCACGGCAACACCTCTTCGGCTTCGATTCCGATTGCGCTGGATGAATGCGTAAAGTCGGGCCGTGTGAAAGAGGGCGACTATGTGCTGCTGGCCTCCTTTGGCGGCGGCGTCACGTGGGGCGGAGTCGTCATACGCTGGTAGAGGGAAGAGCTTGAGAAGAAGAAGCAACATTGCCGCGCTCTTAATCGTTCTGCTAGCCTGCTGCGCTTACCCTTTGGGCGCTCAGACGGGCAACGCCAACGGCCTCGTCATAGAGGTCAGAAGCGCGGAAGGAGAGCCTCTGAGATATGCCTGCGTGACCGTCATCCCCAGAGAGGGCGAGATAACTTTTCGCAAGGCTGACAAGCGTGGCCGCGTGCAATTGAAGGGAATCGCGCCGGGCAACTATCGCGTAGTAGTCAAGGTTGACGGCTATGAGGCTCAGAAGAGACAGGTCGTAATCGGCTCAAGTGTTGAGACCGTAGCTTTCTCTTTGCAGCCCAGACGCGTCGGAGAAGATTAACGTTGAGTTCTTTGGCTTTCATCTTTCCCGGTCAGGGCTCGCAAGCGCCGGGAATGGGGCGCGAACTGGCGGAGAAGTCCGAGGCCGCCCGAAGGGTCTTTGAAGAAGCGGACGAAGCGCTTGGCTTTGCCGTCTCCGAGCTATGCTTCGAGGGGCCAGCTGAGAAACTGCAACTGACGGAGAATACTCAGCCCGCGATTCTGACTACTTCCATAGCAGCGTTACGCGCCTTGGAAGAGGCCGGATTCGCGCAGCCGGAGTTCGTCGCGGGCCACAGCCTTGGCGAATATTCCGCGCTGGTGGCCGGGGGCGCTCTTTCGCTCTCGGATGCCGTCAAGACTGTGCGGGCGCGCGGCCGTTACATGCAGGAGGCCGCGCCCGTTGGCTCAGGCGCTATGGCTGCCGTCATGGGCGCAGACTTGGGCGTCATAATGGAAGCCTGCAACGAAGCCGCGCAGGGAGAGGTTTGCTCGCCCGCCAACATCAACTCAGCGAATCAGGTGGTGATTGCGGGCGATTCGGCGGCGGTTGACCGCGCCATAGAGATTTTGAAGGAGCGCGGGGCCAAGCGCGCAATACGGCTGAACGTGAGCGCCCCCTTTCATTGCGCGCTCATGAATCCCGCGCGTGACCGCCTCGCGGAAGATTTAGAAAAGCTTGATTTTCAGGATTTACGCGTGCCGCTCGTGACGAACGTTGACGCTGCGGCCATCAATTCCGGCAGCGAGGCCAGAGACGCGCTCGTCAGACAAGTCTCTTCGCCCGTTCGCTGGCACGAATCCGTCACTTACCTGATTCAGCAGGGCGTGGATACTTTCGTAGAGGTCGGCCCCGGCAAAGTTCTTTCGGGTCTTGTGCGACAGATTGACAGGTCTACGCGCTGCCTGAACGTGGAGGACATGACGAGCCTCGGCACGACGCGCGAGGCTCTGGCCGGAGCAGATAAGGTTTCATAGAGTTTTCCAACTATTACAGAGGAGCAAAGGAAAATGCCCGATCAAGAGATCGAGAATAAAGTGAAGCAGATTATCGTTGATGAACTCGGCGTAGACGAAAATGAGGTGACGCCGAACGCGCGTTTCATAGACGACCTCGGAGCCGACTCGCTAGACACGGTCGAGCTCGTGATGCGTTTCGAAGAGGAGTTCGGCATAGAAATTCCGGACGAGGACGCGGAGAAAATCCAGAGCGTCCGCGACGCATACAACTACATTGACCAGCACAAGAAATAAGTCCTGAGAGTCTTGAGAGTCCGGAGAGTCTGTAGAGTCAAGAAGCGTTCTTCTCTATAGACTCTCTAGACTCTCAGGACTCTCTAGACTCTTAACAAGGAGCGTTCATCTTGAAACGTCGCGTCGTGGTGACAGGGCTTGGCCTTGTGACGCCCGTTGGTAATTCGGTCGAGGCTACGTGGGCCGCCCTCATGGCGGGCCGTAGCGGCGTGGACTACATACAGAAGTTCGATACGACGAGGTTTACCGTGCGTATCGCCGCAGAGGTCAAAGACTTCGACCCGCTCAATTTCGTGGAGAAGAAGGAAGCGCGCAAGATGGGCGCTTTTATTCACTACGCCATAGCCGCTTCGGACGAAGCGCTGAGGGACTCCGGCCTGAAGATTACGGGCGAGATGAGCGAGCAGGTTGGAACCTACATCAGTAGCGGCATAGGCGACTTCTGGGCCATCGAGCGCGAGCACGAGAAGCTTTTGAAGGACGGGCCGGGCCGCGTCTCGCCCTTCTTCATCCCGAGCGCCATCGTCAACCTTGCAGCCGGTCAAGTCTCTATACGTCACGGAGCGAAGGGGCCGAACTCCGCTACGGCCACGGCCTGCTCTGCGGGCGCTCACGCCATAGGCGACAGCTTCAAGATTATTCAGCGAGGCGATGCCGACGTGATGATTTGCGGCGGCGCGGAATCCGCAATCACGCCAATGTCTGTCGCAGGCTTCGCCGCCATGCGCGCGCTCTCCACCCGCAACGATGACCCTCAGGGAGCGTCGCGCCCATTTGAGCGAGATAGGGACGGCTTCGTCATAGGCGAAGGCGCGGGCCTGATGATTCTTGAAGAGCTGGACTTCGCGCGTCGTCGCGGCGCTCGCATCTACGCGGAGCTTGTGGGCTACGGCATGACTGCGGACGCTTTCCACATAACCATGCCGGACGAGACAGGCTCGGGCGCTGTGCGCGTCATGCAGAAGGCACTGAAGGACGGGGACGCTAGGCCCGAAGATGTAGGCTACATCAACGCGCACGGAACCTCCACGCCCTACAACGACAAGTTCGAGTCGCGCGCCATCAGGACAGCCTTCGGTGAGCACGCCCTAAAGCTGGCCGTCAGCTCTACCAAGTCCATGACGGGCCACCTGCTCGGAGCCGCCGGGGGCATTGAAGGCGTCTTCTCCGTGCTTGCGCTTCATCACAAGACCCTGCCGCCGACGATTAATTACGTCACACCAGACCCGGACTGCGATTTGGACTACGTGCCGAACGCGCCGCGAGAGCAGGAAGTCCGCTACGCCCTGTCGAACAGCTTCGGCTTCGGCGGCACCAACGCGGCGCTACTGTTTAAGAGATTTGAGGAATGAAAGAATTGATTCATCTGTTCATCGGTTAATCGAATCAACGAATAAATGAATCAATGAACAATTTCTATGAAGATAATCGTTTTCATGAAGCAGGTCGTTAACAAGGATGCGATTCTGCGAATCAATAAAGAGAGCACCTGGATAGAAGAGGGTGACATCTCTTACGAGGTGAATGAGTCGGACGGCTACGCGCTCGAAGAGGCTCTGCGTCTCAAGGAGAAGCATGGCGGCGGAGAAGTCGTCATCTGCTCCATGGGGCCGCAGCGTGTGAAGAGCGTCATCAAGGACGGGCTCGCTCGCGGCGCTGACCGCGCGATTCACGTAGTGATGGAGAACACCAACGGCCTCTCGCCGTTTGCTGCGGCGACCATTTTGGCCGAAGCCGTGCGCGGTGAATCGGCAGACCTGCTGCTCACGGGCTTGCAGTCGGACGATCAGGGCTTCGCGCAAACGGGCGTCATCATGGCTGAGCTTCTGGGCCTGCCGCACGCGACCATCGTGATAGAAGTTGACGCATCCGGCGAAGCTCTGCGCGTCAAGCGAGAGCTTGAGAGCGGCTGGTATCAGTGGTACTCGATGCCTAAGCCCGCGCTGCTCACGATTCAGTCGGGCATCAGCCAGATTCGCTATGCCACTCTGAAGGGAATCATGGCTGCCAAGAAGAAGGAGATAAAAGAGGTTCAGCCTGCGGCCTCAGCGACCACATCCTTCCAGCGCATTGAGAAGATTTACTTCCCGCAGAAGATGAAGCAGACGCAGTTCCTCGGCGACGGCGACGCCAAAAAAGGCGCGGTCGCGCTTGCCGAAAAACTTCGCACGGAAGCAAGGATATTTTAAGGATGAGCAACGGGATTCTAGTCTTCGCGGAGCAGCGCGAGGGGACATTAAACAAGACAACTTTTGAGGCGATTGCCGCAGGGCAGGCGCTCGGGCGGGGACTGGGGCAGGATGTCTCGGCCGTCCTGCTGGGCTCAGGCGTGCAGGCAATTGCTCAGGACGTAGCCGGTTACGCTCTGAGCAAGGTGATATACGCGGAGAACGAGAAGCTGAAGGATTACACGCCGGACGGCTACGCTGACGCAATGGAGCGGGTCGTGCGCGCTCTTAATCCTCAGTACATAGTCATGCCGCACACCTATCTGGTGCGCGACTTCGCGCCCAAGCTCGCCGCGCGTTTCGGCAAAGGGCTCATCAGCGATTGCATTCGCGCGCAGGCGGGCGATGGTCGCGTTACTTTTTCGCGCCGCATCTTTCTGGGCAAGATTGACGCGGACGTGGTGGCAGAAGGCGAGCCGCCCATTTTTGCTACGTTTCAGTCGGGCGCTTATCGCGGCGATCAGGCTGAGCGCGGAGCAGCTTCGGCAAGCGTAGAGACTATGGCCGTTGAAGTGGGCGACGTACGCATGAAGCCGGAAGCGCCTTTTCAGGAGGTCAAGCAGGCGGTTGACCTTACGAAAGCCGATGTCATTGTCGCAGTCGGGCGCGGCATCAAGAGCAAAGATAATCTGGCGCTGGCCGAGCAGCTTGCGGCTGCTCTGGGCGGCGACATAGCCGCATCGCGTCCCATCTGTGACGCCGAATGGCTGCCGATTGACCGGCAGATTGGCTCTTCGGGGCAGACTGTCTCGCCCAAGCTCTACATAGCGCTGGGCATCAGTGGCGCGATTCAGCACCTTGTCGGCATGAAGAACGCGCAGACCATAGTAGCCATCAACAAAGATCCGGAAGCGCCAATCTTCGACATAGCGGACTACGGCATCGTCGGAGACCTCTTCGAGGCCGTGCCCGTCCTGACCGAAGAGATTAAGAAGCTCAAAGGCTAAAGCCAAGCCGTCATCCACATGAAAAGGCACGAAGCGGAATTGATAACTCCGCTTCGTGCCTTTTCATGTGGATGACTTCCTCTTTCATCGTCAGGCGTTTGCTTTTGCCCGCACGAGCCAGATGCTTCTCTGTTCGTTCTCCTTGGTGATGTAGGCAATATAAAGTTGGTCGCGCGTGGCGGCGGCGCTCGGAAGCTGGCCCTGTGTGGGGATTTCAGTTATCGCGGGCGCTGCTGAATTATCCAGCCGGGCGACCACGATTTTCGAAGCCTCCGTTTGATTGCTCTCCCAGATGGCTGTCAGGTTGTTGCCCAGCCCCGGCAGCAGTTGCGGGTTCCCGAAAGCAGCGCCTTCAGCCAGAGCCTTGCGTGACGAAAAGCTCCTGCCTCCGTCCCTTGATTCAGACCAATAGAGGCCGGGCTTGCCCGCTTCGCCCGCGCTATACCAGAGCACTCGTAAGCTGTTGTCCGAAGCAGTGAAGAGCGCCGGGCCTGAGACGGGGCATCCGGCAATCATCCACTTATCGTCGGAAGCTATGACAGGTATTGAGAAAGTCTGGCCGCCGTCCGTAGTCGAAGAGACGGCTATGTGGCGGTAGTTGCCGGGAAGCACCTGCCGCCACGCTACGTAAACGCGCCCGTCGTTGCTCACCGTAATGGCAGTCTTGCAACAGGGGCAGGCTTCGCGCGCCACCAGCCGGTTCTGCGAGAAGGTGTGCCCCCCGTTCTCAGAAGATGCCACGTAGACTTCCCGGTTTGCTTCCATCTTGTGCTCGTCCATCTTGCCGTTCTCATCCATTTTGACGCTGCGCTCGTCCAGCCAAGCAAGAAAGATGCGGCCACGCTCGTCAACCGCGAGCGAGTGCATCCCATGCACTACCTCCGTTTTGTCGTCATTGACCTTGACGGGCGGCTCGAACGATTTCCCTCCGTCGCGTGAGGCCGAAAGAAAGATGTTTGTCGCGTGTCCTTCTGCTGCGGCCCGCGCAGTCCAGCCAACATAAATGGTACCGTCCTTCGCCACGGCGACTGTAGGCGGGTCGCCGCGCCACGCCGTGGCTTCGCCCGCGTTAGGGTTGACCCGTACGGGCGGAAAAGCCTGCTTGCCGCTTGCGTCCAGTTTGGTCAACAAAACGTCCGCCTGTCTCTTCGCGGCGTGCTCTACCCAGACGACGTAGATTTGGCCATCGCCAGCCGCAGCCACAGCAGGCTCTGCTGCATCCGTGTTGGCTGTCGAAAGCCTCTGAGGCGATGAAAAATCTGCTACGGCGGCTTTGCCCGCCCCGGCCTGCTGCGCAGCCTTAGGGCCGCAGGCCGTCGTGATGATTAGGAGCGCGAGCATTAGCGCTACGATGATGAATCTCTTCTGCTTGAGCATGGACTTCAAAAAACTCTCCTTAGAATTAAAAGCTGAAGCGCAGGCCCAGTTGAAGCTGTCGCGGGTCTGCGGCGGCTGTCGGCTGCCTGAACGAAGGCAGGGGCGTCTGGCCTGCGCCGAAAATGTTGTTCGGCAGTTGAAGGTTAGCACGGTTGAGCACGTTGAAGGCTTCCACAATCGCCTCAAGTTGAAAGCGCTCTTTGAAGAGGAGCTTCCGGCTCAGGCGTAAATCGAGCGAGGCGAAATCAAAGCCGCGCCCCGTATTGCGACCGACTCCGGCGGGACGGTCGTTGACCGTGGTGTCGTTGTTGCGGTCTGTCCCCGTCTGAATGTTAAAGGGAAGCGCGGAGGCGTATGTAAAGATGTAGCTCAGTCGAAAGCCACGCGCAAGACGGCTAAAGCCGGAGCCGTCTTTTCCGTCCGGTGATTCCAGCGTTCCGCTTACCGTCAGCCTGTGTCGCTGGTCGTTATCCGACAAGCCTCGGTCGTCGCGTATGTCGAAATTATTCTGCGGCGTGCTGAAGAAGAAGTTGCCGGAATCGTCTATGGCCTTTGAATAGGTGTAGGAGACTCTGACGCTAGACCATCGCGGCAGGCGGCGGTTGAGCGAGACGGTCAACCCGTCGTAGTAAGAACTGCCTGCGCTTTCAAAGCGCGAGACGTTTGTGTAACGCGGGTCTGGCCTTCCCAGATTCGGGACGCCTAACCGCGTAGCTTCCGCAGCAGAGAGCGTTGGCACGTTCACGTTGCGCGCCATGATTATCTTCAGGCCGCGCAGGGAAAGGTAAGTGACCGAAAGAGAAGTCCCCGCGCCCAACTCTCGCTCAATCTGAAGGCTCGCCTGCCTGCTGTAGCTGTTCTCAATCTCAGGGTCAATCGTGGTGATGCTTGTCAAAAGATTAGAAGGAAATTCCGGCAGCACGTTGGGAAACACGGGCGCTCCCGCCTGACCGAAGGAGAGCGCGGCCACCTTGTAGTTGATGCCGTCGCGTTGCAGCGCGTTTGAAGTTGCGCGAAGCGGGATACGGTCGAAATAGATGCCGAAGCTTGCGCGCAGGACGGTCTTACGATTGCCGGGCGCAAACGCCAGACCTACTCGCGGCGCTAGGTTGTTCGTGTCCGTCTCAACGGGGCCGGGGAGCCATTGCAAGTCGTAGCGCAGCCCCGCGTTGATGGTCAAGCCTTCACGCGGTCGCCATTCGTCCTGAACGAAGAGCCCAAGGTTCGGATTCGACTGAAACTGGCCGGGCGTGCCGAAAGCCTGCTGAAAAGTCACGTAACGCCCCGCCAGAAAATTCGTGAGAGAAGAGAAGGTGTAGACGCCTTGAGCCGCACCCGGAAAGAGGATGTCTATGCGATTGTAGAGTAGATTCAAGCCTCCCTTGAGTGAATGGCTCCCGCGCTGAGAAGTAAGGCTGTCAACCGCCTCAATCATGTCCGTGGCGCGCGCGAGCGGCGAGAAGGTGGCGGTGCCGAAGCTCGCCACGCCCTGAACGTTGACGGCTGGGCCAACAGGGTCATTGACGGGCGCGCGCAGGCGGCTGCGGGTAATTTGAAAGCGCGCCTCGTTGACTGTCTTGGATGAGAGAGTAGTGACGAGGCTCGCCGCAGCCGTCTGATCCAGAGTCTCAAGATTTGTTCCACGGCTCAAGTCATTCAGCCCGCCGACTGTGCGAGAGTTGATGCTTGAGATGTCATACAGGCTGTAGCGCGCGGTGAGAAGACTGGACGCGCTCAGGCGGTGGTCTATTCGAGCAAAGAGATTCGTCACGTCATAGCCGCCGGGCATGACGCCTGTCGTTAGGCGCGGGCCTGTGTAGCCCACGCGGCTCAATTGCTCGTTGATGACAGACAGGCTTGCGGGCGCGATGGTCGTGATGCTCACGTCGTTGCGGCGCGTCTGCTCAAAGTTGGTGAAGAAGAAGGTGTTGTCCTGACTGATGGGGCCGGAGAGACTTCCGCCGTACTGGCCCTGCGTGAGCGGGTCTTTGCTCGCTGCCAAAGGATGGCGCGCGTCAAGACGCTGGTTGCGGAAGAAGCCGTAGAGCCTGCCGCGAAAGCTGTTGTCGCCGGACTGCGTGATGATGTTGACGATGCCGCCCGAAGCGCGCCCGAACTCGGCTATGCCGCCGGAAGTGACTATCTGAAACTCGCGTATAACCTCCTGACTGTAGAAGGTTCCGGCAAGACCGGCAGCGTCGTCGTTAGCGGACAGTCCGTCTATGATGAAGCTGTTGTTCAAATTGCGCTGGCCCGCTATGGAGATGCCTGTGCCGGGAACGGCTGAAGTCTCTGCGAAGCGCTGGTTGCTGCCTGTGTTCGTGCGCGAGACTGCCGGAGCCAGCAGCGCCAAGTCTAGATAGTTGCGGCCGTTCAGGGGAAGAGCATCTATCTCGCCCGGCTGAATGGTTTCGGCAACCTGTGTGCGGGCCGTCTCTATGAGCGGAACGTCGGAAGTGATGTTGACGCTCCCCGTTACGGGGCCGAGCGTTAGGTGAACCGGCACGTCCAGCGTCTGCCCCAGATTTAGCGAAAACGTCTCAACCAGATTGGCAAAGCCCGGCTGCTCGACCCTCAGCCTGTAATCTCCAGCCGGAAGAGATGAGAAGCGAAAGCGTCCGTCCGGGCCGGTCGAAGCCGTCCACGCCAGATTCTTTCCGGTGTTCGTCACCGTCACACTAGCGCCGCCAATGGCAGCTTCGTTCATGTCCATGACTCGCCCCGAAAGGGTCGCGGAAGTGACGTTCTGCTGAGCGCGAGCCTCACTCAATCCCTCGCTCATGAAGAGCAGAGAGCAAAGAATGAGCAGGCTCAGGCGGCCGAAACGAGGCCACCGAAATTTAACCCGTTCCATAACGCATACCTCAAAATTCAGCTTCAGTTGTAAATATGGATTGGCTGTAATGAGAGATAAGCTTTCGCGGCTCGCGGGGCGGCTGCATAAATAGCCGGAAGACGCGCAAGGTATCTGCACGCATAAGGGAAGCGCGCAGGCAGACTTGCGGCGAAGCGAAAAGTTCTCTCTCGATTAAGTCAGGCTGAAGGGAGGTATGCTTGGCGGCGCGCGGGCCTTGAGCCGCCTGAGATGCGCGCTCGACTCCGGCTGTAGATTCAGAAGGTAAAGTGAAAGAGAGACGAAATCAACCGTCTGTAATTTCACCGAAAGAGAAGCGAGCGCCGAATCACGCCCGCGTCTGGATTGGGCGGAAGGGCTTGCGGCGGCGCAGCAATCCTTCGCGCAGGGCGCTGATATAACACGAGCCGAGACAGCGCCGCCACGTCCTTCACCGGATGCTTCACTAGAGCTGGCGGCCGTAGCTTTCGCGCCGCCCTTTACAGTCTTGTCCTTATCGGAGGCGCAATGGTCTGCGTCATCGGGTGCGTTGGCGTGCGCGGGCTTCGGCCGCTTCTCTTTAGAGGCGTGCGATTTGAAGGCCGCTTCCGAGCCGCAGAGCTTTTCCTCCTCTGTCTCTTTTTTCCCGCTCCTGAAGAGCGCGCCATCGCAGGCTCCCGTAGCACAACCGCCTTCGACTCCGGCACAGCAAGGCATGGAGCAGGAGTGCGAAGCTGAAAGAACCGCGACCGGGATTATGCTCGATAAAAGGGCAAGCGTTAAGAGCGCCGCAGAAAGAGCGCGTGCGAGAGTAAGAGTATAAGAGGGCGCTAAGAGCAAAGGGGAAATTCAACCTCTTGCGTGACAATCAGACTCTCTGATAGAAGCGGATTGTGGCACAAATGATGAAAAAGGTAAAAGTAAATCTTATGACGGATACCTCTCCCGGATTGCCTTGATGTCGCGTATGGCTTCTTCCGGCTTCCACTCGTTTCCGCGATAGACCTTGAAGACCTTTCCGTCGGGCGTGATGATTGCCGTGCGCAGGCCGTGAACAATCTGATTCGTCTCCTTGTAGTATCGCAGGCCGAAGAATCCGGCTATGTCGCGTATCTCTTCCGGCGACCCCGTGGCGAACTCCCAGTGCTCGAATGTCTCATTCGTGTAGTTCTCCGTGTAAGCGCCGCCGTAGCTCTTCAGGACTTTCGGCGTGTCGTATTCCGTGTCGAAGCTTATGCTCAGCAGGTGCGTGCTGTTGTAGAGCGCGGGCGTCAACTTCAACTCCTTCTCAATCGCTTTGAAGTTGTCGCTCATCAGAGGGCAATAGTCCGGCAGGGGACAGCGCGTGTAGATGAAGGTCAAAAGCAGCACGCGGCCGCGATACTGCTCAAGCCGGATTCGTTTGGCGTCCTGATTTATGAGTGTGAAGTTCGGCACACTATCGCCCGGCTGCGCCTCGGGCTGCGCGTCCGATTTTTCCGAAGTGGTGGTGGCGTCCGCGCTCTCCTGAGTAATGACTATGTTCTCAATCCACGAGAGGCCGCCATCAACCACCAGCACAGCCGTCAGCTTATCGCCGGGCCTGAGCACGTCCAACGCCCAGTAATCGTTCTTACGCACGGCGAAGGGCATAGTCATGGCGTCCATGTAGCCCTGTATCTCCTCGTGCGACACCGAGACACGATTCTCAGCCTTGTTGACAGACACGACCTTTCCCTTCAACTCATACCGTCTGGCGTTCGGAGAGGCCGTGTCGCCGCCCGTCCCGCGACAGGAAAGAGAGGCCAGAGAAAAAAGCAGAAGCGCCGAAAGCACCAGAGCGCTCGCCCACGAACGTTTTTTTAGTGTCATGAAAAAATATGAACTGAGGCTCACCGCAGAGACGCAGAGAAGCGCGGAGGAGGCGCAGAGAAAAAGCTCAACTCTCTGAGCGCCCCCTTTGCGTCTCTCTGCGTCTCTGCGGTGAATCTTAACCTGTCTCATTCTCATCTCTATATTAACTTATGCTCTAACGTGGCTTGAGCTGTTCCGTGTAGAGCTTTTGATAGACGCGAAAGTTTGCCAGCACCTTGTAGACGTAGTCCTTCGACTGTGCGAAAGCCACTTCCATCACGTAGCGGTCAGGGTCGTTAGTACGCGCCCGCGCTGTCCAGCGAGCAACGTTATCTTCACCGCCGTTGTAGGACGCGGCCACGGCTTGAGGCATATCGGGAAACTGCTTGAAAAGATTTCCGAGGTACTGTGAGCCGAAGAGAATCGCCGTGCGCGGAGAGTACAGCTCGTCCTGATTAAAATCCTTCTTGCCAAGCTCCGCAGCCATGCGGTCTGCGGTCGAGGGAATGAACTGCATGAGGCCGCGAGCGGCTGCGACGGATTTGGCGTCGGCTCTAAAGCGTGATTCCTGCCGCATGATGGAGAGCACAAAACGCGGGTCAACGCCGCGCCGGGGCGCATACTCAATCAGCGCCGAGCGATAAGGTGCGGGATAATAAAGCTCTACCATTTCACGCGGCGCAAGCTCAAGCAGAAAGTCTGCGGGCATGGTCTTCCAGAGAGGCTCCGCGAAGCGAATCGCGTGCTCTGCTTCGTCGCCGCGCTTGTAAAGCACGGCGAGCGTAAAGCTGCTGTCTGCCGCACGCCCTGCTTCCACACCATTTTCCGCGACAGCAAGCTCCGGCGCGCCCTCGTCATAGAGCCCTAGAAAAAGCAGCTCGTCCGCAAGGGCTTTGTGCGTCGGCTTTGACGAGGCGGGCTGGCCCGACTGTCTAACTTCCTGACGCCCGAACGCAAGCAGCTTGAATTGTGGAAGACGATTGTAAGCAGGCAACTGTGCGTAGGCACGCCGGGCAACGTCGAGCATCTCACGAGTCGTGCTTTCATCTTCCGTGAGCCTGAGCGCGGTTTGAGCGGCGACACGAGCACGCTCGGCATTTCCGCCCGCGATTGCCTGCTGCGCTTCTGCGCGCAAAGCTTGAAGGCGAGAGGCCAGAGCTTCGCGCGTGCGCTCCGCCTTGGCCATCTCGCGCAGCCGAAGCGTCGAGCGCCAGCCGTAATACTCGTTGCGCCCGTCCGGGATTGAGAGATACGCGGCGACGGCTTCGTCCGTGCGGCCCAACTGCTCAAGCACGAACGCGCGGGCGAAAGAGATTTCCGTCTTGTTGCTGCCGCCAGCCGCGCGCCCTCCGCCTAAATCGCTTTCACCCAGCAGCGCCTCGAAATCTGCCAGAGCTTCGGCCCACGCGCCTTGAGTCAGATGAATACGGGCCTGTGAAAAGAGCGCGAGCGCGGCAGCCTGACCGCGAAAGCGAGTGCGAGTATTTTGCGCCCACTCAAGCGCCTCGCGGTCGCGGCCCGCGTCGCGCAGCACGTCTATGATATTCAGGTATGCGCGCTCCTGCGCCGACTGCTCCGTGTAGCGCTCAATGATACGCCGGTAGTTGCTTATGGCTTCGTCGTATCTTTTCGTGCGCGCGTAGGCGGCGGCCATCTGGGCCAGCGCGTCTCGTGCGCCTGCCGAGTCTGGGAACTGCTGCGAGACGCGCTGAAAGTAGCCGATGGCTTCATCGAAGCGCGACTCCTGATAAAAGGCGCGGCCAGTTTGATAGAGCACGTCGGAGAGGCCCGCGCTCTGCGGGTAGCGCTCGGCTATGGCCAGATAATGACGACGGGCGGCGCTGAAATCCCGGTTGAAGTTGTAGATGAGAGCGCGCCTCAAATGCTCGCTCTCTGAAAGCTGCGGCGCGGCGGCTTCTGTTCCCCCGTCCAGACTGTCCAGACCGCGAACCGCAGCCAGAGCGTAGTCATCCGGACGGCTTGCGTCCGGCATCTCCGCGACGAGCTTGTTGAAGAGCTCGCGCGCCGCGTCCTGCTGGCGGCTCTTGAGGTAAGCTTGTCCTATGAGCGAGAGGGCTTCGCGCGCGGTCGCGCGATTGCTCGCATCTGACGCGCGCGGTCGTAAGAGCTGTATGGCCGAGTTGTAATCGCCGCTCTCAAAGAAGCTTTCGGCAAGCCTCGCTTCGGCGGCTTCGCGCAGCAGGCTCGCGGGAGCCGTCACGAGTAGCTGGCGCAACTGCTCGCGCTCAAGCACTAGGTTCCCCGTAGAGCGCGCAAGCTGCGACAGGTGCCATAGAGCGTACTCAGCCAGCAGAGAGTTGCGCGCCACCAGCTTCTGGTAAGCTGCGGCTGCGCTCGCGCCGTCCCCGCGCCGCTCGGAAAGGCGCGCGAGAAGATAGTCGTAGTTGTTGAGCGTGAACTGTGCAGGGTCGGCGGCTGCCAGACGGCGCAACTCATTCAAGGCCGCCCCTTCATCGCCGCCGTCCATGCTGGCACGAATACGCTCGTGCCGCTCGCGCACGCTCTGAGCCTCTGCGACCTGCGCTGCGCCTGAAAGATAAAGAGCGGCAACGAGTACCGCAAAGCTCAACCGTCGAAAGATGGTAATCGTCATTAGTTTGTCTGGTAGCGTGTCCCGCAGGTGGGGCATTGGAGCAGGCTCTTGACGCCGCTCAGGGGAATGACGGGGATGAAGAAGAAGACTGTGATAAAGCGCATCCCGCTTTTGGTCATAAACGGCGCGGCTGTGCCGCAGTTACTGCAACGCATGGGCTGCGGAGTCTGTCCGGAGCCCCATGTGAAAAATCGCGTGCCGATGATAAGGAAAAACATCCTTGCTCCCCTTTGAGAGTTTTGCAATTTGAAGGTTGATGATAAGGCTTTAGTGCTTCATCAGGCAAAAGCCCGCGTGGCGAATCAGCCCGTCTAGCTATAGACAAAACGCCCGTCTCCCGCCGGAGGCGCAAAGTGTGCTAGGATTCGGGGCGAACCCATTATGAACACTATTCTGAAAGAAGAGAGACGCGCGGAGTTGCTGGACGGAGCGCGCGTCGCAGACGAGATTAAGCGCGAAGTGGCCGAAGACGTTGCGCTGATAGAGAGAAAGCACGGCGTGCGTCCCTGCCTTGCGGTCGTTCAGGTGGGCGACGACCCGGCCTCCACCGTTTATGTGGGAAGCAAGGTGCGAACCTCGCGGGAGCTTGGCCTGCTGTCCGAGCACCACGCGCTGGGCGCAGAGACTTCTACGGAAGAGCTTCTATCGCTTGTCCGTCAACTCAATGAGCGGGATGACGTGGACGGGATACTGGTTCAACTGCCCCTGCCGAAGGGCATGGAAGAGCAGCGAGTGATTGAGGCGATTGACCCTATGAAAGATGTTGACGGCTTTCATCCGGTCAACGTCGGACGCCTTGCGCTGGGCCAACAGGTGCTTGCGCCCTGCACGCCGGCCGGAATCATAGAGCTACTGGAGCGCTCAAACGTCTCTATCGGCGGCTCGCACGCCGTAGTAGTCGGGCGCAGTCAGATTGTAGGCCGTCCCGTCGCGCAGCTTCTTCTTCAACGGGACGCGACCGTTACCATCTGCCATTCGAAGACGCGCAACCTCCCCGAAATCACCCGACAGGCGGACATACTGATAGCGGCCATAGGGCGGCCCGGCTTTATACGCGGCAAGCACATAAAGAAGGGCGCGACCGTGGTTGACGTTGGCATCAACAGGATTTCCGATAGAGAAGCAGCGCGCGAGCTTTTCGGTGACGAAGCGGAGAAGAGGCTGGAGATAATCGAGCGGCGCGGCTCCACGCTTGTCGGCGACGTTCACCCTGCCGAGGCGGACAAAGTAGCGGGCAGGCGCACGCCCGTACCGGGAGGCGTCGGCCTTCTGACCGTCGCCATGCTCATGCGAAACACAGTGGAGGCCGCGCGAAGACGAAGGCGGCTCTCCTGAAATCCTTTATGCTGAGAGTAGGCTTAACCGGCTCGATTGCTGTAGGGAAATCTCACGTCGTCGGCCTGCTTAAAGAACTCGGCTGTCACGTAATTGACGCAGACCAGACGGCGCGCGACGTGGTAGCGCCCGGCACCGAAGGCTTAAAGAGAGTCGTGGCAGAGTTTGGCCGGGAGGTCTTGCAGCCGGACGGACGACTAGACAGGGCGCGGCTCGCCGCAATCATCTTCGGGGAGAGGCAGAAGCGCGAGCGCCTGAATCAAATCCTGCATCCATTGATTATCAGCGAGCAGGACGCGCAGATGCGAGCCTTCGAGGAAAGCGACCCGCAGGGGATAGGAATCGTGGACGCCGCTTTGATGATAGAATCCGGCGGTTACAAGCGTTTCGACAGGCTAGTTGTGGTACATTGTCGGCCTGAGATTCAGGTTGAAAGACTGATGCGGCGCAACAATCTCTCGCGTGCGGAAGCGGAGTTGCGGATAGCCGCGCAGATGCCGCAGGAAGAGAAGATGCGCCACGCGGATTTTCTGATTGACACCTCGGAAGATTTCGAGACGACCCGAGAGCGCACGCTGGAAGTCTTTCAGAAGCTCAAAGCTCTGAGCCGGGAGCGGAGTTGAGTTTCTCGCCACAGTTATGAAGAGAGGGAGCAAAAAGTTCAGGTTGGCCAGATGGCGCGCGCGCGTGTGCGCCTCAGTGCTGCTCACCATCTCTTTGACGGGCGGCTGCTTTCTAGACCACGAGGTAGAGCCTTTTTATGGACGCGTCACGGTTCCGCGAGCGCAGGAGTTTCGCTGGAGCAACGGCGGGCTGCCGCAGACCTTAGACCCCGCGCTGGCAGCCGCCCCGCCGGATACCGACGTGATTCGCGCCATGTTCGAAGGGCTGACCGATTACGACTCCAAGACCCTGACTCCCGTTCCGGCTGTGGCAGAGCGCTGGGAATCCTCGCCCGACAATCTTGAATGGACGTTTCATCTCAGGCGCGATGCTCGCTGGTCAAACAACGACCCCGTCACGGCGCGCGATTTCGTCAACTCTTGGAAGCGCACGCTGAAGATGGGAGACACGGCCCCGCACTGGCGTCTTCTGGCAAACATACGAGGCGTCGCGCCTCCGCCCGCGACTAACCCGCCCGCTTCCGCAGATGCACAATCGCAGTCTCCACCCGCTCGAACGGGCGAGAAGAGGGAGAATAAGGCGGAAGCTAAGAGAGAAAAGACGCAGGAGACAGCACAGCCCACGCCCTTCGGCGCGGAAGCGCTGGATGATTACACCCTGCGAGTGCGTCTTATTCGCCCGGACGCGAACTTTCCGGCGCTCGTAGCGCATCCGGTCTTCCGACCGGTTCACGACATAGACGCGCAGTTGCCTTCGCCCATGCAGGCGCAGCGCGTAGTCTCGAACGGAGCATTCCAGTTCTCGCGCGCGAGCCGCGAGGGCGTGACGCTTGAGCGGGCGGGGAATTACTGGGACGCGCAAAGCGTGAGCCTTGAGCGCGTGAGGTTCGTCGCGGCGCAGAACACGGAAGCCGCGCTTTCATCCTATCGCGCAGGGGAAGTGGACGCGGTGACGAACGCAGGCTTTGAGCCTCTGGCGATTAAGCTCCTTTCGCCTTACAGAGATTTTCATCGCTCGACCTATGGCGCAATCACCTTCTACAGCTTCAACACGACGCGCGCTCCCTTCGATGACGTGCGTGTGCGCGAGGCTCTAGCGATGGTGATTGACCGCGACCGCATCTGCGACGACGAGATGGGAGGCGCGACCGAGCCTGCAAGGAAGTTCCTGCCCGAGACTGAGGAATTGGCTCACGCCGCGAACAAGCAGCCCCTGCTCGAAAAGAATATCTCGCGCGCGCAGACTCTGCTGGCGGCTGCGGGCTTCCCGAAAGGCGCTGGCTTTCCAACTCTGAGGCTGCTGATTAACCGTAACGAACAGCAGCGACAGGTGGCCGAGAGCATAGCCAACATGTGGCGCACCTCGCTCGGCGTCAATGTGGAAGTCATCTCCAAGCCGTGGGAGGAGTACGAGCAGGCCGTGCGCGCGGGCGATTATGACGTTGTACGCAGGGGCTTCGTCATGCAGACGACGGACGAAGAGACAAACATGCGGCTGATGTTCGACACGAGCAGGGAAGATGCCGTGATTGAAGCCGCCGGGAACGCTGCGGATAAATCAGATGCCTCCGCGACGAGCGGCAACGCGAACCAGAGCACGCAGAAAGCAGATGAAAAGCGTCCGCCTGAAAAGAGCCTGTCGCTGCCCGAGCCCGTGCTGACGGAGCAGCAGGCGCTCAGAGAATTGCCTGCCATCCCGATTTACTTCGCTTCGTCTTACCAGCTTATCAAACCTTATGTCGTGGGCTTCGACACAAATCTGCTGGACGCGCCTTCCCTGAAGCGAGTGCGTATTGAGACGGGCTGGCAGCGGCCGCCGAGAAGTAACAGCACCGTCTGGTTCAAGTAGGAGCCGGGCGGGATTTTTATACGAGAAAAAGGAAAGCAACTTACCCGGCAGTCCTGAGCATCGTTTAAGTAGCCTTGCGCTTATAGTATGCGTCTTGAAATGAGAAGCCGCCGCGTGATAAGTTGAAGCATCTCGCTCCCCCGTTCGAACAGGAAAGAAAGTCGAAGCTCTCCCGTCCAGAGGTTGTATTGGAAATGAGGAACGCATCCTCTCCGGAATCCCTCGGCTGGCACGGATATTCGGAAAGAGCTTGCCGCCTGAAGCTCCTTTAAGAGTGAGCCGGTGGTGAAATCTATCCGTTTCCCGGTCGTGTCGAAGATTGAAAGGAATAGAGTCTTATGAAATCCCGTCAATCAAACAATTATCGCTTGGGCGCTTTTCTGCTCGTGGCCGCTCTTTTGACCGCCGGATGCACTGCGGCTGCGAAGAACGAGCCGTACTTCGGCAAGGTTCAGCCGCCCGAGGGTCAGGTCTTACGCTACATCACTGGCGCAGAGCCGCAGACCCTAGACCCGCAGTACATGACGGGACAGCCGGAATCACGCATTGCCGCAGCCATCTTCGACGGGCTGGTGGAATACACTGAAGAGAACATGAAGCCCAGACCGTCGCTGGCTACGAACTGGGACGTGAATCAGGACGGAACGGTCTGGACTTTCCACCTGCGAAAGGACGCCCGGTGGACGGACGGCGCTCCCCTTAATGCGAACGACTTCGTCTACTCTTGGCGCAGGGCCGTCTCGCCCGAGTTCGCAGCGCCATACGCCAGCCTCATGTACGTGGTGAAGACCGCCGAGCCCTATAACAACAACTCGGCCTTCGTGCGCGACCCGCAGACGGGCAAGTTCGCCACCGAAGCAGACCTTGAGCGGGCCGGAAAAGACGGCCCCATTGCTTTCACAGGCACAGAGCCAGAAAGATTCGACCGGGCGCCCGCCTCTAACTCCACACAACCTTCTACGGCGGGCGCGCAGGTTAAAGAGAAGTATCTCTTTGTGCCTGCTGACGCTGATGACCGCAACAAGCTACTAAACGGTGACCCTGCCAAGAGCAAGCCCGGAAAGCCTGAGCTGGCTCGCTTCCTACAGGGCAAGGAGTTTGTGAACGTTACCAAGGAGCACGTCGGCGTGCGCGCCCTTGACGATTACACCTTTCAGGTGACGCTCGAATCGCCCACGGCCTACTTCGTAAAGCTTCTGTATCACCAGTTCTTCCGCGCCGTACCCAAACAGGCTATAGAGAAGTGGGGCGACCAGCAGTGGGTCAAGCCCGGTCGAATCGTCACCTCCGGCGCTTTCAAAGTCGAAGAGTGGAAGCCTTACGAGAAGATAGTCTTAGTTCGCAACCCCACGTTCTGGGATAACGCCAACACCAAGCTGGACAAGATAATTTTCCCTGCGACCGAACAGCTCACGACCGCCATGAACCTCTACAAGTCGGGCGAGATTGATTGCACGCAGTCGAACGAGGTTCCTCCGCCGTGGCGCAATCAGATGAAGGAGACGAAGAAGGACTACAAGTACGGCCCATACCTGCAAATTGAGTTTCTGGCAATCAACACGAAGATTCCGCCTCTCAATGACGTGCGCGTGCGCCGCGCTTTAAGCGCCGCCGTGAATCGTCAAATCATCGCAGACCAGGCTCCGGGCCGCATGCCGCTCACGGCCTTCACGCCGCAGATGGAGGGCTATCAGAACGCGGAGGGCGACGGCTACAACCCCGACCTTGCGCGCAAGCTCTTGGCCGAAGCAGGGTTCCCCAACGGCAAGGGATTTCCCGAGATTGAGATTCTCTACAACACGGCCGAGTCCAACAAGCAGACGCAAGAGCTAATACAGGCGATGCTCAAGAAGGAGCTTAACATCAAGGTCGAGCTGACCAACGTTGAGTGGCGCGTCTATCTGGAGAAGACTCGCAGCACCAAGATGGAGTTCAAGGGATTCGCCCGTCGAGGCTGGATTGGCGATTACGTAGACCCGAACACCTTTCTGGATTTGATGACGACAGCCTCCGCCAACAACGGCACGGGCTGGGCCGATAAGAAGTACGACGAGTTGCTGCTGGCCGCGAACGCCGAGATTGACAACGAAAAGCGGATGGCCATGCTGCGCGAGGCGGAAAGCTACATGCTCAAGCAGCAGCCAATCATCCCGCTCTTCGTCGGCCCAAGCTCCTTTATGTGCAAGCCGTACGTGCGGAACCTCGTGCCGAACCTTCTTGATCAACACGACTGGCGCGGCGTCTACATAGACCACAACGTCACGGCCGAGTCGCTGGGAGTGGCCGAGTTGTCATGGAAGAGCAGGTTCTTTGGCTTCCTCAGTCGTTAGTAACTTTTCAAGCTTCAGAGGCAAAAGCTCATGCTCAAGTTCATCATTCGCCGTCTGCTGGTCATCTTTCCGATGGTGCTGCTGGTCATTACGCTGACGTGGGGATTGATACGACTAGCGCCGGGAAACTTCTACTCGCAGCCGAAGGCGCTGCCGCCTGCGGTAGAAAAGAACATACGCGCCAAGTACGGTCTGGATAAGCCGTGGTACGTGCAGTACGGCAAGACCATGTGGCAAATCATCGGAGGCGACTTCGGCTTCTCGCGCCAGTACCCGGAGCAGACTGTCAACGAGATACTCGCTCGCTCTCTTCCCGTCTCTGCGACCATAGGGCTTGCCGCTTATTTGATAGCGCTCGTGACGGGCCTCTTCTTCGGCACTATCGCGGCGCTCAGACAAAATTCCGCGCTCGACTACAGCTCGATGGCTGCGGCGATGTTGGGCATCAGCGTCCCGAATTTCGTACTGGGGCCGATACTTGTGCTGCTCTTTGGCCTGACTCTCTACTGGCTGCCCGCCGCTCGCTGGGATTGGCTGGTGGAGTTCGGGCCTTTCCCTTGGCTGAAGTACGTGCTGTGGGCCGTCTTCATCTTTCTTGTGCTAGGCGTGCTGGTCTTCTCAATCTACAGGTACATGGCCCGTCGCGGCAGCCCAGACCGTCTGGTTGAAGACAGGTCTGAAGAAATCTCAAGCTGGATGCCCACAATCCTCGGCTTCGTGCTTGGCTTGGGCATCATAGGCGGCTTAGGCTTTCTCTTCGTCAGGGGCGCTGGCGGCGGTCAAACCGGAGTGGCGCTTCCCATCATAGCGCTCGCCCTAGTCATCATAGCCGTCATCGTCGGCCTGTGGCTCGCACGTCGCTCTCATTCGGTGGCGCTTGAGTCTCTCATCTACGGCGTCGTAGCCGCAGCCGTTCCTCTACTGCTTCTTCTATTGATTAGAATGCTGAGCGGGCTTTTCCAGTTGACGGCGCAGATAGGCCCCTTCGGCATACCGCGTCTTCGCTACCTGCTTCTGCCCGCAATCACGCTGGCCGCAGTCTACATGGCTTACATAGCGCGTCTGACACGCGCGGGCATGCTAGAGGTTTTGAGGAAAGACTACATTCGCACGGCGAGGGCCAAGGGCTTGAAGGAGCGGGACGTGATTATTCGTCACGCGCTACGGGGCGGCATCCTTCCTGTTGTGAGCTACACGGGGCCAGCGCTTGCTTTTCTGGTTGGCGGGACGGTGGTGGTCGAGCGCATCTTCGCTCTGCCGGGCCTTGGCAACTATCTGATTAACGCCGCGCTCAACCGCGACGAGCCTCTGCTCTTGGGCATCACGGCCTTCATCTCAACCATCATCCTGCTTTTCAACCTGCTCGTGGATATAGCCTACGCGTATATAGACCCGCGTATCAGGTACAGTTAAGGGAGGCTCGTATTCTATGGCGCGAACCAATGAGACAGAAAGAACCCTTGCGGCGGCGGCTGACGAGCCCGTGCAGGAAGCCACGCACATGGCCCCGCCCGGCGTGGCCGCACGCCAGAAGATGATTAACGAGCCGGAAGCAATGGCGGCAGACCAGCTTTACGGCACAGCGCCTCCCGCGAATCGTTTGGGACAGGAGACAGCCGGATTCGTGGAGGGCACGAGCCTGTGGCGAGATGCCTGGCGGCGCTTGAAGAAGAACAAACTCGCAGTTATGGGCGGCATAGTAGTCATCTTCGTCATACTTGCTTCTCTGGTCGGCCCCATCATCTTGCAGCTCATCACCGGCTACACCTACGCCTCCATCCCCGGCGAGCGTGCGCTGGTGCGCGCCATGCCTCCAAGCTGGCAGCATCCTATGGGAACAGACCCGCAGGGGCGAGACATACTGGCGCGCGTGCTGGTGGGCGGTCGCATCTCGCTGATGGTGGCGCTCGTGGCGACGGCAGTTTCGCTCGTGATAGGCGTCAGCTACGGCGCAATCTCGGGCTACTTCGGCGGCAAGATTGATAATTACATGATGAGGTTCGTTGACCTCATCTACGCCGTGCCGTACATGATTATCGTCATAGTGCTGCTGGCGCTCTTCGAGAAAAGCCTCTTCCTGCTGTTCGCGGCGCTCGGCGCAGTCTCTTGGCTGACGATGGCGCGCATAGTTCGCGGGCAGGTGCTATCGTTAAAGAATCAGGAGTTCATAGAGGCCGCGCGCTCCATAGGCGTGCCTACGTGGAAGATTATCTTCCGTCACCTTGTGCCGAACACGCTTGGCCCAGTGATTGTTTACGCGACGCTGACCGTGCCTTCGGTCATCTTGCAGGAAGCCTTCCTGAGCTTTCTTGGATTAGGCGTGCAAGCGCCGCTTTCGTCATGGGGCACGCTCGCCTCCGAAGGCGCGGACAACATAGCCATCTATCCGTGGATGATTATCTTTCCGGGCGTGACGATGGCGTTGACACTTTTTAGCCTTAACTTCGTCGGAGACGGTTTGAGAGACGCGCTCGACCCACACATGAGAAAAGTCTAGTGGAAAAATTCTAATGAGTCGTAACGGAAACATTCTGGAAGTCAGAGACCTGAAGACCTACTTCTACACGGAGGACGGGACGGTCAAGGCCGTTGATGGAATCAGCTTTGACCTGAAGCGCGGCGAGACTCTGGGGATAGTGGGCGAATCCGGCTCTGGAAAATCCGTCACCAATCTTTCGATTATACGGTTGATTCCAGACCCGCCGGGCAGGATTGTGTCGGGCGAAATCATCTTCGACGGGCAGGACGTGATGGCGCTGCCTACGGAGGAGGTCAGGAAGATTCGCGGCAAGCGAATCAGCATGATTTTTCAAGACCCCATGACCTCGCTCAATCCCTTCATGCGCATCTCCAAGCAGTTGATGGAGCTGACGCGCCTGCATCTTGGCTACAACAAGAGCCAGGCGTACGAGCACGCCATAAAGATGCTTGAGACGGTGGGCATCCCTGACGCACGCTCGCGCGTGGACGGTTATCCGCACGAGTTTTCGGGCGGGATGCGGCAGCGCGTGATGATTGCCATGGCCTTGTCCTGCGAGCCGGAGCTTCTGATTGCGGACGAGCCTACGACGGCGCTAGACGTGACGATTCAGGCGCAGATTCTTGAGCTTATCAAGAAGCTCAAGCAGGAGACTGGCACGAGCGTCATTCTCATCACGCACGACCTGGGCGTGGTCGCGGGCATGACAGACCACATCATAGTCATGTACGCCGGGAAGGTCTTTGAGCAGGCTCCCACGAACGAGCTGTTTCAGTGTCCCGGCAACCCTTACACGAAGGGCTTGCTGCGTTCGGTTCCTGACCCGACCTCGGAACAGGGCGCGCTCTATCAGATTCCGGGCCTGCCGCCGGACGTGGCGCACCTGCCGCCGGGCTGCCCGTTCGCTCCGCGTTGCGAGCGCGCAGAAGAGATTTGCACGCGAGAGTTTCCGCCCTTCGTGCAACTGACGAGCGAGCATTTCTCGCTCTGCCACTTCGCAGAAGAGGTTTATGCGAAGTCGTGCAAGGAGCGCGACGAGCGCCCCGCGAGCGCTTCAGCCGGAGCCGTAGCCGCCAGCGAGAACATTCTTGATATTTAACCAGTAGGGAAGAGCCTAGAATGAGCACAGAACCCGCCAGCCGCAATCAACAGCAACCGCCGCCGCTTGAGCTTGGCGAGGAGCGCGAGCCCCTGATTGCCATACGCGACCTGAAAGTCCATTTCGACCTCGGAGGCGGAACCGCCATTGATAACCTGCTGGGCGGGAGCGCCGTGCATAAGGTGGTCAAGGCGGTGGACGGCGTGACGCTGGATATTTATCCGGGCGAGACGCTGGGGCTTGTGGGCGAGTCCGGCTGCGGTAAATCAACACTGGGCCGTGCCATCCTACGCCTGACTGAGCCGACGAGCGGTCACGTGCTTTATCACGGGCAAGACTTGGCGCATCTTTCGGAGTCCGAGATGCGCGAGCAGCGCAAGAACTTGCAGATGATTTTCCAAGACCCTTACGCGAGCCTCAACCCGCGCATGACCGTAGGGCAAATCATAGGCGAGCCGATTGAGACTTTTCATTCCAACCTTGCCGCCGAACAGAGCCCGAAATGGCTCAAGGCTCTGGGCGTCGTCGCCGGTGTGGCCGCAGGCGGATTTCTTGGCTTCAAGTATCTAATGCGCTATAGCGTGCCTTACTTCAACAGCCTGAACGCAAGCATCGGCGGTTGGGTAGGCTGGCTGGTGGGCGGGCTGGTCTTTCTGCTGATTACGGCCATAGGTCTTCTCATAAGCCTTGCGCTTGGCTACCTCGTTTATCACCTTTTGGTGCGAAAGACCTTGCGCATCGGAATGGCGCTGCTTTTGGGTTTGGTCGGCTGGTTCGGAGCCGGAGCCATCAACAAGTATCTGGAGAGTCGCGGCAAGGAGATAGCCGAAGATTTAACCATTCTGCGAGTGTTTTTGAGCAGCCTGTTCTTTGTCGGCGGCTGGCTGCTGGCCTACAAGATAAAGCCCAGCCTGCGTACCTTTGGCGGGAAGATTGACCAGGAAGTCCAGAAGTTGATGGAGACGGTGGGCTTGAGCAAGCGTTTCCTTCGCCGCTACCCGCACGAGTTTTCTGGCGGGCAGCGCCAGCGCATTGGAATAGCGCGGGCTCTTGCCGTAGACCCTGACTTCATAGTCGCGGACGAGCCGATTTCCGCCCTCGATGTCTCCATTCAGGCGCAGATTATGAACCTGATGGAGAAGTTGCAGCGAGCCAAGAATCTGACCTACCTGTTCATCTCGCACGACCTGCGCGCCATACGCCACGTTTCAGACCGCGTGGCCGTCATGTATCTTGGCAAACTGGTTGAGTTGGCAGACGCTAAAATCATCTACGACGAGCCTTTAATGCCTTACACGAAGGCGCTCATCTCGGCTGTCCCGGTTCCAGACCCGGCTGTCGAAGCCACTCGAAAGAGAATCGTTCTAGAAGGCGATGTCCCATCCCCCATAAATCCCCCATCGGGCTGCCGTTTCCACACGCGCTGCCCTTACATGATAGAAGCCTGTAAGGAGGTCGTGCCTCCTCTGGCAGAGATAAAACCCAATCATTTCGCGGCCTGCATACGCATTAGCCCTGAAGAGCCCTATATCGAGAGGGTTGCGCCGGGCGATGCTCCGGGGCTGCGCGATGCCCAGCGCGTCATAGCAACGTGAAACCCGACCCCCATTAGTCGTATAAACGAATAGTCAGAACTTGCGAGGGAAATTTGAGTCTATGCCCAGTAGTGGCGCAAGTCTAAAGGCTAAACGGCTTGAATCAGAAGAAAAGCCTTGTCTTTAGGGCACTTCGCCACTTATACTCAATGTCCGGGGAAGGGGTGGCAGCTTCCACCCGAAACCCCTGACCGCTACTAGACAAGTCCGGCACTACGGGCAGCAAAGACCGCTTTCCCTCTTTAATAATTGTAAGCGGTTCCAACCTTCCAGCCGCATTTCGGTACGACAAGACGTGACTTCTCTGATGATGGACGAGCAAAGCGCGCCAGAGCGCGAGGACTCGATAGCACAAGTAGGAGGCAGGCGGCCTCCCGAGGGGTGGCCTGCGCTTCAGGACTCGCTGGCAGCAGACACAGGGCTATCCATACTGCTCGTCGAAGGTCATCAGCCGCCTGCTCCGGCCATCTCCAACAACAACTCCATCTGCCACGCCTTCCAGTCTTCGCCTGAGCACGTACAGTTATGCGACCCCTACTGCGGCGTCGCCTTTGAGCGCGCCGTTGCTCAGCAGGGGCCGGTTCATTATCGCTGCCACGCGGGGCTGCACTGCGTAGCCCTGCCCGTCCCCCTTGAGCGCAAGCGTCAACTGGCCGTCATCACGGGCCGGGCGTTTTTGACTACGGCCGATTATAGAGAGCTTTGCGAGCGCTTTCGTGAAGGCGACCTTCAGGAATTGCTGTCGGCCGAGCTTTTTCAGAACGTCATCTTCGCCGCTCGCCCAGACCTTGATGACCTTGCGCGGCGCGTGCTGCAAGAGGCGGAGGATTACAGGGAGAGCGCGCCGCCTGCGGATGAAGAGCCGCAGACGCCAGTCTCGCAATCAGAAGAGGACGAAGTAGCACAGCCTGCGCGGGATAAAGAGACGGGCGCACAGTTCAGTCCTTTTGACTCCGGCATCTTCACGCCCGACGCGACGCTGGACGAAGCGTGCGAGAGCGTTCTCAAGATAATCTGCGAAGACCATAAATTGTCGTCCGCCGCGCTCCTTCTGCTCGATGATGAAAAGTTCGCGTGCGCGTCTGCGGTCGGAGACTTAAGGAACCGGCCTTTGCATCTTCAGATAGAGAGGAAAGACCCGCGATTGATTAAGGCGGCGGGTAAGGGCTTGCCGCTCGTCGTTTATGAGAGCGCCGAGGGATTCATCCCGCTACCCAGCCGGGGACAGAAGAAGGGCGTGCGTCTGGCCGAAGCTTACCCGCTCGTGATAGGCGACGAAGTTAAGGGAGCGCTCGTAGTGGCCGACGACCATCTCTCGGACGAGATGCGCCAACTGATTTCGCACGCCTGCCGACGGATAGCCTTCCCGCTCGAAGTCATACGCCTCAAGGAGGAGCTGGAGCGCAGCGAGACTTTCGCAGACCGCATACAGCTCTTTACCGAGAACGTCACCACAAGCGAGCCTGCCGAAGCCTATCGTTCGATACTTCGGCACTCTACGGAGCTTCTGGGGGCGGAGCGCGGCTCGCTGCTTGTCTTCGATGAGATGTCGAATGAGTTGACGGTCAAGGCTGCCGTGGGCACGCGGGCCGAAGTCCTGAGCGAAACTCGCGTACAGCTTGGCGAAGGAGTATCAGGCACCGTCTTTCAGGAGGGAAGGCCGCTCCTCGTGCGCGACCTTCACACGGCGGGCGTCAGCCCGGCTCCGGCCGAGCGATGCTACAAGACGAAATCTTTCATCAGCTACCCCATCACCATCGCCGGAAGGAAGGTGGGCGTGCTGAACGTCACGGACAAGACCGAAGGCTCCTATTCGGACGTTGACCTCTCGCTGCTGGAATCCATAGCGCCGCAGATGGCGCTCGCCTTAGACCGCGCCGAGTGGCAGGAGAAGGCCACTCAGTTCCAGTTGATGTCCATCACAGACCCGCTCACGGGAATGCTCAACCGCCGCTACTTGGAAGAGCGGTTAACGGAGGAGCTGAACCGCTCGCGCCGTTACGAGCATCCCATGAGCTTTATGATGATTGATATTGACGACTTCAAGCATTACAACGACCGCAATCATCATCAGGCTGGAGACCTTGCGCTGGAGATGACCGCGCAGTGTTTGAAGTCTGCACTTCGCTCCGCAGACGTGGCCTCACGCTACGGCGGCGAAGAGTTCTGTATCCTCCTGCCTCAAACCTCTCTGAGCGAAGCAAGGATAATCGCTGAGCGCATACGCCGCCGCGTGGAGCGTACGCGCTACCCGCACGGCAAGCACCAGCCGCTAGGAGCCCTGACCGTAAGCATAGGCATCTCATCTCTGGGGCCGGGGCTGGACACGCCGGAAACCATTATCCGCGCAGCCGACCGCGCGCTCTACTTTGCGAAAGAGCGCGGCAAGAACCGCGTCGAAGCTTTCGAAGACGCGCCGCCCGAAACCCCCTATAACGATGGTTCCGAAGAAGTCAAATAACGGCCACGAGAGAGCGCGCATCATGAGCCGCGTCAGCGCAGGCGAGTTTGTCGGGCGCGCGGGCGCGCTGGAGCGCATCGTGAAGCTCTCCGGCGACGGGGAAGCTCGCGGCCTGCTTCTTCTGCTGGCTCCCTCGGCCGGAGTCTCGGAGCTTCTCAGGCAGAGCTATGACACGCTCTTTTACGCTCACACGGAAACCGTGCCGGTCTACTTTTCACTCTCAAGAAAAGAGAAGAGCCCGTCGGCGGTCGCGCGCCGCTTCCTGTACAGCTTCCTACAGCAGATATCCGCCTTCCGGTTGCGAGACCCGCGACTGGCCAACGCCGCGCTGACAAAAACAGACCTGTTAGACCTTTCACCGCCTGCGGATTATGAATGGATAGAGCGCCTGCTCGCCATAGTCGAAAGTGAGAAAGCCAGCGACGAGCAATCGCTTGTGCGCCTGTGCCTGAGCGCGCCTGAGCGAGCCGCTACAAGGGGCGTGCGCTCGCTTGTCATGATTGACGCGGCTCAGTTGATTGAAGCATCTGAGACGGAAATCTCGCTCGGCGCTGAGTTCGTGCGCGCGCTCACGCAGTCTAGACTTCCGTTTGTGCTGGCGGGCTTACGCCGTCAGGTGCTTGACCTTGTGCATAGCACACTGGGGGATTTCGACGGTCTTGAGCGGCAGCATCTGGACAGGCTCGAAGACGAAGAGGTAGGACAGCTTGTGGATTACGTTGCGCGCCGCGAGTCCGTGGAGCTGAGTGATTCGACGCGCGATTTAATCGTGCAGCAGTTGGACGGCAGCCCGCTCTTCATCAACGCTCTGGTCGAGGCTGCGCGCGAGAAGCAGCGTCCCTTGACTAGCTTTCGTAACTGCCAGCGCCTTTACGTCGAAGAGGTCATGGGAGGCCGCATACATCGCCACTTCTCCTCCATTATGGACGAGCTTGTGCCTGCAAGTGACACTCGTCGCTTACTGATTCGCCTGCTGTACGAAACTTCCGCGAGCGACACGCGCAAATCTACGGTTGAAGTCTGGCGCAAGCGTCTGGACGTGACATCGGAGCAGCTTCAAAGGCTCCTACACGGCCTGCACATACACGAGTTGGCGAACGTCAACGGAAGCCTTGTGGAGATGAACGGCGCGCCTCTGGTCTGGCACGACTACCTGCGCGCACGTTACGAGTGGGAGGTTGCTTCGGAGCCGCGCGCGAGTGTGCTGGCGGGTATGCTCACGGATTTGTTGAAGCGAGCGCCGCAGACTATGGAGCGCCATTACAGGCGCGAGGCCGCAGCAGGTTTGCCTGACCTGCTCTCGCGTTTTGATTGCCAGCGCGTGCCAGCCAGCCTGCTTCACTTTGACCGCTTCAGCCGCCACTACAAGGGCCTAAGTGTGGAAGAGGCCGCACCCTTGCTAGACGCTGAGACAGACCTCGTGCGCCTGCCGCAGATTGTCTCTGTGGCGAACACCACGGCCTTTCATCCTCCGGTGCAGATGCAGTTGGAAGAGGAGCGCTCGGCCATCGCGCATGGGTTCGACGCCGGAAGCTATTTGGAGGCGAGCGAGGTGGTGTGGCTCACAGCCGAGATTGATTCCAAGATGGAAGCAGGGCGCGGACTCGCTGAGATGTGGCACAATCGTCTGACGCACCTTGCTCGCACACGCTCTTTCGAGCGCGTCAGAATCTGGCTCGTCAGCGCGGAAGGCTTCACGACCGAAGCCGTGGATTTTTTGAACGAGCAGGGTGCCTACAGCTCAAGCCGCAGGCAGTTGGAGTTTTTGACGGCGCGGCTTGGCGAGGGCGAACCGAATCGTGCGGTGAATGGCGTGACGGACGAGTTCGAGCTGGCTATCCCGATGGGCGAAGAGACGGAGCTGATTGCAGCGCACACCGTTGAGCAGATTGCGCGCCGCTTCAACTTTCAGCCCGATGCCATCAATCAGATAAAGACGGCTCTCATAGAAGCCTGCATCAACGCCGCAGAGCATTCTTTGAGCACCGACAGAAAAATTTATCAGCGTTTTCGGCTGGAAAGTGATAGATTAGTGGTGACGGTTTCAAGTCGCGGACTGCTGGTTCCTGAGAGTCACCTGGAAACGGGTGCCCATGGACGCTCAAATGGCAACCATCAGTCGGAGAATGTAAACGGGCGGCGCGGCTGGGGCCTCAAGCTGATTCGGACTCTGATGGACGAAGTAGAGTTCGAGCGCGTGGATGACGGCACGCGCCTGCGCATGACCAAGTACCTGCGCAAATCCTGAAGCCGCAAGGCTATCACAACCAAAATATAATTGTTCCTGCTGGAATTTTACCTAGTCGCGTAGTGTAAAAGTTAAGAGGGGGCTTTTTATGGCGGAAACGCTAACTAGCGTCAAGGTACGAACGCGTGTGGTCGGGAGCGCTGCCGTGGTCTACGCCAGCGACTATCTGAACAAACTGAGCGGCGAGCGAATCGAGCGCGAATGCCGCCAGCAACTGGAAGCCGGACGCCGCGCTCTGATAGTCAACTTCCGTGACACGGAGCTGGTCAACAGCATAGGCATCTCCATTCTCATGGGCGTCATAGACGCAGCCGAAGACGTTGGCGCGCAACTGGTCTTCTCAGACATGAGCGCGCAGACCGTGGAGCTTTTCGAGATGCTGGGGCTGACGCGTTTTGTCGCGCTGGCGAAGACGGAAGAGGAAGCCCTGACGACGCTCACGGAATTCGCCGCAGCGTCACAAAGCTCAGGCCACTGAGGAAACGTAGCCCGCCATGGTGATGCAGGAAAGTTTACAGAAGAAGCTTCTACATACCTTCGCCGCGCTCGCAGACCTGGGGCAGGAGATAGCCGGGACGAACGATTTCGAAGAGATGGTGCGCACCTCGCTCCATCTGCTGCTGGGCACGCTGGCCATACGACGCGGCGCATTGGCCGAATACGACGAAACACAGCGCCTCCTGCGATTCATAGTCGTGCGCGGCTTGGCCGAGCAAATCCACGAAGACATTCCCGTTGACGACGAAAACCTAGAGAGCCTGATGAGCTTGGACTCGCAGGGCGTCTCGCTCATCATAGAAGACGCAGAGCCGAACCGATTCGTAGAAAAGCACCAGACACGCTTTGACTTCACACGCTTTGACCTTTTGATTCCTCTGTTTGTGCGCGGGCATTTGACGGGAATCGTCCTGCTGGGAAAGAAGGCTAGCGGAGAGCCTTTCTCAGCCGACGACAAAGAGACTATCAGCGCTATGGCGCGTCACATAGGCGTGGGGCTTAACACGCATCGTCTCATGAGTGAGCTTGAGCGAAAGGCGGAAGAGAATCGCCGTCTTTACGATGGGATGCGGGCCATCTATCAAGATACAGTGCGCGCCTTCGCCTCCGCCATAGACCTCAAGGACAAGTACACGCAGGGCCACTCCGAGCGCGTTGGCCGCTACAGCGAAATCATTGCACGCGAGATGGGATGGAGCGACGAAGAAGTAGAAGGCATAGCCATCGCGGGCTATCTTCACGACATAGGAAAGCTCGTGGTCGAGCGTGACATCATCAACGCGCCCTATAAGATTGACGCCCAGAAGTCGAGCGAGCTGAACCGGCACCCCGCCGCAGGCTTCGAGATACTCTCTCCGATTCGCCACCCTTACGCGGACATTCCCTTGATGGCCCGCCACCATCACGAGCGAGTGGACGGTCGCGGCTACCCGGACGGCCTCAAGGGCGACGAGATTCACATAGGCGCGAAGATAGTCAATCTGGCGGACTCATTCGACGCCATGACGACAGACCGTCCCTACAAGCGCCGCCGCATCTTCGAGGACGTAGTAGAAGATTTGCGCCGCAACACAGGCAAGCAGTTCGCGGTCGAAGTCGTCCTCCCCTTCTGCCGCGCTATCCTGAAGGAACTCGAAGGCCAGACCAAAGACCGCCGCATCATGAAGATGCTGGGGCGTGATTACATGGACACCGAGCGCGCAGTGCCGCTCCTGCAAGAGCTAATCAAAGAATTGGAGTCGGGCACGTCTGTCTCGGCCTAATCAGTGGTTATGCCTCACCGCTTCTTAAAAGCTAAGCTCTTCATAAGTGATGGTTGGCGAGAAAGGCCCGTGGATTGAAGTCCGGTGGTCTATGCTCCCGGATGGAATGTCAAACTGCTATCCTTTTAGTCTCAAGACCTGCCGGAATTTCAAGCCGAGTCATTTTCATGCCGGTGTTCGTGCCATGGTCAAGACGATGGCTGTGAGGGTGTGGGCGATGCCGACTCGAAATTGATGCTACGCCTTGGGCCGCCTGTGCGGCAAGCGGCCCAAGGTGAATTACTTAGGCTGGATGCGTAGGCTGAAGCCGCAAATGTCTATCTTTTCATCAGGGGCGACCTGTGTGGCCGTGTCGCGCGGAAGCTCATGCCCGTTGACAATCGTTGAGTTGCGCCCCTTTGGTGTAATCCAGTAGCCGCCCTGTTCGTCCATGCTCAGGACTGCGTGTATGCGGCTGACTTCCGGGTCGCCTTTGAGCGGCAGGTCAACCGTCACAGAGCGCGAGCCGCGACCGATTGTTATCTCCTGCTTGGTAATGGGCACGACCGATTGACGCACGCCCTTGTACCAGACCTCTACGTTGAAAAGCTCTGTGACTCGCGGGCGCACGACGGTCGCCTCGCTTTCGGCGGCTTCGGGCACGGGAGTCGCCGTGCCAGTGCCGCCAACGCCTGCGCCGCCACTTCCATCAAGAGCCTGTGCTACCATCTCGGGCGTGAGCCCGCCGGGAAGAGAAGTCTTCATCAGCTCAGGCGGGCGCGCCGTGACCATTGTGTGGCCGGATTCGGTTTCGTCCCAGACGGGTTGAACGCGAAACTCTCCCTTGTTGAGCGTGCCGTCCACGCGCAGTTCCACGGCGAAGGATTTCGTGGCAAGCTGAGTCTGGCCCGCCAGCTCGCGCGCACGCTCGGACAAGACAGTGTAAAGACCATGCTCAAGGCCGCGACGCTTCTCGCCCTGCCAGTCTTTATCGTCTTCGTTACTGAGATAGACAATGTACTCGCGCGGGATGTAGGTTGGCCCGCCCGGCGGCGTGAACATCTCGCGCTGCATCACGGCTTCGACTTCTCGCGCGACCTTAACCAAGAACTCTTCCCAGACGCGGCGCGGGCGCGATTGCTCGTCCGCAGCCTCAAGCGGGTCATTCGCGCCTTCACCATCAATCCATTTACGAATGGATTCAAGAAGTCCCACAGCAGTTTTTCTCCTCTATCCGTGGAATCATATCGCACTACGAAGCTAAGTCTATAACTTTTTTACCCATCCACCCACGCGTCACGGTATTTGTAGCTCCTGTCGTGAAAGAGGCTTCAACCTCGTACCACTTATCGTCGTCGCTCACGCGAAGCACGCGCACGCGTGCGCCCCTCTCGACAATCGTGATGATGGTGTCGTTGCTAATCGCCGGCGCGTTGCGAATGTAGGCGCGCGTGTTGACTACGCCCTCGCGCCCGGCCGCGTCCCTCTGCGTTGTAGCAGGCGCGGTTCCGGCTCTCCAGAGCGGCCAGCGACCACGAAAATAATTATGCGTCGCAAGGAGCATTCCGGCAAATGCCAGAACCAGCAGGGCGGCTACGAGCAGTCTGGCCCAGCGACCCGAAAGACGCGTGGCGGGCGGTGCCGGGCGCGGCTTGACGACGGGCGCGTCCGGGAAAGCTTCTATAATCTCGTGAGCTTTCTGGCGCGGGGCAACCGCCGCAGTCTGATTCTTGTCTTCCGCCACGCGCACGACTATGCGCGGGCGCTCCTTAACGTCTATGCCGGATTCCTTCAACTCCTGCGAAGAGTTGAAGCGTGGGCGCGGCGGCGCAGCTTTATTAGGAACCTCGGAATTCTCAAGCAGGCTCGCGCTCGTGCGACGATTGGTATCAGTGCCGTTTTCTCTGGGCCGCAACGGCTGCGTGGGCGGAAGCCCCGAGTCCGATAGCTCGTCCCAGAATTCCTGAACCGTTTGATAACGCGCTTCGGGGCGCATCTCGGTGGCCCGGCGCAGCACTCTCAAGAGCGCAGGAGCCCACGGTTGCTTTGCTATCTCTTCGGGCAGGTCTGTTATCTGCCTGTGAGAGAAGCGGCGCGGCGCTGAGCCGGTCAGGAGCGTGTAGACGGTCTTGGCCAGCGAAAAGATGTCTGCGGCGGGCGTCAACTGCGGGTAGGCGTTAGGAAGAAGCCCCAGGTCGAGCGCGCCTGTTTGAACCACAGGGTTATGCTCGGGCGCGGCGTAGACGTTTGTGCCTACGCGTGTGATAGCGCCTTCGGTCGCTTCGAGTTTGGCCACGCCGAAGTCGGCAATCTTAACAATCTGGCGGTCTGCCGAGAGAAGAAGATTCTGCGGCTTGATGTCACGATGAATTACCCCGCAACGGTGCGCGTGCGCGAGCCCCGCGCAGACCTGCTCAAGATAAAAGAGCGTCTCTTTCAACTTCAAAGGCTCGATGCGGCAGAGCGTGGCGAGGTCGCCGCCCGACATGTACTCGATTACGAGGTAATGAAAGGTGGTGCCGGAGAGGTCTATGGCCGTGCCGTGCCCTAGGCGGCTGATGATATTCGGATGGCGAACGCGGTCTAAGGCGACCGCCTCGTTCTGGAAATTTTCAATCAGCGTGCGCTCAAGGTCTAAGTCGGGCGTGCCTTGCAAGAAGACGTTGAGGGCCTTGATGACGACCATAGGCGGCATTCCGTCCGTGGCCGCCCGGTCGCGCGCCATGTAAATCTCGGCGTAGCTGCCGCGTCCCAGACAATCCTGAACATCGTAGCGCCCATCCAGCCTGCAATTTTGAAGCTTCAGCTCAGTCATTCCCAATCCGCTTACATTAGAACCATTCGCAGGCTAAGGGGATGCCTACCGGCGGGGGACAGGAGCTAGGGGAGAGTTAAAAGAAAATCCACTCGTCTCTCTTTTATCATCCTTCGCCCTCTATTTGAAAAGGGCTCGCGCGCCGCAAGGCTGACCGCAGCCCTTTTTCAGTCCCTGCTTCTTCCCCCCATGCTCTCAACTTTGATGCGGCAATGCGTAGCCGTGTTCAGGAAGCCTTATTCATTCCGGCTTATCTTCCCCTCGCTGTGCCGGGAGAAGTCGGCAGCCCATCCTTCTTTACGCTAATCGTCTCAAGTCCGTTCAATGCATTCCTGACCTCTATGAAATCCTGAACCTTCTGAGCAGCCGCGAGCTTGCCGAAGAGCGTTTCGGCCCTGAGCGGCGAGACATCCGTGGAGCCTTTCTGGTCTAGCTTGGCCAGAGCATTGTTGAACGCCTTGAGCGACTGATTATAGTCGCGGCTGAGGAAGAGCGCGCGGCCGTATAGATAGAGAAACTCCGGGTCGTCCATGTCCAGTGGCTGTTTATTCTCAAGGTTGGCACGGGGCTTCGCTTCCTTGTCAATCCAATCCTGCGGGTCTTTGTCCACGCGCGCGCGCCCCTTCTCGAAGCTGGACGGCTCAGGCGCGGGCGGCGGCGCAGGCTCGTTGACGGAAGCCGTGGCCGATTGCGCCGCGTCCGTTCTCTGTCTCTGGTAAAACATGCCGCCGTAGAAGGCAGCCGCGCCGACTATGCCAAGCAGAAGCAGAAACGCTATGGCGCGCAGCAGGGACTTGAAGGCGCTGCGCGGTCGCGGGCTGCTTTCAACCGCGCGAGGAATAACCGTCGGTGCAGCAGGTAAAGCAGCCGGAGCTTCAGGCTTTGCAGCAGTCGCCGCCGCCGCAGTCTTTGAAGGCATGTCCACGGTGTCGTGAAGCGAATTGTCCAACTGCGCCGCGTTCAATCCCGGCTGTCCCTGCGCGGCGCTGCCGCCCAGCGTGGCCTGTAAAGCCACAGGGCGCTCTGTCACGAGCGTTCGCTCTTCATCCATGGAAGCAAACACAGTCGAATCGCCTACGCGAACTATCACAGCCGTCAGGTTGTCCTCGGCCCCCCGCTCGTAGCAGCGCCGCTTCATCTCCTCGCAGATGGAGGTCAAATCCATGCCTTCCGTCAGAAGCTCGCGCAGCTCCGTGTCCGGTATGTGGCGGGTGATGCCGTCCGAGCAGAGAAGAAAGCAGGTGCCGTCATCTATCTCCATCGTTTTGAGGTCAACCTCTACGGTGTCTTCCGCGCCGAGCGCACGGCTGATGACGTTCCGGCTCGGATGATTAGAAGCCTGTTCGGGCGTCATGCGGCCCGCGCGCACCTCTTCTTCCACGACGGAATGGTCTGCCGTTTCGCGGTGCAGCTTACCGTCGGGCGTCAAGCGATAGAGGCGCGAGTCGCCTACGTGGCCGATGGTGGCGACGCGCCCGTCCAGATGAAGCGCCACGATTGTAGTCGCCATCATGGAGAGCTTGGGGTGCTCGCGCGACATGCTGTGTATGGACGAGTTGGCGCGCTGTATGGCAATTTCCAACAGGTCTTCAACGTCCGCGCCGGGCTCTATGTGGCGAAAGGCTTCGTCCAGAACTTCCATGGCCGTTTGCGAAGCCACCTCGCCTGCCTGCGCGCCGCCGACTCCGTCTGCGACCGCGAAGATGCGCCGCTCAGGGTCTGAGAGAAACGAGTCTTCGTTGAGCGGGCGCTTTTTACTCAAGCCACGGTCGCTGACGACCGCCGCACTTAATTTTATGCCGTTGTTTGACTGTTCTTTCATTGAACTGCCTCTGGAATTGAGGGGTCTCTTTTGGCCTGCTGGCGCACCGTCGTAGCGGCGACGATGGTGTCGCGCGCGTTTAAGTGCGAGAAGGCCATAAGCATTCCGAGCATGGCAAAGCTTGTCATCAAACTGAATCCGCCGTGGCTGACAAAGGGCAGCGTGATTCCCGTCATCGGAAGGGCGCGCGTGATGCCGCCTATGTTGACGAGCGCCTGAAAGCCTATGAAGGCCGTCAGCCCGGCTGAAGAGAGCTTGGTAAACATATCACGCGAGTCAATCGAGGTGCGCACGCCCGCGCAGACGAAAACTATGATTGCCAGAATTACTATAGCTCCGCCCGCGAGCCCAAGCTCCTCACTGATTGCCGCGTAAATGTAGTCCGAGTCGGCAATCGGAATCAATTCAGCAAACCCCAGCCCGATGCCGCGCCCCGTCGTCCCGCCCGAAGCTACTCCGAAGATGGCCTGCGCTGGCTGGAACGCGAGGTCATCGAACCACACGTCGCGGTTAAACTTCTGCGCGTCGAAGCTCTTCTCCATTATCTCTCGCTGGCCGGACTTGTCCCACTTCTCGCGCTCCTTGGCGAGCGCCCTCTCGTACTTATCCTTCCACCAAGGGGTGTCGGGCGTGGGCGGCGTGAAGCCGTCGAGCCACAGGTGAAAGCGCTGCTGTATGCGGTCTGGAAGCACAGCCTTGACGGGACGGGCGAGCGCCGGAAGCAGTGGGACTTTCTCCTGCACGTCGCGCGGCAGAGCGCCTACCACCAGTATGCCTACGACCAGAGCCATAGAGCCTACGAAGAGCAATAGCTGCGGCCAGCGCCTGACGGCCACCATGTAAAGAGTCGCGTAGGCTCCACTGAAGACGAGCATCTGCCCGAAATCTTTCAGGACGAAGAAGGGAAGGAACGGGAGAATCGCCATCACTACTAGCGGCACCACGTCCTGCGCGCGGGGCAAGCCCCAGTAGGTGCGCGCAAGGTCTTTGTAGCGCGCGGTCAGTATGCCCGCGAAGCCCAGAAGAAACGGAATCTTAGAAGGCTCCCACGGCGTCATGTTCTCGACCTTACCGGCTTGAGACGTGACGACGGCAGCCGCCAGTGGAATCAGCGTCACTAGGACTATGAGAAAGCTGTGGCGCTGAATCCAGAGCAGCACGCGGTCTTTCGTACAGAGCCAGAAGGAGATGGCGAAGAGCAGAAATGAGATGAGCGGAATCCATGTCGAGCCTGAGACGAGCGCGTCTCCCATGGTGTACTTGGCCTGCTTTGCCCTTGAGTCTTCGATGGGGACGGCTTGCGGCGGTGTGGCAGGCAGTCCCATCATCTGCTTCTTGTCCGCCGTGTAAGTCTCCTGTATGAAGCGCTCGCGCATCACGCCCGTCTTCTCTTCGCGCGCCGCCTCCTTCGTGCCGCGCGGGGCGTTATATTCAGGGTCGCTGTAGAGGCGATACTGAACCATAGTGCCTACCGCGAAGAGAAGTATGGCTGCGGTGAAGAGCGTCCAGTTGCCCACGAAGCGCATCACGCGTGTCAGCCAGAAGACAAGAATTGTAATCGGAACAAAGAGCAGCAGGTCGCGTACGCCGCTCACCCAAGAGGTCTGGTAGCCGCGTATAAGACCGGCGCGGTGAATGGCGTAATAGCCTACTATCTCGAAGGCTATGATGATGAAGAGCGCAACTAGATGCGATGAAGCCCTGTTTTTCATAAATTAAAATCTAATTCGTAATCCCAACACTTTGTTCTTACTGCCGGCGGCGATTTTCGGCCTGCATGGTCTGTGTGCCGTTGGCGGGGCTGCCGCCAAGCAGGCCGAGCGCTTTCGCTTTCAGGACAAGCTGGGCGGCAATGGGCGCTGCGTACTTTCCGCCGTAGACGCCAGTCTCGCCTATGCGTCCTTCGACCACGACGGCCAAGACCAGTTGCGGGTTCTCAATCGGAGCGACGCAGAGGAACCACGCGTCTATGCGCGGCTGGTCGGCTATGATGACCTCTTCGTACTGGCTTATGACGGCCCCCGTCTTAGGGTCTTTCCTCTGAACGATTCTGGTTCTGGGAGCGCCCGTCTTGGGGTCGTACTCGGGAATGTTCTTCTGCGCCGTTCCGGTTTTGCCGCCCGTGTTGATGCCTGCGGCCTTGGCCGGAGCCATAGCGCGAGAGCCGGTTCCGCCTTCGTTGACCGACTGCATAATCTTTCTCATCTCGGCGGCGAACTGCGGCGAGACTACCTGATTGTAGACTTCGGGCTGACGGTCTTCCTCAATCTTGGGCTTCATCAGCCTGCCTTCCATGTTGGCGATTGTCGCGGCAAAGAGCGCCATCTGAAAGGGCGTCTGCTGGCCCGCGTAGCCCTGGCCGAACCCTTCGAGCGCGGTGTCGTAACGACGCATCTTGGGGTCTGTAATAATCCAGCTTTGCGTCGGAGCGATTGCGCGCTTAATAGCATTGGTGCTCGCGTTCCAAAGCTCCGGCTCAGGGCGGCCGGAGCCTTCGCCCAGATTGTAGGTGCCGAGGCCCGTCAACTGCCCGGCCTTTCTCAGATTATCCGGCCCCAGAGTGACTGCGAGATTAGCGAAATACTGGTTGCTGGAGTGCTGGTAAGCCTGTAGCATTTCCATCAAGCCGCATGTGCCGGGTTCGCATGAGCCGTTGTCGTCCGTGATGGGACGCGCTCCCGGCTCTGCCACGTAGCCGCCGCCCGTGCCGACGAAAGTGTGGCCCTGCTTGCCTGCGACGTAGGCCGCAATCATAACAAAGGTCTTGAAGGTGGAACCGGGTATGTAATAGGCGTTGAGCACCCGGCTCAGGAGCGGGTTCTCACGCTTGTCCGCGTTAAGACGCGCCCACGTGACTTCGTCTCGAACCTCTTTCAGGCTGAACGAAGGATTGCTGTAAAGAGCAAGCACCGCGCCCGTCTGAGGGTTGATAGCGACGATTGCGCCGTTGCGGCCCGATTTGGCCAACTCTTCGGCTACAGCCTTTTGAAAGTCGCGGTCTATGGTGAGCTTCACGTCCTGCACGGCAGCCTGCATGACCGGCTTGCCCTGCACTATCTCTATCGCTTCCGGCACGACAGAGCTTTGTATGCCGAAGAGAGCGCGCTCAAGCCCGGGGTCGCCGAGGTCTGAGCCGAACAGGTGCGCCATCTCTTTATCCATGGGATACATGCGCTCTATCTCATTTCCATTCTTCTTGTAGTAGGCGAGCGCCCTGTCCAGCTTTCCGGTGCGGTCGAGAATCCAGCCGCGCAGAGTGGATTCCGAGAGCCGCCGGTTGCGCATGTCCCTGTAGCGTGCTTCCTGAAAACGCTCGTTGTCAGCCGCAGCATACTTTGCCCAGTATACGTGCAGGCCGAAGACTGCGAGCGCCATCATTACAAAAAAGACTCTAAGCGCGCGCAGGCCACGGTTGGTGGCCGTGGAGCCGAGCTTTCGTCTTACCTCTTCGGGCAAATCCTGCGACGCTATGGCCGCCAGACCCGAGCGCCTGCGCCTGTTCCTGATAAGAGAAACCAGCAGAAGCAGAATCATGAGAGCGAGCCCGCCCATGTAGACCAGACTCAAAAGCGCAGGCTCTTTCTCCGGCACTGGAATGTTCTGCGCCGGGGCCGCGACCTGAGCCGCTTGCTGTAGTAGTAGAATTGCGTACATAAAATTTATGCTCTGCGAAAGCGAACCTCTATGTTGCCGAAGCCTACCACGTCGCCGTCCTCTATCTGACGAGACTCGCCGTAGGCTATGCGGCGACCGTTTATATATGTGCCGTTGGTCGAGCCGGTGTCCGCGACCATCAGCGTGCCTTCACGATTCATGACGAGCGCCGCGTGTATCTTCGAGACGCTATTGTCGTTCAAATGCAGGTCGTTGTCCGAGCCGCGACCCACGCTGACGCGCCGCCCGCCGGGCTTAAAAGACAGAACCTTTTCCTTTGGCCCGTCCGGCATGGTGCTGCGCGCGATGATACTTACCTCGTGAAGCTTCGGCGCTGCTTTTGGAATATCTACCTGTCCAAGCTCCGCCGCGCGCCGCCGCTCTTCGTCAGCCTTTCGCAGCTCCTCTTCGAACTCACCGAAGGTAGGGTCAACGGCTATGCCCGTGATGAAGATGTCAACTTCCGTCTCAATTTCCACGGGCGCGAGCGTTCGATAGCGATGGTCGTTGATGTGGTCTATGGCTGCGGCCAGAACTTCGTGCTCAAGAGCTTCTATCACGTCCGGCGCTGCCTCCGAATGTGTGCCCCATTCTATCTTGAGCTTCAGGTGGTGAGGCGCAATCTGTCCTTTAGCGCCTTCGTCTCGCACACGCTCGTCAATCAGGAGCTTCATACGCTCAAGGAGCATGTTGGTCGTCAGGCCGCTCTTTGTCTCCACCTCCCGGCCAAGCCCACGGTCAACGGCCGCGCCCATGCCTTCCAGCAGACGGCGCAGTAAACGCTCGGGCAAAGCTCCCTCAGCAGGCTTCTTTTTCTTCTCTTCGTTCTTTTCGTTCTTCGTCGAGGGTTTCGTCATAGCTCAAAATGTGACTGAACGGAAATCAATTTTCAATTCAAAAGCTAAGCTCGAAGACACAAAACGTGCCGGGGGAGAGAGAATCATGGAAAGAGAACAGCCAGCACTTTCCCCTTTATAAAACCGGAACCCGGCCCTTACCTTTTTACCCCAGACATTGCCTGAAGCGGAGGGGGAGCGTCGAAACTTAAATCTGTCATATTTGCTCTCGCGCCATTCTAGCCGAAACAGGCCGCGAAAAACAGTGCAGAAGTTAAGAGATTGACTCATTTATTTACCGGTTCATTGAATCAATGAAGAAATGAACAGATGAGTCAATTTCCTCTCTGCCGGGCGGCTTCGTAGAGAATTATTCCGCCCGCTACGGCAGCGTTGAGGCTCTCCACAGGGGCGCGCATGGGGATACGCACGGCCTCGTCCAGCATGGATACTTCGCCTGCGCTCAACCCTGCGGCCTCAGACCCTAGAACTATGGCGCAGGGTCGCGTCCAGTCTACGCCGGTGTGCGTGGCGGCGGCGCTGAGCGATGCGCCAACGGTGCGTATGGAGTTATCCCTGCACCAGCCTGTGACCTCCGCGAAGTCCGCTCTCTCCCAGAGCGGCAGCCGAAAGCTTGAGCCCATGGCCCCGCGCAGCGCCTTCGTGGAGAAGAGGTCTGTCGTCCCCCTCGTTGAGATGATGCCGTCCGCGCCAGCCGCCTCAGCCGTCCTGAGAATCGCGCCCGCGTTGGCCGGATTGTTGATGCCGTGAATGATTACAAGAAGAGGCGTTGCAGAAGGCTTCGATTGCCCGGTGCGACCGGCTTTCAAGGCGGCGTTCAGCCTGTCTACGCCCGCGTGTGGTCTGGAAGCGAGCAGGACTATCCCCTGCGGCGTCCTTGTGTCGGAGACGGAAGCCAGCACTTCGTCGCTCACGGGCGTAAGGCGCGAGCCCGCGAGTCTCAGCTCATTCAGGAGAGCCGCGCCGCGCTCTTCACCCTGAAATTTTTCGGTGTAAAGAGCATCCTGAACAACCAGACGCGAGGATGCGGCCTCTTCGGAGAGGCGCAAACCCTCTATAAAAATCTGCTCCGGCGCGTCCCGCCTGTCGCGCACGGCGCGCGCGTGCTTTACCAGAGAGTTGTGGCGGCTGGTGATTTTCCCGCTATCCATACGGTTCAAGCTTTATCTAATTCCACCTCGGCCCAGACGGGCCAGTGGTCGGACACGCCCAGAGGTTTGATGACGCCCCAGCGCGTCACTTTCAATCCGCGCGTGAAAATCCAATCCGGGTGCAGACGAATCAAACCCGCTCGCCAAGTGGCTACACCCGTGGGCATGGGCGTGGAGTAACCGCGCTCCTCAAGAAACGAGCGCACGCGCACACAAGCCTTTCGCGTCAGGGTATTAAAATCACCGAGTAGCCCAACCGGCCCGTCCAAAAGCTTTGCGCGCTCGATGACAGCGCCGTGCTGCTCAAGCTGCTCGTCGGTAGATGCGTGAGGGTCTATGTGCAGGTTGAAGATGTTCAACTGCTGATTTTGAAGCCTGACGCGGGCGGCCAGCGCGAGTCTGGGACGCCAAGCGCATTCCGACCATGGAAGCTCCACGCGTTCCACTTCTAGAAGCGGCAGGCGGCTGAGGATAGCTACGCCCGTATCTCCGTCGTCATGCGGCGCGATGTGCTCTTCGAAATCCAGATACCATTGGTTTGCTTTCGGCTCTTCCTCTCGCGGCAGATTGAGCGAAGCGTGCGCGTAGCTCATCTTCATCTCGCGCGCAAGCTCCAGCGCAACATGATGGCCGCCCGCCCTGACCGTTCCCTTGTCGGCTTCCTGAAGCGCTATGACATCAGCCTGCGGAAATCTCTCGCCGCCGGAAAGCGCACGAGCGGCCCTTCGGATGTGGCGCGCAACGAGGCGAGCGCGGCGGTGCGGCAGCCTCAATCCGACGCGCCGCAGCAGGCTGCCCGTGATTAAGTACTGCCCGACCGCGTAGCGTATGTTGTAAGAGACGAAGACGAGCCTTGATTGCTCCGCGCTCACGGAAGCAGGTGCGAAGCTTCCCGTCTCGACCTCGCCGGAAGCCTCCGCCACTACCGTTTCATGTTCGACCGTAGCCATCTTTGCCTCTTATCTTTACGCGAACCGGATGATAATGCAAAATCAGGGCGTCCGAAATGTAAAAGGGGAGTGGTAAATGTCAGATGGAGCAATCATCGTAGCCGTGTCCGATATGTTCTTCGCGGCTAAGATTCGCGCGACCGGGGAAGCCCTACAGGTTCCGCTACGATTTATCAGAACGGCGGAAGAGATAGTTCGCGCCGCGCGGGAAGAGAATCCGTCTCTGATTATTCTGGACTTGCACCAGCAGCAACCAGACCCGTTTCATCTGGCCAGAGAGCTTAAGAGCCACGACGAGCTTCGGCACATAAGCCTTCTAGGATTCTTCTCGCACGTCCAGACAGAGCTTGAAAGAAGAGCACGCGAGGCTGGCTTTGAGCGAGTCATGCCGCGCTCGGCCTTCACAAAGCAGCTGCCGGAAATTCTTCAGGGCAGGTAAGACAACCAGCTACTTTAGCCGCTCTTAGTTGAGTGCGCGCTACGGTGATATTCACCGCAGAGGCGCAGAGGAACGCAGAGGAAAGCGCAGAGAGTTGAATGCTTTTCTCAGCGCCCCCTCTTGCGTCTCTCTGCGCCTCTGCGGTGAAGTTTTTGCGGGTGGAAGCGGCGCAGGCGAAGACTGTTGACGACGACAGAGACGCTGGAAAGCGACATGGCCGCGCTGGCTATGACGGGAGAGAGCAGCCAGCCTGTGAAGGGATACAGCAGACCTGCCGCGATGGGGATGCCTATGATGTTGTAGATGAAGGCCCAGAAGAGGTTCTGCTTGATGGTGCGAATGGTTGCGCGAGAGAGCGAGATGGCTGTGACGACGGCGCGCAGGTCGCCGCGAATCAGAGTGATGTCGGAAGCCTCTATGGCGACGTCTGTGCCCGTGCCTATGGCAATGCCAACGTCCGCCTGCGCCAGCGCCGGGGCGTCGTTGATTCCGTCCCCTACCATTCCCACCAGCTTCTTCTCAGCCTGAAGTCGTTTTACCTCACGCGCTTTATCTTCCGGCAGAACTTCCGCCAGCACGCGGTCTATGCCTACGAGGCGGGCGACTGCCTCCGCAGTTCGACGGTTGTCGCCCGTCATCATCACCACCTCCAGCCCCATGCGCTGCATGGCGGAAATCGCCGCCTTGGATTCCGGCTTTATCTCGTCCGCTATCGCCAGAAGCCCTGAGAACTGTCCGTCAACGGCTGCGTAAACGGGTGTCTTACCGTCTTCCGCTAAACGGGCTGCGTGCTCTTCGAACCCGTTCAGAGCCACGCCGCGCTCGGCCATCAGCTTAGCGTTGCCCAGCAGAAGCGCGCGACCTTCCACGGTCGCCTCTACGCCGTGACCCGCGAGCGCGTTGAAGCCCGAAACCTCGCTGAGCTTCAGATTCCTCTCTTCCGCGCCGCGCACTATGGCCTGCCCGAGCGGGTGCTCGCTCTTTCTTTCGGTCGCGGCAACCAGCCTGAGCAAATCGTCCTCCTCCACATCCTTTACGGGCAGCACGTCCGTCAGCGCCGGATAACCGCGCGTAATCGTCCCGGTCTTGTCCAGCACAATCGTTTGCAGCTTATGAGCTATCTCAAGACTCGCGCCGCTCTTTATCAGGACTCCGTTCTCTGCGCCGCGCCCCGTGCCTACCATCACGGCTGTAGGCGTGGCCAGCCCAAGCGCGCATGGGCAGGCGATGATTAGCACGGAGACGAACGTGTTGAGCGCCATGACGAAACGCACTTCAACGGGCGCGGTCATGAACCAGACGACGAAGGTAGCGATTGCTATGGAGATGACTACGGGCGTGAAGATGCCGCTTATCTGGTCTGCAAGACGGGCAATAGGAGGACGTGAGCCCTGCGCGTCCTGCACCATCCTGACTATCTGTTGAAGGACTGTGTCGCGGCCTACCTTCGTCGCGCTGAAGCTGAAAGCGCCCGTCTTATTGATGGTAGCTCCAAAGACCTCTGCGCCCGCGACCTTCTCCACGGGCAGGCTCTCGCCCGTCAGCATGGATTCGTCCACAGCCGACGCGCCGTCAGTCACTACACCGTCCACGGGAATCTTTTCGCCCGGACGAACCATGACAATATCGCCGGGCAAGACCTCTTCTACGGGCAGGTCAAGCTCGCTCCCGTCTCTGATTACCCGCGCAGTCTTCGGCTGAAGTCCTACCAGCTTTCGTATAGCTTCGGAGGTGCGCCCCCTGGCGCGTAATTCCAGCAGCCGCCCAAGAAGTATGAGCGCTATGATGACGCTGGCGGCTTCGAAGTAGACCGGAGCCTGAGGCGTCATGCCTCCCATGCCCGCCATCTCTCTATTCGTGGCGGCAATGAAGAGGCCGGGAAAAAGGGTAGCCGCGACCGAGTATAGATAAGCAGTGCCTGTGCCAACCGCAATCAGGGTATTCATGTCCGCCTCGCGGTATCGAAAGGCCGCCCATGCTCCGCTATAAAACTGCCAGCCGCAATAGAAGACAACGGGAGTGACCAGTGCCAGTTGCAGCCAGTTGACGCCCGAAGAACTGAGCAGAGAAATGCGCCCGTGCGACATGGCTATCAAGAGCACAGGCAGCGAAAGAGTCGCTGCCAGCCAGAACTTTCTACGCAGCTCTTTATACTCGGCTTCACGCGCGACGCGCTCGGAATCTTCAGCCGAAACACCTGAGCCCGCATCCGAAAATTCCCGCACGCGGAAGCCCGCCGCCTTCACCGCATCAATCAACGCAACGATGCCGGTCGCGTCCGGGTCATATTCGACGGTCGCGCGGGCGGTGGCGAAATTGACTCCGGCGCTCGCCACGCCGGGAGCCTTCGAAAGCTTTCGCTCTATGCGACGGGCGCACGCCGCGCAGGTCATGCCCGTAATCGGCAGGTCAACGCGCTCAATCTTTACGCCAATAAGCGAAGCCTTCTGCGGCTCTAAGACTGTTGTGCTCGAATTACTCATCGTCGCTTCTATTTTACCTCTGGAATAGAAAGAGCGCATTCCGCGAGCGGGCGAATCAACAAACAATTTGCTGGCCGGAAAAAGATGACAGAAAAAGGGAAGGCTATTGAAGCCTTCCCTTTGATAGATTGAACACGAAGCGAGCGCGTAGTCCGCTTAACCGACGGGAGCGGGAATAATCACCTCGTGTATGGCGCGGACTTCGTTGATGAGCTGCTCGTACTGCTCTAAGGTCAGAGCCTGAGCGCCGTCGGAGAGGGCTCGTTCCGGCTGGTCGTGGACTTCTATGATGAGTCCGTCGGCCCCGACCGCCACGCCCGCGCGTGCGAGCGGCGTGACCATGTAGTTCTTGCCTGTGCCGTGCGAAGGGTCAACGACTACCGGCAGGTGCGAGATGCGCCTGACAGCCGGGATGACAGCTAAATCCAGAGTGTTGCGCGCGTGTTGAGCGAAGGTGCGTATGCCGCGCTCGCAGAGTACAACGTTGTAGTTTCCCTCGCTCATGATGTACTCGGCGGCGAGCAGCCATTCGTCCAGAGTGGCCGCCAGTCCTCGCTTGAGCAGTACGGGAAGCCTTGAGCGCCCCGCTCGTTTGAGCAAAGAGAAGTTCTGCATGCTGCGCGCGCCAATCTGAATCATGTCGGCGTAGCGCTCAAGCATCTCCACGCCCGATTCGTCCAAGGCTTCCGTCACAATCTTCAGCCCGTAGACCTCGCGCACTTCCGCCAGAATCTTCAAGCCCTCTTCGCCCAGCCCTTGAAAAGCATAGGGCGAGGTGCGCGGCTTGAACGCGCCGCCGCGAAAGAAACGCGCGCCGCTCCGTCGCACGGCTTCGGCCACGCTGAATGCCTGCGCGCGGCTCTCTATGGCGCAGGGGCCAGCCATGATGGCAAGCTCGTCGCCGCCAATCGTAGCATCACCTACGCGCACGATAGTTTTCTCAGGCTTCAGGTCTAGGGTTATCAGCTTATATGGCTTGCTGACGCGAATCGCTTCGGCCACGCCCGGCAGATTCTCGAAGCGCGAGACATCCACAGCCCCCTGATTGCCGGTAACGCCTATGGCAGTTCGCGTTGCGCCCGGCATGGCGTGCGCCCTGTAGCCGAGTTCCTCTACGACGCGAATCACGCCCTCAACCTGAGCGTCGGTCGCGTCTGCTTTCATCACAATTAACATATTATCCTCTTACTTCTCACTACTCACTTTATACCTTTAGATTCTCTTAAAAGTACAGCTTAAGAGTGTTTGAACGCGGCCTACATCCTTTCGGGAATCGAGATGCCAAGGGCGTCCAGCGCCAGCGTCAACTGCCGTCGCGTAATATCGGCTGCCGTGACAAGCACGGCGCGGCGTGTCGCATCCTTCTCTTTGATAATAGGATGGTGGTGGTAGAAAAGATTGAAGGCCCGCGCAAGGTTGAAGGTGTATTTGGCGAGCGTAGCGGGCTCAGCCGATTCAGCCGCGAGACGAATAGTGTCCTCCAGCCGGGCAGCGAGCATAAGAAGCGACCAGATTTCATCGCCGCTCTCGCCTTCCAGAACCTGCGCTATCGTTCCGCTTTCATCGCCCTCCGGGCTTTGCGCTCTACTCATCAGGAGCTTTGCCCCGGACTGGGCCTCCGCTCCCAGTTTGCGAAAGATGTTATTGGCTCGAACCGCAGCGTACTGGCAATACGGCCCCGACTCGCCTTCGAATGAGAGCGCTTCCTTGAAATCGAAAGCTATCACGGAGCTGCGCGTGAATTTCAGAAGAAAGTAGCGCAGGGCAGCGACCGCGATTGAATGAGCCGCCGCGTGCATCTCATCTTCGGAGAGCTTTTCCTCTTCGGACAGCGCCGTGTTGCGCGTCTTCACTTCGCTAAGGGCGTTGGCTTCCAGCCGATTGATGAGGTCGTCGGCTTTGACGCCTATGCCTTTGCGCCCGCTCATCTCCACGAAGGGGCGCGTGCGGTCTTCTTCGCTCAGCTCAATTCCAAGCTCTTCGCAGGCGTCTATAGAGAGCGCCACCATCTCGTAGCCTAGATGAACGCTGGCCTCTTCGCCCACTTCCGGCTCAACGGCCAGAACGCCTCGACTCACTACCTCCTGCGTGTAAGACTGCCGCGAGTCTATGACGTTATAAACGGTCGCGCCGCCGCCGAAGCGCGGGCGAATTCGCGCTCCTATCAATTCGGTCGTGTCTTGGCGCACGTGCTCCGCAGTAGTCATCCAAGTAATCTGCCCGTCGAAATATTTGCGGAACGGCCTGTAGTTGAAATCCAGCCCCAGCCGTCCGAGCTTCCAGAGCTGATACGCTATGTCCTTGCCCGTGTACGTGACAGTCCCGTTCGAGCGCACGATTATCTTATCCGCCTCGTGCTCGTCCGTGCCCGTGTGTGATTCAAAGGGCATGACCCAGCAGCCCTTGTTCTTGCCTTCCGTGGCAAGATGAATGACGCCGCGCTCCTTCATCCGCTCGAAGGCAGCGTCCCAGAAATGCAGGTGCAGAATCTCGGACTCTCTGGGCAGCAGGTCGTATCGAATCCCCAGCCGCTCCATCGTGTCCAGTATGCACTCTACGTTGCGCGTGGCCACGTAGTCGGCCAGTTCCGCAGTCGGATTGCCGCCCTCTTCCACGGCGTGAAGCGTCTCCGCGCGCAGCTTGAGGCGCTCCGCGACCGGCTCTCTGTTCGGGTCGTCGTTGCGGTAGAAGAGCCCTACGCGCGTGTACAAATCCCAGCAGTAATAATCGAAGGGACGCTCCTTCGGAAGACTTTTATCCAGCGCCTTTATGTCTTCGAGCGTCATCCCTTCCAGATGAATGAAGCCCACTACCACGTCCGCCACCTGAACGCCTGTGTTGTCTATGTAGTTCTGTACTTCTACGTGCTCACCGGCCGCGCGCAGGATTCGCACGAAGGTATCGCCCAGCACGGAGTTCCGAACGTGCCCAATGTGCGCGGCCTTGTTAGGATTGATAGAGGTATGCTCGACCATTCGCTTGGGCTTCACATCTACGTCCGATAACGACTCCGGCATGCCGGTCTTCTCAATTTCAGATGAGAAGTCGTAGAGAAACCGTGCGCGGTCGTAGAATACGTTCAAGTAGCCCGCGCCGGCGACCTCTACGCGAGCTACGCCGGGCGCGGCTTCAATCAGTGGCTTCAGAGCTTCGGCTATGGAGCGGGGCGCGCGTTTTTCTCCAGTGGCCTGTTTGATGCGACGCGCCAATTCGAATGCTACGGGGAAGGCAAGGTCGCCCATCTCCGTGCGCGGCGGAACCTCAGCCGCAATCTGTTCGAGTGTGACGTTGAAATTTTCGGCAGCCGCGCCGCGCACTCGCTCGCGCAGGCTCTCCTGAAGTTCTTGCAAGCTCACTTTAGAAAAGGTTTCCTTCGATTCCGCGTTATTCAACAAAGCTGAAAGTATAGCTTAAAGCAACGCAGAAGTCAGAATGCATAATGCAGAGGATTGATTCATTGCTTCATTTCTTCATTGATTCCATGAACCAGTGAACCGGTGAATCAATCTCTTCTGCCTTGCTTGAACCTACTCTGTGCGCTCTGTTACCATCGCTTTCAAAAGCAAATGCGTGCAAAAGCTGAGTTGATTTCGGATGAGTTAAGGGAAAGGTTCGCCAAAGCCCGCCGCGTGCTGGTGCTGACGGGCGCGGGCGTCTCGGCTGAATCGGGCGTGCCCACTTTTCGCGGCGGTGGCGGCGCGGGCGTCTGGAAGGGGATGCCGTTTAACGTCATCTCGTCGGCCGGGATGCTTGAGCGAGATTTAGGAGAAGTCTGGGACTGGTTCGATTACAGGCGGGGCGTCTTAGAGAAGCTCTCGCCAAATCCAGCGCACTTTGCGATTGCCGGATGGCAGGCCCATTTTGAGGATTTCACGCTCGTCACGCAGAACATAGACGGACTGCACCAGACGGCGGGCGCGCGTCACGTGATAGAGCTGCACGGAAATCTCTGGCGCGCACGATGCACGTCATGCCGCACGCGCTTTGACCTGCGAGAGATAAAAGAGCCGGAGCGACCTCCCATCTGTACTGAATGTGGAAACAGCCTGCGACCGGACGTTGTTCTCTTCGGAGAGCAGCTACCTGCGGGCGCATTCGAGCTTGCTGCACAGAAGTCGGCGGCGTGCGAGCTATGCTTTGTCGTGGGCACTTCGGCAGTCGTGTATCCTGCCGCCATGCTGCCTGAGATTGCGAAAAGCTCAGGCGCTTACACTGTTGAAGTTAACCCTGAGCGAACGCCTTTGTCCGACCTCTGTGACGAGACGATTCAAGGAAAGGCGGGCGAAATCCTGCCACTGTTCGGATGAGAACTCTCTATTTCGATTGTTTTGCCGGTGCTAGCGGCGACATGATACTCGGCGCTCTGGTTGGCGCAGGAGTTGACGAGCGCCTGTTGATGGAGCAGCTTTCGCTCCTAAATGTTAAGGGCTACGAGATTGAGTTCGGGCAGGTGGACAGGTCTGGGATAAGCTGCATGAAAGCCTCTGTGCGAGTTCCGCACGAGCATGCTCACAGGCACTTGGGCGACATCCTGAAGATAATCTACGAGTCGGGCCTGAGCGATAGCGTGAAGGAGCGAGCCGCGCTCATCTTTTCCCGCTTGGCTGAGGCCGAAGCGCGCGTTCACAACATGCCTGTCGAGCGCATACACTTTCACGAAGTCGGAGCGATGGACGCTATTCTGGATGTTGTGGGAGCTTGCATAGGCTTTGAGGCGCTCGGCATAGAGCGCTTCGTCTCGTCCGCGCTGCACGTAGGAAGCGGGATGGTCGAGATGGCTCACGGGCGCTTTCCAGTGCCGCCGCCCGCAGTGGCTGAGCTGCTGAAAGATGCGCCCGTCTACTCTTCGGACATCACGGGCGAGCTTGTGACGCCTACGGGCGCGGCCATCATCAGCACTGTGGCCGGCGAATACGGCGCGATGCCCGCGATGAAGATAGAGCGTGTGTCATACGGCGCGGGCTCGCGCGATTATCAGAGGTTTCCGAACGCGCTGCGCCTCATGGTAGGCGAAAGCGAGACGGCGCAAGCAAGTCACGGCCCGCAGCCGGGCCAACAGCCGCAGGAAGAGCGGCTAGTGATGCTTGAGACCAACATTGACGATATGACGGCGCAGAGGTTCGGCTATTTGATGGAGCGCGCGCTTGAGCTTGGAGCGCTGGACTGCTTCTTTACCCCTGTGCAGATGAAGAAGAGCCGCCCGGCAGTTCTCGTCAGCATACTGTGCAGGCCGGAGCAGAGCGCCAAATTGTGCGAGCTGCTTTTTACAGAGACGACGACTCTAGGGGTGCGCGAGAGCGAAGTCAGGAGACTCGCGCTTGACCGCTCCATCATAAGCGTAGAGACGCGCTTCGGAGCGATTGATGTTAAAGTAGCACATCTTAACGGACAGGTTATGAACGAGATGCCTGAGTACGAGCAGTGCGCGGCGGCGGCAAGAAGCGCTGGCGTCCAATTGAACGTGGTGGAAGAGGAAGTCCGTGCCGCGCTCTCGGCCCTGAGAGCCGCAAAGGGGAAAAGTTAATGGGCACACAGAATGTCGCAACCCGTAACGGGAAAGAGGCTGCCGCAGATGAGCCAAAGAAGGTTGACCTTGATTTGATAGCGCGCGGCGTGCGCATGATTCTGGAAGGTATAGGCGAAGACCCTGAGCGCGCGGGCCTGCTCCGCACGCCGGAGCGCGTGGCGGAGATGTACGCGGAGCTTACTTCCGGCATGCACGAAGACCCTCATCAGCACGTAGAGCCTCTGCCCGGCGAAACTCATGACGAGATGGTGATAGTCAAAGACATCAGCATTGCTTCGGTCTGCGAGCATCATCTGGCCCCTTTCGTCGGGCGCTGCCACATTGCCTACATCCCCAAGAACGGTCGCATCGTCGGATTGTCAAAGCTGGCGCGGCTGGCCGAAACCTACGCGCGAAGGCTTCAGGTTCAGGAGCGTCTGACCGCCGCGATTGCCAATACGCTTTACGATGGCCTGAAGCCGCTCGGCGTCATGGTCGTGATAGAAGCAGAGCATACCTGCATGACCTTGCGCGGCGTGAAGAAGCCCGGCGCAATCACCGTCACCTCCTGCGTGCTGGGCGGCTTTCGCAAAGACCCGCGCACGCGCGCAGAGGCAATGGCATTGATAAAAGGGAACATTTAGCGAAAGAGAGCGAAGATGATGAATAGCCAAATTCAACCATGCTTTCGAGTGAAGGGAAGCAAGGGCATCGGGCGCTTGAGACTGCTGCTCGCCTTCGCGCTCGTGCTGGGGATGACGGCAACCGCCATCCCGCAAAGACGCAGAGACGCAACTCCGCAGCGAGCTTTATCCACGCCCGCCATCAACGAGAGCGCCTTGCGCGCCAACATCAAGTATCTCTCCGACGATTTGATGGAAGGGCGTGCGCCGGGCTCGCGTGGCGGCGAGCTTGCCGCCAAATACATAGCCGCGCAGATGGAAGCGCTTGGGCTCAAGGGGGCGGGCCAGCAGGGCAGCTTCTTTCAACCCGTCTCGCTCGTAGGCGTCAAGGTAGACCCGAAAACTACCTTGACCGTCTCATCGGGCGGCAAGCGCGAGAGCTTCAAGTTCGCGGAAGAGTTCGTGGCTTTCACAGGCGCGCAGACCGAGAACGTCTCTCTGGACGCTGACCTTGTTTTCGTAGGCTACGGGATAGATGCGCCGGAGCAGCGCTGGAACGACTACAAGGGAAGCGCAGATGATTACAGGGGCAAGGTGCTGGTGATGATGGTCAACGACCCGCCCGCTACGCCTTCCGAGCCGAACCTCTTCGGCGCACGCGCGCTCACATACTACGGTCGCTGGACGTACAAGTTTGAAGAGGCCGCGCGTCGCGGCGCAGCCGGTGTGATACTGATTCACACGGATGAATCGGCTGGCTACCCGTGGGGCGTAGTCCGTACCTCGAACGGCTCTTGGCGCTTCGACCTTGCGCGGGGCGCAAATAGCACCGTGCCGTTTCTCAAGATGCGCTCGTGGGTGACGAACGACACGGCGCAGAAGATTTTCCGGCTGGCAGGCCAAGACCTGGATGACTTGAAACGCCGCGCCGCGAGTAGAGATTTTCAGCCGGTCAAGTTGGGCGCCAAAGCCTCTATTGATTTGAAGAGCGAGGTCAAGCGCGTGGAATCCATGAACGTCGCGGGCGTTCTTCAAGGAAGCGACCCGAGGCTGCGCGACGAGTACGTCATCTACTCCGCGCACTGGGATCATCTAGGCATAGGCGAGCCGAACAAGCGGGGCGACAACATCTACAACGGAGCGGTAGATAACGCCTCGGGCGTGGCCTCTGTGCTGGCCATAGCGGAAGCTTTCGCTAAACTGCCCGCAAATGAAAGGCCGCGCCGCTCCATCATGTTCTTCTTTCCAACGGCGGAAGAACAGGGTCTTCTGGGCGCGGAGTGGTACTCACAGCACCCGCTCGTGCCTTTGAGAAAGACCGCCGCGAACGTCAATCTGGATTCGATGAACATATTAGGCCGCACGAGGGATTTCGTAGCGCTCGGGGCCGAGCGCTCGTCGCTCATGCGCGTGGTTGAGGCCGCCGCGCGTGCGCGCAGCATGAGCGTCGGCACAGACCCCCGCCCCGAACAGGGCTCCTTCTACCGCTCAGACCACTTCCCGTTCGCGAAGGTCGGCGTGCCTTCCATCAGCTTCAAAGAGGGGATGGATTTTATTGGCCGCCCGAAGGACTGGGGCGAGCAGCAGTTCCGGGCTTACAACACCGCCAACTATCACCAGCCTTCGGACGAGTACAGCGACACCTGGAACTTCGAAGGCATGGTTCAGGATACTATGCTGGCCTTGGAGATTGGGCGACGGATAGCCGACATGAACGAGATGCCGAGATTTAATCCTTCGGACGAATTCGCCAAAGCCGACCGGAACAGAATGGGAGAGTAAATCGTAACAGCTAAGGGACGCGAACGCGTGCTAGCGCGTTCGCGTCGGATTACGATTAAAGGGAGAATGAAAACTTTCTACGTTACTACGCCTATCTATTATGTCAACAGAGAACCGCATCTCGGCAGTCTCTACACTACAATCATCGCTGACTGTCTCTCGCGCCACAAACGGCAGCGCGGGCACGAAACCTTCTTTCTCACGGGCACGGACGAGCACGGCATCAACATCCAGCGCATAGCCGAGCGCGAAGGCATCACTCCGCGCCAGCACGCAGATCGCATAGCAGCTCAATTCAAGAAGATGTTCGCCACGTTCCATCTGGACACGGAGCACGGCGGCTACGACATCTTTATGCGAACGACGGAGCCCTTTCATTACAAGGGCGTGGCGGAGCTTTGGCGTCGAGCCGCAGGGCGCTTGAGCCCGAAAGGGCGCGAGAACATCTACAAGGGATTTTACGAGGGATGGTTCTGCGCCTCATGCGCGGCCTATAAGACGGAGGACGAGTATATAAAGGCGGAAGAAGAGGGTGCGCCGCCGCGCTGTCTTGAGCATCACATCCCTCTAGACCGCGTCTCGGAAGAGAGCTACTTCTTTCGACTGGGCGATTACAGCCAAAGCCTTCTTGAGCTTTTCGACTTGCCCGGCTTTATACGTCCTGAATCGCGCCGTAATGAAGTCATAAGCTTCGTCAAGAGCGGCCTACAGGATTTGTCTGTCAGCCGCCTGAACTCTTCCGTGAGCTGGGCCATCCCGGTTCCCGATGACCCTTCGCACACAATCTATCTATGGATTGACGCGCTCTCGAACTACATCACGGCCATAGGCTTCGGCAACGAAGAGAGGGAACGTGAAGCGGGCTTCGAGAAGTTCTGGCCTGCGGTTCATCTGGTGGGCAAAGACATTCTGCGCTTTCACGCCGTCTACTGGCCCGCCTTTCTGCTGGCCGCAGGGCTTGAGCCGCCCCGCACAATCTATGCTCACGGCATGCTGCTGGATTCCGAAGGGCGCAAGATGTCTAAGACGCTCGGCAACACTATTGACTTGGACTTGCTGCATAAGCATTTCCAGACGGATGCGGTGCGCTATTTCTGTTTGCGCGAAGTTGTCTTCGGTCAGGACGCCAAGTTCTCATACGAAGCCCTGATTGACCGTGCCAATTCTGATTTGGCGAGCGGCCTCGGAAATCTTTCCAGCCGCACGCTGACGATGATTAATCGCTATTCGGGAGGGCAGATTCCGCCGGCGACGATTAGCGAAGAAAAGTATCTGGCTGCCAAGCGCGCGGGCGTTGACCCAGACCCGCAGGCGCTCGCTTCCGCCATAGAGCACGCGCGCGACCAGTTCATAATCTTCTTTGACGACTTCGCCTTCAGCCGCGCGATTGAGACGGCTTGGGGCATTGTGGCGCGTGTGGACAAGATGCTCTCGGACGCAAAGCCGTGGGAGCTTGTCAAAACCGAGGAGCAGCATCAGACGCTCTCAGCCGTCCTGTATAGAGCGGCGGAGGCGCTGCGCTGGCTCTGCGTGCTGCTGTATCCGGTGATGCCGGAGGCCACAGCGAAAATCTACGAACAGTTGGGGCTTAAGGGAAGCCCCGGCGAGGCTGACCCGGCGGCTCTGCGCTGGGGAGAGTTGCCGGAAGGGACGCCTATTGGAGAGGTCAAGGCGCTCTTTCCCCGAATTGATAAAGCGAAAACCATGAAGGAAATCGAAAAAGAGAACGAGCAGGCAGGCGGCACTCATGCTACGGAAGCGGAAGCGGTCGCGGGCGCTTCTGCATCTGGCGAAACCAAGCCCGAGCCGCCGCAGCGCGGCGCTACCGAAGCCGAGGCCGTCCCCGCCACGCAATCCGTAGAAGGCGTCACGCAGTTTATAGAGATAACTGATTTCGCAAAGATTGAGCTACGCGTGGGCGAAGTCCTGACAGCCGAGCGCGTGCCGAAATCGGATAAGCTGCTGCGCTTCACGATTGACCTTGGCGAAGAGACGCCGCGACAGGTGCTGGCCGGAATAGCCGAGCATTACGAGCCGGAAAAGATGGTCGGAAGAAAGCTGGTCGTCGTCGCCAATCTGAAGCCGCGCAAGCTCCGTGGCTTTGAGTCGCAGGGCATGATTCTGGCCGCCTCTATAGGCGAAGAAGGCCGCCCCGTCATAGCCACTTTCACAGAAGACGTGCCAAACGGCGCTAGGCTCAAGTAAAGCGGGTGACGGGGGCCGGTGAGAGAAGGACAATTTGATTTTCTTTCCCGGCCCCCGTCACCTGACACCCGACACCTTTTCTTATGTTTGTAGACTCGCACGCGCACATTGACGGGCAGGAGTACGACGAGGATCGTGACGAGGTAGTGGCCCGTGCGCGGGAGGCGGGCGTGCGCGCGATTTTGAATGTGGGGACGGGCGAACCTTCTAGCGGGGCGTTTGAGCGCGCAGTTCAGGTGGCGGAAAAGTATGACCACGTCTACGCGGCCGTGGGCGTTCATCCTCACGACGCGAAGCTCTTTGATGACGAGGCCGCCGAACGCTTGGAGCGTCTTGCTCTTGAAAGCCCCCGCGTCATAGCGTGGGGCGAGATTGGTCTGGATTATCATTATGACCACAGCCCGCGAGAGGTGCAGCGCGAAGTCTTCCGTCGTCAGCTACGAATCGCGCGCAGGCTCGAACTGCCCGTCATCATTCATTCGCGCGAGGCTGACGCGGATACAGTCAACATCTTGCGCGAGGAGATGAGTGATTCTAAGCGGCGCGGCATCATGCATTGCTTCGGCGGAAGCCCGCAGATGGCAGAGGACGTGCTTGAGCTTGGCTTCATGATTTCCTTCGCCGGGAACGTGACCTTCAAGAAGGCGGAAGAGTTGCGTGACGCGGCCAGACGCGTTCCCCTCGAACGGCTTCTGGCCGAAACCGACTGCCCCTATCTTACGCCGGTGCCTTTTCGCGGGCGGCGCAACGAGCCCGCTCGCGTGCGAGAGGTGGTGGCCGGGCTCGCAGACCTGCGCGGCATGAAGACGGAAGAACTGGGCCGCATCACTACAGAGAACTTCAGCCGCTTCTTCAATCTTGACTTATAAGCACGCATAGGCTTGCGAAAACTTTCTACAACGTCGCGTTTGATGTTATGCTCAGCGCTTGTTAGTGTCTTTGATTAAAAAGGCTTCGACACCGTCGCTATCAGATAAAGCTATGGCACAACAGAACTCCTTCGATATTGTTTCCGAGGTAGACCGCGCGGAAATCAGCAACGCCATCAACCAGACCATGAAAGAGGTTCATCAACGCTTCGACTTCAAGGGAAGCAAGGCCGAGGTGGTGATGGAAAAGGACGAGCTTGTCCTGACGGGCGAAGACGAGACGCGCCTGCGAAACATGAATGACATTCTTCAACAGAAGCTTGTCAGGCGCGGCGTGCCACTGAAAGCCCTCAATTACGGTAACGTGGAGCCTGCGGCGGGCGGCACCGTTCGCCAGCGAGCCTCGATTCAACAGGGCATCCCGCAGGAAAAGGCCAAGGAGATTGTGAAGTACATCAAGGACACCAAGGCCAAAGTGCAGGCATCCATTCAGGGCGACACGGTGCGCGTCACGGGCCGCGACCGCGACACGCTGCAAGACATAATCGCCAAGCTCAAGGCCAAAGACTTCGGCATCAACATGCAGTTTACAAACTACAGAACGAACTAGAGCAATGACGAGTAGCAAGTGAAAGGTGACAAGCAGAACAGCTGTCATCCAACCACTTGTAGCCCGTCACTTGTCACCGCTTTTTATGAACACGTCACACACAGCCGAGATTGAGTCGCCGCAGACGAGCGCGCGGCGCATCTTCAATCTCATCAGCACGGAACTGGGCCTTGTCGAAGAGGAGTTCGAGCGGCAGGCGCGCTCCAACATTCAGGTCATATCGTACCTTGGCGATTACCTGCGCGCGTCCGGCGGAAAGCGCGTGCGCCCGGCGCTCACGCTTCTCTCGGTTTATGCCGTGGGCGGGGACGCTTCGCGCTACAACGCTGTGCGCATGGCCACCGTGATGGAGTTTCTGCACACGGCCACGCTCGTACATGACGACGTGATTGATAATGCGGAGATGCGGCGCAACCGCGCTTCCATCAACTCTCGCTTCGGCAATCAGACGGCCGTGTTGATGGGCGACTGGCTCTACATGTCAGCGTTCGAGACAAGCCTTGCCGAGCGCTCGCTGCCCGTGCTCGATATTCTGACGGCTGTGACGCGCAAGATGACGGAAGGCGAGCTTCTACAGTTGACGCTGCTGGGCCGCACGGAGATTTCCGCAGAGCAATACTTCGACGTGCTTGAACGAAAGACGGCTTATCTCTTTTCGGCCTGCTGCGAGATAGGCGCGATTCTAGGCGGCGCGGAAGCTGACGAGCAGGCGGCGCTTCGTGATTACGGCATGAGGCTGGGCACGGCCTTTCAGTTGGTGGACGACCTGCTGGATTTCACAGCGACGGACGAAGTGCTGGGCAAGCCCGCCGGTCTTGACCTTGTTGAAGGAAAGCTGACGCTTCCGCTAATCTACCTGCTGGAAGACGAGCCGCGATGGCGCGCTCGCGTCCAGACGGTCATGCGGGAAGGGAATTATCAGCAGGTGTCACGCAGGGAGCTTTTGGAGGCGGTTGAGAGCACGGGCGCTCTGGAGAGAGCGCGCCGCGTGGCATTCGAGTTCGCGCATGAAGCACGAAGCTCGCTAGACCGGCTGCCCGATTCCGATTACAGAGACGCTTTACGCTCAATCCCGAACTATATCATCGAACGAGAGAGCTAAAGAGATGCCGAACGAAAATCTTCTTGCGACGCTCGAACAATCCCTGCGACATGCGCGTGCTGCGCGCAACCGGCTGGCGGCGAGGCTGGTCGAGTTGGAAGCCGAAGCCGACACCATCCGGCAGGAGATTGCGGAGATGGACACGCTGGCCTCACAGACCGAAGCCTCCATCTTCCGCCTGATGTCCTCCATGCTCAGCGCAGGCGCACAGACCCCCAGCCCTCCGCCTTCTGATGCCGAGCTTGAGGCGGCCATGCGGCGCGACGCGGCTCAGCGCAACGTTTATGCGCCAAAGACAGTTCCGCTCCCGCATGACATACCGTCTCTACGGCCTAACATAGAAGTCAAAAGCGACAGGTTCGCAGACCGCACCATCCCGCAGGCCACGACCATGCTGCTCAGGGAAGCGGGCGAGCCTCTGCACGTCAATGAAATCTACAATCGTCTGGTAGAAGGCGGCTTCAATTTCACGGGCCACAATCCAACCATCAGCATAGCCGTCTCGCTCAATCGAAACGGTCGTTTCCGCAAAGTCGCGCCCGGCACCTTTGACTTGGTCATGCGCGACGCCTCTCAGGCAGTCTGACCGCAGGCTCTCAACTGAAAAGATAAATCACTGGCTCTCTCTCTGTTTCCCTGCTTTGCGCCATAAAACGTAGTGTGCAAAGATTAGCCCCGCACGGCTTTTATTAACTCTTAAGGATTCCAGAATTTTATGCGAGCAATGATTCTGGCCGCAGGCTACGGCACGCGCCTGTGGCCGCTCACGGAAGACCGCACGAAACCGGCCATACCATTTCTGGGCCGACCGCTAGTTGGCTACGTAGCGCAATACCTTGCGCGCTACGGTTTTGGCGACGTGGTCGTCAATCTTCATCACCGCCCGGAGTCCGTGCGCCAAGCACTTGGCGACGGGAGCCGTTTCGGCGTCAAGCTCTTCTACGTGGAAGAGCAGGAAATCCTTGGCACGAGCGGCGCGCTCGATAACGCGCGCCACCTTCTTGAAAGCGATACTTTCATAGTCGTCAACGGCAAGATTGTTACTGACATAAATCTGTCCGAAGCTCTAGAAACTCACAGGCGAACGGGCGCGATTGCCACGCTGGTTCTGCTGCCGAATCAGAAGCGCGAGCGCTTCAGCATAGTTCACACGCAGGATGGCTTCATCACGGGCTTTGGCGGGATGCCCGAGCCCCTAAAGGCGTCCGATAACGCCAATGCTGTAACAGTCAAGCAGAATGAAGAAGATGTCCCGCTAATGTTCACCGGGATTCAGATTCTTGAGCCGCGCATCTTCGATTACATACCGCGTGGAGTCTTCTCGCACTCGACCACGGACGTTTACCCGAAAGCCATGGAGGCCGGGGAGCTTATAGCCGCGCACGTCACTACCGGTATGTGGCACGAGCTTTCGACCATAGAGCGATATCTGGAGATAAGCCTCGCGCTCATGGCCGTGGAGGGGCGCGATTGTGAGATAGGCGAAGGCTGCTCCGTCTCAACCGGCGCGGAGGTGAGCGAGTCAATTCTATGGGAGAACGTGAGAGTTGATGACGGCGCGCGTCTACGGCGTGTAATCCTAGGGGATGGCGTTCACATAGCTCCGGGAGAGGTCTTTGAGAACGCGGCTCTGGTGCGCGCCGAACTGGTCGCAGGCGTTGAGCCTCCTGCCAAAGCTCTTCGCGGAGAGGTTCGCGGGGCCAACTTTGTGGTGCCGCTTCCGTAGTGATACAATTCCCGAACTTTTATGATTAATTTTGACGGCGGGGCTTTCAGCGAGATGTCCCGCCGCTTTGGTAGGGAAGCTCAGAGGGCTGGACTCTTTCATTCCTTGAGCGCTTTCCGGCAAATTTAATGGGTCAGGCATCTCTCATTACCTCCAACGCTTTTCCGGAAACGGCGCGCATTCGGCTCGGACGCTTTCTGGAAGCGAAGCGCCTGGGAACAAACAAGGACATACTGGCTTTGACGCCGGACGCCTCCACGCGCGAGTACTTTCGTATCCCGTGGAAACGGCGCACGGCCATAGCAGCCGTCTACCCTGAGCCATTCGACCCCGACGTTCATCCTTATCTTGACGTCACAAGGCTTTTCCTTGCGGCTGAGCTGCCCGTGCCGGAAGTCTACGAGGTTGAGGCCGCAAGCGGCATCATCGTACAGGAAGATTTGGGCGACCAGCAGTTGCGCCTCTTCTTTGAATCCGCGTCGGAAGAAGAGGCCGAAGCCTACCTTGAGCGCTCCATCTCTCTGATAGCATCCATACAGGCCGCGTCATCCAAAGCCTACGAGATGCGCTCCATAGCTTCTCACCTTGCTTTTGACGAAGCCAAGCTTTCATGGGAGCTCAGTTTTTTCATGGAGCATTATTTCGGAAGCCTTCGCGGCGAGCATCTGTCGCACGGCGAGGCGGCAGAGCTGAAGGCGGAGCTTAACGACGTGGCGGCAGAGCTTGCGGCACGCCCAAGAGTGCTGTGCCACAGGGATTATCATTCATCGAATCTGATAGTGGATAAAAAGGGCAAACTGCGTATCGTTGACCATCAGGACGCGCGCATGGGCCCGGCGAGCTACGACCTTGTTTCGCTTCTTATGGATAGACAGCCTGAGCCGCCTTCCATGGCCGAGGTGCGGTCACAGCGCCTCTTCTTTCTGGAAGAGCGTCGCAGGCGCGGGCTGGATTCACTCGACCCTGACGACTTTGCGCGCGAGTTCCGCTTGATGACGGTGCAGCGCGGCTTGAAGGCCATAGGAACCTTCTCGTATCAAACGGCTGTCTGCGGTCGCGGCGAGACTTACGCGCAGTTCATACGGCCCACGTTTCAGATAGTGCTACAGGCCGCCGAATGGCTCGAACGCTTTCCGGCGCTGCGCGGCATGATTAAAAAAGCGCTGACAATTGACGAGTGACGAGCCGTAAGAAGCTTGTCCTAACTCGTCCCTTGTCACAGAGTCACTTATCACTGTTCTTATGACATACATTAATCAATTATCGGAGCATGTTGGTGAAGAGGTCACGCTGAAGGGCTGGCTCTATAATCTTCGTTCGAGCGGAAAGCTTCTGTTTCCGCAGTTGCGCGACGGGACTGGAATTGTTCAGTGCGTGGTCTTCAAGAAGGCCGTGGAGCCGGAGGTCTGGGACGCGCTCAAGGGGCTGGGGCAGGAGTCCGCGCTTTTGGTGCGCGGAACCGTTCGCGCCGACGAGCGTGCGCCGGGCGGCTTCGAGATAGACGTGACTGGCGCAGAAGTAGTCAATGAGGCACGCGATTATCCCATCACGCCGAAGGAGCACGGCACTGAATTTTTGATGGATCATCGCCACCTGTGGCTGCGCTCGCGCCGCCAGCACGCCATCCTGAAAGTCCGCCACACGGTCGTACGCGCCGTGCGCGATTTTCTGGACAACGACGGCTTCACACTTCTGGATGCGCCAATCTTTACGCCTGCCGCATGCGAAGGCACGACTACGCTATTCGAGGTAGACTACTTCGAGGACGCCAAGGCTTACCTGACGCAGTCCGGCCAGCTTTACAACGAAGCGACCGCCGCAGCCTTCGGCAAAGTCTACTGCTTCGGCCCCACCTTCCGCGCGGAGAAGTCGAAGACGCGCCGTCACCTGACCGAGTTCTGGATGGTTGAGCCGGAGATGGCCTTCGCCACTCTGGAAGATGTGCTGGCTTTGGCTGAAAGATTTCTCTCTTACATAGCCGCGCGCGTGATGGACGAACGCCGCGAGGAGTTGAAAATCCTTGAGCGCGACGTATCGAAACTGGAGGCGATTGTGCCGCCCTTCCCGCGCCTGCATTACGACGAGGCCGTGAAAATGCTGCACGAAGCGCACGAGCGCGGAGAGATGGCCACGCGCTTTGAGTGGGGCGGCGATTTCGGAGCGCCCGACGAGACTTACATCTCAAGCAAGTTCGACAAGCCCGTGATGGTTCATCATTATCCGGCGGCAGTCAAAGCCTTCTACATGGCGCGCGACCCGGAGCGGGCAGAGCTTGCGTTAGGCGTTGACGTGCTCGCGCCGGAAGGCTACGGCGAAGTCATTGGCGGGGGTGAGCGCGCGACCTCACTGGAATTCCTGCAAGAGCAGCTAAAAGAGCACGGGCTGCCGGAAGAGGCTTTCGACTGGTACCTAGACCTGCGCCGTTACGGGAGCGTCCCGCACGCAGGCTTCGGCATGGGCATAGAGCGCTGCACGGCATGGATGTGCGGCATAGAACACGTGCGCGAAACCATCCCGTTCCCGCGCATGCTCTACCGACTGAAACCCTAGAAGTCTAGAGAGTCCTGAGAGTCTAGAGAGTCTTGAGAGTTAAGACGACTTTCTTTTCTCTCCGGACTCTCCGGACTCTCAAGACTCTCCAGACTGCCTTTTATGGACGAGCGTTTACGTATAGAGTTTAACGAGTGGGCACGCGCAGGGCGTGGGCCGAGTATGGAGCGCGGGCACAGGCCCGTCGGTGAGCAGGCGATTGCGCTCATGCAGGTGGGAGAGGACGCGCGCGTGCTGGATTTAGGTTGCGGGTCTGGATGGGCCGCGCGGCTTCTAGCGGGTTACGCAAAGCGCGGGCGGGTCGTCGGCCTTGATATTTCAGATGAGATGATAGAGGCTGCGCGCTCTTCTTCCAGTGGGTTCGACAACGTGGAATTCAGGGTGGGAAGCGCCGAGCGGCTCCCCTTCGATGATGCTGATTTCACTCATGCTTTTTCGATGGAGTCGCTCTATTATTACGCTGATATGCTGGCGGCTTTGCGCGAAGTTCGCCGAGTGCTCAAGCCCGGCGGGCTCTTCGCCGTAGTCGTTGACCTGTACAAAGAGAACGAGCCTTCGCATCAGTGGATTGAGCAGCTACGAGTGCCCGTGCATCTTCTGGGGGTGGAGGAATACCGCGCTCTATTTACCGAGGCAGGCTTTGACGAAGTCCGGGCGCAGAGGCTGTATGACCCTACGCCTGTTCCTGAAGATTACGCGGGCGGCTCGTTCAAATCGCGTGAGGATTTCCTTCGCTACAGAGAGTGCGGCTCATTGATGTTGATGGGGTGGATAAAGTTATGAGCGAATCACAGGAGCGCATCGTTACTATCTTCGGCGGCTCGCGTTGCAAAGAGAACGAGCCCGAATACGGGGAGGCGCGTCGTGTAGGGGGGCTTCTGGCCGAAGCGGGCTACACGATTTGCACGGGTGGTTATCTGGGAGTCATGGAGGCGGCAAGTCGCGGTGCGCGCGAGCGCGGCGGACGCGTGCTTGGCATCGTCATGAACCAGTTCAAAGCCGAGCCGAACCGGTACTTGACGGATAAGGTGGCCTCTGCACACTTCTACGAACGCTTGCAGCACTTGATTACGCGCTCGATGGGTTTTGTAGCCCTCAGGGGCGGGATGGGAACTGTGACAGAAGTTTCGCTCGTCTGGAACAAGATTCAGACGGGCGTGATAGAGCCTCGCCCGCTAGTGCTGCTGGGCGAGTGCTGGAAATCGGTGGTCGAGTGCTGGCAGAAGCATCTGGTCGTGAGCGACAGGGACGTTGGCCTGCTGGACTTCGCCGCCACGCCGGAAGAGGCCGTGGAGATTGTTACTCGAAAAGCGAAGAGCGTTATAATTTAAAAGCAGCTTTTTTATGAACGAAGCTCTGATAGAACAACAGAAAGATTCTGCGGATGCGAGGCCCGGTCTGGACAGGCGCGTCAGCATTCTGGGCGTGCCGCTAGGCTTCGGCGGCTCTATGGAGGGCGTTGACATAGGCCCGGCCGCGATGCGCGTCGCCCGTCTCAATCAACGCGTAGCGCAGTTAGGCTACGATGTCAGAGACCTTGGGGATTTGAGAGTAGAGCGGCCCCTTCAGCCTGCTGAATCCGGTGAGCGGTTGAAATACCTGAAAGAGATAAGCCATGCCTGCCAAGACCTCTGCGCGGAGGTGAAGAGAGTTCTTCAGGGAGGCGAGCTGCCAGTCATTCTCGGCGGCGACCATTCAATAGCCATGGGCTCATTCGCCGGTGCGGTCAGCCACTTCCGCGAGCGCAACGAAACGCTCGGCCTGATATGGTTCGACGCGCACGCTGATATGAACACTCCTGAGACTACGCCGTCGGGCAACATTCACGGGATGCCTTTGGCAGTGCTTCTGGGCTACGGCGAGCCGGAATTGACGGGCATCGGCGGCTTCTCTCCCAAGCTTGACCCGCGATTCTGCGCGCACATTGGCGCGCGCGACGTGGACGCTGGCGAGCGCGAGCTGATTCGTCGTTTGGGGATGCGCTTCTTCACCATGCGCGAGATAGACGAGCGAGGCATGAGCAGCGTGATGGACGAAGCCATTGCAATAGCCAACCGGGCCAGCGCCGGCTACTGTGTGACTCTGGACGTGGATGCGCTAGACCCGGGGGACGCGCCCGGCTCAGGCACGCTGGTTCGCGGCGGCCTGACTTACAGGGAAGCGCACCTCGGCATGGAAAAGATAGCCGAAGCAGGTGGCATGCGTTTGCTTGAGATAGTCGAGATAAACACGGCGCTCGACATCAGCAACCGCACGGCACAACTGGCCGTGGAGCTAATCCTTTCCGCTCTTGGCAAGACAATCCTTTGAACAGTCTGGAGAGTCCTGAGAGTCTGGAGAGTCTAGAGAGTCAAAAGCCTTCTTCTCTCTCTGGACTCTCCAGACTCTCCAGACTCTCTAGACTTCTTTTAGGCTTTTATGACGAATAAACTCCGCGTTGGCGTGGTCTTCGGGGGACGTTCGGGCGAGCACGAGGTGTCGGTTCGCTCTGCCCGCTCCGTGATAGAGGCTCTGGACAAGAGCCGCTACGAAGTTGTACCGATTGCTATCACCAAGACGGGCAAGTGGCTTGCGCCAGCCGATTCGTCGGCGCTCCTGCCCGGAGAGACAAAGCAGCTTCTTTCGCCAGCGATGGTCGAGGGCGAAAGCCGCAACATCGCGCTCATAGGCGACCCATCGCACCATGGACTGGTTCAGCTTGACGGAGACGGTAGCGAATCTCAGCCTCTGGACGTAGTCTTTCCAGTGCTTCACGGCACTTACGGCGAAGACGGGACGATTCAGGGACTCTTTGAGATGGCAGGAGTGCCGTACGTGGGCTGCGGCGTGCTGGCTTCGTCCTGCGGCATGGACAAGGTGACCATGAAGACCCTTTTCCGCGAAGCGGGGCTTCCACAGTGCCGCTACACGTGGTTTCTGCGTTCCGAATGGGACAGGGACAGGGAAGCGGTTATTAGAAAAGTGGCGCGGCGAATTGGCTTCCCCTGCTTCGTCAAGCCCGCCAATCTTGGCTCCTCAGTCGGCATCTCGAAGGCTACGGATAAAAAATCGCTCGCAGCCGCGATAGAGCTTGCCGCCCGCTACGACCGAAAGGTGATTGTGGAAGAGGGACTCGACGCTAGAGAGATAGAGTGCGGAGTGATGGGCAACGACGAGCCGGAGGCAAGCCTGCCGGGCGAGTACGTAGTGCATGACCCGGCGGCGAGCTTCCTCGACTACACCGAAAAGTATTCGAGCACGGGCCACGTTGATTTCGTAGTCCCGGCCCAACTCACCAAAGCTCAGACGGCGCGCGTTCGACGTATGAGCGTTGAAGCCTTCAAGGTAGTGGATGGCTCCGGTCTTGCGCGCGTGGACTTCTTCCTGCGCAGGGATACGGGCGAGCTTCTGGTAAACGAGCTGAACACCCTGCCGGGCCTGACAGACGTTTCCGGCTTTCCCAAGATGTGGGAAGCCACAGGAATGCCTTTCTCCAAGGTCATAGAGCGCCTGATTGAGCTTGCGCTTGAGCGGCATCGTGAGAAGCAGCGCACGGTGACAAGCATCTGAAAAACATTTATTTTGAAGAGTTTCGGCGAGTTTCCTTAAAGTAGCCCGTGAGCTTTAATCCTTGGGCGCGCGGTAGCCTTTTCGCGTGCGTGCGGCCAGTTCCGGTCGCTCAAGCTTGACGCCTACCTCACGCCAGCGCCCGTCTCTGGCCTTGTTAGTAGGGCGGTAGGTCAGCGTGTACTGGTTGCTCAACTCCTCCACAATCGAGGCGAAAGTTTCGCGCAGCATCTGGCCGCCGGGCGTTGAGACGTAGCGCCCTCCTGACCTCGCCGCGAAATTGCGCAAAGCGCCCACGCCCATCTGCCTGTCCTTAGAGCCCTCCTGCGACATATCAACAGTGTAGATGGTGGCGCTCGCGGCAATGGCATTGGCCAGAGCCTTGTCCATAGACGCGCTGCTGGAATTATCTGCGCCGTCGGAGAGTACTATGATTGCCCTGCGCTTTTCGGGCCGCGCGTTGAGGTCGCGCGCTGCTTTGACAATCGCGTCGTTGAGCGAAGTCATCCCCTTGGCCCGCAGGTTAAAGGCTACGGGCGCTAAGTCCCGGCTGGAAGAGAACTCCTGCACCTGCTCTATCTTTGAATCGAAATTATAGACGGCTGCGACATCATTCTCTCTGAGGCCGTCCAGAAAGCGTATGGCGGCTGAGCGAGCCATGGTGATGCGGCTCTCCATGCTGCCTGAAGTGTCAAGCAGCACTGCCGCCGCGAAAGGCGTCTCTTCGGCACTGAAGCTCGCAATCGCCTGTTCCTTCCCATCTTCAAAGAGCCTGAAATCCGTCTTCTTCAGCCCGTGTGCATACTTGCCGTTTGCGTCGGCCACCGTAACGTTCAGCACCACCAAGTCTGTGGTGACGCGCACCACTTCATCGTCATCGGACTGCTGTTGCGCCTTTGACGTATGAAGCAGAAGCGAGCAGAAGAGAGAGGCCGCCAGCAGTAGGCAGATGAGTTGTGGCCTTTTTCTTGAAGAGGTTTGTCCGGGCATCTCTTTTGAGGCGTGCGCGCTCAGCGAGAGTTAGTACGAATAAAGCGTATGATTTCCAGAAGCTCGTTGGCCCGCTCAATGACGGTCGTGGAGATGACCATGCGGGGCGTCTTCTCGACCCCTTTGCAAAGTGCTTCGGATGTGTCGGCCAGCCTGCTTATAGCAGGGCCGAGCGAAGCAGGTACGTTATCCATAGGCTCGTCGTCGTCGGAGCCGCCAGCGCGGCTTCGTATACGGCGCGCAAGCTTTTCCAATCGCTCCAGCTTCTTTATCTCTACGGCTCCTATCACCTGTGTCTTCAGAAATCCGTCACGAATCTCTGCCCCCAGTTGCGCCACCTCTTTGGCACGCTCAAGGTTTTCCTGCCGCTCCTTCTCTGCTATCTTAATCTCGTTGCGAGCGCGCATCTCTTCTTCGGGCGTGCCAAGGTCAGGGCCTCTGTCTGAGCTTCCCGGACGCGGCGAAGCCGCATTTACGGAATCGTTTACAGTGGGACGCGCCTGAGCCTGTACGCTGATGGCGCAGGCCGCTAATAGCGAGAGAAATAGTAGAGTGCGTAGTAACATTCCTATCCTGTTCAAGAGCCGTTCGATAAGATTCTAACTAAACATGCCTTTCGCAGCAAGCGGGTGCAGGAATCAGTCTTGGGATTATGGATTGACCGGAAATGGTTGTCTCCGATAGGGAAAAGATGATTGCAGAAGAGTCGGCGTCCACTCTCTCGGACGAGTTGGCCGTCATAGTTGTGGCCGGCGTGACTTCAGGAGCAGGGAAGACCTCTCTGGCCGAGGCGGTTGTGAGAATCCTCTCGAAAGATTTCCGCACGGCCGCCGCCAAGATTACGGTCACGCACGGCGAGCGCGGCTGCCCGCACGGAGGCAAGGGCTGCGACGTGTGCGGCTCGCTCGGCGGGAATTTTCAAATCATCACGCGAGAGTCAATCATCAGACAATCCGGCACGGACACGGCCCGTCTATCCGAGGCGGGAGCCTACGGTGTTCTCTGGACTATAACGCGCGAGGAGTTCGTACGTGATGCTTGGAAAGAGATGAAGGCTCTAGTGAGCGGCGCAAGATGCCTCGTCGTGGAGAGCAACACGCTGGCGCTGACAATAGAGCCTGTCCTGACGCTGATGATAGCTGACCCGACCATGAGCCGCCGCCTGTGGAAGCCATCCGCAGAGCGACTGATAGCAACAGCCGACTTCCTAATCTTCAACGACCGTGGGCCTGAGCCGAAGCGTCGGGCGCTGCTGGAAGAGATAGAGCGGCTGCGCGGAACTACCTCAGACCTGCTCTTCGTATCCCACCCGCACCGGATAGAGAATCACGCCACACTAATTAGAAGCCTCAAAGAAGTTTGCTCTCAAACCTCCGCCACAGTTACAGATAGATGATGTCAGATGAGACGCCGCTTCATCAAAGGTCGGCACGACGACCTTTGATGTAATCCTTTAGGCAGGAGCGGCTTCGTCCAGCCTGAAGTCAGCGAATCGTAGTAGGGTTGTCGGGAGTGTTGATAAAGTCGCCGTTGCCGTCTCGCGGCGTGGGACGATTGACGATGATGGTCTTATTGCTCTGCTGTGGCGGCCCCGCAGGTCGCTGGCTGCCGGGCAATGAGGTGAATGCCAGCTCATTCCCGCTCGCGCCGCTCTTTACGCGGACGACCCGCGCACGCTTGAAGTCACGCGAAAAAACGGTGAGAGAATATTTGCCCTGCTCGCCGGGCGCTAGGTTTTTAGGGGTGAGCGCGAGCATGCGAGATTCCGTGGAGCCGTCCACGCGGCGCGTCAGCTCAAGCTCAAGCGAGAGGTCTGAGAGCGTCGCCTTTGAGATATTTTCGACGGTGCCGCCGATTATGACCTGCGCTCCCTTAATCATCGCCTGGTCTTCAAAGATTTTGATATCCGGCTGAATGACGGGCTTGGCTGGCGCTGCGCTCTGCTGCTGGACGGCGAGCGTCTGCGCCGTGTGACGGCTGCGAAGGTAGAAGTAGCCGCCTACGAGCGCGGCTGTCAGGGCGAAGGCTGTGGCGAAGGCTATAACGAAAAAGAGCGGCGAGCGTGAGCGGCCACGCAACTCTTCAGGGTCATGTATGACGGCATCGAATTCTTCGGGCTTATTGATGGATGACATAAGACAAAAATCGGTCAACCGCAGAGTTAGACCACATTGTGAGGTCTTAAGGCGAAAGTTATTGCAGCTTAAGGACTAAGCAGGCAAAAGCCAATATCTTTTACCAAATCAGGCGACAACTTTTTAGGGCTCTGAGGGCTCACGACCGGGGGCCGGTGCGCCCGTCACGTTCTCTATCAGAGCCGCCAGAAAATCCTGCTCGGCCTGCCCGCTACTACGCAGCGTGACCCATTCAGCGCCGGACGCGCCGTCGTTGCGCCCCTCGATTTTGGCGTTCACAGAGATGTTTATGTTGACGGCATCAATCGGCTGAATCTCAACTATGAGCGTGTAGCGACCGCGAGTCCAGCCGCGAGAGTTTGCGACCGGCATCTCCGCGTAGCGATTCAGCTCGGATTCACTGACCACAGCGCCTTTTGTGAAAGTGTAGGGCTGGGTGATGAGAACGCCGTCATTAGGCTTTGAGGCCGCTTCGTCAAGGATGAGCTTGCGATCTCGCATCAGCTCTTCTATGGCGCGCATGAGAGTGTCGCGTCGAGCGGTAAAGCGATAAGGATTGGCAATCGGCGGAGCCTCAACCGTGCGGCCTTTGCCGAAGTCCATGCCACGGCCAGAGCCAACGTCCTGTTTAGCGCCGTTCTCGCCCGCGCCTCGCCCCTGCCCCTGGTCGCGTATGCGGTCGTTCTGGCGATCTACGCCCTTCTCCTGCGCCGCGACTCCCAGCGCCGCAAGCATAGTGATGAAGATGATAACAACAGCTCTTTTCACTTCTTTGACCCCCTCGAATATAGGAAAAAGTCAGACATGCCTCTTGATAAACGGGAGCGGGGAACGCACAGCGAGAATAAATCAACAGTCCTCTGAATTACAAGCCATCTTTACGTGATTGAAGTAAAAGATGGAGGCTCGGTTAAGAGCGCGAGCCGCTTCACTGAGTAGTATTGACGTTGCCGTTCGTTCTGGCGGCGGCTTCACGCGCATCGCGGCGGCGTTCCCACTCGCGCAGAGCCTGCACGCCGCGACTAAAATCCGCCTCGTTGTTGTAGAAGTTGTGCGCGCCGTCATTTCTGTCCGGGTTGCGAACGTAATATAGATAATCTGTCTCAGCCGGGTAGAGAGCAGCTTCCAGCGACTTCATGCTGGGCGAGGCTATGGGGCCGGGAGGCAGACCGGGCTGAAGGCGCGTGTTGTAGGGCGAGCGGCGCTCTATATCGCTCTTGTAAACTTTGCCGTCGTTCTTCCATTTTCCGGCGAGCTTCGAGGCGTAGATGATGGATGAGTCTATCCCTAAAGCCATCTGCTTTTGCAGCCGGTTGTAGATGACAGAGGCGATGACGGGACGCTCCTCCTTCAACTTGGCTTCCGTTTCAATCAGGGAAGCTATGGTGACAATCTCCCTCGGAGTAAAGCCCATAGAGCGTGCGCGCTCCGTCCAGTCAGGTTTCCAGACGCGGCGAAAGCGCTCTACCATCTCGGCAATCATCTCTTTGGCCGTGGCGTCCGGCGGGAAATTGTAGGTATCAGGGAAGAGATAGCCCTCAAGGTTGTCGGCCTTGGGGTCTATGTCGCGTATGGCGCTCGTGTCATTCATCAGCGCCAAGGCTTCGTCGGCGCTCTGTAACTTTAATTCAGGGAGCCGCGCCATGGCGTTCGCAATGTCCCAGCGCGTCCAAGCTTCTATGACCGTGAATTTGTTCAGCCTGTCTTCGCCTTCGATAAGCTTATTCAGCACGCCCACGGGGGAAATCGGAGAAGGGAAACGATATTCGCCAGCCTTCAGCTTGCCGCCGAGCCCTCGCAGCTTGATATAGGCAAGGAGCGGCCAGCTACGTCTGATAACGCCTTCGCTTCTCAACCTTTCAATGATGGTGGCAGGCGTGGAGCCGCGAGGAATCTCTATGTACTGCTCTGATTTCGAGTGCGCGACGGGCGCGTGCAAATCTCTGTAGCTCCAGATGAGCGCAGCCGCGCTCGCCAGCAGGAGCAGTACAAAGAGTAGAAGCGATATTTTCAGGGCTCTCTTTTTCACAGGATTCTCAATAGGCGGAAAGTCGTCTGATGTCTCCGGCTTGCTCAAAGGATGCAATTCAGCTCATACGACTGCTGATAAAATCTTCCAGAATAATGGCAGCCGCGCGGCTATCCACACGCTCGCGCAGGTCTTCGTGTGAAAAGCCCTCATCACGTAGGCCCGCTTCGGCCTCGCGCGACGTGAGCCTTTCGTCCTGCATGAAGACTGGAAGATTAAGCGACAACTCGAAATTCCGGGCGAGCCGCCTTGCTTCCTGCGCCTCTTCGCCTTCAGTCCCGTCCATTCGTAGCGGCAAACCCAAAACGAGTGCTTGAGCGTCAAAGCTTCCGGCGATTTCAGATATTTGGTGCAGAAGCTTCTTCCAGCTTGTTCTGGAGAGCGCTTCTAGGGGTCGAACCGTTAGCCAAAGCTCGTCCGAGACTGCCACGCCGACCCTTTTACGGCCCAAGTCAAGAGAGAGCAGGCGGCGACCCGGCGCACACATGGCCCGGCCGGCGCATGTCTCCTGATTGTCCGCTTTTTTTGACAATGTAATTCCAGAGCAGGGTGCGCGGAGTATAGAAATCGCGCATGAAACCTGTCAAGCGCGCAGAGCGTACACTGCCTTGCGCGCTTCGCTCAGGCCACTGTATGATGCTTTCAGTGCAGGACGCGAACGGCCAATATAGAAGAGGCCGCTTTACAGGCCACGCACACGAAACCGGCAACTTTTTTCCGTAAGCTTTGAGGTAAAAAAACGAGATGTCATTCCGCAGCAAATTCGCGCTGATAGTCTTATCGGCAACGCTGGCTCTGTACGCAGTAATCGGCGGCTGGATGTCCACACGCGCTCAGCAGGAGAACGACCCCGGCGCGCAACTGCGCATCTTCGAGAACGTTCTACAGCACATTCAGAACGACTACGTTGACGAGCCTAACATGGCCAAGGTGCGCGCCGGTGCGTTGCGCGGGCTGGCATACGGGCTTGACCCATACTCGACTTACCTGACGCCGGAGCAGGTGCGTGACTTCAAAGCCGGTACGAACAACAATCAGGCGGGCATAGGAGCAGAGCTTTCACAGTTCGCCTCGTACCTCTACGTGATATCGCCCGTGAAGGGCTCTCCGGCGGAGCAGGCCGGCGTACGCGCTGGCGACTTTATAGAGTACATAGACAACAAGGCCACGCGAGACATCTCGCTCTACGACGCCAAGCAGCTTTTGAACGGAGCGGCGGGAACGGAAGTCAAGCTGCGTATCTTGAGAACCAACTCGCGCCCGTTGACTTTGGCGGTCAAGCGCGGCGTCGTCAAGGCTCCTGCCGCAGAGAGCCGCATGGAGCAGGGACGCGTAGGCGTGCTTCGCATCAACAGCCTTACAGAGGGCGAGGCAGCAGACGTTCGCAATCGTCTACAGGATTTGGTCAAGCAGGGCGCGCAGAAGATTGTGCTTGATTTGAGGAATCTGGCGGGCGGCTCCTTTGACGAAGGCGTGACGGTCGCCAACTTCTTCATCAAAGATGGGACATTAGCGCAGAAGGTCGGGCGCGAAGGCAAAGTGCTGAAGCAGTCGGCTGCCGACCCTTCAAAAGCAATCTTCGGCGGCCCGGTGGCCGTGCTGATTGACGGCGGCACCGCCGGTGCGGCAGAGGTCATAGCCTCCGCTTTCGTGGAGACAAAGCGCGGCGACGTGGTTGGCGAAAAGAGCTTCGGCGCAGGCGCGGAGCAGCAGCTCTTCGCGCTCAGAGACGGCGACGGTCTTCTGCTGACGGTTGTCAAATGGGCTTCCAGCAAGGGCAAGCCGTTTCTGGGAAATGACCGGGCAAGCTCCGGCATAGCTCCCACGGTCGAGGTCAAGCGACCTGAGCTGGCAGACGCCGTTGACCCTGACGATCTGACCGGCAACGACGACGACGCTGTCCGCCAGCAGCAGACGCAGCCAAACGACAAGCGTGAAGTTCAGCCGGAGACAGGCCCCAAGACGCAGACTCCGCAGGAAGACATACAGCTCAAGAAAGCGCTTGAGCTTTTAAGAAACGCGCCCGCACAACAGCGCGCGGCAGCGTAATAACAAGTAAGCTTCAATTCTTAAGCGAAGAGGCCGGGTCATGTGCCCGGCCTTCTCTTTTGTCACGCGTTCATGCTCACAGACCGTGGAACAAACTCTATAGAGCCAGTGTCTAATCGCCTGCTCGGTCGAATTTCCATAAAGGTGTGGGTTATGAAGTCAATTCTGATGGCCGCATTGTTGGCGGCCCTGCTACCTCTCTGCGCTACGGGACAGGAGAAGAATACGGCTAGCAGGGACGCAGTCGCGCAGGAGATTCTGAAGGCAGAGCGCGAGCAGCGCGACGCTTACCTGCGAAGAGATTTGGCGACAACGAATCGTTTGGTAGCGGACGAGTACGTGCTGACGATTCAAGGGGGAGATATCGGCAACAAGGCTAATCTGCTGACATTCATGAGAGAAGAGCCTGTAGACCCTACGCTCTCCCTGACTACGGAGGACACGCGCGTCAGCATCAACGGCGATACGGCCATAGTCACGGGCCGCCGTATAGAGAGAAGAAGAAGGCCGGATAACAATCAGGAAGGCGTAGCTTACGCGCGATACACCAGAGCCTACGTGAAGCGCGAAGGACGCTGGCTGCTTCTGGCCGAGCACATACAGGCGATACCCGGCGAGCGCACGACCGTCAAGGTTGATAACAGAGTTTATGACGATTACGTAGGACGATACAGCAGCGAGATTTTCGGCTTCAGCGTCATCAAAGAGGGCGAGCGGTTGATAGTCGTCCCGGATGAAGCAAGACGACCGAAAGCGGAAGTGCTACCTGAAGCGGAGTCCGAGTTCTTCGTCAAGGGGAGAAACTTCAGGATAATCTTCATGCGCGGTCGCAAAGGAGAAGTCGCTTACGCGCTCCTGCTAATCAACGGCGTGGATATCCGGGCAAAGAAAATCGGCTGACCGGGAAAGAGTTGCTCAAAGTTGTCTCAAAGCGGAATGTTCCCGTGCTTCTTGGGCGGGCTCGTGTCGCGCTTGTTTTCAAGGAGCGAGAGAGCGCGTATCAGCTTGGGCCGTGTCTGCGAAGGCTCTATCACTTCGTCTATAAAGCCGCGCTCGGCTGCTACGTAAGGGTTCTGGAATTTCTCTTCCAGTTCGCTGATGCGTGCGCTGCGGGCCGCGTCTTTGTCCGAAGCCTCGGATATCTCGCGGCGATATAGGACGCCTACAGCGCCTTCAGCTCCCATGACGGCTATCTCGGCTGTGGGCCACGCGAAGTTTATGTCCGTGCGTATGTGCTTTGAGGCCATCACGCAGTATGCGCCGCCGTACGCCTTGCGAGTGATGACAGTTATCTTCGGCACCGTTGCTTCAGCGAAGGCGTAAAGAAGCTTCGCGCCGTGGCGTATGATGCCGCCGTGCTCCTGCGCGACGCCGGGCAGAAAACCGGGAACGTCCTCGAAGGTTATGAGCGGGATGTTGAAGCAATCGCAGAAGCGCACGAAGCGCGCTCCCTTCACGCTGGCGTCAATGTCGAGCACGCCCGCAAGATACGCGGGCTGGTTGGCGACAATCCCCACAGGGCGGCCCGAGAGGCGCGCAAAGCCCACCACTATGTTGGGCGCGTAGTGTTGATGAACTTCAAAGAAGTAGTGGTCGTCAACCACAGAGTTCACGACGTCGCGTATGTCGTAGGGCAGATTCGAGACTTCCGGGACGAGCGTGTTGAGTGCTTCATCCGTCCTTTCCGCAGGGTCGTCCGTGGCCATGCGCGGCGGGTCGTCCATGTTGTTCGAGGGGATAAAGCTCAGAAGCTCCCTGACCATACGAAGCGCGTGCTCGTCCGTGTCGGCAGCGAAATGGGCCACGCCGGAGGTGCGATTATGCGTCAGGGCTCCGCCCAGTTCCTCCTTGGATACGTCCTCGTGCGTCACGGTCTTTATGACATCCGGGCCTGTGATGAACATGTAGGAGGTGTCCTTGACCATGATGTTGAAGTCTGTGATGGCGGGACTGTAGACGGCTCCCCCGGCGCAAGGCCCCATGATGCAGCTAATCTGCGGAACGACGCCGGATGCAAGCGTGTTGCGCAGGAAAATATCTGCGTAGCCGCCAAGGCTCAGGACTCCTTCCTGAATGCGCGCGCCTCCGGAATCGTTTAGACCGATGACGGGCGCTCCGACCTTCATGGCCAAGTCCATCACTTTGCAAATCTTCTCCGCGTGCGTCTCGGAGAGAGAGCCGCCGAAGACCGTAAAGTCCTGCGCGAAGATGAAGACGCGGCGGCCATCAACCAGCCCGTGCCCGGTGACTACACCGTCGCCCGGATAGATTTGCTTGTCCAGCCCGAAATCGCGCGAGCGGTGTATGACCAGACGGTCGAACTCTTCAAAAGTTCCCTCGTCAAGCAGAAACTCTACGCGCTCGCGCGCAGTCATCTTGCCCGCCGCGTGCTGCTTTTCTATGCGCGCAGCGCCGCCGCCCTGAGCGGCCTGCGCCGAGCGCTCCTTCATGCTGTCGAGCTTGGAGGGCGCTGCCGTTTTCTCTTTTTGCTGAGAAGCCATCTGTAACTTTCGCCTGCGTGGATACGGATTCTGAAGAACGACTCTAAAAGTAACAGGCTGGACGGGGTGACGCAAACCGCACGTGGCCCGTTAATGGTCAAAAGGGAAGGCGCGCGCGCCAATCAGAGTCTGAAGCTCGTCAAGCGCAATGCGTGCTTTGCTCAGCACCTCCCGCGTATAACCGTATCTCTCGGCGTTGACGGAGAACTCATCCATGTCGAGTATCTCGTAAGAGAGGTCGGGCGCTACCAGTATGTCTATGTCCAAATCAACGTAGCTTAGCAGGCTCCCATCGAGAGCGGGCGGCATGTTCACATTGCAGTAGAAGTTCCTGACGCTCCCGTCAGGCTCAAGAAAGCGAAAGACGTTGTACCACCTGTCGAGCCAGTAATACTCTATACTGACAGTGCCGCGTCTGATAAGGCCCAGTTGAGAGTGATTCACTTCCTCTTCAAAGGCGGCGTCAAGAATGAGCAGCTCTCGCCGGCGCTCTTTAAGGCGCGCGCGCCAGCGACGATGAGGCGCGCCGTCATACTTGAGCACCTGAACGGTGATTTCATCCATACCGCACCTGCATTATCCGGCTGCCTGTCTGAAAAAGGGCAGTCGGGCGCACAGCTTTCCACACTCCTCCGTTAAGCGTGTGATGATGGCAGCGTGTGATTGACGATTAGAACTCTAAGCGAGCCAACATGCCCGTGCTTATTGTCTTCCGCTCTTTTTCCAGTCGGCAAGGAACTGTTCGAGCCCCTTGTCCGTGAGCGGGTGTTTGATAAGCTGCTGTATGACCTTAAAGGGCATGGTGGCCACGTCCGCGCCCATGCGCGCAGCTTCAACTACGTGTATCGGATGACGGATGCTTGCGGCTAGCACTTCCGTCTCCCAATCGTAGTTATCATAAATCTCAACTATCTCGGCCAGCAGCGCGAGGCCGTTTTGCCCTATGTCGTCAAGGCGTCCGAGGAAAGGGCTGATGTAGGCCGCACCGGCCTTCGCAGCCAGTATTGCCTGAGCTGCGGAAAAGCAGAGCGTGACGTTGACGCGCGTGCCTTCGTCCGTGAGCGTGCGCGTGGCCTTCAAGCCGTCCGTAGTCAAAGGGCATTTGACGACGACGTTGGGGGCGATGCGGGCGTACTCGCGCCCCTCGCGCAGCATCCCTTCGAGGTCGAGGCTTGTGACTTCAGCAGAGACGGGCCCCTGCGTTATCTCGCAGATGGCAGCTATGTGCTGCTTGAAATCCACGTTGCCTTCCTTGGCCACAAGCGACGGGTTCGTAGTAACCCCGTCCAGAACTCCCTGTGCCTGCGCCTCTCTTATCTCATCCAGATTGGCCGTATCAATAAAGAATTTCATCATAACCTCCAAATAAAGAAGTCCGGAGAGTCTGTAGAGTCCAGAGAGTCTAGAGAGTCAACCAGATTCTTTCTCTCTAGACTCTCTGGACTCTACAGACTCTTGACTGTATTTAGTAGCTTGCCTATGCCTTCGACCTCTACTTCTACCGTGTCGCCTGCCGAGAGGCGAGAGACGCCTGCGGGCGTGCCTGTGGCGATTACGTCTCCGGGGTAGAGCGTCATTATATTTGAGATGTAGCGAATCAGCATCGGGACGGAGAATGCCATCTGAGAGGTGCGCCCCTGCTGCTTCAACTCGTTGTTGACGCGCGTGGAGACTTCTACGTCCAGAGGGTTGAGGTCAGTCTCTATGACAGGCCCTATGGGGCAGAAGGTGTCGAAGGATTTGCCGCGCGTGAATTGTACGTCCCTGCGCTGTAGGTCGCGCGCCGTCACATCGTTCAGGCAAGTGTAGCCCATGACGTAATGAAGCGGGTCGTCGTCGGACTTGAGCTTTCGCGCGGGGCGTCCGATAACGACCGCAAGCTCTCCCTCATGCTCGACCTGTTGGGATTCGGGCGGAAGCTCTATGAAATCCTCCGGGCCTATGACTGAGGAAGGAGCCTTCAGAAAGAGAAGCGGCTCAAGCGGCATGGGGTTTCCAAGCTCGGCGGCGTGCTCCCTGTAGTTACGCCCGACGCAGACAATCTTGGACGGCGTGACCGGAGCGACCAGCTTCACCTCCGCGAGCGGTATCTCTTTAGATTCGTATCCCCAATAGTTCTGCCCGAAGACTTCGCCCCACAACTCACCGAAAGAGGCCGCGCGTACACGGTCGCCTTCGATTACTCCGTAAGAGAATAGCGGTGAGCTTTCATGCGTGAATTGACAGATTTTCATGGCACTGTCTCCGAGACGACTTCGGACGGCGGGCCTATGTTACCGTTTGTATCAACCGCCTGCACGTAGTAGTAGTAGCGCCTGCCAGCCTCGACCGTCTCATCCTGAAAAGTCGTGCGCGTCAGGAGCTGGTCGTTCAGCTTCGTCCAGTCTTTGAGCGGGAGATTCGCGTCCGTAGACCGAAAGATATTGTAGCCCGCCACGTCTCGCTCTGGATTTGCGGGGAAGAAGAGCGAGATGCGTCCCGGTGCAGCAGCCGCCGTCACACGTCCGGGCGCGGAGGGAGCGAAAACGTCTTTCGTCTCGACTGTTATGGTGTTGGAGTTCAGGCTCTCCACCTGCGCGCCGTTTGTGCCTAAGGATACGGAGCGCACAATGTAGTTATAACGCGCCCCGAAGCGGAAATTTTTGTCGGAGTACTCTGTCCCGCTAATCAAAGTGGAGTTGATGGGCGTCTGGCCGGATTCCGCCTGCGACTGGTCGTATCTATAGATGTTGTAACCCAGCAGATTCGGCGGCGTGGAATTGTCTATGTTGGTCGCGGGCGGCTGCCAGCGAATAGTAATGGCGCTTTCCGTAACCTCAGCCGGGCCTGCAAGAGTCGGCGGCTCAGCTATGCGCGCGGCTGGCTCAAGCAGAAGGAAGTTCGAGAACCCGGCTCGCTGGCCCGCAGCGTTTACGTAGCGCAGCGCGTAACGCAGCCTTGTAGGCTCTCCAGCAAGCTCAAGCGTATCTACGTAAGTGATGGTCGCATCGGGAGCATTTCTGATGCTCTCGAAGGGGACTGAGCCAATCAGGGTTGCGCGCGCAGAGAACTCCTCCTCAGTGAGTGGAAGCGGTGCGCCGGGCCGCTCGGCCAGCCTATAGACATCCATGCGGCGTATGCTCTGCACGCTGTTGTCGGGCGCGTTGCGCTGCGGGGCGGGCCACTGAAGAAAGACCTGATTGCCGCGTTGCGCGCCTGAAAGAGCTTCTGTGCGCTGCGGCACACGCTCTACGGGCGCAAGCGGCGGCCTGCGCTTTCCGCATCCGAAGGAGAAGAAGAGAAGCAGGGAGAATGTAAGAAGGAGAAAGTGAGTAAGTCGGAAATCACTTCTGAAAAAAGAGATTTTAGGGATGCTTCTATCCTTCTTCACTTTTACCTTTGTCTTCTTCACAGTATGTAGCGGCTGAGGTCTTGGTCTTTGACGATTTCGGCCAGCATGCGGTTGACGTAAGCTGCGTCAAGGCGCTGCTCTTTGGGCTCAAGGTCAGGGCCTTCGAAGCTTATCTCGTCCAGCAGCTTCTCCATGATGGTGTGCAGGCGGCGCGCGCCTATGTCCTCCGTGGTCTGGTTGACGCGCGCGGCGAAGTTTGCGACCGCGTCAATGGCGTCCTCTGTAAAGTCTATCAGGACGCCTTCAGTCTCCATCAGCGCCTTGTACTGCTTGATGAGAGCGTTCTTGGGCTCTGTCAGAATGCGCTTGAAATCTTCTATGGTCAGAGACTCAAGCTCAACGCGAATGGGGAAGCGTCCCTGAAGCTCGGGTATCAGGTCGGAAGGCTTGGAGACGTGAAAGGCTCCTGCGGCTATGAAGAGAATGTGGTCTGTGCGCACCATGCCGTAGCGAGTGTTGACGGTGGTGCCTTCGACTATGGGCAGAATGTCTCGCTGCACGCCTTCGCGCGACACGTCCGGGCCGTGGCCTGATTCCCGTCCGGCAATCTTGTCCAGCTCGTCCAGAAAGATTATGCCTGCAGATTCCACGCGCTCAAGTGCAAGGCGAGCGACCGTCTCCATGTCTATGAGGCGCTCCTCCTCCTCCTGCATGAGGTAGTCCATGGCCTCGTCTACGCGCATCTTGCGCCTCTTGGTGCGCCCCTGAAAGAGATTGCCGAGCATGTCTTTCATGTTGATGCCCATCTCTTCTATGCCTTGTGGCCCGGCAAGCTCTATGGTGGGAAAGCTCTTCTCGCGAATCTCTATCTCGACTATGCGGTTGTCCAGCTTCCCCGCGCGCAGTTGCGCGCGAAGCTTCTCGCGCGTTCGCTGAAACTGGTCATTCTCGACGCGCGCAGATTCCGAAGTCTCCTGCTCGGATTCCGTTTCCTCTTCGTCAAAGTCGAAGAAGCCCGTGGAGAGAGAGGTCTTGGGCGGTGGCAGCAAGAGGTCTAGTATGCGCTCCTCCACGTTAAGCTCTGCCTTGTCCGCAATCTCTTCTATCTTCTCCTCGCGCATCATCTCCACGGCGATTTCGCAGAGGTCACGAATCATGCTCTCCACGTCCCGGCCCACGTATCCCACCTCTGTAAACTTGGACGCCTCGACTTTGAGGAAAGGGGAGTTGGACATGCGCGCCAGCCTGCGCGCAATCTCTGTCTTGCCGACGCCCGTGGAGCCAATCATGATGATGTTCTTGGGCATCACGTCCGCAGCCATCTCCGGCGGCAGCTTCTGTCTTCGCACGCGATTTCGGAGCGCTATGGCGACGGCTCGCTTGGCCGCGGCCTGCCCGACGACGTGCTTGTCCAGCGCCGCCACAATCTGTCGCGGCGTCATCTCGTCCAAGCCTATGGCGTCGTCAACCTCACCCTGTAAGTAAATAACCATTACTGCTTTTAAAGTTCCTCTACGATCACATTTGTATTCGTGTAAATGCAGATTTCACCGGCTATGCGCATGGCCTCAAGGGCGATCTCGCGCGCGCTCATCTCAGTGTTCTCCAGAAGGGCGCGTGCGGCGGCCAGCGCGTAGGGGCCGCCGGAGCCTATGGCCAGCACGCCCTGATCCGGCGTGATGACGTCGCCGTTGCCGGAGAGCAGAAAAGAGCTTTTCTGGTCGGCAACGACCAGCAGCGCTTCAAGGTTGCGCAGGATTTTGTCCGTGCGCCAGTCCTTGCTCAGCTCTATGGCCGCGCGCTCAAGGTTGCCGTGATACTGCTCTAGCTTTCCTTCGAAACGCGTGAGCAGCGAAAAGGCGTCGGCCGTGGCTCCGGCAAACCCTGCCAGTATGCTGTCGTTATACAAGCGCCTGACTTTGCGCGCGCCCGTCTTCATAACGGTGTCGCCCATGGTGACCTGTCCGTCGCCCGCCAGAGCCAGCTTGTCGTTGCGGCGCACAAGCAGAATGGTCGTGCTTCGTACTTTTAACTTTTCGTCCTTCATAATGAAGAGAGCACTATAGGAACTGGCGCGAAGGGAAGTCAAGCGAGCGCCGCTCGGCAGCAAAAGTTTCAACAGATTTCCCATAAGCGTGACGGCGCAAGACGCGCGGAATAAATTTGAGCTATGATGAGGGCGCAAGCATTGAAAGCCATGCGCTACACGGGCGCGGCTTCAAATTTGTCGCCAGAGGTTCAGGAATGAGTAATAGCAGACGCCCGCTCATAGGCATCACCATGCGCGTGGAATTCGAGACGGACAGGTTTTACCTTGCGCGCTTTTACAGCGAGGCGGTGGAGGCTGCGGGCGGCGTTCCACTGCATTTGAGCTTGATTCCCAGAGAGGACTATATACGTGAGGCTCTGGAGAGTTTGGACGGCCTGCTGCTGCCGGGCAGCGATTCGGACTTAGACCCTATGCTATACAACAAAGAGCCTCACAGGCGGCTGGGGAGCGTGCATGCTATAAAAGACCAGACAGACCTGCTGGCTCTAGATGAGGTGGAAAAAAGAGGATTGCCGCTTCTGGCTATATGCTTCGGGATGCAGGCTCTGAACGTTTCGCGCGGCGGCACTCTCATACAGGACATAGAGTCGGAGCTGCCCGAAGCCATCAAGCACCAGCAGGGCGCGCCAAGAGACCGCCGCTCCCACCGGGTCAGATTTCTGGAGGGAAGCCTTGTTCGCGAGATTGCAGGAGCGCCCGACGCGCTCGTCAACAGCCACCATCATCAGGCAATAGAGAGAGTCGGAAGAGAGCTTGTGGCGACCGCCTGGACATCGGACGGTCTGGTGGAGGCCATAGAAGACCCCAGAGCGGGCAGATTCGCCCTGGCTGTTCAGTGGCATCCTGAGATTGCTTGGGAAAATGACGATTTCTCAATGGGCTTGTTCAAGCGATTCGTGGACGCCTCAACAGAGTACAAAACGGCACGGACAATCAATAATAGCGAACCTGAGCGCGTCCGATAACGCCTGTGTTTGCGACATTTAAGACGAAAGGGTTAATGTAAAAGTAGAAGGAAGAGTTCGATGAACGGAAGTTGTATAGAGCTGACGGGACAGGTGGCTCTGGTAACGGGCGGCTCTAAGGGGATTGGGCGTGAGACTGTTCGGGAGCTTGCCCGCGCAGGGGCTAGGGTCGCCATCAATTACCTGCATGACGAGAGGGGCGCTAAGGAGGCTGCGGCGGAGGCTGAGAGGCACGGGGCTGAAGCCATAACTGTGCAGGGCGACGTGAAGAGCGTGGAGGTGGCAGCCAGCGTCGTAGAGACTTGCGCGGAAAAGTGGGGCAGGCTGGACGTGCTGGTTTGTAACGCGGGTTTGTGGCAGGGGGCTGCCGTGGAAGAGATGACGGAAGAGCTTTGGACGCGCGTGCTGGATACTAATCTGAAAGGGACATGGACTATAGTTCGCGCGGCGGTGCCACTTATGAAACGGCAGCGTAGCGGGTCAATCATTATAGTCAGCTCCACGGCAGGGCAGCGCGGGGAGTCCTTTTACTCGAACTACGCTGCCTCCAAGGGCGGCCAGATTGCTTTGACCAAGGCTCTTGCATCGGAGCTTGGCCCGCACGGCATACGCGTCAACGCAGTAGCGCCCGGCTGGGTAGATACGGAGATGACCGCGCACGTGATGCGCGACGAGAGTGTGAGGAAATCCATAGAGGCGGAGATTCCGCTCAGGCGCGTGGCGGAGGCCGTGGATATTGCGCGCCCTATACTTTTTCTGGCCAGTGATTGGGCCAGACATATAACCGGCTCTGTTTTGAGCATCAACGGGGGCTCTGTGCTCTAAAAGAGAGTAAGATTTTCAGGCTCTTTGTAGATTTGAGAGAGGAATGGTTTTAAGGGCGCATGTTTGAACGCTACACGGAGAAGGCCCGGCGCGTAATCTTCTTTTCGCGCTACGAGGCTTCACAGTTCGGCTCAGAGTCTATAGACCCTGAGCATCTTCTGCTTGGGCTGCTGCGCGAAGACAAGACGCTGTTCAAGCGCTTCATAACGGAAACGGACTCTTTAGCCGAAACCTTGCGTAGAGATGTGGATTCGCACACAAACACCGAGCAAAAGATTCACACGGCCGTAGAGCTTCCCTTGGCAGCCGATACCAAGAAGGTACTGGCCTACGCGCATGAGGAATCGGACAGCCTTCAACACAGGCACATAGGGACGGAGCACCTTCTGCTAGGCTTACTGCGGCAACCCCAGACGCTGGCGGCACAAGCTCTTCTAAGGGCCGGAATAGAGCTGGAGCAGGCGCGCGTCGTAATCCTGTCCGCGTCCGATAACGCCCCCGTTGTTACTGCCGGATTCTCAAAAGTCATAGGGCGGGGAGGTCAGAGGCATATAGTGCTTGGGGTCGAGAGGTTACTGGGGGAAAAGAGCCAGAGCCTTAAAGGAGAGCGCGTGGGGCTCGTCTGTAACCAGTCCTCCGTTGACCATAGTTTCAGACACGCGGCAGACCTCTTCCACGGACATAAGGAGATTAACCTGACCGCGCTCTTCGGCCCGCAGCATGGAATACGCGGCGACGTTCAGGACAACATGGTAGAGACGGGGCACTCAGTTGACAGCGTCACGGGCCTTCCAATCTTCTCTCTGTACAGCGAGACAAGGGAGCCCACGGAGGAGATGCTGGAGAAGGTGGACGCGCTGGTCTTCGACATGCAGGACGTGGGCTGCCGCATTTACACCTTCATATACACTATGGCCAATTGCATGCGCGCCGCCAGAAGATATGGAAAGCGCGTGATAGTCTGTGACCGCCCCAATCCAATCACAGGCGAGGGCGTGGCTGGAAACGTGCTGGAGCCGGAGTTCGCCTCCTTCGTGGGGCAGTATCCCATCCCTACGCGCCACGGCATGACTGTCTGTGAGCTCGCGCGCCTCTTCAACGAAGAGTTCGGGATAGGCTGCGAGCTTGAGACGGTCACTATGGATGGCTGGAGGCGAGAGGACTGGATGGACGAGACGGACGCGCCTTGGGTCATGCCGTCGCCGAACATGCCCACGCTGGAAACTGCAACGGTCTTTCCGGGGACAGTTCATCTGGAAGGCACACAGATGTCCGAGGGGCGGGGGACGACTCGCCCGTTCGAGTTAATAGGCGCTCCGTATATAGAGGCCGCTCGGTACGCGGAGGTGCTCAATGAGCTGGAGCTTCCGGGCGTCTACTTCCGCGCCTGCGGGTTTCAGCCGACCTTCCAGAAGCATGCGAATAAGCCTTGCGGGGGCGTGCAGATACACGTGCTGGACAGGGATGATTTTGAGCCTGTGATGACGGGAGTGGCTACGGTTCTGGTCGCGCACGAGTTGTACCCAGAGCACTTGCGCTGGAAGGAGCCTCCCTACGAGTATGTGTTCGACAAAAACCCCTTTGATGTAATAGCCGGGACGAGTAAGCTGCGAGCCGCGATTGAGCGTGGAGACTCTCTGGAGAATATAGTGGCCTCCTGGCAGGAGGGGCTGGATGAGTTCAAGAACACGCGTGCACGTTTTCTGCTTTACTCTTAATGTAAAAGATAAGGAAAGGTCGGCGCACCGACCTTTGAAGTGATACCTGAGGTATGGAAGATTTGGCTTTAATTGATGGGCTTTTGGAGGAGTGCGGCCGCCTGCACGGCCACATCTGCCCGGGGCAGCTGCTGGGAGTACGCATGGCCCTGCTCGGATGCAGGCTCATAGGCATAAAAGACGCTCTAGGGGCCGATAGAAAGAGGCTCATAGTCTGGGTTGAGATAGACCGTTGCATGACGGACGCGGTCAGCGCCGTGACGGGCGTGCGCCTTGGGCGCAGAAGCCTTAAGTTCTTTGATTACGGGAAGGTTGCGGCCACTTTCCTGAACACGGAGACGGGAGATGCCGTGCGAGTGCTGGCCCTGGACGAGGCCAGAGGGCTCGCGGACGAGCGCTACCCGCAGATTGAGAGCAAGAAGGAGCGGCAGTTGCGCGCTTACAGGGAAGCGTCGGATGAGGAGCTTTTCAGGGTGAGCCGCGTGAAAGTCGGCTATAACGAGATGGACGCTCCCGGGCACACGCGCTCTCGCGTAGCGTGCGCAAACTGTTCCGAGGGGATTAACGATGGCCGGGAGGTGCCGCAGGCGGACGGCCGGAACTTCTGCCGGCCATGCGCCCTTGGCGGTTATTATAGAGAGGTTTAGCCTTGTCCTGTTAAAGTGGATTTTTAAGTGATAGTGGCATTGCTCTATACCATGCGCCGGGTATGGGAGCCAACCCTCGCGTCGGGGTTACACAACTAAAATTCCACCGGGCGCGTAGTAACAGTCTGCGCAGAAGTCCTTGTTAAGGAGTTTTGGGAGAGCGGCTTTGCATAAGACCATCAATTACTTAAAAGTCTGCATGAGCCTGCTCTTTTGCTGGTGTCTGGTGGCCATTACTGTCTGCGGGCAGAGCGGGCGGCGCGCAGAGCCGGGCAGCGCGGGTAAGCCTGACGGGGCCGCGCAGTCACAGGAGCCTACGGGTGCCGATGATGTACTGCGTGTACGCACGGAAGAGGTTATGGTTCCCGTCTCGGTGCGAAGCTTTGACGGAAAGCCTGTTAACGGCCTGACGGCTGAGAGCTTTCTAATCTACGACAACGGCAAGCGTCAGGAGATAGCCAGTTTCAACAGAGAGCGCGTGCCCGCAAACATAGTGCTTCTGCTGGATGCTTCCGGGAGCGTCTTTCACCAGATGCGCTTTATACGCGAGGCCGCGCGCCAGTTTGTGGAGGGGCTTCTGAAAGAGGATCGCGTCTGCGTTATGCAGTTCGCGGACAGGGTGGAGCTTTTGCAGGACTGGACTGGCGCGGAAGACCCGGCCGAACTGGCTAAGGCCATAGAGTGGCGTTACCGTCCGGGCCAGAGCACTGCCTTCTACGACGGCCTGTATCTGGCTGCGGAAGAACAGTTGAAAAAGAGAGAGGGCCGCCGCATCATTGTACTGCTGACCGACGGCATAGATACTGCGGAGAAGAGACGTGCCAGCCAGTCGGACGCGCTCAATGCCGTGAGGCGCGCGGAGGCCAGCGTCTATGTGGTAAGCCTTACGGCTTCGCTGCGCGAGGCAGTTGAGAAGCGCACGGGCGGCACCTTGAGTCGGTTACTGAGAGGCTATGACCCTAGGGAAGTCAAGCGTGTGCTGGCAATGATAGACGAGGCCGAGTCAGGGCTTGAGCGGCTGGCCTCGCAGACGGGCGGCAGGATGTTTCTGCCGCGCAGGGATGAAGACCTGCTGCCGGCTTACAAGGCCATAGCGGAGGAACTGCGCACGCAGTACATAATCACTTACAGACCAAAGCCTAAGGTGGAGGCGGGCGAGTGGCGGCGTCTGCGTGTGCTGGTGTTGCCGGGCGGTTACGAGGTGGCGGCGCGCGAAGGTTACAAAGGGCGTAGTTGAAGGGCGGGTTTAAAAGGGAAGGAGAGGGGCTTGGCAAATAGAGAGAAGGAAGAGAAGGGGCGCGAGGCTACAGCGCCCGGCAGTGCCTGGATAACGGGAGCGCTGGCGTGGTTTGTGCCCGGCGCAGGCCACCTGTTTCAGGGTAGATGGAAGCGCGGGGTGATGCTGGGAGGAGCCGTCTGGCTGATGTTCCTTATAGGAACCCTCTTCGGAGGCCACCTGTTCGGTTTCTCAACCGTAGAGCCCGGCACAAGCCCTTATTTACAGGCCGCACCGGCCATAGCGAACCTTGGAACCGGCGGGCTATACCTATTCTGCTCTATGCTGGGACTGAATTTCGCGGAGTTGCCGCAACAAATGAGCAGGGCCACGTATGAGTACGGTAATACCTTTTTGTGGATTGCGGGACTGCTCAATTATCTGTCAATGCTGGACGCCTTCGACATAGCGGCCGGGAGAAAATCATGACGCACTTACTGGTAATGATGCTGTTCGCGGCGCTGGTAGGCGTGGTGATGGGTATAGTTTCCCGCGAGACAGGGCGCGAGCAGCTTCTATACGGACTGAAAGTGTTTGGCGAGTTCGTGGTCATAGGGTTACTGCTGGCATGGGGGCTATATTTCCTGCCGTTCTAGCCATGTATAGAGATTGCGGCCAAAAGAGCGACGGCTGCGTCCGATAACGACCGGGGTTGCCACACCGGATTTAAATCATAATCAAAAGAGAGTAGTAAAGAGCGTGTCGGAAGCGCCGGTAATCAAATAACAGATGGGATTGGTAGATACAGAGGCCATAGTTTTGCGCTCCTATAATCTGGCGGAGGCGGATAAGATAGTAGTCTGCTTGACGCGCTCTACGGGGGTAGTGCGGGCAGTGGCAAATGGGGCCAGACGGCTCAAGAGTCGCTTCGGAGCGGGGCTTGAGCCCTTCACCTTCGTACAGATGAGCTATCACGAGAAGGAAGGGCGCGAGCTGGTAACCTTGCGGAATCTGGAGATTACGCGCTCCTACTTCAGTCTGGCAGGGAGCGCGGAGACCGTTGCGGCCCTCTCTTATTTGAGCGAACTGATTCTGGAGTTCGCGCCGCCGCACGAGCCCAACGAGAGGCTCTTCAGGATGGTGAGCGCCACGCTCGAGGCGCTCAGGGAGAGCCCGCAGGATTTACAGGCGTTTGTACGTTACTTCGAGGTCTGGACGCTCAGACTGGCAGGGTTTCTGCCGGAATTACGCGCTTGCGCTGACTGCGGAAGGCCGTTCGAGGAGAAAGAGAGCGCAAGCATCAACGCGGAGGGGCGTTTAAGATGCGAGAGCTGCGGGCACGGTGCCGGGGCAACGCTTTCGGCGGAGGCGCTGTCACAATTAAAGTCTACACAAAAGCTATCACCGAAGGATTTCGCGGGCAGGGCGCGCGGGGCCGGTCTGCGTATCAAAGAGGAAGTGGCGGAGTTTACGCAGCGCCTGATTGGCCGCGTGCTGGAGCGTGAGCCAAGGGGAACGGCCACCTTCATCAACTGAGCCGCCCTAGCGATAAGCCGCAAAATCCCCATTTTTGAGACCTAAAACAGGGCTTCCTTTATGCGTCCGGGCAGACTCCTTATACAGCGCTATATAATAGCCGCCATAATCCCTTACCTGCTGATGGCGCTGCTTTTGCTGACTGCAATCCTACTGGCGCAGCAGTCCGGCAGGCTAGCAGAGATACTGGTTGTGGCGCGCGTGCCCACGGAGCTTCTGGCCGAATTCTCCCTCTCTCTTATCCCTAACGTGCTGGTCTTTGCGCTGCCCACGGCTATGCTGGTGGGCGTGCTGGTGGGCCTTAGCCGCATGGGAACGGATAGCGAGTTGGTGGCCATGCGGGCCGCGGGGATAGGCACTTGGCAGATGCTTTGGCCCGTGCTGCTGCTTGGCTGCCTGCTGACGGTCGCAGCCTTGTGTGTAAATCTGTCTGTTGCACCGGAGGCTGCCCGCACACTGCGGCGTGCTTCCATACGGGCGGCCCTTTACAAGATGGACTCGCCCGTGGAGCCGCGCACCTTCAACACGGAGATTCCGGGCTACGTCATATACGTGAAGGACGGGGATAAGGTAAGGGGACAGTGGGGGCGAGTCTTCCTCTTTGCGCAGCAGAAGGATGGATTGACCAGACTCGTGACAGCGCGTAGCGGGCGCATAGACTCCTCTGCGGAGCGCTCCGAGCTTGTGTTGACTGATGCTATCTCCACGACTTTCCCGGCGAAAGAGGGGCAGGGAACGGCCGCGCGCACTACGGAGCGGCTGGAACAGCTAAGATTTGTGCTGGATACGGGTCGCAAGGAGTTGCTGGGCGACCTGCAAAAGGAGGAAGCAAGGCCGGAGGAGATGTACTGGAGCGAGCTGCTTACTCCCGGCCAGACGCCCAGAGAGAGCCGTGAGCGCCTTACCTTAGCACACAGGAGGCTGGCCTTCTCCATGGGGCCTATGGTCTTCGCGCTGCTCGGGGCGGGACTGGGCTTACGTGTTAGGAAAGGCGGCAGGGGCTTTGGGCTACTGCTTTCTCTGGCAGTTCTGCTGGTCTACTACCTGCTCTCACTCTTCGGAGAGCAGATGGCGCGTACGGGCGCAGTGCCTGTAGTTGCGGGCACGTGGATGGCCAATCTGTTGACGACCGTATGGGCAATGCTTCTGCTGCTGAAGAGAAGGGGAAGCCTGAAGGTCTTGCGCCTGCCAAATATACTTAGACGCGCAGCCGCAACCGAAAGCCATGCGAAGGCAGTGGGGCTGGGTAGTACAACGCGCGCCGTCAGCGGAAGACCGCTGGGTTTCCCAAGTCTACTGGATAAAACAGTTATACGTACTGTAACTCTGAGCTTCACCACCGTCCTGACGGCTCTGACGGCCCTTATTCTGGTCTTTACGCTCTTTGAGTTGTGGAAGTGGATAGTCGAAAGAGGGACTGGGGCGCGCACGGTTCTGGAATATCTGCTATACCTGCTGCCCTTCGTGGGTGTGCAACTGGCGTCACCCAGCATGCTGGTAGCCGTGCTGGTCAGTTATGCGCTGATGGCTCGCCGCAGCGAGGCCATAGCTTGGTGGGCCTGCGGGCAGAGCGTCTTCAGACTGGCGCTGCCCGGACTGTTTACGGCAATTTTTACGGGGATGCTGCTGTGGGGGGTTCAGGAGCGTTTGATGCCTGCCGCGAACCTCAGACAGGATGCGCTAAGGGCACAGATTCGCACGGGCACGGCTAGAGCTTCTACGCAATCCGGCAGGCTCTGGCTGGCCTCCACAGAGACTGGCCGCATATATTCGTACATATACGATGGGACGGGCAGGCAACTGGATGAGCTGTTCATATACGAGTTCGACCCGGAAGGTATACACCTGAGCCGCATAATCAAGGGGGAGACGGCTGACTGGAATGCCCTGGGCGGGATGGTGCTGGAGGGGGTGGATGAGACGGTTCTGGAAGGGCTCCGTATGACGAGCAGGCAGGCGGAGCGTCTGGAGATGAAAAGGTCTGATTCCATAGACCTGTTTAAGCCGTGGGCGGATAAGCCGTCTCAGTTAAGCGCTAAAGACTTAAGCGCTTACATAAAGACTATTCGCAGGAAGGGCGAGGCCGTCGCGCCGCTGATGGTAGCCCTTCAGCGTAAATACGCAGACCCCTTCGGCGTAATAGTGATGGCGCTGGTAGGTATCCCCCTGGCACTGGCCTTCGGCAGGCGTAGCGCCATAGCCGCCTTGAGCTCTGCAGTGGCGGTGGGACTGACATTTTGGGGGGTCACCAGTGGCTCGCAGCAGATGGGGGTTTACGGGTTCCTGCCGCCAGCAGTGGCAGCATGGGCCCCTGTGGTCATCTTCGGCGCAACAGGCACCTACCTGCTTGCGCGCTCACGCACATAGAAAAAGGGCAAGACCTAAAGTCCTACCCTTTTCCGCGCTTTATCTAAACCGAAAGCTTAGGTGCCAGTCTCCCAGCTGGACAGGTATTCCAGCTGTTCTGCCGTCAGCGTATCTATGTTTACACCCAGCGCTTTAAGCTTCAAACTGGCGATCTCTGTATCCACTTCTTGAGGCAGCAGGTGCACGCCCGGCTTCATCTGCCCCCTGTTTTTGACTAAATACTCTACGGATAGAGCCTGATTGGCGAAGCTCATATCCATGACGCTGGCCGGATGCCCTTCCGCAGCAGCCAGATTTATCAGACGCCCTTCTCCAAGAACTATTACGCGCCTGCCGTTGGAGCTAAGCTTGTACTCCTCCACAAAGGGCCTCAATTCCAGAGGGGCGCTGGCCATCTCCCTGAGCGCCACCAGATTCAGCTCGAGGTCGAAGTGGCCGCTATTACAGACTATGGCCCCGTCCTTCATCTCCGCGAAGTGCTCGCGGTCTATCACGTGCCGGTTGCCTGTCACTGTGACGAAGATGTCGCCCAAGGGAGCCGCCTCTTTCATGGGCATTACGCGGAAGCCATCCATCACGGCCTCTACGGCCTTTATGGGATTGATCTCCGTGATTATGACGTTGGCGCCCATGCCTCTGGCCCTCAGTGCAACGCCCTTGCCGCACCAGCCGTAGCCGACCACGACCATAGTCCGCCCGGCCAGAAGTATGTTGGTTGCCCTTATAATGCCGTCCAGAGTGGATTGGCCTGTGCCGTAACGGTTGTCAAAGAAATGCTTCGTCTGTGCATCATTGACGGCTATGGCGGGGAAGGTCAGAGCGCCCGCTCCCTCCATCGCGCGCAATCGCACGATCCCAGTGGTAGTTTCTTCCGTAGTGCCGACTATCTCCGAGACCTGATCCGGCCTCTCCTTTATAAGCGTGGCCACTACGTCCGAGCCGTCATCTATGATTATCTGCGGCCGCGTATCCAGAGCCGTGCGTACGTGGCGATTGTAGGTTTCAGTGGATTCGCCCTTTATGGCGTAGACTGGAACGTTCCAGTCTGCCACAAGCGAAGCCGCCACATCATCCTGTGTAGAGAGGGGATTGGAGGCGATCAGCACGGTTTCCGCACCCGCAGCCTGAAGCGCGCGCACTAGGTTGGCCGTCTCTGTGGTGACGTGGGCACAGGCCACTAGGCGTACGCCGCTCAGTGGCTTTTCTTGCGCGAATCGCTCTCGTATGAGGCGCAGGACAGGCATCTCACGCTCGGCCCACTCTATGCGGCGCTTGCCGTCGGAGGCCAGTTCAATGTTCTTCACGTCGTACTCAACCGGACGCGTTGCAGTCATTTATCTCTCCCTTTTTAACCTGAAGTCTTAAGAAATTCCGGGGCCTCAGCTAGACTCCTGCGGCGGCCCTCAGTGCCTCTGCCTTGTCCGTGGCCTCCCATGTAAAGCCATCTCCTGTGCGCCCGAAGTGGCCGTAGGCGGCTGTCTTCCTGTAAATGGGCCTGCGCAATCGCAATTCCTCTATGATGCCCAGCGGAGTCAGGCGGAAGTGCTCTCTGACGAGCGCTGAGAGCCTTTCTTCGCTCAGCCGTCCGGTGCCCTGTGTATCCACCAGCACGGAGACTGGCTCGGCTACGCCTATGGCATAGGCTAGCTGTACCATGCAGCGTTCAGCCAGCCCCGCCGCAACTATGTTTTTGGCTGCGTAGCGCGCCATGTAGGCCGCCGAGCGGTCAACTTTAGTGGGGTCTTTGCCTGAGAAGGCACCGCCGCCGTGCGGGGCATAACCGCCATAGGTATCAACTATTATCTTGCGCCCTGTGACGCCCGCGTCCCCCTGCGGGCCGCCAGTGACGAAACGGCCTGTCGGGTTAATGTGATACTTTGTGTTCTCGTCAAGCATCTCCGGAGAGACAGTGTGGCGTATCACGCTCTCCAGCACTTCAGAGCGCAGCTGCTCATTTGTCACACCCGGGTCGTGCTGGGAGGAGATGACCACAGCGTCTACTCTGTGCGGCCTGCCGTCCCTGTATTCCACTGTGACCTGTGACTTTCCGTCCGGGCGCAGGTAGGGAAGCTCTCCGGATTTACGCACCTCCGAGAGTCTCAAGGCAAGGCTGTGGGCAAGCTGTATAGGCAGCGGCATCAGTTCCGGCGTCTCGTTGCAGGCAAACCCGAACATTAGCCCCTGGTCGCCAGCGCCGCCCGTATCCACCCCCATGGCTATGTCCGGGGATTGGCGTCCCACTGCAGAGAGAACGCTGCAAGTATCACAATCAAAGCCATATTTGGCCCGCGTATAACCGATTTCTCTAATGGTTTCACGTGCCACTTGCTGGAAATCTATGCGAGCCTGCGTGGTAATCTCTCCGGCAATTACTACCAGCCCGGTGGTGACCAGTGTCTCACATGCCACACGACCCGTGGGGTCTTCGCTCAGCACTGCGTCCAGCACTGCGTCCGAGATTTGATCGGCTATCTTGTCAGGATGTCCCTCAGTGACGGACTCCGATGTAAACAGGTAACTTCCCATAGTGCTCAAATCAGCACTCCTTTTTGATAAGTAGATATAGTGTACTCAGGCGGCCTTTAAGCCAAAAGACCGCGTACTGTAGCAATCAAAGGGGGGCGTGTCAAGGTTCTAGTCAGGATTCCTTATATGAATCGGGATTTGAGCTGATAGCTGCGGTACATAATATATATTATCAGACGCGGCGAATGGGTTATTCATAATCTGCCTAACTTAATCTTTTTCCATACTCCTGTCAGACTGCCTCAATGGCCTTCTCTCTTTACTAAGCCTATTTAGCGCTCCTACACAAAGCGACTTGACTAGCTTTAAAGCATCCCATAGAGTCTCTATTTCATAATCAGAAGGACAACTCTTATCAATGGCTATAAAAATCGAGAATCAGTCGCAGGTGAAGCTGCCCAAAGGAACAGAAGAGCGTATAGCGTCCATTATGGAGAGCCTGCCGCGAGAGCACCTGCGCGGCATAGACCGTATAAGACTTGTGGATTCAATCAACGATCCGCGCCTTAAATCCTTACAACAGAAGACAGAGTTGCCCGGGTTATATCACCCCAGACAGGGTGGGCAGGCAGCATGGCTGGAAATCGCTGTGGGCGCGTTGCTGCCTCGCTCAAAGCCGTTCCATAAAAGAATCATGCCCAGACTCTCCTTCAAGGGGAATCTGGCAGCGATTCTCTTCTCTCTGGTGGGACAGCACTACTACCTGACCCTGCGCCACTCCATAAAAAGAGGGCAGATAGAGACAAGCGTTCGAGCCTACACGGAGAAGCACCTGCGTTCATGGAATGAACGCCAACACGGTCTACGCGCAAAGCTTTTCAAGCCTTTACAGCCCGTGCTGGAAAAATGGGCGCGCACACTACAGAAGAAAGCCTCGGCAGAACGCAAGAAGAGTCAATCCGCGTGAATTAGCTGAAGGGCCAATAACTTAATTATATTTGATGGAAGAGTTATACCACACTTGGTCGTTATCAGACGCGGCAGGGGCTCTCTAATCTTCTCTCTCAAGTTTGTCCGCGGCTTCGCGCAGGGCGGCTGCAATCTCACTGTTTTTAACTGACGTACGCCGAAAGCGCATTTCCAGCCTGAACTCTTTGCCGGGCGAAACAAATTTATAGACATAAGGCTTACGTGTCCCCTTAGATTCCGCCGGCGCAGCGCCTTGTCCCACCTGAGCGCGTCTGGTGGCACGGGCGTCATCCCTGGTCATGCCGCTACGCACCACCTCCTCCGCCATGCGTATCATGGAGTCCTCGTCAGGCTGTCTCACTATCTGTAGGAGGAGCGATTTGGAGTTAATGTCGGCGCGCCGACATTGCTCGCGCACGGGTTCCGGCAGTGAGGCTATAGACATAACTTCCGTGACGGTGCTGCGACTCTTCCCTACCTTTCGCGCCACCTCCGCGTGAGTGTAACCGAAGCGCTCGCAGAGAGCGGCCAAGCCGTCTGCCTCTTCCCAAGGGGTCAAATCCTTGCGCTGTAGATTCTCTATCAAGGCAATCTCGGCCACGGCCCTGTCGTCCACATCCATCTCTATACAGGGCAATTCCCTTAAGCCGGCCTCGCGTGCTGCGCGAAAGCGGCGCTCACCGGCAATTATCATCCAGCGTCCGCCAACTTCCGAGGGCTTTACTAGGAGGGGCTCCAGCACTCCCTTCTCCCGTATGGAGTCTGTCAACTCCGTCAAATCACCTATCTCCACGCGTGGCTGCTCCGGGTTAGGGTCTAGCTTTTCCAGAGCAATCATGCGGCCTATGGGGGTGGGTCTGTGCTGCGCCAATTCCTCAACGTAGTGCGCGTCGTGGCGCATGCGCAGGCCCGTCGGCAGTCCTCTTTTAGACACGGCTTATCACCTCGTCACAGAGTTTCGCGTATTCATTCGCGCCGGATGATTGCGGCGCGAATGTAAAGATAGACTCCTTGTAGGCGGGCGACTCCTCAAGCCGCACACTCTTCGTAATCACTGTCTCGAAGGTTTTGGCGCCGAAAACACGCCGTATATGCTCGTGAACCTCTCGCGCCAGAGTAGTTCTCTTATCATGCAGAGTGACTACCACGCCCAGTACCTGCAAGTTCGGATTAGGCCGCGCCTTGACCTTCTCTATGGTTTCAAGCAGGTCGTCCGTGCCCTCTAAGGCGAAGTAGGAGGATTGAATAGGTATGAGCACGTGCGTAGCAGCTACAAGCGCGTTGACTGTGATTAGACCAAGGGTCGGCGGTGTGTCTATCACTATGCAGTCATAACGCGAGCGCAGTGGCTCAAGCCTGTCCTTTAGGCGAAAAGGGGCGTCGAAGTCCCCTACCAATTTCGCTTCAAGCTTGGCAAGGTTAATCCTAGCCGGAACCATGTTCAAGCCATCTACAGGAGTCGTGTAAATGAACTGCTCAAGGCCGGAGTTTCCGTCCATGATCATCTCGTAGGCGGAGTTCTCCACAACGTCCGGGTCTAAAAAGGAGATGGAGCTATTGGCCTGCGGGTCTAGGTCTAAAAGTAATGTCCGCAAGCCTTTACGCGCGAAGGCCGCAGCCAAATTGATGGCCGTTGTGGTCTTGCCCACACCGCCCTTCTGGTTTGCTATGGCCAGAACCAGGCTTTGTGTCTTCACAGACGTCTCTGAGGTCTGTTCCTGAGCCTTCTGTCCGTTTCTCATAAACGAGTGATGGGCCTCACATGGGTAGGTCGCCGGCCTCGCCTATAACGTCCGGCCATTCCTCTTCTTCGGAGCCTTCCAACTCTTCCGCCCCCTCCTCACCTGTAGCCACGGTGTTACGAGAGGCGCGTATGACCTCCATGTCCACGTAAATGGGGCAATCCGCGCGAAGCGCCAGAGCTATTGCGTCCGAAGGGCGGGAATCCAGCATCATGGGCGAGCCCTCCGAAGAGCGCAGCTCTATCACTGCGAAAAAGGTGTTGTCGCGCAGCTCCGTCACAACCACGCGCTCCACGCTCGCCCCCATTTCGACTATAAGGTTTCTAAGCAGGTCGTGCGTCATGGGCCTTTGCGGAGCAATCTTCTCTATCTCAAGGGCTATGGCATTTGCCTCGTAGGCCCCCACCCAGATTGGAAGCATAGTGTCGCTGTTCACGTCTTTGAGAATGATGATAGGCGTTCCGCTATTAGGATCCATCATCAAAGCTCTAATCTTTACTTCGATTTCCATGTCCGCACCTCACCCCATACTTTAAGCCGTTTAAGCCTCATGCGTGACAGCTACCACCTCGCCGTACAGGCTGTTTATCTTAGCCTCGCGCACCAGAACTCGCACTATCTTTCCAGCTAACTCATTTGTCCCTTTGAAATTGACAACCTTATGGCAGGTGGAGTGCCCCACCATATCGTCAGGGGATTTTGCGCTCTCACCTTCTACAAGCACGCTCACCTCGTGACCCACATAGCGGCCGTAAATCTCGCTCTGAACCCGTCGCTGAAGTCGCTCCAAAGCCAGAAATCTGGCCTTTTTCTCTTCGCCTGAAACATCGTCCGGGAGGCTCGCCGCGGGTGTGCCGGGCCTTGGAGAGTACTTGAAGATATAGGTGCTATCGTATTGACAATCTTCGACTAAGCGCATGGTGTCCTCGAAATCTTCCACAGTCTCTCCGGGAAATCCGACTATGAGGTCTGTGGTCAGGGCTATGCGCCTGCGCGCCCCCTTTATGGCCTCCACGCGTCCCAAATAGTCCAAGACCTTGTGCCCGCGTCTCATGGCGCGCAAGACGGCATCACTGCCGGACTGAACGGGCAGATGAACCCAGTTGCAAAGATTCTCGTGCTCCTCTATAGCAGCTACTATGTCCGTGTGAAAATCCCTTGGGAAAGAGGTGGTGAATTTAATCCTTTCCATGCCCGTAGCGGCCACAGCGCGCAACAGCCTTGAGAAGGGAGTAGCGCCTTCGTAATTCTCCAAACCCTCCGAAGATTTTGGCCTGTAGCTATTCACATTCTGACCTATCAGATGAACTTCCCTGTAGCCTTCCTCTATAAGGCGTTCAACTTCTGAGACTATCTCTGAAGCCTTGCGGCTGCGCTCGCGCCCTCGCGAGTAAGGCACAATGCAGTAGGTGCAGAACTTGTTGCATCCCTCTATGATGGGAATGAAAGCTACGTATGGCGAATGCCTCTCTACGGAGGATACGTCCCAGCTATCATCAGCCGCGCGCTCGCCCAAGTCCATGGTTCTGCGCTCGCCGCTCAGTGCGCGCTCTATGAGCGAGGGGAGCCTGTCAGTGGCGCGCGTGCCTACGACCATATCTACACGGGCATTATCAAAGATGCTCTCTCCCTCGAGTTGAGCTACGCAACCCATAACTCCTATCAGAGGCTCATGCCCTTTACGGGAGTTGCGCACCTCGCCTATGCGTGTAAATACCTTACGCTCGGCGCGAGCGCGTACGGAACAGGTATTGAAAATCACCACGTCGGCGGTATCCGTGGAAGCTGCCATATTGTAGCCAGCCGCGCCCAGACGCGTCTGAGCGCGTTCCGTATCCGCAACATTCATCTGGCAGCCAAATGTCTCTATATAAACGCTTGGTTTCATGCTCCCTTTGCTCTTCTTGATGCTTGAAGTGGAGTGTAGCAGAAATGCGCCTCACAAAGCGACATCTTACTATTCCCGCGTGAGAATTTTCTGTCGCCCTTTGCGTTTGGCCGGGCCTCTTACAACATCCTGACCTGCCTCTGCGCTCTTGAGCAGCCAGCGTGCGGCCTCTATAGTCGTTTCGGCACTCTCTTCGCCCCCGCCTATCATACGGGCTAGCTCTTCCACACGCTCGTCTCCCAAAAGCTGCTTGACCGTAGTATTGGTACGCCCTCCTGAGACCTCTTTTGACACGACTAGGTGATGTGAAGCAAAGCGCGCAATCTGCGGCTGGTGCGTCACACAAAGCACTTGACGCGAGGCTGCTAAGTTCTTTAGACGACGCCCTACGGCCTCTGCCACGCGCCCGCCAATCCCTACGTCAATCTCATCGAAGACTACAGTAGCATCCTCCCCCGCCCCATCTGCGCCAGCCATAGATATGGTGCGAAGCGTCAGCATCAGTCTTGAAAGCTCCCCGCCAGAAGCTACACGCGAGAGCGGGCGCGGAGCCTCTCCGGGATTGGCAGAGAGATAGAACTCCACACTGTCCGCTCCATGTGGAGTGAAATAGTTCTGACTAGACCCATCTTCGTTATCAGACCCAGCGCTCTCTCTTCCCGAGCCTTTACCCGTTTCTATCATTACGGAGAATCGCGCCTGTTCCATAGCCACAAACTTTAAATCTTCCATGACTCGTGCGGCCAGCGATTCTCCTGCCCTGAGACGCCGCTCCGTCAACTGTGAAGCGTCCCTTTGATAGTCGCTTGTAGCCTTGGCCAACTCTATGTTCAGAGCATCTTCTCTGTCAGACAAATCACTCAATCTTTGGAGCTTCTGGGAAAGCTCTCCCTGTACCTTAAGTATTCCTTCCAAGTCCGTATTATATTTGCGCTTAAGCCTCTCCAGCTCTGCCAGTCGCTCTTCTACTTGGGCGAGCCTGCCCGGCGAGAACTCAATCGCCTCACCATAACTGCGAAGCCCATCAGCCGTCTCAACCAGCCCAGCATAACTCTGCTGAAGCAGTTCCAGAAACGGGACTATACGTGTGTCTATGGTGCTTAGCTCCTCCAATTGCCTGCGCAGGGCCGCCAGCCGATCAATTACACTTCCGTCCCTTTCATAAAGCTCCGTATATGCACCGGCGCCAAGCTGAACAAGCTTTTCCGCGTGGGTCAAAATTCTTCTTTCATTCGCTAACTCATGGTCTTCTAATGACTTGGGCGCTATGCGCTCGATTTCGGACAGCTCGTACCGGAGCAGGTCTGCTGTGCGCTCGCGCTCAAGCATCTCCCTTTTCAGCCCTGAAATCTCTTCCATGGCAGCGCGCCAGCGCCTGTAAGACTCCGCAACACGCCTGCGAAGCTCCAGATTTGAGCCAAAGGAATCCAGTAAATCCATCTGCGACTGGGAAGATAGTAAAGAGCGCTGCTCGCCTTGTCCGTGAATAGCCACCAGTTTTGGCTGTAAAGAACGCAGTGTGGCAGCCGTTACGCTCTGGTCTTCCACGAAAAAACGGCTTCGCCCATTGGCATATATCTCTCTGCGTATGAGCAATTCAGAGCTATTTACGAGCTCTACGCCTGCCTCCTCCAAAATAGTTTTGACGGCAACACTTGCTTCAGGCCCAATCTCAAAAAGGCCCTCCACGGTCGCCACACGCTCGCCCGTTCGCACCTGTAGCGCAGAGCTTCGCGCGCCCATCAGAAGGCTCAGAGAGTCCACAATAATGCTCTTGCCGGAGCCCGTCTCGCCTGTCAGCAGATTAAGCCCGGTATCAAAGGGAACTTCCAGCCGACTGATAACAGCAAAATTCGAGATGTTGAGGTACTTCAACATAAAGCGTTTTCATAGATAAAGATTTACATTAAAGGTATCTCTTTAAGTGTAATCTTCATACTTCTCTTAAAGAATTAAATCTTGACCCGCATGCGGGCACGCAGGTACTATCTTCGGCCTCAAAAGCTTTCTTAACCCCTTTGAACAGGGAAAGGCCCGAACAAATTTATGTCTTTCAACAAGATTACCATCGTAGGCAACCTCGGGCGCGACCCGGAGCTGCGTTACACGCCGCAAGGCACACCGGTTTGCAGTTTCACCGTCGCGACAAACGAGCGGCGCAAGGATCGCGCAGGTGAGATGCAGGACTCTACCACATGGTTTCGCGTTACGCTCTGGGGCAGACAGGCCGAAACGGCCTCGCAGTATCTGACCAAGGGGCGTCCCATTTATGTAGAGGGCAGACTGCGTGTAGAAGAATGGACTGACCGCGATGGAAAACAGCGATACACGCTGGAAGTTCACGCTACAGATATGCAGTTCATAGGAGGCGGTCGGGCTGACGAAGCTGCCGCAGGCGGAGGCATGCCGACAAAGGGTTCATCCGCATCGGAACAGCCCGAAGCAGACCTTTCGGACGACGATATCCCCTTCTAAGTTGACGGCCTTCCAAGGTGGATGTCGGCGCGCCGACATCCACCTCGGGATATCGGCAAATAGCGTCTTTGCTCAGGCTGTTTCGTCCGCAGCAGGAGCTACTCCCCACTTTCCATATTGCCTGAGACGTTCGTAACGCCTGCGCATACGAAGCACCGTCGTTTGGCTCACAGCCTCCGCAAGTCTTTGACTAAGAATAACATCCAGCAACTGCGCTGTCTCATCATGCGCGCTGTGCGCACCTCCTGAAGGCTCTTCCACGATCATATCAATCAGATTAAGACTTAGTAAGTCTTCCGCAGTCAAGCGCAGACTGGCGGCTGCCCTGTCCGCCTGCTGAGCGTCTTTCCAGAGGATAGCCGCGCATCCTTCGGGTGAGATTACTGAATAGATAGCGTTCTCCAGCATAAGCACCTGATCTCCAATGCCTATGGCCAGAGCCCCTCCGGAACCACCTTCGCCTATGACTGTCACAATAATAGGCACACGCAGCTTTACCATCTCGCGCAGGTTGTAGGCTATGGCTTCGGCCTGCCCGCGCTCTTCTGCGTCTATGCCCGGATAGGCACCCGGAGTATCTATGAAGGAGAAGACTGGCCGCCCGAACTTTTCCGCCAGTTTCATTATGCGCAGGGCCTTCCTGTAGCCCTCGGGCTTCGGCATGCCGAAATTTCTTATCTTGCGCTGCTTGGTATCGCGCCCCTTCTGATGGCCTACAATCGCGACGGGCAGGCCATGAAAACGCGCGAAGCCGGAAATTATTGCCGGGTCGTCTGCGTATCTGCGGTCGCCGTGTATCTCCTGAAAATCCTCAAAGAGCCTCTCAATCAAGTCTTGAGTGTAAGGTCTATCGGGATGGCGCGCCAACTGAACGCGCTCGAAAGCAGAGCGCGTTCCCTTCTCCTTGCTGAAAGCGTCTACGTTCTGTTTTTCCGTTTCCGACATAAATTCTGGAGCCTTTAAGGAATCAACTCAATGGCTCAACGTAACATTCCTCCACTCTACTTGACAACCGTAGCTCTGTAAGGAAGTTTCCAATTCCACGCTTCCCTTTATACGGAGCGCTCCGTGGGGGCGCGCTCTGACCATGACGCCGCCTTCCAGATTCATCTCCACGAAAACTTCGCAATCCCCCCGGTTGGCGTCCAGCAGATGAAAGAGCCTGTCCAGAAGCGGCTTAGGGTCTGAAGATGTAGGAAGCTTTATGGTCACTGAGCGCGCCCTGCGCTGAAGTATGTCATCTAGCCTTGCTGCCTCGTCGGCAATCAGAGAGATTTGCCCATCATCTGTCACTTCCAGCCGCCCGGTCATAAGCACAGCCGCATCGTTTTGAACCGCAGCCTCGTATTTACTAAACGTTTCCGGCCAGAGAACGCATTTCACGCCTCCAGCCTGATCTTCAAGCCGCAGCAGCGCGAAACGGCTCCCCTTCTTGGTGGTTCGCACCTGAAGAGTAGTAACGATTCCGCCCACACTGACACGCGTACCACTCTCAATACCCGTAAGCTCCGAAGACTTTAGGGCGCGCAGCTCCGCCAGTACATCCATGTAGTTATCTAGCGGATTCCCCGTAATATAAAAGCCTATAGCGTTCTTCTCTGCGGCTAAAAGCGCTGTGTGCGTCCAGCATTCGGCTCTAGGCAACTCGTCTGCGAAATCGGCCTGTTCCTGAGTAAAGCCAGAAAAGAGGTCGTTCTGCCCCTGCGCCTTATTACGTTGCGCACGCGTCCCCCTTGATAGGGCTAGGTCAATTGCCCCGTGTAGATTGGCCCGCCATTGATGTAGAGTGCCGCCCATTCGATTCAGTGAGTCGAAAGCACCGGCACAGACTAGGCTTTCAAGGACGCGTTTGTTGATGGCTCCTGCTCCGAGGCGCTCTGCAAACTCAAAGAATGAGTTGAAGGCACCGCCCTGTTCTCGCGCCTCTATGACTGCATTTACGCTGGCCTGTCCTATGCCTTTAATGGCCGCCAGACCGTATCGTATAGCCCCTTGCAATGGCGTAAAGCCTGCACCGCTCTCATTTACGTCGGGCGCAAGCAGCTCTATGCCCTGTCCGCGAAGCTCCATGGAGTACTTGAAGACTTTAGCAGTATCCTGAAGCTCATTTGAAAGCACAGCCGCGTAGAAGTGTTCCGGGTAATGTGCTTTAAGGTAAGCGGTCTGGAATGCAAGGTATGCATAAGCTACGCTGTGACTCCGGTTGAACCCGTAGTCCGCAAACTGTGCCATCAAAGAGAATATCTGCTGTGCCTTCTCTCTTTTAATCCCTTTTTCGACGGCTCCGTTAATGAATTTCTCCTCGTGTCGGGCCATCTCTTCGCGGTTCTTTTTGCCCATGGCGCGACGCATCAGGTCGGCTTCGCCCAGGCTGTATCCGCCAAGCTTCTGCGCCAACTGCATTATCTGCTCCTGATAAACGAGTATGCCGTAGGTGTTGCTGAGCACCTCTTTCATCTCCGGAACAATGTAGCGCACGCTCTTAACGCCGTGATGGCGTGCTATAAAATCGTCTACCATGCCGCCATCAAGCGGCCCCGGCCTGTACAGGGCATTTAAGGCGGCAAGGTCTTCGAGCCCCTTCGGTTTAAGCTTGCGGCAAATCTCCTGCATGCCTGAAGATTCAAATTGAAAAACAGCCTCGGTTCTTCCTTCTGCGAAAAGCTGCATGGTCTTTTCGTCGGAGAGGGAGATGCCTTCCCAGTCAACATCTGCATTATGCGTTTGCTTTATGCTTTTTAAGCAATCGCTTATAACAGTAAGCGCCGTCAGCGCCAAAAAATCCATCTTCAACATGCCCGTCTTTTCCAGATCGGACATGGCGTACTGCGTGGTCAATTCGTCTTTAGAGGAGACGGCTATGGGCACAAGCTCCTGCAAGGGCTCAGGCGAGATAACGACTCCGGCAGCATGCACGCTGGAATGTCGCGCGCAACCCTCCAGCCGTTGCGCTAAGTCTATTAATTCCCTCACCTGCGCATTTTCATCCATGGCCTTGCGCAGTTCCGGTACCTGTTCCAGAGCCTGCGCTATACTGACATTTCTACCTCTTACGGGAGGCGGAATGAGCTTGGCGATTCTGTCCACATCCGCGTAAGGCATATCCAGAGCACGTCCCACATCTTTGATGGCGGCCTTGGAAGCCATTGTTCCGAAAGTGATTATCTGGCAGACGGAATCACGCCCGTATAAATCTGCCACGTGATTAATGACTTCGCCACGTCCGCGCACGCAAAAATCTATATCTATATCGGGCATGCTGACACGCTCAGGGTTCAGAAAACGCTCGAAAAGCAGGTCGTACTGCAGAGGGTCAACGTCCGTTATATCAAGACAATAGGCCACTAAAGAGCCTGCCGCAGAGCCGCGTCCGGGCCCCACAGGGATATTGTGCTCCTTAGCGTATCGTATAAAATCCCACACAATCAGGAAGTAGCCTGCGAATCCCATCTGCTTAATCATTGCAATTTCGCTGGAGATTCTAGACTGGTAATCTGCCAAAGTATGCTTTAACTCGCCTTTCGAGAGGTTTCTCTCCCAGACCTGCTGGCGACGGCGCTCGTAACCTTCTCTGACAACCTTCTCAAAATACTCATCCACGGATAGATCAGCGTCCGCAGCAGGAATTGGATACCGGGGTAGATGGTTGACGCCTTTTGGCAAGGAGAGGTCGCACATCTCTGCGATTTCGACGGTTCGCGTCAGAACCTCCGGTATCTCATGGCCGAAAATCTCCCACATCTCTTCCGGGGAGCGCACGTAGAAATAGGGCGAGCCGTAGCGCAGGCGGTTGGGGTCGTTGACGGTCTTTCCTGAGCCTATGCAAAGAAGCACGTCGTGCGCCTTTGCGTCCTCCGGCATGAGATAATGCGCGTCATTTGTAGCAACTAAGGGGACATTTGTTCTTTTCGCCAACTCCACAAGCGGCTTTCGTATGCGTCGTTGCGCATCCAGGCCGTGCTCCTGTATCTCCAGGTAGTAATTTCCCTTCCCCAATATCTCCTCAAACTCTTTTGCTGCGTTGACGGCCTCGTCAAAACAGTCTCTGGCAAGCATGGCCTGAGGCACGCCGGACATGCAGGCAGAGAGCCCCACGAGTCCCTCGCTGTGCTGCGCCAGAAGCTCCTTATCTATGCGCGGCTTGTAGTAAAAGCCCTCCGTAAATGCCTTTGAACTCAATCTGACTAGATTCTGATAGCCCTCATAATTTTTGGCCAAGAGAATCATGTGAAAGTTGGCCTTCTCGCCGGGGCCCGCCGCTCCGGCTCTATCCTTTCGACTGCGGCGCGTGATGTAGACCTCGCACCCAACTATAGGCTTGACCCCTTGCGTCTTCATGGCATTGTAAAAAGAGATTGCGCCATACATGTTGCCATGATCCGTCATGGCGCAGGCGTTCATTCCAAGCTCCGCCACGCGGCGCGATAGGGGTTTTATCTGTATAGCCCCGTCCAGCAGGCTGTAATCCGTATGAAGATGTAAGTGTACGAAATCTCTCTTTTTCATAGTTGCTTCGGGAAAGGTGGTATTGGAGCCGCCCTGACATTAAAGACGGAAAGGGATTTCTGAAAGTCCCTGTCAGAAGCGACGCGCCACTATATCACGTATGTCTTAAAAGGGAAGGGACAAGATACTGTGCAGGTAGAGGTCTGAAGAGACTAAGCCTATTTAGAGCAAGGACTTTTAGCCAGTCCGGATTACAAAATGCTTCAAAGCTTTCACATGAAACGACTAAGCTCGAAAAGACGGCCTCATTCCCACTCAATCGTGCTCGGGGGCTTGGAGCTGATGTCATAAACCACTCTGTTTATGCCGCGTACCTCCGAGACCAGACGCGCAGAGACGCGGCTCAGCATGTCGTGCGGCAAGCGCGCCCAGTCAGCCGTCATGCCATCCACGCTTGTCACGGCGCGTATAGCCAGCACTCGCTCATAGGTTCTCTCATCCCCCATCACGCCCACTGTGGAGATGGGTAGAAGGACAGGGAAAGCCTGCCAGACAGCGTCATAAAGCTCTGCCAAGCGAAGTTCTTCGTCCAGGATGCGGTCTGCGCCCTGTAAAAGCCTGACTCGCTCTTCTGTCACCTCGCCAATAATTCGCACGGCAAGGCCCGGGCCCGGGAATGGATGGCGCTTCAGAATCTCTTGAGGCACGCCCAGCTCGCGGCCTATTGCGCGAACCTCATCCTTGAAAAGCTCTCGCAGTGGCTCCACCAGCCTCAGGTTCATCTTCTCGGGCAGCCCACCTACATTGTGGTGGCTTTTAATGACGGCGGAAGGCCCGCGAACCGAGACGGATTCGATCACATCGGGGTAAAGCGTTCCTTGAACCAGATATTGAACGTCGCCCAGGCTGCGCGCCTCTTCCTCGAAGACCTCTATAAAGATACGGCCTATTATTTTGCGCTTTTGCTCGGGGTCTGTGACACCTCTAAGGGCTTCAAGAAATCTGCTTTCGGCCCGAACGCCGCGCACGTTCAAGCTCATGTGTTGCTCGAAGAGACTTAAAGTAGTTTCGAATTCCCCTTCACGTAAAAGCCCTGTATTGACGAAAATACAGACCTGACGCTCACCTATTGCCTGATGCACTAGCGCGGCCGCCACGGTTGAATCCACGCCGCCCGAAAGCCCGCACACAACCCGCCCGGAATCGCCCAACCGCTTGCGAATCCCCGAGACCTGTTCTTCTATGACCGCGCTCGGTAACCAGTCTGCTCTGCACTGACACACCCGCAGGAGGAAGTTCCTCAAAACCTGTGCGCCGAGCGGCGTGTGGGCCACCTCTGGATGGAATTGCACGCCGAATATGCGCTTGCTTAAGCTCTCAAAAGCATTAAGCGCATCTTCGGTCACCGCCGTTATATGAAAGCCTTCAGGCACAGCCGTCATATGGTCGCCGTGGCTCATCCAGACATCCATCTCCTGCGGCAGCCCTGCAAAAAGTGGGCTGGAATGGTCAAGAATCTTCAAGCGCGCATAACCGTACTCGCGGCTGGAGGAGGGACTAACCTCTCCGCCCAAATCTGAGGCAAGAACCTGTAGCCCGTAACAGATGCCCAGCACCGGGCAGTTGGCGGCATCCAAAATCTGCGGGTCTGGACGAGGAGCATCCTTCTCATACACGGACGAGGGGCTTCCGGAGAGAATCAATCCGCGCGGATGGCGCGCGCGTATCTCTTCCAGGGGAGTATTAAAGGGCAGAATCTCGCAATAAACGCCCGCTTCCCGCACGCGCCGGGCTATCAGTTGCGTGTATTGTGAGCCGAAGTCAAGTATGATAACGATTTCGTGGTCGCGGCTTTCGCTCAAAGAAAGTAAACCTCCGCAGGAGTTTATGCGTCTGAAATGGGTGCTTTGCCTTGATTTCCTGAACTGGATTATACGCGCTGGCGCGCCGTAACAACAATAGAAGGCGCAGAAACTATCAGCAGCAAATATTTAAGGTAGTTAATTTTTATGTCGGAATCATACAAGCATGTCGCCGTGCGGAATCCGGGCTTTCAATTCTTTTTTACGACAGCGCTGCTTTTTGCGCTGTTCCTCCTGCAAGCCTTCCCTGCCCTACCGTCTCAAACCGCCTCTATTACGGCGCAAATAGCTCTGTCAGAGCCTTTGACGGTTCGCTGGCAATATAACTCCAACCAGACTATCAACCTGACGCCAGCGACATCAGGCGAGCGCGTCTACCTGCCCTTGGCCGCAGGCACAATCGTTTCCCTGCGCTCCACTGATGGGCAGATGCTCTGGAAGACTGACATAGGTGGCGAAGTTTCGGCTTCCCCCGTTGCAGACGAGCGTGCCGTATACATAGCCTCCGAAACCATCTTTCCTCCAAGCAAAGAGGTGCGTGCGACGGGCGCTCTACGCGCTCTTGGACGGGAAAGCGGGCTCACGCTCTGGATGCGTACCTTTCACCGCCCCTTGAGTGGCTCCCTTGTGGCCGACAGTGCCGCTCTGTTCGGCGGCACGCAGGACGGAAGAGTGTTTGCCGTAGAGAAGGCGACGGGGCGCTTCGTTTGGGTGATGCAGCACTGGCAGCCCTTTCATTCTCATCCCTCCATATACGGCTCCACGCTTTACATAGGGAGCGACGACGGCAGTCTATTCGCTCTGAACAAGGCTACGGGCAATACCCTCTGGCGTTATCGGACTCGCGGCGCTATTCGCGGTCGTGCGGTTGAGATTGATGGGGTGGTTTACTTGGGCTCTGCCGATGGCTATGTCTACGCACTTAATGCTTCGGACGGGCGGCTGCGCTGGCGCACGCGCACAGGGGCAGGTGTTCAGGTTGTGGCGGAAGGCGGCGGCGGGCTTGTGATAGCTTCGCTCGATAATTTCGTTTACAAGCTTTCGCTGGTTGGCGGCGACCGTTTATGGAAACGACAGTTAGCGGGCCGGGTGACTTCTGAGCCGTTGATGGCAACGGACGGCGTGCTCTTTACACCTCTGTCGGGAGATGCGGGCGTGGTGTTAGACCTGCGTGACGGGAAACAACTTAACACCCTTCCGGTAGGGGAAGACAACAACACTGCCGCTTCACCCGTGGCCGTAGGCGGCGTATTGCTCGTCACTACACGTCAGGGGCTGCTGGCATTTGCCAGACCGGTTACTTCAACTCAATCCAGTCAGAAATAGCAAGAGTGCCTCTCTTTATGCCGGTACTGTTTTGTCCGGACGACGCCGAAAGATGGCGCCCAAGCGAAACAGTATTCCTTGTAGCACGTAGGCCAGAACTATTGCCAGAAGCACGTATCTGGAGTAGAGCCAGATGAGCATGCCCACGGCTCCTATGAGCAGAATCATCATGCGCGTGCTGCGTCGCGTGGTTCCTGCGGATTTGAAGCTGCTGTAGCGCAGAGTGCTGACCATTAGAGCGCCCAGTAAAGCTACCAATCCCATCAGCAGTGCGCCGTAAAGCTGCGCGCGCTCTCCTCCGTATTGAGCTATGGGTCTGGGGGCAAAATGGACTATGGCGGCTATGAGAGCGGCTGCGGCTGGAATGGGAAGCCCCACGAAGCTCTTCTTATCAACTTTTGGAGTTCCTTCGGCAAGCACGCGGGGGCGCGTGGCCTGCACGTTAAAGCGAGCCAGCCGGAACGCGCCGCACATCAAAAACATGAAGGAGAGGAACCAGCCAAGATTATGCAGGTCTGTTCCCTCACGAAAAGCAGAGCCGTAGCCCCAAGTGTAGGCCAGTACGGCTGGCGCAATTCCGAATGTTACAACGTCTGCGATTGAGTCGAATTGCACGCCAATCTCGGTCGTAGTCTTGGTCATGCGCGCAATCCTTCCGTCCAGCGAATCGAAGACGAAAGCCCAGCCAATGAATATGGCAGCGCCGTCGAAAAGCTGTGCCGCGCGAGCCAGGGCTTCGGGCGTTCCCAGCGCCAGCATCTGAAAGCCTCTGAGCGAGCTTGTGATGGCGAAAAAGCCCATCAGTATGTTGGCCGTGGTGAAGAGCGACGGTATCAGGTATAAGCCCTTTTTGATGCCGCGACGCTCCGGCTGTTGTTTCTCCGCACGCTTCTGCTCAAACTGCAAACGTGGTACACCGGACATCATTTGATCCTCCCGATGACTGTGACGCCGCCGCGCACACGCTCGCCCTCTCGCACAGTTACTTCGACTTCCGGCGGCAGTATAAGGTCTGTGCGCGAGCTGAATTTTATCAGTCCAAAGCGCTCTCCGAGAATTAAATTATCGCCAGCGCGCTTCCAGCATACAATTCTGCGCGCAAGTATTCCCGCAATCTGTTTACAGACGACCGTGATGCGCTCGCCCTGTATGGTCAGAGCGTTCTGCTCGTTGACCAGACTTGCTTCATCTTTGGTAGCCATCAGAAACTTGCCGCGCGTGTAAGAGACGTTCGTGATTGTGCCCGCGACGGGCGCTCTGTTGATGTGTACGTCGAAGGGGGAAAGAAAGATGCTGACGACCGTCGGAGATTCTCCTTCTTCTGGAGACAGATGCTCTATGCGGGTGACGCGGCCGTCTGCGGGCGAGACTACAAGACTGCTGTCGGTAGGAGTCGCGCGCTTAGGGTCACGAAAGAAGTAGGCCATGAAGGCCGCTAGAATGATAAAGGGGATGCTCACAGGCCAGTAGCCGAAGGCCGCTACTACCAGCGCCAGCACGATTGGAACGATGACGTATGGATAACCCTCACGGGCCATAACCGTTTAAGCGTCCTTATTAATAAACTTAGAATTGTTCCTGCTTTAAGTCTAAAACGTTTCAGCTAATAAGGGAAACGGGGGCGCGCATGATTTTGGCGTCCCCCGTCCCCGAGTTTCCCTGCCCTTTTCAAATCGGCGGGATAAGTTTTAAGGCCCTCCTTTGCGGGCGGCCCGGCTCCTCTGAGTAGCTTAGTGCGAAGAGCTGTGGTCTTTCTGGTATTGCACGATAATGGAATGCATCTGATCTTTAATGGCAAGCTTCTTTTTCTTAAGAGTAATTTCCTCCAATTGCTCCTCGTCACTAGGGTATGCAAGCGCGGATAACTCTGTGAGCCGTGCTTCATAACGACCATGCTCTCTGGCCAGTTCGCGAAACTCAGGATCGGTTGCCATGAGCTGCTCTTTTAAGCTATCCGTCGTCGTCATTTCCATTTCAGAGATGCCTCCTTCCAGATGCGAAAAAAACTTTCAATGAATTTTGCCGGAACAGCTTCAGATAGCCCCGGCACATACCACTTTCTTTGCGACGTCGAAAATGTTAACGCAAAGGTTATATCTATTTCAAGTTAAAGTTTAAAGAAGCCGCGCCGTCATCACCAGCGCATCTTCCGTCGGGTCTGCGTAGTAATGCGCTCGCCGCCCGCTCACCTCGAAGCCGAATTTTCTGTAAAGCTTTTGCGCGGTGAGATTCGACGCCCTGACCTCAAGAAACGAGCGACGCGCGCCGCGTTTTCGTCCTTCTACAAGGGCCGCGCCGAGAAGCTGCGAGCCTATGCCGCCCTGACGCAAGCCCGCGCGCACGGCCATGTTGTTGACGTGAAGCTCGTCCGCAGTCAGACGCGTGGCTATAAATCCCAGTATCGAAAAGCCCCCAATCCTGCGGTCGTGTCGCAGTGGCCGCGCGACCAGCATGATGGTTTCCGTGGGTCGCGCAAGCTCACCGAAATATGCGTCCCAGCCCCAGCGACTGAGGCCCGATGATTCTTCAATCTCGACCACCTCAAGGAGGTCGTGCTCGCTCATCTGCGCAATCAGGGCGTTGGCCTCTGCGCGCGTCTTTTCTACCCCTGTGTAAGACATTTTTCCTTTAGCTCTGCATCTGAAGGGCGAACGTAGATGGCCTGAAGCTCTTCCGGCCTGCCCGTCTCTCCGCGCTGCTGTCTCTCAAAGGCCAGAAGCCCTACGTACACCGCCAGATTCTCCGGCGACTTCGCAAGCGTCCACAGTCCTTCCTGCTCCCTAGCCTGCTCAAGGCTCTCTTCTATAAATGCGATTCTCTCTTCGTCGGCTACGGCGCGAATCTTTTCTCGCTGCGCGTCCGCGCCTTCTCCTATCCAGCGAACATTGCGAAGCCCTCTATACGTTTCCAGCAGAATCTGCGGGGCCACATGCGCGGGCTTGTCAAGCGGCGAGACTTTGAGCGGCTCTTCAACACGGAAGCTCTGTGCGAAAAGCTCACCGCGTCCTGCCGGGAGCAGCGCCGCGACCCTCTCGCCAAGACCTGCCGCAAGCGCCAAAGCTTCCAGAGTCGGCACGCCGACTACCCTGCGCTCAAGCGTGGAGGCCAGTCCTTTGACGGTAGCAACTCCTATACGCAGGCCCGTGAAGCTGCCGGGGCCGAGCGCCACCGCGAACAGTTCCACATCCCCTAAGCCAGCGCCCGCTTCAGACAATGCCTGACTTATCAGCTCAAGCAAATCCGTAGAGTGCGAGCGAGAGGCGTCGCCCGTGCCGTATGAAAGAAGCGCTTTGCCGCGCGAGACTGCAACGCTGCCCGCGCGCGTCGCCGTCTCTATGCTGAGAATCAGAGGCTCTTCCCTTTCCTCGACCACTCGAATACTCTCGTCCTGTAAAATTCGTGCCAAGAAGAGTCCGCCTGTAAGCGCCCGTGTCGCATGAAAAATTGACAGCTACTCTTTTGACGCGAGATTATAGGCTGCACGCTGAGATTAAGGCAAACTTTAGAATTTAAGGGCAGGGGTGAAAGGCCGAAAGATGGGCGAGGCTTCCGGCATAGCTATTTGCGTGTAAAGGCCGGAACTGTAATTCTCTATCTTTATCTGTAATCATGAAGAACCAAAGGGTAGGCATTCTGACAGGGGGCGGCGATTGCCCGGGCTTGAATGCGGTGATACGCGCCGTGGTGCGCCGGGCTCTGGTATCCCAGACTGAGGTCGTAGGAATCAGGAACGGCTGGCAGGGTCTTGTAGACGACGACGTGGAGCCGCTCAATCGTGATTCCGTGAGCGGCATACTGCCGAGAGGCGGAACAATTCTGGGAACCTCTCGCTTTAATCCTACAGGCAACGCTGAGAATCTACGGAAGCTCGCGGCCAACTGGGAGAAGTACAACTTAAGCTCTTTGATTGTAGTGGGCGGCGAAGGGACTCTTTCGGCTGCGCTTGAGATGTGGCGCGAGCACCAGTACCCACTGGTCTGTATTCCCAAGACGATTGACAACGACATACGCGGAACCGACATGTCATTCGGCTTCGATACGGCGGTGCAGGTAGTGACGGAGGCCGTTGACCGGCTGCACTCTACAGCCGAGTCACATCACAGGGTGATGGTCGTAGAGGTCATGGGCCGTCACACTGGCTGGATTGCCGCTTACGGCGGCATAGCTGGCGGCGCAGATGTGATTCTGGTGCCGGAGCATCCCTTCAAGCTCTCGCGCGTCTGCCAGATACTGAAGCACCGTATGGAGCAGGGGCGCGCCTTCTCCATAGTGGTCGTGGCCGAAGACGCTCACCCGCACCCGGACGAAGATTTTCTCTCAGGCGAAGTCAGGGACAGCATCTATCGTCACGACCGGCTGGGCGGCATAGGCACAATACTGGCCTCCGAGATTGAGCGTTGCACAACCATAGAGACGCGCGTGACGAAGCTTGGCTATGTACAGCGCGGCGGCACGCCCACGCCCTTCGACCGCGTGCTGGCCACGCGCTTCGGCGTCAAGGCTGTTGAGATGACGGAAGCGGAAGAGTGGGGGCGCATGGTTGCTCTCTCGGGCAATACAATTACGGGCATTTCCCTTGAAGATGCCGTGGGCGAATTGAAGACGCTGTCGGGAGAGATATACGGCGTGGCCGAGCTGTTTTTCGGTTGAGGCTCAGTTAAGAGGGCGCGCTTTTTCTTGACCGCGCGCGCCAGTCGGTGAAATTATCATGAGGCTTTATCTCTTAAATCAAGGGTTCAACATCAAAGGGTTTCGATGAAGCTTTGCCCCGTCTGCCAGCGTTGTTATGAGGACTCGGACGCGGTCTGTTCTTTTGATTCGACCGGGCTCGTTCCATCTCGTCACGGCTCGCGCAATATTGCCGAGAAGTATCGCCTCGACCGTCTGCTCGGACGTGGCGGCATGGGCGCTGTCTACGAGGGGACGCATGTTGACTTGGACAGGCCCGTCGCCATCAAGCTGCTCCTGCCGGATTTCACAGCCGACCCGGAAGCGCTCGAACGCTTTCGCAGGGAGGCCCGCGCGGCCGCGCGCCTCAATCACCCGAACGTTGCTGACACTTACGACTACGGCTCGCTTCCCGAAGGCGGGGCTTACATCATCATGGAGCTGATAGACGGCGACACTTTGCGCGAGCACATGGACGCAGTCGGCCAGTTGCCTTTCGGTGAAGCGATACGGATTGCGCGTCAGGTCACTAACGGAGTCGAAGCCGCGCACCGTCACAACATCACGCACAGGGACTTGAAGCCTTCGAACATAATCCTGACGCGCGACCACGACGGCCAGAAGCTGGCAAAGGTCGTGGACTTCAGCGTGGCGAAATTAAAGGAGGGGACGACTTCAGGAACGGCGCTGACGGCCACAGGCTCTCTGATTGGCACGCCGCGTTACATGGCCCCGGAGCAGTGCGCGGACAATAAGACGGATGCGCGCTCGGACATTTACAGCCTCGGCGTCATACTCTACGAGATGATAGCCGGGCGGGCTCCCTTCGAAGGCCCGACCACGACCGCCATAGCCATCAAGCACATTCAAACGCCGCCGCCGCCCGTGCAAGAGTTTCGACCGGACACACCGCCTGCCTTGCGCAGCTTGATTGAGCAGTCGCTTGCCAAATCGCCTTCGGACAGGCCGCAGACGGCGCAGGTATTCGCCGCGAAGCTGGATGAAGCTGCGAACGAATTGCCGCAGGCCGAACGCTTGGAGCAATCAACGGCCTTGGCGAATAACGCGGCTCAGGCTTCCGGCGAGAGGCGAACGCCGGACACGAATCGCCAGAAGATTGATAACGACCCCAGCACGAGACGCTCCGGCGAGCCAACTCTGGAAGATTCGATTTCGAGCGAGGCGATAAACCCGCCGAGCGTGCAGTCTTACGCCGTCCTGACAGGCGAACAGGATGACGAGCTTGAGACAAAAGTCTCCGCGAAGGAGTCTGGCAAAGGCTCTGAGCCTCAGGACGACGGGAAAGCAATTGTACCGGAAGGGACAGCCACGGCTTCGACTGAAGCAGAGAGAAGGCCGGAAAACAACTTCCCTCTTCTCTCTGAACATTCCAAGACGGCTCCCGTCACCGCGCCGGACACAAAAACCGGGAAGGCTGCGGAGGCATCTGTCTCTACGCCATCTCGTTCAAATTTTCTGCCCTTCATAGTAGTGGCAGCTCTAGTGCTGTTCGTGGGCCTAGGCATCTTCCTTTTTGTCTTCAGAGGAACATCCCGCACGGGTGAGACGGAGAATCGTTCAGCAGCCGTACAGAACGGGAATGCGGCTCCGGCTGTTAATGTAAATGGCCCTGCCCGGACAGATAATCAACCGGCGTTATCGGACGCCGGAGCCTCTCCTTCGCCTGCTTCTTCTACTGACGCACGCGCGGAGCTTCAATCGCTCAGAGACGAATGGATAGATGCTACTCGTGCGCGAAACCTGAACAAGCTCATCTCGTTTTACCCTCCTGTGGTAGAGACTTTCTACCTGAAGCGCAACGTGCCGCGCGCGTCCGTACGCTCGGAGAAGCAGCGATTGATGGAGCAGGCCACTTCCATAGAGCTTGAGACGGGCCAGCCGGAAATCAATCTGAGCGCGGACGGGCGCTCGGCCACCATGACCTTTCGCAAGAGCTGGAATTTCAGGGGCGCTCTAAATTCAAGCGGCGAGGTCGTACAGGAGCTTCGCTGGGCGAAGACGGACGAAGGCTGGAAGATTGTCAGCGAGCGCGACAAAGGAGTCTTACGCTGACGATTGCCGCCTCCGGCCGCAGATTTTATCTATAGACCGCTTTGTGCTTTAATCTCATTTTCAATGCCTCATCGCACGTTTCGTAATCTGCTCCCGTTGATTAAGCATTTTTTATGATGAGTTCTAATGCGACGCCGATGATTCGGCAATATTTTGAATTGAAGCGAGAGCATCCCGGCACGATTCTCTTTTTCCGGCTGGGCGATTTCTACGAGCTTTTCTTTGACGACGCGCTGACCGGCTCGCGCGAGCTTGAGATAACGCTGACGGCACGGCACAAGGAGAGAGGCGACCCCATTCCCATGTGCGGCGTGCCTCATCACGCGGCAGCCGGTCACATAGCAAGGCTTGTGCGTAAGGGCTACCGGGTGGCCATCTGCGAGCAGACGGAAGCCGCTTCCAAGACGAAGAAGCTCGTCAGGCGCGAGGTAGTCCGCATCATCACGCCCGGCACTGCCATTGACCCGCAGCTTCTGGAGTCGCGTGAAGCTATCTACCTTGCGAGCGTCTGCGGGAGCGGTGACCGTATGGCCGCTGCATTCCTTGACCTTTCCACCGGAGAGTTTCGAGCGACGGAAGCTTCCGGCACGGACGCATGGACGCGCATACGCTCAGACATTGAAGCCTTCGCGCCGCGCGAGATGCTCTTCCCTGCCTCGCTCGCTCCACTGATTGAGAATCCCGAAACGTACAAAGCCGCGCACACCTCTAATCTTCCTCTTAAGAAGAAGGAGACTGCTGAATCGCAGTCTCAGACGTTATCGGACTCGGATGGCGTCGAGCCTGATTCTCATGATGATAAGAGTACGGCTCAGCCTTTCGCGGGCATAGCCCTGACGGCGCTGGACGACTGGCAGTGGAACATAGAAGGCTGCACTTCCCTGCTGTGCGAGCAGTTCGGCGTGCGCGAGCTTGCGGGCTATGGGCTGGAGGAGAAGAGAGAGGCCGTGCGCGCCGCAGGCGTCTGCCTTCGTTACGCTCAGGAGACGCAGCGCGCCGCCGCCGCTCATGTCACGGACATAGAATATTTCGAGCCGCGCGACTATCTGGTGCTGGACGGCGTGACGGTTCGCAATCTGGAATTGACCGAGGCGCAGGGCACGTCATCGAATTCCGCACGCCAGCGTACTCTCTTCGACGTAATTGACGAGACGGTGACGGGGATGGGCTCGCGTCTTCTGCGCTCGTGGCTGCTGCGCCCGTCCGTGCGGCGCGGAGAGATTGAAGCGCGTCACGCAGCCGTCTCCGAGCTTTACTCATCGCACATGGAACGAGAGCAGATGCGCTCGCTCCTGAAGAAGGTGTCCGACCTTGAGCGCCTGACGGCCCGCCTCAACATGGGGCAGGCCGGGCCGCGCGACCTTTGCTCCCTCAACTCTTCTCTCGGACAGGTTCCGCGTGTGCGTCAACTGCTCTCGGAGTCGGACTCCTCTCTGCTACAGATTCTCTTCGAGAACGCGGACGAGTTGGAGGACGTGCGCGGGCTCATTGCCTCCGCCATAAACGAGGACGCGCCTGTAAAGCTTGGCGACGGGGATGCCGTTTGCGACGGTTACTCTGCGGAGCTTGACGAATTGCGCGCCGTCAGCCGCAACGCCAAACAGACCATAGCCACGTTGGAAGCGCGAGAGCGCGCACGCTCCGGCATAAACTCTCTGCGCGTGCGCTACAACAACGTCTTCGGTTACTTCATAGAGGTCTCAAAGGCTGCTGCCGCACGCGTTCCTGCTGATTATGAGCGGAGCCAGACTCTCAGCAACGCTGAGAGGTACACAACGCCCGAGCTTAAATCGTGGGAGTCACGCGTGCTTGGCGCTGACGACCGCATACGTCAGCTTGAGACGGAGATTTTTTCCGACATCTGCTCAAAGGCTGCGGCAGAGACGCGGCGCATTCAGACGACCGCGCGGGCGCTGGCCATGCTGGACGCGCTCGCCGCTCTGGCTGAAGCGGCCGTTCAATGTCGCTACACGCGCCCCGTCATGCACGACGGCGACGAGATAGAGATAGTCGCCGGACGCCATCCGGTCATAGAGTCTGTCAGCCGCGAGCCGTTCATCCCGAATGACCTCTACATGAACAACTCCACAGACCGCATGCTGGTCATCACGGGCCCGAACATGGGCGGCAAGTCAACCGTGCTCAGGCAGACGGCCATCATCTGCATACTGGCGCAGATGGGCTCCTTCGTGCCAGCAGACAGGGCGCGTCTTCCCATCTTAGACCGGGTGTGGACACGCGTGGGAGCTTCCGACGACCTCGCTCGCGGTCGCTCCACCTTCATGGTAGAGATGACAGAGACGGCAGCCATTCTTCACAACGCGACGCCCCGCTCACTCGTCCTGCTTGACGAGATAGGCAGAGGCACGGCCACCTTCGACGGTCTTTCTATCGCGTGGGCAGTCGTAGAACACCTGCACGATTCGCCGGAGCACGCGGCCAAGACTCTCTTCGCCACGCACTATCACGAGCTGACGGAGCTGGCCGAGAGGCTTCCCGGCGCTCGGAACTATCAAATCACGGCTATGGAGCGCGAGGGAGAGGTCATCTTTCTTCATCGTCTTGAAAAGGGCCGCGCCTCCAAATCTTACGGCATAGAGGTAGCGCGGCTGGCGGGCTTGCCGCCTTCCGTGCTGGGGCGCGCGCGCGAGGTGCTTGAGAGGCTTGAGCGTTACGAGCTGGATGTCTTCGCGGAGGAAGCGAAGCCGCTTGAGGCCGCGTCCCATCGGGAGAACGGCGGCGACGAAAACGGCTCGAATGATAAGGGACTGAAGTCTGCGGCTCATCGCGCTCGCAGCCGCCGCATTGCCGCGCAGGCGACGCTCTTCGACGCCACGAATCAAGGCTTGCTTGATGAGCTAAGAGACGTTAATGTAGATGCGCTTTCGCCTGATGAAGCGCGTGCCATGCTTGAGGGGTTGCGCAAGAGAATTATCTGAAGAACAGTCTTTCATTATCCTTTCATGCTCGATTCTTTATTATCTCTCTCGCTAGAACAACAAGTCGGACAATTCTTCTACATGGGGCTGCCCGGTACGGAGCTTGACGAAGAGACTCGCTCGCTCGTTGAGCATATTCAGCCCGGCGGCATCATCATCTTCGGCCGCAACGTGGCTTCGCCCGGACAGCTTCGCAAGCTTCTGGACGACATTAGAGGCATTGTCCACGTTGAGCCGCTCTTCGGCATAGATCAGGAAGGCGGCCTCGTAGACCGTTTGCGCCGCATCATGACGCCCATGCCGTCCGCGCGCACCATACGGCAGCACGGCGACCTCGCGGGGGCGCGCGCGCTTGGGCGCATCACGGCCGAGACGCTTCGCAGGCTGGGCTTCAACATGAACTTCGCCCCCGTCATGTCCATCATGACGGACGAGCGTGACCTGCTCTCGAACGGCCTCTATTCTCGCTCCTTCGGTCGCTCTCCCGGCGAAGTTCTGGGCTACACGATGGTCTACCTTCGCGCTCTTCAGAGCGGCGGCTGCATGGGTTGTCTCAAGCACTTTCCCGGCATAGGCGCGGGCGAAGTGGACTCGCACGAAGAGATGCCGCTCGTTCACCTATCGCACGATGACCTCATGGCGCAAGACCTAGCGCCGTACGTGGAGCTTTTCCAGCGCGAGGACGACCGCGTCCGGGCCGTCATGGTCAGCCACGGCGGCTTTCCAAAGATTGACATTCGACACGGCGTGGCGGGCGGTCGCATTGAGCCAGCCTCTTTGAATCACAGCATCGTGACGAAGCTCCTGCGCGAAGAGCTTGGCTACGACCATCTGGTAGTCACAGACGACCTTGAGATGGGAGCCATAGCCAAGCACGCTCCGATAGATAAAGCCGTGCGGCGCGCGTTCGACGCAGGGCAGGACATGCTGCTCATCTGCTCGCGCCCCGAATTAATCCGGCGGGGCTATGAGGTGCTGCTTCAGGCTGCGCGCGATGGCGAGGTGTCGGCAGAGAGAATCCACGCTTCTCTGAAGAACATAGCCGAGTTCAAATCGCTCGTTCAGCCGCCGCTCCCCTTCGACCCTGACAGGCTCCGCGCTCTCTCGGATGAGATAGACATGCTCAACAGGAAACTCAACTACATTTACGGAGGCACAATCTGATGCCCGCTCGCTCCATCGTCTCGTTTCTACTGGCTCTGGCTTTACTCTCGCTCTCGTTTGCGGGCTGTCGCACTAAGGACTCCAACATCTTCGTCATAGTGCAATCGGACAACATCTCTACGCTTGACCCTGTAGGCTCTCCCACAGTGGATGCCGCGTCCGAGCGCGTGCGCGTGCTGATGTTCAATTCGCTGATGCGAAAGAATGAGAAGTTCGAGTACGTCAACGAGCTTGCCTCCGAGATGCCCAAAGCCTCCGAAGACAATTTGACGTTCACCTTCACCCTGCGCGACAACGTGAAGTTTCATGACGGGCGCGCTCTGACCTCGGCCGATGTCAAGTACACTCTGGACACCATGCTCGCCTCCAGCTCAGGCAAGGCGGCTAGCTTCTTTGAAGGCTCCGGCGCGAGCAAGCAGGGCTACATTACGGGCGTCGAAGCGCCCGACGCGCGAACCGTTATCATACGACTCAGAAAGCCTCTGCCGCAGCTCTTCCCCAACCTTGTGACGATAGGAATCATCCCGCAGGGCAGCGCCGCTCAGCAGGCTACGAGCCCCGTGGGCACTGGGCCCTATCGCTTCAAGAGCTTCGACAAGAACCAGCAGGTCTTAGACCTCGAAGCCAACAACGAGTACTGGGAGGGAGCGCCTAACATCAAGACTCTGCGCGTGCGCGTCATCTCGGACGCCAACGCCCTACAGGCCGAGCTAAAGAGCGGCCGCGTAGACATAGTGCCTCTGCCTACGAACCTGACGCCCGACGCGATTACGTCACTGGGCCAAGACGCTAATCTGAAGGTGGAGCAGTTTCCGGGCTCCAACATAGTCTATCTGGGATTCAACGTGCAGAGCGCGCCGCTCGACAAGGTTGCGGTTCGTCAGGCCATAGCCTACGGGCTAGACCGCGAGCGCCTGATACGAGAGCTACAGCTTGGACAGGCCAAGCTTGCTAATTCGATTTTGCCTGAAGAATCGTGGGCCTACACGCCGGGCCAGACTTACGCCTACGACCCGGCCCGCGCCAAAAAGATTCTGGACGATGCGGGCTTCAAAGACCCGGACGGCGACGGCCCTCAGATGCGCTTCTCCAGCCCGATTGTCTTCAAAATCTCATCCGGCAGCATAGCCACGCGCCAGTACGCGACCGTCATGCAGAACTCTCTCAAAGAGATTGGCCTGCCCGTTGAGATAGAGACGCTTGAGTTCAACTCGCTGCTCGAACAGCTTCGTCGCGGGCAGTTTCAGATGACCACATCTCGCTGGGTGGGCGGCAATCAAGACCCGATGTTCCTGCGCGACCTCTTCGCCTCCACGGAAATCCCGACGCAGGAGCGCGCGGGACGGAACCGCAGCCGCTACGGCAACCCCGAGCTGGACAAGATTCTGGAAGAGGCCGTCAACACTACGGATAAACAGAGAGCGACGGCTCTCTACAAACAGGCGCAGGAGATAATCAGCAGAGACCTTCCCATGCTCCCCCTATGGTATCCGGCCAACATGGTGATAGCGCGCAAGAACGTGGGCAACATCAAGCTGGACGGAAGCGGCGACTGGGGATTCGTCAGAAACCTGACACTAGAAAACAAGTAGCAGCTTAGAAGTCAAAGAAAAATTTCAAGCACTAAACTACACGAAGCGACACGAAGAAAGAGGTTCTTATTCGTGTTGCTTCGTGTGGTTTAGTGGTTTAACTCTACGCCCATAGTCTTCAGGGTTTGCTCTAAATGAGAACGCGGGATTTCGCCTTCGCGTATGAGGCGGGCGTGGCGAGGGTCGCTGACATCTATGACGGTCGAGGGCTTATCAGTGCGCGCCTCGCCTGCGTCAACGATTAAGTCCAGTTCGCTCGGGAAATAGCGCGCGACTTCGAGAGCGGTTCGGGCGGGCGGCTCGCCTGCGAGGTTGGCGCTGGTTGCCGTCAAGGCTCCGCCGCACGAGCCTATAAACTCTCTTACTTCCTCATCGCTGGGCACGCGCAAGCCAATCGTCCCGCTTCCGGCTGTGATTCCCTCCGGCACGTTCGGGAGAGCCTTACATACAAGCGTCAGCGCTCCGGGCCAGTAACGCACAGTCAACTCCCTGAACAGCTCCGTCTCTTCAGAGATGAAGCGCGCGGCTTCTTCCGGCGAGTGAATAACGACCAGCACGGGCTTGCGGCCTTCCCTCTCCTTCAGATGATTTATGCGCCTCACGCCTTCGTGATTGAAAGGGTCTGCGCCCAAGCCGTAAAAGGTATCGGTGCGAAAAGCCAGCACGCCGCCAGCCTCAATTAACCGGCGCGCACGCGCTCTCTCTTCCTCTGTGTTCGGGACTATTCTGTATGAGTGCGTGCCCGGCTCGCTCATAGCACTTTGACGCCGTAGCCGAGGCCGTCGCCCACGGATAGAATCTCTGCGCGCAGTGAAGGATGATGAACAAAGTGCTGGTTGAAGGCTCTGAGCGCCTGCGTGGAAGCCGTCTGCTCCGGCGAGCGTATCTCGCCTGCCACCTGCCCGCCCCAAAGGACGTTATCCGCTACGATAACGCCGCCCGTCCTCAACAACGGCAGCGCCAAATCAAGGTAGGCCGTGTACTCTTCTTTGACCGCGTCAATGTAAACGAGGTCGAAAGTCTCACTGAGCGTAGGGATAATATCGAGCGCAAAGCCGCGCTCTATTCTGACGCGGTCGCGCAGGCCCGCTCTGGTCAGGTACTCTTCCGAACGCTGAATCATCTCGTCGTCAGGCTCTATGGTGACGAGCAGCCCGCCCGGCTGAAGCGCCTGCGCCAGATGAATGACCGAGTAGCCTATCGCCGCGCCTATCTCAAGTACGAATCGAGCGCCAATCGCACGCGCGGTTATCTCAAGAAAGAGAGCTACCTCGCGGTCTGCAATCGGGACGCGGTTGGCGGCTGCGTACTCTTCCATCTCCGCAAGGAGTCCTGCGTTCACCGGATGAAGACGGTCAAGGTATTCGGCCTGTTCTCGTTGGATGATGGCGTCAATGCGGGCTTTCATTTTGCTAAGGGCTGGGAAATGTTCCTGAAGAACGGATGATGATTGAAGAGCCTCTGAGCGAGTTCCGAGCGGTCAGGCGGCACGGCGGCTCTGGCGAACCAGTTGCTCTACTTCGTGACGCAGGCTTCCGAAGGCTTCCGCAATCTCTTCACCCTGAAACTGGCGCGAGCGAAGATGCCGTCTAAGATTTTCGGCATGAGTGAGCGCCTCGTGCAGCAGAGCATCCGTGTGAATGTTCTCCTGAAAGTTCATCAGCACCAGCATTATCTCGCCCGTGGTGGCCGCTATCTCATCCAGCAGCTCAGGCGGAAGTTGCAATTCGTGCTCGCGCGCCTTAAACAGCAGTTCGTCCAAGCGCTCCGAAAAGCGCTCCAGCAAACGGTTCGTGTGCATCTGATGTGACGTATCGTACATAACGGATTGAAGAGATTCTACCACAGCCGCATGTAGATTCTCCAGATTAATCCGTCGGAGAAGAGATTGTAAGTTCTATTTCACTCATTACCACTGATAAATTAGAAAACAAAGCGAAACAAAGAAGGAATGCGAATAGTTTAGAGTGGGTAATGTGAGGATATTTCATTGCCCCTCCTGCTTTTCAAACATATCCCGTGAGCTGCTGATTGCCAGTTGAACCAAGTTTAGAAAATCTATTTCCGAAGAGCCTTTATAGCTTTGATGTGATGCAAGCTCAATGATAACTTTTCCATCCCTATCCAGCCCGTCCAAAGGTATAATCGTGCCGTTCTTTAATTCATAAGCGGTAATCAAAGGATAGTCGCCGCCAGCATTTTCGTAATTAAGAAACAGCACATATCTGCTTCCGACGCGTGGCATAGGCTTCCCTTCAAAAAGCGTTTTAATGATTTTCCCTGACGGGAAACGTACCCCTCCACCGCCGCGAGAAATAGTAATTGACTTCCCGACATTGATCTCTTCAGAAGTTGAGTTTTTAAGTATGCTGTTAACCCTGACGGTAAACTCTGAGTAGATTGAGACCTTATCTTCAGTCAGAAATGCTTCCGCTTTTATTACCTCACCTGTAATCACGACGTCGCTTTTGGCGGCTGGAATTGCTGGCTCTGGCGTCGCATGCGTAGAGAACCTTCCATAGGCAGAATATCTTTCTTCGGTGAGCATAAACGGCGTCGGGTCAAATACGCCTGTTTCCTTCCCCAATTTTATGTTGCGGCGTTTGTTTCTCTTTTGACGTTTATCCCTTTCTTTCGGGTCAGCCGGAAGAGCTTTATTAAAATCTGTAACGGGCATAACTTCATCATTAATTGTTTTCTTTAATGAAGCAGTAGCTTGTTTTTGTTGACTGTGACTTATCGTTGCTGTTGTAGTTGCAGTTATCACTAAAGTAAGAAGTAATAATCCCAATTTTAGGCGAGTTAGCATACAAGTCTTCTGAGTCTTAATACTTAATTTAAAGTTTTATCTCGCACCGTCTACCAACGATAGAGGTTATACAATCATAAGGGCTGCGGATTGTGTTATGAGATTAAGCAGAAATGATGAATGAAGAAACTATTCAAGGTTGAGTACTCTTCTCTTTACTTCATCATTGCGGCACTCTGACTTCTGCATTGATTTAATCGCCTTCAATCTCGTCCCACGCCGAGAGCTTTTCGTGGCGCAGCCGGACTTCTACCTGTCCTTCTCTTATGCGGGCATCCATGCAGGGCTGCGGGTGCGTGGCCGGGCCGTCCACAACGGCTCCGTTTTCGAGCGAGAAGCGCGAGCCGTGCCAAGGGCAGCGCACGGTGTTGTCTACAAGCTCGCCTTCGGCCAGAGGCCCGCCAAGGTGCGAGCAGGTTTCCGCCAGTGCGAAGATTTGACCATTGCGCCTGACAAGCAATATGGGTACGTCCCTAACCTCCACGCGCGCGAGTTGGTTCTCCTGAAGCTCCGCTTCGGCCATGACCGGCGTGTACTCGGTCGGGAACTGCTGTCCTGCTGTGTGGTCAACGCCTATCTTCTCTCCGAAGACAAGATGCCCGCCAAGATATGCCGAAGCCCCTGAGATGAGATAACCGAGCATGGAAAGCCCCACGCCCGCGCGCCGAGCGTTGCGGCGGCGACAGATTAATGAACCGGCGTAGAGAGTCGTGGCGCTCACGTTCAGCAGAGCGTGAACCAATCCAACCTTCCGGCCACGCCCTTCGGTTTCAGACCAATCCGTGATGCCTGTGGCGGCTGCTCCAAGGGCTCCCACTAGCCCCACGGCTACGGCTGCGTCCGCCGCCGAGCCGAACTCTTCACGCCCGCTCACGGCCTCCATAGCATCCAGCGCCAGAGCAGTAGTCCATGCTCCCACGGGTATATCCGTCAAGACCGGATGGAGCGGGTGGCCCAGCCATGTGCCGTGAAGAAAATTCTTTACGGCCTGACCCGTTTCCCCGCCCGCCTTGAAAAGATTGGTCACGGCCGGCTGCAAAGCATCGCTCGCAGCATCCAACGCCTCCTGCTTATCAATCACCTGTGCCAGAGTCTCTGCCATGTCGGGCCTCCATAAAAGCCGAAACTTAAAATGATTGTATGGGTTTCTGTGGTTGGATTCTAACCTAATTTAAGGAAGATTGATATGCGCAGGTCAGCACCGCCTGCGGTGCTGAAGTGCTGGGATTTTGTGTCAGGTGTCCGATTAATCCTGCTCTCCGGCGGCGACTGAGACGTAGCGGCGGGCGAGTCCAAGCTCGCGCAACTTGTGTTGCAGAGACTGCCTGTGCATTCCGAGAATGCTCGCCGCGCGCGTGACATTGCCGCCCGTCTCTTCCAGACAGCGCGCTATGTAGCGGCGCTCGAACTCGCGCCTGTCTTCCCGGAAATCGGCCGTGAAAGGAACCGACAGGGCGTCATCTTCCCCGCCTGCGTCGCTCTGTTTACGCGCTCTGCCGCTTCCAATAATCTCTTCGGGCAGGTCTTGCGCGGTCAACTCTTCGCCTTCGGCCAGTATGATTGCGCGCTCTATGGTGTTTCTAAGCTCGCGCACGTTGCCGGGCCAGTTGTACTCAATCAGGCGGCGAAGCGCGCTCTGCGCTATTGAGCGCACGGGCAGGTTGTAGCGTTCTGCGGCCGCCCGCGCGAAGGTGTTGGCAAGCAGGGGAATGTCTTCGCGCCTCTCGCGCAAGGGGGCTATGTCAACCGTCACGACCCGCAGGCGATAGAAGAGGTCTGCGCGAAAATTCCCTACGGCAATCTCTTGTTCAAGGGGGCGGTGAGTGGCGCTGACTATGCGAACGTCCACGGGGATTGAGTCGGTTCCGCCAAGACGCTCGATGCGACGCTCTTCTAGAGCGCGCAGGAGCTTTGCCTGCACGTTGGCGCTCATGTCGCCAATCTCGTCCAGAAAGAGCGTGCCGCCGTTGGCCTGCTCGAACTTTCCCTGACGACGCGCGGCAGCGCCCGTAAAAGCCCCTTTTTCATGGCCGAAAAGCTCTGATTCTATCAACTCCGAAGGCAGCGCCGCGCAGTTGACGGCCACGAAGTTTCCTTTGCGCCTGAGGCTGCTTCGCTCGTGAATCTCACGCGCCACCAGCTCTTTTCCCGTGCCGGATTCGCCTCGCACAAGAATGGTAGCGTCCGTCTCCGCAACCTTTTCTATGATGGAACGCACGCGCTCCATGGCGCTCGATGCGCCAATCAGTCCCCCCCGCGTAGCGCCTTCAATCTCTATGCGACGGCGAAGCGTCTGGTTCTCCAGCCTCAGCCGAACCGTCTCAAGTGCGTTCTTAACGACCAGCCGCAGCTCGTCCAACTCAAAAGGCTTGGATAGATAATCATGCGCGCCGGTCTTTATAGCCTCAACGGCCATGCGCTCCGAGCCGTGGGCCGTTATCAATATGACGAGCGGCGCGTCCCCCTTCTCTTCCTTCAGCTCACGCAGGAACTCAAGGCCGCTCACGCCCGGCAGGTTCACGTCGAGCAGCATAAGGTCTGCGCGCACCTTCTTCATCTGCTCGCGCGCTGCCTCCACAGAGCCAGCCTCTTCTATCTCGTAGCCGAAGCCGGCGAGCGCCTTCCGCATTCCATAACGCGCGGCCTCCTCGTCATCCACTATCAACAGGCGCAATGAATCACTCATCAATGTCTTCCTCAAAATCCATTAGTCGTACAGCCACTGCGGCTCTGTTTAGCAAAGATGATGCCACGAATTTAAGCCACTAGGTGCGGTCTTTGTCCGGCAGCCAAGTTCGATGAAGCTTTGACCGGGAGGCGCAAGAGAAAGCGTGCGCCTTCGCCTTCGCGCGGCGCGACCATAACGGCACGGCCTCCCACTTCCTCCATGCGCTTCCTCACGATGGCCAGCCCCAGCCCCGTACCGCGCTGTTTTGTCGTAAAGAAGGGCTCCCAGATACGTTCTCGAAGCTCGGCCTTGATTCCCGCCCCGTTATCCACGACCTCTATTAAAAGCTCTTCACCGGCTCTGCTGGCTTCAACCTTGACGCGCCCGCCTGCCGGAGTCGCCTGCAAGGCGTTCGTCAAAAGGTTAGCGAGCGCATCCCTCAAGGCTGAAGCTTCCGCGCCGCCAATCTCCGCGTCCGTAATCGCATGCCATTCAAGCCTGACGCCGCGACTGACCGCCTCCATACGAAAAAGCTCCAGCACGGCGCGCACGGCCTCATCCAGACGGACGGGAGCAGCATCAGGCGGAGCAGTTCGCGCAAAGCTCAAAAGCTGGGTCACGCTGCGGTTAAGCCTGTCCGTCTCGCCCACTATAAGGCTCAGGTCGCGCTCGTATTCGGCAGCCAGATGCTTGTCTTCACGCATCACCTGCGCGATGGATTTGATGGCCGAAAGCGGATTCTTGACTTCGTGAGCTACCGTCGCGGCCATTCGGCCGAGCGCCGCCAGCCGCTCGCCGTGCGCCAGCTTGCGCTCAAGCCGCATGTTCTCTTCCAGCAGCCAGTAATCCTCTATAGCAATCGCCACCTGCGCCGCCAGCACTTCCAGAACCGCGCGCACGTCCCGCGTCAACGCGTCGGCAGGAGCGTCCACCAGCATCAGGCCCACGGTTCGCTCATCACGGCGCAGCGCGTACGCCATCTGATAGCCACGCCCTGTCAGCCTCTCTTCATCTTCAATCAGCGAAAGCTGCCCCTCGCGCGCGAGCGCCAGCAACTCTTCAATCCACTCGTCGCCAGTCTGCTTCTCATCTTCATCAAAGGAGTTTAAAGAATCGCCTTCCTTATCAGACCCGGAACTGTTTTGAGACGAGGCTACTATGCGAAGCCGCGTGAGGCCGAGGCCCTGAGCGGCCCTCTCTTCCACGAAGCGCAGCAGCTCAGGGAGGCTGCGATAATGGCCTAGGCGCTGTCCTATGCGCGCGACCACATCCCTGTAGAGCGTGGCTTCGCGCTCGAAGAATTGATGAAAGCGATTCTCAAGCCAGCGACGAAAGGGCGCGGCCATCAAGGTGAGCCCCAGAATCAACAGAGCCTCAACGGTTCCCTCTCGTAAACCATAAGTGCTAGCAAGCCACGTCCCGAAGCTTCGTATTCCGAAGAGATAAACGGCCAGAACAACCGCCCCGAAGATGGCCACTATCAGGCTCTCCTTGATAATCAGCTCAAGGTAGCGGTAGCGGTAGATGTAATAGGCTATCAGCGCCGAAGGCAGAAGCGAGCCCAGATTGGCGAAGGTCTTTAGATAAAGGCCGAACGTCGTTCCCTGCCCCACGCCGAAGCCGTACGCGGCAACCAGCAGCACCGCTATCCCGAGGAACGACACGGCCAGCATTCGCATCGAGCTTCTCTCGTTAGCGGACTCCACGACGCGAGAGATTAGAAAATCCGTGACGGCCACGAACATGAGCGCGTAACCGGCCCACAGCGCGAACGGCAGAACCAGCGTCTCCAGCTTCTGCATCATGGGAAGGTATTCGCCCGTCCAGAGCTTCGGCACGGCTACGAAGAGAAAGAGCGCTGGCGTGTAGGTCAGATAAACACGCGCGCGCTCGTTGAATTTCAAGGGACGGTTATGCGCGCCCGCCCACAGGTGTAGATGAACGTGCAGCAGAAACGAGTAGGAGAGCGTGATACTTATGACCGCGACCGTATCTGTGAGACGCAGAAGCTGCGTCCACCGCCAAACGTCTAGCCCTAGCGAACCATGAAGGGCAATTATTAGATTCGACGCGTGCCAAGCCCCGATTGATACGGCCAGCAGCAACAGGACGCGCTCCATCTTTCCCAGATGGCTGCGTCGCTTCAGCAGCAAGCCCCCCATCCAAAGATGCAGCGCCGCCCCCATGCTGTAACCTATAAGCTGTAGGACTTCCAGTAAAGACATGATAAAGGCAATGCAGAAGGCAGAAGAGTTTGATTCATTTATTCATTTCTTCATTGAATCAAACTCTTCTGCCTTCTGCATTGTTTCTAGTTGCTGCCGATGTTCGCTTGAGACGGGGCGCTCGCGGGGACGAGCGTGATTTCTACGCGGCGGTTGCGCAGCCGCCCGGCGTTCTTCGTGTTTGAAGCGACGGGCCGGGCCGGGCCTAAGCCGTTGGCCTCTATGCGTGCGTTGTCCACGCCCGCGCTCACGAATTGCTCAGCCAGTATTCGCGCTCGGTCTTGCGTCAATTGCTGAAGCGTCTCAGTGCTGCCGCGATTGTCAGTGTAGGCTTCTATGACTATGCGGTAGTCTGGATTGTTCGCCAGCAGCGCGGCGAGCGGCTCAAGTTTGGCGGAGGCGGCGGGCGCGAGACTGCTTGCGCGGGCCTCCGTCCAGATTGATTCCGGCAAAGTCAGCACCAGCCCGCGCGGAGTCTCGCGCACAGTCCCAAAACTTGCGAGCGACTGCTTGAGCGTGGCGGCGTTGGCCCTCTGCTGCTCCACGCGCTCGGCCGACTGAGCCCTCTGCTGTTCCGCGCTTCGCTCTCCTTCAATACGAGCAAGCTTTATCTTCGCGTCTTCGCCTTCGGCACGAACCTGCGCCAGCTCCTCTCTGAGCCGCGCAATCTCCGAGCGGGCATCGCGCAACTGTTGAGAGGTGTTGACGGAGTCGCGCTCTGCCAGCTCACGCGCCCTTTGCTCGCGCTCAAGCGCGGCCTTCATATCAGCAATCTGCTGGTTGGCGGTGGCCGCGTTGTCTTCCGCTTCGCGCACGGCTCTGTCTCGCTCGGCAATCTCATCCCTGCGCTGTCTGGCAGACTTTCGAGCTTCGGCCATCTCCTCTGCGCGAGCGCCCAGACTGATTGCCTGACGCGCGGCGGCATCTATCTCCGCCTCCGACTGCTTCAGCCTCCACGCGTTCTCCGCAAGCTCCAACTGGGCCTGCGCGTCTCTCAACTCTTCCGCAGCGTCGCGTTCCGCTCCGGCGTAGCGGGCCAGCCTTATGGCCTGCCGCGCGCCCAGCAACGTCGTGGGAGTCCTGAGAAAGTCGGGGTCGGCCACGTCGGGCACGCGAGCGTCTCTGAAGTAGTCGCTGGTGTTGCCCATGTACTGAACGTTGACCGTAGCGACCTCTGCATCGCCGGGCTTCAGTGGCGGGAGATTTTCGAGCACGACCATGCGGGACGGGATGCGCACTAGGAAATGCGGCTCGGCCGTGACAAGCAGCGCGAAGGTCTGTAGCGGCGTTGTCACGTCCAGCTTGGAATCTATGAACTGGCTTCCGCTTCGTTTAATCTCGCCCAAGTTGTCTACGCGGCCTTCGGGCGAGACGGCCCACACGACGTAGGTCGTATAAATTCCGCCAAGCTCCATAGCTCGCGGCAGATTTTCAACGCTCAGCTCGACGCGCGTGCCGCGTCTTCCCTGCCGCCTGACTTTCGCCTCGCCCTTCAGACGCGGCAGTCGTGTCGTGCCTCGAAACTTTAGGCTAACTGTTTGATCCAGAGGATAGGTGATGGCTACCGTCTGTCGCTGTATGTCGCTCTGCGCCAGCGCCGAGGCAGCAATGGCAAAAGCCATCAGGGCTGCAAAAATCGAATATGAGATGCGTAAAGGAGAGCTATGATTCATTTGATTGCTCCTTTGTCTAATGTTTGTCGTCGCAGACATTCGCGTAAAAGCAGAAATGGGAGAGCCGGGCTTCGAGCGCACTCAAAATTGCCCCTGCTGTTGCAATGGATGCGCCGCACGCGGGCATTGTTGCCGAAGGAAGAGCTATGAATCAAGCTAAATCAAGGGCTGAAGCGATGAAGCAAGCGGGTCGAGCTTCATCTTTCCCGCCGGAATTTCCGCAACTTTCCATACGCGGGGCGCGCAAACCGGGAGATTTCCCGTCAAATCTTCCCTTGATTTCCGCGTGGACTTCGCTTATAGGTACACAGCAATCCGAAGGGGCGAAAGGTATGAAGAAGACCCCCCATCTTTAAGGAGAATTATCAAGAATGAAGCACGTAAAGCTTTTCGCACTCATAATCGTGGCCGCACTGGCCATAGCAGGCTGCACGAAGAAGAGCAAGACCGAAGCCAACGCCAACACGGCCAACACCGCGAGCACCACTGAGAACACCAACACCACAACCGAAACTTCCCAGACCGATTCTCAGGGCAGCACAGACAACAGCTCCAACGGCAAGAGCAAGAATAAGGGCAAGCCTACCGCCAGCGATTCCGGCGACTCCGGCGACACCGGCACGGCGAACTCAAACCGCACCGCGAACAGAAACTCCGGCAACCGCGAGCAGAACAGCAACCGGACGGCAAGACGCAACTCGAACAACGGTAACACGTCCGACAAGACCATCAAGGACGCCCAGAAGACGGTCAATCGTGTGCTGCGCGATGTCCTCGGCAACAGAAATTAATTCCGGATTGTAGAAGTAAGGAAGAGAGTAGACCGCTACAAGCGGAAACGACACGAAAAAGGGAGAAAGGCCGTTTCCGGCTTCTCTTTTTCGTGTCGTTTAGTTTGTTTAGTGTTTTAGCTTCTCTGATTAGCCAACGGCGCGACGGCCCGCGACCAGTTGGACGACAATCAGCGCAATCGCGCATAGAAGCAGCATGTGTATAAAACCGCCCTTGTGCAGCAGCATCCCTATAGCCCATGCCACGGCGAGCAGAACGGCAATCACCCAGAGCATTAACGGTTATCTCCCAAAAATTTCTTTCTCATCTAGCGTGAGCTGGCGCGGCTCGTTCACCTTGGAAGACTGACGGCGCGCAGGCCCGTGCGCGCAGCATCGCTCCCTATAAGATAGCCCGTCGAGCCGGAGCTGACCGGCACAGTCACAAGCCCCCGCACAGCCTCTCCCTGAGAGCCCGTACCGGCGGAAGTGCGGCGGCTCTCGTCTTCCGCTTTCCAAATCATCTCGCCGCTTCGACCGGAAAAGCCCGCCGCGAAGGCCGGGCCTGCGGCTACTATTACATCCTGAGCGCCGTCGCCGTCCAAATCCGCGAAGGTGGCAGAGCCAGCGTCCGTAGCGCCCGTCGAGTACCACATAATCTTTCCGTTTGACGTATTGACCGCGACAGTGCGCCCGCGTCTTGTTACCATCACGGCATCCGGCACTCCGTCGCCGTCAAGGTCGGTCGAAGCCAGTGTGCCGCGCGGCGCATCTTCGTCCGTGGCCACTCGCCAGAGCGGCTTCAGGTCGTTGGCGTTGAGCGCTATCAAGCCACGGTCGGTGCCAATCAGGACTGCCGCGCCACCCACAGCCTGTACAAAGAGCGGCGGCGTGGTCATCTGCGCGTCCAGCTTGATTGAAAGAGCGCGCTCAGCATTTCCGCTTCGGACTTCAATGACACCGCCCTCAAAAGCCATCACGACGCCGCGCACGCCCTGAGTCCTGAAGATGGAAGGCGCACCGATGGCGTTCGCGTCCAGCTTGGATTGAGCAATCACTTTGCCCGTATCGCTCGCCAGCACCGTCAGCGTAGGCGTGCCGTCGCTCACTATGTAGACCTCCGCCTTGCCGTCCCCATCCAAGTCTGCGGCAGCGCCGCTCGCGGCCCTACCCGTCACGCTCTGTTTCCAAAGCTCACGGCCCGTTCCGCCTTCAAGAGCACGCACGCCGCCCTCGAAAGCTACGACTACGTTTGAGTTGCCGCGACCCGTCGGGACGACGATTGGCGTAACTGCCTGCGCGCCTCCGTTGCCCGTAGGCTCGCCGCGCCGCGCTCGTGGGCGAAAGCGAGCAGTCCAGAGCGCGACGCCGTTTGAGCCGTCCAGCGCGTAGACCATTCCGTCTTCGTTGACGCCTAAGAAATCCAGACTCGCGCCCGTGCGCAGAGGCGCTGCCAGAGGCTGAGCTATGTTGCCCGTGGCCGTTCTCCAACCCGTTGAGTCCGAAGCCACGACTGCGCGGCTATCGTCCGGCCTGTTAGTAACCGAAGAGCCCGTCTGCGTCGTCGTAGTCCCACCGACCTGAACCTCCGATGGCTGCGTGTACTGGCCCGTCTCGGACGGAGCGGGAGCAATGCGCCAGTAGTAGCGGCCGTTCGGCAACTCGTTGACCGTGATTTCATGGCCGTAGACGAGCTTGTCGAAGACTATGTCTGCGAACTGCGCGTCGCGGGCAATCTGCAAGCGGTAGCGCCGGACTCCCGGCTGCTCTTTCCAGTTGATGCGAATCGGCGGGCCGACCTGTCTTGCTTCGGGTCTGACGCCGCTCTGCGCTCTGGCTTCAAACAGAGGCGTTGCGGCGACAACCAAGAAGAGCAACATCAGAGCGTAGCGCATTGAGGAGCGTGCAATTTGGGGCATGGCAGTTTTTCAGTTTCTGGCGCACGCTGGCCGAAAAGATTTGAGCAGAGCCGTTTCGGGCCGGCGTGCGGCGGAAAGTTTTATGCTTCAGGGAGACTCGTTAAGTTTATACCCGACTCCGCGCACTGTCAGCACATAGCGCGGGTTCTTCGGGTCTTCTTCAATCTTCTTCCGCAAGCGATTGATGTGCGGGTCTATGTTTCGCTGGTAGCCTTCGTAATCAGTGCTCCAGACCTGATCCAGCAGCGCGTTGCGACTCCACGCGCGCCCCGGCTCAGATGCCAGAAGCTCCAGAATCTGAAACTCAAGCGGAGTCAAATCAACGCGCTCGCCGTGTCGTATGACTTCGTGTCGTCGTTTGTCTATCACTAGGTCACCGACTTCTATGCGCTCGGCATCGCCCGCCTGCGGAGCGTTGCCGGAGCGACGAAGCAGCGCCTCGACTCTCAACTCAAGCTCGCGCGGGCTGAAAGGCTTCGCCAGATAATCGTCCGCGCCCGCTTCAAAGCCGGCCACCTTTGCTTCCACCTCGTCGTGCGCCGTCAAAAACATTGCGGGCGTCTGAACGCCTCGCTCTCGCACCCGTCGCAGAAGCTCAAGGCCGGTCATCTCCGGCATCGTCACGTCGAAGATGAAACAGTCGAAGCGGCCGGAGGTAGCGGGCTCAAGCGCTTCAGCGCCGCTCTCTCTCTCCTCGACCGTAAATCCGAGCCGCCGAAAATATTCCGCCAGCAGCAGCCGCATGCTCAAATCATCGTCAACGATTAAGAGACGCCTGCCGTTATACTTGTTACCAGTCTGTTGTTCCAAATCTTTCTCTAGCACCTTTCGGGCCGAAAGAATCTACAACTAAAGCTTCTACTCTACATTTGTTACAAAGGCAGTTTAATGTAATGGTCTATTGGCGTCAAAACATTCATTGAAAGGAAGGGCTAAAATAATAGAGCGCGAAAGGCTCGGCAGCCCAAGCCCGGGCTTTACCTTTCACATCATCACCGGCAAATTATAGCGCATTAGCCAAGACAAAAGGAAAAAGAGAGATTCCGCCTCCTTTCTGCCTTCTGCCTTGACGCAGCGCTCTTATGGTAAGTACTATTTCGATTTACTGATTGCGGGCACCGGTTCCAGTCCTCCCTTTCCGAGAGCTACCGGCGACAAAGCGCGCGGGCGCTTGTACCGGCGAGTAACAAATGCACGATCTGCGGCGACTTTTAAGATACCTCAAGCCACATTGGGGGATATTCACACTTGCGACCATCTGCATGGTACTGGTCGGAGTGCTTGAAAGCGCCACCAATGCCCTAGTCGTGCCAATCTTCGACCAAGCATTTTCACAATCTGGACAGCGCACGCCCACGCTCTACGGCCTGCAAAAGCTGATACCGGCTTCGGGTCTGGGGGCTTGGCGCAACATCAGCATTCTTCTAATAATCTTTACAGTCTCGAAAGGAATAACCGAATACTTCTCCACCTACCTGATGGCTCGCGTGGGTCAGGCGTCTGTGCTGCACCTGCGCCAAGACCTGTACCGTCACGTCCTGTCGCAATCAGCATCCTTCTTTGAGCGTCATCGCACGAATTATCTAGTGTCGCGGCTGGTTTCGAGCGCCGCCGCGATAGAGCAGGCCGTCTCAAACACGTTGCGCGACATGCTGCGCGAAAGCTTCACGCTCGTCTTTTTCCTTGCGGCGAGCTTCTACTACAGCTGGCGGCTGACGGTCGCGGCCATGATGATTACGCCCATCATTGCATACCTGACGGCTCGCTTCAGCCGAACGCTTCGCAATCTCGCCCGCGACGCCTACGAAGGCAACAAGTTTTTGACGGACACGGCTCAGGAGGCGCTGGCCAATCAAGCGATTGTCAAAGCCTACCGCGCGGAAGAGCGGGAGCAGAGGCGCTTTCGTGACGTGGCGTTGCAGATAGTTCGAGCCAACCTGCGCTCGGCCAAGATAGCCGCGCTTTCACCACCGACCATAGAGATGATTGGTATGCTCGAAGTCATCGTGCTGCTCTATCTGGGCCAGCGCGAAATCATGGTCGGGCGCATGAACTCGGCGCAGTTCCTGACCTTCCTCATCTTTCTCTTCCGCAGTTACGACCCCATGCGAAAGCTCTCGCGGCTGCACAACAATCTGGAGCAGGCGCTGGCGGCGGCGCGTCACGTTTGGGAGGTGATGGACGAGCACGCGGAGGTTCTGGAGAAGCCCGGCGCGGTTGAGCTTAAGCCACTGAATAAGGCCATAGAGCTGCGCGCAGTCTCTTTCGGTTACAGTAACGAGTCGCGGGCCGTCCTCAGCAACATCAATTTAAGCATCCCGAAAGGCACTATGGTTGCCCTCGTAGGAGAATCCGGCGGCGGCAAATCTACGCTGACGAAACTGCTCCCGCGCTTTCACGACCCTAAAGAAGGCGTGGTCTTGTGGGACGAAGTTGACCTGCGCGAGGCAAAGCTCTCATCACTTCGTCAGCAGATGGCACTTGTCACTCAGGAAACGGTTCTCTTTAACGACACGGTTCGCTACAACATCACCTACGGACGCCCCGACGCGACTCAGGCCGAGTTGGAAGAGGCGGCGCGCGTGGCCTTCGCGCACGACTTCATCATGGAGTTGCCTATGGGCTACGATACGGTCATAGGCGAGCGCGGCATCTTTCTTTCCGGTGGCCAGCGCCAGCGCATAGCCATCGCGCGCGCAGTTTTGACGGACGCGCCCGTGCTGGTTCTGGACGAAGCCACCTCGGCACTCGACGCGGAATCCGAACGGCTGGTGCAGAAGGCTCTGACAAATCTGATACTGAATCGCACGACTGTAGTCATAGCCCATCGTCTTTCGACCATACGCCGCGCAGACCTGATAGTGGTCATGGAGAAGGGCCGAATCGTAGAGACGGGCAAACACGAAGAGCTTCTGGCGCACGGTGGCCTCTATCGCCGCCTCTACGAGCTACAGTTCGCAGATGAAGAGGAGGAGGTATTAGTGAATGGCAAGTAGTAAATAGATGAACGATACTTTCTATTTACCATCTACTATTCACCATTCACTCGTATTATGAAATCCATGACAGGTTTCGGTCGCGGCTCAGCGACCGGAGATAATTTCAGCGTCAGCGTTGACCTCAAGACCGTCAACAACAGGTTTCTTGACGTGCATCTGCGTCTGGGCTCGGAGCTTTCCGCGATTGAGCCGCTCCTCAAGCGACGCATCACGGAGAGGTTGTCGCGCGGGCGCGTTGACGCCAATCTCACCTTCGAGCGCACGGGCGAAGTCTCTTACGAGTTGAACCGCCCCCTGATTGCGGGCTTCATCTCGGCCATGCGCGCCATGCAGCAGGAGTTCAACATACAGGGCGAGCCGGACTTAAATGTGCTGGCGCGTCTTCCGGGCGCGATGCAGCCCGTCCGCAACGGCATAGACGACGAAATGCTCAGAGGCATCGAGCGGGCGGTCGAAGAGGCTCTGGACGAATTGGAGCGCATGCGCGAGCGCGAAGGACAGTCGCTCGTGGCGGAGATGCTGGGGCGGCTGGTCGAGATAGAGCGCCACATCCCTGTCATAGAAGCTGCTGCGGATGGGCTTGTAGAAGCTTACAGGGCGCGCTTGCAGAAGCGCATAGGAGAGCTTCTGGCGCGCGACAGTCAGGCGATTGAGCTTGACCAGGGCAGGCTCTCGCAGGAGCTTGCTTATCTGGCAGACCGCAGCGACATCACGGAAGAGCTGACGCGGCTTAAGAGCCATCTGGCGCAGTTTCGTGAAGCGATTGTGAGCGGCGGAGAGATAGGCAAGCGTCTGGATTTTCTCCTACAGGAGCTGAACCGCGAAGCCAACACTGTGCTCTCCAAATCCACAGAGATGACCATCAAGGAGTCCGCGCTCTCGATTAAGGCCGAGATAGAAAAGCTGCGCGAGCAGGTTCAAAATGTCGAGTGAGACGAAAGAGATTGTGGATACGGAAGAACGAGCTGGGCCGTTGGATGCGCGCGGGATGCTCATCATCGTCTCGTCGCCTTCGGGCGGTGGCAAAGGCACTTTGATTCGCCGCGTGTTGAAAACTGTGCCTAATGTTGGCTATTCTGTATCGTTTACTACGCGCCCCGCTCGGGAGGGTGAAATAGACGGGCGCGACTATTTCTTCATCTCTCAAGAGAGATTCCGAGAGATGATAGCCCGTGGAGAGTTTCTGGAATGGGCGCACGTACACGCTCATCTCTACGGCACTGGCCGCGCTCAGGTTGAACGGGAATTAAAAGAGAGGCGCGACATCATTCTTGAGATTGATGTGCAGGGGGCCGAGAGCGTGCGCCGGGCCGTCCCCGGAGCTTTCGGGGTCTTCATTCTTCCCCCTTCGTTCGAGATTCTGCGCGAGCGGCTCGTGGCGCGCGGCTCCGAACGCGCGCAGGAGCTTTCCCTGCGCTTGAGGAATTCGCGCAGCGAAGTCGAGCGTTACAGAGAATTTGACTACGTCATCGTCAACGATGACGCCGAAAGCGCTGCCGCACAACTGGCGGCGGTTGTTTATGCCGAGAGGGCAAGGCGCGAACGTCAGGAGCAGGTGGCCCAAGAGATACTTAACAGTTTCCCCCTGTAATCAAATCCAATCATACTTCATTATGAAGGGCGCGGAGGATAGATACTAAAATATGTCCAGAGTTGTAGAAGCAATTCACGCTGCGGAAGCGAATAACGAATCGAATAGAATGGATTCAAAATACCGATTGATTATTGTGGCGGCACAGAGAAGCAAACAGCTACAGCGCGGTGCGCGCCCGCGCGTGGACTTAGACCCGCAGAAGCATAAGCCAACGCGCATAGCGCTGGAAGAAGTTGAGCGCGGCAAGGTGGGCTTCTCCGTCATAGATTTGACCAAAGGCCCGCAGGAATAGACTCGATTTAGGCCAGACTCTTTTTTCTCAAGAGAAGCTAATGCTTCGGCCCCGTGCTCTTTGCTTGATATGCGCGCTCGACCTCCTGTGCCTCGCGCTCTTCCGCAATCGCAAGGTAAGCCCGCAAGCGCGCCGCCCTGTCCCATTTGCCGCTTTCACGCAGTGCGCGCCAGTAACCGAACAGGTAGTGCATGAGAAAACGTATGTAGCCTTCACGCTTATACTGTAGGACGTGAACCGCCTCATGTGCTACCAGCCAGCCCGGAACGCTTTGTCGCCCGTGACTATCCGCGTTAACCAGCTCAGGTGATATTAAGACATGTTGCCCGAAAGTGATTGCGCTTACATTCAAAGCGTGAGTCACCAGCCGCACCAGTGTACCCGTGTAGAAGTATACGGCTGGAAGCCGCAGTGTAGAGTCCTGATAAAACTCGCGCAGGAAATTTTCCAGATGTTCGTGTGACCGGGCAGCAAGTTTCAAGGCGTATAGCAGATGCCGATTATATTATTGCTAAAAGGTGTTCGACCGGGATGGGTGGGTAGTCCTGAAATCTCCCGGCCCACCCTTTAACCCGGCCGCGCCGCCGGTTTTGCTGACAGGCACGGACGCAACGGCTACATCCCCTTATAATCCGGCCCGCCTCCTCCTTCCGGCGTCACCCAGTTGATTATCTGGTACGGATCCATTATGTCGCAGGTCTTGCAGTGCACGCAGTTGGAGAAGTTAATCTGCAAGTGGCGTCGTCCGTCAGCGCCATCTTCCACCATCTCGTAGACGGCAGCCGGGCAGAATCGCTGGCAAGGGTTGCCGTACTCTTCCGCGCAGCGTGTAGCGCAGATGTTTGTGTCCAGCACGTGAAGGTGCGCGGGCTGGTCTTCATCGTGCTTGACGGCGGCGTGATAAACGTCCGTCAGCTTCGTGAAGGTGAGCTTTCCGTCAAAGCGCAGACCGTTATAACGCTGCGAGATGTCGTCGCCCTTGTAACCGTAGTCGGAGAGTTTCTCAAGCGCCTCGTGCCCCGGCTCGGCGGTTGCGCGGTCAAAGAGTCCCCAAGAGCGCCCGCCCGTGATGAGCTGTAACCCGGCGTTCGCCATCCCAAGCCAACGGCCGCGACGAAAGCCCGCGTGAAAATTCCTGACCTTGCGTAGCTCCTGCATAATCCAGCTATCACCAACCAACTCTTCATAGCGCTTGAGCTGATTGGCGGAAAAATCACCTGCCAGCAGAGCTTCAAAGATTGCTTCCGCCGCCAGCATGCCGCTCTTTATGGCGGTGTGAATGCCCTTCAGGCGCTGCGAATTAAGGAAGCCCGCGCAGTCGCCCACGAGCAGCACGCCGTCCGCGTAAATCTGCGGCATGGCGTAGAGGCCGCCTGCCGCTATGGTCTTCGCGCCATAGCGAATCATCTTTCCGCCTTCCAGAAGCTTTGCAAGGAAAGGGTGCTGCTTGAAGCGCTGAAACTCCGCGTGCGGGTCTAGGAGCGGGTCGTGGTAATCCAGCCCCGTCACATAGCCTATGTTGACTATGCGATTCTGCATCCCGTAAATCCAGCCGCCGCCGTAGGTCTTTGTGTCCGACGGATAGCCCAGAGTGTGCGTCACACGCCCGGCCGGATAGCGGTCGTCAGGCAACTCCCAAAGCTCCTTGATGCCGAGCGAGTAGACCTGCGGCTCTCGTCCTTCGTTGAGGTTCAAACGCTCCGAAAGCTTTTTCGTCAGAGAGCCGCGCGGGCCTTCTCCCAGCACAGTCACTTTTGCAAGAAGGTCAACGCCCGGCTCGAAATTCTCTTTCGGCTCTCCTTCTTTATCAATTCCCTTGTCGCCTGTGCGCACGCCTATGACACGGTCATTCCCGTCATAAAGCATCTCCGCGCCCGGAAACTCGGGAAAGATGTTGACGCCTGCCTCTTCACACTTCTCGCCCAGCCAAGAGGTCAGGCGATTCAGAGAGACGATGTAATAACCGTGATTCTTCAAAGGCGGCGGCGTAATCGGAGAGCGAATCGCGCGCCCCTTCGTCAGATAAAGAAAGTAATCCTCCGTGACGGGAGATTCTAGCGGCGCTCCCTGCTCTTCGAAATCCGGCATCAGTTCTCTGAGCGCACGCGGATCCATGACCGCGCCCGATAGAATGTGCGCGCCCACGGACGAGCCCTTTTCAATCACGCCTATCTCAATCTCACCTAGCGGCTTGCCTTCACGCTTGCCGCCCTCTACGGCCTCGTTGTGCTCGCGCACGAGCCTCGCAAGGTGAAGCGCGCCGCTCAAGTTCGCAGGCCCCGCGCCGACGAACACCACGTCCATCTCCAGAGTCTCTCGCTCAATCTTCTCTCTCATACAAACCTCTGTGAAAATCCTTTCCAAGAAAGGCTCGAATAGTTTTTAGCTTAAAAATGAATGGTCATTCATTCAGTCAGTCGAGTATATCAGAGGCTCATCTCTTTAGTCGAAGCGCGAGGCTTTTCTTAATCGCTTTAATTAATTTTCCCGCTTGTCGGCCTGCGGCGATTTCATCTTCCGGCTAGTATCGCTTCAAAATCATCGTCAGGCGCGGATTTGTTTCGTTTTTCAAATCCACACTTAGTACATCTGTGAAGAATGATATATCGGCCGCGTTTTACATCAAAAGAGACAGGCTCCATCATCCCCCGGCATTCTTCCTGACGATCTCCGGGGAAAACATCCACGTGCTTTGACCATAAACATACCGGACAATGGTTTGTATAACCCTGCCCCTTCACAGCCGCCCCACAATATTCGCAAGTGAAGTCTTCAATGTTTCTCAGAAAACGCTTCGTTGGCAGACTCATAAATATTCCTTCTTGTCCCCGCCCTCATTGAAAGACGTGGCTTAAATTGTTGTCAATGCATAACAATTTGTCAAAATCCGGCTTGGCTGACAAAGCAATTGAGATTGGTAAAAGAAAGGGCGCTGCTAACTTCAAACCTCTTCTTCATTTTTTCCTTCTACCTTTATACTTTTGCCTTATACTGTCGAGCAATGCGGAGGCCCGTCATCTCTAAAAAAAGCTTTGCTCTTATCTTCGCCTGTGTGCTGGCTATGCTCTGCGCGCTGGCGCTCTTTTTCTTCTCGCGCCTGCAAAATGAGCGGGCTCTGGCCCGCAGCGCAGCCACGTCTAGCGCGCGCATGGCGGGCTTTCCCAAGCAGTTCCTGTGGGCGTGGGAGAGGCCAGAGCAGTTGGAATTTATAGACACGCGTGAAGTCGGCGTGGCGTTTCTGTCCAAGACAATCTACCTGCGCGAGGACAAGGTGATTGAGCGGCCACGTATGCAGCCGCTAAAGGTTCCGGCAGGCACTACGCTGATGGCTGTCGTGAGAATCGAGACGGTGCGCGACGGGCCGCCGCTTCTCTCGGATACACAACGCGCCAGTTTGACAGAAGCGCTCTTAGAAGCTTCTCGTGCGCCGAATGTCCGCGCGCTCCAGATTGATTTCGATGCGCTGAAATCCGAGCGCGAATTTTACACGAAACTGCTGCGAGACTTGCGGCGGCAGTTGCCCGCAGAGATGCCGCTCTCAATCACTGCTCTGGCTTCATGGTGCATTGACGATAACTGGCTGGATGGCCTGCCTGTTGACGAGGCCGTGCCGATGCTGTTCCAGATGGGCATGGATGAAGAGCGCATCAGGAGCTATTTGAAGCAGGGCGGTGAGCTTCGCAGCCCTCTCTGTCGTTTGAGCAAGGGCGTTTCTACGGATGAGCCTGTCGAGTTGGCTTCGCAGGGCGTGACACGCACTTACATCTTTAACTCGAAAGCTTGGACTGAAGCCGCCGTGCGCCGCACCATTGAAAGGAATCGTAAATGAGAATCTCCCGGCTAAAGAGCCTGATTGTTATAGTAGCAATGCTGTCCGTGTTGCTTTCATCACAGCGCCCCGTTTACGCCTGCGGGCCGTTCGCAAGGGACGCCATCTTTACTTACGTCAAACACCCGGATTTTCCACTCGAAGGCTTTGCGCGCGGGCGGCTCGGCGTGCTGCGCCCGGAATATGCGCGCTCGTATCTGTACGTGGCCTATCGCTACATGAACGGCATGGCGTTCAGCGCGGAGGAGCAGGCGGCGCTCGCAAGCCTTTGGAAGGAGCGCTTCGCCTATGGCTGGGAGGATAGCGTCGAAGACGGCAAGACGAACTGGCTCGCCGCCAGAAAGAGAGTGAAAGGCGCCGGAGCAGAGCCCGGAATCGAAAGCTTCAGGCCCACCGGCAAAGAGCAGTACGATAGCTTTCTAAACTGTCCGAACGACGCTTTTGAAAGCGCCGCTCGCACGCTGGAAGAGCGCGTACGCCAGTTCGGCGCGGAGAGCGCTGAGGTAAAGGACTGGCTTCAGGCGCAGGACATGGTTTTTAGTAATTGCGGGAGCGGCGAGGCTATACCGGAGGCCGCGAACAGCTCCGCACCGCTTATACGCGCAGACAGAGCTTATCAAATCGCCGCCGCAAAGTTTTACGCGATGAAGTTTGACGAAGCACGCGCTGATTTTGAAAGAATAGCTGCTGATTCATCTTCGCCTTGGCGTGAGACGGCCCGCCATCTAATCGCCCGCAGCCTGATACGCAAAGCCAGCCTTGGGGAAGACGCCAAGCGAAACGAGACTCTGGCTGAAGCGGAAACGCAGTTGAATAGAACTCTGGCGGATATAAAGCAGGGGCCGCTTCATGACTCGGCCGCGAGGCTGCTGAATCTGGTCAAGCTCAGGCTGCGTCCGGAAGACCGCCTGCGCGAGCTTTCCCACTCGCTCGTGAGAAGAGAGCCGAACCGCGACTTGAAGCAGGAGCTTTGGGATTACACGATTATTCTGGACAAATATCTGGGCGACGAGTCGGAGCCTGTTGACGAGAACGTAAAGAAGAACTTTGGCCAAGTTATCACAGACGATTTGAGCGACTGGCTGCGCACCTTTCAGGCCGACGAAAGGGCTTCTTACGAGCACGCGCTAGACCGTTGGCGAAAGACCGATTCGCAGGCTTGGCTCGTCGCCGCTCTGTCGAAGGCAAGCGCGGGTGACGCCGACGCACCGACTCTTATAGCAGCAGTGGACAAGCTGGGAGCTAACGCTCCGGCATACGCGACCGCTTCGTTTCATCTGATTCGGCTGCTCATGCAGTCCGGCGACCGCGCGGGCGCACGCAATCGTCTGGATTCAATCCTACAGAATCAATCATCGCTTCCGCCTTCGGCTGTCAATCAATTCTTGCACCAGCGCGTGCTGCTCTCAACGACGCTGGAAGAATTTCTAAGGTACGCGCAGAGACAGCCCGCAGCCTTCTCGTGGGGCGACGACGGCAGGGAGATTCCAATAGAGCAGAAGGATTTGAGCGCGGACGCCGAGCTAAAGCCGTTGGTCGGTCGAACGCTCTTTGATGTGGATTCCGTTCAGATTATGAATGATAGGCTGCCGCTTTCCCTCTTACAGGAGGCGGCAAGCAGCCGGTTGCTTCCCGACCACCTGCGAAGGCGCGTAGCTTTAGCCGCGTGGACGAGAGCCGTCATGCTCAATAACGAGGAGGCGGCGAAGGCCCTCGCGCCGGTTCTGGCGGCACTCGCGCCGGAGATGAAAGCGCTGCTCACGGAGTACGTGAGCGCCGCTAATCCGGCAAACGCCAAGGCGGTCGCGCTATATACGCTGCTGAAATTTCCCGGCACGCGCCCCTTCGTAGACGCCAGTGTTGGCCGCTTAACGCCGCTTAATCAGAGAGATATTTATAGAGACAACTGGTGGTGCGGCGACGTGGCAAACACGGAAAGCTCGGGTGAGGAGAGCGAGAGCGGCACTGCTTCTACAAATAGTGGCGCGTCTAAGCCGGACGCGTTGCAGCTGGATTTCCTGACGGGCGCGCAAAGTGATGCGGGCAAGAGGGAGCGAGCGCAGCTTTCATCACTCGGCTCCGGGCCGAATTATCTGGCGCGTGAAGCCGTAGAGTGGGCCAATCGCATGCCGAACAACCCGCGCATCCCGGAAGCGCTTCACCTCGCGGTGATGGCTACGCGCTATAGCTGCGCCGACAAAGAAACCGGCCCGTTGTCCAGAGCCGCGTGGCAGCTTCTACACGGCCGCTACAAGAATACAGCGTGGGCTCGCAAGACCCCCTACTGGTTCAAAGGCTATTAAGATAAGGCAGAAGTTATCCGTTCGTCGTTGCGGCGCTCTGACTTCTGCGTTGCTTTGTTATAGACTGTTACAAATTCAAAAAGCGTCAAGGGGTAATCTTTCATGTTGGAACACAAACACACGAATCGTCTCATCAACGAGACGAGTCCGTATCTGCTACAGCACGCGCACAATCCTGTTGACTGGTATCCGTGGGGCGAAGAGGCTCTGGCTAAGGCGCGGGCCGAGGACAAGCCCATACTTTTGAGCATAGGCTATTCGGCCTGCCACTGGTGCCACGTGATGGAGCGCGAGTCTTTCGAGAATGAAGAGATTGCCCGCTTGATGAACGACAACTTCATCAACATCAAGGTGGACAGAGAGGAGCGTCCAGACCTAGACCAGATTTACATGAACGCCGTGCAGTTGATGACGCGCCACGGCGGCTGGCCCATGACCGTGTTTCTCACGCCCGAAGGAGTTCCCTTCTACGGAGGCACATATTTTCCTCCTGAAGACCGCTACAACATGCCGGGCTTTCCGCGAATTCTGATGGCCATATCGGAAGCTTACAGGACTCGGCCTGACGAAGTGACGGAGACTGCCGTCTCCATGCTTGGAGAGCTGCGCCGCATGGACATGGCGCGCGAATCCAGAGAAGCGATTTCAACAGAACTGCTAGACCGCTCATACAGCCAGCTTGCGCGAAGCTATGACCCGCGACACGGCGGCTTCGGGAGCGCGCCCAAGTTTCCCGCGCCCATGAATCTGGAATTTCTGCTGCGCGTCTTTTATCGAAGTGGCGACACGGAAGCCTTCGAGATGGTGGAGAACACCGCGCGACGCATGGCCGAAGGCGGCATGTACGACCAACTCGGCGGCGGCTTTCATCGCTATTCGACCGATGCGCAGTGGCTCGTCCCGCACTTTGAGAAGATGCTCTACGACAACGCGCTACTGTCCCGTCTATACCTGCACCTGTACCAGCAGACGGGCGAAGACTTTTATCGCCGCATCACGGAGGAGACGCTCGATTACGTCCTGCGAGAGATGACGGACGGGAGCGGCGGGTTCTATTCCACGCAGGACGCCGATTCCGAAGGCCACGAAGGAAAGTTCTTCGTGTGGACGCCGGAAGAGGTCAAGGAAATTCTGGGCCAAGAGGAGGCCGCGCTCTTTTGCTCGTACTACGACATCACGCCCGGCGGGAATTTTGAGGGCAAGAGCATCGCCAACGTCAACGACTCAGTTGAAGACGTAGCCAGAGAAGAGGGCGTCACCGTAGAGCGGCTTCGTGAAGTGCTTGAGCGCGGGCGAAAGATGCTCTTTGAAGCGCGCGAGCAGAGAATCAAACCCGGACGTGATGAGAAAATCCTGACGGCATGGAACGGCCTGATGCTCGCTGGCTTCGCAGAGGCTGGCGCTGTTCTTGAGCGAGCGGATTACACGGAAGCGGCAAGGCGCAATGCGCGTTTTGTGCTCGAAAATCTGAGGCGCGAAGGGCTGCTGCTCAGAACCTACAAGGACGGGCAGGCGAAATTGAATGGCTACCTCGAAGACTACTCTTTCTTCGCGGACGGCCTGCTGATGCTGTATGAAGCGACGGGCGAGTTGGAGTGGCTGGAAGAGGCGCAAGCCATCGTAGAGCGAATGGTAGAAGAGTTCTGGGACGAAGAGCAGGGCGGCTTTTACTACACCGGCCGCAGCCACGAAGAGTTGATTGTCCGCTCAAAGGATTACTTCGACAACGCCACGCCGTCGGGCAATTCCGTGGCGGCAGACGTACTGCTGCGGCTTGGCGTACTTACGGCGCAGGAGGACTACACGCGCAAGGCCGTCACCATCTTTCGCCTCATGCGGGACACAGTCGAGCGCTATCCTTCGGCTTTCGGGCGGCTGCTGTGCGCTATGGATTTTTACCTCTCTTCACCGAAAGAGATAGCCATTATCGGCGCAGCCGATTCAGCCGACACACAGGCGCTCATGCGGGAAATCTGGAACCGCTATCTGCCGAACAAAGTCGTGGCGTTATCAAGCGGGCGGGACGAGCGCGCGGCTGAGCTTGTTCCTCTGCTGCGGGAGCGCACCGCATTGGAGGGACGCGCAACGGCCTACGTCTGCGAGCATTACGCGTGTCAGAGGCCCGTGAGTAAGCCTGAAGAGTTGGCGGCGCAGCTTCAAACCGGCTCGGCAAGAGAGGCAAGCGGCGATTAGCTGAGCTTGCTTTATGACAAATCGGCCTGTGCTTTTCGCAGGGCTTCCAGCAGCTCCTCTCCGTAGCGGGAGATTCTGGAAGCGCCAAGGCCGTAGATGGATTCCAGCGCATCGAGCGTCTCAGGCTTCTCCATAGCCAGATGCTCAAGCGTGCGGTCTTGGCAAATCATGTAGGCCGCCACCATCTCCCTGCCGGATTTCTCCAGCCGCCACATCTTCAATTCCTTCAATATACGACGCTCGTCTTCTGTGAGTGGCCGCGCCAGAGGCTGCGGAGCGCGACGCCTGCGCTCTTTCGAAGCCGGCTTATCCACGGCGGGCGCAAGCGTCGCAAAGCGAAGCGCGGCCTCAAGCTTTCCCTTCTCCGACAGTATTCGGGAAAGCTCGTCGTAAAGCTCAAGCGACATGCGCGCATCCATCGCCGCGTACTGAAGCTGCGCGCGAGTCAGTGGCCTACGCCGCCAGTTAGATTTCTGGTATCGCTTATCCAGCTCGATTCCGAAAAGATGCTCGCAGACACCTGCGAGGCTGTATGAAGGAAGCCGCAGCGCCGAGCGAGCCAGCCGCAAAGTGTCTACGAACCCGGCAGGTCTGAGGCCAGCGCCTCTGAGCATAGTCTCGTCAAAGCGCGCGTTGTGCGCCGCCATAGCCACGTCGGGCGACTCTATAAGCGGCCTGAGAGCTTCCACATCTACTTCCAAGAGGTCAATCACCAGAATCTCGCCCGTGCGCGAGGCAAGCTGCACGAGCGAGACGCACGAATGATTCTCTTTCGTGTCCCAGTAGGTTTCCGTATCCAGACCTATGACGCTCTCCTTCTGAAGCTCCTGAAGCGCGCGACGCGCCTCTGCCCCGTCCGTGATGACGCGATAGGCCGATTTGTCAGCTAGGGATTCTGCCCTGTCTTGCGGGTCGGATGCCACAGGAGAAGTCTTGAAAAAACGAAAGGCGCGCTGAAAGCTCAACGCGCCCTGAACTCGTTTTGGAACGAACTACGGGCGGGTGTTGCCAGCGCCGGTGTTTCCGGAATTGCGGTTGTTCGCGTTGCCCGTGTTGCCGTTGGTGGCGTTACGGTTGTTCGCGTTGCCCGCGTTGCCATTACTCATGTTCGAGTTGTTGGAGTTGCTCATGTTGGCATTGCCGGTCGTAGTAGTATTCGTCGTTGTCGTTCCGGTCGTGCCTGGCGTTGTTGTGTTGGCTGTATTGGTTGTAGTGGTGGTGTTAGTGGTGGTATTAGTGTTCGTCATATTCGCGTTATCTCCACCGCCGCAGGCCGTCCAGAATGCAGCAGTGGCGAGCAAGGCAAGCAAAGCTAAGGTTCTTCGCATCGAATTTTTCTCCTGTAACCCAGAGGGTAATTTTGCTAAGGAACTTGTGCGGAATTGACTCCCTGACGTGCGTCTTTAAGACGCTTTCCGCACCCGTTCGGTTAAAGTCCGAGCCTCAGCAAGCCTCTCGTCTTCCGTCGCTGCGACTCGTCCGACGGAAGATTCCAGCCTTGCGGGGCCTGTTAAGCTTAACAAGCGATAATTCGCCCGGCATGCGAGCCTCGAAGGCTCTAACACACACAGGCGCAAACTCTACTATGCGCGCAGCCTCATTAACATAGGGTCTCAAATAGTTCTTACGGCGCGCGCAGTGTAGCATTAGAACGGCTAGAAATACACGAAAAATTTTGAGTTCGCAAGCTCTAAGCCCATAAATCTTTAAGATATTAGGGCCACTCTCTTACCGCCATAAGCGTCGCCGCAAAAGCGCCTCGCCCCTCTCACAGTCCCGCAGAATCGCCTGCTGATTCAGCCGCCCGCGCCATTCTCTAGACGGGAAGCCGGAAGGGGGCGGAAAAGCGGCTTTTCGCTTCGGTAAAACCGCGCGAGAGTACCATAAAAACGGATTCCCGGAATAGAGCTAAATTCCGTACTTTCAACAAAAAAGCTTGACTCGAAAGGGGTTTGACAGGTATTGTAAGCCTACTGCCAAACATGTTTGGCAGTAGGCTTACAATGGCCAACCGTCTGCTGGTTTCACGTCGCTTCAGACCTTGCGAAACTCCTGTTAGAAACCGGACGATGATTTCCGGCATCCCCGGACTCAAATTCATCCTGACCCGCTCCCAAAATATATTTTGGGCACTGCTACAGCTTATAAGGAACGTCCATACCCCATGCCAAAAGGAAACTGGAAAAGCCTGGCCTTTCTGGGAGCCGTCGCTCTGCTGGCCGGAGTCATCTTCCTCAACGCGCTTGCTTCGCTCGTCGGCCTTCCCCTGAACGGCTGGACGGGCTTGTTGCCGCTCACAGCGCTTCTGGTGCTGACAGTTGCGGCCAGCCGTTTCACAGTCTCAGTCATGAACGCTGACGGGGTCAGGCAGAGCACAAAATCCGTGGCCGACACCTTCATCTTTCTGGCGGCCATGATGTATGCCACAGGCTCTACGGGCAAAGCGGCTCCGGCGGTTCTGCTGGCCGCAGTGGTAGGATTCATCACATCCTTGCGAGAAGCCGACAGGCGGCTCACCATCTTCAACATCTCTGCTAGCGTTGTCTCCACATTCGTTGCCGCGTCGCTCTACGGGCTGCTGATTAACCTGATAGCCGTCAGAGGCTCGGCCCAATCGCTTACGCTGAACGAGTTGCTTCTGCCGGTCTGCGTCATGGCGCTCGCTCAATATTTTCTATGCACGATAGGCGTCGCGGCCTTCGTCGCTTTCGATTCAGGCAAGCCGCTGACGCTCTCGAAAGAGAGTCTTGTCTGGACTTCCATCACGCAGATTGCCGCAGCCGCCAGCGCGGGCTTATTCTACGCGGCGCTCGAAACACGCAGCTTCATACATCTGTTCGTAGGCGCGCTGATAACAGGGCTCGTCTACCTGCTTTACCGCTTCAATGACCAGCGCCTAGAAGAAGTTCGGCGCGCAGAGGCGGACAAGGTGCTTCATGTACAGGAGATGGCAGACCTGCACATGAACACCATAGAATCTCTGGCCATAGCGATTGACGCCAAAGACCAGACGACTCACGGCCACGTACGCCGCACGCAGATTTACGCCAAGGAGATGGGCAGGCTCTTGAAAGTCACGGAGGCCGAGTCGCAGGCGCTACTGGCAGGCGCTCTACTGCACGACGTTGGCAAGCTGGCCGTGCCCGAGTACATCCTGAACAAGCCCGGCAAGCTCACGGAATCCGAGTTTGCCAAGATGAAGATTCATCCGATTGTCGGCGCAGAGATTCTGAAGCGCGTCAACTTCCCTTACCCTGTCGAGGACATAGTCCGTTATCACCACGAAAAATGGGACGGCACCGGTTATCCGAAAGGCTTAAAGGGAGAGAACATTCCTCTGGTTGCGCGCATTATAGCTGTCGTTGATTTTTACGACGCGACGCGCTGCGACCGCCCGTATCGCAAGGGGATGAAGCGCGAGGACTCGATTTCTCTTCTGAAGAAGATGTCCGGAACGTCTTTCGACCCTCGCATAGTGGAGATGTTCACAGAGAACATAGAAGAGTTCGACCGTCTCATTGCCAGCCAGGACATAGAGGAACAGGTTCAGCCCGAACGGGAGGCTTATCATAACAACGCCAAGCCCGACACAGGGCTGGTGCCTGAAACGCTGGGCGAGCCTGACAATCGTTCCGGCTTCCGCTCAATCACACAGGCACAGAGGGAGGTCTTCGCGCTTCATGAAATAGCGCAGACTATAGGCTCTTCTCTGAACCTGCACGATACGGTCACGCTTGTCACAAGTAAGCTGCGAGCTATAGTTCCCTTCGACACCTGCACCATCTATATCGTGGATGATAAGAGCGGCAAGGCCGTGGCGATTCACGTCGCGGGCGAGCACGCGGACACATTGCTGCGCCGCCGAATCAACGTGGGCGACGGTATCACGGGCTGGGTGATAGCCAATGCCAGAACCATGTGCAACACCTCGCCGGAGCTTGACCTTGTAGGCGTGCCGGAAGAGATAGCGAAGTCTGTGCTGGGCGTGCTGGTTGCTCCGCTCATCAATGAATCGGGGGCGTTCGGCGCAATCACGCTCTATTCAAAATCAATCGCGGCTTATTCAACCGAACACGTGCGGCTGCTGGAATCCGTCTCGCTGCACGCCTCTTCGGCGCTCAACAACGCGATTACTTTCGAGAAGACGAGAGAGAGCGCGTTGACAGACCCGTTGACCGACTTGCCGAACGCGCGTGCCTTCTACATGTCGCTGCAACAGCGAGTGGCGGAATGCCAGCGCCTTAACCGCGAGCCGGTGACGATTCTCAGCATGGACTTGGACGACTTCAAGAAGGTCAACGACACGCACGGCCATGCCGTAGGCGACCGGATGCTGGCGAGCGTGGCGGAGGTCATCAGAAAACAGTTGCGGCAGATGGATTTGCTGGCGCGCTATGCCGGTGACGAGTTCGTAGCGATTATGCCCATGGCTTCGGAAGATACGGCGGCGATTGTGGCCGAGCGCATACGCGCTGCCGTAGAGAAGCACGAGTTCACAGTCCGCACGGGCCGCACGGCGCGCGTGGGCTTGAGCATAGGCATTGCCAGCTTTCCAAGGGACGGCGAGACGGCAGAAGAGCTTTTGACCTCGGCCGACCGGAACATGCAGCGCGACAAGCACTCTCGCAAGCTGGGGCCGGCCATGACGCCAAACTCGAACATAGCTTCCATAGACATGCTTACCTGAAGAGGAAAACAACATCTATTCCCTGTAGGCGCATGCAGCCAGCTAATGCAGGCTCGCGTGCGCCTTCTCATTTACTTTTGCCGGGCGCTTTTGCACGCGGCTTCGCATCTCGCGTATAATCAATCCCGCACGCAATAAGTTTTCAGTTTACAGAGTTACTTTTCCTCTTGCTGTCGTTTCACGCGAGGGGCTTATGCGTACTCTTTCAGTTGCGGCCTGCGTGCGGGCGAGAGACTAATCGAGATGAGTAAACAAGCCAAACCTTCAACATCCCGCGCGCTGGCCGAGGATACCAACGCGGCGGGCGTACTCGACCGTGAAGTCACGGACGAGGTAAATCCTTCGGAGCTTGAGCAGGAGCACTCCAAGCGCAAAGAGGAGCAGAAGCACCGCGTAGAGGCGATGGATAGAGAGCTTCTGCTGAACCTGCTGTACCAGATGATTCTGATACGCCGGTTCGAGGAGAAATGCGCGGAGAGCTACTCCTTGGGCAAGATAGGCGGCTTCTGTCACCTGTACATCGGTCAGGAGGCCGTGGCCGTAGGCGCTATCTCTACTCTACGCAAAGACGATTACGTGCTGACAAGCTACCGCGAGCACGGGCAGGCCATAGCCAAAGGCGTATCGGCGGACGAGATTATGGCCGAGCTTTACGGCAAGGCGGGCGGCTGCTCTTCCGGCAAAGGCGGCTCCATGCACCTGTTCGACGCGGACGTAAATTTTCTGGGCGGCCATGCCATCGTCGGCGGACAGATTCCACTGGCGACGGGCGTAGCCTTCGCCGCCAAATATCAGGGCACAGACCGCGTCGCCATGTGCTTCTTCGGTGAAGCTGCGGTCAATCAGGGCGCGTTCCACGAATCGCTGAACCTTGCTCAGCTATGGAAGATTCCCTGCATCTACATCTGCGAAAACAACCAGTACGGCATGGGCACGTCACTGAAGCGCGCGATGTCTTTGCAGGACGTTTCGCAGAAGGCTTGCGCCTACGAGGTTGCTTCGGAGTTCGTGGACGGCATGGACGTGCTGGCCGTGCGCGACGCGACTCTTCGCGCAGTCGAGCGCGGACGCGAACATTCCCTGCCGACGCTTCTGGAGATTCGCACCTATCGCTTCATGGGCCATTCCATGTCCGACCCCGGCAATTACCGCACGCGCGCAGAGATAGAAAAATATCAGGAGCGCGACCCCATCAAGCTCTTTACAGCGACTCTTAAAGAGACGGGCATCATAGACGACGCAGGAATTCAGGAGATTGAGAAGCGTGTGCGCGAAGAAGTAGACCGCTCGGTGCGCTTCGCAGAAGAAAGCCCTGAGCCCGACCCGAAAGAGCTTTACACACACGTCTACAAAGAACAGTGACAAGTTACAAGTGACGAGTGACAAGCAAGAAGAGGCTTGTCTTAACCCGTCACTTGTAACTTGTCACTCATCACTGAGGTAGAGATGGCAGTTATCACAATACGAGAGGCTTTGAATCAGGCGCTGGCCGAAGAGATGCGGCGAGACGAGAACGTGTTTCTGATGGGCGAAGAGGTCGCTGCCTATCAGGGCGCATACAAGGTCACAAAGGGCTTGTTGCAGGAGTTCGGAGAAAAGCGTGTCATTGATACGCCGATTGTAGAGCTTGGCTTTGCGGGGCTCGGAGTGGGGGCGGCCATGGCTGGCCTTCGTCCCGTGGTCGAGTTCATGACCTTCAACTTCTCCATACTGGCAACGGATCAGATAATCAACTCCGCAGCCAAGATGCTCTACATGTCCGGCGGGCAGTTCAACATCCCGATTGTCTTTCGCGGCCCGAACGGCTCTGCATATCAAGTCTCTTCGCAGCACTCGCAGGCGATGGAATCATGGTACGCATACTTTCCCGGCATAAAGGTCGTGATGCCTTCGACGGCAGCAGACGCCAAAGGGCTTTTGAAGTCAGCCATACGCGATGACAACCCGGTCATCTTCATGGAGCAGGAGCGCATGTACGGCAACAAGGGCGAGGTGCCGGACGACGAGGATTTCACTATCCCGCTCGGCGTGGCCGACATCAAGCGCGAAGGCAAGGATGCCACAATCGTCGCTCGCTCTCTGATGGTTCCCGTAGCATTGAAGGCCGCCGAAGAGCTTGAGAAGCAGAACGTTTCCGTAGAGGTGATTGACCCGCGCACCATACGGCCTCTCGACATAGAAACCATCATCAACTCCGTGAAGAAGACGAACCGGCTTGTCATAGCCGAGGAATCGCATCACTTCTGCGGAGTCGCGGCGGAGATTAGCGCGGAGGTCATGGAACGCGCCTTCGACTATCTAGATGCGCCCATCAAGCGCATCTCAGGCGCGGACGTTCCCATGCCCTACGCCAAGAATCTTGAGAATCTGGCAATCCCCGGCGTCAAGCAGATAGTGGACGCCGTGCGCGAAGTAGCTTACTTAGACTAGGTGTCTGGTGCCGGGTGACGGGTTTCGGGGTAAAGAAAGAGAGCTGTTTTTTCTTTCCCCTTCGCCCGGCCCGATACCCGTCACCCGAAGAGGATTTCTTAATGGCAACACAGGTGGTAATGCCGAAGCTGTCTCCGACGATGGAGGAGGGTCAGCTTGCGCGCTGGCTTAAGAAAGAGGGCGACACTGTCTCCATGGGCGAGCCTCTGGCGGAGATTGATACCGACAAGGCAACTATGGAGATGCAGTCGTTGGGCAACGGAGTCTTGCGAAAGATTCTGATTCAAGAGGGCGAAAGCGCGCCGCTCGGCCAGATAATAGCAATCATTGGCGAGGCCGATGAAGACATTTCCGCGCTCCTCTCGCAGGCCCAGTCCGGCAGCCAGAGCAATGCGAGCAACAAAGCAGAGAGCGCAGAGGCGGCTGCGGAAACGGGCGGGCAGGGCGATTCCGGCGAAGCGGCTCCGGCTGAACAGCAGGGCGCGGCTGGCGGCGGGGCTCCGGCCTCTCCTACCGGCAACGGCGCTGGCGCACAGAGTAGCGGCGACGGCGCAGACGCGGGGCGGCTCGTAGTCTCTCCGATTGCCGCGCGTATGGCCGCAGAGGCCGGAATCAACCTTCGCAGCCTGAAAGGAAGCGGCCCGTCCGGGCGCATCATCAAGCGCGACATAGAAGAGGCCATGAAGGCCGGGCAGACTCAGTCAGCAACGAAAGAAGCGCCTTCAAGTCACCTGCGCGTCGTGGAATCTGCGGCTCCGGCGCAGCAGCCGGAAATCTTCGGCGCTTCTCCATACCGCGACGAGCCAACGTCAGAGATTCGCCGCGTCATAGCGCGTCGTCTTGTCACCTCCATAGGCCCCGTGCCCCATTTCTTCCTTACTACGGAAATCGAGATGGACAACGTGGCCCAGATGCGTAGCTCCATCAAGGCCCTCGACCCGTCGCTGAAGATAAGCGTCAACGACATCATCATAAAAGTGGCGGCAGCCGCGCTTATTCAGCACCCGCAGGTCAATGCTTCCTTTCAGGAGAAGACGATTCGTTACTACGAGCGCGCGGACATAGGCGTCGCCGTAGCCATAGAAGACGGCTTGATTACTCCCGTCATTCGCTCTGCTGACAGAAAATCCCTGTCTGAGATTGCTTCTGAAGTACGCGAGTTGGCCGAGCGCGCGCGCACTCGCAGGCTCAAGCCGGAAGAGTACACGGGCGCAACCTTCTCTATCAGCAATCTTGGGATGTTCGGCATCACGGAATTCACAGCCGTCATCAATCCGCCGGAAGCAGCCATCCTTGCCGTGGGCGAGATGAAGCCGGAAGCTGTTGTGCGGGACGGGCAGGTGACTGTACGCCAAATCATGCGCGTCACAATGAGCTGCGACCATCGCGTCATTGACGGCGCAACGGGCGCGCAGTTCCTACAGACCTTCAAGCGCATACTCGAAAACCCGCTTTACCTCATTGTGTGACGGGCTCGGGCTGAAGAGAAATCTAAAGATGACTTAAGGAGGCGACATGGCGGAGCAGGAGAATCAGGGACAGAATCACCCCGCAGGCGACGAGGCAGACGAGACTCAAGACAAAGCCACGGACAATCAAAGCGGTCAAGGCAAGCAGAAGCCCGGCAATACTTCCAGCGCCGACCCTGAACAGTCGGGCGAAGGCACCGGCGCTAAGGCAGGCGAATACTCTTAGAGCGTGTCTTATCTGAAAATCTGTTTGAGCCGCAGCAAAGAGGGATGGGAGAACAAGTTCCCTTCCTCTTTTCTTTTATCTGAAGCGGTGCGTGTTTTGAAGATTTGCCACGAGGGGAAAGTTTCTTGTTGAGAGAGCGCGGGATGCGCGTGCGCCGGGCCGGGTATGCCCCGCACATTGCGCTTTTCATGGTGCAGGTCATGTTCGGCACCTGGCCTATCTTCGGCAAGATTGCCTTGCGTGCCCTGCCGTCAACCGTGCTTGTAGCCTTTCGTGTAAGCGGCGCGACCATTGCCTTTCTCATTCTTCAAAAATTACTGGGAAGCTCCCCGTCAATAAGGCGCAGAGACTACGCGCGTCTTGCGCTCTACAGCCTCCTTGGCGTCGTCCTCAACCAGTTTCTCTTCGTCAAGGGGTTGTCATACACGACCGTTATCAACGCCACGCTTCTAGGCACGACCATCCCAATTTTCACGCTGCTGGTCTGTCTACTACTCGGACTAGACCGCGTCTCGCTGCGCAGAATCTGCGGCATCATTCTGGCGGCGGCAGGCGTAATCTACCTAGTAGACCCTATGCGAGCGGACTTCTCCGCCGACACTACGTTCGGCAATATTCTGATTATCGCCAACTCCATCTCCTACGGCGCATACATAGCCATCTCTAAGGACATGCTGAAGCGTTACGGAGCGCTGACGGTCATCACATGGATTTTCATCTTCGGCACTCTCTTTACGCTGCCGGTCGGAGCATGGGGCGTGGCCGGGAACGAATCGGTTAAGCACGCGGGCGCGCTCATCTGGCTGGTGGTGCTCTATATCATTCTCGTCCCGACGGTCGGAGCATATTATCTGAACGCGTGGGCGCTGGCGCGTGTTGAGCCCAGCACGGTAGCCGTCTACATCTACCTACAGCCCCTGATTGCTTTCATACTCGCGCCGCTTCTGCTCAATGAGCCTCTTAACAGCCGCACGTGGATAGCCACGCTGCTGATTTTCGCGGGCGTCGCCATTGTCTCGCGCAGCACGCGCAGCGTCGCAATAGAAGAAGTGAGCGAGCACCCGGATGCGCTCAGCCATTAGAGTCTCTGCTACAATTCACCCGGCAGCATGGCTTAAGGCAAGATGTCCACACCGTCTACGAAGAGAATAATTTTGACTGAGCGAGAAGAGCGTGAGAAGGTGCGCGCGGCTCAGCTCTCTATCTTAGCCGCCGCCTTTCTCATCGCGCTCAAGACCCTGACGGGCTTTCTCACGGGCTCAATCAGCGTCTGGGCGTCGCTGCTGGATTCCACTATGGACATCTTCGCCTCTCTGATTAACTTCTTCGCGGTGCGCGCCGCAGCCCGCCCCGCAGACGAAGACCACGCTTACGGCCACGGCAAGGCGGAATCGCTGGCCGGTCTTTTTCAATCGCTGGTCATAGCCGCCTCCGGGCTTTTCCTCATCTGGGAAGCGGCGCGCAGGATAATCAAGCCACACCCAATAGGCTCCGAGCTGGTTGGCGTGGGCGTCATGCTCATAGCCATCTTCGTCAGCGCCGCTCTAGTCGTGCGGTTGCGCCGGGTGGCGCGTGAGACGGAATCGCCTGCACTTCTCTCGGACTCGCTGCACTACGCCACTGACATCTACACAAACTCAGGCGCGCTACTGGCACTGGTCGTCGTCCTCCTGACGGGCTGGCTCATAGTTGACCCGCTCATCTCCATAGCGATTGCGCTCTACATACTATGGTCAGCGCTCGGCGTGGGGCGCGAGGCCGTGGACGTGCTAATGGACAAGCGGCTGCCTCAGGAGATTGACGAACAGGTGGCGAGCGTCGTGGGCAGCTTCCGTGAGCAGGGAGTCATAGGCTTTCACGACCTTAGAACCCGCCGCTCGGGCTCGCAGAAATTTATAGACCTTCACTTGGAGATAGAAAGAGACAAAAGGCTCGAAGACGCGCACGACCTTTCCGTCAGAGTCCTGCGCGCCATCGAAGCCAAAATCCCGCGCTCACACGTACAAATCCACACAGACCCGGCATAAAGGCAAACTCGAAAGAATTGATTCATCGGTTCATTGATTCAATGAATAAGTGTACCGATGAATCAATTCTTTTCTGCCTTACTACGCTGTTTTGATGGCGCGGATTGTGGTGTCATCCTTTTCTGCCAGCCGTCGCAGCTCGAAGAGCTTCATGAGGGCTTCTACGGGTGAGAGCGCGTTGGGGTCTGTCTCCAAAATGGCGCGTGTGAGCTCCGAGAGGCGGGATGAATGCGCCGGGCCCTGGCTGTAGGCTTCCGTGTTGCGGCTGCCTTCCATGCCGGATTCGTATTCCTTCAAGAGCACTTCGGCACGCCGCACCACCGGACGCGGCAGTCCCGCGAGCCGCGCAGCATAGACGCCGTAGCTTTTGTGTGCGCTGCCTTCCCGAATCTTATAAAGAAAGAGAAGCTCGCTTCCCTCTTCCGCAATCTCCACGTAAAGATTCTTCAGGCGCGGCAGAGTCTCGGCCAATTCCGTCAACTCGTGATAATGCGTGGCGAAGAGCGTCTTGGATTGAATCTGCGGGTGATTGTGCAGGTATTCGAGGACGGAGCGCGCAACCGCCAGCCCGTCATAAGTAGAGGTTCCGCGACCAAGCTCGTCCAGAAGAATGAGAGAGCGCGGGGTGGCATGATGAAGTATCTGCGCGGTTTCTACCATCTCCGTCATGAAGGTTGATTCACCGCTCCCTATGCGGTCATAGAGCCCTATGCGCGTGAAGATGCGGTCGCAGAGTCCTATAGTGGCTTCTCGTGCGGGGACGAAGCTCCCCAACTGCGCCATCAGGACTATGAGCGCCGTTTGACGCAGGTACGTTGACTTGCCGCTCATGTTCGGCCCTGTGATGACGGCAATCTGCGGCTCGTCGCTTCCGCCCAGCGCCGTGTCGTTAGCGACGAACTCTCCCGCGTCGAATGTTCTTTCAAGCACGGGATGACGACCGTCGCGTATAACTAACTGCGGTGAATCAACGACGGCAGGCCGTGTGTAGTTGAACTCTTCTGCAACTTCGGCCAGTGAAGCCACCGTGTCCAGATAGGCGATTGCGGACGCGGCGGTGAGTATCTCCTGACGGCTCTTGCCTATCTCGATTGAGATGTGACGGAAGAGATTCGTCTCAAGCTCGGTGATTCGCTCCTGCGCGTGTATGACTAGTGACTCGTACTCCTTAAGCTCAAGCGTGATGAAGCGCTCGCCGTTCGTCAGCGTCTGCTTGCGCGTGTAGTCTTCCGGTACAAGATGAAGATTCGGACGCGTGACTTCTATGAAATAACCGAAGACTTTGTTATAGCCGACTCTGAGGCTCTTGATGCCAGTGCGCGCACGCTCGCGCTGCTCCATCTCCGCCAGATAGGCTCTGCCGTTTCTCAAAAGCTCTCGCAGCTTATCCAGCTCTTCCGAGAAGCCTTCACGAATTACGCCGACCGAATCCGCAGCGCGCGTGGGCAGCTCGTCGCGTATAGCGGCGCGTATAAGCTTGGCCGGAGCTTCGCACAGAGGAAGCGACGAGAGGATGGAGGCGAAGCGCTTCGTGTCACGGCCAAGCATTGCTCGAACGCGCGGGATAGTCTCAAGGCTCTGCCCGAGCGCAAGCATCTCCTGTGCGGACGTGGCCTGTGCGCGTGCTCTTGCCGAAAGCCGCTCAAGGTCGTGCATGGTTTCGAGCGCCGCGAAAAGCTCTCCGCGCCCCTTCTTCTGTGCGTGAAACCACGCGACGTGCTCCTGCCGCCCTATTATTTCAGCCACTTCCAGAAGCGGCTGTCGCAGCCAGCGCCTCAGAAGCCTAGCGCCCATAGCCGTGCGCGTTCTATCCAGAACGTCAAGGAGCGTGCCCGTCTCTGACGAAGACTCGAAGATTTCCAGACTGCGAAAGGTGCGCGCATCGAGCATCATGAAGTTTTCCGTATGATAGCTCGTCAGGCGCACAAGCTGGCCCGCGACCTCGCTCTGCGTGTCGTTCAGATAGCTGATGATGGCTCCGGCTGCCGTGGCGGCCATCGGCCATCGCTGAAGCCCGAAAGGCGCGAGGGTACGCGTTTTGAAATGCGAGAGCAGGACTCTTCGCGCCTTCTCGTATTCGAAAAAGGACGCGTGGCACTGTGTGACGAAGCCGGGCAGGGCGTCGCTGTCCGCCTCCGTACCGGCGCGAGAGACTAGAAGCTCCGAAGGAGCTATGCGCTGCAACTCGCTGATGGCTGCCGCAGCATCCAGCTCAGTCGCGGCGAACTCTCCCGTCGTCACGTCCGCGTATGCGATGCCCGCTCGCCTGCCGTCAGAGACGTAAGCCGCCAGAAAATTGTTCGCCTTCGTTTGCAGGAGTCCGGGCTCTATAACAGTTCCGGGCGTGACTACGCGCACCACGTCGCGCTCAATCAGATTCTTCCCTTCTCCCTTGACGGGCGTGGCCGTGAGCTGTTCGCAGATGGCTACGCGGTGGCCGCGAGAGATGAGCGTGGCAAGATGTCGTTCGAGGCTGTGATAAGGGACTCCGGCGAGCGGGACGCGCGTGTTCTTGCCCATGGGCTTTGAGGTCAGCACTATGTCAAGCTCGCGCGCAAGGATGCGTGCGTCGTCATCGAAGGCTTCGTAAAAATCGCCTATGCGAAACAGTAGAAGCGCGTCCGAGTGGCGGCGCTTTATCTCAAGGTACTGCTTTCTGAGTGGCGTCGAGTCCGTCATCGCTCGAAGAGTTCCCTGAGAATGTCTTCGACCGAGGTGAGTGCGCGGTGAAGGCGGCTGAGTTGTTCAAAGCTCAAGATGACGGTGGCAGCGCCAATCTCGTGAAAAGCGCCCGTGCGCGCTATGTTCATGGATTTCAACGCGCGGGTGGTGTCGCGCTCGCTCGTCACAATCAGGTAAGGCTTGGAGCGCTGCGATTCGTAGGCGCGCTTCAACTTGGCGAGCGCCGCGTCTATGTTGCCCTTATGCTGAACCTCGAAAACGTGGCTCAGTCGCGGGCTCGATTTGGAGACACGCCAGACAACATCGTAATACTCGAACTCGCTCTCGGCGTCGTAGCCCATCACGCGCCCGATGTCCAGAAGCATCTGCTGAATGTCTGAGTGAGTGAGCGGCGCGGGCCTTGCCGGGGGCTCCAAAGCTTCTGTGAGAGAAAAGCCCTGTGTCTCTTCTCCCGCTCGCTTTCGTCCCGCGACAGTGATAGTCCAGAGGCCCTGACTGCGCTCAATCTCTCGTTTATCATCTAGGGCCCGTCCTGCGCGCTGCACTAGCCTTCGCCACTGTTCTCTATGGCCGTTACGTATGGCGCGCGCCTCGCCGTCTTCAAGCTGCGGGAAATATGCCACCAGCCGGTCGTAGAGAAAGCGCACGTCTTCACGCCCGCCCGTGGCGATGAGTTCCTCTAAAATAGGCAGTTCGATACGTACGGCGCTGGGATAAGTCATAGTCTGTTTAGACCGGGAGAAAGCCGAAGATGAACCTGACAGAAGAGCTTTTATAAAGCTCCGGCCTTTCGGCTTCCGGCGATAAAGTTACAGGAGAAGCGCCATCTTTATCAAGAGAAGCACGCGCAAAAAGCCTGATTAAAAAGAGAAGCGGCGCGCGGGTCAGGAAATTTATCCGCCCGGCGCGCCGCCCACTCTTGTTTGTCTTAGCTCTTATCAGGCCGCCTGCTGCGCGGCTTTGGTTCCGAAGCACTGCTGAATCTCTTCAGCTTCGAGCGTGTCGCGCTCCATCAAGCCTTCGACCAGTAGCGCGATGGAGGGACGGCTCGCGTCCACCATCTCGCATGCGCGCTTCATCTGCTCGTTGATGATATCGCTCGTGGCGTGCTCTATGCGGTCGAGCAAAGCCTGACTGTGCGGGTCGTCCGCCTTGCCAAGGTGAATCGGCCCGAGCGGGCTCATGCCGAATTCAGCGACCATCTTGCGCGCAATCTCAACTGCGCGCTCAATGTCGTTGGAAGCGCCAGCCGTCATGGTGTCTAGCAGAAGCTGCTCTGCGGCTCGTCCGCCAAGCAGCATAGCAATCTGGTCTTCCAGATACTCGCGCTTCTTCATCAAGCGGTCACGCTCAGGCAAGCTCTGCGTGACGCCAAGGGCGCGCCCGCGCGGCAGGATTGAGACTTTGTGAATCGGGTCGCCGTTTTTGACCAGCAGGCCGACGGCTACGTGTCCTGCCTCGTGAACCGCCGTCGCGTAGCGCTCGTCCTCATCCATCATGAAGCCTAGACGCTCCGCGCCCATCAATATCTTGTCGCGCGCGTATTCGACGTGGCGGCGCTGTATGGAGTCGGAGCCGTCGCGCGTAGCGGCAATAGCAGACTCGTTGAGCAGGTTCGCAAGGTCTGCGCCGGAGAATCCGGGCGTGCCGCGAGCTATCCACTGAAGGTCAAGTTCGGGCTCAAGCATGAGTCCGCGCGCGTGAACCTTGAGAATCTCTTCGCGGCCACGGGCGTCGGCAAGGTTGACAGCAATTTCGCGGTCGAATCTGCCGGGACGCGTCAGTGCCTGATCCAAGATGTCGGGCCGGTTGGTGCTGGCTATGACAACTACGCCGCCCACCTGATTGAAACCGTCCATCTCTATCAGAAGCTGGTTGAGCGTCTGATCCTGGTCGGCTGAAGCGGAATCGTTGCTACGGCCGCGCTGGCGACCAAGAGCATCAATCTCGTCTATGAAGATGACGCAGGGCGCGAGCTTGCGCGCTTCTGCAAAGAGACGGCGCACGCGAGCCGCGCCGAGGCCAGCGAATTTTTCCTGAAAGCTTGAGCCGGAGACGGAGAGAAATGGCACGCCGGCTTCGTTTGCAGCCGCTCTTGCCAGCAGAGTCTTTCCCGTGCCCGGAGGGCCTGAAAGCAGTATGCCGCGCGGTGCGCGCCCGCCCAGACGACCGAAGCGCTCCGGGTCACGCAGAAACTCTATGGTTTCGGCCAACTCGCTACGGGCTTCGTCAACGCCTGCGACCTCTGCGAAGGTGACGTTCTGATTTCCCTGCCCGTTGACGACGGTAAAATCGCTGCCGCGCCCGCCCATGCTGGCGTAAACCCTCCAGCCAACGAAGCCGAAGGCCGCCAAGGTCAACAGAGGAATGAGCCAGTTGAGCGCAGTCGAGAGCGGGCTCGGTCGCAGTGATTGATACTGAACCGGCAGGTTGCTCTTGACGAAGCTCTCTGCAATCTCCTTCTGCGCGGCGGAGTCGGGCACGATGGCCCTTTGCAGCGAGCCGTCTTTGCCTGTGACGGTCATAACTTCGCCGTCAATCTGAAGCGAAGCGGCCTCGGTGCTGCGGCTCAGGTGGCTCAGCTCCGTGTAGTCTATGGTCTTAACAGGCGGCTGGCTTCGCTGATAGTAGATGACTGCGCTCGCAGCTAAAAGCAGCAGGAACAGCGCCACGGCCGCGAAAAGACTGGTCTTTTGAGCTTGGGGGATAAGGCGTGGTAATGGGGAAGCCATAAACAGTTCTCCAGAGCACAGGAGTTTTTTCGGGGGAAACAACCCTCGCGCTCAGACGAAAAATTAAGTATTGCAAAGAAACGTTGTCAGCTTGAAAGTAAGAACTTTCGTCGGTCAGGGAACAACTGTGTATTTTACGAAAACCAACCGTCCCCCGGATTTGAGCGCGCTCACCAAAGGCAGGGCCACGACGTGAGCGGCAAAAATACTTTAACAGCCTGAGGCTCGTGAAGTCCAGCCCCTTAAAACTTTTTATGACCGATTTTTATGAAAGAGCGCCTTACAGGGCCAACGATTCTGTCCGATGTGCCACACCCTCCGGCGGTTGCCGCATTTTACAGTAGAAATTTGGCTTTAATCCGGCCTGCTCTAAATCGAAACATGGCTGAAGCGTTGCATGCGGCGCGATTCAGTACATTCAGACCTTTACGCCCGGCCCTTCACGGGCAGGCTCAAAACCTCGCCTTGAGACTTAACTCTTTATATATAACCACTTAGCGTCGTCGTGGAGCTTTAGTGCCAATGATGGCACGGCCGTTGCCATTACTGGGGACGTGCGGGTTCAATGGAACCGAAAGAGATTAAATCAGCGACGCTCAAACAAAGGAGAAGGCGATTATGTTGTGGACGATTCTTGTGGTGCTTCTTATTTTGTGGTTAGTCGGAGCTATTGGCGGCATCGGCGGCAATTTGATTCACTTGCTGCTCGTAGTTGCACTCGTAGTGCTGGTGATTAACCTTCTGACTGGCCGCCGCACCGTCTAACGACGGCAGCGCTGGTACAAACAGAGCTTCATCAACAACCAACCGAACAGGGGACGAGACTTCCGATTCACTCGTCCCCTTTCCTTTTTGCTAAAAGTCGGTCAGGCGCAGATTAACCGGGGCGGTGATGCGACCGACCGGGTACAGGTTCATCTGCTTGTCCCAGTAAGGCGAGCGCTCGTAGAAGAAGCGTAGACGCGCTTCAGGGCTCGCCGCGAACTTCTCGTCGCGTTTCAGTCGCTCCTCGAACTCTCGCCGCAGGCTCGGGTCATTCTCAAGCATCTGCCGGGCTAATTTTTCCAGCTTGTAGTCCTCCGCATCTTCCTTCTGCTCGAAAATCGCGTTGAAGAAGCCCCAAGAGGCGAAAGAGTCCGGCGCGTCCGGCTCAAGCAGGTGAATGGCCACGCGTGAGGCCGGTTGCGCCAGAGGGATGAGGACAGAGCCCGCCGCGAATGTTCTGCGCTCGCGCTCGGTGGAGATTTTGTAAGAGGCTCTGAGGCGTCCTTCAAACGGCGAAGACGCCCATTTAACTTCGCTGAAGCGGTAGCTTTCGACCTCAATTTCAGCCGGGGCCGCGAGCCTTTGCAGGCGCAGCCCGTGTGCAGAGAGTATCTCAATCACATCTTTCCACTGCGGCGGCACTATGTAGTAGAGCGGCGGCGCGACCGACTTCGTTGTCCTCGTATCGTCATAAAGCGGAACCGTGTACTCTACGGGCTTTGTCCCGAAAACGACGCGCTTTTTGCCGGACACTTCGCTGGTGTCTACCAGCGCCTCCAAGCCCTTGAGCAGAAACGGGACGGACTTCTCAGTCAACTCGACACGCAGGGGCACCACGCGCGACGGGTCGTAGCTTTGCCCCAGTGCTACAGCTTCCTGTTCCGAGCTTCGCACGGCGTTCAACAGCGTCTCTGTCTTTTTATTCAACTCTTCGAGCGTGTACATCAGAAGGTCGTATGTGCCCCGGACGCGCGTGCGGTAATCCTTGAGCATGTGCGTCTCTATGGTCAGGCCGGGGCTGTTGCGGAGCGGCGTGTAGCCGGTGGAGAATCTAGGCGGCATGATGAAGGCGTCAATGCCCTTGGAAGCATCGCGGTTGTCTCGAAAGGTCATATACTGCGCCAGCATGCTCCCGGCCTTTTCCGTGGCAGGAAAAATGCGGCCGTCGAACGCGTCGCGGTGCCAGTCTGCTATGGCCTTCGGCACGTGCTCGTGATGCTCGTAGATGTACGTGATGTCATATTGATAATCTGCCCCGTCCGTCACGTGACAGTCAATCAGCAGGTCTGGCTTCCACTGGTTCCAGACTTTGAGCCAGGCGCGTGTCTCCGGCGCATCCAGCTTCATGTAATCCCGGTTCAGGTTGAGATTGGTGGCGTTGGCTCGCCAGCCCATCTCCTCCGGCCCGTTCTGATTAATACGATTGAAAGGCCCGAAACGCTCGTGGCCGTCAACGTTGTAGATGGGAATGAAAAGCAGCACGACCCGGTCAAGCAGTCCCTTTCTTGTCCCGGTGATGGCTATGTCGCGTAGGAGCGCAAGTCCCGCGTCCTTTCCGTCGGGCTCGCCCGGATGTATGCAAGCCTGCACGAGCAGCACAACCTTTCCGGCCTTACGCGCGGCTTCGGGAGTAAAAGTCCCCCCTTCGGCAGCTATCAGAAGCGGGAGGTCGCGCCCCTCTCCGCTCTTGCCGAAGCTCTGATAACGAATAATGGGCGAGGCGGCATCAAGCTTGCGGCTGTAGGCAATAGTCTCGTCATAGCGCGGCGTCTGGCGATAATCGGTCTTCTCCGCGCGCGTCTGCCAGTCCGAAGGCGCGGGCGGCTCTTGTGTTTGAGTCATGACGGTTTCACTCCAAGCAAATAGAGACAGGATGCAGATTAATATTGATATCAGCAAGCGCATTCACCAAATATAAAGGTAAAGATGGTAATTAGTGAATGGTAGATGGTAATTCCCGTGGGTAGATTGTGAATTCTGCGGGTAAAAGGTGAATAGAAGAAACGGGCTCTTTCTATTTACCATTTACCTTCGGGATTAACTTCTTCTTTGCCTTCTCAGCAACTTGTGGGGCACAATGAGAATCTCAGAAGCGATATGGCTATCTTAAATGCGAATCCATTCGGGAAAAATTTAATGAATCTTCATCAGGCCGCCCGGCGCACGCTTGTTCTGGCGCTCGTAATGTCGTTTACGCTTTCGGGTCTTATCCCACCAGCGCAAGCGCAGACTCAAAGCAGGTCGCGCAGGCCAAGCGTGCAGGAACAGACACCGCCGCGCAGGCAGATGCGCGGGACTGAGCATAGAAGGCCGCAGCGCACCTATGACGTGCAGCACTACACCATACGCACGCGCTTCGACGTGCCGAACAAGACGGTTTACGGCGACACGACCGTTATGCTCAGGCCGCTCGCGTCCGGCTTCCTATCGTTCGATTTGGACGCGACCGGAATGGAGTTTGAATCCGTCAAGCTTGAGCCTGACGGCAAAGCTTTGCGCTGGACGCAGGCTCCTAACAAGCTCTCAATCACGCTCGATAGAAGCTACACAGCTTCCGACACCGTGGCCGTCAGAATCCGTTACAGGACGACGCCCGAAAAGGGGCTCTACTTTGTCCCTGCTTCGCCAGCCACGCGTTATCGCCGCTACACTAAGCCCGCTCAAATCTGGACGCAGGGCGAGCCTGAAGAGAATCACTTCTGGTTTCCCTGCTATGACTTTCCGGACGACAAGGCCACGAGCGAGCAGTACATAACTACCGGCGCAAACGAGACGGCAATCTCGAACGGCGAGCTTCTGGAGACGACCAACAACCCGGACGGCACGCGCACTTTCCATTGGAAGATGGAGCAGCCGCACTCCAGCTATTTAATCTCTATGGTCGTGGGCAACTACGTGAAGCTCACGGACAGCTACAGGAACATTCCGATAGAGTATTACACCTACCCAGGGACGGAGGCGAAGGCACGCGCGGCTTTCGGCAGGACGCCGCAGATGATGCAGTTCTTCAGCGACCGTTTCCAGTTCGGCTTCCCTTTCAACAAGTACGCGCAGACGATTGTGGCCAACTTCATCTTCGGAGGAATGGAGAACATCACCGCCACTACGCAGGCTGATACGGAAATCTTAAGCGGCCCCGACGACGAGCCTTCCGACGGGGCAGACAATCTAGTGTCGCACGAGTTGTCGCACTCGTGGTTCGGGAACATAGCGACCGCTAAAGACTGGGCCAACCTTTGGGTTAACGAGGGATTCGCAACCTTCTTCGAAGCCGCTTACAAGGAGCACGCCGCGGGCCGCGACGCCTACATGGAAGAGATGGACGGCAACGCCTCGGCCTATTTCAGTGAAGACTCTTATCAGTACCGCCGCCCCATTGTCTCCAATCGCTATCTGAAGCCCGTAGACCTCTTCGACGCCACGCTCTACAAGAAGGGCGGCGTGGTCGTTCACATGCTGCGCGAAGTCGTGGGCGACGACGTGTTCTGGAAGGCGCTCAACGCTTACTTAAACGAGTTCAAGTATCAGAACACGGAGGCGCGCGACGTGCAGCGCGTCTTCGAGAGAGTCTCCGGTAAGAATCTAGACTGGTTCTTCGACCAGTGGCTCTACAAGGCTGGTTATCCAGAGCTGCGCGTCCGGCAGAGCTACAATCCGCAGACGCGCCAGCTAGCGCTCGACGTAGAGCAAACGCAGACGCCGGATGCCCTGACGCCTTCCGTCTTCCGGCTGCCCGGCATCGAAATCGAAATCGGCACCACGCGCGGTAGAAAGACAGAGCGCATTGATGTGACGAAGCGCTCAGAGCGCTTCACTTTTACGTTAGATAGCCGCCCGCGAATGGTTGTCTTCGACAAGGGTCAGCGCGTTCTGAAGAAGCTGGATTTCCCGCAACCGGGCGAGATGACCGTCTTTCAGCTCAGGCACAGCACGGACGCCATAGCACGCAAGGCTGCGGCGGAGCGACTGGCCGAGATGGAAGATGCGTCTCTCCTTGAAGATGAAAGGCGCGAGACGGTCGAAGCGTTGCGTCAAGCGCTCGCGCACGATTCCTTTTACGGCGTGCGCGCGGCTGCCGCCGACGCTCTTACAAGATTCAGGAGCGACGCGGCGATGAGCAGCGCTCTGCTTGAAGCGACCAAAGACAAGGACAGTCGCGTGCGCTCGGTTGCCATCAAGGGAATCAGAGAGCTAAAGACCGTTGAAGAAGCTGAAAGCCCGACATTAAAGCTGGTCTTCCTGATTCTATTCGGTGAAGGTAAAGAAGCAGAAGCCGAATCTTAACGAGCTTCGGAACAAGACGAAGCGACACGAAAGAAGCCAATCTTTCGTGTCGCTTCCGTTTTCAGTCTTTCTCTAACGCGTGTTATCTAATCTCTCGGTCGCAGGCGCGGCACTGTGAGCGGCGTTTGGCGTTGAGCGTGCCGCAGCTTCCGCAGCGATTGTACATGGTGCGCGCGAACCAGTTTGTAATAAGCGCGCTCACAATCAGAATCGCGGCCAGACCCGCAAAGCCCAAGACGGTTTCCATCAACCCTTGTACTTCTCCTGCATCTGTTGATGATAGGCGCACCCGCGCGCGTAGCCGCGACGAAAAGCTTCCGTAGTACACGCGTCACCGTGACGTTTTTCCAGACGCTCGCGCGCCTCTTCGTAGGCACGGCCTCTGGCCTGCGGGTGCAGCGAAGCTTCAAAGCCCTGCCGGAACATAGCTTCGTCCGCGCTGAAGTCGCGCCCCTCTTTCGTATATTCCTCCTGCACCGCGTCGCGCAGGCCCACCCACCACTCGTCGCGCGCCGCATCAAGGCTTTCTGCGCCTGATTGGGATAGCACTTCGTGCGCGGCATCCTTCTGCGTATCGTCATCCGCGAAAGCTATGACGACGGAACGCCCGCGCCTCAGAGCATCTTCATAAACGTAAAGCTCGTCCTGCGGCATGCCTTCACCGAAAGAGTCCTCGATTTTGTCGCCGGCCAGAGCGCCCGTCGCCGCACCGCCCAGCCCGAGCAGAGCCGCGCCCGCAATCCCGGCAGCGAGAATAGGGCCAACGCCGGGCACAAAAAGGCTGGCTGCGGCTGCGCCCATGTGAAGGCCGCCAGCGACGCCCAGCGCTCCGCCGACCGCGCCGCCCAGCGCCTTGCCCATTCCCGGCTGCTCCGTCTCTGTCGTAGGCACATCCTTTTCCAACTCATCCAGCTTAGTGCCCGGAGCCAGCAGATTAATGCGGTCTTCCGCTATACCAGCCGAGCGCAGGTTCTCTGCGGCGCGGCTCGCGTCCACGTAGGAGTTGAAGATTCCGGCGACAGTTATCATCTGAAAACAATCTCCTTTTCTACTTTTTACTTAATTGCCTGCCGTGTTAAAGTAACGCAAGCTCTCCCAGCCCGAAAGTGTTGCTGGACGGAAAACTTTTATGATTGAAATTGTAGAGAAACATTGGCCTATGTCAGTGGGCGACGGCAAAGCCACGCGCAAGAAGAAGCCGCGCATACTGGCCGTCACGACCGATTGCTGCACGGGCTGCGCAGGCTCGCCCGCCTGCATAGAATATTGCCCTATAGAAGCCTGCATGTTCTGGGTGCCCGACGAAGACCACCCGCCCTTCGGTCGCATAGAAGTTGACCCGAATCTCTGCATAGGCTGCCAGAAGTGCATCAGCAAAGGCCCCGATGGCGCGTTCCTTGACGGCTGCCCGTGGGATGCCATTGAGATGATTCCGACAGATGATTGGGAAGCCGCGCACGGTGTTGTCCTCTCGGACGCGCCTATTGCGCGCTAGAGCCGGAGCCTGAGCTATCTCTTGAGCGGTCACGTATGGCTTTAGCCGTCATGGCCGCTTGTTCTTTAATACGCACCGGCATGTGTTCCACGCCCTGAGCATATCGCTCGACTTCCTTCAAATCTTCAGGCTGGCCTACGACGTAAAGCGCGCGTAGAGCCTCCCAGACAAATTCCCCATCCGGCGCAATCGAAAAAAGAGTCTCGCCCTGCCGTATCTCTTTATCCTCGCCAGCGACGACTCTACGGATTACGCCCGGCAGAGGCGAGCGCAGTTCTTCAATTCTCTTGTCAGGCGTCTCTATCCTTGCAAGCAGCGTCCCGAAAGTGACATTCGTGCCGTCGGGCAAAGCATTGTCAACACGGCCCTGAGCCTTAGCCTGAACCTCGTAAGGCTTAAGTATCGCGCGTAGCTCAGCGAGCCCGCGAGCGTCGTTGAACCTGACAAGCTGCACGGCGGCGTTACGCCTGACCACAGGCTCGCTGTCATCCAATAATTTCAAAAGGGCCGCGTGAAATTCTTCCGACGAGTTGTCTTGTCCCATCACCCACGCGGCAGCCTGACGGATTTCCGTCGTGGGGCTTGCAGCAAGGCTCGCCACCTGCGGGTAGAACTTCTTCACGCCCTCGTCGTGATTGTTGATGCGCTCGGCAATTTGAAAGAGCGCGTGCTGCACGTGGCGCGGCTTGTTCTCTTCCTTTAAGTAGCGCCCCATGTCTTCGTAGGAAAGCGTGCGACCGAACCACGTCCCGTACCATGTCAGAAAGGCTGCCACGACGAACAGCCCCGCTATGAGCGCAAGAGGCCATGGCGAGCGACGACGACTCTCCGTCTTCTCTTCCCTTACTTCCCCGGCAGGCTTTGAATTATTACCGCTCACCATAAACGAGTCCAGAGAGTCTGGAGAGTCTTGAGAGTCTGGAGAGAAGAAAGTCGTTTTGACTCTCTGGACTCTACAGACTCTCAAGACTCTCCAGACTGTTCTTAAGGTTTCATTCGATAGAGCATAAGGTAGACGATTACTCCCGTCACTGAAACGTAGAGCCACATGGGGAAAGTCCAGCGCGCGACGCGACGATGACGTGCAAAGTCTCCGCGCAGGGCGCGTGTCACTGTCACCAGCACGAAGGGGAGTATGACGGTTGCCAGCACCGTGTGCGTGAAGAGGATTCCAAGATAGAAGGCGCGTATGACTCCCTGCCCTGTGAAGCGCGTCAGCCCCTGAAAGACAAAATGATAGATTAGATAAGAGACGAGAAAAAGGGTGGATGAAAGAAGCGCCCCTGTCATCATACGTTTATGAGCTAGAATCTTCCCGCGACGAATGAAGAGAAAGCCTGCAACCAGAAAGACTGCGCTTAGGCTGTTGAGAACCGCGTTCAGGTGCGGCAACTGCGTGTAATCCATGACAACTAGATTTTTTCAAAGAACGCGCCCCTTGGCAACCCGGTCTTGAGCGGCTGCCGGACTATAAGCCCTGCAACTCGCGCTCAGGCATTCTCAGAAATATCCCACTTCTCCTTCTTCCGGCTCAGGCTCTAATTGAACGGCCTCAGCCACTTCCCTACCCTGTCTGGTCAAGCCGTAGAAATCATTGCCTAACTCTTCCAGCAGCCCCTCCTCGACAAGTTGCTCGACCGTATATAAGACCTCTTTCCTGCCTTCGGGGTCGTTGCCTCCCGCTTCGAACAGCTCGTGCAGGTCAAGCGACTCCTTGTTGAATCGCTTGAACTGGCCCATGACTTTTAGGGTTTTCTCATCCATGAAAGTCGCGCTCTTATTCTTCCGCTCCCGCAGGCTTTTTCGGCGCGGCCTTCGGCGGGTGCTTGGGTGCGGCCGCCTTCGGCTTCTCCGAAATCTCAAGGTAGCCGCAGCGCTCGCATTGCCAGAGCGGCATCACGTCGTCAGGCGCTCCAGCGCTCTGGTAGACAGCCTGATTAGAAGGGATTATCTTCCCGCCGCACATTGAGCAGGCCCGCCCACGTATGCTCTGGTGTTCCAGATTAAGAACTATCTCTTCCTCTTTTTCAGCCATAATATATCAGTCCGGCACGTTGGCAGTCATGAGCCGATGAGCGCCGCCGTCGTCCGTGTTTCTTCTATAACGAAGCAGGACTATGAAGAGCGCGGAGAAGATGAGTACGGGCGGAATCAATAGAACCAGCACGGCAAAGTTTAGCGAGTTGGCCAAAGCCTGCGGATTGACGCTAGAGTTCGCTCCGGCCTGCACGGACGCCTTGCACATGGCGCATTGAGCAAAGGCGCTCGCGGCCTGCGCGGCGGAAAACAGCAGCGCGCCGAGCGTCAGCAGAAAGCTCTTTTTAACCCTGCTCCTCATTTCCCCTCGCTGGTGGCCGGGGGCGCGTCCGAGCTGCCTTGATAACGCAGTCTGTTAGACCTGGTGCTGTCGGGGAAGAAGACGAAGAAGAGACAGATGCAGATGACCAGCATCGGAATGAGCGTGAAGACAAGGCTCAGCCGCTCGAACCTCAAGTGCATGAAGTAGGCCAGAATGAGCGCCGCCTTAATGATGGAAAGCCCCATCAGTATCGTCAGCATTATGTGAAGCGGCGTGTGTATGTAGGCCAGAAAGACTTCAACTAGAGTGAGCCCGAGCAGGTAGCCTAGCACAGCCATGAAGAGCTTCGTGGAGCCCTCGAAATGTATGGGCACCATGTCGGCCTTCGGCCCCTCGCCTTCACGCAGGGCGAACGGCATCTTCACATAACCGTGCGTGTAGCCCCAGTAAAGCGGGCTTATCAGAAAGAAACCGGCCAGCATCAGCATCACTACGGACATGAAGAGGCCGTCAATGGTCAGGATGTCCCCGGCCCAGTTGATGTTCGCCACGGCTATGACAATGAAGATGGTCGCCAGCGCAAGGCAGACGAGATTTAAGATCACCTCTTCTTTATTCGATGACTTAAAAAGGCGGCTCATCGGTTCCTCATGCCTCCTGTAGCTTCAGCCATTCATATCAACGCTCATAAGGTAAATGAGCGGGAAGACGAACATCCAGACAAGGTCTACGAAGTGCCAGTAAAGGCCGGTTATCTCAACGTCCTCGTGCGTGTTGCGGCGTGCGCGAAGCGCTATCACGCCCAAGTAAAGCACGCCCGTCAGGACGTGGAACATGTGCAGGCCGGTGATGCCGAAGAAGGCCGCGCCGAAGTTCGTAGAAGCTCTGGGGAATTCCTCCACCCATTCTGCGGGCAGCGTGTTCGTGCTCAGCCCTTCGTGAATCAGGTTCTGCCACTCCATCAAGTGGAGCACTAGGAAGGCCGTGCCGCCCAGCATCGTGGCCAGAATCCAGAGCCTCACGCCCTTGTAGTTTCTTGCGGCCGAAGCTTTCACGGCCATGACCATAGTGAAGCTGGATGCCAGCAGGCAGAGCGTCATGACGGTCGAATAAACGATGCTCGGGTAAAACTTGAAGGGCGTTGCCCACTGGTCGCTGGAAGCGCGGGCGTAAGAGTAGGCCATCAGCAGCGCCGTAAAGGTCAGCGCGTCGGAGACTATGAAGAGCCACATGCCCAGCTTCTTATGGCCCACACGATAGGGGAGAGCGTCGCCGCTCCACTCATTAGCCAATATCTTATCCGCATGCGCCTCAGCGCTCATACTCTCACCTCCAAAGGAAAAGGAGTAAGAACAGGTAGACCCAAAGACCGTCCATGAAATGCCAGTAAAGGGCTATGACGCCCGCAGCCTTTTGTCGCTTCAGGATTGCCTCGCGGGCTGTGAGCTTATTCCATGTGCGCGCCAGCAGGTAGACAAGCCCAAGGATTCCGCCAAGCAGGTGAACGGCGTGCGTTCCCGTCAACACGTAGAAGAAAGAGCTGTGCGGGTTGCTCGCAAGATAAACGCCCTGCGAGACGAGCTGCCGCCAAGCCAGAAGCTGCGTTGTCAAAAACCCTAGCCCAAGCAATCCCGTCACGATTACCCAGAGCGTGTACGTCTTAACTTCAAAGCCCTTGATTGCCCTGTGCGCCAGGTGAACGGTCACGCTCGAAGCCAGAATCAGCGCCGTGCTCGCCCATAGAAAGCCGGGAGCCTGAATTGGCCGCCAGTCGTCCGACAGACCCGCGCGAACTATGTAGGCGCTCGTGAGCGCTGTAAAGAGCATCAGGATAGAGGCAAGCCCAACCCACATGCCAAGCCGTCCACGGTCGTCCCTGAACTGGCGGTCGCCCCCGTGGCCTCCGCCGCCGCCGTTTCCGCTTGAGCCGTTGCCTCCCTTGCCGGAGAGTCCGCCGCCCGGCAAGACTATGGGCTGCTCGCGCTCCCTTGTTCCTATCCCCTTAGTGCTTGTGGTCGTTGTGACCATTACCGCTACTCCCCTCCCTGTCCGCTACCTCCCCGGCCTCGCCCGGCTCCGGCTCCGTCTGCATAATAAAATCCTTCGGCGCGCCCGGCACACTGAATTCGTAAGAGCCGCGATAGACGACCGGCGGGATTCCCGCGAAATTATCGTGCGGCGGCGGGCTCGGCGTAGACCACTCAAGCGTAGTCGCCTCCCATGGATTGTCTCCCGCTCTACGCCCCTTGAACATGCTCCAGAAGAAATTGAAGAGAAAGACGAGCTGAATCGAAGCGGTGACGATGACGCCTATCGTCACCAGCAGCACCAGCGAGTGCAAAGGCTTCAGGAAGTCGTACTCTGTGAACTGCGCGTAGCGGCGCGGCATGCCTACTATGCCCATGATGTGCATGGGCGCGAAGATTACGTAGACGCCTACGAACGTGACCCAGAAATGTAGATGGCCCAGCCGCTCGTTCATCATCCTTCCGAACATCTTCGGGAACCAGAAATAGATTCCTGCGAAGATGCCGAAAATCGCTGCCACTCCCATCACCAGATGAAAGTGCGCCAGCACGAAATAGGTGTCGTGCATGGAAAGGTCAAGCGTGGTTTGGCCCAGCACTAGGCCAGTGATTCCGCCCGCGACGAAAAGCGAGACGAAGCCTATGGCAAAGAGCATGGGGCTGGTGAAGCGTATGCGCCCGCCCCACAGCGTGCCCAGCCAGTTGAAGGTCTTAATCGCGGAAGGCACGCCAATCGAGAGCGTCAGGATGGAGAAAGCCATGCCGGAATAAGGGCTCATGCCGCTAATGAACATGTGATGGCCCCAGACGAAGAAGCCAAGCAATCCTATGCCGAACATGGCGAAGACCATGGCCCTGTAACCGAAGACCGGCTTGCGCGCGAAGGTAGAGAGAATGTGCGAGGTTGCGCCCATGCCCGGCAGGATGGCTATGTAAACTTCCGGGTGGCCGAAGAACCAGAAGAGATGCTGCCAAAGGATGGGCGAGCCGCCCTTGTGACTCGACAGCAGGCGGTCGCTGATGACCAGCCCGCCCGGAATAAAGAAGCTGGTTCCGGCTTCTCTGTCAAGAAAGAGTAGAATGCCCGCCGCCAGCAGAACCGGAAAGGCCAGTAGCGCCAGCACGGCCGTCGTGAACCAAGACCAGCAGGTCAAAGGCATACGCATCAGACTCAAACCCCGAGCGCGCATGTTCAGCAGCGTCGTGATGAAGTTCAATGCGCCTAAGAGCGAACCCATGCAGAAGATGGCTATACTTGTAATCCACAGGTTCATGCCCATCCCCTGCCCCGGCCCTGCGGCTGCTCCAATCGCGCTCAGTGTCGGATAGGCCGTCCAACCGCCGATGGGCGCTCCGCCTTCAACGAAGAGCGCGGAGATGAGAACTATAAAGCCGCATAACGTGACCCAGAAGGAGAGCATGTTGAGGGTCGGGAAGGCCATGTCGTCCGCGCCTATTTGAATCGGCAGAAAGTAGTTGCCAAAGCCTCCCTGCGGCGCTGTCGTCAGCACGAAGAAGACCATCATGGTTCCGTGCATCGTCACCAGCGAGAGATAGAACTCCGGCTGCATGACGCCGTTCGGCGCGCCCGCAGGAAAGAGCGTGCCGAGTATGGGCCAAGTCGTACCGGGCCACGTCAGGTTCAAGCGCATCAGTATGGACAGGAACATCCCTACGAAGACGGAGGCCATCGCCAGCAGGAGATACTGTATGCCTATCACCTTATGGTCAATGCTGAAGATGTATTTGCGTATAAAGCTCGTAGGCGCAGGGTGACGATGCACGCCCTCCGCGTGAGTCGCGTGAACAGCTTCCGCTTCAGCCATCAATTCCTCCAGATAGCGATTTTGGATTAAGCGTTACGGATTGAAGCATTAGAATTACTTGAAGGCGACAATCCAAAACCGTCTCATTGGTATTTTTTCAACAGTTCGCCCATGCGCGCCTGAAACTGAGCCTGCGGCAGCGCCACCAGCTCGTCGTATTCGTTTGCGGGAATGACAATCATGTAGCTCTTCATCTTGAAATGGAACTGGCCGCACAGCTCGGCGCAGGCCAGCTCGTACTTGCCCGGCTTGTTCGCCGTAAAATGAACTTTTATGTTCATTCCCGGCACAAGGTCTTGCTTGAATCTTAGCTGCGGAACCCAGAAGCTGTGCGTCACGTCCTTGGCCCTGAGGGTCAACTCTACGGGACGGTTTAAGGGGACTGCGATGCTGGCCACGACCGCGTCGTCTTTCGCCGGGGCATCCGATTGGTCAAGCCCCACGAAGTTTAGGTCTGCGTCCGAGATGAGCTTCGGGTCTGTGCGCCCGAACTGCTTGTCCGCGCCCGGATAATGAAAGTTCCACTGGAACTGCTGCGCGACGACCTCTATCTGCGCGGTTCCCGGCGGTGCCGACTGAAAGTGCAGGCTGGCCCAGACGCGCTGGCCAAGCACGGCCAGCGAGATGAAGATGACGGCCGTGATGACAGTCCAAGTCATCTCCAGCGTGTTGCTGCCGTGCGAGTAGAGCGCACGCTCGCCCCGGCCCGTGTCCCTGTAGCGCCAGACCATGTAGCCGAGTCCGATTTGCGCCAGCACGAAGGAGATGCCGACAACTATGATAGTGATGAGAAACTGCTGGTCGTAGGCGGGGCCGTGCTCGGAAATGGACGGCGGAAACCACCAGCCCATGAAGAAGAGGCCCACCGAGAAGACAGTCAGAAGCCAAATCACAACGGCCAGCGCGCGACCTGTCATAGAAGCTCCTTATTATTGGCGAATCGTAAATTGTAGATAGTTAAAACAGGTTCGACCATTCGCTATCTACTTTTCACCATTCACCGATTTAAGACCATCAGGACGAACAGCAAGGGTAAGTACAGGACTGACGCCAGCAGCAGCCTGCGCGCCTGCTGTCTCGTTCTGTAGATGGCGCAGGTGATGCTGCTGTAAAGAAAGCCAAGGCCCAGAATCATCGCGCCCGCCAGATAGACCCTGCCTGAGATGCCCAGAGCGGTGGGCATGAGGCTGACGGGAATCAGCATCAGCGTATTGACGACAATCTGTTGCGCGGTCAAGCGCCCTGCGGGCTCTACCACCGGCAGCATGCAGATGCCCGCCCTTGCGTAATCTTCCTTGTACATCCAGGCAATTGCCAGAAAGTGCGGGAACTGCCACAGGAACAGAATGGCAAAGAGAGCCCACGCGCCTATGGTCACTTCACCCGTGGCCGCCACCCAGCCCATAAACGGCGGCATGGCTCCCGGAAAAGCTCCTATCGCAGTTGAGAGCGTCGTGCGCGTCTTTAAGGGCGTGTAAAGAAATAGATAGCCGCCTATGACCGTGAGCCCGAGGGCTGCGGTCAAAGGATTCACCAGAAGCGCAAGGTACGCTTCGGCGCTCAGCGTCAAAGCAACACCGAACGTGAGCGCCTGCGCGGGCGAGAGCCTTCCCGTAGGCAAAGGTCTGGTGGCCGTGCGCCGCATGCGCGCGTCCAGATGCCGCTCCATGTATTGATTGAGCGTGGCGATTCCCGAAGAGAGAATCGCTATGCCAATCATGGCGTGTATGAAACGTGTGTAATTGAAAGCGCCGAAAGGCGCGGCCAGACAGTACCCGGCTGCCGCAGTCAGCACTATGAGAAAGGTTATGCGCGGCTTGGTCAATTCGCTATAGGCGGCGACGCGCTCGCGCAAAGACAAAGGCCCGGCCGCTTCCGGCTCTACCGCAATCGGCTCCGCCACGGCAGAAGCCGCTACGCCCCCCTGATCAAGCTCTATGACGACGCTTTTCATAAACAGACTTCAGTCATAACCCGCAGGCTCAAAAAAAATTCGAGAACCCGGCGACAATGAATCCTTTCCTGTATGAATAGTAGATGGTGAATAGACGATACGCTCTTTCTACTTACCACTTACTACTTACTTCCAAAATGATGGGTGACAGTGACAGGTTACAGGAAACGGCTCCCGATTGTCACTTTGTCACCCATCATTTCTTTTCATGTCGCAGGTTTTCAGTGCCGCATCCCCATCATCATCGGAAATTCTAGCGCGGGCAGCAGCTCAAGAGAGCCGCCCGTCAGTTCCGCCACGGTCTTGCTGCTGTCGAAAGAGAAATTGGCATTCCCGGCTCCGCTCGCGGGAACCGTCACTTCCATAGTCTGCTCACCGAACCTTTCGTGCCATGCGACGACCGTGTACTTGCCCGGCGGCACGTCCTTGATGGTGAAAGAGCCGTCCGCGCCGCTCACGGCGAAGAACGGATGCTTGAGCACGCCCACGTAAGCCTTCATCCACGGATGCTGGTTGCACTTGACCGGGATAAGAGTCTCGGGACGCGCGAAAGTCTTCTCAATCGGCGGCGTTGAGGGCGGCTGCGAGACGTTCCACGCAGGATTGCCCTGCTTGGGCTGCACGTTGATGTTGTGCGCGGTCGGGTCGCTGTTGACCACGCTAAATTTCTGGTTGACCTGTACGCCGACTATGTGCGGGGCGTAGTGGCACCCGACTTGGTCAAGCACCACGGGGCTGCCGGGCGTAGGGAAAGTATAGCCACTGATGCGACTGCCGCCCGTGACGGAACCGTCCTTAATATAGACGAAGACGTTCTGAAGCTTACCGTCCTTCGCCACGACCGTCTCGGCAACCGCGTTGGGATTCTTGGACGCGCAGGCGGTGTCGGCGCTCATGTCAATGGACTGAGGAGCGGGCGTGCTGCCGTTTAAGGCTATAGCGCCCGTGATGCTGCCAAGATTTGCGGGCGGCTTATAGGGCGTGCCCGCCTGTTCCTCTTCCGTCTCGTCGTCGGCTTCGGCCTCGTCGCTGCTTTTCTTGCAGGACGCAAGCGTAAAGAGAGAAAGCGATAAAAGAATCAGAAATGTGAGCCAGAATTTAGCTCGTTTTGAAAACATATTGATTGTCCCCTCCTGGGGTTAATAGATAACGCAACTCCGCAGGTTCAGGCAAATGCTCACGGCGCTCATTTCTGCTGTGCGGCGAGCACGTAGGCGCTCGCCGCCAGAGTCCGCCACCTGTTTACCGCTCGCGTATGGGCCGCGCGCAGGCGAGCATTGTTTCTGCGACTCATAGCCAAGCTATTCCGGCGCTTTGCCGGTGCTGCGCGATTGTTACGGCTCACGGGCTGACCGCCGCTAGCGGCTGGCGCGGCCTTCTCCGTAGGCGCTGGCGTCTGACCGCTCGTAGCCGGTGGCGAGCCTGTGCCCAGAGCCCTCTGCTCCTGCGGCGTCATCAGGAACATGTAGCGCACAAGAAGGCGCGCGTGATCCCTGTGATAATCCTTAAAGGCGTCGGGCGTAGGGCCGTTGAAGACCCAGCGCTCGCCATCCCGCTTGAACAACTCGGAAGGCATGGCCGTCCCCGGCGCTATCTGTTGCGGGTCAAGCAGCCAACGGAAAGTCCAGTCGGGCTTCAAGCGCTCGCTCGCCAGCAGGAAGTTAGGAGCCGAAGCCGTCTTGTCGTGCTCCGGGTCACCCGTGATGTGGCACTTCAAACAGGGCGCGCCCTGAGAGGTGAAGAGCGAGCGGGCCAGCAGTTTTTCCTGCTCGCTCATAGGCTCAAGCTTCTCCTTGATGTACGGCTCCTCCTGCGAGGAGATGGCCATGAAGAAGCGCACAAGGGTTCTAAGCTCGTTGGGCGAGAAGTTGAAGGTAGGCATACGCGTCTTCAGGTATGGCCGTATGCCGTTGCGGTCGAGTCCCGGCTGGGGCCTGAAGAACTGCGGGCCGCCCGCGCCGCCGGTACCGCTTCCGGCGCTTCCGCCGCTACCGGGCGTAGCGCTTCCGCCGCCGCCTCCGCCGCCCTGCGCGTTGTTCTTGTCGCCGCTCTGGCCCGGAAGCTGTGCCGTCTGGCTATTCGCAGACCCGGCCTGCTGTCCGGCCTGCCCGTTGCCGCGCTGGCTGCTGCTGTTGCTGTTACCAGTAGTCGGGAACTGCGACTCGTTCGAGCGCTGCGGCTGCGCGCCCACGGTCTTATCCGAGCGGCCGGGCTCCGCCACGCCCGATTGCCCGCTCAATGACGGGTCGAGCAGGAAGCGCAGCAGCCACTCAGGGTCTACACGGGCTCCCTCCGAAGTCAGTTGCGGCGGCAGTTGCGGTCGCCAGTCCTCATTCTGGTAGAGCGGCAGGCTGCTTAAGACAGACTTCTGCCCGACCTGTATGTTGTGACAGCCCATGCAGTTGTATTTCTTTATGACCCACCAGCCCTCCTGTATGTCGCGTCCGCGATTCTCAGGATTGTAGAAGAGCGAGGCGGGTACGTTCGCTCCCTCCGTGCCGACGCTTCCTCGCAGGAAGGTGACGAGCGCGTTTCGCCACTCGTCCGTCAAGTACGGCCTTGGCATACGCAGTTGGTCTTTGGGCTCCTTCTCCTTGCCCCTGTCATAGACGGACGGGTCATTCAGCTTGTGGTCGAAGAATCCCCTGTGGTTGTACCACTCCCTGCCGTTCTGATAGAGGCCCGTGGGGTCGTTGCCGTATTCGGCGGGCCGCGTGAGCATGGCGAAGTCCAGTCGCTCGATTGGCGTAGCGCCTTCGGCTGTCAGCTCCTTGCCTATGCGCTGCTCATCCTCAAGCCCCTTTATCTCGTGGCAACCGGCGCAGCCGTACTGCTTGACGAGCGTGCGACCCTTCTCCTTCAGGTTCGGGTCTTCCATGTAAGAGGCGTCCGGGTAGTTCGCGCCCTTGCCCAGCGAGAAGAGGTAGGTTGCTATGTCGCGCGCCTCTGCATCCGTCAGGCGGAAGTTGGGCATCACCGTCATGTTCTGAATCTGAAGCTCGGCCCCGTCGTTCGGACACTTCGAGTGGTCTGTGTCGAAGACATAGGGCAGGCCCTTCTTCTCGTAATCTTCTCTTGTTAAGTCGCGCTTCTCCTTCGGACAGTAAGGCGCGTAGCGCTCGCGCGGGTTATAAATCCAGTGGACTATGTACTCGAAGTTGGCCTTGTCGCCTACGCGCGTGAGGTTCGCAGCGAACCTGCCGCCCACGGCCTGCTCGCCCTCTCCTATGGAGTGACAGGCCATGCAGCCCTTCGTCTCGAAAAGCTCTTTGCCGTTCGCGCCGTTGCCGCCTTTCTGTTCGGGAAGGCGGCCGTCGAAGGCGTCCTGCCAGAGGAAGGCCGCAATAGCTTTTCGCTCTTCATCCTCTCGCGTGTTCTCCTGCGAGCGCGAGTTCCCTTCACCGTCTATGCGCCAGAAGGTAGGCATCTTTGTGCCGGGACGGAACGCTTGCGGGTCATGCAGCCAGACGGGAATCCATTCACGCCTGAGCTTGAGCCGCACGTCCTTCAGATTCGGCCCGACCTTTTTCTGGTCTTGCAGCAGGTAGCGGGATTGCAGGTTGAGCTGGTCTATGCGCGCGGCAATCTGGCTGTTGGTGACGCGCAAAGATTCCGCGCGCCCCTGCAACCTCTGAGCTTCCTCGTCGCTCCGGGCCGTGGCCGCAGCCTCCGTGGCAATCCGGGCCTCGCGGTCGTTGCTCGTTATCTGCTCTTCCAACTGCGTGATGGTCTGACGCGTGCCGGAGAGAGCGTCCGCCTCCCTGTCGTAGCCTTCGTAACGGTGACAGCCCACGCAGCCGCGCTCCTGAAACAAGTCCCTGCCGAGGTTGAGCGTGTCCGCGCCCTGTGTCACACGGTCGCCCGCGTGGCACTGCTGGCAACCGGCCTGCATGTTCTCTCTCTCGAACATGGGATGGAGCCAGAAGGGGTTCTGACCGTGCCCCTTCTCTACGCTGGTGGTGGCGCGGCCGTTCCCCCAGTGGCAGCTTGAGCAGCCGAAGCGGTCTGGATTGTGTATCTCCAGAAGCTCTTTGCTCGGATGGCTGACGAAGGCGCGCGATAACTCGTCGGGCTTCTTGCCCCTGCCCGGCCTCATGTTGGCGGGCGTCAAGGTTAGGGGCTCACGTATCCCAAGGTGGCAGGACTCGCACCTGTCAACGATATTGTGCTCAAGCACGTTGACCTGCCTCATGGAATAATCGAAGTCCTGCATCTTGGCTATGAGCCCTCTGACCTGGTCTTCGCGCAGTCCCGTCAACTGATTCTTAAGATAGTCGTCGCGCTTGTTGGCAAGCTCCGTGGGCTCCTTGAGCAGGTTTCCCTTATCCGTCAGAAGCGCTGCCTTTTTGTCTCTCAGCTCGTTGTATTTATTTTCCAGCGTGACGTAGTTGAAATTCTGCGTGGTCGTCTTTCCGGTTCCGTCCGCGGGCATCTGAACCTTTATGGTCTGCTGCTTGCGCCGCTCGACGTCCTGCAAGTACTTCTGCTTTTTGGAAGGTGAGCCCGCGACCTCCGCGTTGTAGGTGATGACGGTGATTCTGCCGCGAGCATCCTGATAAGGGTCTGTGATGGCGTCCAACTGGCTCTGGATGACGGCGACTTCTTTGTCAATAGCATCAAGGCGCGGCTTGACCTGCTCGCGCGCGGCCTTGGCCTCGGCATCCAGTCGCTGGTACTCCTCCGACTCCTTGACCTGCTTTTCGGTCTGGCCAGAGCGCCGCCTGATGCTCCTCAGATAGCGCTCGTAGCGCGCGACGAACTCGCGCTGCATGTTCTTCCAGGGCCTCTGCGAATAAGCCTCGTCGTAGAGCGCCCACGCCAGCACGGCCATCATCAGCAGCGACGAGATAAGCAGAATGCTGCTGGTTGAGCGCCTGGTAATGGGGTCAGGCTGCGGGCCTTCCGTCTCTTTCTTGACCAGTTTGTCTGAATCAGGAGTTTCAGCCACGGGATTCACTCACCTCCGCCCGAAGGAGACTTTTAAACATTGAACCACGGTGTAACCCACACGTACTTGATGGTGAAAACTAAACGTAAAAGAAGCTTGACGGGAAACGCCAGAAGCACCGAGATGGCGAAGAACTGGAACGTCAGGTATTGCAGCAAGGAAGTCCGCGCCAGAAGCTTCTTCTCGAACTCGTCCCACGTAGTCAGCCATCGCCAGATTCGTTTATGAATGGGAAGCGACGGGTCTATGCGGCTGAACCTGACAGGCTTCCAGAGCATCAGCCAGTGAAAGAAGAGGCCGCCGATAATGAAGAAGCCGCCGACCACTAGCGCCCCGAAGACGGCCTTGCCCACAGTCGAGTTGAGCCACCCGAGCCCTACAGGCCACCAGCCAGCTATGATTTCATGCAGGTCGCGGTTCTTATCGAAGACGACGGCGTTGTGATCCCAGTTCTGTCCCGGCCAGAACCAAATCCAGCCCGGCCCGCGTATGAACGTGCCAATGATGATGAGGATAATCCACATGAAGAATCCCCACCCGAACATCCCCACGGCGAAGCGTCGCTGCCTCAGACTGTAATAGCCGTTGCCGAGCGGATTCGAATCAACGTAAGGGAAGACCATCAAGCCTACAATCAGGAGCGTGGGCATCACCACGCCCGCTATCCACGGGTCGAAGTAGACGAGCATCTCCTGAAGGCCCAGAAAGTACCATGGCGCTTTCGACGGATTCATGGTCAGGTTCGGATTGGCCGGCTCTTCGAGCGGCGCGTCCAGAAGGATAGACCAGACGAAGAGAATCACCGTCACGATAACTGCGGCCAGAAATTCTATGCGAACCAGATAGGGCCAGACGTGAAGTTCCCGCGCCCAGCCGGGACGCCACGGCAGAGTCTTTCTGTGATGCGACTTGGCAAGCTGCGGGTCACGCTCCAGCCGCTCAATCAACACGTCATTGTCGCGCGCCTGTCGGATTCCGAGCCAGGTAAAGAAAGGCACAATCAGCAGCAGGCCCACAATCGGCACGTTGTCCGGTGCAGACGTTATCTTCCAGAGCTGGTGCCAGTCGTCTACTACAAAATAGATGTAGACGGCCAGCAGAATCGCCAGCGCGATTAATATTATGTATCCAAAGCCGAACTTGAACCTGCGATCTTGAATCTCTGTCGCCATCTCAAGCTTCTCCCCACAGTTCAACTCACAGGAGTCACACGCTTCTCTTCCTTAGGCTTCGCCGCGCCGCCCGTCACCTGCCCGTTCGAGCCGTTGCCCATCAGATTCACAAGCACCGAAGGCTTCTTCACCGGCTTCATCTCGCTTTCGAGCTGCACGGGCGCGGGGCCACTGATGCCGCCGTCCTTCCTTATGCGCCAGAAGTGAACCGCCATGAAGATGGAGGCCACGAGCGGGATGCCTATGCAGTGCCAGATGTATGAGCGCAAGAGCGCGTTAGCGTCCACCACAGAGCCGCCCAGAAGCCCGAAGCGCACGTCATTAAAGGGCGTCATTCCAAGCTGGGGGCCGAACGGGCCTTCGCTGCCGAGCATGGGAGTTGCGCGTGCCATATTCGTCCCCACCGTCACGGCCCAGAAGCCCAACTGGTCATCCGGCAGCAGGTAGCCCGTAAACGAAAGCAGCATCGTCAAGACCAGAAGCACCACGCCCACGCACCAGTTGAACTCACGCGGGCGTTTGTAGGAGCCCGTCAGCACCACTCGGAACATGTGCAGCCACGTGGTGATAATCATCAGGTGAGCGGCCCAACGGTGCATGTTCCTCAGAAGCTTTCCGAACGGGACGTCGTGCTCAAGGTAGAGTATGTCGCGGAAAGCCTGCACCTTTGTCGGGTGGTAGTAGAACATCAGGAGTACGCCCGTGAAGGTCAGCACGATGAAGAGGTAGAAGGTTATGCCGCCCATCCCCCATGTGAAGTTGTAACGGACGGCGTCGCGGTTGACCTTCGCCGGATGAAGATGAAGGAAGACGTTCGAGAGAATTGCCAGAGAGCGGTTGCGCGGGTCTGAGCGGTCGTGCGAGACGCGGAAGATTGATTTCCAGAGCTGCGTATCTCGCGGGTCACGAAGATTATTCAACTCTTCGGTGGCCTGCTCTTTGATAGCCATGCCCTCTTCGCGCACGCGCGCGGTCAGGCCGGTGCTCGCCCCTGTCTCCTGCTGTTTCGTCCCCTTAGGATCAGAACCTTCAGGCTCCATAACGGTCTCCTGTACGAGCTATGAGCTGTCAGCTTAGAGCGATATGTATGACCCTTCGTCGTTGAAATGATTAGTCTCGCCCTTGGGCCATGTGTAAAGACGATTGGTGTCCACGACTATCTGCCCTTCGGCATCCAGCGAGACGTGCGCTCTATCCATTGGCCTCGGCGCGGGGCCTTCGAAGTTGATGCCCTCGCTGTCATAGCCGCTACCGTGACACGGGCACTTGAACTTGTTCTCGCTCGCCTTCCAGTCGGGCGTGCAGCCCAGATGCGTGCAGCGCGCGTAGATGACAAAGAGGCGGTCTGCGGTTTTATCAACCCAGATGCGGTGCTGCTGCTGCCACTTTGTGTCTACGCCGAGTCCATAGTCGGATGGAAAGCCGATGCGGAAAACCGTAGAGGGCTCGAAGATGGCGCGCGGCAGGAAGAAGCGCATGAACATCAAAAAGCTAGTGGCCAGAAAGCCTGCCACGCTTGCCCAGACTATTCGTCGCCGCATCTTGTTGACAGGCGGGTCGGGCGTGCTTTCTACGACGGCTCCGACGGCTGGCTTGGCGGCAGGCTTAGGGATGCCTTTGGCTACGGTGGCGGTCGGGGTTGCTCCGGCTTTCGCTGCGCCGGGAGCGACCCGGGCGGCTGGCTTTGTTCCAGCCGGAACTTCTCTGGCGGGCGGGCGCGGGGCGGTCGGTGAAGCGTCCCCGGCCGGTGCCGCGTCAGTCGTAGGCTCCGGCACAGTAGCACCCGCAGGCGCAGTCTTCTGCGACCCGGTCGCGGGCGCGCTCTCTTTCGCGTCCGCTTTGGCTGGTGCGTCCGCGCCTGTTTCAGTTGAGCGGTCTGGGTTATCTTCCACGCCGCAATTCCTCCCGTTCTGGCGAACCTTGCGAAATGGCTAGCAGTTCATCTCGGGGCCTTTCGGCTGGATAGACCCCGGCTTAACTTAATTGCACACAGAGAGAGATTATAGAAATCCCGGCACAGGGATTACTCTCTGCGAAAAGACCCTTGGGTTGATAAGCATTGTCATGAAGAGCGCCGCGCCGAAAAAATGAATATAATGGCCCGGTGCGCTATTTATACTCCTTTTCTAGAAATTGAGGCAAGTTTTATTTTTTACGATGAAGTCACGCCCGCCACTCTTCGCGCACATTTAGCTCAGGCCGGGCAGCTTCGCACTTTCAGGATAAGCCATGAGCGCAAAACCCCACGTCAGGCTCTACACAAAGCCCGGCTGCCACCTCTGCGAAGAGGCCAAACGAGAGATGCTGGCCGCTGGCATAGAGGACGAATACACCTTTGAAGAGGTCAATATAGAAGAGGACGAGGAAGCCTGCGAGCGCTACAAGTTCGAGATTCCGGTCATCACCGTGGACGGCCGCAAAGCCTTCAAGTACAGCCTGACGGCTGAGGAGTTCAAGCGCAGAATTCGGCGTCAAATTGCTTCGCTTAGTGAGAGCTAATTACGTTGAGCTTACAAATACTCGCGCAAATCCGGAGGCTGAATTTCGACGAGAGTGGCAAATACTGATAGCAGGTCAGTCGAAAGTGTCTCTGCTTTTTTCCGGACGCCACTGATTAGGATTGGCCGCGTCACGACGAAAGATTAACCCGTCATGCCAACTGGTGTCGTAATCAAATTGTATACGTCCGGGGGCGAGCTCCACTTCTTTAACAGGGCCTGATGCTCCGGCGCGATTCAACTGGGCTGTGATTAAATCAATTGTCGCGGGGCGGAGTGAGTACGTCACTTCCTCCTTCGGCAGCAGTGTTTCCATATTTGCCGCTTTTGCCGCCGCTTCCATCTCCCGGTCAAGGAAAAGAGGGATGCGCCGATTGGGCGAAAGCGGAACACTTAAAGGAGCAGGCAATCCGGGATGGATTATAAAAAGTTCTATTGTGATGGCAGACAAGGGCCTGTCTGAAACATTTTTGAAGGTAAACTGCAAGTTGCTTAACCAATCATTACCTGCTTCAAATCGCCACTCCTTCCATTCTGCTATCTGTGCGCTGGCTGTAACTCTCTCTCTGTTGTTAATCTCTGTATTAGAAACTTTCGCATTAACGAGGCTGATAGGTGCGTTGCGAATGCTTGTCATTTTAATTAGTCGCTCCGCCCTTTGCTCCTGTAGCCCGTTTAAGGTATGCGACCCGACGTTGCTATATGCAATCGTCCCCAGAAAGAGGGTTGAGAGTGTTCCTACGGCGATTAATCTTCTGAAGATTCCTAAGCTGTGCATTTTACTCTACCTCCAAATGCAAGAAAGATGTGAGTGACAATTAATTTGCTGCCGCTATGAAGTAAATTATATGACTTGGCAAATTGTCATGTCAAAGAAATTATCGCAGCAGAATCCTGCGAGAGGCTGCCGAGCAACTCCAGCCAATACTTCTTACAAGTTTAGCGCCCCGGCCACTTCCTCAATTGAAGCGTATAACCGTTCTCTTTCATGCTCGTCCTGTGCATGACGATAAGATGTTAGCAGCTCTTTCAACGCGGAAAGCTCCCTGTAAAGCCCCGCGTTCTCAATCGGCGGCGTCAGGTATGAGATAAGCTCCGCGTAGGAGCGGCGCTTGGCGATTGTGCCTTCCGACGGATTGTTGACGCTGTAGATGTATATGTTTGGCAGCTCTCCGGTCAGACGGTCGGGCCAGCAGGAGGCGGACAGTCCCACCTGTTTGCCCGGCATGAACTCCATAGCGCCGTGCGTGCCTATGTGCAGCAGGGCGTCGGCTCGAAAGATTTTTTCCAGATAAGTGTAGAAGGCCATAAAGCCGTGATGCGGCGCGCCCGATTCAGCCATCAGCAGCCGCATAGGGTCGCCCTCGTAACCGAAAGTCGGCTGCACGCCTATAAAGACGTTTCCGAAATGCGCCCCCTGAATCAGAAGCCTCCCGCCGAACGAGTTGATTCCGCCGGGAGCCGCGCCCCACTCACGCTCTATCTCTTCGACATAAGGGCAGAGCTTAAGGTATTCGTCAACGCTCATGGCGTGAGCGATGTTGGCAGTCGCTCCGAAGCTTTCCGAGTTTCCATTAAGCAGCCTTTCGCGCAGCTCGTTCGCGGAAGCAGGAAGCTCTACCGTGTAGCCTTCCGCGTCTAAACGCTTCAGCATCTCGAACGCGCTCTCGAAGACCTCAAGCTCGGCTGCCGTCCCAATGTTTCCTTTATTAGGCGGAAAGCAATAGATGACAAATGCCAGTCGAAGCTCCCCGCGCTCGCCGCGTTGCAGACGATTCCAGCGCCGTATGCGGCGGGCCAGCCTCGCGCAGCGCTCTTCAAGCGGAACCGGCTCCGAGCCGCCTTCGGGCAGTCCGCCGAAGACAAAAGGCTCTGTCGCTCCGTCCAGCTCAGGGATGGCTATCTGCATTCCGGCCTGCACAGGATTGAGGCCGGTGCGAGAGTCCCGCCACGTTTCAATCGTCTGCGTGTCCAGACTGACTACCGAGCGAAGAGGAACGTTAAGCTCCCGTAGGTAACGGGCGGCGGCTTCGCTGTCATTCATCGCGGGGCCGCCGACGAAGCTGAAGCCTGTGAGCGAGACAATCTGGCTCACACGACGCCGTGAAGCAGCGCTTTTATCAACCGCCTCGCTCTTCTCTTCTACAAAGTAACGCTCGCACGCCTCGCGGTTATCCATCAGGGTCGAAAGAACAGGAATGACCGAAAGACCTTCCGCCTCTACTGCTCTAATCAGGTGGTCATAATGTCGTCGCGCTCCGCTCACTATCTGCGGGCGCATGAGCAGCAGCCCTATTGTCTCATCAGGCTGAAGCGTCTTTACGCCATCCTTCGCACGGCGGCGCGAGTACCATCTCCTGTATGCCGCGAAGGATTCGAACATGGCGGGCGCGTCCGGATGATAAATCGCCACGGCCGGAACTGTCTCAGGCGGAGGAACCTTTTCAATCTTCTCCAGACGCTCGTCCGTCACGTAATGCTTCAGGGCGTAGAGCAGCATTGAGCGTATGTTGGCGGGCGTCGGTTGCAGGAAGTAACAGAAGAGATACAGATAATGCTTGATGTCCCGCAGCTTGCCCGCGCTCGGCACAAGGCGCAGAAGCCCCGGAAGCCTGTCAACCAGCTTTAGATAATGAGTGTGGCTTCCGCCCCTTCTCTTTTTAGCGTGAGCGCGGGCCTGCTCCCCCATCCACGCGCCGACCTTAGCTATAAGCCCACGGGCGCGGAGAGACGCGCCCGCCTCTTTCCCCGCGTCGCCCTTCTCCTGACTCTGCGCGCCCCCGAACACCTGCGCGAAGTCCAGCCGCCCCATGCGAGTGCGGCGCATGAGGTCGGGCATGCAGTTTATGACGACAACCGCCGACGGTCGCTCTCTGTGGCTCTCAAGCTCCGCAAGAAGTCTCGAAGCATTCTCGCCGTCCATCACGTGAATGACGAAGACCACATCGGCGCTGCTCAAGTCACGCGACACTTCCGACCATTCATCTTCCGCGAGCGGCGAGCCGAAGTTGTATGCCGCCACTCGCACATCCAACCCGCACTCGGACTTCATCTCGCGCTCGGCCTGCCTGAGCGGCGCGAGAAGGCTCGTGCCGACGTAGAAGACGCTTATATTCAACTCTCTTTCAAGTTTCATGCGACGCCTTCAAGCTGGTCTTCCAAGTCTGAGAAAATCTCGCGCAGGCGCTCAAGCATATCCTTCTCGGCTTTCCAGAAACCGCGCCCTTCGGCTTCAAGCAGCCGCCCCACGAGCGAGCGCGCAGAGTGCGGGTTGAGTTGGCGCAGGCGTTCGAGCATGGCTTCGTCCAGCACGAAGGTTCGCGCGACCTCCGTGTAAACCCAGTCGTCAACCGCGTCGGCCGTAGCGCTCCAGCCGAAAGTGTTCGTGACGTGGTTCTCAATTTCGGCCACGCCGCGAAAGCCGTGCTTGAGCATCCCTTCGTACCATTTCGGATTGAGCGTCTTGGCGCGAGTCTCAAGGCGCACTGTCTCTTCCAGAGAGCGCACGCGGCCTGAGCGCGAGAGATTGTCGCCCAAGTAGATGGCGGGTCGCGCCCGCGCACGCTTCTCCACGGCCTTCGAGACGCCGCCCAGATATTCGAAGTAATGGTCTACGTCCGTGATGCCTATCTCGAATGAGTCTATGTTCTGGTAAGTGGCTTCCACGCGCGCGAGCGCCCTGTCCATAGCCATGCGCGCCTCGCGTCCTTCAAACGCGCGCCCCCCTGAGTCGCGCCCGTAGGCGAAGCACTTGCGCGTCACGAAGAGGTCTCCGAGCGCGTCCGCACTCTCCCACTGCGAGTCCATCACCATGAAGTTGACGTTCGTGCCGTAGTTGCCGGGAGCGTTCGAGAAGACACGCACGCACGCTTCGTCAAACGAGTTCTCTTCGGCGCTCATCTGCTCAAGCACGTGGCGGCGCACGTAATTCATCTCGACCGGCTCGTCCAATTCAGCGACTCGCCTGACGGCCTTATCCAGCAGCCCTATGGTCGCGCCAAAGAGGTCTCTGAAGATGCCTGAGACGGTCATCACTACGTCTATGCGGGGCCGCTTCAGCTTCTCAATCGGGACGACTTCGATTTCTGTAGCGCGGTTCAGCGAGTCCCGCAGAGGTCGCACGCCGAGCAGCCAGAGCGCCTGAGCCACGCCCTCGCCTTCGGTCTTGATGTTGTCCAATCCCCAGAGCACCAGCGCCATAGCGCGAGGGTAACGGCCATGCTCACGCAGATGCCGCTCAAGCAGGCTCTCTGCTGTGGCTTCTGCGCGGGCCGTCGCAAGCTCCGATGGAACCATGTAAGGATTGACGGCGTGAGTGTTTCGCCCCGTGGGCAGTATCGCCGGATTCTGCACTATGTCCGCGCCCGGCCCCGGCTCTATGTACTCGCCGCGCAGGGCGCGCAAGAGACTCTCCATCTCCTGATTCGTCTTAAGCTCAACGCAGATTTTCTCAAGCAAGCTGAAACAGGCGCGCGAGTCGTGCGGGGAGACGCTCGCGCTTGTCAACAAAAACTCTGTTGCCGCTTCCGCGCCGTCTTTGACGAAAAGCTCCACGGCTCGGCGCACCAGCCGCTCGACCTGCTCGCGCTCTTGCAGTGAAGATTCATCCGAGACGCTCTTTTTCAGCAGCGTGGAGTAGTCGGAAAAGCTCAAACCTACGGCGACGAGGTCTGTCAGAGCGCGCACGCCCGCTTCCGGCCTGTCAAAGGACGCGACCATTCGCAGCATGTCCACGATAGAGCGCTCTGCGTCCACGCTCCCGAAGACGTGCAGCCCCGTCGGAATCAGGCGCTCTTCAATCTCAAGCACCTGTTCGAACAGCGCCAGCACCCGACTGTCTCTGTCTTTGCTCGTCATAAGAATTGATTCATTGACTCATCTCTTTATTGAATCAATGAAGAAATGAGTCAAGCTCTTCAGCCTTCGCTGTGGCTGGAAGAGATACGTAATGCGCGCCGAGCGTGTCGGCCAGCGCACGGCCTTCGCCGCTCGAAGTGAAGCCGGTTTGAGTATCAACGACGACCATTGAAACCTGCGCGCTTGCGAGCGCACGGCCAACCGCTTCAATCTCGCGCCGAATCGTCTCACGTCGTTGAGCCTTGTCAGCAACAGCTTCTGCCTTCATGGGAATGTTGGCTCGCCCGTCCGTAAAAATGAAGAGAAGGATTCGACGCGCGCCTTCGGCGGAAGCCCGCCGCGCCACTTCCAGAGAGGTTGTCAGGCCGTGCGCCAACGGAGTCGGGCCTCCGATTGGAAGCTCGTCCAGCAAGCGGCGGGCACGCGCAGCGCCGCGACCGGGCGTCATCAGAATCTCCGCGCCGTCGCCTCTAAAGCTGACCAGCGCCACGTGGTCGCGCCTGACGTACGAGCGCTCAAGCATGTGCGCGAGCGCTCCCTTTGCCTGCCGTATGCGGTTCAAAGCCATGCTCCCAGAAGCATCCACCGCGAAGATGAAGAGCGTGCCAGTCTTGCGCTTGTACTGCTTGTAGCGAAGCGTCGAGGGGTTTATGGGTCTGGGGTCAGGGGTTAGAAAAAGCTTCTCGTTACCAACTCCCGACACCCAACCTCCGCCTCCTATTAACGCCCTGAGCGTGGCATCGAGCGCGAGCTTTGCGCCGTGGCCTTTCCTCTCGGACGCGCGTGCATAGCGCCCACGCAGATTGTTGTAAGTCGCTCTGGATTTGACTCCCTGCCTTCGTGAAGATAGCTGGCCGACAGGTTGCTTGCCGGGATTCGCTCGCAGGGTTTCCGGCTCGTCCAACTCAACGCCGGGTTCTGGCAGAAGCGTCTGCTCTTGCCGGGTTGAATGGCGACCGTTGCCGTTAGCGTCGCCGTTTCTGCCGGAAGCTCTGCTGCCGCCTTGAAAATCATCCGGCTCGAAATCACTGCTTTGGCGGTCAAAGGATTCGTCGGAGCCGCGCTCGGGGGAAAGCTCGGAGAGAGCCTGTTCTATGCGCCCGCCGCCCGGAGTCTGGTCTAGCGGGTCGCGGCGCAGGCGGTGACGCAGCGACATGACTGCCACGCGCTCAACATCTTTTTCCGTGGCTTCGCGCCTGCCCTCGAAAGCCGCCAGCGCGCGCGCCGCGCGGGCAATTGTAAGCTCGCCGCGATGGCCGTCAACTTTAAGCCGCAGGCAAAGCCCGGCTATGCGGCGCAGGTTCTCTTTGGAGATACGCACGTCGGGCAAGAGCTTCTGCGCGCGCGTGATGCGGCGGCGAAGATTCTCCTGCTCGGCTTCCCACTCTGCGCGAAAGGCCGCTCCGCCAAGCTCGAAATGGTGCGTGCGCTCGACAATCATCAGTCGCTCGTCCAAGTCGTCAATCGTTCTGATTTCAACGTGCAGGCCGAAGCGGTCAAGAAGCTGCGGTCGCAGTTCCCCCTCTTCGGGATTGCCTGAGCCTACCAGCACGAAGCGCGACGGATGCTCTACCGAGATGCTTTCGCGCTCCACCTTGTTGCGTCCGGTGGCAGCCGTGTCCAGCAGCAGGTCAACCAGATGGTCTTCCAGCAGGTTCACTTCGTCTATGTATAGAAAGCCGCGATTCGCACGCGCCAGAAGTCCCGGCTCGAAAGCCTTGACGCCTTCCGTCAATGCGCGCTCTACGTTGATGGCTCCGCTCACGCGGTCTTCGGTCGCGCCGAGAGGAAGGTCAACTACGGGGACACGGGCGCGCTCTTTTGCCAGCTTCTCCCCGCGCTCTATTAGCTGACCGCAATCCGCGCAAAGGTTCTCTTCGTCCTGCGGGTCGCACCCGTACAGACACCCGCGCACACGCCACACCGCAGGCAGAAGGTCTGCCAGAGCGCGGACGGCCGTGGATTTCCCTGTGCCTCGATGACCCATGATGAGCACGCCGCCTATGCGCGGGTCTATCACGTTCAAGAGCAGGCCGAGCTTCATCTCCTCTTGGCCTACAATCGCGGCAAAAGGATAGACGGGACGCTCAGTCCTCGAACGTGCGGGATTTTTACGGGAGGGACGCTCTGTTTTCATTAAAGCAGCCGGAAGGCCCTTGCAGGTCGCAAGCATTCTAGATTGCGCCCACAATTTAACCGCAAAGACCGGGAAAGGCAAAAGAAAAAGGTGCTGGACGACAGAGGCCCTGCTTAGGGGAAATAAAGAGAACTCGCTTTCTTTTCCCCGGCAACTGATGCTTGTCACCCGGCACCTGCTTTTACTTTTGCCTTCTCTTGCGGCTCTCAGTTATCATTAGCCTTACAAAGTTTTTGATTTCGCGCGCGCGTGGGATTGCCGCCGGATGGTACTGGATTTACACGCGGCAGTCTCAGCGCCATTACTTTATCGCATTCATCTCTACTCAAGATTACATACGAATGTCTGCCATAGAAGAGACTAAAAACGAAACTGCCGTACAGGCTCCCCCCGGCGCCGCCTCGAAAAAAGAGGGGCTGAGTTTTTCGCTTGCCCTCTCCAAATTGCTGGGGCTGCTGAGTTCCGTACGCTTCGGCGTCATACTGCTCATAATAGCTGTCGCGCTGAGCATGATAGGCATGGTCATCATGCAGCAGAACGTGGACGGGTTCGACAAGTACTACGCCGCATTAAAGCCGTCGCAGAAATTGCTCTACGGGACGCTTGGCTTCTTCGACATCTATCACGCGTGGTACTTCAACCTGCTGCTGCTGGTGCTCTCGCTCAACATAGTTCTGGCTTCCATAGACAGGTTTCCGACCGCGTGGCGCTTTATCAGGCACAAGAAGCTTGAGGCCGGTCACAAGTTTCTTGAGAGCCAGCAGCAGCATGCGAAGGTGCAGGTCGAAGCAGGAGCGACGAGGGCAGAGCTTTCCGAGCGTGTCAGCCGGGCGTTTCGTACAGTCGGGCTTCGCCCCATCGTGACGGAGAAGCAGGGCCGCACCTACGTCTTCGGAGAGCGGGGCTCGTGGAATCGCCTTGGAGCTTACGCGGTACACGTCGCGCTTCTGACAATCTTTCTCGGCGGGTTCCTGACGGCAATGTTCCAGCGCGAGGGCCAGATGATGTTGACGCCCGGCCTCAGCACGAACCAGATGACGAATCTTAAATACAATCTGGACGAAATTGCGCGCGTGCCCGCCGGACTTCCCTTCACAGTTACCTGCATTGACATTCAACAGAAGCTTATACACAAGGACGGCTCAATCATGGCCAACAACACCATTGATTGGCTGACGAGGATTCAGATTACGGACGAGACGGGCACGCGCGAGGGTCTTGTTCACCTGAACAACCCGCTAGACTATCGCGGCTACAGATTCTTTCAGGCCAGCTTCATAGCTCAGGGCAGCGCCCGCAACATAAAGCTTCGTGTAACCAGAGAGGCTGACGGCTCCGTAGAGGAAATCAGCATAGACCGCAACGGCTCGGCTCAGCTCGCGGACGGGACGCGTATAAACTTCGTTGAGTTCTTCCCCGACTTTCGCATCATCAACGGCAAACCCGCCACGGACTCGGACGATTACAACAACCCTGCGGCCGTGCTGAAGATTGTCACGCCTGCGGGCCAGCCGCTACAGGCATATGCTTTCGCCGCAGAGTTGCCTTCGGGAGCGCCCGTGGGAGCGCCCGTTGGCGGCTACAAATTCCGCATGATGGATTTCGAGAAGGTTCCATACGCGCACATCCTCTCGATACAGAAAGACCCCGGCAAGTGGCCTTTCTACGTAGGAGGAACGCTGCTCATCCTGACGCTCTGCGCTGTCTTCTTCTTCTCGCACCAGAGGGTCTGGTCGCTCGTAGAAGAGAGGGCCGACGGCAAAGGATTCGATGTCGTCTTGGGCGGCAACACCAACAGGAACAAGCTGGGATTCGAGGATAGATTCAAAAGGCTGGTCACCGAAATCAAGGGCCAACCGGCAGTCGAGGGAGAGCAATCATGAGTGAAGTCTTGAAACAGCCCGCGCAGCTTGCGCCAAGCATAGAGTTGAAGAAATCATGGCTCGGATACTTGCCCGCCATGCTCGCCGTGGGCGGCTCCATACTCTTAGTTTTACTGCGATGGCAGATGGGCGGCGCTAGCTTTATCTCCGATGGAGCGTTGATGATGCTGGCTCTGGCCTGCTATCTGACTGCCGCCACCTTTTACCTGATGAATCTCTACGCCCCTTCGGAGATGGCTCAGAAGATAGGATTATGGACTGCCACGGCGGGCGTCTTCTTCAATCTCTCTAGCTGGGGCGTGCGGTGGCTGGCCGCGCACGACAGAGAGCTTGCTATTCTACAGCGCAACGGCTACGGGCCAGAGCAGATGCCTTGGTTCTTCCGCTACATCCCGTTCGCCAACCTCTATGATTTAAGTCTGGCGTTCGCCTTCGGAGCAGGCATCACGACTCTGCTGATTGCGCACAGAAAGAACTTTCGCTTTCTGGGAGCAATCTCTCTTCCCTTAGCGTCGCTGATTCTCTTGCTGGCGCGTTTCATTGGCAACGAGTTCGTTGACCTTCCGCCGATTCTCGACTCTTACTGGAGGCCGATTCACGTAGGCGTGGCTTCGCTCTCTTACGGAGTGGCGCTCGTGTGCTTCGCCGTAGCGGTCATTTATTTACTTAAAGACGGCATCAAGACGGAAGCGATGGCTATCTGGTCAAGCCTCTTTTCGATTGCGGTCTTCGCCACGGTCAGCCGCTTCTCGGTCTTCACGACCCTTGCTTACGGCGCTTCTACTTTTATGCAGACGCCCTCCGGCGGGCGAAGGCCGATTCCTCTTCGCGTAGAAATTCCAATGGTAGGCCCGGCGCTGGTCATCTCCGCCCTGCTGCTCGTCGCGGTGATAGTTCTGTTTGGGACGTATCTATCGAAGAAGAGTGAAGAGGCGTGCGTCTGGGGCCATAGACTTTTGAAGCTCTCGCTGGTGACGCAGGCTTCCGCCATAGCGCTGCTGGTTTCGCAGATTAAGACTATCAAGGACGTTTTGCCGCGCCTTCAGGAGCAACTCACCCGCGACCCGCTTGGCTATCAGCGTCTGGGCCAGTGGATAGCCGAGCAGCAGGGCTTGAAGCCAGCCGATATAGCGCAGGTTCCCGCAGACAGGCTTGAGATGGCTGCGCGAGAGTTTCTACAAATGAACGGCCCCAAGCTCTTCCTCAGCACAAACGCCAACCCGGTCGAGCTTGCAGCATTAATCACGGCCTTCGCCGCGACTCTTTTTGTGATTCTCTTCAGCTTCAGAACAGAGAAGCTCCGTGCAACTCTTCCGTCCAAAGAGAGACTCGATTCTCTGATGTACAAGACCGGCTCCGTGGCTTTCGCCGGACTCGCCATGCTTCTTATCACGGGGGCCGTCTGGGCCAACGAATCATGGGGAAGATACTGGGGATGGGATTCCAAAGAGACGGGCGCTTTGGTGGCGTGGCTGACTTATGCCGCCTTCCTGCACACTAGAATCAGCCGGGGATGGAAAGGCAGAAGCAGCGCCTACTTTGCGATAATAGGTTTCCTGCTAGTGATATTCACATATCTTGGAGTCAGTTATCTGCTGCCGGGGCTCCACTCTTACGCTTAAGGAGCGGCCTTTAGTCGAACGCGAATGAGTAAAGACAACGTTCTGTTCTCAATCATAGGCGTGCTGTTGGGCTTTATCATAGGCTTCTTGTTCGCCAACAACGCCAACCAGCAGGGCATGCAACCACGGCCAGCGATTGCACCGGCAACAGCTCAGGGCAATCTCCCGCCGGATCATCCTCAGATTCCGTCAAACGGTGTGGCAGACCAGCCGGGCTCGGCTCAGCAGGGAGCCATGCCGGGAGTGCAGGCCGCGATTGATAAGGCCAAAAACGAGCCCGACAATTTCGAAGCGCAGAAAGCTGCGGGAGAGATGTTCTATCGTATTAAGCGCTTTGACCAAGCGGTTGATTACTGGCTCAAGGCCAACAAGCTCAAGCCGGACGATTACGAAACTCTCGTCAACCTCGGCAACGCATACTTTGAGACTGGCAAATACGAGCTGGCCGAGCAGTGGTACACGAGCGCGCTGACGAAGAACGCCAAAGATGTAAACGTGCGGACAGATTTAGGGACTACTTTCATGGCCCGCACGCCGCCCGATTTCGACCGTGCGATTAAAGAGTATCGTCGCTCCTTAGAATTGAACCCTGAGCACGAGCAGTCGCTTCACAACATCGTCATAGCCTACACCAAGAAGGGGCAGGCCAAAGAAGCGCAGGAGATGATTGCACGACTTGAGAAGGTGAACCCGAACAACCCTGACCTTCCGCGCATGCGCTCGCAGCTTCAGGAGCTTTCCGGCCAGCAACCCCCGCGACAGTAAGACGGAGCTTAAACTACTAAGCGGCACGAAAGGCACGTAGAAGATAATCGCTTCTACGCGCCTTTCGTGCCGCTTCGCGCTCTATCTCTTTTTCTAAGGCTCTATGGCCATGCGAGTGACGCTCGACATGGGATGCCGGGTGACCTTGCCGTCTCTCATGAAGACTACAATCTGGCCATTCTCGATACTCACGCGGCGCACCGTGTTCATATACCGCTCCACCCTCATACCGTCGCGCGTCTCAATCACAAGCTTTGCTCCGGCGGCCTCTAACCCGGTCGGTCGAGCGACTACGGAAGGCGGAGGCTCTCCCGCCGTGACTGGCTCGGCGCTATTCTGCGTGGCAGTCTCGGGCGGCCTTGTAGGCGTAGCTCGCCCACGACGACGACGATTGCCGCGAGCGGCTGGCGGGCGCTGCGTTCTGGCTGTAGTCACAGGCTCAGGCGAAGTCGTTGTTGCGCCGTTATCGCTTGTGCGGTTGTTTGCTGCATCGCCGGAATCGGCAGACCTCTCGCCTGTTGTCTCGGACGGCGCGGTCTTTGCGGGCTCTACAGGCTCCTCTATGCGAGCGCCCACTGAAGAGACTCGTCTTGTGCCCCCACGGCGCGCGGCTACCGCAGGCTGCTCTGTCGCGGAGTCAGATTCCGGCTGTCCGGCCGGAGCGGCCATAGCCTCAAAGCCTCCGCTAAAAGTTATGCGATACTCGCCCTTGTCATCATTCGGCGTGCGCGCTTCAACGCGCAGGATTATTGTCTCGCGCTGGCGAAGATAGATGCTCTTTGAAGTGTTTGTGGAGCGCTCACCCGCGTAGATGCTCACCTTTGCGAGCGGCCGGAGCGAGCCTGCTTGAAAGAGGTCAACGTCGCCGTTCAGATTACGGCTCTCGACCGTCATCATCAGGTCGCCCGGCGTGCCCGTCAAAACATAGAAGTGGCGTGTCAGCCGCGAGTCGCCTATGTCGCGCGCAAGGATTTCTCCCGCGACTCTGTTGGAGGTGACTGGCGTCGGCTGGTCTACATTTGTTGATTGAGCCAGCGCGCCCGCAGCCGTCAGCAGCAGTAGAAAGGCGCACGCGCAAACAGAAGTGATTCGATTCCAGAATGGAGGGGCGGAAGATATGGTCTTGCTCATCGAAGTTCCAATTTGATAAATACCTGTAAAGAAGCCCTAGACGCCGCGCGGTAAAGCTCTCCGGGGAATGAGCTTTCCGAAAGCTTCCTTTTCTACCTGTCTCAAGGGTATCAGATTCTGTCCTGTTATCGAAGCTGAGATGATTGCGGCTTGGGTTTAAACCGAAAGCAGATAGAACTCTGTCCTGAAAATAGAAAAACCGCGTCCGGCGCGGTCTTTCAAATATAACTTGATGCCGAAGGGGGGACTCGAACCCCCACGAGTTTCCTCACACGCCCCTCAAACGTGCGCGTCTACCAGTTCCGCCACTTCGGCTCTTTGTCAAAACAGGGGGCGCAGGCTCTCTGGTTTTAAGCCTCACCCGTACTTCTTTAACTACCTATTCGCAGGCGGCCTCTGACCCTGCTGAGTGTTGGCCGTATTGGACGCGGCAGGAGGCGGCGTCGTTGTATTGGCATTAGCGGGCGCTGCGGCGTTCGCGTTCGACTGCGGGGCAGTCGTCGGCGGCGCTGCCTGCTGCACAGGAACAGACTGCGGAGCCGCGTTGGTGTTCGCCGGGGCCGCAGGCGCGACAGGCTGCGTGCTACTTTCAGGCTCAGACTGCAAAACCGAGCGCGAGCCGAGAATTGCCGGGAGTCCCAGCAAGAGCGCGCACAGCATGAAGAGAGCTGCCGCTCCGATGGTTATCTTGGCGAGCAGGGTCTGCGTGCCGCGCGGGCCGAAGGCCGTGCTGGAAACGCTGCTGGAAAAGAGCGCGCCCGCGTCAGCCTTGCCCGGCTGCAACAGTATTGCGACCACCAGCACAATGCAGGCCAGAATAAAGAGACCGTATAAAGTATAGATCAACAAAACGCTATCCTCTGTTGTAATTGACAATCTGCGCGAAGCTGTCGGCCTTGAGGCTTGCACCGCCTACGAGCGCGCCGTCTATGTCCGGCTGCTTCATCAGACCGGCTATGTTGTCGGGCTTGACCGACCCTCCGTAGAGGATGCGAAGCCCGTTTGCCGCTTCATCAGAATGTCTTTGCGCGAAAACGCGCCGGATAAACGCGTGCATTTCCTGCGCTTGCTCCGGCGTCGCTGTGCGTCCAGTGCCTATGGCCCAAACGGGCTCGTAGGCGATTATGATACGCGTCAGGTCTGAGGCTGTCAAACCGCTAAGCCCGCCCTCTAACTGGCCGCTCACGACCGCTTCAGCATTGCCTTCCTCGCGCTGCTCAAGCGTTTCTCCCACGCACATAATGACGGAGAGCCCGGCTACCAGCGCCGCCTGTGTCTTGCGGCTGACGAAGGTGTCTGTCTCGCAGTAGAATTGCCTGCGCTCCGAATGGCCTATGATGACCTGCGTGCAGCCCGCGTCGCGCAGTTGGGAGGCCATGACCTCTCCCGTATGCGCCCCGTACTCCATTTCGGTGGAGCAGTCCTGCCCCGCGACCTGAATATTGGAGCCCTCAAGGCGGTCGGCCACAGTCTTCAAAGCCGTAAAGACAGGCGCAATCACCACCTCGCAATGATTGGCGTTCGCTACCAGTGGCTTCAGCGCCAGCGCAGTCTCAACGCTTTCGGCCACCGACTTATACATCTTCCAGTTTCCGGCAATAACGGGTTTTCTCATAATCAGTTTTCAGTTTTCAGTTTTCAGTTAAAAGCAAGTCCTGTTCTTGCTGCAAACCGGAAACTGAAAACTACTATTTATCGTTGAGAGCGGCGACGCCCGGCAGCTCGTCACCCGCAAGAAATTCGAGCGTTGCTCCGCCTCCGGTAGAGATGTGCGTGATGCGGTCTGCCACGCCTGCCTGCGTGACCGCAGAGACGGAGTCGCCGCCTCCGACTATGACGGTTGCGCCACGGTCTGCCGCCTCCGCCACTGCGCGAGCGATGGCGATAGTCCCTTGGTCGAAGGGTTTTTCCTCAAAGTATCCCATGGGGCCGTTCCAGATGATGGTCTTCGCGTCGCTGAGCGCTTCCGCGAAGTGCGCGGCCGTTTCCACGCCTATGTCCAGCCCTACGTGCCCGGCGTTCGTGAACTCAATCGGAATAGTTTTGGCGACCACCGCTTCGCCCTTAACAGGCTCGTAGGAATCTACAACCTGATGGTCTGTAGGAAGGAGCAACTGTACGCCGGACTCTTCCGCTCGCCTCTTTATCTGAAGCGCCGTCTGCTGCATCTCATTTTCGACCAGAGATTTTCCAACCGTGAAGCCCTCTGCCTTGAAGAAGGTGTAAGCCATCGCGCCACCTATCAAGAGCCTGTCAACCTTTCGGTCAATCAGCGCGTTGATGACGGGAATCTTATCCGAGACTTTAGCGCCGCCAAGGATTGCAACGAACGGGTGCTCAGGGTTGTTGATGACGCGGCCTAGATAATCCAGTTCCTTCTCCATCAACAGACCCGCCGCAGCCACCTTGACGTGCTTTGTGATGCCTGCGGTGGAAGCGTGCGCGCGATGGGCCGCGCCGAAAGCATCGTTGACGTAAACGTCGCAGAGGCTGGCAAGCTCAGAGGCAAACCGGTCGTCATTCTTCTCCTCTTCCGGGTGGAAGCGTAGATTCTCAAGCAGCAGCACGTCGCCGTCATGAAGCGCGTCAACTTCCGCTTTAACTTCGGGGCCTGTGCAATCCGAAGCGAACTTCACAGGCTTTCCCAGCAGGCCCGACAGGTGCTCGGCCACAGGGCGCAGGCTGTACTTCTCCGTGCGCTGCCCCTTCGGTCTTCCCAGATGAGAAGCCAGAATCACGCGCCCGCCTTGCTCCATCACATACTGAATCGTGGGCAGAGCCGCGCTTATACGCGTGTCGTCCTCGACCCTGCCATCGTCCGAAAGCGGCACGTTGAAATCCACGCGCACAAAGACCCGCTTGCCAGACAGGTCAACGTCCTTGATAGAAAGCTTATTCATAAGAGAGCGACAAGCGATGATTGACCGGTGACGAGTGAGAAGATAAATTCTTCTCACTCGTCACCGGTCACTCCTCACTGCTTTATAGTCCCTTTCCGGCGATGTACTTGATGAGGTCGCGGACGCGGCAGGAATAGCCCCACTCGTTGTCGTACCATGAGAGGACTTTGACCAGATTGCCGCCTATGACCTTCGTGTATTCGGCGTCAATGATGCTCGAATTCGGGTTCTTGCGGAAATCAACGGAGACGAGGGGCTCTTCCGAGAAGGCCAGTATGCCGCTCAGCTCTTCGTTGGCGGCGTTCTTCAGGGCCGTGTTTACCTCTTCGGTCGTTGTCTCTTTTTCGACTTCCATCACCACGTCTACGAGCGAGACGTTCGGCGTAGGCACGCGCACAGAGATGCCGTCGAATTTTCCTTTAAGCTCAGGCAGGACGAGCGCTACGGCCTTGGCCGCGCCCGTAGAGGTCGGAATCATAGAAATGGCCGCAGCGCGAGCGCGCCGCATGTCCTTGTGCGGCAGGTCGAGTAGCTGCTGGTCGTTTGTGTACGAGTGAATCGTGGTCATCTGAGCCGTGCGTATCCCGAAGTGCTCGTGTATCACCTTTGCTACGGGGGCGAGGCAGTTCGTCGTGCAAGAAGCGTTCGAGATGATGTGATGAGCCGACGCGTCGTAATCGTTCTCGTTCACGCCGAGGACAATCGTGATGTCCTCGTTCTTGGCCGGGGCGGAGATGATTACCTTCTTGACCGTGCCGCGCATGTGCTTGCGCGCATCTTCGGCCTGCGTGAAACGGCCCGTGGATTCAATGACAATCTCTGCGCCCACCTCTTCCCACGGAATAGCCGCAGGGTCTTTTTCCGAGAAGACTCGAAACTCGTCTGAGCCGACCCGAATGCCGTTCTCCGTCGCGGAGATGTCGTGCTCAAGATTGCCCAGCACGGAGTCGTATTTCAAAAGATGGGCCAGCGTCTGTGTGTCCGTCAGGTCATTGACGGCCACGAAATCTATATCGCTGTCACCGATTGCCGTGCGCAGGACATTGCGGCCTATGCGGCCGAAGCCGTTGATGCCAACTTTAACTGCCATATTCCTACCTCCTCGCCTGAGCTGTGGTCAGAAGAAATGCGCCCACATGATTTGAGATGAAAAGTCTTCGCGGGCGCTTACGCTTTGCTTGTCCCACTATTGGTAACATGATTCCCAAAAGCGGAAATTGTACCGCTACAATATAGGCGTAAACTCGCGCGATTGATAAAGAAGTGCAAGATAATGCGCGCAAACACGGACTGTCAAGCGAGGCACATCAGGTGCATGTTTTTGAAACCGTTAAGGTACACGGGTCGTAGTAGGCTTTGGCTCCTCGCAATCTGGTCGGAAAACAGATACATTTTGCGTTCAGGCTTGGAACCTTTGCATCTCAATCTTAGGGAGTTTCGGTCGAATGACAATCAGTTTGATGCGCCGGACGCTCGTAACAGCCGCTGCTTTAGCTCTATCAATCCTGCTGCTTGAGGCAGCCTCCTTCAGCGCGCACGCACAAAGCCTACAGGCCGCGAGAACCATCACGCTTCTGCGCGGCAGCGAAACACCGGCAGGCTCCGTTGTCACCATCACAGCCGACGCGTCGCTCGCGGATTACGCCTCGTACAGGAGCGAAGACCGCTTCTTCGTAGTCATTCGCTCGGCCGAAGTGGCGCGCGTGGAGGGGAATCTGAACGGGCGCGGCTTTGACGATGCACAGTTTCAGAAGCGCGAGAATGACGCCGTCGTATCTTTTCGACTAAAACCCGGCACGACCGCCCGCGTCACACAGAAGTTCAACCGGCTTGAGATACTTTTTTCCACGGGAGGCGAGCCTGTTGAAGCTGCTGACCCGGAGCCTAAACCAGCGCCAACGCCTCCGTCCACGTCTCCCGTGCAGCAGCCGCCCGGCACGCAACCGAACCCGAATCTGCCCAGAGAAGCACAGCCTACGACGAGTCCCAATCAACCGCCGGGAGCCCGCCCGCAGAGTCCGCAAACGCCGCCCGGAGCGGTTACCACAACTCCGCAAACGAGCCCGCAGACGACTCAGCCTGTAACGCCAAGGCAAACGACTACGCCTAACTTGCCGTCAACGTCTACGGATTTGCCCGCGAACACACCGACTACTATTCAGGATCAGTCGGGCGATGTCAGAGAGCCTCTGTTCCAGCAGCAGGAGCCAAGGCCCGTGCCGCCGCTTCCTTCATTAACAAGGCTGGGCGTCACTTCGGACAACATGCTGCCGCTCTCCCTGAACGATGCTATTCGCAGGGCGCTTGAGCAGAACAACGACATAGAGGTGGCGCGTCAGGACGTGCGCTTTGCAGAGACTCAGCTACGGGCGCTCGAAGGCTTCTACGAGCCGACTCTGAACTTCAACCCGCAGATAACCAATAACGTAGAGGCCCAGCAATCTACGCTGGGCGGCGCATCCGGCTCAAGCGGCACGGTCAATCGCACGGACATACAGCTCAACAATTCAGTCCTAAAGTTTTTCCGCACGGGCGGCGGCCAGTACGAGTTCTTCTTCAACAACCTGCGCCGCACGACCAACTCCAGCTTCAACCAGTTCAACCCTGTCTATTCCGGCGCGCTCGGAGTCCAGTTTACCCAGCCGCTCTGGCGCAACCGCTCCATAGACAATAGCCGCAGGCAGATTCGCATACAGAAGAAGCGTCTTGAACAGACGGACGCCGACTTTCGTCGCCGCACGATAGAGGTCATCTCCGCCGTGCAGGCTGCCTACTGGAATCTGGTCTTTGCGCTCAGAAACCAGCAGAACCAGATTACCAACCTGAATCTGGCGCGCGAGAATTTCCGCCGCATAGAAGCGCAGATTGCCGCAGGCGCAGCCGCTCCCTTCTCCCGCGCGGAGGTTCAGACAGAGCTTGCCAACAGAGAGTCCGAGCTGCTCTCGAGCGTCCAGCAGGTATCTATAGCCGAGAACACTCTGAAGCAGCTAATCCTCAAAGACCCGCAGAACGTGGAGTGGCGCGCTCAGCTTGTTCCGACCGACAATCCGACTTTCGATTCTACGCCTGTGAATCTACAGGACGCTTTGACGGAAGCACGCTCCAACCGTCCTGAGTTGAAGCGGCTTAATCTACAGCAAGAGATTAATCAGATAGACATACAGTATTTCAGGAACCAGACGCGCCCGCAGATAGACCTGACAGGCGGTGTCTCAACCACCGGGCTTTCCGGCACACCGACCGTCGCCACGTCAGGCGCAATCGTCCCTCTCATCAGCGACAATCCGAATGCCAGCGAGACTGCTTTCCTGCTAGACCAGATTAATCAGATAAGGGCCACGCAGGGCCTGCCCAATGTTGTAGTCCCTAACGTAGAGATACCGTCCGGCGTGCCGGAGAGACTCGTCGGCGGCTACGGCAGGACGCTCAGAAACCTCTTCAGCTTTGAGAACAGAAACATCGTCGTAGGCGTCAACATACAGATACCCTTCAGGAACAAGACGGCCGAGGCCAATCTGGCCGGAGCCCGCATACAGCAGACGCAGACCGAGGCTTCCAGAAGAAGTCAGGAGCAGCTTGTCGAAGTTGAAGTCCGAAACGCCGCGCAGAATGTGGAGACCAGCAGGCAGAGAGTCCTGTCCGCACGCGCCGCGCGCCAGAGCGCTGAGATTCAGCTTGAAGGCGAGCGCAGGCTCTATCAGGTCGGCAGAAGCACCACGTTCCTGCTGATTCAGAGAGAGAACGAGCTGGCGAACGCTAGGAATCAGGAGATTCGAGCCGAGACGGACTACAACAAGGCGCTCGCGGAGTTGCAGCGCGCAACCAGCACTACGCTTCGTGTCAACAACATCATCATAGAATCACCCGTAGCTCCCTGATTGAGCTTTCCTCAACCGTAAGTGCGTGATGGGCGGCGAGCATCGTTATTAAGTTGACGGCTCGCCGCTCACGCTTTTATAAGTGTTGCGGGCGAAAATGAAAATCACCGCAACGATTATCACCTTCAACGAAGAGGCAAATATACGCGCGGCCTGCGAGAGCGTCTCGTGGGCCAACGAGATTCTGGTGGTTGATTCGGAGTCCACCGACCGTACACGCGAGATTGCCGAAGAGTGCGGCGCTCGCGTGATTACCAGAGCATGGCCCGGCTTCTCTAAGCAGAAACAGTTCGCGGCGGACGAGGCCGCGCACGAGTGGATTTTCAGCCTCGACGCGGACGAGCGCGTATCGGAAGAGCTTCGCCACTCAATCGAAGACATTCTCTACACGAATGAAGAAGGGCTGGCCGACGGCTACCGCATCGCGCGCCGCTCCTTCTACATGGGGCGATGGATTAGCGGCGGCGGCTGGTATCCGAACCACCAGTTACGTCTCTACAGAAAATCCAAGGGAGAATGGAAAGGCGCTTACATACACGAGTCCGTGAAGATGAAGGAAGGCGCGCGCGTTGAGACTTTGAGCGGTGACCTGCTGCACTACAGCATACGCGACGCCGCGCACCACAATAGAATGATTGGCGAGCGTTACGCTCCGCTCGCTGCGCGTCAGATGTACGAAGCAGGACGGCGCACTTCCGCTTTCAAAATCGCCACGGCCGGAACGACCGCTTTCCTCAGAAGCTTTCTACTCAAGGGCGGTTTCCGCGACGGGCTGGCCGGTTACGCAATCGCCCGCTTCGCCGCTCACAACGCGTACCTGAAGCATCTGCTGTTGTGGGAGTTGCAGAATGAGAAGAACGCAAAGAAGGATGAAAGCTGAGCCTACCCGCGAGCTATTTTTCAATGCGCAGATTTGAGGACGGGAGCAGTTGGCGGGGCGAAAGATTTGCTATAGCCATCGGTGACGCCTGCGAGTTTATGACCTCCGACAGAAGCTGATCCTCCATCTGACGGTTGTCCCAGATGCGATTTCCCTTATCCAGTATGGCGAAGACTATCATTCCCTTGTCATAGGTGTAGACGATACCGGCGAGGCTCGCCATGCCGCCGTCCACTTCGTAGGTGAGCGTGCCAGTCTTACCTACGACCGCACCTTCGAGTCCAGTGCCTGCCAAGCGATTGCGAAGAGTGCCCGCGTCGTCGCTCGCCACGGGCATGATGTCCTCGGGCCTGAGGCCCTGTCGCGCAGCCTCTTCTACGAGCGCGCGAATCACCGTCAGTAGCCCGCGCGGCGTCATGCGATTGTGCTCGCGGCCGGATACTCTTGCGATTGTCACCTGTGACGCGGGCAGCTTCAGTTCTTCAATCAGGAACTTCTGAACTGCGCTTGGGCCTCCGACTGCGCCGCCGATTCCCTCCGCCATGAAATTGCTTGAGCGCGCGTTCATGTAAAGCAGCACTTCGCGCAACGGGCAGGAATCCAGAGTGAAGAGACGGTTGCCGGATGTGCCGCCCGCGACTCCCGTGGTCACGTTGCCCAGACGCAGCGCACGACCCAGCCGCCCGGCCGAGTCTTCAGGGGACTCGCTGAAATTGAAACAGAAGCCGGGCGAAACCATCACGCCGCCCTGCACTCTCTTGATTCCGCGCGAGCGCAGCTCTGCGGCAATCATCGTCGCCCCTGCGTCTCCGAAGGTCGGGTCGCTCCCCATGAAATAGAGCAGGCCGCGAAAAGTTCCCTGCTCGTCCACCTGTCCGTCCGCGTAGACCTGCGTGCGAAAGCGATAATCAGCGCCGAGCTTCTTCAACGCCACCAGCGACGTTGCCAGCTTAATCAACGAAGCGGGGTTGAAAACCTCGTCCGCATTATGCGAGGCGAACAGTTTCTCGTGATTCAGAGACTCTATCAGCAGGCCGTGTGTCTCAGGGGCTTCGTTGCGCGCCGCGTACCAGACGGCCGCGTCGAAGACGGGCTCGACCGCAGCCTTAGCTTTACTGGCGGCCTGAGCGTCAGAGCCTATGGCGGAGATAATAGTCGTCGCGGGCTGTTGCTGCTGCTGCTCAGGACTCCCTGTGAGCGAATAGGGGATGAGCGCGAGCGTCGTGACGGCTAAAAGCCCAAGGCAAAGTATGACGACTATATGACGTCTGGAACGATTCAAACCTTTTCTCCGAAGCTGATAGAGAATAACCCTGAGCCAGTGACAGAAGGCGTATGACGGCTGGCTGCTCTTAAAAGCTCTTTCGCAAACAGCCGCAGAAGCCGTATGATGCGAGAGGCCCTATGTGCGCGTCAAGCTTAAAAGTAGTGCTGAACGAAAGCGCGCGCCCCGGCTCAAGGTAAACTTTGCATGAACATTTTCATATCTCTCCTGATTAGTGAGTTCACCTTCGGACTGCCAGTTCCTCTCGCTGCCATTTTTATAGGGGTGCTCGGCGCAATCATCGGAAGCTTTCTAAACGTGGTTATCTATCGCCTGCCGCGAGAGGAATCCATAGTCTTCCCAAACTCTCGCTGCCCGCAATGCTCCACGGCGATTCACGCCTACGACAACATTCCTGTACTGAGCTACCTGCTTCTTCGCGGTCGCTGTCGCAAGTGCGACGCCAGCATCCCCGCGCGCTACCCGGCCGTAGAAGCCATTACGGGCATACTGTTCGTAGCGGTCTTTCTACATGACGTTATCGGACGGAACGGGCCGACGGCAGCGCTCCCCTTCGACTTGGCCTTCGTCTCTGCGCTCGTTGCGCTCATCTTCATAGACGCAGAGCACATGATTCTGCCGAACGCCATCACCTATCCGGGCGTAGTCTTTGCGCTCGTTGCAAGGCTACTGCTTCCCTTCTTGATGGGCGCGAATGCTTTCGACGACCTGCCGTTGCTTATGCGCGTCTCCGCGCTGGCTGGCCTGCCCGTCTGGGCCGTCTCGCTTGCGGGCGCTGTGCTGGGAGCGCTGGCGGGCGGAGGCTCTTTGTGGCTTATGGGCTGGCTCTGGGAGAAGCTCAGAAAGGTCGAAGCCATGGGGCTGGGCGATGTGAAGATGATGTTCATGGTAGGAGCATATCTCGGCTGGCGGCTGAGCGTGCTGACCATCTTTCTGGGCGTCATCACGGCCTCGCTGACCGGCATACTGCTGATGCTCAGGCGCGGCGAGCGCGACATGCAGATGCTGCTTCCATTCGGTATCTTCTTAGGCGTCGGCTCCATCATAGCCCTGCTCGCGGGCGCTGCCATCATCAGTTGGTACGCCGGACAGTTTTAAGAACAGTGACAAGTGATAAGTGACGAGTGACAAGATAAACGCTTCTTGCTCGTCACTTATCCCTTGTCGCTCATTACCGCCTTTATGCGTTACAGGAATCGGTCGAATCTGGTGCTGGTGTTGTTGGTGGGCGTCTTTCTGCTCGCCAACGTGTTCGCCGTCGGAGTGCTGGCCGTAGCATCGCGCGGGGAAGCTACACGCGGCTCGCTGCTGGTCATAGTGGCGGTGACGACGCTCGTAGCTGGGCTGGTCTGCATAGTGCTTCTGCTCCGGTGGCTGCTCAGGCCATACAGGCAGTTGGTGGGCGAGGCCGAGCGTGCGCCCGTCGCCATCTCTTCCAACAGCACTCGCAACGAAGCCGAGTTCGTGCTTGAGACGTTTCAATCGGTGGTAGCTCGTCTTCAGGCTCAGCAAAGAGAGCTTGAGGCTCTCTCTGCCGAGGCGCGTGCGCGTGCGGCCTCAGCAGAAAAGTTCAGCGAGCGCATCATCGCAAGCGTCCCGTCCGGCCTCATAGCCTTTGACGCGGAAGGACAGGCGACCGTCCTGAACGCTCCGGCCCGCGCCCTTATAGAGGCTGGCGAGGATGCTTCCGGCGGCCACGTCCGCAATGTTCTGGGTCACGCGCCTGCACTGGCCGAGATGGTCGAGCGGTGTCTTGCCACGGGTGAGCTTTACAGGCGCGAAGAGGTCGAGGCTTCGACTTTAAACGGCCGTAAGCGGCGGTTGGGGGCGACCGTCGCGCCGATTGAGCTTGAGGGTGACGCGACGGGGCGCGGCGCTCTATGTCTTCTAACGGACATCACGGAAGTCACAGAGCTGCGCGAGCAGGTGGCGCTCAAGCGCAATCTTGAGAGTCTGGGAGAGATGGCTGCGGGACTGTCGCACGAGTTCAAAAATGCGCTCGCCACGCTTCACGGCTACGCCCAGCTTATACAGGCGCACGCGGTGGACGAGCGCGGGCGCATGGCCTCAACCGCGCTCCTTGAAGAGGTACGCAGCCTCGCTGAGACGGTGACGGCATTCTTGAACTTTGCGCGCCCGCAGCCGCTTCAAAGGCTGGACGTTTCACTGGACGAGCTTGTACGCGAATGCGCCACTGAGCTGCAACCCCTGTTCACAGAGCGGCGAGTGGAGCTTGAGATAGACGGAAGCTTCCCCGGAATTCACGCGGACGAGCGAATGCTGCGTCAGGCTCTGCTTAATCTGATGCGTAACGCGGCAGAGTCCATCAGCGAAGAGAAGCCGGAGCGGCGAGTGCGCGTTTCGGGCGGCCTCGCGCAAGATTCCGCAGACAAAGACTGGGCCGTCATCGAAATCACGGACACTGGCTCGGGCATCAACGAAGCCGACCGTGAGCGCATCTTCATTCCCTTCTTCACTACCAAGTCGAAGGGACACGGCATAGGGCTGGCACTGGCTCATCGCGTCGTCACGGAGCACGGCGGCACGCTCACCGCGTCGAACTCTGCGGCAGGCGGCGCTGTCTTCACCCTCAGGCTGCCTCTCTGAGCTTCTCATTTTGTGCTGGGGAAATATTCGCGCCAGCGCCTGTCTACAAGCTCTTTGATGTCAGGACGGACGATGAGCTCCGCAGGGTAGCCGGGCTTCATGCGCGCGTCTATGACCACGGGCGCGGTGTAAGAGATGTGGTTGCGTACGACTTTCGCGTCCGCCGCGTGTATGTCTGCGGCAGGCTCGAAACGAGTCCACGTGGCCCACAGGAAATCTTGCGCGGAGCGGGCCACGCCCGCGTCGTCGTGAAGTACGACAAGCGGCCACTCGCCAAAGGCTCCGTCACGCGCGAGACGCGCGGCCTGTCCCGGCTCTTTCTCGAACGGCTCGCCTTCGACTACCAGACAGCCCCCGCAGAAGACCTCCGCTCGCTTCACGCCTTGCGGCAACTCGCCCTTGAACTCACGCGGCAACTCCCTGACTGGCTCTCCAAGGCCCAGCATGATTGCCTTGCTTCCCTTATTCACCACCCCGCTCGTGTAATCCAGCGTGTCCATAGAGACGTTTGAGAAGATGAAGAGGTCGCTTTCGGGAGCGAAGCGCGCGAGTATATGCTCGAAGAGCTTTGGAAAGTCGCGCAAGTCCTGCGGCGTGTCCGTCAGCAGCAGAAACTTCGTGAGCGAGAGCTGGCCTTCGCCTAAGATTCTAAAGCCTGAGACGAGCGCTTCCCGACCGTAGCGCTCGCGCACCACAGCCGCGCAGAGCGAATGAAATCCCGTCTCGCCGTAAGTCCACAGGTCGCGCACGCTCGGCATCACCAGTGGGAAGAGCGGCGAAAGAAGCTCCTGTAGATAGTCGCCTATGTAGAAGTCTTCCTGCCTCGGCTTGCCCACGACAGTCGCGGGGTAGATGGCGTCGCGGCGATGAAAGACCGCGTCAACGTGAAAGACCGGATAGTCGTGCTGCAAGGAGTAGTAGCCGTAGTGGTCTCCGAACGGCCCTTCGGGTCTTCTCTCCAGGGGCGGGACTGTTCCCACGAACGCAAACTCCGCTTCGGCTACGAGTCTGTGCGCTCCCTCAAGAGGATTCTTCGCCATGCGTATCTTCTCGCCCGCAAGCACAGAGGCCAGCACAAGCTCCGGGACGTCTTCCGGCAATGGGGCAATCGCGGAGAGTATGAGCGCGGGCGGCCCTCCCAAGAACATCGTCACGGGAAGCGGGCGGTTCATTTTTTCGGCCTCGTGATAATGAAAGCCGCCGCCCTTGTGAATCTGCCAGTGCATGCCCGTGGTAGCGGCGTCGTAACGCTGCACGCGGTACATCCCCAGATTGTGCTTCTTTGAAGTGGGATGCTCTGTGTAAACGAGCGGCAGCGTGACGAAAGGCCCGCCGTCTTCCTGCCACGTAGTCAGAATCGGCAGCTCATCAAGCCGCGCCGGTTTATCCATCACCTGAAGGACGGGCGCGCGCCCTACATTACGAGTTCCAAGTCTCAAAGCTTCCAGCGCGAGCGAGCGGTGCTGCCAAAGCTCTCTCGGGCGCGGAGGCAGAAGCGCTTCCGCCACGCGGACGGCTTCGCGCACAAGCGCCTCTGGCTTCCGTCCAAAGGCCCGCTCGATTCTCTGCTTGGTGCCGAAGAGGTTTGTGACTACAGGATAGCGGCTTCCCTTCACGCGCTTGAACATCAGCGCGGGGCCGCCTTCGGCTATCACGCGGCGATGAATCTCGGCCAGCTCAAGGTTCGGGTCAACCGTCGCCTCTATGCTGACGATCTCATTCTCACGCTCAAGCAGTTCTAAGAATGAACGCAGGTTTCTATGCATCCGGGTTCGACGGCTTAATCAGGGCGAGCCTTCTGCGGCACGCCCTACCTGTCGCGGGCGCGAGGGCGCTTCGGGTTGAGATTGCGCCAGCCGTTCGTTTATAGCCTGCGTAGCCCTCTGCGCGGCGGCGCTCACCTTGAGGTCGGTGGACTCTATAAGCGGCTTTATCTGCGCGAGCGTCGTCTGATTTCCTATGTCGGCAAACACTTTCAAAAGCTCCACTACGACGCGCGGCTTGGCCGTTCCCAGAAACATGTAGAGGGGCTCAGCGTCGTCCAGCGTTCTTAAATAAGATGCCGCCTGCTCGGCGCGTGAAGAATCCAGTTCGCGCACGACCGCGAAGAGCATCTCGGACTTGCTCATGCGATAGAGCGCCCAAGCCAGAGCCAGCTTGACGCGAGAGTTCTTCTCCTGAATGTAGTAGCCCTGCACAAGCTTCTGCTGCTCGTTGGCGGAAAGGCGCGCAAGCTCCTCTGCCGCCTGCTGGCGGACAACGGCGTCCGCGCTTGCCAGCCTCTTCGACGCGGCCTGCGCGGCGACGTCATTCTGATTAGCAGCGTCCTCATCATCGCTCTGCGCGCTGGCCGCGCCCGCAAAGGCGCACACGAGCAGAAGAGCGAAAGCGGCTGCGAATAGCTTTTCTTTGAGCATAGAGCGTGACTCCTTATTTCATTCTGGCCCCGCCACTGCCTGCGCCGCCCGCAGCTTTTCTGAGGCTCGCTGAGTTCAGGTCAAGCTCCGCTTCGGGTATGACCTCAACGTTCTGAAAGCGCTTGCGCAGGTCTGCCAGAAAATCGGAGGCGCGGCCTACGATGATGATGTCAGCGCCTTTCGCATCGAGGCGTGCGCCCGCGAAGCGTTGAATCTCGGACGCCTGAACATTCTGCACGCTCTTGATGTAGGTGTTGATTTCGTCAAGGCTTAGCCCGTTAAGGGCGAGCGATGCTACCTGCGTGACGAGCCCGTCTATGGTTTCAAGCTGGCGCGCATAGTTGCCTATGAGCGAAGCCTTTCGCGGGGTCAATTCCGTGTCGGGGATGCTGGCGCTGGCGAGCCGTGCAAGCTCCGTCATCAGAATCGAAGCGACTTCCGCGCCCGATTCATTCTTGGTCTGCGTGACGGCTATGAATGGGCCTGTGCTGCGCCGGACTTCCAGAGCGCTTCCGGCCCCGTAGCTCAGGCCGCGCTTGGTGCGAATCTCCTGATTGAGCCGCGCTGAATAGCCGCCGCCCAGCACGGAGTTGGTCACAATGCCGCGAAAGAAATCCGGGTCGGTGCGCTTCAACCCTGTGCGAGTCAGAACCACAGCCGCCTGTCCCGCGTGCTCCATGTCAACGACCACTACGCGCTGCCCGCTCTTTCGGGTCGTCGCTTCCCTTTCGGTAGAAGCCGGAAGGGGCGCTGACGGTTTGGCCCAATCTCCAAAGTAACGCTCGGCCAGCTTGAAGGCATCGTCGGAGCGAAGGTCGCCGCCGATGACTAGCAGGGCGTTGTCCGGGCGATAGTAGACGCTGTGCAGGCGCGTGATGTCTTCGCGCTTGATGAGAGCGAGCGATTCGGGCGTGCCTTCCAAAGGATGGCCATACGGCGAATCGCCAAAGACAACGCGAGAGGCCACGTAACGCGCAAGCTGTCCAGGGTCTGCGAGCATGAAGCTCAACATGTCTATGCTCTGCTGGCGTTGTCTTTCAAGCTCATCCTCTTTGAAGGTGGGTCGCCTGACTACGTCCGAGAGAATCTCCATCGCCGGGTCAATCTGCGAAGAAGCTACGTTGACGCTCACCATTGAAGAGTCCCAGCGCGCGCCGTAATCAATCATGCCTCCGAGGGCTTCTATGGCTTCGGCTATCTGCGGCGCGGAACGCTTCGTAGTTCCCTTCGTCAGAAGGCTGACGGTCATGTCGGCCAGCCCCGCGAGCTTAGGCGGGTCAATCTCGCCGCCGTTTTTGATTAACAACTGGGCCGTGGCCAGAGAGGTTCCGGGTCGCTCTACAAAGATGACGCGCAGGCCGTTCGGCAAAGTCTTCTCCGCAGGCCGTGGAAAGTTTACGGGTCGCGGCGGCGCGGGCGGCGGCGGCGCTTCCTGCCCGAAGGAATTTGTCTGCATCATAAAAAGAGTGCCAAGTAATAGGTGACAGGTGACGAGCAAAGACAGAAGGCTCTTGAATCTTTTTCCACGTCTCATCTTATCTTACCCCCTCTGTCGCCATAACATTTCCGCCCGCGCCCCACTCGCTTCTGCCCATCTTCATCTCTCCGTCGGGCGGCCCGTTCTTCGGCAGGAAGTGTATGACCACGCGGTTCGTGTCCGTGAAATACTTTCTCATGACGCGCTGGACGTCGGAGGCTGTCACGGCCATGTACCTCTCGTTGTCAGAATTGACGCGGTTGGCGTCGCCCAATAGGACAGCCGCTTCGCCGAGCGCAAAGGCTTTGCCGTAGCTCGTCTCGCGCGCCTTCAACCGCTCAGTGATGAGCTGGTTCTTCGCCTTCTCCAGCTCTGCGGCCGAGATGGTTTCCGTCTGCAAGCGCTTCAATTCAGCCAGCAGCGCCTTCTCTCCCTCTTCGGCAGTCTTGCCGGAAGCCATCGTGGCTCTCAGCAGGAAGAGGCCCGTGTCTTCACGAAAGTCCGCCTCGGCCTCCACCTGCGAAGCCAACTGCTGGCGGTATATGAGCGATTGATAGAGCCTTGAGGATTCGCCCGCAGAAAGAATCGCGCTCGCCACGCGCAGGGCGAAGGCGTCATCGCTCGCCTGCGGCGGCGCTAGGTAAGAGATGGCGACAGCCGGGAGCGGCTCGTGCTCGCCGTACTCTACGTAGCGCGCCTCTTTCGTGCGCTCGGGTTCTTTGACGCTCACGCGCGGGAGCGGCGCGTTCGGCTTGGCTATGCGCCCGAAGTATTTATCAATCCACGCGTCAACTTGCTTCTGGTCGAAGTCGCCCGCGACTATGAGCGTCGCGTTGTCCGTGCGATAGAAGGTCTGGTGAAAAGATTTAACGTCGGAGAGCGTGGATGCGTCCAACTCCTCTATGTTGCCTATGCCGGGCCGCTTGTAAGGGTGCCGGGTAAATGACTTCTGTTGTATGAGCAGCTCCAGCTTGCCGTAGGGTCTGGACAGGTAGCTCTGCCTGTACTCTTCCTTGACCACGTCGCGCTCGGACTTGAAGTTCGGGTCGTCCACGTTCAGAGCGCCCAGCCGGTCTGCTTCGGCCCACAGTAGAGTCTCTAGATAGTTCGACGGCACGACATCGAAATAGACCGTCACGTCGTCGGCGGTAAAAGCGTTGTTGAAGCCGCCCACGTCTTCCGTCAGGCGATCCATCATCTCTGCCTTCATGTTCTTAGTGCTCTTGAACATCATGTGCTCGAAGAGGTGCGCGAAGCCGCTACGGCCTTCCGGGTCATCCTTTGAGCCTACGTGATACCAGACCTGTATGGAGACGGTCGGGCTGGAATGGTCTTCGAGCGTGTAGACCTTCAGGCCGTTCGGGAGCGTGCGCTCGCGGTATTTTATCTGTGGCATCTTTTGCGTAGGCGTGGACGGCGTGTCCATATTCGTGTTGGCTAAAACAGAGGCGCACATGACAACCAGTGCGACAAAGATACGAAGCATAATATTTCCTTCCAGAAAAAGGGGATGAACATGGAGCTAGGGGTGCGCCCTCCGGTGCCGGGCCTCTCTGCCTGCCGGACAAATCCGACCGCTTTGATGCTCAGGAGCGGAAAAGCTGTTGCACACGGAAAAATCAAGTTCTAACACAAGTCTTGCTTTTACGCACAAACGCCCCGCAGGGGTTTCATCATTTCAAGAAGAAGTCCCCTTTTTCTTAGAGACTGGAATTATAGCGACTGGATAAATGCCGGTTGACACAGGGGATGCAGTAGCTATTTCAGAGCAGTTTCGCCCCCGTCAATCAACATCCATAGGATTGATGTAGGGCTTATCCTTATCTTTTTCGGCGCGCTTCATGGCCTCGCGGAACTTCTCTTCCAGCAGGCGCTCGCGGTCTTTGAGCGAGCCCAGCTCTTGCTGAAAAATCTGCTCGCGCTGCTGCTTCTGCTTATCCAATCCCTTGAGCATCTCGTCAAACGAGGCGACGGGCTTTGTCTTCTCTTCGTGAGAGATAATAGCGCCCGTCTGCGCGTCTAAAGTAATAGTGGCTTCACAACAGGGGCAAATAATAGTAAATCGGGAATTGTCCGGCATCGTCTCTTGCTCCTTGAAAGAAAGCGCTAATCGAGTCGCCACAGTATAACACCAAAGCGGCCTCAGGCAGCCCCAACGGATAAAGCTTGAACACACGCCAGCTCTTGAGAAAAAGAAAAAGCAGCCGCCCTTAACAAGCAACTGCAATATTAGAAGTAAATGTTAAAGCGGGCGACGAGGCTCGAACTCGCAACTTTCAGCTTGGGAAGCTGACACTCTACCATTGAGTTACGCCCGCACGAAAAAGAACAATGGCAAAAGAAAGATAATCAAGTACCGGCTCGGCTGTCAAATTATAGCTACAGGGCGCGCGTTCAGGATGCGGCCTTGCCTTCGATAAGGCTTTTGGCGATTTCGCCTAAGCGCGCCGTGTCTTCGGGCTTGCGCAGGCAGCCCTGGGCTCCGACGCTCGCCGTCTCCTGCTCGTCTATCAGATTAGAGAAGGCCGTGTAGAAGAGTATGGGCGTGTGCTGGTCGAAGCGGCGTATCTCGCGGCAAAGCTCAAGGCCGTCTTTGTCCGGCAGGCCGATGTCGAGCAGTATAAGCGCGAAGTTTTTCGTGCGCGCAAGGTCGAGCCCCTCGTCCGCAGTCCCGGCGGTAGTTACCTTGAAGCCTTCTCGTTCCAGCGAAAACTCCACCAGACTGCGAGTGTCCCGCGTGTCTTCTACAAAAAGTACCTGCCGCGCTTGCTTCTCCATCTTGTTCGTCCTTTACTTGATATAACGCTGCATCAAATCTTCCCAGTGCCCCTGAGCTTTCAGTATCAGCTCGCAGACCTCTCGGACGGCACCGAAGCCGCCCGGCAGCCCGGTGACGTAATGCGCGGCACGTCGCGTCTCTTCCACGGCGTCCGCGACGGCGACGGCCAGCTCCGAGCGTTGCATAAGCGGGATGTCCGTCACGTCGTCGCCAATGAAAGCTACCTCTTCATCCTCGACACCGGCCTCGCGCAGCACTTCCTCGAACTCCTTAATCTTGTCCCAGGTGCCCTGCTTCACGTAAGTCATGCCAAGCTCGCGCGCCCGCCGCTCGACCAGCGTGGAGGTGCGGCCGGAAATGATTCCCGACCGAAGCCCTGCGCGATGAAGCAACACTAGCCCGTGACCGTCGCGTGTGTGGAAGCTCTTCTCTTCGTCGCCCTCGCCTACTAGCGTGATGCGACCGTCCGTAAGCACCCCGTCGCAGTCCATCAGCAGAAGGCGTATGCGCGATGCGCGCCGCTCTATGTCTCTTATCTCTTGCATCAAGGGCCTCTATCAGCGCACTTCCAGAAACTCTATTCCGGCAAGCTTCCACGAGCCTCCTGCGCCCGCCCGCGCAAGTATAAGAACGGCCGTGCCGGACTGGTCGCGTCCAAGCTCGCGCACGTTGAGCGACACGTCAACGGCTATGCGATTCGCGTCCAGGGCTTCGGCCCTGAGCACGCGCGTCTGCCAGACTTCGGGGCGAGCGCCTATGATGCCGCGAGAGAAGGCGGGCAGCTCACCGGGCAGAATCAGTGCATCTATGTCGGCCTTGCCGCCTGTCTTGATGGCCTGATCAAGTTGAGCTATGAAGCTGCGCACGCTCTCTTCCACGGCGGGCGCGGCGCTCGACTCGGCCTTGATGCGATTGAGCCGGGCGGCCAAAGTTGAAGCGTATTCGCCCTCGGCACGCGCGGCTTCCGTGAATCGTCGCACGGCCTCTGCGGGCTGGCCCTTGCGCAGAGCCGTTTCGCCTAAACCTTCACTGGCCCAGCCGAGCGCCACGGGCGAAGGCAGAGCGTCATCCATCACGGAGCGAAACTCTCGCTCTGCCTCGTCCGCTCTGTTGGCTGCGAGCAGCGCGCGCGCCAGCAGGATTCTAGCCTCCTGTAGACTCGGTGCAATCGCCAGCACCTCACGCGCAGCCGCCTCCGCCTTTCCATTCTCTCCACGAGCAAGCGTGGCCCTTGCCTCCGTGAGCGCTTCGTCAATCGGGCGCGCGCGCGGCGCGATGTCGTTAGCGTAATCTAGCTGCGGGTAGAGCTTTTCCGGGTCTACTTCCGCGCGTGTGATGCGGGCGGAAGTTTTGAAGATGACTTCTCCGAAGTTGCGAGCCGGTATTGTAGCCTCTGCCGTGACGCGTTCGCCGCTCGCTGTGGTCGCAGCCACGGGAACAGTCACCTCGAACTCCGACAGGTTCCTCAGCGCAGCCACCCACTGCGCGCCGCGCTGCTGCGGCAGTCCCACCATCAAATCCAGCTCAGTCGGCTTGTCCAGCAATTCGCCAAGTATATTCTTCACGGCGGGGCCGCCTCGACCGCTCAGGCTTGCGCGAAACAGCTCAAGCGTCAATTCGCCTTCCGCTCCCTTTTGTAGAAAGGAGCGCAGGCTGCTGATGAATGCCTCGCGTCCCATGAGGCGCTCGGCCAGCCTCCAGACCATCGCTCCCTTGTTGGCGACAGAGGTGTAATAGGTGTCGTCCAGTGGAGTTGTTCTGGCAAGAGGCGCGTCGCGCTTGGCCACGGCCGCGTAGGCCAGTCGCTGGCGCAGCCTCTCTGCATCAGCCGTCTCACGACTGTACTGCTTCTCCAGAAAGGCGTTCGCCAGATAACGCGTTAAGCCTTCCGTGATGACGCCTACGCCTTCGCCCCTGACGGGAGTCGCGCCGCCAATCCATAACTCCGCGACCGATTCTGCGATTTGCAGCGCAGTCGTAGAATCAATCTTCGAGCGGCGAAATGCGGCAGCAGGCAGCAGCAGCGTGCCGCCATCGCTTGTCCCGCCGCCGCGAGTGACCGCGACGAGGCGCACCGGCGCGTCGGGCGCTTGTCCCAGCAGGCCCGCATAGAATGTCCGCGCCGCGCCGACCAGCGCGAGCAGATTTTCGGCCTGCTTACGCTCATCTGCGCCCGCTCCCTTTAGAAGATAGGCGCTGACGCCGCGAGCCTCTCCGCTTCCCTCTACTACGTCCCAGTTGCCGGTCAGGAAAAGCGGCTCAGCGCTGAGCGTTTGCTCAAAAGTCCCGCCCGCAGCCTTGCCGCTTGAGATGACTGTTTCGCCTGCCGAGGCGCTGACGTTGAGTCTGAAGGGGGCCGTGTCCGCGCCTCGCAAAGAGAAGGCCGTGTTCGGCGTCGGATACCATAAGGAGAGCGGAAGAAACTGCGCGCCCGCAGCAGAAATCGCCGCGAGTCCGGTGTTCTCAGTCAAAGGCAGCCTGTAATCAATCGTCACGCTCACAGTGCCTTCGGGCTGAAGAGGTGCGGGAAGATTAATCGTGATGCGTTGTATGTTCCCTTGTCTTTCGGGCGCGGGACGAAAGCCTGCCGGAGCATTATTGACTGTCGCCTGCTTAATCTCTGCCTTCGAGTTGATGCGAAGCGTCAGCGTGTTGCCTGCGCCGCGTCCCACGTTGCGCACCGTAATTGTCGCGCGCGACGTGAGAGCGCGTTCCGGCTGGCCCACGCTCGCCGTGATGTCGAAGCGCGTCACCTGCCACGCGGCTCGCGCCTCGTCCTGTGCGGCGGCCGGAGGCAGCGCGGCGTTAAGCGTAATTAAAAGTGAAAGAGCAAGAAGTGGTCTGAACAGTTTCATGAGATACAAAAGTGACGATTAAAATTTGATAGATGGGGAATAATGTTCGCCGCGAGCCTCTTCTGTCAAACGCCCCCGGCGCTTTCGGCTTTGCCCGGATTGACAAGCGCGTGGATGTCTCTGAGCATCAGAAGCAGCGCTTCCATTCTGGCCAGTGGGAGCATGTTCGGCCCGTCCGAGGGAGCGCGTTCGGGCGCGTCGTGTACTTCCATAAATACCGCGTCAACGCCGCAGGCGACTCCGGCTCGTGCGAGCGGTTCGATGTATTGAGAGAGCCCGCCCGTTGCATGACCGAGGCCGCCCGGAAGCTGTAAAGAGTGCGTGACATCGAAAACTATGGGGACGCCAAACTCTCGCATGATGGGGAAAGAGCGCATGTCTACTACCAGATTGTTGTAGCCGAAGCTCGCGCCGCGCTCCGTCAGTAGAAGCTTGCCGCCGCCAGCAGCCTGCGCCTTCCCCACTATGTTGCGCGCGTCCTGCGGCGAGAGAAACTGCCCCTTCTTCACGTTGACGGCGCGGCCCGTCTTAACACAGGCCGTAATCAAATCGGTCTGGCGGCAAAGGAAGGCTGGGATTTGAAGCACGTCCGCGACCTCCGCGACGCGCTCCACCTGCGAGACTTCGTGTACGTCCGTCAGCACGGGCAGGCCCGTCTCTTCTTTAATCTTTTGAAGCGCGGCCAGCCCCTCTTCCATCCCCGGCCCCCTGAAGCCTTTAATCGAAGAACGGTTCGCCTTGTCGAACGAAGCCTTGAAGACGTAATCGAGCCCGGCCGCTTCGGCACGCTTGCGGCATTCACGAGCCATCATCATAGCGTGCTCTTCGGACTCTATGACGCACGGCCCCGCGATAATCGTCAAACGGCCATCACCGAATGTAGCGCCGCCGACCTTGAATGATTCTACTTTTTTCGCTTCCATCTCTTCTATTGATTCTGAGCCTGACGCTTCAGCGCTCTCAGGCGCTGCTCTATTTCGCGGCGGTTGTAGGCGCTGGGGCTCTGCTGCAAGTATATTTCATATTCGCGCACAGCGTCGGCCGCGCGCTCAGTCCGCTCATAAAGCCGCGCTAGGCTGTAATGCGCGTCCGCGAAATTCCCGTCTCTCTGCTCAATGGCGGCGCGGAACTCCGCTTCGGCGTTCTGGTAATCCTTCTCGCTGGCCAGCACAGCGCCGAGCGCCAGATGGGCTTCCGGGTCGCGGCCTCCGTTCTGGGCTATGGCACGTCGCAGCGCGTCCTCCGCCTCGCGGTTTCGCTGCAAGTTTATCTGTATGATTCCTATCTGGTAGAAGGCGTCAGGGTAACTGCCGCCGCTCTGGTTGATGGCGGCGTTGTAGGCTATGAGCGCGTTGCTGAAATCGCCCTGCTGCTGTAGCACGAACCCCAGATTGTACTGCGCCGCCGGATAATTCCCCCCGCGCTGATTTATCGCCGTGCGAAACTCTTCCGCCGCAGCCGAGAGTTGGCCCTTTGCCATCAGCGCACGCCCCAGCCGGTTGTGAGCCGAAGGAAAATCCTTCTGCATATCAAGGGCGCGGCGGTAATCGCTGACGGCCGCGTCGTAATCGCGCACGGAGAAGTAATACGCGCCGCGCTCGTAGAACTCTGCGGCCGTTGTCGGCTCGCGCGCAGGCGCCGGGAGCTTCGCGGCTTCATTCGTGGGCGTCACGTAGCGTCCCACAGTCTCGTCCGTCTCATTATTCGCGGAAGTGGCCTTGCTTGAGCTTCGTGTGCTTAAGAGAGCTATGATGGCGACGACTATGAAAAGTGCCGCCAGCGAAATGAGCGTGATGACGACGGGCTGCTTCAGGAATTTAAGCCACGCCTCGCGTCTGCCGGGGGCGATGCTCGCGCTCAAAGAGACTGAGGGCCCGGATGAAGCCACGGGTTGAACGCTGGCCGCGCCTTCCAACTGCGGCGATGGAAGGACGGGAGCCGATACTGCGCCTCTTGTCTCAAGCGCCTTCTCTTCAGCCGTCTCAGCCGCACCGGCGGCAGGAGCCTGCGTAGTCGAGGCGCGTCTCTCGCGCATCTTTTCAAGGTCAATTATCAATCGCCCCGACGGGGTTTCGGTTCCAACGTCCCTGAGCGTCTCCATAGTCGGTGCGCTGAATCCTGCGGAGTGCTCAAGGCCGAGCTTTTCCGCCATCAGGTAAAGCTCTCTTCGGAACGCGCCCGCGTCTGACGGCCTGTCTTCGGCCCGCTTCTCAAGCGAGCGCAGCACTATCTCTTCTAGCGGCGGCGGAATCGTCGGGACGAACTCTCGCGGCGGCCTCGGCATCTCCGATGAGTGCTTCAGGGCGACGGCCAGTGGCGTAGGGCCGCTAAACGGAGTCGTCCCCGTCAGCATTTCATAGAGAATGACGCCCAGTGAATAGACATCGGAAGAGGGCGTTAAATCAGCGCCGTCGCACTGCTCCGGCGACATGTAGCGCGGTGTGCCTATCATCACGCCCGTCTGCGTGATGTTCTTCAGCTCCATCCCTTCCGCGTCCGTGGCTAGCTTGGCTATGCCGAAGTCCAGCACCTTGACTATGGGCGGGGCGTGTTTGCGTTGAACTACAAAGATGTTGCCGGGCTTCAAGTCTCTGTGAATTATCCCCGCTTCGTGCGCGGCTGCGACCGCAGCAGAGATTTGCAGCATGAGAGAGACGGAGCGCGCAGTGTCCAGAGGCGCTTCGCGCGCTAAGACTTCACGCAGGGACTTCCCTTCGAGCAGCTCCATCACTATGTAGACGAGGCCGTCCTGCGTGCGGCCAAAATCCGTGACCGTGACTGCGTTGGAATGTTGAAGGCGGCCTGCGGCACGCGCTTCACGACGAAAGCGCTCCTGCGCGGCCTCGTCCGTGACAAAGCGCTGGTTGAGGACTTTGATGGCCACGGGCCGGTCAATCAGAAGATGCGTGGCGCGATAAACCGTCCCCATCCCGCCTTCGCCCAAACGAGCATCCAGCCGGTACTTCTCATCCAGAGTGAGGCCCACCAGAGGGTCTGCGGGAATGGCCGTCGCAACGGTCGCATCGGCTTGCAGCAACGTCCCGTCCTCCGGGCACAGCTCCACCTCGCTATCGTAGCGGCGACCACATTTGGGACATTGCAGCATAAATACTACGGAAAGAATTTATTCATTGACTCATCGGTTCATTGATTAAATTAATTACTTTTTTCATTGAATCAATGAATGAATGAACAGATGAATCAATCCCTCGATTCCTTCATCTCTGCTTTTTCGATGGCATAATAGACCAGTTCCTGATTGTAATAGCGTGCTATCTTCTCGCGTCTCATGCCCAGCTTTTCCATGACGCGCCACGAGCCTATGTTTTCCGGTTCGGCCACGGCGACAATCCTGTCAATCTCTGTATGCTCGAAGATGAAGCGCAGGCAGGCAAGCGCCGCCTCCGTAGTGTAGCCCATATTCCAGTAGGGCTTATCAATTCCGTATAGAAGCTCGACCTCCGGCGTCTTCTCCAGATGCTTGAAGCCGACGTAGCCGATTATCGTCCCTTCTCCCTTGAGCAGCACGGCCCACTGGCCGAATCCCTTCTCGCGCCAGTGCTGTACGAGCCGGGTCATTGCTGCGCGCGACTCTTCGAGCGATGGCCTCCAGCCATCAATATACTTCATTACGACGGGGTCGTTCCAAATGCGGTGAAACGTTTCGGCGTCCTCCGGCGCAAACATTCGCAGGACTAGCCGGTCTGTCTCTATCTCTGGCGCGGGATTGTACATCTTAATCGTCGCCGGCAACGCCCGCGCGCTCGTGGTCGTGCATGAGTGTGTCGGCCTCTTCGGGTTTGCTCATTGCGTTTTCGTCGCGCACGCGATTCTCGTAGGCTGCGCGCACGAAGGAGGCGAAGAGGGGGTGAGCTTGAAGGGGCTTGGATTTGTATTCCGGATGAAACTGGCAGCCCAGAAACCACGGGTGAACGTGATGCGGCAGCTCTACCATCTCCACGAACTTTCCGTCCGGCGATTCGCCACTGATGCGTAGCCCCGCGCGCTCCAGCGTTTCGCGGAACTCGGGGTTGAACTCGTAACGATGGCGGTGGCGCTCGGTTATCTCTTCAGCGCCGCCATAGACCTCGCGCGCAAGCGAGCCGCTCGCCAGCCTGCAATCCCACGCTCCGAGCCGCATCGTGCCGCCAAGCTCTTCCACGCCCACAAGGTCGCGCAGCTTGAAGATGACGGGGTAAGGCGTGTCGGCGTCGAACTCTGTCGAGTCGGCGTCCTTCAGGCCGCACTCGTTGCGCGCAAACTCTATGCAGGCCGTCTGCATTCCGAGACAGATGCCGAAGTAGGGCGTGCGTGTCTTTCTGGCGTAGTGTATGGCCTTTATCATTCCGGCCACGCCGCGTTTGCCGAAGCCGCCGGGAACGAGTATGGCGTCAAAGTCTCGCAGGCGGTCTTCGTAATCGTCATTCATCAACTCTTCGGACTCAATCCATTGCACCTTGACGCGCACGTTGTTGGCTACGCCCCCGTGCGTCAAAGCCTCGCGCAGGGATTTGTACGAATCCTCAAGCTCTACGTACTTGCCGACGATGGCGATTGAGGTTTCGCCCGAAAGCGGCTCGCGTATGATTGAGACAAGCTCGCGCCAGCTTGAGAGGTCTGTGTGCTGGGCGCGTTCCTCAAGCTTGAGCGACGCGACGATGAGCCCGTCCAGCCCCTGCTCGTGAAACGCAAGCGGCACTTCGTAGATTGTGTCCACATCCTGAGCGGTGATGACCGCGTGCTCTTTGACATTGCAGAAGAGGGCGATTTTCGAGCGCAGGTCGCGCGAGAGCGGGCGGTCGGTGCGGCAAAGCAGGATGTCAGGAGCGATTCCTATCTGCATCAGGTCGCGCACGGAGTGCTGCGTCGGCTTGGTCTTCAACTCGCCTGCTGCGGCTATGAAGGGAACGAGCGTGACATGCACGAAGAGCGCCGAGTCGCGGCCTTCTTCATTTCCCATCTGGCGTATGGCTTCCAGAAAAGGAAGCGACTCTATGTCGCCCACGGTGCCGCCGATTTCCACTATCACCACGTCGGGCTTGTCGGCGGCGGCGACCGCCCGGACGGCGTCCTTGATTTCGTTGGTGATGTGCGGGATGACCTGAATCGTCTTGCCCAAGTAGTCGCCCCTGCGCTCCTTCTCTATCACGGAGAGGTAGATTCTTCCGGTAGTCCAGTTGTTGGCCTGCGAGAGATGCGCGTGCGTGAAGCGCTCGTAGTGTCCAAGGTCTAGGTCTGTCTCCGCGCCGTCGTCCGTGACAAAGACTTCGCCGTGCTGGAAGGGCGACATCGTTCCGGGGTCAACGTTGATGTAAGGGTCTAACTTGATGAGCGCTACGCGCAGGCCGCGCGCCTCAAGAAGGCAGCCTATGGAAGATGCGGCCAGACCTTTTCCGAGACTCGAAACCACACCGCCCGTCACAAAGATATATTTAGGCATCGCGCTCCTTTTCTGCGTCTGTTGAAGTTCTATCGTCACCTTGAACCGGGAGCCGTGTCGTTGCCGCCCGGCTCCTGCTCGCCATCGTAATAGCGCTGTTTCATGTCCTCGTTTACAGCCTGCCTGTTCGCGCCGCTCAGGAAGAGGGCTTGTTTGCGAGCAGTGCGCGCACGCGCTCCAAATCTTCCACCGTATCAACGCCGATTGAAGGCGAGTCGGATTCTATGACAAGGATAGTCGCGCCTCGCTCAAGCGCGCGTAACTGTTCGAGCGCCTCCGTGCGCTCAAGCTCCGTTTGCGGCCATCCGGCATATTCTAACAAAAAGCTGCGCCTGTAAGCATAAAGCCCCGTGTGCTTGCGAAAGAGCCTGAGAAGCTGCGGCTCCATTTCCAGCGCTGATGAAAGAGAGCCATGCTGCCTGACAGCGTCGCGCGGATAAGGAATCGGAGAGCGCGAGAAATAGAGCGCCCGCCCGCCCTTGTCCGCGACGACCTTAACCACGTCCGGGCTCGTGACATCGGCCGCGTCGGTAATCATCTCGCACGTAGTCACAATCTGCGCCTCGTCCGCGTTGATTAGCTCATCAACCGCGCGCTCGATTGTGAGCGGGCTGATGAGCGGCTCGTCGCCCTGTACGTTGACGATGACATCGGCGTCGTAGAGCGTGGCCGCGACCTCCGCCAGCCTGTCGCTCCCGCTCTGGTGCTCGGGGCTCGTCATGACAGCCTCGAAGCCTTCCCGGCTGACCGCTTCAGCGATTCTTTCATCGTCCGTAGCGACGATTGCGCGCGCAACGTTGCTGGCCGAGAGAGCGCGCTCTACGACCCAGAGAATCATCGGGCGGCCTGAAATTTCTACTAAGGGTTTTCCGGGGAGTCGAGTCGAGTGGAAGCGAGCCGGGATAATCGCCACCGCCTGTGGCCTTGAAGTTGAGGCCGTGTTCTTCACGGGACTACACATTAGCCTGCCGGTAAGGCCAGTGTCAATGAAAAGGATTGATTCATTTCTTCATTTCTTGATTGAATCAATCTTCTCTCCCTTCCCTTGTTTGACTTCGCGGCGCGTCGGAGGCTACCATGCTCTTTCCCTAACACTTATGATTAAATGCTCTTCTATCAAGATAGATTCTGTTGCGGGTCAGAGAACTTAAATGCCGCCTGGGATTACCGAGAACATAATTGAGCTCGTAGGAAATACGCCGCTACTTCATCTAGCACGTTTTGCCAGACCGCCTCTGGCGAACATCTATGCCAAGCTCGAGTTCATGAATCCCGGCGGCTCCGTCAAAGACCGCGCCGCGCTGGGGATGATTCTCGATGCCGAAGAGCGCGGGCGGCTTCTGCCGGGCTCTACCATCATAGAGCCGACGGCGGGAAACACAGGCATAGGTCTTGCCCTGATTGGCGTGGCCCGGGGCTACCGCGTTATTCTATGCGTCCCGGAAGGTTACTCGCGCGAGAAGATGAAGCTGATGGAGGCGCTGGGCGGTGAGGTGCGCTACGTACCGGAAGAGGAAGGCATGCAGGGCGCTATAGACTTGGCTCAATCCCTGGCCTCTGAGATTAAAGACAGCTTCATCCCGCAGCAGTTCGAGAATCCTTCCAACCCCTGCTTTCACGAAAACACCACCGGGCAAGAGATAATTGAGCAGATGGAGGGACGCATTGACGCGGTCGTCATCGGCGCCGGAACTGCCGGGACATTCACGGGAATTACGCGCGCCGTCAAGAAGATAAACCCGCAAGTTTATTGCGTGCTGGTGGAGCCGGAAGGCTCTATCATAGGCGGCGGGCCGCCGGGCACGCACAAGGTTGAGGGCATAGGGCAGGCTCAGTTCATCCCCAAAAACTGCGACCTTGCGCTGGCAGACGAAGTGATGATGATTATGGATGACGAAGCCTTCGCCACGTGTCGCATGCTGGCCGAGACGGAAGGCGTTTTAGGCGGAGGCTCTTCCGGCGCGGCGGCAGCCGCAGCACGCCGCGTGGCCGAACGGCTCGGCCCCGGCAAAAGAATCGTCACACTCTTCCCGGACGGCGCGGAGCGCTACATGAGCCAGGGGATTTTTGATTAAAGCAAACAGCTACCGGCAGCCAGCTTTCAGCACTAAAATGCTGGCTGGCGGCTGGTAGATGGCGGCTGATAGCTGATTACTATTATGGGTTTCGCAACAACAGCAATTCACGCGGGGCAGGAGCCGGACGAGGCTACGGGCTCTGTCACGGTTCCTATCTACCAGACTTCGACTTACGCGCAGGAGGCGCTGGGCAAGCACAAAGGGTTCGAGTATGCGCGCACGCAGAACCCTACGCGGCTTGCCATGGAGCGCAATCTGGCGGCGCTCGAAGGTGCCAAGTACGGCTACGCATTCGCATCGGGCATGGCCGCGATTGACGCCACGCTTCGGCTGGTCAAAGCGGGCGAGCACGTCATAGTCTCGGACAACACCTACGGCGGCACGTTCCGGCTCTTCAGCCGCATACTGTCGAACTACAATATTGAGTTCGATTTCGTGGACACTTCCGATGTCATGAACGTAGAAGCCGCCATACGCGAGAACACGAGGATGGTCTTCGTAGAGACGCCCACGAACCCCGTGATGATTGTCACAGACCTTCAGGCCGTGTCGGACGTGGCGCACAGGGCGGGGGCGCGCGTCGTCTGCGACAACACCTTCATGTCGCCCTACTTGCAGCGCCCGCTCGATTTCGGCGTTGACATTGTGGTGCATTCCACTACTAAATACCTGAACGGACACTCGGACGGCGTGGGCGGCATTGTCGTCTTGAACGACGAAGAGGATGCACAGTGGATTGCCTTCGTGCAGAATAGCGTGGGCGCGATTCTCTCGCCCTTCGATTCATGGCTTGTCCTGCGCGGAACGAAGACGCTCGCTTTGAGGATGGAGCAGCACGACCGCTCAGGCCGTGCCGTGGCGGCGTTTCTGGAGGAGCACCCGAAGGTTCAGAAGATTTATTATCCGGGCTCTCTCTCGCACAAGCAGCACGATTTGGCTAAGCGCCAGCAGAAGGGGTTCGGCGGGATGGTAGCGTTCGATGTAGGCACGTTTGAGAATGCGCGAATTGTGCTTGAATCTGTTAAGCTATGCACGCTGGCGGAAAGTCTGGGCGGCGTAGAGACGCTGATTTCGCACCCGGCCACCATGACGCACGCTTCCGTACTGCCGGAAACGCGCGCGCGGCTCGGCATCACGGAGGGGCTCGTGCGCATCTCCGTAGGCATTGAAGATACCGATGACATCATCGCAGATTTGGATCAGGCACTGGAAAAAATATCGTAAATGGTTAATAGTAAATCCCGCGAGGAAGAGCGCCGCGTCTATTTAATATTAACCATTCACTAACCCTTTATGATCATAGAGCTTCACGCAAAGTCCGATGTCGGTCGCGTTCGCCGTGGGAACGAGGACAATTTTCTCCTGCTGGATTTGTCCAGTGGCAAATTCTGGACGCGCGAGCAGGGCGATGAGTCGCCCGAAGAGATGCGCCGCCTAGACCTTGGCAGCAAAGGCATCGTGCTTATCGTCTCGGACGGAATGGGCGGAGCGCTCGCTGGCGATGTAGCGAGCCGTATGGCCGTCGAATCCGTGCGCGACATGCTCATAGGCAGCACGGACGAAGAGGATACGGGCTGCAATGACGAGACTCCACTTGTAGATTGTCTGCGCCGCGCTACGGGCTACGCCAATCTGGCCATTCACAACAAGAGCCAAGAAGACACGCGTTGTAGCGGCATGGGCGCGACTCTCACAGGCGCAGCCATCACGGGCGACATGCTCGACCTCGTTCAGGTAGGCGACAGCCGCGCCTACGTTCTCAGAAACGACCAGATTAAGCTCGCCACCAAAGACCAATCCCTTGTTCAGCAGCTTGTGGATGTTGGCCAGATAAGCGAGGAAGAGGCCGAGACTCACATGTTCCGCAACGTTATCCTTCAGGCTCTGGGGGCGCAGCGCGAGTTGTCGCCCGTGACCGGCCGCCTGCGCCTGAGGCGGGACGACATACTGCTTCTCTGTAGCGACGGCCTTTCCGGCAAGCTTCGCGCGGACGACATACGGCGAATCGTCAAAGAGTCGAATGGCAATCTTGAGGCTGCATGCAGCGCGCTCGTGGACGAGGCCAATAATCGCGGCGGCGAAGATAATATTACGGTCGTGCTGGCGCGCGTCACTGGCGACGAGATGGAAGAGGCCGCAGACAGCCGCATTACCATTGAGCTTCCGCAGCTTGAGGAAGACACAACGCTCGGAGACATTCAGGAAGACCCTACAGAGCCTCTATAGCCACATAGCCTTTTTCGGATTAAATTCTAATTATTGACAACCGCCCCGGCCATCGGTAACATCCGGCCAGAGTTTTTCAGGCAGAATTGAGTGGATTTTGGGATTAATCCCGGCCTACCCGGATGGTCAGGCTCTTTCAAGTCTTCTCGATTCTACATCTCTTTCAAGACCCTAGGCGCAACGCCCCTTTGCTAAACGGCTTGGCCGTGCAAGGTGGTTAATCGCGCATCAAGAGACTATTTTGAGCCTCTTCGGACTTTATTGAATTTTCAATATTAACCATGACTTCTCGAAGGCGCTCAGATAGTTCTGTCTTCTGAATGTTTCTAGCTAATAGACAATGGGGACGCGCTCCATTTCGCCTCGCACGCGCTCGACGGCAACGTCCTTCAGTAGACCGCGTGCATGACTGTGCGTCCACATTCAACGGGTTGACACAGCAACCCACGACCCCCTCTGCGCGCGTTGCGGGTAGCTCGCCCGCCGAGCCTTGCGCAGAATGAGATATTAGGAGGAATTTCCCAACATGATTCGACGTTTAATAAACAGAAAACTGGTCATGCTCTTGACCTGTTGTGCCGCCGTAGCGATGCTTGCGATTCCCGCAACGACTCGCACGGGCAACGCCGACGACCTTTCAGGCATAGAGCTGATGCAGGTCACACGCGTAGCTCAGGGCGGCGCTGAGTATGCAGGGCTTCAATACCTGACCGCGCGCAGCCAGGGCTTCGTCAACGTAGCCCCGTTTGCCGCCGTCGGTCTGGGCACGGGCGGAGTAGTGGCGGGACAGGTAGAGGTGAAGGTCAATCTCACGGACTATCAGGATCACGACCTTCGACGCCGTCTGGATGTCAGTCCGACCGGGCCAATAATGGGCAATACGTACATCGTCTACACTGGAACTCAGGGCGGCGGCATGTTCATGGGCAACGAGTTCCGCGTCAACGAAGTGGCGGCCTCACGCCATTGGGCGATGATGGGCTTCGGAACCTTGAACCGCGCGGCGGACGGGAACCTGCGCGCTCTGCGCCAGCGTGATGAGATGTTCAACGGCCAACCGCATTACGTGGTTGAGGTCAGCTTCAATCCTACCGACACGGTTCGCTACTGGATAAACAAGCGCACGTTCTTAATCAGCCGCGTCATCTCGCGCTTCAACAGCCGCCAGTTGGTTGAAGAAGACCGCTCAGATTATCGCAAGGTAAGCTGCATGATGCTTCCCTTCCGCATCGTTACCAAGCTCGCCGGCCAGCGTCTCGCAGACCTGAACATAGACAGTTACGACATCCAAACAGTCGTGCCGAGCGCCCGCTTCACCATGAGCGCCGCAGGCGAATAGAGACAAGTTAAAAAAGAAGAGAAGCGGAGCGGGCTTTCAAGCCTTCTCCGCTTCTCCTCTTTTTACTTCAAACCTTTCTAGCTTTCGCCTTCCGTCAGTGACGGCGTGCGCCAGTCCCGCCCTTCTTCTATGCGGCGCACGTAGATGGACGCGCCCTGTACTCTTTCGACCGTGACTCGCTCCCCTGCTCTGAGCGGCGATTCACCTTCGGCCGGATAGGCCGTCCAGGTAGAGCCGTAGACTTTGACGGCTCCTTCATTCAAGGCTCCCACACTGTCGGAGACAACAGTTCCTATCTGGCCGGGCAGCGCGTCCACGCCGGTCTTAAGGTCGCTGCCTTCACGCTCGCGCGAGAAGTAGTTGACGAAGATGGTGCGAGAGGCTGCTGTGAGGGCGACCGAGACGGTGATGAAAATCAGGAACTGAAGAGTCAGGCTGGTGACGCCTACGAGCCCGGCCAAGGCTGCCGCCAGAGCGCCCACGCCGAACCACAACAGGACGAATCCGGGCGTGAATATCTCGGCTATGATGAGTATCACGCCCAACACCGTCCAGAGAATCCAGGCCAGATTATCCATCGCCTCCTCACCCTTTGAGCATATTCTTCATGACGAACCAGATATTCGCCGGGCGCTCTGCCAGCCGCCGCATGAAGTAAGGATACCAGTGCTTCCCGTACGGCACATAGACGCGCATATTATAGCCTGCCCGCGCCAGCTTCTCCTGCAAATCGCGCCGCACGCCGTAGAGCATCTGGAACTCGAACGCCTCTTTGCCTATGCCTTCGCGCTGCGCGAAATCTATGGTCGCATCAATCATCCGCTCGTCGTGCGTGGCTATGCCGTGATAAGTCCCGCTCGAAAGAAGTAGCTGCATCACGCGCACGTAGTTGGCGTCCACGTCCTTCTTGTCAGCGAAGGCCACATCGGGCCCCTCGTTGTAAGCTCCCTTGCAGATGCGTATGCGCGCTGGAATCTTGAGCAACTCTTCGGCATCTTTTAATGTGCGATAAAGATAGGATTGCAGGACTATGCCCACGTCGTTGAGGCCGAACTCCGAGCGCAGCCGCTTGAAGACGTCAATCGTCACCTGCGTTACGTTCGACGCCTCCATGTCAACGCGCACGAAGTTTCCGCGACGTGCCGCATCTTCCACCACCTTGCGCGCGTTCGTGTAGGCCAGCTCAGGGTCAATCTCAAGCCCGAATTGCGTGAGCTTGATAGAGACGTTCGAGTTTATTCCCGTCTGGTCTATGCGTTCGAGAATCTCCAGATACTCGCGGACTTCGGCTTCGGTTTCGGCGCGGCTTTCGACCGATTCGTTCAGGTGGTCGAAAGAGGCCGAAGCCCCTTTGGCGTTGATGGCGCGTATGGCTTGAATAGCTTCTTCGATGTTTTCGCCCGCGACGAAGCGCGTCGTCATGCGCTTGAAGGGAGCAAAGCGCGTGGCGAAATCTTTCAAGCCTTCCTGACGCGAAAGGAAAAGGAGTGTGTTTCTTGTAACCATTTAACTACAGTGATAAGTGATGCGTGACGAGCGATGAGTAAAAGAAAGAAGGCCTTTTACTCATCACTTATGACTCATCTCTCACCACTTCCTTTGCTTTTTGCTTGTCACTCGTCAATCATCACTTATCACTGCTTCTGTGCTATGCTTGGCTCAGGCCGTTTAAGCTTTCACAAATCAGAGACGAAGAGCGAATGCGCTGGAAGCTATTAATCATCACTTCACTCGTCGCCGCAGTTGTCGGCGCAGGCGGCTCTCTGGGACTCGCGCTCGGCCTCACGGGCTCAACAAGGCGGCCCGCGGCGCTGGACATCTACGTAATTCTAATGCTCGTTGTCCCCGTGGCGGCGGTTTTTTTCGCAAGCTTCTTCGTCTACCGTCACACGGCGCGCTGGCGTAAAGCTCAGGCATTGTCAACCGCTCTGCTCTCAATCTTTTTGACGCTGACGATTCTCATAGCGGGCTCTGTGCTGCTTGCGCCCGCGCCTTCCGAGCAAGGCCCGCCCGCGCCCCCTCCGCGTAACACTACCTGAAAAGCAGAAGCACAAAAGAGAGAAAGCAAGCGCCTCTTCTCCGCTCATGCCTCGCGCACGCCGAGGCCAATCTCCTTCTGCATTGGCTTCAAAGCTTCTATGACGAAGCGTATGTGCTCGTCCAGCTCTACGCCAAGCTCTTCTACGCCCTGCCGTATGTCGTCACGATTGACGGTGCGAGCAAACGCCTTATCCTTCAGTTTCTTCTTGACGGACGTAACCTCCAGGTCGTCAAGGCTGCGCGTAGGGCGCACGAGCGCGCAGGCCACCAGAAAGCCGCACAGCTCATCCGTGGCAAAGAGCGCGCGGGCCATAGCTGTATCTCGCGGGACTCCAGTGTAGGTCGCGTGGCCCAGAATGGCCTTGATGACTCTATCCGGGTAGCCGCGACCGCAGAGAATATTCGCGCCGGTAAACGGGTGCTGGTCTGCGCTCGGAAACATCTCATAGTCGAAATCATGCAGTAGCCCCACGATGCCCCACTCATTCACGTCGGCGTCAGGCCCGCCGTACTTCGGCGCGCAAGCACGCATGGCGGCCTCCACAGCCAGCGCGTGCTTGCGCAGGCTGTCGCCCTTCGTGTACTCGCACAGCAGTTCCCATGCTTCGTTTCTATCAAGCATAAAAATGGAAGTCAAAATTCAGAGCTCACAACGATGAATTAAAGAGTTTGATTCATTGATTCAATGAACAAATGAATCCGTGAATCAATTCTCTTCCGTTCATCAGTTCTTTAGTATTTCTCTTGAAATAACAATGCGCTGAATCTCGCTCGTGCCTTCGTAAATGGTCGTGACGCGCGCGTCGCGGTACATCCTCTCCACAGGGTAATCGCGGGAGTAGCCGTTGCCGCCGTGAATCTGCACGGCGTCGGCGCAGACCCGGTTGGCCGTCTCCGATGCGTAGAGCTTGGCCATCGCCGCGAAGTAGCCCGCGCGCTTATCGTTGCGGTCTTTCAAAGCGGCGGCTTTAAGCGTCAGGAGCCGCGAAGCGTCCGTCTGTGTGGCCATGTCCGCCAGCTTGAATTGAATAGCCTGAAACTCCGCAATCGGCTGGCCGAAGGCGTGCCGCTCCTTGGCATACTTGGTAGCTTCGTCGAGCGCCCCTTGCGCTATGCCTGTCGAGAGAGCGCCGATTCCTATGCGCCCGTTGTCCAGACTGTTGAATGCCACGCGCAGGCCGTTGCCTTCTCCGCCCAGAACGTTCGCCAAGGGCACGCGCACATCAGCGAAGCTCATCTCGGCGGTCTGCGAGGCGCGCTGGCCCATCTTGTGCTCAATGCTGGAGACGGTGAGGCCCGGCGTGTCGCCTTCGACAATGAAGGTGGTGACGCGGCTCTTGCTGCCATCTTGTCCCGTGACGGCCATGACTATGTAGGTGTCTGCGCGGCCCCCACTAGTGACCCAAGACTTCGTGCCGTTGATGACGTAATAGTCGCCGTCGCGCACGGCCTTCGTGCGGAGTGCTGTCGCGTCCGAGCCCGCCTGCGGCTCGGAGAGACAGAAAGCGCCCAGAGCTTCGCCGCGCGCCAGAGGCACAAGATACTTTCGCTTCTGCTCTTCAGTTCCGAAGCTCAATATCGGATAGCAGCAGACGGAATTGGTGACGCCGACTATGACGCAGACGGAGGCGTCCGCACGCGCAATCTCTTCGAGCGCGACGGCGTAGGCGACGGCGTCGAAGCCAGCGCCGCCCCACTCTTCCGGAATAATCATGCCGAGCAAGCCAAGCTCCGCCAGCCCCTTCAACTGCTCTTCGGGAAAGCGCGCCTCCTCGTCGTACTGGTGAGCGCGCGGCGCAATCTCCGCCCGCACGAACTCGCGCACGCTTTGCTGCACCATTCGCTGCTCTTCGCTCAGCTCAAAGTCCACTTTCCGTCTCCTCTGTTTATTTAGGAGAAGCTAGCACGGCTGCGCTCTCGCAAACAAGTGCCGGGGAATCCAAAGCGCTCAATCCTGTCGTAATGATTGGCGGCGGGTTTCATGGCGAGCAAGCTTGTAGGGTGTTTCCCTCTTCAATTACAATAAACCTGCTCATTTATCTCAGGGCAAGTCCGAAGATGAAACCCCTACTGCTCATGACTCTAGCCGCGTACGTGGTGGCAGCCGTCCATTACGTAGTCGCCTTTATGCACAAGCGCCGCTCTTCCGAGCGCGTGGCTTTCATGTCGCTCGCCGTGGGCTTCGCGCTGCACACGGCCTCGCTCGTGACCGATTGGGTTGAGGACAATCACTACCCGCTCTTCGGCCAGCGAGAGACATTTTCGTTTCTGGCGTGGACGCTTGTGGTAGCTTATCTTTTGACTCTGGTGCTGACGCGCTATCGCACACTGGCGCTGGGAAGCTTTACGCTGCCGCTCGTCTCTATACTGACTTTCATAGCGATGGTCGCGCGTGACAAGGCGACGGGCGCAAGCAGCCAGATTACAGGGGGCGGCGTAGCCTCGTGGCTTTTCCCAGTGCATACGACGCTCCTGCTCTTTGCCTACGCGGCATTCTTCGTCGTATTCGCCGCGAGCGTGATGTACCTGTTGCAGGAGCGCGAGCTGAGAAACAAGACCTTCAGCGCTTTCTTCCACCGTCTGCCCAGCCTAGTGACGGTCAACGACATTGCTACGCACGCAGCCGGAATAGGATTTACTTTGCTGACGCTGGGCGTCCTGACGGGTATGCTGTGGTCGTCCGAGCGAGACGGGCGGCTCTGGCACAACGACCCGAAGGAGATTTTTGCAAGCCTGACTTGGCTGCTCTATCTGGTGCTGATACTTTACAGGTCAACGGCTAACTGGCGCGGGCGACGCGCCGCATGGCTCGGCGTCATAGGCTTCGCGCTCGTTCTCTGCACCTTCTTCGGAGCGCGTATGCTCGGCAGCTACCATGTTTTCGGATAACAAAGCTGGCGGCTGATTGCCGTCGGCTAAACGCTCTCTTATGTCTATTCTTCTAGTCGGACTCAATCACAAAACCGCGCCGGTAGAGGTGCGCGAGCGGCTGGCCTTCACGGACGAGGCATGCGCGGAACACTTGCGCCTGCTAGTGGACGGCGACGTCGTGCGCGAAGGTTTGATTGTCTCGACTTGTAATCGTGTGGAAGTGCTGGCCGAAACCAACGCGCCAACGGCGGAGAGCTTAGACAGAATCAAAGGCTTCCTGAGCCGGTCGCGCCGCATAGGATATGATGATTTCGCGGGCCACCTCTACAGCCACGAAGCCGAGAGGGCCGTGCGCCACGTCTTTCGCGTGGCCTCAAGTCTAGACTCTATGGTCGTGGGCGAGCCGCAGGTGCTGGGTCAAGTGCGCCACGCTTACTCCATAGCGCTCGAAGCGGGCACAGCCGGGCGCATCCTGAATCGCCTTGTGCATCACGCCTTCCGCACGGCAAAGCGCGTGCGAAGCGAGACTGGCGTGGCGGCTTCCGCCGTCTCCATCAGCTACATGGCCGTGGAGTTGGGCCGCAAGATTTTCGGCTCGCTCAAGGGAAGCACGGTTCTTCTTGTCGGCGCGGGCGAGATGGCTGAGCTTTCCGCGCAGCATCTGGTCAACGCGGGCGCGACTAAGGTGCTGGTGGCGAATCGCACGCACTCGACTGCGGAGCGGCTCGCGGCGCAGTTCGGGGGACAGGCCGTGCAGTTCTCGGAGCTTTCAAAGCATCTGGCCCTTGCAGACATAGTCATCTGCTCAACCGGAGCCGCAGATTACGTCATCACAGCCGAGATGGTGCGCGAGTCCCTTGGAGCGAGGCGAAACCGCCCGTCCTTCATTATAGACATCTCCGTCCCGCGCAACGTTGACCCGGCCATTGGCGAAATAAACAACCTCTTCGTCTTTGACATAGACGACCTTGAATCCGTCATCGCCTCGAACATAAGAGAGCGAGAGAAGGAGGCCGAGCGCGCAGAGCTGATAGTCGAATCCGAGGTCATGCAGTTTCAACAGGCGCTCAGGGCTATGGACATTGGCCCTACCATCGGAGCCCTGCGCCAGAAGATGCAGGAGATGGCGCGAGCAGAGCTTGAGCGCCACCGCCACAAGCTAGGCCCCCTGACGCCCGAGCAGGAAAAGGCCATCGAATCGCTCCTCATCTCCACGGTCAACAAAATATCTCATCCCGTCATGCATCGCATGCGCCGCTCCTACGACACGGGCAGCGAAGAGAACATACAGGCGTGGCGCGAGATTTTCGGGCTTGAAGAATAAGGATGGGGTATTCAGTGCTGACAATCGGGTCGCGCGGCTCAAGGCTGGCGCTCTGGCAGGCGAATTGGGTTAAGGACGCTCTCATCTCGCTGCACGAGGGTCTGGAAGTTCGCATAGAGATAATCAAGACCTCCGGCGACATGATGCGAGACGTGCCGCTCGTAGCCATCGGCGGCAAGGGAGCGTTCACGAAGGAGATTGAAGAGGCGCTTCTTGACGGTCGGATAGATTTGGCCGTTCATTCTCTTAAAGACTTGCCGACCATTCTTCCCGAAGGGCTACAGCTTTCCGCCATCTCCGAGCGCGAGGACGCTCGTGATGCTCTGATTCTGCGCGCGGACAGTGCTGCTGAAAATGCTTCGCTCGAAACACTGCCGCACGGCGCGGTCGTTGGCACCTCAAGCCAGCGCCGTATGGCGCAGCTACGTTACCTACGCAAAGACATTCAGATTAAAGACCTGCGCGGCAACGTGGACACGCGGCTGCGCAAGCTGGACGAAGGCAGCTACGACGCCATCATCCTTGCTTCCGCAGGGCTGATACGCCTCGGCTACAGTCACCGCATCAGTCAGGCCATTCCGACCGAAAACATTCTTTCTGCCGTAGGTCAGGGCGCGCTCGCCATAGAGACTCGCGCAGGCGACGCGCAAACGATTCGCTTCGTTGAGCCGCTCAATCACGAGCCTACGCGTCTGGCATGCATGGCGGAACGCGCTCTTCTTCGCGCTCTTGGCGGCGGCTGCCAGACGCCCATCGCCGCGCACGCTCTGGTTGACGCCGACCGTCTCAAGCTGGACGCTTTGGTAGCAAGCGTCGCAGGCGATTCAATCATCCGCGACCGGCTGGAAGCGGAACCGGCCGACGCGGAGAGGGCCGGGATAAAGCTTGCCAAACGGCTGCTTGAGCTTGGCGCAACTTCGCTGCTCAGCGAGATGGCAAGGTAAGTTAAAGAGCAAAGAAGCTTTCAAGAGTTATGTCGCAGCCCGAAGAAGTTGTTTCTTCATCCCGCACGGAAGCGGCCAGTAAGCAGCCCTTGCGTGACCGCACGATTGTCATCACGCGCGCGCTCAAGCAGGCCGCGCCCTTTGCTGCTGCCCTTGAAAGCTTCGGGGCGCGAGTCATCCTATGCCCGACCATAGAGATTGTTGAGCCAGAGAGCTTCGCGCTGGCGGACGAGGCCATACGGAATCTTTACGGCTACGACTGGCTCATCTTTACCAGCGTCAACGGCGTGGACTTCTTTCTACGCCGCCTGAATCAGCTAGGGCACGAAGTGAGCGAGTTGGACGAGCTGAAGGTTTGCGCCATCGGCGAGGCCACAGCCGAGCGGCTGCGTGAAGCCAGCATACATGTTGACGTGCTGCCCGAAGAGTTCAAGGCCGAAGGCGTCTTCTCAGCCCTGCAAAGATTCATAGGAGGAAGCCAAGCCTTTAACGGGAAGAATTTTTTAATCCCTCGCGCCGCACAGGCACGCGACTACCTGCCCCGCGCTCTGGAGGCTGCCGGGGCTCGCTGTGATGTAGTTCCCGTCTACAGAACCGTCGCGCCGCAGGACACCGAAAAGCGACGAGTCGAAGCCCTTCTGGCCGGAGGCGCTGTTGATTGCATCACCTTTACCAGCTCTTCCACAGTCAGAAACTTCGCGGAGCTTTTCGACACGACCGACCTGAGCAGCCTACTCGCGGGCGTTGAGGTGGCTTGCATAGGCGACATCACGGCCGCTACCGCCGCAGAGTACGGCCTTCAGACAGACATTCAGCCAGACGAGTTCACAACGGACGCGCTGGCCCACGCCATAGCAGACTTTTACTCCGGCCGCTCCTGAAACTGACTCTTACATCTTCCCTCAAACTTGATTTCCATCCCTTTATGCTAAACTTTCCTTCATGGCAAAGGGACGCGTGCTTATTGTTGACGATGAACCGGCGGCAGCCGACCCATTGCGCGAGATGCTGACCGCGTGGGGATATGAGACGGTGGCGGAGGCGGACGGCGTCGCGGGCTTGCAGCGCGCCGAAGAGTTCCGCCCGCACGTCATCCTTGCAGATGTCCTGATGCCGCGTCTGGACGGCTTCGGCCTCCTCAGAGAAGTGCGCCTGCGTTACCCGGAAATGGCCGTGATTCTTCTGACCGGGCAAGGCTCTATAGAGATGGCCCTGCGCGCCATACAGGAAGAGGGCGCTTACCACTACTTCGAGAAGCCCATAGACATGCAGAAGCTCGCGCTTGTCATTGAGCGCGCGGTCGAGTTCACGGAGGCGCGCCGCGAGAACGAGGCGTTGCGCCGCCAGTTGCGTGACCGTGGGGCCTTTGGCGAGATGGTTGGAATGAGCGCGCCCATGCGCGGCATCTACGCTCTGATAGAACAGGTTGCGCCTTCGTCAGCTTCCGTCTTAATCACAGGCGAGTCCGGCACGGGCAAAGAGCTTGTGGCGCGCACGATTCATAACCTGAGCCCGCGCAGCAACGCGCCGTTTGTCGCCATCAACGTCTCCGCGATTCCTGAAACGCTGATGGAGTCCGAGCTGTTCGGTCATGAAAAGGGCGCTTTCACGGGCGCGGCTTCCAGAAGGCAGGGCTGTTTCGAGCTTGCCAACGGCGGAACCCTGCTTCTTGATGAGATAGCAGAGATGCCCACGCTGCTTCAGGCAAAGCTGCTGCGCGTGCTAGAAGAGCGGGTGCTGCGACGCCTCGGCAGCACGCACGAGATTCCGGTTGACGTGCGCCTCATCGCCGCCACCAACAAAGACCCGCACGAGGCAGTCCAATCCGGCACGTTCCGCGAAGACCTGCTCTATCGCCTGAACGTCATCACAATACATCTTCCGCCACTTAGAGAGCGCAAGGACGACATACCGCTTCTGGCCCAGCATCTGGTCGCGCAGCTAACGGAGCGGCACCAGCGCCCCGCCCGCTTTCTTTCGCAGGGCGCGCTCGATGCTCTTCGCTCACACAGTTGGCCCGGTAACGTGCGCGAGCTTAGAAACGCCATAGAGCGCGCCGTCATCATCTGTTCCGGCGAAGTCATAGAGCGTCACCACCTCGCGCCTTATCCCGTCGAGCAGCGCGCGCGCGCACGCAGCGAAGACACAATCACTTTCCCCGTGGGCGCTCCCATAGAAGAGGTCGAGCGCCAGATGATTCTCCGCACGCTTCAAAAGACGGGCAACAACAAGACACGCGCCGCAGAGCTTCTGGGCATCAGCCTCAAGACGCTGCACAACAAGCTGCGCCTATACCGCGAGCGCAACCAGTTGCCTGAAGAGCCCCGCGAGTGACAAGTGACGGGTGACAAGATAAACTCTTCCTGTTTTTGCTTATCAACTATCACTTATCACTCTCTTTATGTCTGTTGTGCTCTTCTTCATAGACGGGTTGGGAATCGGCACGCGGGGGGCCCATAATCCGTTGGACGGGCTGGAAGGCGCTGAGCCTCTGGCAGTTTTTCAGGATGAAGAGCCTTCCCTTTTGTACGACGGAGTTCTAGTCCGAACCGACGCGACTCTTGGCGTAGAGGGCCGCCCGCAGAGCGCTTCCGGCCAGACTACAATTCTGACCGGCATCAACGCTCCGCAGCATCTCGGTTATCACAAGCAGGGATTCCCGAACAAAGCGCTGATTGAGGTTCTTCAAGAGCACTCTATATTCCTGCGGCTCAAGCGTGCAGGAATCGAGCCGAACACCTTTGCCAACGCTTACACGCGCCGCTTCTTCGACGAGCGCCCGCGCTGGGTTTCGGCCACGACCGCAGCCATGCAGGCCGCCGGGATGCGCTTTCGTGACCTTGACGACCTGCGCGCCGGGCGTGCGGTCTTTCAGGACTTCACTAACCAAATGCTGATTGAGAGAGGCGAAGACGCGCCTGCGCGCACGCCCGTCGAAGCCGGTCGCATACTGGCCGACATAGCGCGCGAGCATCGCTTCACGCTCTACGAATATTTCATCACGGACACGGTGGGCCACCTTCAGGATATGGAGCGGGCGCGAGTTGTGCTCAAGGCGCTGGCGGAGATGCTGCGCACCGTGCTTTCAAATCTTGACCTGAAGCGCACGACCCTGCTCGTCACGAGTGACCACGGAAACCTTGAAGACCTGTCTTCCAAGAATCACACGCTGAACAAGGTGCCGACGCTTATCTGGGGCGCGCAGGCCGAAACGCTCGCCCGTCGCATCACATCGCTCGCGGACATCACTCCGGCAATCATGGAGACTCTGGAAGCCAGCCGAAGCCTATGAAAAATTCAGAGACGCAAGACAATCAAGCGGATAAGCTTCATCTTCATCCGGTACGCTCGGACATAAACAACCGGCGGGAAATCTTCGGCTGGATTATGTATGACTGGGCCAACTCGGCTTTTTTCACCACCGTTGTCGGCGCACTCTACGGCCCGTATCTTACCGTCATGGCTCAAACGGCCGTAGGCAAAGGCGGCACTGTCCTGAGCTTCGGGCCGCTTGGCGCTGTGACGGCCGAGTCTCTTTCCACTATCTCTGTTTCCGCCTCGGTCTTTCTTCAAATCTTTACTTTGCCAATCTTGGGCGCGCTCGGAGACTATTCCGATTTGAAGAAGCGCCTGATGATGGTCTTCTGCTACATAGCCGTGGCCGCGACCTGCTCCCTCTTTTTTCTACAGCAGGGCTGGCATCTCTTCGGAGCGGCTATGTTCATCATTGCGAATCTCTCGTACGGCGCGAGCATAGTCTTTTATAATGCTTATCTTCCGGAAATAAGCTCTGAAGACCAGCGCGACAAAATTTCTAGCCGTGGGTTCGCTCTGGGTTATTTGGGCGGCGGTTTGCTGCTGGCGCTGAATTTGGTGCTGGTACAGGGAGCCGAAAGGCTCGGAATCTCTGCGGGGATGGCGGTGCGGCTCTCGTTCCTCTCGGCAGGCGTCTGGTGGGGAGGCTTCGCCATCGTCACCTTTCTTTTACTGAAGAGGCGTCCGGCCTCGAAAGTCTTGCCGCCGGGCCACAGCTATTTCACTGTCGGATTCAGGGAGATTGGCTCAACATTTCGAGAGTTGCTGAGAAATCGGCAGGCGCTCCGCTACCTGATAGGCTACCTCACTTATAACGACGGGATTCAGACCGTGATAGGAGCGGCTGGCGTCTTTCTGAGCCAAGAGCTTTTTGAGTCGCGCGGGCTTCCCACGCCGCCCTCGTTTCTGCTGAGCATCTTTCTGATGGTTCAGTTCGTGGCCTTCTTCGGAGCGCTCCTGTTCGAGCGTATAGCCAAGTGGCTCGGGACAAAGGGCGCGATTATCATCTCGCTCATCGTCTGGTCGGGGATAGTCATCTACGCTTACTCCGTGCTTTCGACCGTCAAAGAAGCATGGGTCATGGGCGCGTTGATTGCGATTGTGCTGGGCGGCTCTCAGGCGCTTTCTCGCTCCCTCTTCTCGCGCATGATTCCGCAGGGACGCGAGGCATCCTTCTTCGGCATCTACGAGGTTTCGGAGCGCGGCACTTCATGGATTGGCCCGCTAGTCTTCAGCATAGTAGTCGCGCGCACAGGCTCTTACCGTCAGGCGATTCTCTCGCTGATATTCTTCTTCATGGCGGGACTGCTGATTCTTATCTTTACGAACACGGATAAGGCCGTGCACGAGGCTGGAAACTATCTGCCGGAAGAGTTAGAGGGCAGGATTAAAGCGCCTTCGGTTTAACCTTTGGCCGAACGGCGCGAGGGCTGCGGCTGAGAAGCCGCGTTCTCAAGACAGCTCGTAGAGCAATACACGGAGGATTTCGCTCTTAACTTCACGGCCCGGCCCGACGGAATCCATGTGCCGCACGACGCGCAGCGCACGAGCCTGTCCGGTTCGCTCTGGACGGGAGCCGTCACGGGCGCGCCGCCTTCCGAGCCCTTTCTCATGCGGTAGAGGCTGCGCGTGATGCCGAAGATTTGGCGCACTACAGGAAAGTAGCGCCGCATGCGCCAGAGTATAAGAAGATAGAAGATTAGGGCTACTAGGCCCAGAATAACCAGATACTTCAAAAATTCACCTTACTCTCAGGATTTCGTTCCCGTTTGCGCCAGCAGCGCTTCAAGGTCTGCAAGTGCTGGATTATTAGGATTCACGCTCCGCAGGCTCTCAATGGTCTTCTCGGCTTCCTTCCGATTCCCTGTCTTGATAAGCGCCGTCGCAAGATTTTGCAGGGTCTGCTCGTGGCGGGGGTCAATCTCAAGCGACTTGCGATATTCACGAATGGCGCTCTGAGGGTCTGACGGCTGGCCGAAATAGAAAGTGAGCCCCAAATCAGTCCGCGCGTTCACGTCTTTAGGGTCAAGCTCCAGCGCCTTCTGATAATAGCCGCGCGCCTCCGCAAAGCGAGCCGCGTCTCCCATCTGCCCCATATCGAAGAGAGCGTTTGCCAGCGAAACAATAGCGCTTCTGTCATTCGGGTTCGCGTCAACCACCCGTTTCAGAAAGCGCGCTGCGTCCGGCAGAAAGCGCGGGTCGCGCGTCTGGTTGGCGTAAGCGTAGAGCGCCATGCCGAATCGCTTCTGTAGCTCTGTGTCGTCGGGGCGCGAGTCTGTCGTCTGTATGGCCTGCCGAATCTCCTGCTCCGAAAGCTGCTGCGCGGAGTTCCCCTGACCCGGCGTCCCCGTGGCCGCCGCACCAGCCGTCGCGGTTTGCGCGCTCCCGGCTCCGGCAGGCGTCCCCGTAGAATTGGCCACTATGAAGCCGACTACGAATCCGGCCAGAAGTCCTGCGGCCAAAAAAAGTAGATTGCGTATATTCACTTTATCGAAATTCTAATAACGAACCGGGCATCTACCGAAAGTGTAGCAAAAGGCTTTTCAAAAGGCGACGCGCCGCTTACCGTAGCGTAAGCGACGCGCGCCGTGCTCAAGTTATGAATCAGGCATCCCCGCAGGAGTGCCGCTCTCGGGCCATGCGGCCTTCTGTTGCTGCTGTGGTCTTAGAGGCTCTTAATCGTCCCCTGAGTTTGATTCCGTGCCCGCCGTGTAGGGCAGGTCGTGCTCGCGCCTGCGCGGGAGCGGGTCTGTCGCGCGACGTCTCGGGGTAGCAGGCCCGGCCCGCCGGTCAATCGTGCCCGGAGGCAGCCGCTTTCCCTTGATGGCCTCTTCAAGTATCCGTGTAATCTCTTGCGAGAGCGTGCGATGCTCGGCCTTTGCGCGCTGCTGCAAGGCATCCTTGAGGTCGTTAGGCACGTACGCGCCTATGAAGACCCCTTTCCGGTTCGCCATATTCTTCCTGCTTCTCCTTCGCTAGTTTAAAGGGGAGTAAAGCTACTCTAGAAAAGCCTTTTCATAGAAGACCGAAAAATTCCCACCAGATTTGTATGCAAGAGAGCAGGTCTGTAAGCCGAATTCTGTGCCCCGTTTCCTTGATGGGAAACCGGGCGGCGATCATTCATCTAGGCCATTTGTCGCCAAATGGCTCAAGCGACCTACCCGGAGGTCGTGTGCCGAGGGTTTTCACCTTCGACAACTCGGGCGGGCAGCCCTTTTTGACGCCTCCCTATTTGGTCTTGCACCGCGAGGAGTTTGCCTGGCCGCGCATGTTGCCACACGCGCCGGTGCGCTCTTACCTTTTGGACGCCTTTAGCCTGCGACAGGCGCCCACGCACCGTTTCACCCATCACCGCGACGCGAGTCGGCGCGTTGCCGCGCCCGCAGGTCTCACGAAGAGGCTGGTCTGTTCTCTGTTGCACTTGTCGTCGCCGCACAAAACCGAAGCGCTCGTAAAAGCGCTTTGGTAGGTACGACGCCCAGCCGTTAGCTGGCTCGCTGCCCTGTAGTGTTCGGACTTTCCTCTCCCGCTTTCCTCCCCGAAAAGGGAGTTGCGGCAGCGACCGCCCGACCTGCTCTCTTGCAAGGCTGGCAGATTATAGCAAGCAATGTTCAACACGTACAGCACAAAATCATCACGTGTTTGAACCTCTACTTTTGATGAAACGGAAGCGGTTCGAGGTAGTCTCTCAAACGCTTAAATCTTGTCATCAAGCCATTTAAAAAAGACAAAAGGCAAAAGTGAGAAAGGATTTAACCCCTTCCCCACTTTTGCCTTTTCCCATCTTGCCTTGAGCCTTATTGCTGCTGATAGCTGTTGCCGTTGCTGTCCTGATAGGAGAGCGTGTGGCGCGTCGTCAGGTTCGTGTCCGCCTGAAGATTCGGCCTCAGCCGCACGCCTATGCGAAGGACTGCCGTATCGCCGGGCGCAAGGTCTGAGACTCGCCATGTCAGCTTCTGGCCGGCGCCCGGAGCATCCTGCTGGTTAAGCTCAGGGTCTGAGTTGACGAACTGTAAAGCCTCCGGCAGAGTCTCTGTCACCACCAGATTCTTCGCCAGCCCGCTTCCCTGATTGACCAGCACCAGCCTGTAATAGATGGCATCTCCGGGAGCGGAAGAATCAGAGACCTGTTCGGTTCTCACCAGCACGCGCGGCGTGCCTACGGTCAGTACGGAGCTTGCTTCGTTGGCCACGCGACTGCTGGCCAGCGAGCGAGCCACCACGCTGTAGTTGTACTGCGTGCGGTCAGGAGCGTTGGACGGAACCGGCACTTTCAGCAGCATCAGGAACTGCCCGTCTCGCGCTGCCAGTGGCGGCGTCTGAGTCACCATAGGCTCGTTGTCCTGATGCAGGCCGTCGCCGTTCGTGTCCGCGTAAGCTGTGGCGGTTGGCGCACCGGCTCCGGTGATTCGCAGCTCAAAGGCATCCATGCTGTTGCCTAAGTTTCGCACGACGAAGGGAATGTAGTTGGTGTCGCCGGGCGTCACAGTCAGACCGGGCGAGACGGCATCCACGCGCACGCGCGGCACTTTGCCCACGGAGATTGTCGGGCTGTCGAAGTTCGAAGCATACGGCAGACTCTGCGTTCTCATCATGCCGCGCCCCAAGGGATTCGTGCCCGCCATAGCTTCCGGCAGCGCGCGAAGCGTTACTGTTATCTCTTTTGAGTCTCTTCCGCCCAAATCGCCAAGCGCCCAGATGGCCGTGCGCGAAGGCCCGTCGTAAGCGACCGGCGCTGGATTGGCGCGCACCAGCTCGAAGTTCGGATTGAAGACGAAATCCGCGCGCGACGAGCGGGCAGAGGTGGAGCCTACGTTCCTGACCTGAATGGTTTGCGTGAAAGTGTCGCCCGGCATCACTGAGCCCTGCGAGACATTTGAGTTGGCCGAGAGAGCGGGAGCGGCCACGTTGATTGCGCCGTCCACTATCTTCAGCACCTGAAAGTCTGACTGAGAAGCGGCGCGCACAAAGAATCTTCTCTGCTGGCCGTCCGTGGCAGTCTCAGGCACCTTCACCTTGAGCATGACTTCTATGGAGCCGCCGCGCGCCAGTTGCGGAGTCACCAGAATCGGAAGGCCCGTGTCGGAGGTCTGCGTTCCGGCAAGGCTGAAGGCGGGCTGATATTCCGCCGGAAGGTCTGTCTCAAGACGGAACTGGTCTTCCTTGTTTCCCGTGTTCGTGATAGTGACGGGCACTTGCACGAGCGCTCCCGGGGAAGCTGTCTCGCTGGTCTTGCGAAGCGCTAGCGCGAGGCTCGGAACCTGTCTGACCGTCAGCGTCAATCCAGACGACTGTGCGGGCTGTGCAGGTTCGGTCGAAGCCGTTTCGGGCGCGGTCGAAGGCTGCATTGCGGGAGGCTGCGTCGCGGGCGGCTCGGTGTTTCGTGTTGTAGTGTTGAGAGCCGCCTGCGTGTTGGCATTCGCGTTTGAATTGACAGGAGAGGTCACAGCCCTCGGCTGGCCTGTGTTTGCAAGAGCCTGCTGTTGAGTCGGCGGCGGAACCTGTCTGCCTCTGCCTCGCCTGCGCCCTCTGGGGTTCTGCGCAATCTCAGGCGAGCTACTATTCTGCACAGCATTCTGTGACGGAGTATTTACGGTCGGGCCGGCCGCGACAGTGTTTCTTCTGTTGCTCTGAGCCGTGCCCGCAGAGGGGCCAGCCACCATATAAGGAGTCGGAGAAACAACCGGAGGAGGTGTCTGCTTCGGCTGTGCGGCTACGGGCGGAGTCGTGTTCTTAGGTTCCGTGGAAGGCGGCGCGGTTGTCGGCGCTGTTGTAGTAGTGCGTCGCGCAGATGCTTCCCGGCGCGCAGCCTGCATCTCACCTTCATAGATTTCTGCGAACGGAGTGTCCTTGATGGTGCGCAGGCGCTGTCCTATGGCTTCGGCGTCCTGAAACTTGCCCAACTGCATGTAAGAGCGGCCGAGCCACAGGAGCGTCAAGTCTGTGATAATGCTGTTCGGATAGTTCTTGAGAAAATCTTTTAGAACAGTGGCGGCTTGGTCGTAACGTCCCTGATTATAGAGCGTCTGACCGCGCGAGAACATGGCCTGCTCGGCATCGCTCGGCACATCCGATTGTTGTTCCTGCCGCGTAGCCGCAAGGATTTCAGGCACGGATAAAGGCATTAAAGGAGCCAGCAGAAGCGCTACTGTGAGCGCCCACGCTCCCGTTCGATTTCGGGTAGTCAAAGTCTTATCCCTCCGGGAAAGAAGGTGCGTTCTTGAAATCTGATAAAAGACAAAAAATTTTCAGTGATTAACCAGAGTTGCCGGATAGCTGAGGCGTTCGTCTCGCGGCACAATTCATATCATACTGTTTTCATGAGCATGAAAACAAGACAAAAGTAATGCAGAATGATGAATGAATGCGGCTTCTTCTAATTCATCATTCTGCATTCCGCAACTCTGACTTGGCTTTTACCATCCACTGCGGCTGACTTCTACGCGGTCGCCCGGCTGTAGCACGGGGTCTGGTATCTTCCCGTCCTCAATCTTTTTCAGATTGTACTTGGTGGTTACGAGTTTGCCGTCCGCGCCCGTGCGTGAGACTTTTACTTCGCTTCCGGCAAAGCGGGTGGTTCCGCCCGCAGCGAGGATGGCCTGCGTTAAAGTCAGGCCCGCGTGGAAGCCCTTCTGGCCGGGGTCGTTGATTGCGCCGCCTACGAAATAGAACTGAGGCAGAGCGGGAGCGAGCTTAATCACGTCGCCCGGCTGAACGAGCGTGGACATGGCGTTGGTGTCCGAAAGGTCAACCGTCACGTTCGGCGCTCCCTGCCGCATGATGACGGCCCGCGCGGCTTCCGTTCGCGGCTGCGCTTCGGTCACTATTACGTAGAGCGGGACGGCTTCGCGTCTTAGATACTTCAGGCCGGGGTCGTTCACAAGGCCCGTGACAATCAGCGTGTGGCTCTGGTACTCGCGCACGTTCACGCTCACCTGCGGCTTCTCGTAAATCTTTATCAGCGACTGTAGCTTTGAGGCTATCTCTTCGGGCGTCAGGCCCGTGACCGTCAGAGGCTCGCCCGCCAAAGGGTAATCAATCATGCCGCCGGGCAGGACAGTATAGAGAGTGGAGTTGCGCGTGGGAGAATTAAGCAGCCTTATGTCCAGAACGTCGCCCACACCTACGCGATAGATGTTAATGAGGGCAGCGCTCGTCGCAGCCGTAGGGCTGGCCGTAGCGTTCGCCGGCCCTGTCTTAGGAGGCTGGCTCGTGACGGGAGGCGTGACGGTCGCGGGCTTTGGCTGCGGCGCGTCGGTGGTCACGTTCGCGTTCGTGTTAGAGACGGTCGTAGCCGAAGCCGTCACGGGCGCGGGCTTCTCTGTCTGCTCGCCCGGAGCCGTCTTTGCTCTCTCCGAATCCTTCTTCTCTTTGTCGCTATTGCCTGAAGAGGGAGCGGTTCGAGGGGCTATGTTGTTTCCCCTCTCCGCGCCGGAGAGTGAGTTTGCGGCCTGCGTGGGTTGTGCGGCCAGTACGGGCGCAGCCGAGACGAAAAGCGCCAGCGCCGTAGAGTATAGAACTTTTTTCATGATGCACTCTTAACTAATTCCTTCATTAGAGCGACTTTGGGCTCGCTTGTTCCGGGCAATGGAGCGGCGGGCCGAAGGGGTCGCTTTTTGAGTCTTGCTCAACTAAAACGGTCGCCCGCGCGTGTTGTTGCGGCGTCCGAACTCAAAGACCAGCGAGAGGCGGTTCCGGTTAAAGGTCAGCACGGGAAGCGTAGAGTCCCTGCGACTGAAGCTGTAGACGAAACTGGAGCGTACAAGCTCAGTCAACTGATACCCCGCGTCCAGAGAAAAACCGTACAGATGGTCTTTCCTGTACTCCCCGGCAAACTGCCCGAGCGGGATTCCACCCGAGGCAGTGGTGGCGGGGACGACCGCGACCGGGAAGCTTAACTGTTGATAATCAAGGCCAAAACCCAGCTTCAGGTCGTCCGTCGCACGGCCTTCTACGCGCGCCTTCGCGCCTGTCGAAAGGAGGCGTGCGTTGCCTCCTTCTAGATTAAATGTCGAAACCTGCGTTTTTCGCAGACCCGCAAGCTCAAAATTTATTCTGTCCGTCAGGTCGCGCCTGTAAAGCAGGTCGAAAATCAGCGTGTTGTAGTCGTTCGCAACCGGCGCGTTGCGGAAATCCGTGCGCTCGTATCCGGCACGAACGGCCAGCCCGTTAGTCTCCGTAATCTGCATGCGCGCGCCCACCTGAAACTGGTAGCGATAGTTGGCGTTCAGGCCGTTGAACTGCGGGCGAAGCGGCGCTGTCGTGTTCGTGTTGGCGAAAGCGAAAGAGGCAATCGCCGTGGTAGATTCCGAGATGTCGCGCTCGTAAGCTATGTCCGTGTAAAGCTCGCCGTAGTTTATGAAAAGCGGCGCGCCCTGTATGTAGTCCTCGTCCCAATCCACAATATTGTAGCCAGCGCCGACCGCAAGGCGGCTGCGCGGGTTGAGCAGGAACTCGGCCCGCAACGCGCCGTCATTACGCATAAAGGTGTCGCCTACTATGTAGACTTCGCGCGCCGGGTCGAACTCTCTGGGGTCTAGGGCCGAGCGCACGAAATGATTTCTGAATGCCAGTCGAACGTAGCGGCCGAGGTTCGAGCGCGTGTCGAAGTCGAAGGTCTGCCCGTTTACCCAGTTACCGTTTGTCAGCCGTCTAATGCGCGCCTCGTACATCATCCGCAGAGCGCGAGTGTCGCCCGGAATCTCGAACTCCAGACGCGGCGCGAGCGTAAAGAGGCCCACGTTCTCGCCCGTCGCGGAACGATAGAAAAAGTTGTCGTCAAACACTCCGCCAAGCAGAACCGAAGGGCGCAGCACTCCCGGCCCGAATGGGTGCCCGCCTATTTCGTCGCGCACGGCTGCGGTCGTGCCCGGCACCCACTGACCCGGCACGCGCCCCTGCGCTTCCAGAGTCATGGGAACGTACAGCCAGCCGCCGGACAAATCAGGCACGGCTGCGTAAGTAGTCCCGTTCCATGAAAAGATGCGAGCGTTCGACAGGTCTACGGGAATGGCCCTCTGGTTGAAAGCTGAGGCTAGCCAGAGTGTGTGCCCGCGAAAAGTGAACGAAGGCTGCTGAATCTGAGAAGCAGCGACGGGCTGCGCCGCAGAGTTAATGATGTCCGAAGTCGCAGGCGTGGTTATTAAAGCGGGAAGAGTCGCGGTGTTGTTGACGGCCTGCGCGCCGGAGTCAGTCGCACCGTTAGCCGGTTGCGTAGCCGTGCCTGCGCTCTTCGACCTTGCTACGGCAGAGCGCGATGAATCGGAAGGAACCGCGTCCGTGACCGGAGCCGAATCAATCGAGACTGAGCGTGTGCCCGTAGTGTCCAGACGCGCCTGCGCTTCGGCAGCCTGAGCGGCCTTCAGACGCGCACGCGCAATCTCGTTTGTAACCCCTATGACCAGCCGGTTGAAATTCTTGCGCGGGGCAACCGTGTCGCCCTCGGTCATGGCTATGACTATGTCAACGTACGGCTCGCCGTTCGATTCGCCTGAGTAAGTGCGAACCGTTCGCATCACTATATCGCTCGCGGAATAAGAGGGGCGTAGAAGCGAGCGAGCGCCGCGAACTCGTATCACTGTCTCGCCTCCACGCGTGAATCGCACTATGGAGTTTTCACCCAAGCCCGCGTCGGCCACAATCTCTACTCGCGCGGCACCGTCCGTCGCCGTCAGGACAAGCCGCACTAGCTGAACCGTCGGCTGGCCTTCGCCCTCTGCCCTCATAGCGTCGCTCAACCACACGGCGGCGGAGAAGCCTGCTAAAAGGAAGATGATGAGACTAAAGCGGGTCATCCATTTTCGCTGGCGCGACCCGGCGCGCGCGCCTCTCACACGACGTAAGCGATTTCGCATTAGCTGTTCACCTGCTGTTTCGGAGACATCTGTTATTGACGGAGCAAACGGGTAAAGATTTGCGCCGCGCGCGTTAGGTTCAAAGCGGGCTTCAAAATGTTTCAGGTACTTTCACGGATTGCCTTTGAGACGGTAGCGGTCACGCTTCGAAGGCTACAAGCTCCGGCAAGAATTTTACTCTCGGCTTTTAGGCGCTGGCAAGGATTTTGGCGGAAAAAGATGCGGCCAGCCCTCGCCCAGCCTCACGCGCACAAGCTCTTCTACGTCGTCGGCAGTCTCGCAGGCCAGACATTCTTCGGCAATCTCTTTGGCCTTGCCCGCGTTGAGCCCTGCGACCATTCGACGCACGCGCGGAATAGCGGAGATTGTCATGCTCAGCTCAGTCGCGCCCAGTCCAATCAGGATGGCTGCGTAGGCTGGCGTCGAAGCCATCTCGCCGCAGACTACGGCCGGAATCGAGGCCGCGCGTGCGGCATCAATGGTTCGCTTGATGCTTACCAGCACGGAAGGGTGAAGCGAGCGGAACCAGTCTGCCACCTCGTCGTTGCCCCTGTCCACAGCCAGCAGGTATTGCACAAGGTCGTTCGTGCCGAGGCTGAAGAAATCAACCTCTCGCGCAATCCTGTCGGCCATGAGCACAGCCGCAGGGACTTCTATCATAGCGCCCGTGCGAATCTGGCCCGTAGGGATTCCGCGCTTGCCTAGCGCCTCGCGCTCTTCGTCTATGATGCGGCGCGCTTCACGCACGTCGGTCAAATCCGAAATCATGGGCAGCACAATGCTCAAGCGCCCGTGCGCCGCAGCGCGCAGGATGGCCCGCACCTGCGTTCTCAAATCGTCCTCGTGCCGAAGGCTGAAGCGTATAGCGCGAAGGCCAAGAGCCGGATTGCGCTCGGCATCCGAAGAACTGCCCGGCGACTTGTCGCCTCCGAGGTCAAAGAGCCTGATGGTCGCGCCGTCCTGACCCGAGAGCCTTGCAATCTCTTCATAGGCCGCGCACTGTTCGTCTTCGGACGGCATGCGACCGCGAGACGACACGAGAAACTCTGAGCGATAAAGGCCGACACCGCGCGCCCCGTATCTCTCCAGTCCCTCGAACTCGGCGGGAAGCTCCACGTTCGCACGGAGCAGAATGTCCAGGCCATCTTCAGTCCTGAGCGGCCCCGTAGCAGTCTCAGCCACCGTGAGGCCCGCCCGCCTTATGTCTACGGAAAGGGATTTGTAATGCTCTACCGTCTCTTTTGAGGGATGCAGGATGACTTCGCCAGTGAAGGCATCAACTACGACGGGGTCGCCCGTGCGCGCTCTACGATAAAAGTCACGAAGGCCGACAACGGCCGGAATGCCAAGGCCGCGCGCTATGATGGCAGTGTGCGAAGTCCAGCCGCCAGCGTCTGTGGCAATCGCGCGAGCGTATTTGAAATCAAGCTCGGCCACGGCGGACGGCATCAAATCCTCCGAGACGACCACGGCGTCTTCCGTCAGCTTGCGAGCGACAGGCCCACCTCCGCTTAAGGCAACCAGAATGCGCTGCATCACGTCTTCAATGTCCGAGCCGCGCTCGCGCAGATAGTTGTCCTTAATCTCTGCATAGACGGCCAAGATGCGGTCGCCCACGACCTTGACGGCCCACTCGGCGTTGGCACGCTCAAGCTTGATGTAGCTTTCCACGTCGCCCAGCAGCTTCTGGTCTTCGAGCATTAGAAGATGTGCGTCGAAGATGTAGGCTTGCTCCGCGCCCAGTTCGCGCTCGGCAAGCTCCTTGATTTTCAGAAGCTGGCGGCGCGCAAGGCGCACGGCTGCGTGCCACCTTCGCACCTCTCGCTCAATGTCCGATTCTTCCAGCGTCGCGCGGTAGATGTGACGCGCGCCGTTATGTATGCGAAGCACGCGGCCCAAGACTATCCCGTCCGAGACGCCCAGCCCCTGCCAGCGCTCTTCCCCAACACTTCTTCTAACAGTCTCTCTCACTTCTCAGCTTCTTCCCCGAACCCCTCTGCAAACAGCTTGCACAAACTATCCAGAGCTTCCCTTTCATCAACGCCCTCGGCTGTGGCCCGAAGCCTTGTGCCGCGTGCGGCTGCCAGCATCAACACGCTCAGGATAGATTTTGCGTCAGCCACGGCGCTTCCGTCTTCGCGCTCCAGCTTGATAGTGCTATGAAAGCGACTGGCCAGCCGCACGACCTGCGAGGCGGCGCGCGCGTGCAGGCCCAGACGGTTGACTACGACCACCCAACACTCGACCATTCAGCCCTTCTTCTGCGGAGCGAGTAAATCGCCCGCAAGGTATATTCCCTCCTGCCCTTGATTACGAACACGACGCGCAATGTCGCCCAGCGTCTCCTCGCCCTGCTGGCTCGCGAGCTTTATCACCATGGGAAGATTAACGCCCGTGACGACCTCCACCTCGCCTTCTGCGAGAAACATGGAGGCTATGTTCGTAGGCGTCCCGCCGAACATGTCTGTCAGAATAAGCACGCCGCGCCCCTCCTGCACGCGCTGTATGGCACGCTCGATTTCGCCTCGCGCAAGGTCTACGTCATCGTGCCAGCCGATTGAAACCGAAGTGATGTGCTTGACGGGGCCAACAATCATCTCTGCCGCCGCCAGCAGCTCGCCCGCAAGCTGCCCGTGCGTGACTATCACGCCGCCCACACGGCCATCGGAACTATCGCCGCTCTTTTTCTCAGGGCTCTCCCTCATCTCTCCTCCATAGGAAGGTCAGAAGTTAAAAGCTGTCCTCTAGTCACCGCTTACTGCTCACCTTTTTCCGTCTCGCCTTCTTCACGTCCCTGTGCGCGACTGTGGCTTCGAAGCCTGAGCGGTGAAGCCTGCGCGCGAGTGCGTTGGCTATCATCACGGAACGGTGCCGTCCGCCCGTGCAGCCTATACCGACAGTCACATACGACTTTCCCTCGCGTTTGTAAAGAGGCAGAAGGTATTCCAGCAGCTCGTGGAAGCGCCGAAGGGTTTCTTCCACCTCCGGCCTCCCCTTCAGATATTGAACCACACGGCGGTCGTGGCCCGAAAGCTCTCGCAGTTCCGGCACAAAGTAGGGATTCGGCAGGTGGCGCACGTCAAAGAGCAGTTCCATAGCGCCGGGATTGCCGTATTTGTGGCCGAAGCTCACGACCTGCACGCGCATGGGTGTGCCGCCCGCTTCCGGGCTGAAACGCTCTATGAGCTGCCTGCGAAGCGTGTGAACAGTGTGCTCGGAAGTGTCTATGATGAGGTTGGCGAGCGCCCTTATGTCCTCCATTTGTGAGCGCTCGGCGCGAATTGAGTTCAAGAGCCCGTGGCCGTTGTCGGCCGGGTGAGGCCGACGCGTCTCACTAAAGCGGCGGGCCAGAACTTCGTCCGAAGCCTCTAGGAACAGCACGAAGACGTTGAGCCCCTGCCGCCTGAGCGCGCGCAACTGCTTTCCAAATTCAGAGAGGAATTGGCCCTCTCTTATGTTCATGACAAGCGCCGCGCGCTCTATGCTGGCGTCCCTTTCTTCGCCCGGCTGTACGAGCCGCGCAAAGGTCTGGAGCATAGTAGTCGGCAGGTTATCAACGCAGAAATAACCAAGGTCTTCGAAAGCATTCGTGGCCGAGGACATGCCGGAGCCGCTCAAGCCCGTGATGATAACAACGTCCGGCGTGCTTACGGTTTCGGCTTCTTCCTTTTTCTTCACCATAAGATAGCGAGCAGTAGCACGAAAAGCTTTTTACTGCTCATGGCCTACCGCTCACTGCTTACTTTCCAGAATCTCCGTGTGGCGCGCTACGAATTCCTGCGCGGCGTCGTAACCGCTAGAGCGAAGCAGTTGAATACGCACGGCCGTCTCAACGAGCGTCGAAAGATTTCGTCCGGGGCTGACGGGTATAAGAACCTGCGGCACGCGCAGGCCCAGCACGTCGGTCGAGCGAGGGTCTATGCCCAGCCGGTCAACCTCCCCCGCCCTGTCCCACCTCTCAAGCTTGATGCAGAGGTCTATAGGCTTGGCGTAGCTGATGGCGGAAACCCCGAACAGGTCACGTATGTTGAGAATCCCCAGCCCGCGTATCTCCAGATGCTCGCGCAGAAGCTCAGGCGCGCTCCCAATGACCCTGTCCGTCCCTATACGCTTGACCTCTATCACGTCGTCGGAGACAAGACGATGTCCGCGCGAGATTAAATCGAGCGCGCACTCGGATTTTCCGATGCCGGAAGTTCCCTCGATTAAGACTCCGAGCCCGTAGACATCCAAGAGCACGCCGTGGCGCACGGCTCGCGGCGCGAGCGCCTCCTGCAAGTAGTCTGTAACGACGCCTATGGCGACCGAGCTGAGGAGCGGCGTTTGCAGAAGCGGCAGGCTGGCACTTTCGGCCGCCTCGACAAGCTCGCGCGGCGGCTCAAGCCCCTTCGTGACGAGCACGCAACTGATTCTCTCAAGCTCAAGATGTAGAATCGCCTCGGCTCTCTTCTCCGGCTCAAGCTGGCCGAGGAACCAGATTTCGCTCTGGCCCACAATCTGTAAGCGGCCCGGATGTATGTAGTTGGTAAAGCCCGCGAGCGCCAGCCCGAGCTTCTGTATGCGCGGCACGGTCAGCCTGCGCTCTAAAGCTCCGCTCTCTCCGGCAAGCACACGCAGCTCAAGATTCTCAGGCGCATTCGAGATAAAGTCTTGAACCGTGATGGCGGGACTGTTGGTAGGGCTCTCAGACATAACAGGAGAAGTGCGGAAGAGATTGAATCATCGGCTCATCGCTTCATTGAATCAATGAGCCGATGATTCAATCTCTTCTGCCTTAGTTAAGGCTCTATCAGGCCGTAGTTGCCGTCCTTGCGTTTGTAGATGACGCCGATGCGGTTTGTGTCGGCGTCGCGGAAGACCAGAAATTGATTCGAATCTTCCGAGAGGCGCATCGCGGCCTCTTCCGCCGTCATAGGCTTGATGTTGTAGCGACGGGCCGCGATGATGCGGGAGGGACGCGGGCTGGCTTCGAGGGGCTCGTCCGGCGACGGCGCGACAGACGCAGTCGGCATTGCCTGCTGTTTGCGGTCAATCAGCTTCTTCTTCAGCTTGAGCGCCTGTTTTTCAATCTTGGCGATGGCGCGCGTGAGCGCCTGATACATGTCTGCGTTGGCGTCTCTGGCCGTCAGCGTGTGCTCGCGCCAGTGAACAAGAATCTCGCCTATCTTTCGATTCTTCTCGACATCTATGATGACGTGCGCGCGCGCGGTCGTATCATCGAAAATCTGCTCTATTTTCCCAAAGTGCTCTTCGACGTGATTCCGTATCGCCGGCGTCACTTCCACGTGCCGCCCAGTGTACTCAAACTCCATCTGTCCCTCCTTAAAAACAGTGATAAGCGACAAGTGACGAGTGACTAGATAAAAGCTATTAGCCTGTCACTCGTCACTTGTCACTGCTCTTCAGACCACTGCGCGGCGCTCGCGCGAGCCGGGTATCTGCATCTGGTCACGATACTTGGCTACGGTGCGGCGCGACAGCTTGATGCCTTCTTTGGCTAAAATCTTGACCACCTGATCGTCCGTGATTGGGTTGTGCGAGTCCTCTTCTTCAATCAGCTTCTTAATCCTGAGCTTGATGATGCGGGTCGAAACCTCTTCGCCCTCTTCGTTCATCATGCCTTCGGTGAAGAAGCGGCGCAGCTCTATCACGCCCTGCGGCGTGTGCGCGTACTTGCGATTGACTACGCGCGAGACGGTGGACAGATGCATGCCTATGTCTTCGGCAATGTCCTTGAGCATCATAGGCTTGATGTGCGACACGCCCTTGTCCAGAAAGTCTCGCTGGCGTCGCACAATGGACTCTACCACCTTGTAGATGGTCTGCCGACGATGCTCTATGTTGCGCAAGAGGTCTACAGCCGAGCGCATCTTGTCGCGTATAAAGTCGCGCTCCTCTTTCGTGGTGTTGGGCTTCCCCAACATCTGCTGGTAGGTCGCATTGATTCTGAGGCGCGGGCTTCCGTCGTCGGCAAAGTAAATAACATAGCCGCCAAGCTCGTCGCCGTCGTCGTCCGACAGTTCATCAACCTTCTCAATATAAATTTCCGGCGCAATCAGAATCGGCTCGTCCGAGCTATAGCGGCGTCCCGGATAGGGGTCGAGCGTGCGAATTATCTTAAGCTCGTCCAGAAGCTCTTCGACCGAAACGTCAATCTGCTTGGAGAGATTCGGCAGCTTGTGCTGCTGTAACTCTTGCAGGTGTTCCTGTATGAGTTGCGCCGCAAGTCGCTGGTCGTTGCCGCTCGCTTTAAGCTGCACGAACAGACACTCGCGCACATCACGCGCGCCGCATCCGACGGGCTCAAGCAGCATGACGGCCTGACGCGCTTCCTCCACCAATTCTTCAGACCAGTCGCCCATACGGGCTATCTCTTCATTGGTGGCGTTGAGCCGCCCGTCAGCATCCAGATTGCCTATGACGCAGAGCGCCGCTTCACAGGCTTCGCCGGAAATCGGGCTCATGTGAAGCTGCCATTCAAGGTGTTCAGAGAGTGAAGGCGGGCGCGTCAGAAACTGCTCGAAGGTTGGAGCGTCCTCTTTATATTCGAACTCCTGCGTCTTGTATCCGGGGTCTAGATAGTCCTGAAACTCGCGCCCGAAGTCTATCTCTTCAAAAGAGTCACGCGTCTCAAGGTCGGAGCCGAAATCCTCATCCGGCGCATCGCCAGCCCCTTCGGGGGCGGCTGAGAACTCCGCGCCTTCTTCGTTGTAAGAGCCGAGCGCCGCGTCGGCTTCGCCCGTCCCGTTCGTGGACGCGCCAGCCTGCGACGCCTCGAAATCGAAGTTGGATGAAGAGTCTGCGCCTGCCTGTTGATCCAGAATCTTCTCGGCCAGCTCCTGAATCTCTTCCTGCGACTGCACCTCTTCCAGAACAGGGTTTTCCAGAAGCTGCTGCTGGATTAACTCCGTGAGTTCCAGCGATGTCATTTGCAGCATCTCTATGCGTTGACGCAGTTGCGGCGTCAAAACGAGTCGCTGCGATAGATTGGTAGTAAGCTTAACGGACATAGCTAAAGCTAATATACAAAATTGCTGTCGAATGAATTTGGACGCTTATTAAGCCCGGAAGAGATTATAACTGAAAATCGCGCCTGCCGTCAGTAATCCGTCTTTATTCAGAAGAAAAATGTAATGGTGGCTCTTACATACGGAACTTTTCGCCAAGATATAGGCGGCGAACCTCTGTGTCTTCGGTCAACTCGCGCGGCGCGCCCGTGCGGAAGATACGTCCCTCGGCCATGATGTAGGCGCGGTCTGTCACGCCGAGCGTTTCGCGCACGTTGTGGTCTGTAATCAATATTCCTATGCCGCGATTCTTCAGGTACAGAATCACGTTCTGAATATCGTCCACGGCCTTCGGGTCAATGCCCGCGAACGGCTCGTCCAGAAGAATGAACTGCGGCTCCGTGGCAAGAGCGCGCGCAATCTCCGTGCGCCTGCGCTCGCCTCCCGACAGCGCATCGCCGCGAGTGTTGCGCACGTGCGAGACGCCGAACTCTTCCAGCAGCTCCTCAAGCCGCTTGTACCTTTCGCGGCGGCGCAGGCCCATAGTCTCAAGCACCGCAAGTATATTTTCGGCGGCGGTCATCTTTCGAAAGACCGAAGGCTCCTGCGGCAGATAGCCCAGTCCGAGCCGGGCGCGCAGGTACATGGGCAGCTTGGTCACGTTGCGCTCCCCCAACCGAATCACCCCACGGTCAGGCTGCTCAAGCCCGGTAATCATGTAGAAGGTAGTCGTCTTTCCGGCACCGTTCGCGCCAAGCAGTCCTACGACCTCGCCCGGCTCAACGTGAAGGCTCACGTCGTCCACGACTCTGCGCTTGCCGTAAGTCTTCTGTAGATGAAAGGCGGCGAGGGCCGCTTCGGAAGGAGCAAGAGAGGCATGGGCAAACTCGGCCTCACGCGTGCGCAACCGCCGCGACGCCTCATTCTCACGCTCTATTACAGCCTCTTTCATCTCCTAAGACAGTTTTCAGTTTTTAGTCTTCAAGTTAAAAGCAGGGCGCGTCTTTACTGAAAACTGATAACTCAAAACTGAAGACTTCTCCTTCACTGCTTTTTTATCGGGTGCTTGGAGCGCACGCGCCCCGTTGATTGTGTTCCGTTTGAGGTGTCCGCGACCACTCTACTATCGCGTAAATAGACAGTCAAACGGCCCGCTTCGTTAGTGCCGTTCTCGGCGTCTTCGACGCGCGCGGGCGCTCCCTTGAGCACTACCGTTTCGTCTGCTGCCGTGTACTGGGCCCAGTCGCCCGTGCCGCGCCGTCCCGGTTGAGTAAGCACCACGTCGCGCTGCGCGACTGATTTCTCGACCTCGTTCGTATCTTTCAAAAGGTAGACATCGGTGACGGCGCTCGTGATGCGCTCAGTTCCCTGTTTGACATCCACGTTGCCTTCGTAATGAACGATGCGGTCTGTGTCGGAGTACGACATGCGGTCTGAGGTGGCGAAGACGGGAACGACAGTGCGGCTTCCGTCCTGCTCCTTGCGGCGCGCCTGATAGAGCGCGCTCTGCACGTTCCCCTGACTCTCCATGCGCTTGTTCTCGCGGTAGAGCGTGATGGTATCGCCGCGCACGAAATTATCGTCCTGCCACGCGCGCGCGTTCCCCATGTAGATTGCAACGCCCGTCGTGTGCCGAAACTCCGCGCGGTCTGAGACTATGTAGACGGGGTTTTTGACTTTAGAGAAAGGCGTTGCGCCGCCCGTCTGCTCCTGACTGTAATAGGTCGTAGCCGTCTTGCCACGACAGTAGGAGATGTCGCTGCGCGTGTCCGAATCAATCTCCTGAGCCTTCGTGCGAGCGCGAGAGTCCCAGACGGTAGGCTCGCCGCCGCGCATCCGCACCGTCTCATCCGCAGCTGTGTAGCTCATCGCCTGAGAGCGACCGTTCCTGTCCTGCTCGTTGAACTTTGCGTCGCCGGAAGCGTCCATCTGGCTGACGTCCTGAGTCTCGCGCACGAAAGCGGCAGTCATCTTCTGCGCCGTGAGCGTGCGCTGGGCGCGAGTCTCGGAGGGCTGCACAGGGTCGAACACGGCTTTCACGCCGCCCGTCGCGGTAAAGTTGCGCGCCAGATTTCCCGTCTCGTAAAAATCTCCGTCAAAGCGAGGCGCGGTCAGCGTCTTTCGGTCTGCGGCCGGGCTGGCCTGCACCGGCTCAATCACAAGCTCGGCATTGCCTATGGCCTCCGCTCGCTCAAGGTCTTTGCCCTTCGAGCGCCAGAAGAGATTGACGGCGTCCGCAGTCAGGCGCTTGTTGGCGGCCTTGGGGTCGCTCGCTTTCGACTTCGGCGCTGAGAGCGTGAGCACGCTTCGCCCCTCTGCGCGCATCTCCTTCAGGATGCTGCGCTCGCCCTGAGCTTCGAAGTTCACGGTCAGTTTGTTGGAGCCTGTGAGCTGCGCTTCCGAATCCGCATCAAGGCTTCGCGCGCTGACCTCATTCATTCCGACGGCCTGAGTTAGCTGCTGGTCGTTATCCAGAAAGAAGTCCATGTCGCGCGCGTGAGCTTCAGCCGCGCGGCCTTCGGTCATGGAGCGCAAGTAAGAATGGCCGCGCGCCTCTATCTTCTGAAGCCGCCGCTTATCATTAAGATTGGCGGAGATGACATCGCCGCTCATGATGTCCTGTCCCTGCTCAGCCGTAGCGCCGCCCATGAAGGCAAGATGCAGGGTCTTCTCGTCATAAGTGGCGCGCATGGCGCGAATCGTTATCGGCCGGGCGCGACTGCCCTTGGCTGGCTGCGCGCCGGGTTGAGCCTCCGGGCTGACTGTAACTTCCACTGCGGCGCGCAGGACGAGCGTCTTGTGCTTGGCGTCCACGACCGCTCCCGTTGATACGCCGGTCAGATTTGCGCGCGTGAAATTCAGGAGCACGGCCGTCTCAGCCGTCTCGCTCTTGATGTCGTATGTGACCGATTCGGTTTTAGCTATAAGGCCGTCTCGCGTCTCTATGTTCACGTCGCCCGTGAACATGACGCTTCCCTTCTGCTGGTCGAAGATGGCGCGGCGGGCCTTCACCTGATTGGGCTTGTCGGAGCCTTCGGGGTAAGACTCAAGCTGCACCTCTTCCAGTTCGTGATGGCCGTCAGCGAAAGTGATGTCGCGCGCCGCGCGCACCAGCAGGCTCAGGCGGTCGCCGTCCATCTCGCGCCGCTCGTAGCCTTCGACCACGCTCGTCACAGTCCTTGAAAGCTCCGGGTTCTGCCCGAACATCCGAAACGGCACGTTGTTGCGCAGCTTGTAATAAGAGAGCCCGACGAAGAGCACGCCCGCCACGCCAATCATCAGCGCAACGGCACGCGTCACGCGCGGCAGCCGCGCGCGTAAGTCCACAATCGAAACTCTTCTTCGTCTAATCTCTTGCATAATTCAATATGGGGGATGGGGGATAGGGGTTGGGGGTTGGATAAAGAAAATCCAATAGTCTTTCTTTTACCAGCCCCCAGCCCCTAACCCCTATCCCCCGTCCTTACGTCTTGAACACACATTTGAAGGCGCGTCTCGCCCTGCCAACTGTTTATTTCAAGCGTGTAAGCCATTTCGATGCGCGCGCCCTGTGTGAGCGTTTGCCCGGCAATCAACTCTTCCGCGCCGTTCCACCAGATGGCATCGCAGGAGCGGCCCTCTGCGCCGGAGACTCGCATCTTCAAATGGCGCTCTTTGAGGACACGCGGCTCGCTCATGAGACGAAGCCCTCGCGTAAGAAAGACCGGCTGCGGGTTGCCAGCGCCGAACGGCTCAAGGCGTCGCAACTCTTTCGCAAGCTCAAGCGTCACGTCTTTAACCGGAAGCTCCGCGTCTATCTGTAGAATCGGCTCAAGGTCGTCCGTCCTGATATTGGAGGCCGCGTGCTCGTTCAAGCGGCGGCGAAGCTCTTCTATACACTCGCGCTTGATGACCAGCCCCGCCGCGTGCGAGTGGCCGCCGAACTGCACGAAGAGGTCTGCGCAAGTCGTCAGGCCATCCAGTAGATGATAGGTGTCTATGCTGCGAGCGGAGCCGTGGCCCACGCCGTCTTCACCCAGAGAGATGATGACGCACGGGCGGTTCAGCTTTTCCGCCACCTTCGATGCCGCTATGCCAATCACGCCTCTGTGCCAGCCGTCACCGGCAATCACCGCGACGTGAGAATGCGCGCTCACGTCTGTCGAGACGGTAAGCTCTGCAAAGGCTCGTTTGACAATCTCGCTCTGCACGGTCTGTCGCTCGCGGTTACGCAAGTCCAGATGAGACGCTAGACGCTTTGCTTCCTCTGCGTCTTCCGCTTCAAAAAGCTCTACGACGGCGCGGGCGGCATCCATCCGCCCAGCCGCGTTGATTCTTGGCCCAATGCGAAACCCTAAGTCGGTCGCGGTGAGATTGCGGCCGTCGCCGCAGCCCGCAACCTCCATCAGCGCGCGCAGGCCCGGATTCGTGGCCTTCGGTAAATCGGCCAGCCCGAGCGCGACTATGCTGCGATTCTCGCCCACGAGCGAGGCAACGTCAGCGACCGTTCCAATGGCTACGACTTTGAGAAAGCCCTTGACCTGCGATTCACGGCCGCGCGCGCGAAAGAGCGCGTGCGCTAGCTTGAAGGCTACGCCCACGCCCGCCAGATTTTTATCGGGATAAGGACAGCCCTTCTGATTTGGATTCAGAACGGCAAAGGCCGGAGGCGCGCCTTCGTCTTCGTCCGGCAGGTGGTGGTCTGTGACGATACAGTCCAAGCCATGCTCCGCGGCCCACTGTAGCGGCTCGTGCGAGCGTATGCCGCAGTCAACGCTGATGACTACACGAAAGCCGTCGTCGCGGGCCTTTTCCAGCGCGGCCTGATTGATGCCGTAGCCTTCCGTGAAGCGGTGCGGCACGTGAAAGCCCGTCTTCGCGCCGAGCATCTTGAGAGCGCGTCTTAAGACGACAGTCCCGGTCGTGCCGTCAACGTCGTAATCGCCGTAGACCAGAATCTTCTCACCCTCATTAATGGCGCGAAGAATGCGCTCGACGGCCCTGTCCATTCCCAGCATCAAAGCCGGGTCGTGAAGCTGCGCGAGTGAAGGATTCAGAAATTTTCGCGCGGACTCTTCTTCGCCGTAGCCACGCCGGATGAGCAAAAACGCCAGCACAGGCGAGACGCCTACTTTGCGCGCAAGCGCAAGGGCTTCCCTCTCTTTCGGCTCAGTCACATTCCAGCGCTTCATAAAATATGCAGAAGGGGTTGATTCAGCTATTCACCGGCCCATTGAATCAATGAACAAATGAGTTGATGAATCAATCTCTTTCAGTCCGCGAACCATCCGTTGGCTTCCAGTAGTTTGACGCCGACGTGTTGTTTGCCGTCGGCTTCGTCCGTCCAGACGCCGTTGACTTCCGCTTCAAGGCTGCGGCCGAAGGGGGGCGTGAGCCGAACTCGCGCGCCCAGACTTAAAGGGGCATCGGTGATGAGAGTCGCGCCGCCGCGACTGACTTTAACGGCTGAGGCTTGAACATGAAACGGCGAGCCGTCCGCGCTCACGCCGTCCAGCTCGACCGTGAAATCCACGGGCACACGCGGGCTTCTAGGGCGCTGCGTGCGAGCGCCTTCTTCGGTTCTTCTTTCGTCACTCATTTAAGGCTTACCGCCCTCCCTTTCGTTTATCCGACGAGCGACGCGCCCGTCTGGAGGGGCGATTGAAGTTTACCGAATCTTCCGGATTATTGTTAGTCCCCGGTTTGACCTCCGGCAGAGGCTCCGCAACATTCTGCTGCTGCGGCGTTGGCGAAGCCGCAGGCGCGGGCGCAGCGCCCTTCTGCCCGGCGGCCGCCTCCGTGCCGAAATACGGGCTCACCACGTTCGCAAAGACCAGCCCGAAGATGAGAAGACCGACTATGATTCTGTAGCCTATGAAAATTCCAGTCGTGTGAGTCCGAAGGAACCTCAAGAGAAACCAGATGGAGAGATAACCGACTATGCCTGAGACTATGGTCGCGACGGCCAGAGGCAGGAAGCTCCCTTCGGGCAGTCTGTTTGCGGCCTCTTTAAGCTCAAGCAGGCCGCTCGCCGCTATGGCCGGAATGGATAGCAGGAACGAGAAGCGCGCAGCCGTCTCACGCCCTTCGCCCACGAAGAGCCCGGCCATGATGGTAGAGCCCGAACGGCTCGCGCCGGGAATCAAGGCGAGACACTGAGCGCCGCCCACGGCCAGAGCGTCTTTGATTCCAAGCTCGTTAATATTGCGGTGTCTGGCCCTGCGGCGGCTCAAAAGCTCCGCTACGCCCAGCCCTATCGCCACCAGAATCATCATAGTGGCGATGACGTAAAGATTCTTCGTGAACGGCCCTTCGATGATTTTCTTGAGCAGCAGGCCGATGGTCGCAATCGGAATCGAGCCGATGATGATGAGCCAGCCGAGCCACGCGTCTTCCGACAGGCGCGACTGCTTCTGCCCCATCATGGTCATCTCAAGCGCCGCCTCGCTCTTGCGCCCGCGAAGCAGGGCCAAGTGGTCAACTATGAAGGCGCGCGTAATCTTCAGTATGTCGCCCGCGAAGTAGACCAGCACGGCCAGCAGCGTTCCCAGTTGAATGACGGCAATGACGGCCGTCGTCTGCTCGCTGTCAAGGGTTTCGCCAAGGCCCACGGCGCGGCTCGCCAGAACCAGATGTGCCGTAGAGCTTATGGGAATAAATTCCGTCAGCCCTTGAACAATCCCCAGAATGATTGCTTGAAGAATAGACATGACGATTTTAGATTCCGGGTTTCAGATTTTGGATTAAACGCCTGCGGGATTGAAGCTCGTCAAAATTGAACTCTCGCTCCAATCCAAAATCTAAGACCCAAAATCGTTTCTCCTTTTCATTCTCTGTACGAGCGCTTTGAGATGATACGGTCATAGAGGGGAACGGGCATTACCATCGCGGCGCGCACGATTGACGCCAACTGCCATGGAAACGCGTAGGACTTCTTTCGGTTCTCTATGGCGCGGACAATCTTTTCGATTGCGTCATCCAGCTCCATCAGGTAAGGCATGTCGGCATGCCTCCCGGCCGTGAGCGGCGTTTTGATAAAGCCCGGATGGATAATAGACACGTCAACGTTTGTGCCGCGCAGGTCTACGCGCAGGCTCTCGAAGAAGGCTGAGACGGCGGCTTTGCTGGCGCAGTAGGCTGCGGATTTCGGAAGGCCGCGATAGGCGGCGAGGCTTGAGATGACGACAAGGTGGCCCTGCCCACGCTCTACCATGGCGGGCAGCACAGCCGTAGCGCTGTTGACCGCGCCTATGACGTTGATGTTGATAACGTCCGCGACCGCCTCCGCCTTTAACTCCTTCGCGTCCGTAGTCGCGCCCACGCCAGCGTTGGCAACCAGCACATCAATGGGGCCGAAAGCATCTCGCAGCTCTTCGGCCGCGCGGCTGACCGCACCAGCGTCCCGCACATCGGCAGGCAGCGCCAGCGCACGCCCGCCAGCTTTTTCGACTTCCGCGACAATCTCTTGAAGCACCTCGGCGCGCCGGGCCAACAATCCCAGACTCGCGCCGCGCCTTCCAAGCTCCACGGCAAGAGCGTGCCCTATGCCGCTAGACGCGCCCGTGATAAAGACGACTCGTTTTGACCAATCAACGCGCATAAGAAAGAGTCCTGAGAGTCTGGAGAGTCTGGAGAGTCTAGAGAGTCCGGAGAGTCAAGAAGCGTTCTTCTCTATAGACTCTCCAGACTCTCCAGACTCTCAGGACTCTCCAGACTCTTTTTTAGCACAGTTCAGCGACGTGCGGGCCAAGGATTCTCAGGGCCTTTGCAAGCTCGTCCTGCTTTATAAGAAGGTGGTCGCGCGAAAAGGACGACAGCGCGCCGCAGCTAATTCCGGCCTGAGCCAGAAGAGTTGTGACGTGCGCCAGAAAGCCTGTGACCGTCCATTCGAGCACGATATCGAAGGTCAAAAGACGAAAGCCTCCCTCGACGGTCGCGTCCCGCGCCGCGTGCCGCATGGTGCGCCAGTCGGATTCTTCCAGCAGCAGCGTGACCTCGTACGGGTCTTTGAGAAGCATAAAAATCGCGTCCGCACGCGGGCTCAGCTCAGGATTCTCAAGCAGGCGCGACCATTCGGCATGTTGAAGGCCGACCAGATAAAAGACGGGCGGCGCGACGGAGACGCGAGCCCGGCTGAGAAGCTCTACCGCATCAGGTTTCCGGTTCTCATTCACCACTTTGGTCTTCTACACCTGAATGATTACGGGAAGAATCACGGGGCGCGTGCCGTTCTGCTTCTGTATGAAGCGCTTCAGCTCAAGACGCACGTGCTCTTTCAGGAGCGTTACGTCTTCGCGCTGTGAGCGCGACGCTTTCTCAACGGCTTCCTCTACGACTCGCTGCGCCTCTTTGATAAGACCGTTTGCGCCGTCCATTCCAATAATGCCACGGGCCACGATTTCCGGCGGAGCTTCCAGCTCGCCCGTTTCATTGTTCATGGTCAGAACTAAAGTGATGACGCCATCGTAGGCAATCTGCCTGCGCTCGCGCACAGTCTCGCTGTCAATCTCTTCAAAGCCCGTCTCGTCAATGAAGGTGCGGCCAATCTCGCGCTTGTCAACGACCGAAGCCCGCTCGCCGTCAAGCTCAAGCACGTCGCCGTTCTCTATCAGGATGATGTTTTCATCGGGAAAGTTCAGGTGGTTTTTGACAAACTCCTTGTGGCGGAAGAGCATTCGATATTCGCCATGAATCGGAATCAGATAGCGCGGGCGCACGGCTTCCGTCATGATGCGTATGTCTTCCTGCGAGGCGTGGCCCGAGACGTGAATCAGCCTGCGCTTCTCTTCTATGATGTTCGCGCCGCGCTTGTACAGGTGGCCTATCATGCGGGAGATGGCCCGCTCGTTGCCGGGGATGATGCGCGCAGAAAGCACTACCGTATCGCCCTCTTCAATCGTGAGCCCCTTGTAGACCTGCGTGGCCATCTGAGCCAGCGCCGCTCGCGGCTCTCCCTGCGACCCTGTGACGAGAAAGACTATCTCGTCGTCGTCCAGATGCTTCGTGTCACTGATGGAGACGAGCAGGCCGTCGGGTATGTCCAGATAGCCAAGCTCTTCGGCAATCTCCACGTTCTTCTGCATGGAGCGCCCAAGCACGCAGACCTTTCTATTGAACTGCTGCGCGACGTCCAGCACAATCTGTATGCGATGAATAGAGGAAGCGAAGGCCGCGACAATGATTCTTCCCTGTGTCTCGCTGAAAATCTCTTCAAAGGCGGGGATGACCGCGCGCTCGGATGGGGTTCGCCCCGGAACAGTCGCGTTCGTTGAATCCGACAGCAGAGCCAGCACTCCCTCCTGCCCGTAGCTGCGGAAGGTTCTGAGGTCAATCGGCTCGCCTATGACTGGCGTTTCGTCCACCTTGTAGTCGCCCGTGTGAATGATGGTTCCGACGGGCGTTCGTATGGCAAGGCTGAAGCAATCAACCAGCGAATGCGAGACGCGTATGAACTCCACCTGAAAGGGGCCAATCTCTACTACCTGTCGCGGCTCCACCCTGTGCAGCAGCACGTCCGACATAAGGTCGTGCTCTTCCAGCTTGCGCTCGGCCAGCCCGGCTGTGAAATGCGAAAGATAAACAGGAAGGTTGAACTTCTTGAGGATATAGGGAAGCGCGCCCAGATGGTCTTCGTGCCCGTGCGTCAGGACTATGGCCGAAAGCGAGTCCCTGTACTCTTCAAGAAAACCGAAGTCCGGCACGGAAACATCCACGCCGTAAACGGATTCTTCAGGGAATCCCATGCCCGCGTCTATGACAATCATGTCCTCGTCATAACGCACGGCCATACAGTTCATCCCGAACTCGCCGACGCCGCCGAGCGGAATGATCTCTAATACATTACCCACGTGTTCTTTTACTCTACTCTCCTCTGAGAGCCGCAACGCACGTTCCCAAACAAGGCGAACTGCGCGCGGCTAAATTTAGCCGGACAGTATAACACAATGGAGCGCACATTCACTTCTCACGGTCTGCCCGGAGCGTGCCTTCGGGAGCGATAAGGGAACTTTCCGTTGGCTTTTGGTGTCTATAAGCCTCAAGCACGGGATGAGGGTTTCTGGCCGCGAGGCAAAGCATAAGGAGACGCGGAATGAGATTTCCGACTGAAGACAAACGCACGGGCCGTTTCATCGGCAGGCCGCTTCTGTCGCTTTCGTCCTTCATACTGGCGATTGCGGTCGGGCTCGTCTCTTCTTTCACCTTCAGCGCGGCCTACGACATGGCGCTAGGTGCGTTTGTCGCAGAGCCTGCGGCAGTCGCAGGCGTCTGGCACGGCCACTGTAAAGGCGTTCATGCGGTGACGATTAGGCTCGAACAGGGATGCGACTTTCTCTCAGGGACGGCCCGGTTCTCCAGAGCCATAAAGACGGGCGACGGCCTGAAAGTTATAGGGGAATCCAGAGAAGTTCAGCTCATCAATCCGCAGCTTCGCGGCGACGTACTTACCTTCGAGATTGAAGACCCGGAGGCGAGCATCGCGGCGGAGACTATACGTCTTGAGATGAGATTTACGAAGCAAGGTGAAGCGGAGCTATGGCGCGCAGAGCAACAGCCTGAGCAGGAAGAGTCATGGACAATCACAATGCTGCAAGAGCGCTCATTCTAAATCCGTAATCCAGATATTTCCCTTCACTTCCGCGTACTCGAAGACAAGCTGATTGCCTAGCGGTGACCAGACGGGATAACGCACAAAGACGTTGAGCTTGGTGTTGTTCGTGACCTGCTTTTCGCTGCCGCCTTCGCGCGCGACCCACCAGACGTTCCACGCGCTGTTGCGGTTGCCCGCGAACGAAATGCGGCTCCCGTCGGGAGAGAGGCCGCCCGTGAAGGTCTGCCCCGTAGAGAAGGTCAACTGTTTGGGCTCGCCACCCTCGCGCGGGACAATCATGAGATACGACTTGTTGCTCTCCCTCGCTTCGAAAACGATGAAGCGGCTGTCGGGAGTCCAATGCGGGAATCCTGCCATCTCTTTGGAAAACGTCAACTGTTTGGGCTGCTTGTCTTCCAGCGAGACTGTCCAGACGTTTGTCACCCCGTTATCCGCATAGTTGAAAGCGAAGCTTTTTCCATCCGGCGAAAGCTGCGGGTAGCCCATGTCGCGTCCGGGCGAAAGCAGCGTCTCGACCTTTCCCGTCTGTATATCAATCGCGCGAATGGCCGGAGGCTGGTTCTGTTCCACGGATAAAAAGGCCACCCTGTCTCCCGCAGGGAACCAGTTGGCGAAAAGCTCGCTGCCCGGCAATGTAGTGAGCTGCGTCGGATTCTTTCCGTCAGCATCCATCAGCCAGATGTCGTGATTCTCTCCCACGACAAACCTCTGAAAGGCTATGCGCTTTCCGTCGGGCGAAAACGCGGGGCTGCTCTTTCTGAACGTGGTGTCCTGTGTTAAGACCGTGGGCTGTCCCACGGCTTCACCCGACGGCGACAACTGAACAGACCAGAGGTTGCTGGTCATATCCAGAGCGCCGTGAGCCAGCCTTTTACCGTCCGCCGAAAACTGAAGATTCCTGAAGATAGTCCAGCCAGTATCTTTAACTACCTGCGGGTCGCCCGCCGCCTCGCCTGTCTCGGGCGAGATGGGCAATCTCAGGACTCCCCAGCTACGGCCTCCGGTACTGCCTGTGAAATAGAGGCTACGGCCGTCCGGCGCGTAGACAGGGTCAAAATTAGAAGCAGGATTTCTACGCCCGGCGGTCAGAATCTTCGGATTGCTGCCGTCACTCCCGACCGACCAGAGCTGCGTGTAGATGCTCCCTCCCGTGGCCGCTACGAAGGCTATGCGGCGTCCGTCGGGCGACCATGCGGCACAGCCATGCCCGCCGGCAGGGCTCCCGTCACGCGTCACCTGCTGCGGCGCTCCGCCCTCAGCCGCCACAGTCCAGATGGTCGAAGGCGGTTGAAAGCCCGGCGCGTTAATCTGAAAATCAACTGCCGTTTGAGACTGAAAGGCTATGCGGGAGTTGTCGTACGACCACGCAGGGCGAGAGCCGAAGTCCGTCAGTTGTCTTGGCGTACCGCCGTAAGCGGGAACGACCCAGATGCCGCCGCGTTTGTTCGAGTGGTAGGCAATCAACTTTCCGTCGTGCGACCAAGCTGGTTGCAGATTCTGCTGGCCGTCCGAGGTCAACTGAATCTCTCGGCCCCCAGCCGTTAGCTGCTTGATGTAGATTTCAAAGCTCCCGTTGTGGTCTGAGCTGTAGACTATGGCGTTGCCGTCAGGCGAGAAGGACGGGAAGACATCAAGCCCCGCCCAGCTAGTCACCTGTCTGGACTTCAGAAGCGCGGGCGCTGTGGAAGTATTGGAGGTCTGTCGAAAGTTCTGTTCGACGCTGCGCCTGCTCACGTACCTGTAGGCTAATAGGGAAAATATGAAGACGGCTGCGGGCACGAACAGCGCCAGCAGCGCCCAGCGCCAGTTGCGCCTGACGCTTCTGGTCAGGTGGTCGAACCCGGAAGTGTTTCGAGCAGCTTCAATCCTGATAGTCTCTGCCGTGGAGGCGTCCGCCTCAGCTCCTTGAAGTCTTCTGATTTCGCTCGATGGCACGTTCTCTTTCGTGGCGGAAGCTGTGCGCTCAAGCTCCGCCTCAAAATCCAGCCTGTGCTTTAGCTGCTTCAGGTCTTCGAGCAGCTCTCTTGAGGATTGATAGCGCTCGTCGCGCTGCTTCCTGAGCGCCTTCATGACGATTCGCTCAAGCTCTTCGGGCGCGCCGGGTTTCGCCTGCCGCAGAGGCGGCGTATCGTCCTCAAGTATGGAGACAATCGTGTGGCTGCTGGTTTCCCCGTCGAACGGAGCGCGGCCCGTAATCATCTCGTAAAGGACTATGCCGAAGCTCCAGATGTCTGTGCGAGCGTCTACGGCTAGGCCGCGAGCCTGCTCCGGCGACATGTACTGCACTGTCCCCATGACCGCGCCGGAGTCGGTCTTGAGAATCGGGCGAGTGGGCGCGTCGCCGCTATCGCCGCGCCAGTCCGCAGCAAGCTTCGCCAGCCCGAAGTCCAGCACCTTCACGTAGCCGTCTGACCTCACCATTATGTTTTCCGGCTTGATGTCCCGGTGAATGATGCCAGCCCCGTGCGCGGCTTGCAGGGCCGATGCGATTTGAACGCCCATCTCCAGCGCGTCTTCTACACGCATGCCCTCTACGGGAATGTGACGGCGCAGAGTCTCGCCTTCTATGAACTCGGTGACGATGAAGTGACGGGAATCGGCCTGCCCGATGCCGAAGATTGTGAGGATGTTCGGATGATTCAGAGCGGAAGCCGCGCAGGCTTCTGTCTCAAAGCGGCGCAGGCGGTCTGTGAACTGGCTGAAGGAGCCGGGCAGGACTTTGAGCGCGACGTTGCGCCCTAGCTTCTGCTCCCTTGCCAGATAGACTTCGCCCATCCCGCCTCGACCAATCTTCTTCAGAATCCTGTAATCGCCTATGACCTGTCCTTCATGTAGAGAGTCCGGGTCGTCCGCAATCAAGTGCGCGGCGGCTTCAAAGGCGGGCGAGTCTATGAAGTTGCCCGTCTGCTCGTGAGAGGCAATGAGGGATTCGACTTCGCGTCTGATGGCAGCGTCGTTGGAGCAGGCTTTATCTAGAAAGGAGGCACGCTCTTCGGGCGCGACCTCAAGCGCCGCATGAAAAATCTCCTTTACCTGTTGCCACTGTTCAGGGCTCATGAAGCTAGGCATCCTACCTGAGGTCTGTAATCATGACGGCCTCGCGTATGACCGTGCTGCGCGTGCAGATTAGAAGGCGTCCGTCGCGCGAGTAGGTGAAATCGTTTATCAGGCTCTCCTTGAAGTCTGTAATCTTCACGGGCGGCCCGCCGTCAACCGGCTGCTTCCAGATGTTCGAGACGTTATCCTTCATCTGGTTGTATATAACCGCGCTGCCGTCCTGCGTCCACTGTAAAACGTCCCGCGTCGTGGGGTTCCCGCTATACTCGAAAGTCTTGACCGGCTCTCCGCCTTCGAACGGGAAGACGGCTATCTTGCGATACAAGTCGCCGGACGGATTCGGAGAGTCGTTGTAGAAGACGGCAATCCAGCGACCGTCGGGCGAGACAGCCGGACGATACGAAGGCTTCTTAAAGAGTCCGATGGGAGAGCCGCCTTCAACGGGAATCTTCCAAATCTTGTGCGGGCCGCTTGAGCCGGAAGTGAAAACTACCCAGCGACCGTCGGGCGTGAAGGAAGCGTTGTTGCTGTACATGCCTTTGGTCAGTTGCACGGGATTGCCGCCGTCCATGTTTATGCGCCACAGGTCTACTGTGGCCGCACGCGTGGAAGTGAAGACTATATAACGACCGTCGGGCGAGACGGCCGGCTCTATGTTCTGCCCCGCGCCGCCCGTCAACTGCTTACGATTCGTCCCGTCAGGATTCATCACCCATATGTCCCAGACGCCGCCCGTCTCCGTAGAGTAGACCACACGGCCATCGGGCGTAAACGCCAAGCCGCCGCGCGAGCGTATAGGCGCAATCTGCCGCGCCCGTGCAGCATCGCCATCGGGAGCAGCCCACAGGTTGGCAACCTCGCTGACCGAAGATGTCACAAGCCGCGTCGCGTCAGCCGTCATGCTCAGGCCCCTGTAGTTGATGAGGTCGTTTGTGATGCGTCGCACCTCGCCGCCCGGATAAGAGACGAACCAAACCTGACCGGGCAGAGACGGCGTCAGCAAGTCCGAGCCGACGAAGACCAGCCCGCTCATGTCCCTGAGCCATTCTATGCGGCCAAGCTGTGTGAAGCTCGTCTGAGTCAAACGCTTTTCCGAGCCGTCTTTGACATTGAAAGCCGAGAAGGCTCCGTAGGGCGCGGAGTTGTAGACGGCGCAGGCTATCCATTCTCCATCGGGCGACCACGATGGGCCGGTAAAGTATATGGGATAAAACCTGACCGGACGCCTACGCGCGGCGAGCACTCTTTCCGAGCCGCCGTCTTTGTCCGCGATGACCACCGCGCTCTCTTCTCTGGATGGAAACGCGCCGCGCACAAACGCCAGTTGCCTGCCGTCGGGCGAGAAAGTCACGGGGCTGTCTATGTGCTCAAGCACTTTAACGGACGCGCCACCCAGCACCGGGATTCTATAGAGAGTGCTCGCGCCCTCGTCCCGGCTTCTGGAGATGTAATAGAGGTCTTTGCCGTCGCGTGAAAAAGTGATGCCCCAGATGCCTGCGTCCGAAGGCGGGACAATCAGAGTGTCGTTGGAGGCCGACACCTGCCTGAGCCAGAGGCTGTGCTGCTCGCGGTCGCTGATGGAATAGACCAGATAATTCCCGTCGGGCGAGATGGCTGAGTGTATGACGTTGCGCGACGAGGTAAGCTGCGTGATGTTTATCTTATCAAAAGGCGGCGTGCCCTTTTTCGTCCAGAGGAATCTGTAGGCGGTCGCCGCTATGGCCGCCGCAGCCGCAAGAGCCAGCAAGCAAGAGAGAGCGAGTACCCAGCCGCGCCTCCGCTTAATAGTTCGGGCTGCGACTTCGACGCTCTCATTCGTATCCACGGCCGCGATGGTTTTCGTCTCAGGCGGCACGCTCATCTTCGGCTGGCTACCCTTCCTGAGCCCAATGCTTCTCTCGGAAGTGACGGGCGAAGGCGCTTGAGCCTTTGCATCCGGCGCGACGGACGCCTCAAGCTTCGCCTCGAAATCCAGCTCTTCTCTCAATCGCTTGAGGTCAACCAGCAGCTCCTTTGGGGTCTGGAAGCGCTCGTCGCGCTCTTTCCTTAAGCACTTGCGTATTATCCATTCAAGCTGTGCCGGGGCGTCCGTCATGATTGAAGAGAAGGCCGGAGGCTCGCGCTCAAGTATGGCGGCGAGCACGTCCGTCATCGTCGGCCCTTCGAACGGCGCACGCCCCGCGAGCATCTCGTATAGCACGCAGCCTACGCTCCAGATGTCCGTGCGGGCGTCTACGGCGAGGCCGCGCGCCTGCTCCGGCGACATGTACCGCACTGTCCCCATCACAATGCCCGGATGGGTGTTGCCCAGCAGCTTCGTAGAGCCTTCAGGATTTACGTCGTGCGGTTGCTCTACAAGTTTGGCCAGCCCGAAGTCCAGAACTTTTACTAACGCATCGCGCCTGAGCATGATGTTCTCCGGCTTGATGTCGCGGTGAATGATGCCCGCCTCGTGCGCGGCCTGTAGTGCCGAAGCAATCTGAATGCTGATGTCCAGCACCTCGTCCGGCTTCAGCCCGGACTGCATACGCTCTCGCAGAGTCTCGCCCTCTATAAATTCCGTGGCTATGAAGTGCAGGCCGTCCGCTTCGCCTATTTCGTATATGGTCAGTATGTTCGGGTGATTGAGCGCGGAGGCTGCGCGGGCTTCCCGCCGGAAGCGGGCGAGGCGGTCGGCGTCCTCAGTCCACTCTACGGGCAGAAGCTTGAGGGCCACCTTGCGGTCTAATTTCGTGTCTTCGGCCAGATAGATTTCGCCCATCCCGCCGCGCCCCAGCAGGCTTAAAACGCGGTAATGGCCGACGAGCCGCCCCGTCATAAACTCAAGCTCTTCGAGCGCCAGCAGCTCCGCCGCCACCTCGTAAGCCGGAGCGTCAAGAAAGCTTCCCCTTTGCTCGTGAGAAGCAAGCAGTGAGAGCACCTCCTCGCGCAGCGAGTCGTCTCCCTTGCAGACCGAGTCCAGATAGCCGCCGCGCTCAGCAGGCTCCCGCTCAAGCGCCGAATGGAACAGCTCCTTTACCTGTTGCCAGCGATTAATCGTTAACATCGGATATTACTAATCCTGTAAACACTCTACTGATTATTAACGCGAAGGGCGATTCTGAAATCCCTCAAATGAGTACGAAGAGTCTGTCAGGAGAGTTCGCGCCTGAGCCAGGCGCGCGCCAGCGTCCAGTCGCGCTCGACCGTGGCGTGTGAGATTCCAAGGACTTCCGCCGTCTCTTCAATCGTCAAGCCTCCGAAAAATCGTAACTCGACTATGCGGGCCTGCTGCTCGTCTATTGTCGCCAGTTGGTTCAGGGCTTCGTGCAGCGCGAGCAGGTCTATATCGGGCTTTTCCGCTATACGGTCTGCGTGGCTTAAGGATAGCTGCTGCTGGTCTGAGCCGCCGCGCTTCTGGGCCTGCCTGACGCGCGCGTGGTCAACAAGTATGCGGCGCATCAGTTGGGCCGCGACGCCGAAGAACTGCGCACGGTTCTGCCAGCGAGCGTTACGCTGGTCAACCAGCTTCATGTAGGCTTCGTTGACCAGAGCCGTCGGTTGCAGCGTGTGGCCTGCGCGCTCACGCCTCAGATAACTGCTGGCCAAGCGGCGCAGCTCGTCGTAAACCACCGGCATCAGCTTATCCAGAGCCGACTGGTCGCCGTTGCTCCAATCAACCAGCAGTTGTGTGACGCCTTCTGGCGGCTGCATCCGATATCTCCCGTATAAAATGGCTGCTTTCCTTAGCGCATAAAGATTCTACCCCAAAATTTTGCGCGCCGTGAGGGAATTCCTGCGCTGCTTACGCGTTACCAAGCAGAGGGGATTTGAGAGCGAAATTGAAAGCCGCAGCCCCCGGCGATGGATGCGCTGACCTAAAGGAAAAAGGTGACAGGCCGCACAAAGGCTTTAAGAGAGCTTGCGGCCGAGAGTTGAAGGAAACAAATTTTGGAGGTTGTCATGAAAAGTGTGATTTTGAAGTCGTTTGTAGTTGTAATGCTGGCAGTATCCCTTGTGAGCTTGACCGCGCAGGCCCAGTCCGCTAACCAGTTGAAGGCCAGTATCCCGTTCAGCTTCATCATAGGAAACCAGACTCTTCCGGCTGGCGAGTACACCGTCAAGTACGTCAACCAGAGCTCAGGCAAGAGCGCGCTTCTCTTCAAAAGCGTGGACGGCCGCACGAGCCGCATCGTCAACATGAATACCGCGCAGGCGAACCGCGCTGAGATGAAAGCGAGCCTTGTCTTCAATCAATACGGCGAGAGCTACTTTCTCTCGGAAGTCTGGACGGGCTCAGACCAGTACGGCCTCAGCCTGCCGAAGTCCAGCGCCGAGCGCCGCATGAAGAATGGCGAGTTGTCCAAGCTGGAAGCCCAGCGCGTGACTGTTGCGCTCAACGCCGGTCGCTAGCGGCAGGCTTGGAAGTTGGGGAACTCCTCAAGTTGCCGAGACTAGGACGAAGGGCGCAACCACGAAAGCCGCACACTGCGGATTGCAGTGTGCGGCTTTCTCATTCCACAGCGCCTTCAATAGCTCTTGCTAACTGCGCCCATTCTTCCAGCGACAAAGTTTCTGCGCGGCGCGGCTCCTCGATTGAAGCCGCCTCCAGAACTTTGCTCTCGCCGCCCGCGCGCTCGATTGCAGAGCGCAACTCCGTGGGCGCGTGTCGAAGATTGTTGAGGATGGTCTTGCGGCGCTGTGCAAAGCCCGCGCTCACGATTCTCCACAGCAGCCGCTCGTCACCGACATCTACATTCATCTTCTCGCGCAGGCGCAGTCGTATGACCGTGCTCCAGACTTTCGGCTGCGGGCGAAACGAGCCGGGCGCGACATCAAAGAGCGCTTCCCCGTCGCAATACGCCTCAACCAGCACGGAGAGATAGCCGCGCTCGCCTGTGGAAGGCGGCGCGGTGATGCGCTCCACAACTTCGCGCTGAAGCATCAAGACCATTTCAGTCAAACAGCTTCGCTCCTGAATCAACTTTTGCAGTATGGCCGTGGAGATGTAGTAAGGAAGATTCGCCACGACGCGCGCGCTCCTGTCCGGCTGTATCAGGGCGCAGAAATCTACTGTGAGCGCGTCCGCCTGAACCAGTGAAAAGCTCCGATGCGCGCCGAACTTATCTTCGAGCAAAGGAAGCAGCTCGCGGTCAAACTCTACAGCTATGAGCCGCCCTGCTCTCTCAATCAAATGGGCCGTGAGCGCCCCGCGCCCCGGCCCAATCTCTATCACTGTCTCGCCTGCCTGCGGTGAGAACGCATCTACTATGCGCGCAATCACACGCTCGTCCGCGAGAAAATTCTGGCCCAGCCCCTTTTTCGTGCGCGGGAGAGATGAAGAAGAAGACGCATCATCTATACTTCTCTTCTTCATACTTCATCCCTGCTTTTCCGGGTAGCCCGTAACCTCAAGGTCTACGGCGTGCGCCCGCGTCTCCACATCTCTCAGCCTGTAGGCGTCCGCTATCTTCTCTGCGCCCGCACCCGCTACGGCAGGCGTCGCGTCTCGCCCGCCTATAATCACCGGGGCGATGAAGAACGTGACTTTGTTGACGAGCCCGCTATCCAGAAAAGCCCCGGCGACGTTTGCGCCTCCTTCAACAAGCAGGCTTTGAAGAGAGCGCTCCGCCAGCTTCTCAAGCACCGTCCGAAGATTTCGACCGCCCTCATCGTCCTGAATTATCTCCACGCCGCTAGACTCAAGTAACCTAGCCTTCTCCCTATCGGCATGCTTTGAAGTGAAGACAACGAGCGGAAACTCGCGCGCCGTTCTTGCCAGTTGTGATTGGTGAGAAATCTTTAAGCCTTCATCAAGCAGCACTCGCACGAGGGGGCGTCGTCTCTTCAATCCGGAGCGGTCTGTGAGAAGCGGGTCGTCCGCAAGTGCTGTGCCCGCGCCTATGAGAATCGCGTCGTATTCGTGGCGCAGCTCGTGTACGCGACCGCGTGCCGCTTCATTCGTAATCCAGCGCGAGTCGCCCGTGCGCGTAGCCGTGCGGCCGTCCAGCGACACGGCCAGCTTCAGGTGAACGAAGGGCCGCCCCTCGCGCATGAAGTGAAAATATTTTTCGTTGAGCCGCTCGGCCTCGCTCGCCAGAATGCCCGTCCGAACTTCCAGCCCTGCGCGGCGTAGATGCATTAAGCCTTTGCCGGAAACCTGCGGATTCGGGTCTTCTATGGAAGATACAACACGCCTGATTCCGGCCTCTATGAGAGCGTCCGTGCAGGGAGGCGTGCGGCCATGATGCGCGTGCGGCTCAAGAGAAACGTAAGCAGTCCCGCCCTGTGCGCGCTCGCCTGCCTCTTCAAGCGCGAGCGTCTCGGCGTGCTTGACCCCTTCGTAAAGATAGAAGCCTTCGCCCGCGACTTCGCCCGTCCTGTCAACGATTACGCAGCCGACCAAAGGGCTAGGGCTCACCTGCCCCTTGCCGCGCGCCGCCAGCTCAAGTGCGCGGCGAATCATGCGCTCGTCGAAATCTGAAGTTTCAAGTCCCAAGTCCAATGTCTCAAGTCGAAGTCTTAAGGCCCTACGGACTTCGTTATTCGAACAGGCTGTTGACGTATTGCTCCGAATCGAAGACGACAAGGTCGTCAACCTTTTCGCCTATGCCCGCGTAGCGAATCGGCAGGTTCAGCTCTTTGGCTATGGCAACGGCGATGCCGCCTTTGGCCGTGCCGTCCAGCTTTGTCAGGACTATTCCGGTCACGCCCGCGACCTTCAGAAATTGGCGTGCCTGCTCAAGCCCGTTCTGTCCCGTGACCGCGTCAATCACGAGCAGCGTCTCGTGCGGCGCGCCTTCAACTTCGCGCCCGGCAACGCGCTTCATCTTCTCAAGCTCGGCCATCAGGTTCGACTTGTTATGAAGGCGGCCTGCGGTGTCTATGATGAGTACGTCTGAGTTTCTGGCCTTCGCTGCCTTCAGCGAATCGAAGAGCACAGCCGCCGGGTCAGTCCCCTGCTTCTGCTGTATGAGCGGCACGCCGGTTCGCTCTGCCCAGATGGCTAGCTGGTCGGAAGCCGCCGCACGAAAGGTGTCAGCCGCGCAGATGAGCACGTCGTTACCTTCTGCCTTGATGCGCTGCGCCAGCTTTCCAATCGTAGTGGTTTTTCCGACGCCGTTGACGCCGACTATCATCATCACGTAAGGCGCAACGGATTCCGGCACGCTCGTCTCCGACTGCACGCCCTGCGATTCCGACGCTTTCAAGATATTCAGAAGCTCAGTCTTGATAGCGTTCTTCAGAGCTTCTATATCGTTAATCTGCTGTCGCGCAATTCCGCGCCTCACGCTATCTAGAATAGAGACGGTGGTAGCAACGCCTATGTCCGCAGCAATCAGAGCCTCTTCAAGCTCGTCCAGCAACTCCGCGTCAATCTGCTTTCGTCCCTGAAAGATGGTGTCAATCTTTTCCGAAAGCGATTCGCGCGTAGAGGCCACAGCGCGGCGAAAGCGCACGGCGAACTCCTGTTCGAGCGCGGCCTCCTCCGCCTGCAATTCCTCAATCGAACGGTCAAGGCCGAGTATCGAAGAGGAAAAGGTTGAGCGCGACGGCACTGGCTTCTGCACGGCGGGCTTCACAGGCTCAGCCGCGCGGGGAGCAGGCGTTGCGGGCGGCGTAACAGGCTGCGGCCGTTCCGTCACGGAATGAGTCTCGTTGGCGGGCGGCGGTGTCGGCGCTCCGCCGGTCGGCGTCGGCTCAATGTGCGGTGCGCCAGCCTGTAAGGCCGCGCTCTCCTGCCCCGGCGCTGCGGGCGGTTGAAGCCTCTCGGCGGGGGCTTCGGGCGGAGGCGACGGCCTCTCTTCCCTGCGGGCCGGTGTAGGGTCATTCAGTCCGAGCGAGATGAACTGCTCTTTATTCTTGCGTCTCCAAAATGCCATGAATCCTATAGATGCCTTCGTGAATTAAGAACCGTGTTAAGTGAAAGAAGGATTATAAACACAACAGCCGCACTACGACAAAAGCCGGTAGGAGATACAGGATAAAAAGGAATCACTAAATAAGACGAAACGACACGAACATTATCAAGCTTCGTGTCGTTTCGTCTTATTTAGTGATTTGTCTCTGTTCTTATCAGTAAGCCAGAGCGTACTTGAACCGGTTCATCAACCGACGTGCCTTGCGCTTGATTAAAGCCCGCTTAATCATACCCGTGGGCCAAGCCATCTTCCACGTCATAAGAATCGCTCCCTTTACCGTGGGGCGAAAAACGCCAGCCTTTTCGTCCAGATACAGGTAGCCGAACTCCACCTGCCGCATCAAGGTTTTGGTAAATGAAACGGAGAGAGAGCGGATTTCGTCTCCCTGCGCGGGAAGGATGCCGTAGACGCCCGGCTCCTCCGCGTGCGGTTGTACCATCTGCCTGTGAAGCTTGTAGAGCGCCCAGGGATTTTTGACCTCAGGAAACTGATAAATGCGCTTTTCAGAATAGGTTCTGTAAGGATTAGGGTCTGTGCCGGTGTTCGTGCATATCTCAACTCCGTTCGACAACTCCGTGTTGAACTCTATGATTGAGCGGTGGAGGCTGCCGATGCCCGTATGGGCCAGCATGTCGTAACAGAGCGCGGCTTCCTTCGTCTGACGATTGACGAGCAACAGCAAGTATGCGCGCACGTTCGTCGTCAGCTCGCCTTTATGCAGGCACGCCACCGTTTCAAAGCCAAGCCCGCCGAGTATCTCTCTGTAGCGCGAAAAGGCAGCGAAAACCTGCGGCGGCAAATCTCTCGGATTTACCACGGTAAATTCCGGGTATGCCTGACTCTTTTGTGTCAGATAAATGACCAGAGGCCCAAGCAGGTGCGGCGCAAGCAGTACCAGAAAGATTGTAAGTAAGAGCATTTTGGGGCTCCTTTTCCGTAAGGGTTGGGAATGCCGCGAGGCGCGTGCGGCCCCGCCTAGACCTGCGCGGGAGCGGGCGGTGCGGCCTGTCCGGCAGGCGAGGGCTTAACGCCATTCGAGCCGGGTTTGGCGGGCTGGCGCAGGCGCACGCGACCCGGCGAAATCTGCCCTGAAGAGCAGGCTTCCATCAGCGCGGCCACGACCGATTCGTCATAACGCGTGCCTACGAACTTCTGTATGAGGCCGAGCGCGTCCTCGAACTTCATGGCCTTTTGATAGGGCCGGTCGGTCGTCATGGCGTCGAAGGTATCTGCGACGGCGACTATGCGCGCCTGCATGGGAATCTCGTCGCCCTTCAAGCCCTGCGGGTAGCCGTTGCCGTCCACCATCTCATGATGCATGTACATGCCGGGCAGAAAATCCTTCATGGCCGGAATCTGCGACATTATCTTGAAGCCCTTCTGCGGGTGCTGCTTCATTAACTCGAACTCTTCCGGCGTCAGGGCCGCAGGCTTCTTCAGTATGTTGTCGTCAATGCCTATCTTGCCAACGTCGTGAAGCAGCGCGCTGACGCGTATGTTCTCGACCTCATCGTCAGGCATATCAAGCCTCTGCGCTATGGCCACGGAGATGCGCGAGACGCGCTCGGAATGGCCGCGCGTGTACGGGTCTTTGCCGTCTATGGCTGCGGCCAGAGCCTTGACCGTGCCAATGAACAGCTCACGATTCTCGTCTGCGGCGCGTTGCAGGTCTGTGATGAAGCGCTCGACCTGATCCGTCATGATGTTGAAAGATTTGCCAAGGTCGCCAAGCTCAGTGCGGCTGCGAACCGTTATGCGCTGGGAGAAGTCGCCACCGGCTATTCTATGCGCGCCTGCGGCAAGCTCTCGCACGGGCTGCGTGAGACGCTTTGCGCCTATGAAGCCAATCAGCAGCACAAAGAGCGCCGCCACCATGCTTATCATAAAAGTCTGGCGGCGCATGTCCGCGACGGATGCCAGAGCGGCACGCTCGTCCTGTATGGCTATCACTCCGAGGCGCGAGTTGCTTCCAAGCTCTGCTGTCGCGTAGGAGCCGAGCATCTCCACGCGCTTGCCGTCGCGCACAGCCGCAAACGGAGAGAGCGCCGACTGAACCTGTGTGCCCGATTCAAGCCAGTCCTGCACTACCTTCAAGTCCGACATGTAGCGCTGGCTGAAGGCCACGCGCTCATCCGGGTGAGCAACGGCCCGGCCCTGCTGGTCAACCGCGAACACCACGGGCAGCCCCGCTTCCAAAAGCTCCTGCTCGCTCTTGGCCGAAGGCTGCTGCACGGCTCTGAATACTTCGCGGAAAGAGATGATGGCTACGACCGCAGCAACGACTTCGTCGCCGCTCTCTCCGCCCATGACGGGCGCCGCTATGGTCAATCCCATCTCCTGACCGGAGCGAATTATCTCCGGACGGCTGACCACGAGGCCCCGCCCGCTCATGCGCGCAAGGACTTCGCCAACGCGCTCGTCCACCTCCTGACGGCGAATCACGTCTGGCTGAAATGCCGTGTGCGGCTCTCCCTGCACGGGCAGTATGGCAAGGGCAATCAGGTTCGGGTCGTCCTGCAAAGTCTTTAGGAGCCTGCGGTCGGCCCCAGCTTCGTTAAGCGTGCGCACGCCGCCCGCAAGCTCAAACGCCCGCGCGAGCCCCGTCACCACGTCCCTGTAGCGCTGCCCGTAAAGCTCTATCTGCCGCGCCTTGTCCTGCACAAGCTGGGCCTGATAGCGCCCTTCGACCGAACGCAGTTCTTCCGCGCTGCGGTTAGAGAGCAGCCAGCCCGCCAGAGCGAGCGGGAAAAGCCCCACGACCAGAAGGACTCCCAGGACTATGTAAAGGAGGCGCAATCGCCGGAAACGGTCAAGCATGGAAGGCTTAGGATTTCTGAAGCGCCCGAGCCGTATTCAAAGCCGTCATAAAGTCTGGGCAAGGCTCTTCCGGCTCAAAATGGGATTAGTAAAGCCGCCCGACAACGGGAATCGGCTGGAGGCTATAGTACGCGGTTTGGCTTGTGCCTGTCAATGTTTAGCTATTTTTAATTGTGTGACACAAAAGGGTTAATTAACTACTTTTTCATTATCGCCCAAGGATTTGGCCGCGTTCCGGGAGCCTTTGGTTGAACAGGAGCCGGAAAGACGCGTGTCGCCAAAAGGAGCCTCGCGGTATAAGATAATTTGACAGACTGAAAGGGGCGTGGGCGCGTCTAAATGATTGGGCGCGATGGAGCAGCCTCGCGTGACTCGCGGCGAAACATCTGCTCCGGTTCTCTAAGTGCTCACGGCGTGACTCCCTTTTACGGCGCGAGAGAGGATGGAGACGACCAGCGACGAGCAGATGGTAGAGCGTGCGCTTTCGGGCGACGCTGACGCTTTCGGCGTGATAGTGCGTCGGTGGGAGCGGCGTATCTACGCGCTCGCATACGGGATGCTGGGGCGCGAAGACGACGCGCGCGACGCCGTGCAGGAGACTTTTCTGGCGGCGTTTCGCAACCTGCGGGGTTTTCGCGGCGAGGCAAAGGTTTCGTCGTGGCTGCATCGCATAGCCGTCAACCAGTGCATCACCAGGCAGCGAAGGGCGCGCGTCCGTGCCGAATCGGCGCTTGAGGATGAGCCCGAACGTGACGAGACTTCTTTCACGGCAGCCGCGATAGACTCGCCGTCGCGTCAGGCCGAGAGCCGCGAGCGGTCTGAAGCTGTCAGGCGAGCCGTCTCGGCCTTGCCAGTGGAGTTGAGACAGGTAATCGTCATGAAAGAGTTTGAGGAGATGACGTTTCAGGAGATAGCACAGGCGCTCGATTTGCCACTGAGCACGGTGAAAAGCCGCCTTTACACAGCGCTTAAACAGTTGAGAATGAGGCTCGGAAGCCACAGCTAAAGAGATTGGAAGAGGTTCAGGATAATGAAGGAGAAGCCGGAACAGACTACGACTTGCGCTCACGCGGAGGAGCTGGTCACTTATCTTTACGGCGAATTGAGCGAGCATGAGGCGGCTCAGTTCAGACGCCACATGGAGCAGTGCGGCTCCTGCAAGCAGGAGTTGACGGCGTTCGGCCGTGTGCGCGAGGACGTAATAGAATGGCGCAACCAGTCGCTTCCATCCTTCGACTTCCAGCAAGCGCCCCTTTACTCAAACGCTGTGGCGGCTCCGCAGAAGCGCTCGGCTCTGGCAGCGCTTCGTCAATTCTTCACGCTCGCGCCCATGTGGATGCGAGCGGCTACTGCTGCGGCTGCTCTGGTCATCTGCGCGCTCTTAGTCTTCACCGCCATACATTTTTCAGAACGGCCCGAAGCCGTGGTGGAGGTCACGCCGAAAGCACCCGCACAGGCTCAGCCGGCTGAGACAACAGGGCCGCGCACAGGCGAGATTAATCAGAGCGAGCCGCAGGATGCCCGAGAGAAGCAAGCCTCTGTAGTAGACAAGCGCTCGGCTGAAATAGTTAAAGATAATAACGGCGCGACTCGCAGAAAATCACGCGGGCAGGCGGGAACACCCGTTGTCGTCGCTCAACAGAGGAAAGCCGCGCCCTACAAAGTCAGGGCGTCACAGGAGGCGCGTCAGCAGTTGGCAGAGCTTGTGCAGACATCCGTGGATGACGACGACTTGCCCCGGCTGTCGGATTTGATTGACGATTCGAGCGGCTCTAATTAAGCCTTGAGCCAGCCGCTACGCGATTTTATAAGAGACGAAGATTGGGGTCATTGACGATGAAGCTGATTAATAGCCGGAAGCACGGTGTTGCATTCGTGCTCGTTTCCTTTCTGCTTCTCATTATCTTTGCGCCTGTGCAAGCCTTAGCGCAGGAAGAGGAGGCAGGCCCGCCAGATGCACAGGCCGGGCCAAGACCTCCCAGAAGGGACGGCGACCTTGTGCGTCAACTGAACCTGTCCCCGGAGCAGATTGAGAAGATAAGAGCTATACGCGAGGGGAGCCGAGAGCAGCGCCGCCAGATAGGTCAAAGAATACGCGCGGCCAGAATGGCGCTAGACCGCGCCATATATCTTGAGAACGCGGACGAGACGGTAGTGGAGCAGCGCGCACGCCAGTTGGCCGAAGCGCAGGCCGCGCAGGTTCGGCTACAGGCTTTTGTAGAATTGTCCGTGCGCCGAGTGCTGACGCCCGAACAGCTTCAAACTTTCCGCGACCTGCGCATGCGTGCCGAGCGCAGCAATCGCCGCTTTCCTGACGACGGCAACGAGCGCCCTTTCGGTAATCGCAGGCGGCCTGCGCCTGTTGACGCAGTGCGTCCTACACGACAACGACGCTCCGGCCCATGAGACTTCAATAACGGGATTCCAGTGGGATTTTATGGAAAGGCTGCTCATCAAAGGGCGGCCTTTCCTGCTTGATAGACTAGCGTTCTTACAGACCCGCCCCTGTCAAACTATACCCGCCTGCATTCTTATCTAAAGCCGCCTGCATTTATAACTTGACGGCATGAGCCTATTTTGAGCATCATGATGCCGCTCGTTCACAGTTTCGCGCACCTTTTGCCGACGGAGCGTCCGGTGTGGCAGGATGTGCCAGAGACTATTCCGGCGTGAGAAAGATTCAAATTTGCTGAAGCGTCTACAGCTCATGCCAGGCTGCACAGGTACAGGCGTGCTAGCCGTCAGTGGCACGCTCTCTAATCCGACTCGATGAACCTAGTAACGCGCGCTCTCTTTGAACTGCAAGAGACGACACTGCTGGTGGCGCGCGCCGCAAGCGGTCTTTTAAAGCGACCGCGCTACATCCCGGAAACAATCGCGCAGATGGACACCATCGGCGTGGGCTCTTTAACCATCATCATTCTGACGGGATTCTTTACGGGCGGCGTGCTTACGCTTCAGACCTTTCCGACTCTGAAATATTACGGCGCGCAGGAACAAACCGGCTACCTTGTCGCGCTCTCGCTCATACGCGAGCTTGGGCCTGTGCTGACGGCCCTCATGGTGACGGGCAGAGTCGGCTCTGCAATCTCTGCGGAGCTTGGCTCCATGTCCGTGTCGCAGCAGATAGACGCCATGCGTGCGCTCGGTACAGACCCCGTGCGCAAGCTTGTCTCTCCGCGCATAGTGGCGCTGCTTATCACGCTGCCGCTTTTGACCGTGATAGCGGACGTGGTAGGAATCGGCGGTGGCTGGACGGTTGCGACCGTGCTTTATGGCATGTCCTCCTCCTCTTTTCTGACTGCGGTTCGAGACGGCATCACCAGCGACGATATTATCGGCGGCGTCATCAAGCCAATAGTTTTTGCGCTGATTATAGGCGCGATTGCATGTTATAAAGGCTTGAGCACGGAAGGCGGCACGGTGGGCGTCGGGCGCTCCACGACTCGTTCGGTCGTCACGGCCTCTATCGTGGTCATCATTGCGGACTTCTTTCTTGCACGTGCGCTACAGTACCTGCTGGGGATGCCGACCGGAGAGTGAACAGGTGAATTGCGAATAGAACTCTTCATATTCGCTTCTTAAAAGTTATGGCTACAACCGACATTAATGTGACAGGGCCTGCGCGCGACGTGCCGTATGACGGCCAGGTGAGCGAGAACGCGGCGGAGTCAACTTTTGCCGAAGTGGATGATAGCGAACGCGCTATCCCCGCCATTGAGTTTCGAGACGTTCATTTGGGTTTCGCTGACCGGAAAGTTTTGGACGGTCTGAGCTTCAAGGTGATGAAGGGCGAGACGAAAATCATCCTGGGCGGCTCGGGCTGCGGCAAGTCCACAACGATTAAGCTGGTGCTCGGTCTTCTCAAACCTGACTCCGGCCAGATTCTGGTTGACGGCGAGGACATCACGAATTACAACGAGCAGGATATGATGCGCGTCCGCAAGAAGATTGGGATGATATTTCAGGAAGGCGCGCTCTTCGACTCTCTTTCCGTCTATGACAACGTAGCCTTCAAGCTTCACGAGCAGGGCGTCCCCGAAGACGAGGTCGAGCAGGAGGTACGTCGTATGCTTCGCTTCGTCAATCTGGAAGATGCCATTGACAAAATGCCCATAGAGCTTTCCGGCGGTATGCGTCGCCGCGTAGGCATAGCTCGCGCCCTCGTAGGTGACCCGAAGATTGTCATGTTCGATGAGCCTACGGCGGGCCTTGACCCGCCCACGGCCAGAACCATCTGCGAATTGGCGATGAAGCTGCGCGACCTCGAAGATGTCTCAAGCATCTTCGTGACGCACGAGATGAACAATCTAGAGTATCTGACTTCGGAATATGCCGTCGTCAACGACGCTGGCGAAGTCGTCTTTGAAAAAGAGGGCGAGCGCCTGTGTCTGATTAATACCAGAGTCCTGATGATGCGCGACGGTCAGGTCATCTTCAGTGGCACGGACGAAACTCTGCGACACTCTGAAGATAAATACATACAGAAGTTCCTTCGCGGACACTGAAAGGAAGGTGCAGAAGGCCGCAGCGCCGATATGATGAATGAAAAGCTGTTTCAACTTAAACTCTCTATTTAATTCATCATTCCGCACTCTGCCTTCCGCATTCACAAACTTATGCCTCCTGCAAGAAAAACAATCGGCCTGAGCGAGCTGCGCGTCGGCATACTGGTCGTCGTTGCAATTGCAATCCTAATCTTCCTGATACTGAACGCCACGGGCGACATCAATCCGTTTGCGCGTAAGCTGCACCTGAGGGCGCAGTTCGCGCAGGCGGGCGGGCTGCGACCGGGAGCGGAAGTGCGACTGGCCGGAGTGCGCGTAGGCAAGGTGGAAGAGGTAAAGCTTCTGCCGCCTTCTACGGAGCCCGGTGCGCCGAAAGTCGAAGCGCGCCTGACCATTGATAATACGATTGACGGCCAGCCCGCGAACCAGCGCATACGCACAGACTCAACGGCGCAGCTTGATTCGCCAAGCTTGCTGGGCAACGAGAAGCTGATTAACATAGTGCCCGGCACAGCCATGGGCCAGCCCATACAGGAGAATGCCCTTCTGCCCTCTTCTTCGAGCGGTGGCATAGGCGACCTTGCCACTTCCGGCAACGACCTTGTGCAGCGCCTCAGCCGTATTTCCGATCAGGTCAACGAGATTGTCGTAGGCATAAACAAGGGCGAAGGCTCTCTGGGGCGCTTCGTAAAAGACGAGGCTTTCTACAATAATCTGAACGTCACAATCCGAGACATAGACGAGGTGATAGCACAGATTAAGTCCGGGCAGGGCTCAGCCGGAAAATTCGTCAACGACCCGGCTCTCTATAACAACGCCAACGACATAGCCATACAACTGCGCGCCATAGCGGAAGACATTCGCGCAGGCCGTGGCAGCATAGGCCGCTTCTACAGGGACGAAGAGTTCTACAACAACGTCAATCAGACAGTGGCTCGCCTTAATCGCTCCGTAGACAAAATCGACTCCATCATAGCCGACGTACAGGCAGGACGAGGAACAATCGGCAGGCTCGTCACAGACGAATCCATCTACAACGACGCCCGCGCAGCAATCGCGCGCTTCAACACGACGGCCGAACGCATAGACAACGTAGTCGCTGGGGCGCAGCGCGGCGAAGGCACTCTCGGCAAACTAATAACCGACGACCAGCTCTACAACAACGTCAACCAGCTCTCATCCGAAGGCGTCAAGCTCATCTATGACTTCCGCCAGAACCCCAAGAAATACCTGACAGTCAAATTCGAGCTGTTCTAAATGGAGCAACGCGTTGCAGAAGAGAAATTAAGCTCACAACTAAATAATTAAGTCTGCCATAAAGAAATTAAGCTCGCACCTGCGCGGAACTAGAATTTGGATTGAGGCGGGGAGATACCTCTACGGATTGTGGAGAGGAGAGCTGTTGAATCTCTTTTTGAGAAGAACAGTCATCCGGAACGCCCGCAACATACACAGCGCTCGGGAATGTAAATATAAATCTGGAAGGTTGTTTACTCCAACAGAGGCCCCATATCCTTCAATGCTCGAATACATGAGATGCAGAAGAGGCGGCAGTTGAAGATATATAATAAACCTAGTGGAAATAAGGCTATATAAAAGTGGCGAGCTTAATTATCCAGTTCGCGGAAAGGCTGAGAGCACATTCTATGTTTGTGGTAGACTTGGTTTTAGATTTGCCGCTTGATCATGATTCGAACCAAAGGACTTGGGGGCAAATTTGTGACGGACTTATTTTCACTTCTACAAACGTTGTCCTCGGATAATTAAGTTATTCCCAAGCGCGGAGGCCATCAAAACAGGCTTCCTGCACTGTACTCCACAAAATAATCGAGTTCATTAAAGCTATGTGCTATCTCACGTAATTCATCTTTTTCGTTTTGTATTAAGTATTGATTGGTTAAGGAAGGCGTATGATATCCATATCTCGCGCATTCGTCACCATTCCCAACGAGCTTTCTGTGCAATGACAAAAGTCGGCAAAGCGGCTACGTGACTTCCATGCAAGCTTGCCTGCGGTATCTAACCAGCGCATTCGGTTTAAGCCGAAGTTCAGCACTCTTCTTGAACGAAAGGTCAAGTATCCGCCTTGCCCCATCTTCCATGAAAAGTGTTCTTATGGCGAAACGCCTATCAAGGTAATGTAGGCGAAGGTTGACCACTTTCGCCTCGGTGAAGCAGACGTGAAATTGAATGGAGAAAAGCCACCGGAGCATTACTGGCGGCTTGCCTATGAGTGGAGGAACTGTTATCTCAGTTACCGATGTCCAATCTACCAGCAGGTATCTGCTAGATAGTTGATGTTGTCTTTCTGTTGGGCCTTCAAGTTAGTCTGTAATATCGCTTCACGGTTGGCTGAATTTGTACTTGGCATTCCTCTTAAAAACGTTTTAGTTTCTTCCGAAACTGCTTTTGACAACTTCACATCTCATCGGAGGTGATAGCAATGAACATTTTTGATGTTGTAACAAAGACAGTTGAATTAACAGGTAGAAGATTCACGAATGAAGATAGAAGCAGCATCAATAAATTCAAGGCTGATTACACTGCTCTTACAGATGAGGCACTACAGGATATGCTGCACAATGCGGTTCGCGGCGTACGTCAAAATAAGAATTACCACTCAACTAGTACTTTTTCCTGGCTTCTGTCCTTCATCATGCGATTCATGCATAGGAAAAGCCCCACCACCTTGAATAATATTGCCCTTGCTATAGAAGCATTCAAAAGAGCACCGGCAGACCTCCCGCCCGGCTCACAACTCTTCCCACAGCAAATACAAGCTGCCATAACTCTCACAAGGCGCTGCTTAATTCAGATGGATACTGGCGAAGGCAAGACCTATGCTTTACTTCCCTCCGCATTCGCCCTTGCGTGTGAGCATCATCAGGTCTACATCGTCTGCGCTAATGAATACCTCGCATGGAGGGACGCACGTCGGACACAGCCATTCTGGGAATTCGTCGGGCTCCCCCCCGGCTTATGCATAGAAGGTACGGCTTCATCTAACTGGTCTCATCGCATTATCTACACCACCCTAGAACAATTAGTATTTAAGCATCTTAAGAATATCATCTCCGAACATAGTCCGGAACATCACCTCACCTTTGGTTCTATCCTACTCGATGAGGCTGATGCTATTCTTCTAGATCAGGCAACGACAACCTTCAATCTGGTGCAAAACATTAATACTGCGGCGTTCGATTGGACGTATGCCATAGACTATGCCAATACTCTGGTAGAAGAAGAGGACATTCTTACCGACCTTTATACTCTTAAGGCTAAACTAACCATCACTGGCGAGAAGCGCCTCCGCGATAATATTCACACTAAGCACAATTCCGGCCTCAAATACCTCATGCTCAGGCATGCAGTTGAAGTAGCCTACGTTGCAACTAGGATTGTAGAAGAGGGAAAAGATTATATTACCGAAGGGGATAAAATTTATGCGATTGATAGAATATCCGGGCGAGTCCAGCGCAACATCACACCGCGTTGGATTGTCCCATTAGAATTTAAAAAAGGGCTTCCCTCAAGCCCCGAGTCCATTAATCTTGACACTATTTCCCCAGTAACGGTTCTTAATAAATTTCAGCATATGTCCGGCATGTCCGGAACTATTGCTAATGATGCTCTTGAATATCTCTTTACCTATTTACTCCCAACACAAGTAATCCCGCCTCGGAAGAAGAGATTCAATGGATTATTGCCCGATCAGATTTACATGTCCAAGAAGGACGCATCAAGCCAATTGTGCAGCTGCGCTTTGGAGCTAATTGAGAAAGGCCGACCGGTTCTAATTGGGACTCAGACGATATTTGATGCAGAGATGCTCTACAAGGCGTTGTCATCTATCCTCCCCCCGGACATTAACCTCAGATTGCTAACCGGCAAAAATGATAAAGAGGCAGCTGAGATTTTTGAGCAAGCCGGGCAGGTTGGCTCTGTAGTTATATCAACCCAGCTTGCCGGACGAGGTGTAGATATAAGGTTGTCAGAAGAGGCAAAGAAGAATGGCGGAATGGTCTTACTTTCATTTGGCCATTCTCTGACTCTAAGGTATGACAAACAATTTGTTGGCCGTGTCGGCAGGCAAGGCGACCCTTTCACAGCAATCTTTTTTTGCTCCTATGATGATGAATTACTGAAGATATTTACTGGTGAGCGGATTAAAAGGTTAATGGAAAAACTTGGTCAAGAGGAGGGTGTTGGTATTGACAGTAAGATGGTCAGTAAAAGAATCACGGGTGTACAGCAAAATATTAGGCAGCAACAGTTTTTGGAAAGACGGCAGGAGCTTGGCACTAACACTGCACAGGAAGAGGTCAGAGAATCAATTGAGATGTGGTTCGAATACCTGCAATTACCCTTTGAAGATGGGCAGGCAAGCCTACCTAGTGGTCAATCTCATACGGCTTCGGAGCAATGCTCGAACGCGTTTCTAGATTGGACTATCAATCACTTCGTTGATAAAAATTTAACTTCCCTTCTGAAAGGCAAGAAAGATATCAGTGAACAGGAAGCCGAATACATTTCCGAATTCATCAATCGCACCCTTAATCTTATTAATAAGAGGAGATTTTCACCGTCTGACATTGAAGGGCTTGATCAAGCTACGGCCACTCAGGAAATCCGCACGCGCCTGTTAAAAATAATGGGCGACAGCATTACTTCTTATTGGGCCCTCCGCCAAAAAGTCTTAGAAAGCGGCTATCTGGGATTTCTGTTTCGTCCCGAATCCACAGAAGAAGCGCTCTCTCTATCAGAGGGGCAGGTTCACCTAACGAATAATCAAATTAAAGCCATATTTCACCGAACTCCCCGCAAAATTGCTTTCTGGAGTATTTTATCTTCATGGGTCGAATTCCAGCAGGAATGGAGCCGGATTATTCATCGGGCTCGTGTAAAGTCACAGTCTATCCTTGAGTACTATCGAATTATCACTGACCAAACCATCAGCGAGTGGGAAAAGAGAGAAGGATATATTTCGACCAAAGTCATACAAAGTCTTGCACATTGTGATCAACCGTCTGCACTTGATGAGCTGTTTGTCTATGATGACAATATTGTATATACGACCGAACCTGCTTTTGATAACTCCTACGACTGGCATCAGGCTTCGCCCGAGGGCAATCTTGACCTAACAAATGTGGATAACATCCAACTTCTTGTGAACTACTTCGCTGAGCAATCTATTGAGATGTTGGATGAGGACTTTAGCAAGTCACAACTTACACGTCTTCTTAACGATTTTAATCGCAAGCACCCGCTCCACACATTGCAGACGCCTGTACAAATTCAACGTGCGCTTGAAGACGTGCTAGCCGAACAAATTGCTGACGGCGTTAATGAAGAACGTAGGAAGAAGAATAAGAAGTGGATACGCGCATTCCTTATCTTCTTGCGTGACCGCAAGCTGGTCGGGCCTCTACCTGCTTTCCACCATCACTTTACATCCGCTATAGCGCAACTCTTCGAAAACATCACAGAGACGAAGACGGCAATTACTACCGTTGGCATTATAGCTTTCATTGGCGTATATGCCCTTCTCACATACTTTGGTAAGTTTTGTGAGCCGAAGCAATTTGACACTCTAGGTACAGTAGTAGATTCAATACTATTTGGCAGCCTGCTCAGTAAAGGAGCGATTACTGCTCCGGCTTTCGGCGTTATGATAGCTGGCATACTAGCTGCTGGTATCTTAACTTCATCAGGGATCAGCTATGTCAGGCGAGATAGATTAGAAGGTCTAATTGTTATACTTCTTCAATTAATCTTTGCTTGGTGGCTAACCCGTTGGACATATGATGGTTTCGCTTCTCCACTGCTGTACGTTCGCTCCGTCATAGTATTCCTCTCAATCATAGTCATCGCTAGGGTCACACAAAAAGTAACATGGTGGCTAGAGCATGACGTAGGGGTTTCACTTATTTCAGGTTGGCTGACCTATAATATAGCTGTTATTTTCATACCTTTACTCCTAAGCCAGTACGCAAACATCTATCTGCCACTTATATGTTTCGGAGCGGGCGTTCTTGTCTTTAATTTGAGCCATCAATTCAACAATAAAGAGATTGAGCTAGTATCAACGCGTCTGTTGAATTCTGAGCGTAGTATGGACGTAGAAGAAATATCCAGCAGTATCCGTGTTGAAGGCAACTGCGGCTCTCTCCCGCATATTTACGGTATTCTTTTAGCGTGGTTGGCTTATCAAATCCTTTCCGCAACACTTTCTGCCAGCAGCCCCGAATTAAATAGAAGAATCATTACATACACTCCCATTACTATATACCTGATCTCAACATTCTTATGGACGTCTCTTATATTAAACAAGAGATTCTCACCTGATTTGTGGGAGAAAGATTTGAACTTGAAAAGTCAGGCAATTAAGGATGCTCCAGATAGTGAGGCCATTCGATACAAGCTTAATGATGTAAAAAAAGCATTGCTCTGGCGTGAGCTTCTCTTCCAAGGATTTCTTATAATAGCTGTATCTATAGTTTTATATGATTACAGATTAGCGGCCACTTGGTTCCCACTGGGAGTCCTTATCGTCTTCTCTGCTTACCTATTTGGAGATCACAGCCGCGCATTTGTTATCCAACTCTACAGGCTGCTGTTCAGTCGTCTTCCCTACAGAATTGAGACACTTGACCTCTCAAAAATTAAGGAGCCAGAGATTAAGCTTTCGGCTCGTGTTCGTATTAAGCGCTTCTTTGAGGATCGTATCGGCTTGGTTATCACTATAATACTGTTAATGATAGAAGGGGTAGATTTCATTCAAAAGGTTTGGGAATTTATCGGCAGGTTCAAGAAACGTTAAAAGCAGACTTCTTAAAATTATCAGGTAAGAACTTTATCGTTCGCTCAATTCTCCAGCCACGCAAAGACGTTCGCAGTCATACTGTTGATAATCAGACTCAATCAAACGTTTCGCTTTTATCTTAATGACCTCTTGTATTCGTGTTTCTCAGTTGCTAATGTATGTTCTATTAATAGAACTGGTAACATGTATTGCCTTTATTTACGCTTAAAACCTCAAAGGAAACCTAATGCCCAAAGTTAGAAGTGGAGGCTCAGACCAGCGTCGTGGGGCTGCCTATCAAGACCACAGCTTGTTATTTTATATCCTCTCACGCTTAACCGCACACCCTGATTTAGAGGCGGTCATCGAAGCTGTAGAAGACGCTAAGATTATCTACAATATTGATAAGGACGGCTCGCGCGTTGTCATAACAGAGTACGTTCAATGCAAGAAGCGCGAGAAACCGAGCAACGGGCAAATACATGCGGGACTTACCAATCAAGATCGTTGGATTAAAGGCACATTTTATGTACGTGAGCTTGAAGACTGGCTCGTGACAAAGCGCGAGGGCGTCGTTACAGCGAAGCTGCTTAACGATAATCCCAACGCCTTTTATACGGCATTGATATTCGGCTATTTGACCCCGAAGCTGGAGCTCTTTGTTCCGACTGATGTTGAGGATTACTTACCAATACTATACCCCTCGAATCTCAACGAAAAATTTGACGTATCCCACAGCCATAAAGCTAAATCCCTTAAGCTTCACAGCAAAACCTACAATAAAATTATCAGTGAAGAAAGTCTTAAGAGGGTACGCATCCTGACGACCGGCTCCCCTCAAGAATTAGAGACGATATGTTGGCGCATGCTGACAACGCCGGATTTATTTGGAGTCAGCAAACATAAGGTTGACTCCGTCCTTAATGAGCTACAAAGGCTGATCCTTGAGGCCAGTCAAATTCAAGGAAGCATAACTGGCAGTAAACTTAGAGAAATAATCCAGTCGGGCAGGATGGAGCGAGGTATCTGGCAGGAAGCCGGCAAAGTATTGAAAACAGGTATCGAGCGCCAAGCTAATATTAATGAAGGAGAAACTCTAAGCCAATATGATTTTGAACACGGTCATTTTGCTGTCTACAGGGAGATGCGGCAGGCGCTGGAGGCCATTAAAGACCCGGGAGCGCTTGTCGTCATCTCAGGCTCTGTGGGTTCCGGTAAAACAACATTATGTAAATACTTAATCTATAAATTCCTGAGTGATAAGGCGAATCGCCGTGCTTATTATCTTAGCGCCTTACCTACTACGGTCTTGGATGACGAAACCGATTTTCTGGAGCAAAATATTCATAGCGATACCTTATTTATCGTTGACGACCAACACTTGGCCCAAGCGGAAGTATTCTCTCTCATAGAAAAATTCTGGGACTACAAAACTTCGGGGAACGCAGATGCCCGCTTGGTAATAAGCTCAAAAATAAACTATGGCCGGACGGAGTCTCTGGGCGAAGGCCATACTTCCAGTCTCCTCCGTCACGCTATTCAAATTAATCTTCCCCTAAACTCCAGGGAGACTGTAGAACAGCTAATCTCACAAATAAAGCAATCAACTAATCTTGAGACGCAGCTTTCGACTAGAGAAATAGCAAACTTGAGTGATGGGGTTTTGGGCGTTGCTCTAATCATAGCGCGATGCGCGCGCAGGCTATCAGGCGATTTGAGTTTAGAAGGAATTTTTACTGCGCATAACTTGCGCTCGCAGATTGCGAGGTGGATACTCAGCTATCTGCCGGAGTTGAAAGAGACAAGCGATTTTGAGAATAAAGTAGTTCCCCTTTTCGTCATCAGCGCGTTCGGTCTTCCGATTCCCGAAGATTATTCACGCTCCGTTATCGTAGAGCTTAATCGTGTCGGATTTTTAGAACCATATGAAACCGAGAATACTAATCACCTCTACCGTGCGGTAGATATCAATCTAGCTTTTATCCTGCAAGAACAATATAAGCACGCTCATCTAGCCATTCTGAAAGACTACGTTACGAGATATCCGCAATGGCTCCCGATGGCCCTCACTAGAGTTGCCGACTGGAAAGAGAGTCAGGAAACCCTAAAGCAACTTAGCCGCTCAAAGTTTGAGCTCATTGTGAGAAACATAAGCGCTATAACGTCTCCTTACAGTCTTAAGGATAGAACAAATATCCTACAAGCAATCCGTAGCAGCTCTCGTTACACTTCAAACAGAGTTTTTGAAAGATGGGCGTATCCTGCCGAACAACCCAACGACTATTTTTTCATTGATGTTATCGCAAAGGCCGGGACTGCCAGAGAGCTGACCAGCTTCCTCAAGCTTGCTGAGCGCTTTGACAAAGACCTACAAATATTGCCGGACATGGCAGCGACGCAATTAATGCGGGACGAAAGCCAAAGTGTCCTCTCACTGATAAAAGATAAGTCGTGCAGACTGGATGATGCTGCCGCCACCATTCGCGCTCTCAAAGCTTTTTCCAAAGGATTCGCAGAGCAGTTATACAAAGAGTTTACGGCATCCGAAGAGTTCGACGCGAAGCTATCCGGCACGGAGGTCGCGGACGACGGCTTATCCATCTTGCTGCGCTTCTGCGAAGAGATTAAGAGAGTTGATCAGGTTGAAGCTTATAAACGCCTTGAGACGCATCTGCCTCCAGAGAAAATAATCCAGACCACTTTAGGTCATATAAGCGGCATTAATACGCTGTCTGTGTTTCTTTTACGCTTGCATCATCTACAGCCGCGCTTGGCCGCAAATTTGGTGTCAGAGTTATGGGATAATCATAAATCGAAGGTTGAAAGTTTACTCAGACGTGAAAGATATCTGGATACATTGACTCAGGACTTCTATGCCTTCTCCAGAATTAATAAGATTATTACTATTCGAATCGCTAACGAAATCTTCGATAGGCTTCTCTTCTTATTTCAGAACGAAAACAAGTTTTCAATTATTGGCTCCACAATCGAAAGTACATGGAAATACACTTCACGTAAGTTATCGCTACGGTTGTGTGAGTCCATGGATAAAAATAAGATTTTGGGCCTTCTGCTGAACGAAAGGCGCTATGCCGATAAGGTTGGTAGGTTTCTCTTTTATCTTAGCAAAGCTTCAGGGCCAACGGCTGCGTGGTTCGAGGAGCAACTCGACTACAAGTATTTTCTGCGCGCGGCGCGCATCCCCCGACTCAGAGATTTGATTATTCTTATCAGGGGGTTTCTCATGGCGGCTTCTTTCCGACGAATTGATAAGCTAAAGCAGAAAATGCTAAGCGACCCCGAGCTTATTAGCTCATTCAACAGGCAATGGAAGATGGCTGTGCATTTATCCGATATTGGATTCTGTCTCGTGGCGCTTATAGAGAGCAATTTAAGCAGGAATGAGATAAGACGCCTTCTCGGATTTAATAATTTATCCGAGTTTACAAGAGATATTGAGAGAAGATTTGCCGAAGCTGATTCACTGTTGCACATCGCTAACGGGCTTTATGGAGTCGCCCAATATAACCCGCTTCTGGCAAAGAGTGTGCTACGACAGTATGTTAACAGGATAGCAAACAGAGCAAAATCCCAAACCGGGCACAGAGATAGCGCGTCACAAGCCGACGAGCCAACTAACGAGTTTTTTTATAACAAGAACTTGGTAGAGTTGGGTTGTCTATTGCAGATAAGTTCGGCCATCAACTCGGATGATGCGCGAAGACTGGTCAAGATGAAGTTCGCCGTCGAGAATCCGCTACGCGCCGGTGGGGACGGCGGACAAACAGAGCCGGAAGTATTACAGACAGCCGTCAAAGAGTTTAACTTGGGAAGGCTTACAATCTTCTTAACAGGGCTTCAGCAATCGTCGCGACATTACGCGCTGATTGCAGTTCAGAAAACATGCTCGGAGAGCAACTGGCAAAAGCTCTATGAAGAGACCGAAGTGATGGAGAGGCTCATTCAATATATCCGTGCTTTGCAGGGAATCAGTGTGAAGAAGGCAGCAGAATTCATTGAATTCTTATTCAGCAATCACGCGTCTAAGATCATAGAATCTTTGAAATATGAAGCAAATCTTCTGTTGATTGCAAACTGGCTCCAAGCCCTTGCTAAAACGGGGCAGGAATTCAGACAACTATACGCGCCCCCCCTGATTAATTCGCTAAAAGAGGCCGTCGAGTATGACTCGCATCTCTGGCATTTACTGGAAAGCGCAGAGGCATTGCTACAAATCGGGTCTTATCAGGAAGCAACGGAAATATGCGACTACATACTGTCTGAAGCTCCGTTGATGGACTCGGTGCGTAACCTGAATAATTGGCTTGTTCTTATGCATAAGGCTTTACATATTGAACAGAAATGCAACCTACCCGATTTCGCGGGCAACCTCACAAGATACATGGATGACGCACAGCTTTCCACATTGCTCGCTCCAAAAGGGCAAGAGATTCTTTCCGGCTTCGCCTATCAACTATTTAAGGCCAATCAGTCGCCGTCGCTTGACCGCCTGAGGGCCAAAGTGCTGTCGGAACAGCATAATATCATCCAAGCTGCCACAGAGGCTCCGGACTCTATTATCAAACTTATAGCTTTGATACTTTCGGAAGCTCCTGTCAGTTATGTCCTTAGCACTATCGAAAATATTGAATGGCTCGAATCAAATTCGTGGGAGCTTGGGCTGGCCGCTCTGTTATTCAATATAATATATGCAGATGAGGCGGAAACATTCCCAATCCATTTGAATACACATTCAGATGTATTTAAGGAATTTATGACTAAGAATTTAAATAAGCATTCGACGAATTTGGAGTTCGCCCTGACTTTATACCTTGCATACTATATCAAGCTCGATGAAACGATGCTTTCCCGGTTGAGAGAACAGGCCAGAGCGCGAGCAGAAGATGAATCGTTATCAGCGACACGCTGGCTGTTGAATAATTTTGAGGACGTGAAAGCTCTTAAAGGGATGTCTTATTATATTTGGAGCTATTTACAGAAGACTGTCCTGCGGCCAATCTACCTGCCTTGGACGAATGATGTTGAGCGAGTAGTTCGTTTTGCCTCCCAGCAAAGCCGCCAACGCAACTTGTCAGACCTTGCCACTACAGACATGCTGAACCTATAACCGTAGGCTGGCTTGTAAGCTAAAGCGGGAGCTAGACGCTTCCTGTCGTGGATTCCGCCAAGTTTGCTATGGATATTATAAGCTCGCCCGGCTCCACGGGCTTCGGCACGAACAGATTGAAGCCGACAGACAAGGCGCGCACTCTATCCTCCACCCTTACGTAAGCCGTCAGGGCAATGGCCTGAGTCTTTCTGTCAGCCCCGGACGCGGCCTCAAGCTGCCTCACTTTTTGAATGAGCGAGTAACCGTCTTCGTCCGGCATGGCAAGGTCGGAAACCAGCACGTCAGGCTTGTACCATTCAAACAGCTCAAGCGCTTCGGCGGCAGATGAAGCAGTCTGCACGGTGGCCCTGTATTCCGACAGTATCAGGCTCAACAGCTTAAGAGTGTCGCGGTCATCATCTACCAACAACACGCGCACGCCGTCCAAAGCAGGAAGAGGTCTGTAGGACGCGTCACTTTCATCATTTGCCCTCATGCTCTCTGTTCTGCTGCCGCGCACAGCCTCCGCTCTTTCAACGGCGAGAGGAAGCCGGACGGTGAAGGTTGAGCCGTGTCCTTCTCCATGACTTTCCGCACGGACAGTCCCTCCGTGCAACTCTACAAGGTGGCGCACAATCGCCAGCCCCAGTCCCAGCCCGCCCTGCCTGCGCGTAGAGCTTCCGTCTGCCTGTCGGAAGCGGTCGAAGATGAAGGGTAGAAATTCCGGGTTTATGCCCTGTCCCGTATCGCTCACTTTTATCTGGACGTACGATGCGGCCCGCTCAAGTCGCAGGCGTACCTGCCCGCCCGAAGGTGTAAACTTGATGGCGTTGGAGAGTAGATTCCAGACTACCTGTTGCAGACGACTAGCATCGCCCTGTATGTGGCGGGCGCTCGGGTCGAACGTGACTTCAAGCCGGATGTCCTTGGAATCAGCCGCCAACTGCACGGAATCAATAGCCGCGTTGATAATGGCGGCGGCGTCAACCTGCTCTACGTTGAGTCGCAGATTGCCCGTGATGACGCGCGACACGTCCAGTATGTCTTCTATCAGTTGGGCCTGTGTCTTTGCGTTTCGCTCGATGGTCTTGATAGCACGCTTGGAGGCATCTTCGCTCAGGCGGTTGTGGCGAAGCATGTGCGACCATCCGAGGATTGCCGTTAGAGGCGTGCGCAACTCGTGCGAGACGGTTGCCAGAAACTCATCCTTCAGCCGGTTGGCGCTCTCGGCTTCCGTGCGCGCTAGCTGCTCGCGCACTAGAAGCTGTTTGCGCTCTTCAAGCTCATGCTGTACTTGGCTGTGTAGCTGCGCGTTATCAATGATGTCTGCGGCCATCTGGGCATACAAATCCATCAGGCGAGTCTCGCGCTCAGACGGTCGGCGTGGTTGGCGGAAATGAACTGACAGCACGCCTATGATATTACCGCTTCTGGTGATGAGCGGGGTGCTGTGGCAGGCTCGGAAGCCTGCAAGGCGCGCAGCCTCCCTGTAAAGAGCGAAGACAGGGTCAACCTCCACATCCTCCACTATGACGCGGCGGCGCTGCTCGTAGGAAGTGCCGCAGGCTCCGCCGCCGGGCGGCACCCACTCTATCTGCTTTAGAAACTCCGGGTCGAACCCGCTTTGAACTTTGAGACCCAGCCCGCCGCGTTCCGAATCGCACAAAGAGAGTAATCCCATGTCTGTGTGCTGAACTTCCATAGCCGCGCGCAATACCTCTTTGAGCACCAGCTCAACGTCCAGCGTGTGCGTCAGCCCGACGCTCATCTCGTGCAGACGACGCAGGTCTTCAACCTGTATCTCAAGCTCATCCTTCACAGAGCGCAGGTTAGCTTCGGCCTCTTTTCGCTCGGCAATCTCAGCCTCAAGCAGCCTTGCCTTCTGTTGCAGAAGGATGATGGCGCGCAGGCGTTCCCCTGCATCATTCAGCGAGGTATAACTTTCGGCCGGAACCATGCTTGAGTGCTGTGAGCATACACTGTGAAGTGGGTCGGCCATGGATTCGCCGCCGAAGCCGTTCATGGGATAGCCGCAAAGGAGCGAAAACCTGTGAGTCTCGCGCAGCTCATTCCAGAGCCCTTCCAGACTGATTGCTTCAGCGTGCTTACCTTCGGCCCAGAGCAGAGCGACCATCTCTCCGAAAATCTTGACCGAGGGACGGCCTTCAGCGACCTGCTTTATAATGCCGCCTATTACCTCTTTGAAGAGAGCGGGGTCTGGACACCCGTCAACCATCAATCTGGATAACGTCTCAGAGGCATCCAGCGAGACATACAGGCCCGTGGCCATGGCGGACGCCACATCCAGCCCGCGCGCTTCTAAACGCTCTTCGAGAGCATTCCTGTGAGCCTCTGTGGCTACGATGATGACGGCCTCGCCTTTCTCCAGAGCCGTGCCTGCGAAGGCTGCGAGCGAATCCAGCAGAAACGTGTCCGTCTCGTAGAACTGTACGAAGTGGTCAAGCTCGCTCATCGCGCTCCAGTCGGAGTGCGGAGCAAGCTCATTCACAGTTACGCCTGTAGCGTTCTGTAAAATCAGGTCTGATGGAGGGTCGGAGTTGTTGATTGCTCTACTCAAAAGATGCCTCCGTAGGATGCCGGGGTTCTGTCACTCATGCCACTCTGCAATGCTTATTGCTTGAGGGTTGACTTAAGAGGACAAGTCACAGATAGAGTCACGGGGGAATCTGACCGGGGCTATTCTAACTCTCTTCAGGCTTTAAAGCCAGAATAATCGAAAGCCGTCACCTTTTGGCTACTAAGACTTGAAAGCTCTCGCTCATGCCGCCGGGCAGAATCATCTCGCGCGCAGTAGCTCTCAAATTAAGAGAAGCCGCGTCGGCTGTCTCGACCGCAGTCATGCGCGCCAGTTCTTCAAGGAGCCCGGCGCGAAGGAGAAATCTATCCTGCCTCTCAAAGGAGACTATCTCTAACCCGGCCTCGCGGCAGACGCGCCTGACGGTTGTCCAGTCAATCGTGGTGGTCAGGTCGTACTCGCCCGGCTCAAGCAGCGCGTCTTTCATCAACTGATGACGGCTGAGCGCGCGAAGCGAGCCTCCCGGACGAAGGCTTTTGTCATACAACTCGCTCGCCTCCGCTCCGTAGTCCACCAGTATGAGATATCCGCGATTGAAAATGTTCGCCGCGCGCTTCAGCCAGTCTATTGCTTGAAGATTAACCTCTGCCAACTGTCCTTCCGCGAAGACTACGTCCAGTTTCCGAAGGTGCTCGGCTATTAGCGGCGTGGAAAGCTCGCCGGTCGTCCAGATAAAATTCCCTGCTTCGTCCGTCGTTATAAAAAGCTCGCGCAGGCAGCCACCCTCTACGGTTACTCTATGCACCGGAAAAGCATCCAGCAGCTCGTTCGCAAAGACAATGCCGTTTTCCGTCGTGGCGGGGTTATCAGAGAGGCTCCTGTATTCAACGCGCGGCGCGAATCGCGTAAGCTTCTCATCTATGAGCGAGCGGACGCTCGTGTTTATCTCGTCAATGACGTAGCGGGTGGCGGCCAGCATTTGAGGATAAGAGATGTTGAAGCTTTCCAGCACGCCCTCTGCGAAGTGGCCCGCGCCCGCACCGGCCTCCCAGACAGTCCAGCTAGCGGGGCTTCCCAGCTCTTCATAGAGCGTGCGGAAGAATCGCGCGAAGGTTGAGGCGAAGAGCGGGCTACGCTCAGGGCTGGTGCGGTAATCGCCCTCGCGCCCCCAGCGCTTTATATCACTTCGACGATAGTAGCCTTCCCGCTCGTCGTAGAGCGCGGCCTGCATCCAGTCATGAAAAGAGATTGGGCCAAGGCTCTCTATGCGCTGGCGCAGGCGCGCGGAAAGCCCTGCTCTGCTTTTATCCTCCACGCGTCACCTGAGAAAGAGAGTTATTGCGGTTCTTCTTTATCCTGTTTATCCAGAAGCTTGGTGGTATGCTCCGTCACGCTCGGCGGCCTGTTGACAAGCTCGGAGGTGTCAGAGCGACGCCAGTTCTGCGCGGGCGCGGGGGGCGGCTGCGGCGGAAGCGGCCTTGCCCGGTTCGCATCTGCGACCGCGCGCGGTTGAGGCACAGGCTGTTGATAAGGCGTGAAGAGAGGCTGCTGCGTGCCGGGGTTCAGTTGAATTACTTTCGGCGCGCCTTCTTCAAATATCAGAGCGAAGATTACGCGCAGAGCGCCGCCGATGAAGCCTATGACTGCCGATAGCGCTATGAATAGCTCCGGGAATCTCAGATACTCGTGCAGCACAGCGAAGAGAGGCGTAAGCACTGCTGCCAGAAAAAACAGTGCTGCGCCCTGTCGAACTCCCTTGCGGCGCGGAGAAGCCTTGGCGCTGTTCTCTACCACGGAAGGCGCTTGATATTGTGGAAGAATGCCGCCGTTGGCGACCAGTTCCATGACGCCGCCCAAAGGGAATCCGCAGCGTGAGCAGAAGCGCAGCTCGTTTGATATCTGTTGTTGTCCGCATTGCGGGCAGTGCATAGAAAAGAGTGCTCCCGGCTTAACCTTTGACTCTGAACCGGCCTGTCGGCTTCAGCCACAGTCTGTGCGCTTTACGAAACGGCGCGAGAGATAGTTCCCCCGAAGCGGGGCTTTACACCGAAGGCAGCCGCGCATCTGAAAACAGATGAAAGGTGGCGAAGGCACGCCCTTGATGATGCGAAGCCCGCGCCAGCGTCTCAAGCAGAAGTGCTCCGAGCAGCTTAGTCTCGCCCGAAGGCACGGCTATCTCCTTGATTAAATCGCCGTCATCCGAGAAGCGGTCGAAGCCGGCGCGACGCGTCGCTTCCACCTCTTCCAGATATTCCATGATGCTGCCGGGCGTCTTCAGAGTTTCGGGCAGCGTCCATTCAAAGGGGTCGTCCCAGAGATTCGCGTTGATGCCGCCGAAGGTCTGCTCTACGACAGCCGCGCTGCGCAGGATATGCTCGCCGCAGGAATAGACCGGAAACGGGCCGCTTGAAGCCCTTGGCTGCCAGTAAAGCTTCTCGACCGGAACTAACCCTAAAAGCGAGCGCGTGCGCTCATTAAGACGAGCAAACTCCTCGTCAAGACACGAGATTAGTCGTCTCATCAATTAAAGAATGGGTGGCGGGTATAAGGTATCGGGTGACGGGAAAAGCAAGACAACTGGTTTCTCTTTCCCTTCACCCGATACCTGACACTCGTCGTTACCCGCTTTCTACTTTCCGAACCAGCCAATGGGCTTGCCGGAGAGGTCTACCCAGACGCTCTTGACCTGCGTGTAGAGGTCTATGGCGTGCTTGCCCATCTCGCGCCCGTAGCCGGACTGCTTGTAACCGCCGAAGGGCATGGCCGCGTTGAACATGTTGTAGGTGTTAATCCAGATGACCCCGGCGTGGACTTCGCGCGCGAAGCGGTGAGCGCGAACTATGTCACGCGTCCAGATGCCTGCCGACAGGCCGTAAATGGTTTCGTTGGCCTGCTTGATTAGGTCGTCTTCGTTCTCGAAGGTGATGACGCTGACGACGGGGCCGAAAATCTCTTCCTGCGCGACGCGCATCTGGTTATTGACTTCGGAGAAGATGGTCGGCTGGAAGAAGTAACCCTTCTGGAAATTCCCTTCGAGCGGCGGCGTCTCGCCCCCAGCAAGCACCGTCGCGCCCTCTTCTCTGGCTATGTCAACGTAGCTCTTGATACGGCATAGCTGCTCTTCCGACACCTGAGGCCCCATGTGCGTCGTCTTGTCCATAGGGTCGCCCACCTTTATGCGTGAAGCCTTCTCTTTGAACTTTTCGAGGAACTCGTCCTTGACGCTCGCTTCAAGAAAGAGACGCGAGCCCGCGCAGCAGACCTGCCCCTGATTGAAGAAGATGCCCATCATCGCGCCCGCGACGGCTTGGTCTATGTTGGCGTCCGCGAAGACGATGTTCGGCGCTTTGCCGCCAAGCTCAAGCGATACCTTTGTCAGATTATCTGCGGCCGTCCTGGCGATTATCTTTCCGACTTCGGTCGAGCCGGTGAAGGCAATCTTGTCTATGCCCGGATGCGAAGCGAGCGCAGCGCCTGCTGTTTCGCCGAAGCCGGGAACGATGTTAACTACCCCGTCGGGGAAACCCGCTTCCTGAATCAGCTTGCCCAACTCCATAGCGCCCGCAGGCGTCTGCTCTGCTGGCTTGAGGACGATGGTGTTGCCCGCAGCGAGCGCCGGGGCGAGCTTCCACGCGGCCATCAACAGGGGAAAGTTCCACGGGATAATCTGCCCGCACACGCCCAGTGGCTCGCGCAACGTGTAGTTGAAGAGCGGCCCAGCCACGGGGATTGTCTCGCCCTCGATTTTCGTCGCCATGCCCGCGAAGTATTCAAAGTTCTCCACGACCTGCGGAAGGTCTACGTAGAGCGATTCGCGTATGGGCTTGCCGTTATCAGAGGTTTCAAGCTCCGCAAGCTCCTGTGAATGCTGCTCAATCAGTTGCGACAATTTGTAGAGCAGACGGCCACGGTCGCGCGCGCTCATCTTTCCCCACTTGCCTTCGTAGGCGCGGCGCGCAGCCGCCACGGCCTTATCAACGTCTGCCTTGTCGGCTTCGGATACCTGTGCGAGCGTCTCGCCGGTGGCCGGATTGGGGGTTTCGAAAGTCTTGCCTGATTCGGCGTCCACCCATTGCCCGTCTATGAAGAGCTTGTACTTTCGCACCGTATCGGTCGCGGCTGGTTGCGCGGTAGACATAATCAATCTCCTTAAAAGCAGTGATGAGTGACAAGCGATGTGTGACGAGCAAGAAGAAAAAGCTTTTACTTGTCACTCGTCACTTGTCACTGTTCCAAGAGTTGTCGAAGCACGTAAGGCAGTATGCCGCCGTGCTGGTAATAATCAACCTCAATCGGTGTATCTATGCGAAGTGTGACGGGGACTTCTTCAGTCGAGCCGTCCCGGCGAAGTATGACGAGCGTCACGTCCTGTCGCGGGCGCAGGCTGCTGCCTTCAAGGCCGACTATGTCGTAGACCTCCGAGCCGTCCAAGTTGAGCGACTGCGCGTTCGTTCCCTCTTTGAATTGAAGCGGAAGCACGCCCATGCCCACGAGGTTGTTGCGGTGTATGCGCTCGAAGCTCTGAGCTATGACGGCCTTCACGCCTAGAAGGCGCGTGCCCTTGGCGGCCCAGTCGCGCGAGCTTCCAGTCCCGTACTCCTGCCCGGCCAGAACTACCAGAGAGACTCCCGCCGATTGATAGATAACAGAAGCATCATAGATGCTCATCTGCTGTCCCGTGGGTTGCAGGATGGTGACGCCGCCTTCGACGCCCGGCACCATCTGATTCTTGATGCGAACGTTGGCGAAGGTGCCGCGCACCATCACCTGATGATTGCCGCGCCGCGAGCCGTAGGAGTTGAAGTCCTCCACGGCCACGCCGCGCAGTTGAAGATAGACGCCTGCGGGCGATGTCGGCTTAATAGCGCCAGCCGGGCTGATGTGGTCTGTCGTTACGGAGTCTCCGAAGATGGCCAGAGGACGCGCGCCCCTTACGTCGCAAATCTGCCCCGGCTCCATGCTGAACTTCTCAAAGTAGGGCGGCTCCTGAATGTAGGTCGAGTGCGAATCCCACTCGTAAACGAGCCCGGTCGTCGCGGGAATCTCATTCCAGAGCGGGTTCTGTTCTGCGAAATTGCTGTAAAGACGGCGATAGGTTTCCGGGTCGTACGCGGCCTGTATGCAGTTCTCAATCTCTTCCAGCGAAGGCCAGATGTCACGCAGGTAAACATCCTCGCCGTTGCGGTCGCGGCTGATAGGCTCCTTCGTCATGTCTATGTTGATGCGCCCCGCGAGAGCGAAGGCGACCACGAGCGGCGGGCTCATCAAAAAGTTTGCTCTCACGTTCTGATGAACGCGGGCCTCGAAGTTGCGGTTGCCAGAAAGGACGCTGGCGGCAATAAGGTCGTTGCCTGTGATTACCTCTTCTATGCGCGGGTCTAGAGGGCCGGAGTTTCCTATACAGGTGGTGCAGCCGTAGCCCACGAGATTAAAGCCTATCTTATTCAGGTAAGGCTGAAGGCCGGTCTTTTCCAGATACTCCGTGACGACGCGCGAGCCGGGAGCAAGCGAGGTCTTCACGGACGGGTCTGGACTGAGGCCCCGCTCGACAGCCTTCTTGGCCATAAGCCCGGCGGCAATCATGACGCTTGGGTTCGACGTGTTCGTGCAGGAAGTGATGGCGGCAATCACCACGTCGCCGTGTCCGAGGTCGTCAATCCTGTCCGGAAAGTCTTCAGGCGAAAGCTCCTCTACGCGGTCGGGCGTAGGGCGATTATTCATCATCTCGATTTCCGTCAGGGCGCTGGTGTTCTTAAAGCTCTCGTTGCCTGCGCCTTCGGGAACGGTTTCCGTTGCCTGCTCGCCGCCTCCCATAACCTGCAAGACCGGAAGAGTGCGGCTGTGACTGTCCGCCCCGACCTCGAAACGGCGGCTCAAATCCTCCAGAGATTTTCCGTAGCCGTTTTCGCTCGCAGGCTTCTGGAAGAGGTCTATGAACTTGTCCTTCAAATCCGGAAGCTCTATACGATCCTGCGGGCGCTTGGGCCCGGCCACGCTCGGCTCTATCTCGGACAGGTCAAGCTCAAGCAGCGTAGTGTAGTCGCACTCGCCTTTGCGCGGGATGCCGAACATGCCCTGCGCCGTGAAATAGTTGCGAACCGTCTCTATGTGCTCTTCCGTGCGCCCCGTCGAGCGATAGTAGTCGCAGGTCTTCTCGTCCACAGGGAAGAAGCCCATCGTCGCGCCGTATTCGGGAGCCATGTTAGCTATGGTCGCGCGGTCTGCGACGGGAAGGCTCGTCGCGCCCTCGCCGTGGAACTCAACGAACTTGCCCACGACCTTTGCCTGCCTGAGCATTTCAGTTACGCGCAGGACAAGGTCAGTAGCCGTCACGCCTTCGCGCAGCTTTCCGCTCAGACAAACGCCCACGACATCCGGCGTCAGGATGTAGACGGGCTGGCCCAGCATTCCAGCTTCGGCTTCAATGCCGCCCACGCCCCAGCCGACCACGCCGAGTCCGTTAATCATGGTCGTGTGCGAGTCGGTTCCGACCAGCGTGTCGGGATAGTAGATGCCGTCTTTCTCCATCACACCCTGCGCAAGATATTCGAGGTTCACCTGATGAACTATGCCTATGTCGGGCGGTACAACCTGAAAGCCGTTGAAAGCCTGCGTGCCCCATTTCAGGAACTGGTAGCGCGAGTTGTTGCGCTTGAACTCCATCTCCATGTTCTTGCGAAAAGCGTCCGGGCTCCCGAAGAAATCCACCTGAACGGAGTGGTCAATCACAAGGTCTACCGGCACGAGCGGCTCTATGAGCTGAGCCTCGCGGCCCATGCGCGCCACGCATGAGCGCATGGCGGCCAAATCAACCAGAAGCGGCACGCCCGTAAAATCCTGCAAGAGGACGCGCGCAACTACGAAGGGAATCTCTTCGGTGCGCTCGGCTTCGGCCTGCCAGTTGGCGAGCGCGTGTACGTTCGCTTCCGTCACTTTTTTGCCGTCGTAATTACGCAGCACGGATTCAAGGACGATGCGAATGCTTACGGGCAGTTTGGATACAGGGCCGATGCCTGCGCGCTCCAGAAGCGGCAAAGAGTAGAATTGTGCCGAGGCGCTGCCCCCGGCCTGAAAAGTCTCCAGCGTGTGAAAAAGATTATGCGGCATAGGATTTCAAGACAGTCTTAGAGAGATGCGGCGCACGCTCCGCTTTTGAGCTGAGCGGACGCACGGTTGGGTCTAAATAAAAGTATTCTCGCTTTTGCAAACATCAAGTGTAATTTCCGGCTTGCTCTTTCGTCAAGCAAGGTAAAGAGGAGGCTTTTGCAACCTCTTCGCCACAAAGCGCGTTGCCCAATCTTTAAGCCATTTGTTATAGTCCTAGCATTCAAATTTAGGAGACATGTGATGCCGAAGAAGCAGCCGGAAGATTTTGAGTACTTGAGCAACAACCCTGACTACGTGCCAGACCCGGACATAGAAGAGTTCATGGAGGAAGAGATTGCGCGCGCGCCGAAAGACCCAGACCTGCTGGCTCAGCGACTGCGCAACAACACGGCGGCGAGCCCCGTGGACGCGGGCGGCGACCCGGACGCTTCATGGGAAGATGTCAACGACAGTGGCACCGAATCCGTCTCAGGCGACAATCCTACGCCCGACCAGTCCGTGGTGGAAGAGAACGCGCGCGCCGTCGGCGTCACCTTTGAAGATAACGAAGAACTGGACGTAATTGATAAGATTGACCGCCGCGACCGCGACCGCTACGAGCTTGATGAGCGCTCAAAGGCCAGCGACGACTCGATATAAGAGCAATCACAAGTGGTGAGTGACGAGTGACGAGAGAAGACGAGCATTTAGCTCGTCACTCGTCACTCATCACTTGTTACTGTCTTTTCTGTAGCGTGATGCTTTTGATGACGATGGGGTCGGAGGGGCGCTCGGTTCCCTCTTCGACGGGTGCGCCCATGATTACTTCCGCGTTGTTGAGCCCTTCAATTACTTTCCCGAAGACAGTGTAGCGTTTGTCGAACGCCGGTTGCCGCTTGAGCGTGATGAAGAACTGGCAGTTGGCTGTGTTGTACGCCTGTTCTTCCGACATGCCAGCGCCCCCGCCTTTGCGCGCAGCGCCGAGGGTTCCGCGCTCATACGTCAGGTCGCTGAACTCGCCCGGCACGTTCGGGTACGGAGAATCGCCCGCGCCCTCGTTGCCCAGAATGTTGTCCTTAGAGAAGGGGTCGCCGCCCTGTATGATGCCAAGCTCAGGGTCTATGCGGTGAAAAGTCGTGCCGTTATAAAAGCCCTCGTTGATGAGTTGCTTGAAGCGCGCGACCATCTGCGGCGCGATGTTCGGATAAAGCTCTATCACTATGCGACCGTAGCCGGGGTTCTGCATCTCTATGACAGCGACCTCGGCGTCCGGCTCAGGCTTAACTCCCTTCTTCAGATTGGGCGGGTCTTTAACTAACGATTCATCGGAATCCGTCGAGTTAGTGTTACTGCCGCCGCCCTTGCACGCCGCGCCCGTGAGCGCCAGCGCGAAAGATAGAACGAAGATTAACCATCCGGCGCGCGCGTTGCGTCTCTCTCTCGCACGACCTGCCACATATCTTTTCACTAAAGGTTCGCCTCCCACGTCTCTGTTTTCTCTTCAGAACAACTTCCGGCTATCGAGCAAGATAGTCACCGGCCCATCGTTGACAAGCTCGACTTCCATCATACGACGAAACTCGCCCGTAGCCACACGCGCAACGCTTCGGCCCGCCTCATGTACGAAGAATTCGTAGAGCGGCTCGGCCACCTGCGGCTCAGCCGCCGCTATCCAGCTTGGCCTGCGCCCGCGCCTTGTGTCGCCGTACAAAGTAAACTGCGAGACGACCAGCAGCGCGCCGCCCGCGTCCAACACGGACAGATTCATGCGCCCCTCTTCGTCTTCGAAGATACGCAGGTTGATGATTTTTTCTACAAGGTAAAGAGCATCCTGCTTCGTGTCGTCCTGCGCTATGCCTAAGAGCACAACCAGCCCCTTTTCAATCTCGCCTACAGTCTCTCCTTCCACGCGCACGGAGGCGCGCGTCACGCGTTGCAGCACCGCTCGCATACTTTTTCATCCTTTGCGGTTCTCAAATCGGCAGGTTGAAGAAGAGGAAATAGCCGTTGAGCATCAGCACCGTGGCCAGCGCGCCCGCCACAATGGCTACGTAGAGAATCTTTCTGGAGTTTGCCAGAATTGCGACGGAGGCCAGCACTATGGCGATTTGAAAGAGCGCCTCGGAGAAGTCGAAGTTCGGGTCTTGCTCCATGGCGCGGTCGCGCTGCTGCGTCAGAGTCTGCGCCTTCTGCGCCAGTTCCTTTCTCCCTTCGCCCTTGTCCGGCTCGCTCTCATAGCGCGCAGCCGTCGCCCTGTATTCGGTTATCTTCTTCTCCACACCCTGACGCTGTTCGGGGCTCAGGTTCTGCGAGACTGCCAACTGCTGCTCAAGCGCGTCTGCGGCCAGTTCCGTGCTGGTCTTGCGTATAGTCTTGGCCTGATAGAAGGCCCAGGTGTCGCTCGCCTGTATGTTGTAGTTCATAATGTCTTCGGCCGCGTTCCCGCCGCCGAGACTTGTAAGAGCCAGCAGCATGGCCATGAAGGCTATGAAGAGAGCGGCGCGCGAGCGAAACTTGTCGTCCGCGCTCTTTTCGCCCCCCTCGTCATTTAGCTCTAGAATCTGATCCGCAGCATCGCTAGCTTCCATCTCTTCCCGCTTCCTCTCCGAATTGTTTGGAATACAAAAGCTCTGTCAAACCCGTCATCTTACAGGAAAATTATAGACAATTACGCTGGTCGTCTCCGTGGGGATGCCTTCGAGTATCAGTGGGCGGAATCGCGCTCTGAGAGCCGCCTGCTCTGCCGCTTCAAGCAGAATAGGGTCAGCGCCGCTTCCGCACGCCCTAATCACCTTTCCCGTCCCGTCAATCGTGACGCGAACCGTCACGACTCCGATTAAGCGAGCGTGTTTGGCCGCTTCCGGATAGACGGGAGAGGGTTTGCTGATAGGCTCAAGGCTGGTGAACTTTTCATCGTCTGCCGTCTGCGCGCTCTTTGTTCCGAGCCTTTCATTTATCAGGCGGGTGCGAATCTGTCCGGCACGCTTCCAGACAGCGCCGGACTCGTCCGCTCTGTTCATGCGGCTCAAGTAGCAGGCGTAGCTCTCAAGCATTGGAACCAGCTTCGGACTGAACGCGCCCCCGCTCTTTTCCATCAGCGAGAGCGCGCGTTGATAAAAGGGCTCCGCTTTTTTGTAGCTGTTTGTGAAGCGATAAAACTCCGCTAAGTGAAAAGCTGACTGCGCCGATTGCTCGCTCTCCGTGCCTGAGATTTTTTCGTTGATGGCGAGCGAGCGTTTGTAATCATTCTCAGCGCCATGGAAATCCCTGTTCATGAAGCGCAGAAAAGCCGTCTTGTCGAGCAGCAGAGCGTTGCTCGCGTCGTCCGGCCCGGCCTGCCGCTCGTTCCTCTCCAGCGCGCGCTCATAAAGCGGAAGCGCCTCTTTGTATGACTTCTTAGCAAGGTAAAGCTCGGCAAGGTTGATTAAAGCCTCAACGACCAGTTGAGGCTCTTGGCCTAAAGACTTCTCGCGTAGCTGAAGGACGCGCTTCGCCAGCGTGAGCGCTTCTTCAAGTTTCCCCGCCTTGTAAAGCTGTACGACTTGCTCGTTGAGCCGCGTGGCCTCGTCCGGCTCGCCCGTCTGCTGCGCGACTCCAACCTGAGACAGCAGCAGTACGGTGCAAAGGGCAAGCGAGAGTCTTATCATTCGCCGCTTCCCTTCATTTTTTAGGCGGCCTGCTCGGACGAATCTCTACGCGGCTGGGCAGGCTCCGCTCGTCGTGATTGAGCAGGTCTAGACAGACGCGCGCAATATCTTCCGGCTGCAACTGCCAGCTCTTTGACTCGTCCGGCTCCTCTCCGCCGAACTCCGTGTTGACCGAGCCGGGCATAATGTAGCTCACCTTTATGCGGTCGTGTCGAACCTCCTGCATGAGGGCTTCGCTGAAACCGTTGAGCCCGAATTTAGAGGCGTTGTAGGCGGACATGCGTGGATGCGGATTCGCGCCCGCGAGCGAAGAGATGTTTATGATGTAGCCGCCGCCGCGCCGCTTCATCTCCGGTATTGCCTCGTGGCAGCAGTAGAAGACGCCGAAGAGATTCGTCTCAAGGACAGCGCGAAAATCCTCCGGCGCCAACTCCTCCACGGGAGCGAAGATGCCTACGCCGGCGTTGTTCACCAAAATGTCTAGCCCGCCGAATTCCGAGACGGCGTGAGCTATGAGCGCCCTGACCTGCTCGTAATCCCTGACGTCGCACGTCGCGCCCGCCACCATGCCTTCGCCAAGCTCGCCCAACTCACTGACGGCCTGCTCAATCTCCTCTTCGTTCCGGGCGCTGATGCAGACATTGACGCCTTCGCGCACGAGAGCCTCTGCAATCCCCCGCCCGATTCCCTTTGTCCCGCCCGTCACAATCGCCGCTTTGCCGTTAAGCTTCATATTCCCCCTTGCACCTACTGCGATAGTTTCGCTTTGAGTCTTTCGTTGACCACCTTCGGATTGGCCTTGCCTTTGGAGGCTTTCATCACCTGCCCGACGAAGAATCCGAAGAGAGCCTCTTTGCCGGAGCGGTACTGTTCTAGCTGTTTCGGGTTGGCCGAGATGACTTCGTCAACGATACTGTCAATCTCGCCTTCGTCGCTCACCTGAACGAGCCCGCGCTCCTGTATGATGGCGTCCGCGCTTTTGCCGGTCTTGAACATCTCCACCAGCACGTCCTTACCCTGCTTGGCGTTAATCTTCCCATCTTCGACAGCGTGAAGCAGACGGCCAAGCTCTTCGGGCGCTACCGGCGAGTCTTCGGCCGAGAGGTTTGCCCCCTCAAGCTCGCGCAGTAATTCAGACCTGACCCAGTTGGCTGCCGCCCGGGCGTTCGGAGAAGCTATGACAGTGCGCTCGTAGTAATCCGCCAACGCACGCTCCGAAGTCAGGAGCGAAGCATCGCTGTGCGAAAGACCGTACTCGTCCACAAAGCGCCGCAGCCGCGCGCCCGGCAACTCCGGCATGGTGGCCTTCACCGTGTCTATGAACTCCTGCGAGACGACTAGCGGCGGCAAGTCCGGCTCCGGGAAGTAGCGATAATCGTGCGCCTCCTCTTTCGAGCGCATGAGGCGCGTCTCCTGCGCTCGCTCGTCCCAGAGCCTAGTTTCCTGAGCCACCCGGCCGCCGGACTCTATCAGGTTAATCTGTCGCTCAACCTCGTACTCTATGGCGCGCTGCATGTAGCGCACGGAGTTCAGGTTCTTCAGCTCTACCTTCGTGCCGAACTTCTCGTCGCCCTTGCGCCTGACCGAAACGTTCGCCTCGCAGCGAAGATTCCCCTTCTCCATGTCCGCGTCGCTCGCGCCGACCCACTGCAAAGCCCGCCGCACGTAGTTGACGTAATCGTAGGCTTCCCACGAAGAGCGAAAGTCAGGCTCTGTGACGATTTCGGCCAGGGGCGTTCCGGCGCGGTTCAGGTCTATGTAAGAGTAGCGGTCAACGTCGGGCAGCCCCTCGTGAACGTTCTTGCCCGCGTCCTCTTCCAGATGAAGCCGCGTGATGTGAACGCGGAATGGCCGCCACTCTTTAGGGTGACCGCCCTCGTCACGCTCGGCGGTCATAATCTCAAGCTCGCCCCGCTCCGAGAAAGGCTGGTCGTACTGAGAGATTTGATAACCCTTTGGCAAGTCCGGGTAGAAATAGTTCTTGCGCGCAAAGATTGAGCGCTCGTTTACCTGCAAGCCCAGCGACAAGGCCGCACGCGCGCCCAGTTCCACCACGCTCCGGTTCAGGACGGGCAGCGAGCCGGGTAAGCCCAGACAGACCGGACAGGTGTTCGAGTTCGGCTCGTCACCGAACCGCGTGGAACAGCCGCAGAAGATTTTAGATTCAGTGCTTAACTGAGCATGAATCTCAAGGCCAATGATTGTTTCCCAACCGTCTCTCATAATCAGTTTTCAGTTTTATGGTCTAAGCCAACCGGGAGGCGCTCCTGCGCGACGCGCTTCATCTTCCAAAAGCCTCCAGCGAGCCTGTAGCCCGGCTTGCTCCGCTTCAAGCTCGCGCAGGCGCACCGCAATCATGCTCTGCTCGTATGATTGGTCATAACCATACGTCGCATAAACAGGAAGAGGCAACACCAAGACGCCTTGCCCGCTATAAGTAGGCCGCGCATAGCCGGAGTATGAGCCGCGCGGGTTAAAGTTAATTCGTCCCCGTGTAGAGCCTCCGCCGAATCTTATACCACCTGCGAGCAGTTCGCGTCGGCCAACTCCACGAGGAACAAAAGGCGCGCCCCTTGTATAAGGAAACGAGTGTCCCCTTATTCTGCCGGGCACACGCGCCACGAATGCGAACGGCGCAATCGTGGTGAAGGAGACGCCTGAATAACTGTTCATCTCCCTCAGCTTTGAGCGCAGGTAGTTAATCTCGGCATCGTTGACGGAAATGGCCGTCCGAAGCTCTGCGGCGCGTGCCCGCCAGTAGCTTTCCGATTCGGCTTTCCCCGCCTCAGCTTGCGCCGCCAGCTCGTTGAGACGGCGCGTCTCCTCTTCGCGCTGGCGGCGTGTCTCTTCAACAGAAGGCAGGCCCAGCTCCGCGCGCCTCCGCTCGTAAACGGCCTCGGAAGCCTCGCGCCTGCGGCGCACCTGTTCAAGCTCCCTGTCCGTGAGTGTGCGCGGCGAGGCATTCGCGCTCGCGGGTGGGGTGGAAGCCGTCTTCGCTGCGGCCCGGCGCAGGAGGCTCCCCTGCGGCTCGTTGTTGGCTCGCTCGGTGGCGGCTATGTCAATGCTGGTCATCTGTATGGTTACGTACAGACCGGGTGCGTGCTCGTAGGTTATGCCTGCACGTGTGACACTAAAATTTGCGGGAATCTCTATGCTTCGCCCGCTCAGGAGGATGAGGGTGTAGGCGCTGGCCGCCACGGGCAGCAGAATCACCAGAGCAAACGAGGCTGACAACAGTTTTAGTCGCCGCATAAATCCATTCGGGCCGCCGCCACGTAATTTAGAAGTGTGAAACATAGGTCGCCTGCACACAAACAGTGCTTTCTCTCTCAAGAGCTTTCCGGGAGAGCAGGAGTATAACACTCGCTGAAAGGGCTTCTCAAACGAGCAGATTTCAGCCGGAGGTCGGGAGAAGGAAAACTTTTACTTATGAAAGAGCTTCTTTAGTGTACAATCCGTTCCAATCGCCATAGAAGCTTTAAGGGCACACGCGCCGCCAAGTCCAATCAGTGGATTTACGATGCGGCCTTGGAGCCAACGCTTATCAACCTATTTCTCGCAAAGGAGAGAAAGAGAGAATTATGGCAAAGACCATCTGCAAAATCTTAGGTGTCGTGTTTATCCTGGTAGGTGTTATGGGATTTATCGTTCCAGACCTGCTGGGCACTCACTTGAGCATGGTACACAACCTCGTGCACATTATCTCCGGGGCAGCCGCACTCTACTTCGGATTTGCCGGCAGCATAAGCGGAGCGCGTACATTCTGTCTGGCCTTCGGCGCGGTCTATCTGCTGCTCGGGCTGGTCGGCTTCTTGGGCGGCGGCGGCGCTCATTCCATGCCCAACATGCCCAACGCCAATGACTCCAACCTGTTGAAGCTGTTGCCGGGCAATCTTGAGCTGGGCATCATGGATCACATCGTCCACATACTGCTCGGCATACTCTTTCTCATCGGCGGCCTGTTGACGAAAGCTGATGTCGCACGCGTCACCGATAGAGACTGAAGACTCTCTTTACCGCCAGAGCTAACGCTTTATAGAGTTCCGGTAGAAGACGATAAAGGCGGGAGTGAAGAAGTAAGATAAAAGCTTCTTCTTCACTCCCGCCTTTTTACTTTCGGCTCTTCAGCCGGAGTCTAGAATCTGAAATTCACGCCGCCGCGTCCGACTATGCCGGGCGCTCTGAAGCCGTTCTCGAAGTACTCCACGTCGAAAAGATTATCCGCTCCGCCGAACAGCACGAAGGTCACGCGCTCAGAGAGCGCCCGTTCGTAAGCGCCGAACAGGTCTGCCTTCGTGTAGCCGCCAAAGCGCAGGTTGGCCGCGCGAAACGGAAAGTTGCTCTCGAAGACCGGCGCTATGTACGAGCCCGTGTGATTGAGGTCGAAATTAATCAACAACGCGCGGTAGCGATGATTGACGTTTATGCTAAAGAGATGCGCCGGGATGACGAACTCTGTTTCGAGCCCGACGAATGGACTGAAGCGGTCGCTGTTCGTGTAGGTGTAGGAAGCGCGCAGCCTCGTGCTGCCTGCGGGCGCAGCCTCCATGTAGGTTTCAAGCCCGCGCGCGATTCCGCCCGGCCGGTTGTAGTAGCCGCCGAAGAGACGCGCCCCCAACGGGTCTGTGGAAGCGAAATCAATCACGCGCTGAAGCCGCGTGTAGAAGTATGTCGCCCCGAACAGCAGCCGGTCGCGCGCGAGTCGCTGGTCAAAGCCTCCGTCCACGCTGATTGATTGTTCGGCGCGAACGGTCGGGTCGCCAAAGCGCGTGAAGACGCCGCTTATAGTGCCTTCACCGAATCTCTCGAACAGAGAAGGAGCGCGAAAGCCGTTGCCTGCGTGAGCGCGCAGCTTTGTGTTCGTAGAGTTTATGAAGTAAGCGATTGAGCCGTCGCCCGTGACGGACGAGCGCGCTTCTATCGTACTGAGGAATCCCGGCCGGTCAGCCGCGCTGATGCGATAAAGCTGGCCGCGCGCCGCCAGCGAAATCTGCAAACGACCGTCGAGCAGGAAAATCTGGTCTTGTCCGAAGACGGCCGCCGTCCTCTGCCGGTCTGTTGTGGCGCCGGGGCTGAAGGTGGATTGCTGAAAAAGGCTCTCGCGCTCGAACTCGAAGCCGCCGGTGATTAAGTGCGTGCGGCCCAGCCGAAGATTTGCCCTTGCATCCAGCGTATCGGTCGCGCCGTTGTTCGTGAAGTAATAGGGGAAATCTCCGAAGGGCTGAAAGACAGCGAAGCGCGGGTCAATCCCCGGCCCGTCATAAAAGCGCCGCCTAGTGGAGACTCGCTGATACGCGACGGTGTATGAGAAGTGGTCGTTGACGCTCTGTGTAAAGCGCACGGCGGCCACTAGAACGCGCACGCGGCGGCCCAAATCAGGGTCGTTGAAATCCGGCTGAAAGGTAACGCCTTCCATCGCTCTTGGAAAACGCTCCGCGCCAGTGAATGCGGCTGCGAGCGCCACAGGGCTTTCGTTCTGGCGCGCGTTCGAGATAGTGCCGTAAAAATTAGCGGCCAGAGTGATGGCGGGCGTCAGGTTGAACTGGACTCGACCGCTTCCGGCAGTGTTGCCGTACTCGTCATTGCCGTCCACGCCGCGCCGCACGTCCAGCCTAGTGAGCCCGAAACTGTAACCGGCCCTCTTCCCCAGCCCGCCTGAGCCTTGCAGCCGCTCTCGAAAAAGCCCCAGCGCGCCGCCTTCAAAGCCCGCTTCGAATCTGGGCTCGCCCGCGCCTGTTCCGGGCGCAAGGTTGATGACACCGCCGATTGCGTTCGTCCCGTAGATGGATGAGCCGGAGCCGCGCAGGATTTCCACGCGCTCTATGTCAACGGGCAGAAGGTCTGGAATAAAAGAGACAGCAGAGCCGTTTATGTCCGAAGCGTCTCGCACGCGCAGACCGTCCAGCAGTATGGCCGTGTCGTAGTTGCGGCCCCCGCGCAGGCGAAGAGTCGTCAAAGCGCCGTACGTTCCCTGCTGCTGAACTCGCAGGCCCGGCACGCCGCGCAGGGCTTCCGAAAGAGTCTCTTCCCTTCTGGCATCTATCTCGCGGTAGTCTATCAGCGTGACGGCTTTCGAGACTTCGTCGGCGCGCTGCGGTGTGCCTGCCGCCACGACCACCACGTTCTCGCTCACGGCCTCTACGGCCAAACTTACGTCGTAGCTCAAGACCTGTCCGCGTGTCAGCCGAATCTCGTCAGAAGTCTTCGCGGCAAAGCCTCTTGCCTGAGTTTCAAGAAAATAGTCGCCGGGCCCAAGCCCGTTGAAAGCATAAACGCCCTGCGCGTCCGAGCGGGCCATAATCATCAGCCCGCTACGCGAGCGCAGCCGCACCTCCGCGCCCGCTACGCCAGCTCCCTGCGCATCCGTCACGCGTCCCGTTATCTGCGCTCCTCCCTGAGCGAAAGCCTCGCCTGAAAGTGAAAGTATGAGCGCAAAGGCAGCGCAAAGGAGCGCGCCTCCCGCTCTTCCGAACCGTTCTTCTGTGAAGAGAAAATTTCTATCTATCATTGTCAGCTTCTCCTGCCCGTCGCAGTACGAGCCTGAAAGAGCGAACGCGCTAGGTCTCCTGACTCGCGGCGACGAAAAGCTAAGGGATTGATTCATCGGTTCATTTGTTCAATGAATCAATGAACAAATGAATCAATCTCTTTCGCTTTTCGGCCCGACGCCTTCCCGCTCCCCAATCGGGTGACAGTGGCATAGTGTCGAGCGTTCTTACCGCCTACAGTTGCGCGGGCAGTGACGGCTTTGAAGAGAAGCCTAATAGCAATCAGCCATGTCTTTAGCTGACTGCTGATAGCTATTGAGCTTTCTTCTCACAGTCTTCCCTTAACGGTTCGCCCGTTGGTTGTGGCTTTACCGGCGCAAAAGGTGTTGCAGCACCGGCGTTATGCGTGGCGCACCCGTCACCGGATGCTCGTCCACTAAAACCTGAATACCGAAAAGCTCGCGCAGCGCGTCCGGCGTAAGCACTTCGCGCGGCTTCCCATGTGCGAGCGCCCGCCCGCCTTTGAGCAGCAGCACACGGTCGGCAAACGCTGCTGCCAGATTAACGTCGTGCGTGACGACTACGGCCGACGCGCCTCTATCGTCGCAGCGCTCGCGCACGAGCGAGAGCATGGCCGCCTGATGCGCCAAATCAAGATTCGCCGTCGGCTCGTCTAGTAAAAGGATGGGAGCTTCCGTAGCAAGAGCGCGTGCCAGTACGACGCGCTGGCGCTCGCCGCCCGAAAGCTCGCCCACGAGCCGCGCACCGAAATCCATCAACTCCGTCTCATACAGCGCGAGCCTGGCGGCCTCCAAGTCATGCTCAGTCTCCCAGCCCCACGCGCCCGTGCTTGACCAACTGTAGCGGCCGCCCAGCACGAACTCCATCACCGTCACGGGAAACCTCAGCTCCGATTCCTGAGCCACGACTGCTATGCGTCGTCCAACTACGCGGCGCGCAAACTCCGCCAGTGGCCTCCCGTCCAGAAGTATCTCGCCGCCCGTTAGCTCCTTTGCGCCGTTGAGGGCGCGCATCAGCGTGGATTTGCCCGCGCCGTTCGGCCCAAGGATTGCCGTCACACTGCCCGGCTCGGCAGATAAAGAGACGCCCGCGATTACCTCGCGCGCTCCGTAACGGACGCTGATGTCTCTGGCTTCCAGCAACTGCTTAGCCTCTTCTCAGAAGATAGATAAAGAGCGGCGCGCCTATCAGTGCCGTGATAGCGCCCACGGGCAGCTCTCGCGGCGCTATCACCGTTCGCGCCACCGTGTCAGCTACAATCACGAAGGACGCCCCCGCGAGCGCAGCCGCAGGGATAGCCAAACGGTTATCGCTTCCCACGGAGAGCCGCACCAGATGCGGAACGACAAGACCGACGTAGCCAACGGAGCCGGAGGACGCGACCGAAGCTCCCACCAGCAGGCTTGCCATCAGAAAGACCGTCACGCGCACGCGCTCTACTTCAACGCCGAGGTCGAAGGCATCGCGCTCGCCCAGCATCATAAGGTTAAGCGCGCGCGCATTCATCGCCAGCAGAAGCACGCCCAAGAGAGCCGCCACGATGGCTATCGTCAACATCTGCGCGGTCGAGCCCGACAAGTCTCCCAGCAGCCAGAAGGTGAACGAGCGAATACGCGTGGCATCCATCAGCGTCGTGACAAAGACTATGACCGAAGAGAGAAACGTCGTCACAATCACGCCCGCCAGAATGAGCCTCTCGGGCGATGTCCCCGCGCGACCGCGAGCCAGCTTGTAAACGATAAAAGTCGCGCCGAGCGCCCCGGCAAACGCCATCACGGGACGGCTCCACTCCATCGTGCCGAAGAAGACCAGCGCAATCATAGTCCCCACCGCCGCACCGTTAGAGATGCCTAGCAGGTAAGGCTCGGCCAGAGGATTGCGAAGCAGCGCCTGATAGCCCGCGCCAGCCGCAGCGAGGCTCGCGCCGACAGTCGCGGCCAGCACTATGCGCGGCAATCGAATGTCAAAGAGGATGGCGCGCTCTATAGAAGAAAGCGCGCACACATTGCTTCCGCCGGTGAAAATCGCGCACAGCGTAGCGCTCACGGGCAGCCGCTCGCTCCCCACCAGCGAGCCCACAGTCATCACGACAAGCATCAGCAGCGCCAGCGCCAGACAGACCAGCAGCGCATAACGAAGCGTCAGGCGCGACTCCTTTGCGGCCCGCTCTGCTACGCTCTTTGCTCCTGCTTCTGTGCTGGTGCTCATCACGACTAAATGGGGCGGCTATTCCTTAAAAGCTTCCGGATGAAGGGCGCGCGCCATCTGCTCAAGCCCGTCCACAAGTCTTGGGCCGGGGCGCGAAAGATAGTCGCCGTTGATTTTGTAGACCCTTTTATTCAGGACGGCCGGTGAGCGCATGAGCGGCCCCGCGACCTCTGCGTTAGCCTGAGCGCCCATAGAATCCCCCGTCGCCATGATGACCGCTTCAGGGCGTGCTGCCAGCGCCGCCTCGTCGCTGTAACGCGGCCACGCTCCCGGCACGTCGGCAGTCACAGAGACGCCGCCCGCGCGCCTCACCAAATCCGTGATGAAAGAGTCGCGCCCGGCCGTATAGAGCGGCTCAGCCGAAAGCTGGTAGAAGACCGACAGGGGCTTGCGATTACCGACTCTCTCTTCAATGGAAGTCGCACGAGAGCGCAAAGCCGAGACGAGCGAACCCGCACGCTCTCTCTCGTCAACCAGCTCGCCAATCGCCTGTATTGATTGAAAGACTCCCTCTAGGTCGTGCGGGTCTGTGATGTAGACGGCTATGTTCTGCTCGTCCAACTGTCGTGTGAAGGATTCCAACTGTGATGCCGTGGAGACGAGTATCAACTGCGGCCTGAGGGCTATGATGCGCTCTATGCTCGGGTGTAGCGTGTCGCCCACCTTCGGGACATGACGCGCCTCCTCCGGATAGTCGCAGAAGGTAGTGTTGCCCACGAGCCTTGGGCCAGCCCCCACCGCGTAGATTATCTCCGTCAGGTTAGGGGCGAGCGAAATGATTCTCTCCGGCCTGCGCGGCACGCGCACACGCCTTCCAGCGCCGTCCGTGACTTCGCGCGCGTCCGCCCCGGCGTTCGCTGAGCTTGGGCTCCTGTTCGCGCATGAGAGCGACTGCGCGAGCGCGCAAAGAAGCATCAACAGGATGAGCGCCCGCTCGTGAGAGAATCTTTTTTGAGAATTTCGGGTAAACAAAATCCCGTCGCCTTCCTGTCTGAAGCTCGCGCCTTGAGGGCAAGGGCGACAGGAGACGACGGGATTTTCTTTAATCTAAGGTTAGAAGAACCCGCTCGGCGGCCTGAACACCTTTACGCGAGGCGCTCAAAAATTGGCTGCTGTGGCGTCAAAAATCTAACGGGCAGGTCTCCTGACTTGAAAGGCAAAAGCAAAAAGGCAAAAGTAAGACGGCTAAAAGCGGCTCTTAACTTTCTCCCTTTTCCTTCCCTTTTTCACAGTGGCGCAACCGTGCGGGATTCTCACCCGCTTCCCTAAACTTCCCGCTTACCCCCTAACCGAATTAGAGAGCGCGGGACACCCGGACGCATATTTCTAAAAAGAGCTTGTGGAAACTTTGCTGGTTTCCCTAAAGGACGCGCCGGACGTTATCACGCGCTCCCTGTAAATGTCAAAAGCACGCTAAAGCTGGTGACGGGTGCGGGGAGCCGTGTGCCGGTAAGAGAAAGACAGGAGGTTCTTCTTTGACTCGGCATACGGCTCTCGTCACTCGGCCCCATCCCGGCGGTTTTACCTTTTTGGCTTTTCCCTCTAAGATTCCGTGCTTGAATGAATATCATCAAGGAGCAATCATAAGTGATTAAGACAGTCGAATGGACGGACGAGGGCGTGCGTATGCTGGATCAGCGTCTTCTGCCGACGGAAGAAACATATCTCACGCTGCGCTCTTACGATGAGGTCGCGGAAGCCATCAAGAAGATGGTCGTGCGTGGCGCTCCCGCCATAGGAGTCTCAGCCGCTATGGGCTTGGCGCTCGGAGCAAAGCAGTCTGTCGGAACCTCAATCGCTGATTTGGAGTTCGATTTCAACTACATGTGCGACGTCATGGGCGCGACCCGCCCGACGGCAGTCAACCTCTTCTGGGCCATAGAGCGCATGCGCGCCCGTCTTCGCCGCGCAAAGACCGAGACGGACGACGTGGAAGAGGCCAAGCGACAGCTTGTTGACGAAGCCGCGAGGATTTTCGAGGAAGACATAGAAGCCAACCGCAGCCTCGGGCGCTTTGGCGGCGAGCTAATCACGGACGGCACGACTATCCTCACGCATTGCAACGCCGGGGCTCTGGCTACTGCCGGAGATTACGGCACGGCCCTCGGAGTCGTGCGCGGCGCGCGCGATGCGGGCAAACGCGTCGCAGTCATAGCCGACGAAACGCGCCCCTTCCTTCAAGGCGCAAGGCTCACCGCTTGGGAGCTGAGCAAAGATGAGATTCCTGTGACCCTGATTACGGACAACATGGCCGGGCACGTCATGAAGCAGGGAAAGGTTGATGTGGTAGTTGTCGGCGCAGACCGCATAGCCGGGAACGGCGACACGGCCAATAAGATTGGCACCTACATGGTTGCAGTGCTTGCGCGCCAGCACGACATCCCCTTTTACGTGGCCGCGCCCATCAGCACCATAGACATGGGGATTGCTTCCGGCGAGCAGATTCCCATAGAAGAGCGCGACGCGCGCGAGGTCACGCACGTTGGCGCGCAGCAGCTAGCACCCGAAGGCATAGAGGTTCACAACCCGGCCTTTGACGTTACGCCGCACGAGCTAATCACTGCTATTATTACGGACAAAGGCGTGGCCCGCCCGCCCTACGTAGAGAGCCTGCGCCGCTTGGTTGAAGGTTGACGGCCCATGCGCTCGTATCTCTTAATAGTTCGAGCGCGGCTTTTATGACGGAGAGAGTTTTATGAATTACCGCTCGCTTCTTCTACTTTTAGTTTTCCTAACGGTAGCCACGGGGACTCTGGCTGCGCTTGACGCCAGCGCCCGTCGGCAGCCTGTTACTCCTGTTGCGGTGTCGCCAAATCTGCTTCAGATTGAAGATGAAGAATATGCTGTCTATTCTGCCCTGATAAACGCCGACTTGAAGGAGAGCGAAGGAAGGCGCAGGGACGCCGGTGAAAGGCTGCTTATCATCAACGACAGCCCTTCGCTCTGGCAAGGCTTTTTAGAAGATGAATCGAAAACTTTTTTCGATGAGCTAAAGAACTCATCTCCTAACCTACAGCCCGAGACGGTCAACGACTTGCAGGTGAAGAGCCAAAACGACACCTCAAGGCTTGAGCCTAAACTCTCCATCAAAATCAAGTATCTTCTCGTCAAGGATGAGGAACTGGACGCTCTTTTCAAGGATAACGTGATGGGCGGCTGGGAAGCTTTTGAGCGAAAATATCCCAAGTCGAGCGGCTTTCTAACCTTCTCGCGCGTGGGCTTCAACTCAGACAAGTCTCAGGCGCTGGTCTACAAAAGCTGGAGCTGCGGCGGGCTGTGCGGCGGCGGCGGCTATATCCTGCTCACAAAGAAGAAGGGCGTCTGGGTGGTCGGGCCGGGGGTTGGCCCCACATGGGTTTCCTGAAAAAGAGAAGCAGCTTAAATACTAATCACACAAAGAGGCACGAAGCTCCATACAGTTTCGTGCCTCTTTGTGTGATTTGCTGATTAATTTCTCTATTTATTGAAGCGGCTCTGCTGCCACCAGTCTATGGTCTTGCGCAGGCCCTCTTCCAGCCCGACGCGCGGCTCGTAACCCAACATCTGACGCGCTTTCGTGATGTCTGCGAGACTATGCCTCACGTCGCCCGCCCTTGGCTCTTTGTACTCAGGCACGACGTGCGACTTCCCCACAAGCTTTTTGACCGCCTCCAACAATTCATTCAACGTAGTCCTTTGACCGTTGGCTATGTTGATGACATGGCCCACGCCGTCAATTGTCTCCGCCGCGCGCAAGTTCGCATCTACCACGTTGGCTATGTAGGTGAAGTCACGGGACTGGCCGCCATCACCGAATATGATTGGCTGCTCGTTTGAGAGAAGCGCGCTGATGAAGCGAGAGATGACGCCGGAATACTGCGAGCTTGGGTCTTGGCGCGGGCCGAAGACGTTGAAGTAGCGCAGGCAGACAGTCTCAAGATTGTAGGTGCGCGTAAAGACCTGCGCGTAATATTCTCCGACCAGTTTCGCCACGGCGTAAGGCGAGAGTGGGTCTGGACGCATCTCTTCCCTTTTCGGAAGCTCCGGCTGGTCGCCGTAAGCGGAGCTTGATGCGGCATAAACAACGCGCCTCACGTTGCGCTCGCGCGAGGCCATCAAAAGCGAAAAGGTCGCGTCAACGCTGGCCCTGTGCGTCTCGCGCGGATTCGCCACCGAGCGCGGGACGCTCGGGATAGCCGCTTCGTGATAGACCAGCTCCACGTCTTCGAGCGCCCGTTTGAGCGTATCGTCATCCGTCAAACTCGCGTGAATGAAATCAACCTTGCCTCCGATTTCATCTATGTTCTCTCTGTAGCCGGTAGAGAGATCATCTATCACGCGCACGCGCGCGCCTCGCTCGCAGAGCGCGGACGCAACGTGAGAGCCTATAAACCCGGCCCCGCCCGTAACCAGAACTATTCCTGATAAAGCCATAAAAGAAGTGATGAAATCAGAATGCAGAATGATGAAGGAAAAGAAAGCCCTTCTTTAATTCATCATTGCGGCGCTGCTGCCTTCTGCATTGCCTTCTTACCTTCCGACTCCAATGTAATCGAAGCCAAGCTCGCGCATGGAATCGGGCTCGTATATGTTTCTGAGGTCAGCGATTTTGGGAGCGCGCATCATCTGTCGAATGCGCTGCATGTCGAGCGCACGAAACTGGTTCCACTCGGTCATGAAGACCAGCACGTCAGCGCCCGTGACCGCCTGATACTCGTCTTCACAGTACTCGACTTCGGGAAGAAACTTTTTTGACTCCTCCATTGCCACAGGGTCGTAGGCTCGCACATGCGCGTCTCGCTCAAGCAGGCCGCGAATAATGTCAACCGAAGGGGCCTCGCGCATGTCGTCAGTCTCTGGCTTGAAGGCCAGACCGAGCACGGCGATTATCTTTCCCCTTAACTCTCCAACCAGTTTCTCTACCTTGGGAATCATCAGTGCGCGCTGCCGCTCGTTGACTTCGATGACGGCATCTACTATGAGCGATTCGGAACCGAACTCACGCGCAAGAGCGGCCAGAGCGCGTGTGTCTTTTGGGAAACAGGAGCCGCCGAAGCCGGGCCCCGGATGCAGGAACTTGTTGCCTATGCGGCGATCCATTCCTATAGCCTTCGCCACGTCATGCACGTCGCAGCCTATGCGGTCGCACATGTTGGCTATCTCGTTTATGAAAGAGATTTTTGTAGCAAGGAAAGCGTTGGCGGCATACTTGGCAAGCTCTGCGCTCTCCAGAGAGGTCATGACGAACGGAGTCTCTATCAGATAGAGAGGCCGGTAAAGGTCGCGCATGATGGCTACGGCCTCTTCGTCGTTGCTGCCTATGACAACGCGGTCGGGGCGCATGAAGTCATTGATGGCCGCGCCTTCCCTCAAAAATTCCGGGTTGGAAACGACGCCGAAATGAAACTGCTTCTTCTGATGCTCGCTTATCAGCCTTCTGAGTCGCTCGCCCGTGCCTATGGGCACCGTGGATTTCGTGACGATGACCTTGTAGCCGTTCATGTGTTCGGCTACGGAGCGCGCTGCCGCTTCCACGAATCTCAAATCAGCCGAGCCGTCTTCCTTCGGCGGCGTTCCGACCGCTAAAAAGATGACCAGCGATTGCTCCACAGCCTGCTTAACGTCGGTAGTGAAATGAAGGCGTCCCGCCTGTACGTTCTTTGCTACCAACTGCTCAAGGCCGGGCTCGTATATGGGCACGATGCCGTCCAGCAGACGCGCTATCTTCTCACTGTCAACGTCTACGCATGTGACATCCACACCGAATTCCGCAAAACAAGCGCCCGTCACCAGCCCTACGTATCCTGTACCGATTACTGCTATGTGCATTTACTTCCTGCCGTTGCTGCCCCAGTCAGGGGCATGGGTGAATATTCAAGATGTCAAAGTAAAACCTTGCGGACTAAGCAAGTTGCCCGTCTGAGCAAGCACGCTTAATCCGCAAGGTTACAGTTCATCCATCAAGCGCTTTTGTAAGTCAGCGCCACGAGGTTTGATTAGAAACTGATTGGTTTCTGTTACTTGGTCGGGCTGACAATCGTCACGTTCCCGCCAAAGTCAAGGTCGTTGTTTTCGCTCATGCCAGCGATGATGGCTGCCGCGACTGCACCGCCTGCTGCCAGAAGGAGAGCGGCCAAAGCGCCACCGCCGATGCCCTTCATGCCTTCAGTCTTCAGTCTCGTGCAACGAGTGCCCGGCTGAGCGGTTCCGGCCGTAGCGTCCTGCCCGGCAGCAACCTGCTGCGCTCTGTCGCCTACTCGCAGCTCGGTGCGTCCGGTCTGCGTAGCCGTGATTGTGTTACCGCACTCCAGGTCAATCGTGAACACGTTGGCCTGAGCCGTGTCGGAAACTACCATTGCATCTTTGGTGGTAAAGCTGGTGGCGACGCCCTGAGGTACAGAGACCTGCAAGCGTCCGCTATCAACCATACCGGAGATGCTGTTGTCCGTAAAGCTGAGCTTCAGGCTGGTGCCCGGAAGCAGTTCGAGACGGCCAAGTTTACCAAGGCTGACGACGGCACTGGAGTTCTGCGACGTAACGATGGTGCTGTCCGAAAAAATAGTCGCACCGGAAATCGCGCTCTGACCGTTAACTGTGACCTTGCCCGAGACAGATAGCTCGCCTGCCGGCCCTTGTTGTCCCGGTGCTGCCAGCGCAACCATCGAGTATAAACTCAAGACGGCAATTGCCAGGCAGAACGCGATGGACTTTCGACTCCAAGTTCTGCTGATCATTAATTCTCCTCCCGTAAAGTGAAAAAAGTGTAAGTAGCGCGCAGCGTATCCTAAGTGGGAGACGTGTGGTCTTCTCGCCCGAGACCGTCTCTGATTATACAGAAGACCGCTCGCGCCGAAACTTTCTGATTAAAAAAGCTGGCAAAACAAGCCTCTTGGGCTTTAATGTCTTGGCCTTTTTACACGAATCTAGGCTCTATGTCAATAAACATTTGTGTAAAAGTCTGCCCCGAAGGAGCTTTTTTTTCAGCGACTTCGCGTTCGCAGCCCCTATATGGCCAAAGCCGGGCCGGTCGTCAAACGCCCCTGCTCAGGCCCCTGGGCATTGACCTTTACCATAAGCCTTTCAGGCAAACAAGCAGGGATTCGGGGCTGCCGGGAGCGTTCGGCCAGTCATTTTGGCAGCTTTAGTCCCCGTAAATCGCCACAAATGGCTTGCCGTCGGGGCCTATGGAGCCCCTGTACATGCCCGCAGTGTTAAAGGGCATGGCGATTTGGCCGTTGCGGTCTATGGCAATCAGGCCGCCCTTGCCTCCGAGCTTTTCTACCTTGTCCAGCACCGCCCGCGTCGCTTCTTTGAGAGAAATCCCACGATATTCGACCATAGCGGAGATGTCGTGCGCCACGCAGGAGCGTATGAAATACTCGCCGTCTCCCGTACACGAAATGGCGCAGGTTCGGTTATTTGCGTAAGTTCCAGCGCCTATGATTGGAGAATCGCCCACGCGCCCGAAACGCTTGTTGCTGATTCCGCCCGTAGAAGTCCCCGCCGAAAGATTCCCGGCCCTGTCCAGAGCCACAGCGCCCACCGTCCCGTATTTTTCGGCTTCTACGGAGAAGTGGCTCTGTTTTTTCTTCTCGTCCTCCTGCTTTTTCTGTAGCTCTTTCTGGCGGCGCTCGGTCAGGAAATATTCGTTCGGCATCATCTCTATGCCTTGCTGTTTGGCGAACTCCTCCGCTCCTTGGCTGACCATCATGACGTGCGCCGACTTCTCCATCACGAGCCGGGCAAGGCTGATAGGATTCTTGATGTGTTTTAGCGAGGCCACGGCCCCGGCCTTGAGCGAGCTTCCTTCCATAATTGAAGCATCAAGCTCCACCGTGCCGACTGAAGTGAGCACCGCGCCCTTCCCCGCGTTGAAGAGCGGAGAGTCTTCAAGAAGCCTCAGAGCCGCTTCTATGGCATCGAGTCCGGGCCTTCCGTCTTTCAGGATTTGATAGCCCGCGAGAAGCGCCTCTCGCAGCTTCGACTGGTAGCTCGCTTCAAGCTCCGCCGTCATGTTCTGCTTCGTGATGGTGCCCGCGCCCCCATGTATGACGAAACCGAACGAGCCATTGCTTACAGACCGATTGCTGGAACCTGATGAAGCACTCTGCCCGCGCGCTTCAGAGTACAGGTTTGTTGCGAGCGCTGCCCCACCGACGCTCAGGGCCGCTTCGCCCAAAAATTTCCGGCGACTCTTTTCTCTTTTCATTGACGGATGCACACCACAGTAGTCCGTGTGCCTGACTTAAGAGACTGAGATTCTCAGAGCTTATAAGGGAACGCGGAGGATGTTAGCAGATAAAAAGCCAAAAGGTAAAAGTAAAGAAGCGTAGCTTCCGAAATCAGCGTTGAAAGCGAAAGAGGTTGAGGAACCTTTGCAACAAGCGCGGGCGCTCTCTCCGCTTCTCAAGCTCGCGGGTGTTTCTCTCGTCTTCTTGGGATAGAACTGAATCCTGCTCATACTGGCCTTCGCCGTTCTCCTGCTGCACGTCGTAATATCCCGCCCTTATGTCCTTCTTGACATGCACGGCTTCTACGGCCTTCGGATTCAGCAGCTCTTCCACGGGATACATCATGGCGTTCATAGCGCCGCGCGCGATGCCCGTGCCTTTTCTCAGGCGCTCTTCATAAACTTCCTTCGTGTACTCAACCGGCTTGGTGATTCGGTGCAGACCGTAGACAGCGCCCAGAATAATAAGCAGCAGGATGGCTAAACCGACCAAGTCATAAGCGTTCATGTTCTCACCTCTTCAACGACTGCCTGTTTTGACGCGGGCTGCATGTCATACTATTTCATCATACGCTTCGCACGCCACAGAAGAGAAAAGAGCAATGTGCCGTAGGCGCTCATGAAAAGCCTACGCATTTCATCAACTCATCGAATTGCGGCTCCGGGCGCAGGCGGTCAAGGAAGGGTGCAATCTTCAGATAAGTCACTGCGTGCGAGCGGTCGTCACAGGCTCTCTGAACACAATCAAGAGCTTTCTCTATCTCATCCACACCTATGTAGGCCAGACCCAGATACAGAGGTGAGACATACTTTCGCTGCCCGTGCTCTTTTAACTCGTCTATGACCTCGTACGCCTTCGTTTTCTCCCCGAGCTTTCCATAAATCATGGCGAGGAAGCCCAGAGCTTCCGGGTCGCGTTTAGAGAGGCTGAGCCCAATCTGGCAATACTCCAGCGCCTCCGCGTACATCTCTTTTTGCATATGCACCGCGCACAAAAGACCGTACGCAACGCCGAAGTTCGGGTCTAGCTCCAGAGCCTCATTACCATACTCCAGGGCTCGCTCATAGTTGCGCATGAAGTAGAAGACTATGCCTTGGTTGGTGGTGATGATGAGCGAAAGCGGGTCTAGTGTCTGGGCGAGTTTCATCTCCGCCAGAGACTCATCAAACCGCGCAAGGCGTGCCAGAAACGTGCTATACCAGTGATGAGTCATGGCATGGTTCGGGTTGAGCGCAATGGCGTGCTTGAACTCGTTTTCGGCGCTCGTCCAGTCCCAGTCGTAAAGCATTCGCACGAGCGCCATGGAAGCGTGTGCTTCCGCTAGATTGTCGTCCAGACTCAGAGCCTTAAGGGCAGCCGCTTTTGCCTTTGGGAAACCGTCGCGCGGCCTCAGGCCGCTATGGCAACTGCAAAGGCTATAGCAATCGGCAAGCGCTGCGTAAGACTTGGCATAGTTGGGGTCTATCTTGAGCGCCTCTTCTATATGCTCAATCGCCCTGTTAATCCATTGCAGGCTACGCTTATTCAGAAAGTATAGCCCTTTGAGATAGTGCTGATATGCTTCGGGGCTCTCCGTGTGGCGTTTGGTGATGCGCTCCTTCTCTTCTTCGCTCAGCTTGAGCCGCAACCTCTCAGAAACCTCCCAAGAGATGTCCTCCTGAATCGTCAGCAGGTCAGAGACTTTACGATTGTATTGCGTGCCCCAGTACTGCCAGCCGTTCTCGACATCAACGAACTCCATCCTGATGATTAACCTGTCGCTTATCTGTAGGACTTTGCCGGTCAGTATGGCTTGAACGCGCAGCTCACGGCCTATCTCCTTCACGTCTATCTCTTTGCCCTTGTACCGCGCGACGGCTCCCCATGACATGACGCGCAAGCCGTTCAGTTGTGAGAGATTGCTGATGATGCTTTCGGTAATGCCGTCCGTAAGATACTCGGTATTAGCGCTGTCTGTGGCGTTAGTGAGCGGGAGAACGGCTAAGGAAGTGATGGTCGGCCCCTCTGCCGGGCCGGTTAGCGCGGCTGCGGCGACGGCTGACTGCGGCGGGCTCTCCGCTCTTGCTTCCGCATGCTCCTCTTCCAGTTCTTTGATGGTGTAGGCGAATCTGTAGCCGCGACGAGGAATCGTCTCAATGTATTGCTGTCGCTCATCCGTCCCCAGTATTCTTCGCAAGACAAATATCTGTTGCGTCAGGTTAGCCTCGTTGACAAAGGTGTTTGGCCAAACCTTGTTCATCAGTTGGTCTTTTTCAACCACATTCCCCTTACTTTGAACCAGCGCGAGCAAAATCTCATAGGCTTTCGAGGTTAAAAAGATGGACTCTCCGTTATAAAGCAGGCGGCGCTCGTGCGTATCCAAACGGAATGGGCCGAACTCGTAGAAAGGCTTTACTTGCTGGGGCATAGGATTGATAACTATTTTGAGAGACGACTGAGGACTTCCAATTCCACTCCATGAATGCTTCGGGAGCAGTGGTAAGCTGGGCCATGCAACCAGTCGTCAGAGGTTAGCATAGGCTCAACAGCACGAGCAATTTCTTTAGAGCATAGAACCTGTCATCTTGGTTGCACGCGCTTGGGAATCTTCAAGCAGCAGGAGTAGCCGCGTCGTCAAACGGTCGCTGACGGCCGAGCTTTTCCAAAAAGCCCAACTTGATTTGGCCATTATGCAAGTAGTGGTGCGGGTTGAACCGGGCTCACAAATTGTCTTACCAGATGTTCGGAACCAGCCCGATGTATCTGAGATTATGGACGCGTTTCAGTGTGCTTCACTTTCGCCTTGATTCGCTCGCTGTCATCTCTTCATAAACGCGCTCGGCCCTTCCGGCCAGTTCCGTGGGAACTATTACGTGATAGGGATGCTTGGCTGCGAAGGAGTGGCGGCGCTGCACCTGTGCGCCCAGAGCCGCAAGAGTGGCGACGGCGCTCTCGTCATTGAGTTGCTCGACTTCGAAAGCCTCTGAGGCTCTGCGCAGCGCGCCGCGCAGACGGTCAAGCGGAAGGTCGCGCTCGGCCAGCACTTTCCCACGCGCCTGAAAATCCCCAAGCGCGTATAGCACCAATCGCTCGTAGCTGATTGCGCTCTCTTTTGCAGGCTTGTCGAAGAGTGTAGGCTGGCGCATGGCGTAAGTTGAATTTGAAGTCCCGGAAAAAGTTCAGGGCGAGTTTGCGCGTCTGGGCCGCGCGCCGTTCTCTTCGCCCGTAGCGGCCGTAGGCGTCGGCGTCAAAGTTTGCTGCGGCTGTGTACCCGGCTGAAGATTTCCGGCCGGAGTTTGTCGTCTCTTTTCCTGCTCCATCAGCTCGGCCTGCTCATAAGGGTCTAGGCGCGAAAAGATGTAGAAGACTTCGCCGGAGCGGACGCTGCCCAGATAGCGAAAGGTGTTGTTGAGAACTTCGCCGACGCGCAGGTTGGCGGCGCTGGGCGGATTGTCGAAGAGATTCTTCATCTCGTCGCGCGTCGCGGCCTCCAATTCCGGCAGGTAATCATTGCCCGACTCGCGCGCTATGCGAATGGCTATCTGTCTAAGCGCGCGTATGCGATTGGAGTTGCGGCGGTAGTATGCGCGCGAGATTTCGCGGCGGCTGGCGCGGTCGTCCACGACCTCCTGCTCGCCCCTTAAATAGCCAAGGTAGGCCCGCACGACAGGCCCGAACTCCTCTTCCTCCGCAGCCTCCTGCGCGCTCTGCGCGAACGACACCACGGCGGACAGCGCCAGTATGGCCCCCAGCATGACGATTTGAAAGAAGACCCGCTTATTCTTCATCATAAAGCCCCGAACGCGCGCCCGCGTCAGACTCAGGGGAATTTCCAGCGCGCATCTTACAGCAAAGTTTACCACGTACTTTGAAAAAGAGCAGGCCGGTACCGGCTGCGATACTGACCTGCTTGTAGTTTTAGCTTTGCCGTCTCAGGCGTGCGATGATAAATTTCAAGCAGCACGGCTTCAACGACATGGACGACGATTCGACAACTCTGGACACTAAGGGCAAACGGGTAGCGCTTGGCATCACCGGCGGCATAGCGGCCTACAAGGCTGCCGAAGTCCTGCGCGGGCTTCAGCGCGCAGGCTGTGAAGTGCGCGTGGCCATGACAGAGCGTGCTTGCGAGTTCATCACGCCCCTGACGTTTCGCGCCCTCTCCGGCTCGCACGTGATAGTTGATGACTACGCGCCGGATAATCCAGACCCGATTGCTCACATCACCTTCTCGCAGACCATTGACCTGCTGGTAGTCGCCCCGGCCACGGCCGACATCATCGCCAAGTTCGCAAACGGCATCGCTGATGATTTTCTGAGCACGACCTATCTGGCCTCAAACGCTCCCGTGCTGGTGGCTCCGGCCATGAACACTACCATGTGGAATCATCCGGCTACACGGCGCAATCTGGAAAGGCTGCGCGCGGACGGAGTGCAGGTTGTAGAGCCTGACACGGGCGAGATGGCTTGCGGCACGGTCGGGCCGGGACGTTTGAGCGAGCCTGAGAGAATCGTGACGGCAGCGCTCAACATTCTACGCTCACGGAAGTCGCGGGCGCAGGATTTGGCCGGGGAGCGCCTGTTGGTGACAGCCGGGGCCACGCGAGAGGAGATTGACCCCGTACGCTTTCTGACGAACCGCTCATCCGGACGCATGGGCTTTGCCATAGCCAGCGCCGCGAAGGAGCGTGGCGCAGACGTCACGGTCGTAGCGGGCTCAACAACCGCAGAGCCGCCCGCGCAGGTTCGCCTCGTCAGGGCGTTGTCGGCCGAAGAGATGCGCGCAGCCGTCATGCAGGAGATTGAGCACGCGACTGTCTTTATAGCTTCGGCAGCCGTCTCCGACTACCGCCCGGCAAATCGAGCGGCGAGCAAGCTGAAGAAATCGGATGCTCATCTACGCCTTGAGCTTGAGCCGACGCCGGACATTCTGGCCGAAGTCTCCGGAAACAGGCATAACGGGCTGCTTGTCATAGGCTTTGCGGCAGAGACGAACGATGTCACGGCACACGCGCGCCTGAAGCTTGAGCGAAAAAAGCTGGACGCAATCGTCGCCAACGATGTGACACGGGAAGGGGCTGGCTTCGACGCGGAGACAAACATCATCACGCTCATCTCTCGCGGGGCCGAGCCTGTAGAGCTTCCACTGATGTCCAAGCTAGAAGCGGCGCACAGGATTCTGGATGAGATAGTTCGACTGCGCCGCTTAAAAGAGGCTCCGAACGGCAATGCGGCAGGCGTCGGCAATCTGATATCATGAGTAATGAACCGTACGTGAAAGAGCTGTTGTCGCTTGCCGAGGACGCGCGTGAGTATCTCTCTTATCTGGACGAGCTTGGCGTAGAAGGCTTGGACGTGACGAGCGAGGGGCCTCCGCTTCAGCAGCTTTCAGAGACAGTTGGAAGCCGCGAAGTCGCAGCGCCTACGGCGTCTCAGCTCGCGGCTCTTGAGCGGAACGCCGCAGCCGTAGAGCGTGCAGCGTCCACTGATTTCTTAAAATCCCCCGCCCCGTCCGCAAAGGTCGCGGACGCATCTTCCTCAGAACGGGACGAGACAGAGATGGCTACACGAAAGAAAAAATTTCCTGACGAGGTTCCGCCCGCGCCGCAGGAGACTCTTTTCGGAGAGGTCAAGCCGCAGGACGTGGAGAGCCTGCCGCGCTCTGACGAAACGCTCGAAGACATCTGGAACGACATAGGCATCTGCATGCGCTGCCCGCTCTGCTGTCAGGGGCGCACCAACATCGTCAACAGCGAGGGCAACCGTAAATCGCGCCTGATGTTCGTGGGCGAGGCTCCGGGCGCGGACGAGGACGCTTCCGGCAGGCCCTTCGTAGGCCGCGCAGGACAGCTCCTGAACAAGATAATCGAAGCCATAGGCTTGAGCCGCGAAGACGTCTTCATAGGCAACGTCAATCGCTGTCGCCCGCCGCAGAATCGCACGCCGACCTCTCAGGAAGCGGCAATCTGCAAGCCCTTTCTGCTGCGCGAAATCGCCATAGTGCGCCCGGACGTAATCGTGGTTCTAGGCAACACGGCCATGAAAAATCTGCTCGACACTAAGGAAGGCATCACGAAGCTGCGCGGGAAATTTCAGGACTATCGCGGCATCAAGGTCATGCCGACATTTCACCCGGCCTATCTCCTGCGCGACCCGTCGAAGAAGCGCGAAGCGTGGGAGGACATGAAGACGGTCAGAGACTATTTGAAAACAGTGGCTAGTGATAAGTGACGAGTGACAGGCAGGAAGAACTCTTGTCTTTAACTCATCACTTGTCACAGAGTCACTCATCACCGATTTTATGCAGTCGCTACTTTTCGACGAGACGCCGTCGGAGCCGAACGAGACGCTGGCGGAGATTAACGCGGAGATGCTGAGCCGCGCCCGCTCCATGCCGCAGTTGAAGGAACGCGTCTTCATCTTGGGCGAAGGGCCGGTGGGAGCCCGCGTGGCCGTCGTGGGCGAATCGCCGGGGCCACCCGACATAGATTCGGGCCGCCCCTTCATGGGGCCAGCCGGGCAGATGCTTGAGCGCATCCTCGGCAGCATAGGCTTAAAGCGCGATGACTGCTATCTGACCAACACGGTCAAGTACATCTCTACGGGCGAGGAGCTTACGCCTGACATACTCTCCTTCTTCACGCCCTATCTGCACAGGGAGATGAGGGCCGCGCGCCCGCAGGTAATTATCTCCTTCGGCAACACGCCCACGCGCGCCCTGCTTCGCACAAAAAAACCTATCTCGCAGATGCGAGGCACGTTTCACGACTACAACGAATCGCGCCTGATGCCTACCTTCAATCCCGCGTACCTGCTGCGCGACCCGTCGAAGAAGCGCGAAGCGTGGGAAGACATGAAGAAAGTCAGAGACTACCTGACTGCGGATAAAACAGGGCAAAAGTGAAGAAAGAGAAGGCGCGCCCGTCGTCTTCACTTTTGCCTTTTTACTTTTGCCTTTATAGTTCTCTTCGTGCAGAGACGTTTCGCAATCTCCGAAAAACTCTATTCTTCAAACGAAGCCGACGGCGCACAGAAAGCCTCCGCGCAGAGCTATGCGGAAGTGGCCATCCCCGTGCGCGTCATGCAGACCTTCACTTACCGGTTGCCTGCCGCGCTCAGGCGCGACGCGCAGGTCGGCTCGCGCCTGCTGGTTCCCTTCGGTCGAAAGCGCGTCACGGGCTACATCGTCGCGCTGCATGACGAGTTAGACCGTGCGGCCGACTTGACAGACCAAGCGGTAAAGGACGCGGAAGAGCTGCTTGATGCCGAGCCGCTCGTCACTCCTGAGATTCTGGAGATTACACGTTGGGTAGCTGACTATTACGCAGCGCCGTGGGGCGAGGTGCTGAAGGCTGCGCTGCCCGCAGGGCTTAATGCCACGGTCGAGCAGGTGCTGTCAATTACGGCTGAAGGCCGAGACGAGCTTGCGCGTCTTCCCATTCACCGCACGGCCACGGCCAAGGCTCGCGCGCTACGCATCCTCGCGGACGAAGGCGAAGCGAGCTTGCGTACTATTGCCCGTCACATAGGCGAAGCTCGCGCAAGCGCCGTCGCGCGCGAGTTGGAGCGAGCAGGCTGGATTAGGCTCACGCATCGCGCCCGGAGCGTGCTGGCGAAAGCCAAGCGGCGAAAGGCCGTGCGACTTCTGCCCGTAGAAGCTCAAGCTCAGACGGAGTCGGCTCGCACTCTCTCCGCAGCCCAAACCAGAATCATTGAGACACTGATGGCGGACGGCGGCGAGATAGCCTTCACGGACTTGCTTGAGCAAGCCGAAGTTTCCGCCGCGCCGATTCAGTCTCTTGAGCGGCGCAAGATTGTAGAAATCTTCGTGCGCGATGTCAGGCGCGACCCGCTCGCGGACGCCGTGCTGCCCGACACCGAAGCCCTTCACTTAACAGGCGCGCAGGAAGATGCGCTGCGCGAGATTGAAGCGCCTATGGCAGAGGGAGTCTACGCGGCCTTTCTTCTTCACGGCGTGACGGGGAGCGGGAAGACAGAAGTTTACATACGCGCCATGCGAGCCGCGCTTGAGAGAGGCCGCGCCGCAATGATGCTCGTGCCTGAGATTGCCCTGACGCCTGTCTTCTCCAGACGCCTGCGAGCGCACTTCGGAGACCGCGTAGCCATCTTTCATTCGTCTCTGACCACGGGCGAGCGCTTCGACGAATGGAGCCGCCTCAAGCGCGGTGACGCTCGCGTGGTCATCGGCACTCGCTCGGCAGTCTTTGCGCCCGTCTCAGACCTCGGCCTTGTAGTCATAGACGAAGAGCACGAGACATCTTATCGTCAACACGAGTCCCCCTTTTACAACGGGCGCGACACGGGGATAGTTCGAGCAAGACAAGCGGGCGCGGTCGTCGTGCTCGGCTCAGCGACTCCTTCGCTTGAATCATTTCACAACGCGAAGAGCGGCAAGTATCGCTACGTTCACCTGCCGGAGAGAATCAACAACCGCGCGATGGCGCAGGCCGAAATCATAGACATGCGCTCGAGCTTCGCCAAGGCGGGCAAGCCTGAGATTTTTGCCGACGAGCTTCTTGCGGCCATAGAAGAGACGCACGCGCTGGGCCACCAATCCATCATCCTGCTCAACCGTCGAGGCTATTCCAGCTTCGTCTTGTGCCGCACCTGCGGCGAGTCCATACGCTGCAACAACTGCGACGTCACGCTCACTTATCATCGCTCGGAGTCCAGCCTGCTCTGCCACTACTGCAACCTGCGGCGGGCCGCGCCCACGCGCTGCCCTTCCTGCGCTGGCAAATATATCTACTACGTGGGTGAAGGCACGGAGCAGATAGAAGAGATTCTGCGGCAGCGATTTCCAAGCCTGCGGATAGCGCGTCTCGACCGCGATACCACGGTACGGCGCAAGCTCTTCGAGCGCACCATTCTTGAGTTCGGCGCTGGCGACTTGGACATGCTCGTCGGCACGCAGATGCTTGCCAAAGGACACGACTTTCCGAACGTCACGCTGGTCGGAGTAGTCTCCGTTGACGCGGGACTCGCGCTGCCGGACTTTCGCTCAGCCGAGCGCGCGTTCCAGTTGATTACGCAGGTGGCCGGTCGCGCCGGTCGCGGCCAACTGCCCGGGCGCGTCCTTATACAAACCTACCACCCGAATCACTACGCGCTGCGACACGCGGCGGCTCAGGATTATCAGGGCTTTTACGAAGAGGAGATTCGCTACCGCAAGACACTCAGTTACCCGCCCTTCGTCTCGCTGGCGTCTATGCTGGTTCACGGCGACGAGTTGGGGCGGACGCAGGCCACTGCGTCAGAGATAAGACGCGCGCTGGATGAAGCCAACAATGAGCAGTCCTGCCGAATCTTAGGCCCCGCTCCGGCTCCGCTCTCCCGCCTGCGCGGCGAGCACCGCATACAGATTCTATTGAAATCGCGCAGCCGCCCGCGACTCAGGCAAGTTATAGACATGGCTCTGGCCGAAGCTGCCACGCGCGGCGCGGACATGCGCGCCGTCAACCTTGAGATTGACCCGGTGAATCTGATGTAAAGGCAATCAGCAATCAGCAGTCAGCTATGACCTTTTGATTTGCGCTTTTCCTATTGACGATTCAAAATCACTACAAGCTACTTGAACACTTTTGAGCCGTTCTGTGCTGGCGGCTGATAGCTGAAAGCCGATTGCTTCCTATGAAACTTGAAGAACTGGCAGAGCGAACCAGCGCTCGTGTTGAGGGCAACGCCGATGTTGAGATTAAAGGCGCTGCCGGGTTGGACATTGCGGAAGCGGGCGACGTCACTTTCTTAGCCAACAAGCGGTACACGCCGCAGGTTGAGAGGACGCGCGCCTCCGCCATCTTCGTGAGCGAGGATGCGGAGATTAGCCGAAAGGACATCAGCCTGCTTCGCACACCCGACCCCTATCTTGCCTACACGCGCGCCCTCATAATCTTTTATCCCGAACCGCAGCCCGAGCCTTTCATTCATCCTTCGGCGGTGATTGATGCGACGGCCCGCTTAGGCGAAGGCGTCTGGATAGGGGCCAACGCCGTCATCGGGCGCGAAGCTGAAATCGGCGCAAGGGTTCGCATCCATCCGAACGCGACCATTTATGACCGGGTGCAGGTAGGCGACGACTCCGTAATTCATTCCGGCGTCTCCCTGCGCGAAGGGACGATAGTTGGCAAACGCGTCATCGTACATAACAACACTGTCGTAGGCTGCGACGGCTTCGGCTTCGCAAAGGACGAGGCGGGCCACTGGCTCAAGATTCCGCAGACGGGCCGAGTAGTCGTTGAAGACGATGTTGAGATAGGAGCTAACACGGCTATTGACCGCGCCTCCGTGGGAGAAACGCGTATAGGGCGCGGGACTAAGCTGGACAATCTTGTGCAGGTCGGCCACTCCTGCTCTGTAGGCGAAGATACGCTGCTCTGCGGACAGGTCGGTCTTGCAGGAAGCACCAAGGTCGGCAATCGAGTCATTCTCGCCGGTCAGGTGGGCGTGGGCGGCCACCTCTCCATAGGCGACGACGCGGTTCTGATGGCACAGGCCGGGGTCTTTTACGACGTTCCTCCCAAGAGCGTCTATTCAGGTGGTATCCCCGCCTTCGACCATAAAGAATCTCTACGCACGATGGCCGCCATCAGAAAGCTGACTGAGATGCAGCGCACCCTGCGCGCACTTGAAAAGCGGCTCAAGGAGATGGAAGAGCAGATAGCTGCTCCGGGCAAGGAAACAACTTGACACCATCCGAGAGCACGGGCATAATCTCCAATTGAAAATGGATTTCATTTTCGCCCAGAGATACAGGCGAGCTTGAAATCGTTTCAAAAAGTTCCCTTTGGAGAGTTTCCCGTGCAAGGCAATCATAAAGCTGTACAAATCCTTGATTCCCCACATGACGACGAGCGTGTAGAAGTGCTTCTGGAAGAACGTGACGGCACGGAGCGCGTAATCCTCAAATACTCCACATGGGTAGAGGGACTGGGCTGGTGTGGGCAGAAGACCATAAATCTAGACGGCGCGCACCTTGATGACCTGCATCGCGCGCTGACGGTCGCGCGCCACCACATAAACCGTAAACGCACGGAAGCAGGGCAGATAACGCAGCCCGCCACCGTGATACAGTTGCCGACAGTAGCCTGAAGCCTTTTGTAGCGTAGGGGATAGAAAAATAAGAAGGCAAGCCTCAGAGCAAATCTCTGAGGCTTGCCTTCTTATTTTCGTAAAGCTTTAGAGGGGCTCGACTTAACCTACCTGCCGGAGTGTGATTTTCTCCCGTGTGACGTTGGCTCTGCGCTCGGAGGTCAGCTTTTCCAGTTCCTCTATGTGAATCTGTTCCTTGGCTATGCGCTCTTCCAGCATAAAGCGCGTAGGGAGGTCTGCGTCCGTGCAGGATTCCCAAGCGGCCATGTAGGTTGCTATCCCCTCTCTCTCAAGCTCCAAGTCCTGTCTGAGCATATCTTTAAGCTCGGTCGCCTGACGAATCATGGCGGGCTCCACGGTCGGGATGCCGCCAAGGGCAACAATCTTGTCTCCGAGCGTGCGGGCGTGGTCACTCGCTTCCTCGCTCTGGTCGCGGAAGAACTCGCAATAGACTTCACGCTCGATGCCTGTAATTAGAAAGCTATGCTGCATATACTGAATAATTGCAGCCAGTTCTATGCTCAAGGCCCGGTTCAAATTGTCAATCAAGGTAGTATTAGCCATCTCGCCTCCCACGTCTTTAACCACACGCGCTTTTTAGAGAAAACTATGCGGATAATACGCGGGCGCAGCCTGCCTGTCAACAATAAACTCTTTAGAATCAGTAACTTAATTTTGAAATTCGATTTCGATTCCAGCTAGAGCTACCCGGGGTGGCTGGCAAGATTGAATTGCTCTTAGGTTACCGCGCCGCCGTCTACTATGACGACTTCGCCGTTCATGAAGCTGTTGCGGTCGGAAACCATAAAGGCGGCGTATTCGGCCAACTCCTCGGGACGTCCCAGTCGCCCGCGCGCCACCCAGAATTCGTGCATCTCCAGCAGCCTGTCGGGCAGCGTGTGCGCAAGGTCTGTGTCGAAGATTCCTGCGGCGATGGCGTTGACGGTGACTCCGAAGGTGGCCGCCTCGCGCGAGAGACATTTGGTAAAGCCTATAACTGCTGCCTTTGAGGTGGCGTAATGGACGGAGGTCGGGAGAGCCCGTATAGCGCCTATGGAAGTGATGTTGAGGATGGTTCCCTTCCTCTGGCGAATCATCTGCTTGTAGATTGGCTTGGTGACGGCGAAGAGGCCGTTGACGTTCGTGTTGATGACTTCGTCCCAGGCGCGGTCAGTGGTGGTGGCAAAGTTATCGCCGCGATTGATGGCGGCGTTATTGACCAGAATGTCCACTCCGCCCCACTCTTCGATTAGCTGGCGCGTCAGGCGCTTCATGCCCACACGGTCTGTGATGGAGACTTTGAAGGCGTGCGCCCGTTTGCCTAGGGCTCTTATTTTCTCTGCGACCTGTTCGGCCAAATCGTCGCGCGCGTTGTAGTTGAAGGCTACGTCCGCGCCCTCGCGCGCGAAGATTTCGCAGAGCGCCGCGCCTATGCCGCGCGAGCCGCCCGTGATAAAAGCACGTTTCCCCTCAAGCAAGAGACTCAAACTCTGTTCTTCTCCCAAAACGCGCCCGCCGCGAAAATCAGCGAGGCGGGCGCGTTAATCTTAAAGCCGTATAGCTGTCTTGATGCGAGAATTAAAGCTTAAACCACAGGCTACAGTCAAACTCCTAAGGCTCAAACCACCCTCTGGGTGGCTTCCACTAGCACGGGCTCTTCTCTGGCCATCACGGGCGCAGGGATGAGCGCCGTAATCTCTTCTACTATGCGGCGCGTGGAATTGGGGATGGCGAGCCCGACCGTCGCGGCGCGCATGGCCGCGTAGTGCTTCGTGTCTTCCATCATGCGGCGAATGACCGGCACTATGTCCTGCGCCTGCTCAAGCAAGATGCCCGCGCCGCGCCTTACAAGCATATTCGCGGAGCCTGCCTCCTGCGGCATGGGCGGCGTAGTGGCGTCGGCTATCACGGGAAGGCGGCAGGCCATTGCTTCAAAAGTTGTCAGGCCGCCGAGCTTTGAAATCATCACGTTGGCGGCGCACATCAACTGCTCCACCTGCTCAGAGTAGCCTATAACTTTAATGGGAAAGGGCGCGTTCTTTGCGACCTCTTCGGCTTCGGCTCGCAGCTCTTCATTACGCCCGGCGAGGAAGATTGCCTGCACGTCCAGCTCACCGCGCACAAGCTCCCGAAAGATGTGCGGGATGTTGCCGCCGCCTACCCAGCCCGCGTTGACGAAGACGGTGAACTTCTCCGGGTCTAGGCCGAGAGCGCGGCGAGCGGCCTGCGCGGCATCTTCGCCCGGAAACTGAAACTTCGGATGCACGGGCATGCCGGAGACTTTTATGCGCTCAGGCTCAACGCCGTAGTCTATAAGCTGCTGGCGTGCCTCTTCGCTTGCGACCAGATAAAGAGAGACGTCGTCGCAGGCCCAGCCTTTCCAGAATCCGTAGCAGGGGTCTGTGACGACTGTGATGAGCGGAATCTTATCCGCGAGCTTCAGCTCTTTGAGGACGCGCGCGATTCCGTGCTGAGTCAGGGGATGAACGCTGACTACAACGTGCGGGCACCAGCGCTCGAACTGTTCTTTGACGTAGCCGAGCGTGCGATTGAGGAAGAAATCTCTGGTTTCGGGGCGAAAGCGATTGACGGCCCAGTACAGATACTTCATCCAGTGCTGTCTGTTCCGCAGTATCCAGTTATAAATCGCCACCATCTTCTTCGTGACGGCGTGCGATTCTTCAATGGCCCGCACCACTCGCACGGCATAACTCTGGCCGTGGAAGAACTTCTGCACGCCCGCGACAATAGCCGCAGCCGCAGAGCGATGCCCCCCGCCCGTGTCGGAAGAGATAATTAAGATTTTCGGGACTCTTGCCCTAAACATGTAATCAGTTCTGTCAGCCCTAAGCTTTAACGGTAATGCCTGCGGCTTCCTGCTCTTCCCTCTCATGATTACGGCGCGCCTTCTTCATCTCGCGCTCAAGGCGCTTGATTTGAATCAGGTGCTTCGGGTTGAAGGGCAGGCTTGGGTAGTAACAGTTGGACTCGTGCGTGCAGAAGCAACCGTCGGCGGCCTTCTTGCGCCGCTCCTTCATGGCCGGAGAGAGCCATAGCTGTTGGAAATTCCAGTCGAAGTCGCGCAGGTTCCCGACCGCTTCCAGATTCTCGCACGAAGAGACTGTGCCTTCGTCATAGATGACCGCGCCTGCGGTTCCGGCGTAGCAGGTCAGTTGCGCCTTCTGCTCTTCCTTGGTCTTGGAAATCAGGCCGTGCATGTAGATGTCAATCGCGGCCTTGAAGAAGCCAGCGTCGCCGCCGTAGTTATTCTTGATGGCGGCGTGGCGCGAGTCGTCGTCAATCATTTGAGCCAGCCGGGCGTAACGCTCGTGGTCTATGTCCAGCTCGATGGGGTCTGCTGACGGAGGCCGTATGTAGTTGAAGTTGACCTTGTCCGGCTTCAGGTCGTATTTAAGAAAGTCGTACCACTCGAAGATAGTGTTCTGGTTCGAGTTCATGAAGCAGGTGCAGGTCTGTATGTCCAGACGCGGGTACTCTTTTTTAATCGCCTGAAGCTGCCGCGCTGTGTCAATCGCCAAATCCCAAGAGCCCGGCTTTTGTCTAATCTTCTCGTGCTGGTCTTTGAGGCCGTCTATGCCGAGCGCAACCGTCACGTTGAGGCCGGGGCATTCCTGAAGGATGCGCGTCACGTCCGGCATGATTCGCTTCTGAATCTGGCCGTTCGACATCAGGTAGACGGATTCGAGCCGGTTGTTCTGATGAAAGGCGCGAACGATTTCCGGCAGGTCTTTGCGCGTGAAAGGCTCGCCGCCCGCTATGATGAGGACGCCTAAATTTCCTCCGAGCGTCTGGGAAATCTTCTCCAGCTCGTGCGTCTTCATTTGCAGCTTCTTGCGCGGTCGGTCGTCCAGCTCGTCCGTGAAAAAGCAGTGCGTACAGCGCATGTCGCAGACGCTCGTGACCAAAATATTCAACAGCACGGGCGCGAATGGCTGTCCCACAGCAAGGCGCGCGTACCGCTTCAAAAGCTCTCGTGTCGTATAATCCATCTTTTCACCAAAAAAGTGCTCCCGGCCCACAGGGCTTGAATTCCGGAGCACACCACAGGCCGCGATTTCACGCGACAGTTAAACTTAACTGATAAAGCATTTAACCCGACATGTCAAACCGAACATGAAAGTAATTCTCGCCTCCGCAGTTTCCCCGTAAAAACAGGAGAGATTATTGGATGCGCCCGCGCGCTTTAACGCTCGCCGCGAACCTGTATGCCGAGCGCCCGCATGCGGCGATAAAGATGGCTGCGGTCAACGCCCATCAGCTCGGCAGCGCGAGAGACGTTGCCTTCCGCCTCCATCAGCTTTCTCTGTATGAACTCGCGGTGGTAGGCGTCGGTGGCTTCTTTGAAGGAGGGAAAGCGGAACGAGGCGGCGGGCGGCTCTTCGCCTCCGAGGGAGGGCAGGTCTGCGACGGTGACTTTCACTTTTGAGTGCATGATGCAGACGCGCTCGACCGTGTTCTTTAGCTCGCGCACGTTGCCCGGCCACGAATAGCTCTGAAAAGCAGCCATCGCATCGTCCTCGAAGCGCTTGGGCCGCCTGCCGTAGGCTGTTGAAAACCTGCGGTTGAAATGCTCCACCAGAAGCGGAACGTCTTCGAGCCGCTCACGCAAAGGCGGCAACTCGAACGGGATGACGTTCAGGCGATAGAAGAGGTCTGAGCGAAAGGTTCCCTGCTCTATCAAAGCGTCAAGCCGTTTGTTGGTGGCGGCCAGCACGCGCACGTCAACTCTGGCGCTCTGCGTCGAGCCGACGGGCTCGAATCGCTGCTCTTCCAGCACGCGCAGGACTTTCGACTGCACGCGCGGGCTCATGTCGCCAATCTCGTCCAGAAAGAGCGTGCCGCCGTCGGCCAGCTCAAACTTTCCCTTGCGGGCAGAGGTCGCGCCAGTGAAAGCGCCTTTGACGTGGCCGAACAGCTCAGACTCTATAAGCTCTTCGGGAATCGCGGCGGAATTTACTTCCACGAAGGGCTCGCCCGCGCGTCTCGATTGAGCATGAAGCGCACGCGCCACAAGCTCCTTGCCGGTTCCGGACTCGCCGTAGATGAGCACGCGCCCATCCGTAGGCGCTACGACCTCTATCTGTTTTCTGAGGGCGCGCATGGCTACAGACTCGCCAATCATTGCATATTCGCGGTCAAGCTCACGCGAGAGTTGGCGGTTGACCTCTTCGAGCCTCTTCTGCTTGATGGCGTTGCGAATCGTCAGCACCGTCTTCTCAATCGAGAGAGGCTTTTCTATGAAATCGAACGCGCCTAGCTTGGTGGCGCGCACCGCCGTCTCTATGTTGCCGTGGCCGGAAATCATCACCACCGCCGATTCCGAGCCTGCTGCGCGCAACTGCCTGAGCGTTTCAAGCCCGTCTATGCCGGGCAGCCACACGTCCAGCAACACGCAGCCGAACGCGCGCCGCTCCACGGCCTTCAGACACTCCTCGCCGGATGAGGCGGCGTCTACCACGAAGCCCTCGTCCTCCAGCACAGCGCGCAAAGTCTCGCGTATGCCGCGCTCGTCATCAACAATGAGAATGGAATCGGACATCTTAAGAGTCTAGAGAGTCCGGAGAGTCTGGAGAGTCTGGAGAGTCAAGAAGCGTTCTTCTCTATAGACTCTCCAGACTCTCTGGACTCTACAGACTACGTAGTTATGGGTAGTTCAATAATAAACTTCGCTCCGCGCGGGCGGTTCTGTTCGGCGCGTATGCGGCCGTTGTGCTCGTTCACGATGCGCTGGACGATTGCCAGCCCGAGGCCGGTGCCGCGCTCTCTGGTGGAGAAATATGGCTGAAAGAGGCGCGTGAAATCTTCACGCGGGATACCGTGGCCCGTGTCCGTGACTTCTACCAGAAGCTGCCCGCGCGCGTGGTCGTGCGCGGTGGCGATGGTGATTCGCCGCTCTCCGGCTACTGCGGCCAGAGCCTCCAGAGCGTTGTCAATCAGATTCACAAGGACGCGGCGCATCTGCTCCTTGTCCAGCATGGCAGGCGGAAGCGTGCGCGCCAGCCGCACGTCCATGCGTATGTCTTCCAGCCTGTCTTCATAAAGCGTCACGGCCTGTCGCACCACTTCGTTCAGGTCGGACGCTTCAAGGCGCGCGTGCGGCAGCCGCGCAAAGCGCGAGAACTCGTCCACCATGGCCTTCAGGCCCGCGACCTCGCGGGTAATCGTGGAGGTACATTCCTCTACGACTCGCCCCACACGCTCGCGCTCTTCTGCCGCAAGCTCTCCGTTTGCGCCTTTGCCGTTTGAGCCGTTGCCGCCTGCGCCGCCGTTATCTGCGCCGTTTGAAGCGCGTCTGAAATTCTTGGCTATGCGCTCGGCCGAAAGCTGAATCGGCGTCAGAGGGTTTTTAATCTCGTGGGCCATGCGGCGCGCGACCTCGCTCCATGCTGCGGTACGCTGCGCGGCCAGAAGCTCCGATAGGTCTTCAATCACCAGCACCACGCCTGCGCCGTTCGAGCTGCGGAGCGCCGTCGCGGTCAACGCCACAGGAATAGAGACTCCGTCCTGCGTGGAGCCGCGAGCCAGCTCCGTCTGCTCCGAAGCCTGTCCCATGCGGCGCGCGCGCCTGAGCAGTCGTTCTAGTATCAAGCGGTCGTCCGTGCTTGTAATCCCTGAGAGCGCAGCGCCGGGCGAAGGCAAAGGCGCAAGCCGGAGCATGGCTGCGGCTGCGGCATTGATGGTCGTCACGCGGTCTTCGCCGTCGAAGGAGACTACGCCCGTCGAGAGCGATTCGAGCACAGTCTCTATGTAGTTGCGCCGTTCTTCTATGGCCAGATTCTTCTCGCGCAACTCTTCGGCGTTGGATTCCAGCCGCCTGCGGTTCTCTTCCAACTGCGCCGTCATCTGATTGAACCTTGCGACCAGCAGCGCCAGCTCGTCGTCCGCCACAGTCGTCACGCGATAGCTCAGGTTGCCGCTCGCGACCTCGTTCGAAGCTTCGGCCAGCGCTAGAATCGGAGTGGCGAGCCCGCGCCCCAGATGTATAGCAATCCAAGTGACGCCGAAAAGCTGCAAGAGCGTGAAGAGGCCGAGCGTTGAAAGACCGAGTTGCCGCACCTTTCGCTGCCGCGCCTTCAGCTTTTCGTATTCGGCCTTGGAGGCCAGTATCGTCTTGGCTGAGTTCGAGTCGCTGTATTTGGCCGGAGCTACCAGCAGTTGACGATTTTCGTTGACGGGCGCGACGACCACGTCATAGCCCCTTCCGTCCGTCAGCTCCTTATCCGCGCCGTTCGAGTCCCTTGCCGTCTCAAGCGTCTGTTCCAGCTCCCGCAATTCTTCGGGCGAGAGCTTGGCCGTGCTTTTCAACAACAACTCGCCTCGCGGCGTGACAAGCTCTATGGCAGACAGGTTCCCTTTCTCTACCAGACCGGCCAGCACCTGTTCCGTCTCAAGCTCCGGACTCTCGCGCAGCATGAGCGCCATCATGGCTGCGGACTCTCGCACCGACTGCGTCTGATGCTTGACCACGTCCTCCTGCAACTGCCTCGCTTCTGCCATCACCTCTTCGGGCAGCCTGCCGAACCACCTTTCGAGCGAGCGGTTGAGGAAGAGAAAGGAGAACACGGCCATCGCCGTTATCGGCAGCAGGCTGAGCGAGATGAAATAGACCACTAGCCGCGTCTTAATCTTGGAGCCGAGCCGTCGCTCGCGTCTTTCACGACGCAGCTTCAGCAGGCTGCGAACGAAGATGAAAGCGAAGACGATGAAGGCTATGAAGTTGAGCGACGAGAGAGCGTAAAGAAGCAGCGTCTCGGAAGCCGTCTCGGTCGGCACAATCTGGTAGAGGCTGAAGACCTGTAAGGCAACCAGCAGAGAGAGCAGCGAGAGCACAAGCGTACCCAGCAGCCACGGCGCTGTGCGCCTGCGCTGCCTGTCTTCTCGTATCTTCCCGTTGTCTACAGGTTCCTTCATAAAAACAGTTTACCAAAAAACGCTGGTCAGTACCGCCTTGCGGTAGCGGGCGGGTTATCAAGCCGCAGTGTAGACCTGCTCGCTACCGCAGGCGGTACTGACCTGTGCTCGATATTCAGGTAGAATGGCTGCCCATGCCCATGAATCTCTCCGAAATCTTCTTAAACAGGTGGGGCAGGCTGCGAAGCGGCTGGCGCTTGCTCCTGTTCGTAGTCATCAACTTCGTTCTGACTGGAGTTTTGTTCCAACTCTTATCAATAGGCTATCTACTGCTTCGCAGCCGTGGCGCGGCAGGAGCGCCCGGATTTCTGGGAGGCCCGTGGGGCTGGGTGCTTCAGTCTACGGTGCTGCTGGCGGCGGCGACCGTGGCCGGGCTCGTTTGCGCGAAGCTGTTCGAAGGGCTGCCCGCGCGCTCGCTCGGCTGGACGCTACACAGGGGATACCTGTTCGACTGGCTCAAGGGAACGCTGGTGGGCGCGCTTTCGCTAGTGCTGGCGGCCCTGATAATTTTTGCGAGCGGGGGCTACAGGTTCACCTTCGCGGCATCGGATTCGGGCGCGGTACTCAAGACGATTATCTTCTCCGGGCTGGTCTTCATCATCGCGGCCGCAGCCGAAGAGGCGCTCTTTCGCGGCTATCCTTTGCAGACGATGACGCGCGCGAGGCTGGCTATGGCAGGTCTTGTCCTGACCTCTCTCGTCTTCGCCTACGTACATAAGGACAATCCGAATAATCCGCCGGGGCTTCCGCCTTTCACTTACCTTGGGCTCTATTTCGTCAACTTTCCGTTTATCAACACGACGCTGGCGGGCGTGTGGCTGGCCGTGGCCTACCTGCGCACGCGAAGCCTCTGGTTTCCGCTCGGAGTTCACTGGTCTTGGAACTGGACTATGGGCTCGCTGCTAGGGCTGCCCGTTAGCGGCATAGAAGCCCTGACGCCCGCCCCGCTTTTGCGCGCGGCCGACTTGGGGCCTCACTGGCTCACGGGCGGTGCGTACGGCGTAGAAGGCGGCGCGGCTTGCACGCTTGCGATTCTGGCTTCGACCATCTTCATCTGGCGCACACGCGCCCTTTCGGCTACGCCCGAGATGCTGAGCCTGACGGATAAAGAGAACCCCGGACAGGATGTGTCTCCCGGCTCTGAACTTTCTGAAGCAAGCCTCGCGGGAGAAGACCGAACGTACCTGTAAACAAATTCGTAAGCGCCTTGTTAACGCTCTGTTAGCAAAGAGCGTCTTAGTGGTCGGAGAGGCAATTAGCTTTTCCGTACCTTCAAAAACCGACGAGAAGCTTAAAAGGAAGGTATTTTTTTGAGACGGCTTGAAGCTTGGCCGTCAGGTTCGCAGGGAGAGTAATGTCTGAGATTGAAGCGACCGGCGATTTGCTTCTCTTCGCCGGGGAACGTGACAAAGTGGCTTCTGCTGCCCCCGTGACTGCCATCTCTCCCGATGCGTCGCTCGTTGAAAGTGTGCGTGGTGGCGACACAGATGCGTTCGGCAAGCTCTATGCTCTTTACTCGCCGATGGTGCATGGAATCCTGCTCGCCCGCGTGCCGCGCTCGGAAGTTGACGACCTGGTGCAGGACATCTTCCTCGTAGCCTTGAACCGGCTGAACACCTTGCGCGACACGAATGCTTTCGGCGGATGGCTGGCCATGATTGCGCGCAACCGCGCGATGGATTTTTACCGCCAGTCGCGCGTCACCGAAGAACTCTCTGAAGAGATGGCCGGAAGAAGCTTTCACGACACGGAGGCGCGTGAAGTGCTGGCTGTGATTCGACAGCTTCCGGAAGCTTACAGGGAGACGTTGGTGCTTCGCTTGGTTGAAGGCATGACCGGGCCTGAGATAGCGGAGAGAACAGGGCTCAAGGCGGAGTCCGTGCGCGTCAACCTGCATCGCGGCATGAAAATCCTGCGCGAGCGGCTGGGAATTACGGAGACAGTATGAAAGACGATTACCTGTGGGATAAGTCCGGCGAGCCCGACCCGGAGATAGAGCAACTGGAAAACCTGCTCGGCGGGCTTCGAAGCCGACGAACCGCGAAGGATTTGATGCCCGCCGTCGAGAAGCTTTCGCGCAAGGGAGCGCGCACCTTCCCGAAATGGCTCTCTGTCGCTGCGGCCGTAGCCTTCGTCCTGCTCGCGCTCGGCGTCTTCAACGTCATACAGCGCCAGTCGGTAAAGCAGTTTAGTGATTCGCAGTTCGTGATGCTTAATCCCACATCGCCCGAGCCGCCCGTTGAAGTCGCGGCTCCGGCGGGCGGCTCAGGCGAGACGAGTCAGCCGGAGAGCGAGAAGCCTTTGGCTGCCGCAGCGCAGAACGAGAAGCGTACGTCCTTGGAAACTCGACGCCGGAACATCGCCAGAAAACGCGAAGCTTTCCTCAACCGGCAGGAGCAGACGGAAGGCTTGATGGCGAAAGAGCAGCTTTTGAAGGCGCTTCAGATAACGAGCAGCAACCTTGATATTGTACAGAAGCAGGTTCAGGGCGACGAGAAACAGGGCCCATCATCTTAAACCGAAGGAAGTATCAGCAGATGAAAGAAGCAGTCATGAAATCTCTGGCGAACAGGGCCATCAAGCTGGCCTTAGCCGCCGTCCTCTTCACCCTCGCATCGGCCATCGTGCAGGCGCAGGAGCCAGCGCGGCTGCAACTGACGATGCTTGACGCTCTTGAGCCGCGCGCCGACCAGACGCTCAACATCACCATGGACGGCAAAGTCCTGCAACTTGCGCTCAGGTTTCTCTCGGACAAGAAGCCGAACGAGGCCAAGATAAAAGAGGCGGTGGCAGGGATACGCGGCATCTACGTCAAGAGGTTCGGCTTCGGGCAGGACAATCTCTTCACAGCCGCAGACGTTGAGCCCATTCGCTCGCAGTTGCGCTCTCCCCTCTGGTCACAACTCGTGGAAGTCAGAAGCAAGAAGGAAGGCCAGAACATTGATGTCTTCACGATGATTGAAGGCGGCAAGATTAACGGCGTCGCCATCATCGCCATGGATAGAAGGCAGGTCACGGTAGTCAACATTGTCGGCCCCGTGGACGTAGACAAGCTGACGGAACTCAGGGGCAACTTCGGCATACCGGACTTTGTAGTTAACGGAGATAAAAAGTAAGGGGAGCGCTCGCCATGCGAAGGCACAGACTTTTCATACACGTACTCGTTCTGCTCACGATTCTCTCCCTCGGCTACTCCAGAGCGGCGGCGCAGAATAGCGGCGGCAACGGCTTCGACGCCATCACCAAACACCTGAAGACGCGTTATCAGGCTAGGAAGAAGAGCATACCATTTCTGGGTCTTGCCAAGTTCGCCGTGCGCATAGTCAAGCCCGCAGGAGTCAAGAGCATAAACCTCTCTCTCTTTGAAGACCTGAAGGACACGGGCGAGTTGACCGACAACGAATTGAGCGGCCTGATGCGAAACGCGCTGAGCCCGGAATGGCAGCCGCTCGTCAGCGTGAGACAGCGAAACGGCGAACAGCTCTACATCTACGCAGCAGAGGCGGGCAAGGACGTGAAGCTCGCCGTGCTGCTCATCAACCAGCGCGAAGCCGTGCTTGCGCGCGTCAAGATTGACCCGAACGCCCTCAGAAGATTTCTAGACGACCCGAAGATAATGGGAATCTCACTGGGCGACAACCGCCAGCAGCAGGCATTTCAGTCAAATCAGAGCGACACGGAAAAGTAGAGACGGGAAGAGTAAACAGCAGACATCCCCTTGCTTTTGAGATTACAAAAGCAAGGGGATGTCTGCTGTTTACGCTTTAGCAGCTTTACCGTTCGTCAATCGGAACGTAGGCCACGTTTCGCGGCCCCGTGTACTCTGCGCGCGGGCGTATGATGCGGTTGTTGGCGTACTGCTCAAGTATGTGACCCGTCCAGCCGGAGATGCGGCTGACGGCGAAGATGGGCGTGTAAAGCTCAAGCGGAATGCCCATCATGTAATAGGTCGAGGCGGAATAGAAATCTACGTTCGGATACAATCCCTTCTCGCGCATGACTACCTCTTCGACGCGGCGCGAGATGTCGTACCATTTGGTGTTTCCGGCTCGCTCTCCAAGCTCTTTTGAGAATCGCCTGAGGTGGGTTGCGCGCGGGTCTTCCGTCCTGTAGACGGCGTGGCCAAAGCCCATAATCTTTGCCTTGGTAGAGAGCGCGTTCTTGATGTAGCTCTCCACGTTCTCCACTTCACCTATGGCCAGAAGCGTCTTCATGACGTTGGTGTTCGCGCCGCCGTGGAGCGGCCCGGAAAGAGCCGCAATCGCCGCCGTCACAGAGCCGTAGATGTCCGCAAGCGTCGCAGCGACAACGCGCGACGTAAAGGTAGAAGCGTTAAGCTCGTGGTCTGCGTGAAGAATCAGGCAGACATCGAAGAGCCGCGCGTCCTCTTCCGAAGGCATCTCCCCGCGCAGCATGTATAGAAAGTTGGTGGCTATGTTCAGCTCGGGCTTCGGCTTGACCGGCTCCTTGCCTTCCCTCAGACGGCCTATGACCGCGACAATCGTGGGAAGCTGTGCGGTCAGTCGCGTCGCCGTGCGCAAGTGGCCTTCGCTGGTCTGGTCGCGCGCGCCCTTGTCATAAAAATCGAGCGCGGAGACGACCGTGCGCAGCGTATCCATGGGCTCGGCGTCCGAGGGCAGCCGCCGCATCAAATCCAGAATCTCTTCCGGCAGCTCGTAGCACTGGCCAAGCTGACGTTTAAGCTCTTCCAGCTCCGCGCGTCTGGGCAGGCGGCCATGCCAGAGCAGGTATATGACCTCTTCGAAGGTGGAGTTCTGTGCAAGGTCGTGTATGTTGATGCCTTCGTAGATTAGCTCGCCGCGCTCGCCGTCCACATCGCCAATGGCCGTTGTTGCAGCCACAACTCCGCGCAACCCGGCAGCGCTGGCCGTTCCCCCGGCAGTCTTCGTGTCGCTCATTCTTTTCTGTCCTTGTTAAAGTATAAAGCGAAGATAGCAAAGAGATTGATGGGTGACAAGTGAGCAAGAGGAAAGCTGCCTGCTTATTTCACCAGAAGCAGAACCGGCTCGCCGCGCTCTATGCCGAGCAGGCGAGCGGCTGAGGTTTTGAAAGCGGCAATCTCAAGAAACCCGGCGCTTCCCCAGACGGCGAAAAGCTCGCCGTCATCGGCCCCGGCTTCGGCAAAGAATTTTCTGAAGGAAGTTATCTCCCGCCCGCCAATAAGCAGCCGCGCCCCTTTCATCAACATCTCTTCGGTCAAGCCCTCGCGCGTGATGTTCGTGATGCAGTTGCCGAAGCGGTCAACGTGAATCACCGCGGCCTCAATCTGTCCTTTCCCGGCAACACGCACCGCCAGCGACTCAAGCCGCACGTAATCTGTAATCTCTCTGCCCAGCTCGGACGGCTCTACGCCTGCGGAGACGGCTCCGGCGACAGGCGCGAAGAGGTCGCGCCCGTGAAAGGTAGGGCTCACCGCCTCGCTGAAATATCTCTCGTTTGTCAGGTGAAAGACGCGCACATGTGCTTCCAACTCATAGACGTACCCGAAGAGCCCGTTGTCCGGCCCTACGAAAAAGTAGTCGCGGCTTACAACGAGAATCGGTCGCCGCTCGGAGCCCACGCCCGGATCAACCACCGCGACGTGAACCGTCTTCTCAGGAAAGCTCCTGTAGGCGGCCATGAGCGTGAAAGCGCCCGCGTATATGTCGTGAGGCGGAACCTCGTGCGTGATGTCCACTATGCGGGCCTGTGGATTGACGCGCAGCACCGCGCCCTTCATGGCCCCCACGAAGTAATCCGACGTGCCGAAATCCGTTAGAAGAGAGATGACAGATGCTGATGAAGGCAGAATGCAGGATGATGAGTTAAAGACTGATTCTTCTTGTTCATCATTCTGCATTCTGTCTTCTGACCGGCGTTTTAGACTCGGGTGTCTGAGTTTGTGCGGATTCTTAGCTGCTGTCCGCGCGGCAGGTATATGTCGTTACCGCGCTGTGTCATGACGCCGCCCGTGCCCAGACCGCCGCCGATGGCAGCGCCGATTGCAGCGCCTTTGCCGCCGCCTACTATGGCCCCGATGATAGCGCCAACGGCTGTGCTGGTTCCAATCTTGGCAACGTCTCGCTTGGAGTCGTCTTTACCTCTGACGCCGCCCTCTTCGTCAACGGTGCCGGAATTGCCGCCCGCGCCCGGAGTGTCAACTATCTCTATGACCTGCGCGTTGAGATTAGCGAAGTGGTTGTTGATACGAATCTGCTCGAATGATAGCTGAAGCTCTGAGTTCCCTTTTACCCTGCCGGGACGCTTGACGCGCGTGACGCGACCGTCAACCACGGCTCCTTCAAATTCGGCGGGCTCTATGACGCGCGCCTGAAAGCGGTCGCCAACCTGACTGGCTTCCGTAGAGAGATTGGTTAAAAGCTCTACGCGCATCACCGTGTCCCTGCGAATGGTGATGGTGCCGCCGGAGCCCGCAACGGTCGGGCCGGTCGAAGTATTGCTGCTGCTACTTGAACTATAGCTGTCGTCGTCGTCATCCGTGTCGGGCACGCTCGTCTGTTGCGAGCTTTGGACAGTTCCGCGCCGCTTGAGTCCCTGCGGGATGGTAGAGTCAAAGCCGCGCCGTTCATAACCGGCGCTGTAGCCTATCTCGAATCCCTGTTGATAGCCGTCCTTGTAATCTTCCAGTGGGCCGTAGACTGCGACGTAGGCTCTGTCGGCTCGCCTGTAATCTTCCTTGCTTCTAAAGTCGGGACGGGCGTTCTCAACGGAATCACCGTAGCCCGCCTGGTAGCCGTCCGAATAGCCCGTGCGCCAGCCGCGCTCAAGCGCGCTCGTGGAATCCTGCGCAAGGCTCTGGGCGGGCATGGACGCAAGGCACAGAATCGCCGCGACCAGCAGCCCGGCAACTGTTTTCACTCTCTTCATGCTATCTTCCTTCCGACGTGCAATCATGGAATCGCAAGCTCTCATACGGAGCCAAAGGGCCGACCTCGCGTAGCTCCTGCGACGCCGTAGACTGTAGGATGCTATCATATTCTGCAATAAACTTGATGCCGCTTGACGCTCAAGGGTGGCGCGCCTAGACTTTTCGAGTTCGCGGCGCGCAAAAGCCGGGTGTTTCATAGAAAGGGGCATGCCGTCGCGGCGGAGGAGAGATGCCTTTTTTCCAGACTTCAGATGCTTTTCAGGCACAACAGGTTTGTTACGACAATCTCTCTGCAAATAAAAATTTTCGAGTTAAAAACCGTAGATGCGAAGAGTTTACTTAGACCACAGCGCGACGACGCCGGTTGACAGCCGCGTAGTCGAAGCGATGCTTCCCTTTCTGACCGAAAAGTTCGGCAACGCTTCAAGCGTGCACTTCTTCGGGCAGGAGGCGCGCGCAGCCGTGGACAGGGCAAGGCGTGAGGTCGCGGCTCTCATTGGCGCTCGACCTAACGAAATAATTTTTCTCTCGGGCGGAACAGAGGCCAACAACTTGGCCGTGCGCGGCATTGCGGAGGCTTCATACGGCCACGGGCGTCACATCATAACCTCGCAGATTGAGCACCCGAGCACGCGGGGCGTCATGGACGCGCTTGAGAAAATGGGATGGGAGATAACGCGCCTTCCCGTCTACGATGACGGAATCGTTCGCGCCGAAGAGGTGCGCGAGGCCATCAGGCCGGAGACGGTTCTAGTCTCGCTTATGCTGGCCAACAACGAGATTGGAACGATTCAGCCTGTCGCGGAAGTGGGCCGTACTTTACGCGAGCTGCGCGAGGCGGATCGCCGCCACCTGTGGCTGCACACGGACGCCGTGCAGGCCGCGGGCCGTATGCCGCTCGATGTTGAGGCTCTGGGCTGTGACATGCTTTCACTCTCGGCTCATAAGCTCTACGCGCCGAAGGGTGCGGGCGCGCTCTTCGTGCGGCGCGGCGTGCGCTTCATACAGCAGATGGTAGGGGGCCATCAGGAGCGCGAGCGACGCGCCGGGACTGAATCGGTCGCAAACATTGTAGCCTTCGGCGCGGCTGCGCGTCTGGCTGCGGAAGAGTTGTATGAGCGCGCGCTCCATGTTCGCCGCCTGCGCGACCGTTTCGAAGCAGGCGCGGAGGCTTTAATCGAGGAGTTAGTTTTCAACGGCGACCGCGAGCAAAGATTGCCGCACGTTTCCAACATCTCCTTTCGCTACATAGAAGGCGAGGGGCTGCTGATAAATCTGGACATGATGGGCGTGGCTGTCTCTACGGGCTCGGCCTGCTCTTCCGGCTCGCTTGAGCCGTCGCCTGTGATACGTGCGCTTGGCCGCTCGGAAGAGCTCGCGCGCGGCTCCATACGCTTCAGCTTCGGCAAGGACAACACGGATGAGGATGTTGATTACCTGCTCGAAGTGCTGCCCCGCGCCGTGGAGAACCTGCGCCGCCTTTCGCCGCTCTATCTTGAAGCAAGGTCAGTTTCGCCTGCCTGAGCCGCGCGGGCGACAGCACTTGATGTACTCCGATAATCTCAAAGACCATCTGGCCAACCCGCGCCACGTGGGAGAGATGGCGGGCGCGGATGTACTTGCCGAACAGATGAACCCTGTCTGCGGCGACCGTCTCTCTCTCTTCATGCGCCTGCGGGATGGTCGAATCATGGCCGCATCTTTTCTGGCTTACGGGTGCGCTCCGACTCTAGCCTGCGGCTCGGCGCTCGCGGAGATGATTCACGGCATGACGGTGGAAGATGCTGCGCTGATTACCCGCGAGGATTTAACGCGCTCGCTCGGCGGGCTTCCCCAACGCAAGCGGCACGCTGCGGCGCTCGCCATAGAGACGTTGCGCGCGGCACTCGAAGAGGCACGAAAACTAAGCGGGCCGTTAAGAAAGACGTGACGGCAGGAATAAACATACTGCTTTTAGCGCCCGGTTATCCTCGCAGGCTTTCCAACATGGTCTTTCAACTTCTACGAACGTGAGGACAACTTTCAATGTGGAAAGAGTTCAGAGACTTCATCGCTCGCGGCAACGTCATTGACTTGGCCGTCGCCGTCATCATAGGCGCGGCTTTCGGCAAGATTGTCACTACGCTGGTTGAAGGCATCATCATGCCGCCTATAGGATTGATGCTCGGCAAAGTGGATTTCGCCAGCCTTTTCACGGTGCTGGGCAAGCACGACCCCGCTCCCGTCTCGCTCGCGGACGCGAAGGCCAGAGGCATCCCCGTCATAGCTTACGGGCAGCTCATCAACGATGCCATCAACTTTCTCATCATAGCCTTCGTAGTCTTCATGCTCGCCCGCATGGTCAACCGCATCAAGAGCAAACAGGAGGGCGAAATCACCACCAAGGATTGCCCGTACTGCCTCTCGACCATTCCCCTGAAGGCCACGCGCTGCGCGCAATGCACGGTTGACCTGCAAACAGCCTGAGAGATTGATTCATTGAATCAATGAACCGATGAACAAATGAATCAATCTCTTATTGCGTGACCTGTCGTCTGCGTGTAGTGCCGCCGTGGTATTGAGGGCCGCAGTATTGTCGCGGCTCTTGGCCTATGATGTAGGTCTTTGAGCGTATGACGGGGCAGACGTTCGGGTCTGCAATCAATCCCGTGCTGGGGTCTATGTCGAGCGTGATGGTTCCTTCGAGCCTCGTGGAAGAATCCTGTGGGTTGTCGGGCTTAGTTGACCTTGAGCGCGGCGTGGGTGTTGGGGATGCGCCCGGAAGCGGCGCTGGCTCGTAAGTGTAGCCGTCGTCGCCCTGCTGTTGTGTGTCGTTGTTAGTAGCTCCGTCCTCCGGCAAAGCCGTGCTTTCGGAGGTCGGGGCCGTACCGTTGATGAAAATCTCCGTGCGGCGATTCTCGCCCGGAGTATCGGAGCCCGCCAGCTTTCCCGTGCGAGTGTCTATCTCGGCCTGCTGAATGCCTTCGGGCATCTGCCAGTCCCCGCTCCATTCGGGATGAGAATTGAGCGCAGCCGTCATGAAATCGGCCCAGATGGGCAGAGCCGAATCCGCTCCCGTCAGTCCAAGCTGCGAGCCGTCGTCAAAGCCCACCCACACGACGCACACGAGGTTGGGCGTGTAGCCCGCGAACCAGCCGTCCCGCGACGTTCCTGTCTTTCCCGCGATGCCTGTCTTACCCGGCACGTTCTTGAACCCGCGAGCGCCGAGCCTAGCGGCCGTCCCGCGATTGACCACGTCCTTCAGCATGTCCGTCATCACATAAGCCACGTCCGGCCGCAGGACTTGATTCCTCTGCCCTGTGGGCTTGGCTATGGTGGTGCCGTCGCCCGTCGCCACCCGCGTCACGGCCAGTGGCGTGGTGCGCGAGCCGCCGGCAGCGAAAGCCGTGTAAGCCGAAGCCATCTGTAGCGGCGTAGCTTCGTTGGCTCCGAGCGCCATAGACGGATAAGATTTCGCGGGCTTTGGCAATCCGGCCTTGGCCGCCAGATTCATCACGCGCCCAATCGTGACATCCATAGCCACCTCAACCGTCACCACGTTCAGGCTTCTCACCAGCGCGTCGCGCACCGTGACTGGCGCGTTCGAATACTGGTCACCGAAGTTGCCGGGAGAGTATTCCTGATCGTCGTAGTTGAAGGTCTTAGGCTCGTCCATGTAGACGGTGGCGGGCGTAATCACTCGCGCCATCGCGTCGTAAGCGGAATTGAGCGCCGTCGCGTAGACGAAGGGCTTGAAGACGGAGCCGGGCTGGCGAAGAGCGGTCGAGGCCCGATTCAACTGGCTGCGCGTGTAGTCTCGGCCTCCGACCATAGCGATAATCTCGCCCGTGCGCGGGTTCATGGCGACCAGCGCCGCCTGCAAAGTTCCGGGCTGCACGTTTCGCTTGGCGTAAATCTTGTCGAGCGCGCTCAACTGCTTGTTGACGGCGGCGTAGGCCGCGCGCTGCAACTCCATGTCAATTGAGGTGTAGACGCGAAGGTGCCGCGCAGCGCCCTGATCCGGGATGGTGTCGGCCAGTTGCTCCTGCGCGTAATCGAGAAAGTATGGAGCGTCCGAGACATCAACGCGCCCCTTTGAGGTCGCCACCTTGAGCGGAACCTTCTCCGCCTCTGCGGCGTCCGCCTGCGAGATGGCCCCCGTCTCTGCCATTGATTCGAGCACCTGATTGCGCCGCGCGGTCGCCGTCTCGATATCGTGATACGGGTTGTAGCGGTTGGGGCTGCGAATCAAGCCCGCCAGAAAAGCGGCTTCGGGCAGGGTCAGCGCCGACACGTCCTTGTTGAAGTAGGCGTCCGCCGCTTCTCCGAACCCGTTGATGGAGAAGCCGGACTGCTGGCCCAGGTAAACCTGATTGCAGTAGAGCTCGAAAATCTTCTCCTTCGAGAGCCGCGTCTCAAGGATGATGGAGAGGTAAGCTTCGGCCAGCTTTCTTCTTAAACTTCTCTCGGGCGAAAGCAGTAGATTCTTGACTAGCTGCTGCGTGATGCTTGAGCCGCCCTGACGGGCTATGGGAGAGTTGGGGTCTGCGTCGTAGCGCCTGATGAGGGCGCGCAGAATGCCGCGAATGTTGACTCCGTAATGCTCGAAGAAGCTGCGGTCTTCCGTGACCACTATCGCGTTGACCAGATTCTTCGGCAGGTCGTTAAAGCCTACGACCTTTCGCTTGGAGCGGTCGCGTCCCGTCACGGCGCTGATAAGCTCAGGCTCAAGCTGCGCCTTCTCGTAGCGCGTCCCCTTGGAAAGGTCTGTGATTGAGACTATGCCACGGCCGCCGCGCGCAAACTGTACGCGAAGAGAGGCGAAGATGCGCTGGCGGTCTACGACAGCGCCACTGCTGGGCTCAATCTCGACGGTTCCTCCGGCGACACTGTAGCGCCCGCGTGAAGCCTCTGCCTGCACGCTCTTTTCCACGTAGGCCGCGCGCTTCAAATACGCGACCAACTCGTCAACCGACAGGTTCTCGCCCACCCGAAGCTCTCTGGGCGCGGCGTAGATTCCAGCCGTGCGCGTGTAGACTTCGCCGTTTAAGAGATTGTCTATGCGGGCCGAGAAGACCCACCAGTAATATCCCAGAATTCCTATGGTGACGGTGGAGAGAAAAACGAGCGCTATGATGACGGGAGGGCGAAAGATTCTCCGCATCCAGCGACGGAAAAATCCCGCCTCCGGCTCGCTGTAGCGGACGATGCGAGAGCCGCCCCCGGCGGGGCGCTTCCCCTTCTTCGCCACCGGCGGCACACGGTTTTCAGGTGGATAACGGACGCCCATAAAGAGTGTGATGAATGACGAGCTTTGCTCTTCTACTCGTTATTCATTACTTTCCTTCAAAACTCTAACCTCTTAATCTCAAACTGTCTACCTTCTATTTGACACTTCCCTAAGCTTTTAGCTACCGTGTCGCTCGAACCGGGTAAGGGTCACTTCCGTTAGATGCAGCTTTTCGAGAATGAGTCCGACACAAACACGTTTGCGCTCCATGACTTCTCGCTTTAGCATACGTTACGGCCTCATTGCTATCGCGGTCATGCTGGCGCTCGGCACGCTCGGTTTTCATCTGATTGAGGGCTGGCCGTGGGTGGAGAGTCTTTACACGGCTACGCAGACGGTGACGACCGTGGGCTACGGCGACCTCGCTCCGCAGACTTATGCGGGCAGGCTTTTCGCCATAGTCTTCATGATAGCTGGCGTAGGCACAGTGCTGTACGCGCTGACGACCATCGTACAGACGGTAGTTCAATCCGAGCTAATTGTGGCCTTCGGGCAGCGCCGTCGCTCGCGCGAGATAAGAAGAGTGCAGAAACATTACATCATCTGCGGCGCGGGGCGCGTGGGCTCTCGCATCATACGAGAGTTGCAGCGCACCAAGCACCCCTTCGTTGTCATAGAGCGCGAGCAGCAGAAGGTAGCCGACCTGCTTGCGCGTGGCGAGCACGTTATCGTCGGAGATTCCACGCTCGAAGAGACTCTGAAGGAGGCTGGCGTAGAAAGAGCGCACGCTCTGGCCGCCTGCCTGCCCAACGACGCGGATAACGTTTACGTGGTGCTGCTGGCGCGCGACCTGAACGAGAGCCTGCACATTGTGGCGCGGGCCGTCGAGGAGCAGGCCGAGCCGAAGCTCGTGCGAGCCGGGGCCAACCGCGTCGTCTCCCCGACAATCATCGGCAGCCGCCGAATGGCCGAAGCGCTGATGAAGCCCGCGCTCGCAGACTTTATGGATTCGATTACGGCAGATAATCTCGACTTGAGCTTCGAGGAAGTCGAGATTCGGCCGCACTCGGTTTACGTGGGCCACAAGCTGAAGTTCACGAATATTCGCTCGGAGCTTGACGTGGTCGTCATTGCCATACGGCGGCGGCACGGCGAGATGATTTTTAACCCGACGGGAGACACGATACTGGAATCGGGCGACCTGCTGATAGCCATTGGCCGCGCAGAATCGCTCATTGAGCTTGACCGTCAGGCGGGAAAGATACGAGAAAGAGTCTAGAGAGTCCTGAGAGTCTGGAGAGTCTATAGAGAAGAACGCTTCCTGACTCTCCGGACTCTACAGACTCTACAGACTCTCTAGACTGTTTTTGATGAAGATTTTAGTCACAGGCGGGAGCGGTTATCTGGGCACGCACGTTCGCCGCTTCTTTAACGCAGACGATTTCTCGCGCCGCTCAGGTCGCAACATTCTGGACACGTATGATTTGAGCATCGTGCAGGAATACGATGTGGTCATACATCTGGCCGCGCATCTGGACAAAGACCCTGCCGCCGCACAGGAATGCTTTCGTATCAACACTGAAGGCACGGCGAGCGTCCTTCGCCACATGCGTCAGGGCGCGGTCTTCATCTACGCTTCCACGAAGGATGTCTACGGCGCGTACGCGGAGGAATACGCGGAAGTGCCGGAAAGCTGCCCGACTGATTACTGCGGCCAATCCGCCCTTGAATGGTCAAAGCTCATGGGCGAGCGTTACGTGGAATTCTACGCGGCGCAATCTTATTTGCGCGCCTGCATCTTTCGCATGTCCACCGTCTACGCCCGGCCATCCGAGGGCAACGAGCCGAACTTCGTCACGCATTACGTCGAATCGGTCAAGCGAGGCTGGCCCATACGCTTTCCGGCCGGAGGCCAGCCCGTGCGCGACATCCTGCACGTTGACGACTTCTCGCGCGCCTGCAAGCTCTTCATAGATTCCTCGCACGCTCGCGGGCTGTATAATATCGGCGGAGGCCGCGAGACGGCCGTCTCTTTGCGCGAGATGGTCGAAAGGGTCGGGCGCATGATTGAGCTTGTGCCGAACATAGACGAGACGGCGCAACTGCCCGCGCCGGTTCCCTTCAACTATGTGACAGACCTTGCGCGCATAGGCACGGAGTTGGGCTGGCGTCCGGAGATAAGCGTCGAAGAGGGACTCAGAAGCCTGCTGTGAGAGAAAGCTCTATCCAACCTGAAGGAATCAGGCGCGTAGTCGTGCGCGGCACAAACTGGGTCGGTGACGCAGTCATGACCGTCCCGGCGCTGCTAGAGCTGCGGCGTGTGCTGCCCCGCGCGCACATCACGCTCGCCACGCGCCCGTGGGCCGAAGGGCTCTTCCGCGACGCAGACTTTCTGGATGACATTCTGATTTACGACCGCCCGCGCCGCTCGCCCGGCGCTCTGCTACGGCAGGTCAGAGAGTGGCGCAGGCGCTCGTTTGATTTGGCGATTCTTTTTCAGAACGCGTTCGAGGCGGCTGCGATAGCCGGATTGGCGCGCGTGCCCCTGCGCGTGGGCTACTCGACCGACGGTCGAAGGCCGCTCCTGACGCAACCGCTCGCGCTTCCCCTGTGGAGAAGCGAGCGCCACGAAGTCTTCTACTACCTGAACATCGTGAGCGAGCTTGAGCGTCTTCTATACGGCGCGTCGCGTGTGGAGGAACGGGAGCCGCGCTTCATGCTCGGAGTCTCGGAAGAGAGAAAGCGGGAGGCATTTCAGATGTTGAGCCAGCACGGAGCAAGGGACGGGCGAAAGCTCTTTGCGCTCTGTCCGGGCTCTACCAACAGTCGCGCCAAGCGCTGGCCCGCCGAGAGATTCGCCTCGCTCGCAGACCGCCTGATAGAAGAGATGTACGCGGACGTTCTGCTTGTAGGCTCAACTGACGAAGCGCTGGTGTCGCAGGAAGTCGCGCGGCTCATGCGTCACAAGCCGGTTATGTTGACGGGCGAGACAGACCTCGCGCAACTGACAGCCATCCTGAGTGTGGCTGACCTGCTGGTTACGAACGACACTGGCCCGGCTCACATCGCGGCGGCTCTTGGCCGTCCGACTCTAGTCATCTTCGGCCCGACAGACCCGCGAACGACCAGACCCTTCTCAGCTTCGGCCGAAGTCGTCAGGCGACCGCCCGATTGCGCGCCCTGCATGCTCAGGGATTGTCCTATAGACCATCGCTGTATGACCGCGATTTCTCATGAAGAGGTCTTTGAGCGCGTGGCCAGCATGATGAAAGTGGCGCGGGTGGAGGTGGGAGCTTGAGGCGGCCTGCGGTCTTTATGGATCGTGACGGCACGATTTCCGAGGAGGTCGGCTACGTCAATCATCCTTCGCGCTACAGGGTCTTTCCCTTCTCGGCTGAGGCGGTCAGGCTGTTGAACGAGCGCGGCTGGCTGGCGATTCTGGTCACGAATCAAGCGGGCGTGGCTCGCGGTTACTTCACGGAAGATTTAATCGCAGAAGTCCACGGCCTGCTCCGCGCAGAGCTTGAGCGCGCGGGCGCAAGGCTCGACGCAATCTACTACTGCGCGCATCATCCTTCGGTCGGAGAGCCGCCCTTTCGTCTGGACTGCGACTGCCGAAAGCCACGGCCCGGCCTGATACATCGCGCGAGCGCAGAGTTTGACATAGACCTTTCTAGAAGCTGGATGATTGGCGACCGCTACAGCGACATAGTGCTGGCGCACAACGCAGGCGTGCGTTCCTGCTTCGTCTTGACCGGATACGGGCGCGGCGAATGGGAATACCAGAGCCGGGACTGGCAACACCAGCCCGAAATGGTAGCGGAAAATCTACTCGAAGCGGTGAAGAAAATCAGTGACGAGTGACAAGTGACAAGTGACGAGCAAGAATAAGAACTTCTCCTTAACTCGTCACTTGTCACTCGTCACTGCCTTTAGGAGGTTGATTGAGCTCTGAGCGGACAGTTGAGCAGGAACGGCTGGCTTCAATCGTCGGGCGGTTCTCCCGCGTGCGTGTAGTCGTCGTGGGCGACTTGGTCGCAGACCAGTTCCTGTATGGCGAGATAGCCCGTGTGTCGCGCGAGGCTCCGGTCTTCATCCTGCGTCACGAGCGAACGGAGACACTGCCGGGCGGCGCGGCCAACTGCGCCCTGAACCTAGCTTCGCTTGGCGCTCAAGTCTCGCTCGTGGGCGTCGTAGGAGACGACGAGGCGGGCCGGGCTCTCCTTGAAAAGCTCGGGCAGGCGGGAGTCTCATGTGCGAGCGTCCGCGCCGTCGCGGGCAGCCGCACTACTACGAAGGTGCGCGTGCTGGCCGGGCAGGCTCACTCTGCGCGCCAGCAGGTGATTCGCGTAGATTACGAAGACGGGCCGCTCGCTGATAACCGCTTGCGCGTCGAATTGAGAGAGAGCCTGCGTAAAGAAGCCCTTGATGCCGGTGCCGTCATCATCTCGGACTACAATTACGGAGTCGCGGACGAAGAGATGAGCGAGGCTGTGCGAGAGACTGTTCGCGCCCGTCAGGTTCCAGTGCTGGTTGACTCGCGCTTTCGTCTCTCAAGCTTTCCCAACTTTACCTCCGCCACGCCGAATGAAGACGAGGTAGAGCAGTTATTAGGCAGAAAGCTCTCGGACGAGAGCGCGGTTGAGGAAGCCGGAGCGCAATTGCGCGAGCGGCTGGGCTTGACGGCGCTCCTCATCACTCGCGGCGGTCACGGCATGATGCTCTTTGAAGAGGGCCGTGAGCCCCAGCAACTAGATGCCGTCGGCGCGAGCGAGCCCGTTGACGGCACCGGGGCCGGCGATACGGTCATAGCCGCCTACGCTCTCTCAATCGCTTCGGGAGCGCAGTTCGCAGACGCCGCACGACTTGCTAATCACGCGGGCGGGCTGGTAGTCATGAAGCGCGGGACGGCTTCGATTAATAGCGACGAGCTGCTGCACAGCGTCAGGCATTCTGCGGATTCACTATAAAAACTCTGGTACGATGAACGACCCTACCAATCGCATCCTAGACCGAAACCGCTTGATTGCCCGCGTGGCAATTGCGCGAAGGGGCGGCGCTCGCATTGTGCTGGCCAACGGCTGCTTCGACATACTGCACGTAGGCCACGTGCGCTATCTTGAAGGCGCGCGTGCGCTGGGCGACCTGCTGGTAGTGGGGATAAATTCGGACGAGCAGGTGCGAGCGCTCAAAGGCAAAGGGCGGCCGCTCGTGCCGGAGCGTGAGCGTGCGGAACTGCTGGCGGCCTTGAGGGCCGTGGATTACGTGACGATTTTTCCGGAGCCGAACGTGGAAGCGCTCTTGCGAGCCGTTAGACCGGACATACACGCCAAGGGAACCGACTACACGGAAGAGACGGTTCCGGAGCGCGACGTGGTACTCTCGCTCGGCGGGCGCGTGGCAATCGTGGGCGACCCCAAACATCATTCGACCACGGAGATGCTGGAAGCGCTGCAAGGCTCGGCCGGGCGGAACGATGGCTGAAGACTTCTCTCTCTCTGTATAGAGGCTCGAAAACTATTTCGGAAGGAGCAGGCATAAATGAATAAAAGAAGGCGCGGGGCTCAACTTTTCTTTGCTCTTCTGCTGGCCGTTGCAGCCACTTGCGCGCCCTTTTCAACTCGCGGGGCTCTCTCTTCTTCGCAGAGAAGATTTGACCCGGAGGGACAATTCAACCCGATTGGCAATCCCCCGCAGGGGCTGGACGAGGTGGCTAGCATAGACCTCTTCCGAAGCGGCCGTGGCCGTCCCTTCACCAGCCACACTCATTCCGGCGTGGTGACTACGCGCGGCGTGGTCTATCGCTTCCAGAACATCTCTGCCAGCCGGAACAGCATGACCTTCACCACGCGCGCACGGGGCGGCATCAGTTATCGCTTCGCGGGCCGTTTCCTCAAGGGCGGAGTCTTTGCCGAGATGGACTCAAGCGTCTGGAACCAGCCGATGCTGGAAGGCACGCTGACCAAACTCAGAAACGGCAGGACGGTTTCGGAAGGCCGTATGCGCTTCAGCTATTTCGGAGGAACCTAAAGAACAGGTGACGGGTGTCAGGTATCAGGTGTCAGTAAAAGAAAACCCGATTCTCTTTCTTTAACCGACACGCGGCACCTGACACCCGTCACCCGCTTTTCATATGCGGATTCTGATAGTCAAACTGGGGAGCATAGGGGACATAGTGCATACGCTGCCTGCGCTTGCGGCTATAGGGCGGGCTCTGCCTCGCGCGCAGGTTAGCTGGGTGGTAGAAAAACGCTCGGCTGAAATTTTGAGGGACAACCCGTTTCTGAAAAGCCTCATCGAAGTCGACACGAAGGCTCTGAGGCGCTGGCCGTCGTCTGGGGAGACGCTGCAGGCACCGCGCCAGCAGTTACGTCGGTTACGCGCCTCAACCTTCGATTCCGCCTTAGATTTCCAGGGACTACTTAAATCGGCTACCATCGCGAGGCTGTCGGGTGCAAAGCGCGTCTACGGCTTTACGCGGGCCTCCCTGCGCGAGCCTGCCAGCCGCATACTGCTCTCCAAGACCGTTCGAGTGCCGCCCCGCACGCACGTCATCGTAAAAAATCTTACACTCGCAGCCGAAGCGCTCGGCATATCTGTGCCCGTAGACCCGTGTGAGCTCGAGTTTCCGATTCAGCTCAGGCGCGAGCACGAGATAGAGGCTGAGGTCGCTGCGGATTGGACTCAAGGGCGCTACGCTATTTTGAATCCGGGCGGCGGCTGGCCTACGAAGCTCTGGAGCCCTGAGCGCTTCGGGGCGCTGGCCGACAGGCTCTGGACTGAGTACGGCCTGAATTCGATAATCACTTACGGGCCGGGCGAGACGGGACTGGCCGAGAAAGTTTTAGAGACCAGCCGCTCGGGCCGCGCACGAGCCTCTGATATTTCGCTCAAGGGCTTTTATGCACTGGCCCGCGCCGCGAGCCTTTATGTAGGGGGCGATACGGGGCCGACGCACTTGGCCGTAGCCGCAGGCGCTCCCATAGTGGGACTGTTCGGGCCTACGGAATGGTGGAGAAACGGCAGCCCACGCCCGGAGGACGTTTGCGTGGAGCGCAACGACATAGGCTGCCGCGCGGATTGCCATCGCCGCGCCTGCTCGCACTGGATATGCATGGACATAGAGGTCGAGCGGGTTTTGGAAGCGGTAGGGCAGAGGCTCGGGCGCGAGCATAAACTAATTCAGTTGGAGAGCGGGACGGTTGCTTAAGGAAGGCTCATGGGTGCAGCGCTGGCGCGTGCCGCTTGGGTTTCTGTGCGGGGCGGCCTTCGTCGTGCTGGCGAGGCCGCGCGCCGTGACGCTTCTGGCGGGCGGAGCGGTGGCTCTTCTGGGCCTCGGCCTACGAGCATGGGCCGCCGGTCACATCAGGAAAAACTCTCAACTGGCGACCTCCGGCCCTTACGCCTACACGCGAAACCCGCTTTACCTTGGCAGCTTTCTGCTCGGCCTTGGCTTTACCATAGCTGCCGGGCAGCCCCTTCTTGGCCTGCTCTTCGCGGCCCTCTTTCTGGGCATCTATTTGCCCGTGATGCGCGTCGAAGCAGCGACACTCTCCCGGCTTTTCGGTGAAGACTACACACGATATTCGCGCGCTGTTCCACTCTTCTTCCCGCGTCTCACGCCGTACAGGGATGCCCGGACGGGCGGCGCAAAGTTCGATGCCGGTCTATATTTGAGATACCGCGAGTATCAGGCGGCAATCGGGCTGGTGATAGCATGGGGACTTCTGGCCCTGAAGGCGCTCTTTGTGAAGTGAAGTTATCTCGAATGAAGCTCGCTCGATTATCAATCTTCTGTCTCTCCTTTATCCTCCTGCTGGCGTTTGCCACGGCGTCTGCGCGCGTGGGTAAGCAGAGCGCGGCGGCTGACAATTCGTCCCTGCCCTTCGAGCCGAAAGAGGAGACTGTATATGAAGCAGAGTTCTCAAGGTCGCTCCTCAGAGGCGTCAATGTAGCCACGCTGCGATTTACTGCCAGCCGCGACAGCGCTCCGGCTTCTTCCGGGAAAGCCGAAGCTTCAACCTTGCGCTTTACGGCAGAGGCACAGTCAAAGGGTCTTTTTCCAAAACTCTTCTCCGGCCTGCGCTTTCGCCAGCAGGTCGAGTCAACCGTAGATTCCGGGTCTTTCAACGTCCTTCGCACAGTCAAGATGGACGAGCAGGGCAACCGCAAGCGCACGAGCGAAGCCGTCTTCGACCTCAGGCAGAAGCGTGTCACATGGATTGAGCGTAACCCCAACGACCCTACCAGCCAGCCGCGCACCGTGACCTCCGAATTTAGCGGTACGGTTCAGGACATAGCGTCGGTCTTCTACTTCGTCCGCACGCGCCCGCTTGTGCCCGGAAAAAATTTCGAGGTGCTAGTCTCTGATTCCGGCAGGGTCTACCGCATGCCCGTCCGCGTCGGAGAGACCAAGAAGATAAAGACCATACTGGGTGAAGTCGAGACGGTGCGCGTAGAGCCTGAGCTTTTCGGTGAAGACCGCATGGTCAGAGGAAAAGGACAGCTCACCATCTGGTTCACCACGGACGCGCGCCACATCCCCGTCCGCGCTCAAATCAAACACGAGATGGGCACGTTGGACATTACCTTAAAGAGCCTTGTACAGGGCAAAAGAGATTGATTCATTTTCCATTTAATCAATGAGCCGTTGAGCCGTTGAACCGTTGAATAAATCTCTATGGGTAACGTTCGTGTTTGACATACCGTGTTCGATTCCGTAAAACTACCTGCTTTAATTAAATCAAACAGGAAGTCGAAAGTAGCTGTCAGAGGTGGTAGTTTGCCTCTTGGACGGTAACGAACGGACGCACGATGCCCTTTTTCTTTCCCGGTAGCTCTGAATTAGTCATCACTCAGGAAACGCCCTCGCCTGCCGTCGCGGATAAACTGGCGGAGCTTTCCGCAGACGAGCCGCTTCCGGCCCGCTACGAGATGGATAGGATACGCCTGCTGGCCCAGTCGCCGCGCAGAATCTATCTCTACTGGGAGCTGGCGCGAGACCCCTTCGAGCCTCTGCGCCGCGTCTTCGGCGGGTCGGACGGCTACAGGGTCGCCGTCCGGCTGACAGACCTTGATACGGAAGAAAGCAGCTTGCACGAAGCCTCCAAGACTCGCTCTCAGTGGTTCGACGTTCATCCAGACCACGACTACAGCGCAGAGGTAGGGCTCTACTCGCCCGGTCGTCCCTTCATTCGCCTGCTCAAGTCGAACAACCGTCGCACGCCGCGCGCCAGCGTCTCGCTGCACACGGAGCCGGAGTCGCAGTGGCAGGTTACGGCCGAGCAGTTCTCGCGTGTGCTGGACGATGCGGGCTACGTGAGCGATGCGCTTGAGGTCGCGCTGGAAGCTGCCGACGAGGTGACTAACAACGCGGCCACGCGCACCATCACAAGGAAGCTTGCGCCCGTGAGCCTGCCGCCCATGAGCGAAGAGGAGATGGCGGAGTTGCGCGGCGTACTGACGGCGCTTGCTTTCGGAATGCCTTGGGGAAACCTGCGCCCAATGCTCTCGCAGAATCTGGCCAGTTGGTTCGACCGTTTCAGCACTGACGAGGCGCGGCTAGACCCGGCACGTATAACAGAGGTTCTACATTCAACGCTCGGCATAGAGATGACACGCTCGCCCTTTGAGGCTCCGCCGGAAGCTGCTCGCAGGCGTGCGGCGCGCGTCATCGTAGGCGCAAGCGAAGTCAATCTTCCCTCGCGCCCCTTCCATCTCTGGATGCCCAGCATGACGAAAGGCAGGGCGGAATGACAAAAGAGTTGATTCACCTCTTCATTGATTCAATGAAGAGGTGAATCAATCTTCTTAATTTTGCATTCATACTTTTTCTCGTGCCTATAGGTTATTTAAGTCTTGTCCTGCACGCGCACCTGCCGTTTGTGCGCCACCCCGAGCATCCGGAATTCCTAGAGGAAGACTGGCTGTACGAGGCTATAACGGAAGTTTACCTGCCGCTCATCTTCGTCTTCCAGAACCTGCACGAGATGGGCGCGGGGCCACGCCTCGCCATGAACGTCTCGCCGCCGCTTTGCGAGATGCTCTCAGACCCGCTCTTACAGGAGCGCTACACGCGCCACCTTGAGAACCTCGTCACGCTCTCGGAGAAAGAGATTGAGCGCACGCGCCGCGACGCGCCGGAGTTTCAGCCGGTCGCACGCATGTATTTCGAGAACCTGAGCGCGGCCTATAAGCTCTGGACGACCCGCTACCATCGCAACCTCGTTCACGCCTTCCGGGAGCTACAGGAAGAGGGCGTGCTTGAAATCATGACGTGCTGCGCCACGCACGGATTCATGCCGCTTATCTCCACGCACGAGGCCCGCCGCGCGCAGATTGACGTGGCGGTTCAGAACTATCGCAAGCATTTCGGTCGCAGCCCGCGCGGCATTTGGCTGGCCGAATGCGCCTACGAGCCCGGCGTGGAAGCTCTACTGAAAGACGCGGGCATAGAGTATTTCATCTCCGACACTCACGGCATTCTCTACGGCGAGCCGCGCCCGCGCTACGGCGTCTACGCTCCCGTGCGCTGTCCGAACGGCGTAGCCGTCTTCGCGCGCGACCTTGAGACGAGCCAGCAGGTATGGAGTTCTATGGTCGGCTATCCGGGCCACCCCGACTACAGGGAGTTTTACCGCGACCTAGGCTGGGACGCGCCGCTCGATTACCTGCTCCCGCACCTGCACGCGGGAGGCGAGCGCCGTCACCTTGGCTTAAAGTATCACCGCATCACAGGCCGCGACGTGGCGCAGCAGGACAAGCAGCCCTACAACCCGGAGGCCGCGCGCCACCGCGCAGCCGAGCACGCCAGCCACTTCATCAACGAACGCATCAAGCAGGCACGCCACCTGATTGAGACATTCGACGGGCGTCCTCCTATCGTCTGCTCTCCGTATGACGCGGAGCTTTACGGCCACTGGTGGTTCGAGGGGCCGCAGTTCATAGACTTCCTCTTTCGCAAGCTGCACTGGGACACGGACGACATAGAAGCCGTCACGCCGGGTGACGTGCTGGATTCCGGCATTCCCATCCAGACGCAGCAGCCTTCCGCATCAAGCTGGGGCGAGGAAGGCTACTACAAGGTCTGGTTGAACGAGCTGAACTCTTGGATGTACCCGCACCAGCACGCAGCCGAAACGCGCATGACAGAGCTTGCCAATCGCTACGCGTCTGCCGAGGGTATATTGAAGCGAGCGCTCAATCAGGCGGCGCGAGAGCTTCTGCTGGCTCAATCGAGCGACTGGGCCTTTCAAATCTATCAGGGCACGACCGTAGAGTACGCCACCAAGCGCTTCCGCTCGCACATACGCCGCTTCGACGCCATCGTCAGGGAGATTGAGGAGGGCGCGATTGACGAAGAGCGGCTGAAGGAGATGGAGTGGCGCGACAACATCTTCGCAGAGATTGATTACCGCGTGTACAGGTCATGAAGCCCCTTGAGGATAAAGCGACTGGCATGCGCCGCCCGCTCGTCATAGGCCACAGGGGGGCCGCCTCGGTCGCGCCTGAGAACACCATCATCTCTTTTAAGCGCGCGATGGCGGACGGCGCTGACGGCATAGAGTTCGACGTAAGACTCGCACAAGACCGCGTGCCCGTCGTCATACACGACCCTGACCTTCGCCGCACCGCGCTCAGAGACGGCGCAGTAGCTTCTTTTTCATCAAAAGCGTTGAGCAGAGTGTGTGCCGGGACGTGGTTCAACCGCCGCTTCCCCGCCCTCGCGCGCGAAGAATACAGCCACGCCACAATCCCGACTCTCGCTGAAGTCTTTGAGCTTTTCCAGCGCAAAGGCGCTCTGCTTTACGTGGAGATGAAATGCGTCGTGGCAGAGGCCCACGCGATTGCAGCAGAAGTAGCAAAGCTCATACGCGAGCATGAGATGATTGAGCGCGTCGTCGTGGAGAGTTTTACGCTCGAAGCAATCGCGGAGATGAAGCGCCTTGCTCCTGAGATTCGCACGGCCGCGCTCTTTGAGCCGAAGCTCGTGCCGCCGCCTTCCACGCGCCGCATGATGCGACTCGCTGCCGGGTGCGGGGCGGACGAGCTTGCCTTACATCACCTGCTCGCACGGCGCAGCGTAGTCGAGGAGGCCGCTAGGCGCGGCTTGAGAACGGTGGTCTGGACGGTTGACAACCCTGCATGGCTCAGCCGCGCAAGCCGACAGGGCATACACGCCATCATCACCAACAACCCTGCAATCATGAAAGTCAATGGATAGGGTCTTTCTGCGCTCGCAGTTCGCTGTTTATTACAGGCGCGCACGACGCCTGCGCCTGACGAGCGAGGCGCGTTCGGACTACGCCGTGATTTTTCCGCTTGAGGGTCGCCTGATGGGAAGCGTCGCGGGCCAAGAGACAGAGGCGGGCCGCGCCAGCGCACTGCTGATTAATCCGGGCGTCACGTTCTCGGCCGCGAGCCGCGAAGAGGCTGCGGTTTTGATGCTCACGCTGACGCCCGCTTTCGTGCTAGACCTCGCCGTAAGATTGCGCCTCACGCTCTCGGGCGCGACCGTCGTGTTCAGCGCGGAAAGGATTGAAGGAGACGAGCGGCTTGCTCAGCTTGCGCGAGATTTGACGGGCGAGCTGATGGAAGAAGAGGCCGGTCAGGATGTCGTCATCACGGCTCAGGTAGAGCAGGCGCTCGTTCATCTGCTGCGTCATCACGCGAACGTGCGGCGCTCGGACGAGCTTGAGCTTTCACGCGTCGGGCTGGTAGACCGCCGCATACGTCGCGCCGTGGAGATGATGCACGCTCACATGGACAGAGACTTGTCTGTCGAAGAGCTTGCATCGGCGGCCTATCTTTCGCCCTTTCACTTTGCGCGCCTATTCAAGAAGCTTACGGGCGCATCGCCGCACGCTTATCTGGCGAGCCTGCGCGTGCAGCAAGCGCAGCAGCTATTGGCCGAGACAGACCTTTCGATTTCAGAGCTGAGCGCACGCGTCGGCTACAGCAGTCCCAGCCATTTTTCCAAAGCGTTTCGACAGGCTACGGGGCTCACGCCGCGCGCCTTTCGCGCAAGCTTAGTCAGAGCGAATTAACTCTTTTCACCGACGCCCGCGATGATTCCCCACGTCGTCAGCGCGCTCATCACGGCTTAACAACTGCCGCCGAGTCTGCTACTCTATCGCCCTCTTGGTTAGCGTTGAGCAAGGGCGTTGAGCCTTTGCTATTTGTCCCAGCCACCTCATAAGTAATAGTTATGCCCAGTCCAGACAGACGATTGAAGAATTCTGTCAATCCGTGTCTGGACATGAAGCGGAAGTATTGCGTAGTCGCGCTTGTGCCTATGGCCCGAGCGCGTCCGAAGGCCGGGCGCAGACGTGCGGCGCAACTGTCCGTCGCATAACCAATTAATGCCAGAGCAATCCGCAGTCGGCTTAAGAGTCACAAGCGTCCTTTAATCTATTAAACGACGCCTGCCTACCGGAATATGCCGAGCGCAGCTTTGCCATGGCTCAACCTACAACTCACGGAGAAAAATAATGTCTAAGAGATTAATCGTAGGTTTATTAGGGGTTGCTTTGGCAGCCGCTACCATGTTTCCCATCACCAACTCTGATGCAGCGCGAGCGCCTCAGCCGAAAGCAGCTTCCACCAATTCCGCACCGTCTCAACGTGCGGGGCTTCCCAATTATGATATTCGTCTTGTAGGAAAAGGAGAGTTCACGGACGTTGACCTCAATTCGACTGCCGACACGCAGCGCGCGGCGCAGAGCGGAGTCGCTGCGCGCCAGGCCCGCGCCTCGGCTGTTGAAAATTTCCGCTCCGGCTTACGCCCCGAACATGCGCGAAACCTGCGCGCACAGATGAACGAAGCGGGGGCGATGAAAAATCTTTTCATTGACGGAGCGGCGCTTTCCGAGCCGCAATCGGACGCTCCCGACAATATCGCGCGCCGTTTCCTGAGGGAGAAAGCGCAACTGTTCGCCCTGACGCAAACCGGAGTTGATGACCTCAAGCTTGAAAAGGAAGACAACGACCGGGGCACTTCCTTTCTCGATTATTCTCAGACCGTCGCGGGGATAAGAGTTTTTGAAGGAAACGTCAAGGTGGTGGTTAATAATCAGGGCGAGGTCACTAACGTTCGTGAAGGTTTCCTCGTCAACGGCCAGAAGGTAAGGCTCAGACCTACTCTGGATGAACAGCAGGGCATCGCACGCGCCTTTGAGCATGCAGGAAGGGACGTTGCCCCTTCGTTCGTAGAGACTCACGCGCGCTCTTCCCAGAGCGAATTTTCCAGATTCGCTAACCCGCTAGACCTGAATTACGAGGAGGTTCTTTCAGAACTAAACGTTGTGCGCGTGGGCGACAAAGCGCACCTCGCATGGCACGTCTATGCTGAAGTTGGCCCTAACGAGTGGTACGAAATGCTCGTTGACGCGCATAGCGGCGAACTGCTGCTGCGTCATAACCTCTACGTGTTTGAGGCGCAGGGCACAGTTTACACGGAGGCTCCGGACAAGGGCGCACGCCAGCTTGTCTCTTTTGTAGGCGACACGACAATCAACACAACAGCAGGCTGGATGGGCACTTCGACTGTGACCACGGGCAACAACGTAGAGGCTTATCTGGACACAAATGCGGACAACGCGCCCGATGCCAACAACACTACGGGGCTGTCAAACGGCCACGCCTTTGCAGCAGACCAGAATTTCACCTTCCCGTTCTCGACTACCGTTGACCCGCGCACGCAGCAGGCGGCGGTCGTCACAAATCTTTTTTACTACAACAACATCATGCACGACTTCTCCTACAATCTGGGCTTTACGGAGTCGGCGCTCAACTTCCAGACGAACAACTACGGGCGCGGCGGCCTCGGCGCTGACTCTGTGAGGGCCGAGGCGCAGGACGGCTCCGGGACGAACAACGCGAACTTTGCGACCCCGCCCGACGGCCAGCGCCCGCGCATGCAGCAATACCTTTTCACTTCTCCCAACCCTGACCGAGACAGCTCCGTAGACGGCGACGTGGTGTTCCACGAGTACGGGCACGGCATCTCCAACCGCTTGATTGGCAACGGCAGCACAGCCCTTCAAGGCACGCAAAGTGGAGCGATGGGCGAAGGATGGTCTGACTACTGGGCTATCACCATCAACGGCGACGGGCTGGTGGGGGAGTACGCCACGGGCAACACGACGGCTGGCATTCGCCGCGCAGCTTACACCATTCCGGCCAACACGATACACGACTCCTATGCCGATGTCGGCAATCAAGGTTTTGCAGTTCACAATGACGGCGAGGTGTGGGCCGCGACCCTTTGGGACTTGCGCGCGCAGCTAGGCGCGGCAACCACTGACCGTCTGGTCTTGAACGGAATGAAGTTCACGCCGACCCGGCCCTCTTTCCTCAACGCGCGCGACGGCATCCTGCAAGCCGATCAGAACCTGAACGGCGGAGCCAACCGTTGCACCATCTGGACTGTCTTCGCGCGTCACGGGATGGGAGTATCGGCGGTCGGTAACGATGGGACTACGCACGTCGCGGCCACTGACTTACCGTCTGACTGCGGCGGCACTTGCACCTATTCTATCAGTCCGACCTCCGCCAGCTTCGCGGCTGCCGGAGGCAGTGGCAGCGTCACGGTCACTGCGGGCGCTGGCTGCAACTGGACGGCTGTCAGCAACGCCACGTTCATCACTATTACGGGCGGCGCGAGCGGTTCCGGCAACGGCACAGTCTCTTACTCCGTCGCCAGCAACGGAGGCACGACTTCACGCTCTGGAACGATGACCATCGCCGGACAGACCTTCACGGTGACTCAGGCGGGGACAAGCGGCGGCACGGAGTTGATTTTGAACAGTGGCTTCGAGTCAGGCACGTCGCCATGGACAATCAGTGGACAGGTCACGCGTAGCACGGGCGCTTACCCGCATAGCGGAGTGGCCTACATGATTATCAACGGGGTTGACAGCACAAGCGGCACGCTCTACCAGACGGTCACGATTCCGAGCGGCGGAGCCAGCCTCAACTTCTGGTTGAATATCACCACCAACGAGGCGGCTGGCTCAGCCATTTATGACCGTCTCTTCATAGAAGTTCGCAACACATCGGGCACTCTGCTGGGGACACTGGCGACGTTCAGCAACCAGAACAGTGGCACCGCCGGAGTCTACGTGCTGCGTGGGCCATACAATCTGAGCAGTTGGGCCGGACAGACGGTACGGATTCAGTTCCGAGGCACCAACGACATTAGCCTGCCGACCTCATTCCGCGTGGATGATGTCTCGGTCAAATAAACTCAACCCTCCCTCGAAACCTGGCCTCCGCAGCGGGGGCCAGGTTCTTTTTCATCCGGCTTCCTCCGGAAAACCTGTAGATGAGCAAGCGAGCGACGATTTAGGGCAAGATTTGCCGAGAACCGCCGGAGCGTACGTAGTATCATGAATCAGATTCAATCTTTGGAGGAGCAACAAACTGTGGCTATAGAAAAGGGTGCCGAGATTGCGCCCGCAAAGGGGAAGCTGGGAGTCCTGCTCGTAGGGCTGGGAGCTGTCAGCACCACTTTCATCGCGGGCGTCGAGGCCATCAAGAAAGGCATCGCTGAGCCGATTGGAAGTCTCACGCAGATGGGCACGATACGCCTCGGCAAGCGCACGGAGAATCGCGTCCCTCTCATCAAGGACATGGTTCCGCTCGCGGACTTGAAGGACTTGGTCTTCGGCGCTTGGGACATCTTTCCCGATTCAGCCTATGAGGCGGCCATGCACGCAGGCGTTCTGGAGAAAGACCTGCTCGCGCAGATTAAGACTCCTTTGCAGAAGATAAAGCCTATGCGCGCCGTCTTCGACCAGAACTATGTCAAGCGCCTGAACGGCACGAACGTCAAAGAGGGCGCGAACAAGCTGGAGATGGCCGAGCAGCTCATAGAAGAGATTGCGGACTTCAAGCGACGCAACAAATGCTCGCGCCTTGTCATGATATGGGCCGCTTCCACGGAAATCTTTCTCAAGCCGCACGCCGTTCACAAGAACCTGCAAACCTTCGAGCAGGCCATGCGCGATAATCACAAGTCAATCGCGCCTTCCATGATATACGCCTACGCCGCTCTGAAATCGGGCGTGCCCTTCGCCAACGGAGCGCCCAACCTGACCGTAGACGTCCCTGCCATGATGCAGCTTGCTGACCAGATGAACATGCCCATCTGCGGCAAAGATTTTAAGACCGGGCAGACCCTGATGAAGACCATCCTCGCGCCGGGGCTGAAAGCCCGGCTGCTGGGACTTCACGGCTGGTACTCAACAAACATCCTCGGCAACCGCGACGGAGAAGTTCTGGACGACCCCGAATCGTTCAAGACGAAGGAGGAGTCCAAGCTCTCCGTGCTGGAATACATCCTTCAGCCGGACGTTTACCCGGAGCTTTACAAAGACTTCTCGCACGTTGTCCGCATCAACTACTATCCGCCGCGCGGCGACAACAAAGAGGGCTGGGATAACATAGACATCTTCGGCTGGCTCGGCTATCCGATGCAGATAAAGATTGACTTCCTCTGCCGCGACTCGATACTCGCCGCGCCGATTGTGCTAGACCTTGCGCTCTTTCTGGACTTGGCTCAGCGCACGGGCATGAAGGGCGTTCAGGAATGGCTCTCCTTCTACTTCAAATCGCCGCAGACAGCGCCCGGGCTCTACCCCGAGCACGACCTCTTTATTCAGTTGATGAAGCTCAAGAACACGTTGCGTTATCTCAGAGGCGAAGACCTCATCACGCACCTTGGGCTTGAGTACTACGACTAAGCAGCACAGAAATCTTATCCAACAGGCTGGGAAAAGGCGCGCTTACGATTGGCAAGCGCGCCTTTTTTTATCCAACCTTATCTGAGCTTTTACAAGCTCCCTTTTGGCATACGGGCAGACGATTAGGTATAAAAAGCGGGCGCAATATTTTGCTGGCCCGGCCCTATAGAACATTATTTGTCAGTATTTTTCTGACGCTATTTGTCACCACAGCAGTTACACAAGGCGGCAAAAAAATATTTCCCGTCTCTCGCTTCTAGAATATTTTGTGGTGACATTTCGGGCGATGTCGTATATATAGCGTTTGTCAGTTCTATGAAGGCAGGGGAAGAAGTGAGCCCAGAGGTAAACGCGCTCCCCTTGCGAAGCATCTATTAAATGTACGGTTCGTTCTTTGCATGAAGGCTAATGTGGGCTCTGGGGACGGCAAGTCGCCGGTAGCTTTCGGAAGGTATAAGACGAGCATCCTGCTCTTCGACTAATGAAGCGTAAGGCTGATGTAACCGGGTTACCACAGCCAACGTTTAAGCCTATAGCAGACGGCAATGATGCCACTGCTCGTTCATGTAAAGGAGGACTGCGTTAATGATTGCACAGGTGGAAAAACGGAAAGAGAAAATGGAAACGGTCTTCCTTGATCCAGATCAAAAAAGCCCTCGCGCTCAGGAGTTCGAGGAGAAACTGGCCGCACGCATCGTTGGCCAGGAGCGAGCGGTTCGCCGCATGTCGGGCCTGTACCAGATATTTCTGGCTGGCATGAATCCGCTTAACCGGCCCATCGGCACTATGCTCTTTTTAGGGCCTACGGGGTCAGGCAAAACTCGCGTCATAGAGGCTGCCGCAGAAGTTCTCTTCGGTGACCCGAATGCCGTCATCAAAATAGACTGCGCGGAGTTTCAGCACTCGCACGAGATAGCCAAGCTCATTGGCTCGCCTCCGGGCTACCTTGGGCACCGCGAGACGAGCCCAATGCTCACGCAGGAGAACCTTGACCGCTATCACACGGACGATACGAAGCTCTCGCTGGTACTCTTTGACGAGATAGAGAAGGCTTCGGACTCTCTGTGGCAACTGCTGCTGGGCATCCTTGATAAAGCGACGCTGACGCTGGGCGACAACCGCCGAGTGGATTTCTCCAAGACGATGGTCATCATGACCTCCAACCTTGGCGCGCGCGAGATGAGCGAGATGATTTCCGGCGGCATCGGCTTCGCTCCCGGCAAGGGCGCGAAGAATCCCAACGATACTGAGATTGACCAGAAGATTTATCGCACGGCTCTTGAAGCGGCGAGGCGTAAATTCAGCCCCGAGTTCATGAACCGCATAGACAAGGTCGTGGTCTTCCGCTCTTTGAAGGAGCATCACTTGAGGCAGATTCTTGACCTTGAGTTGCAGTCCGTGCAGGATCGCATTATGGCTTCGGCTGGCACGAAGTTCGTCTTCAGATGCACGGACTCCGCCAAGGACATGCTGCTTCGTGAAGGCATTGATTTGAAATACGGCGCTCGCCACCTGAAGCGTGCTATTGAGCGATTCCTCGTCTACCCGCTATCCAATCTGGTAGCCACGGAGCAGGTCGGACTGGGCGATTTAGTCAACGTGGACTTGAACGAGGACACGGGCAGGCTCGTCTTCTCAAAGCGTTCTGGCGGAGCGCTGATTCAGGAGCCGTCGGACGTGGAAGAGGAGCCGGAAGAGGTAGAGAAGAAATCGGGCGGCGTCGGGATGCCAATCCCGCAGACCAAAGTGGCCCGCAAGAGCCAGGGACGCGGCGAAAAGACCGAAAGCTGATTCTCGCCTGAGAATAAAAATCTAAAGAGCGCCGGATGGCTTCAAACCTCCGGCGCTCTTTTTTTCAGACTACTGTTTACAGGGGACGAGTTGCTTCAGCCGGGGCGATTTTTAGTAGAGACTCATAAGCGATTCTGGAGAGATAGGGGTCGTTCGCGGCGAGCGCTGTACGCAGGGCTGGCACGGCCGCCGCATCGCCTATGATACCGAGCGAGCGGGCTGCTTCTCGCCTGACATCATCTTCCGCCCGCATGTCTGAGAGAGTTTCTATAAGAGCGGGCACGGCTGCGCGGCTCCCAATCTGCCCGAGTGAGCGCGCGGCGGCACGCCTCACAAACTCATTCTCTGCACTTCGACCGCGAGTGATACGGCTAAACAGCCCGGAAGCGCGAATGCGCACCGAGAGTCTTCCCGCGAGGGGAATGACGGCTGACTCGTCGCCTATCTTGCCTAGAGCGACGGCTGCCGCACCGCGCACGCTCTCCCTTTTGTCGCGCTCGAGCGCTGCGACCAGAGGCTGCACGGCCAAGCGGCTGCGCGTCTCGCCCAGCGCATAGGCCGTCTCCTGACGAACAAACTCATCTTTATCCTGAAGCAGAGGTGTCAGCGCACTAGCCGCTTCGTCCGGCGGCATGGAAAGCAGAGCGCGTGCTGCCGTCGCACGCACCATAGGCGAGCCGTCCTGAAGGGCCTGCGCTGCGGCGCGCGAAGCATCCGGCCGAGCCATCCAGCCAAGCCGCATGACCGCATCCCGTCTCTCCTCCATATCGGAAGAAGATAGACGGCGGCGCTCTTTCTCAATCTCAAGCTGTGTCGGATTAAGCGATGATGAAGAGGTTTGAGCTAAAGCTGCGGGGGCTAAAAACAGCGTCAATAAGATGAGCGCAGCCGCGCACGCCTCAAAAGTAAGCGTGCGCGCCGCGAATCTCGAAAAAGAAGCAAGAGCGCTTTCGTAACGATTCATTCAGTTAAAGGCGCGTCCAGTTGGATGCTGCGCGACGCTCTGCGCGACGGCGCACGGCTTCCCACTCGTAAGCCTGTCTGGCTCTCTGATTCTCGTGCGCGTCCGCGAGCGACGTTATCAGGTCGTCTTCCCAGACCCCGTCCGTCACAGTGGCGCGGCGCATTGTTTCCATGATTGAAATGTAATCCAGAACCTCTCTCACTTCGGCGTCGTTGAGAGCGTCAAGTTTCAAGGCGAGCAGTTGGCGTTCGGTTGCGCGCTTGGCCATCTCACAAGCTCCTTTCCGAAGAGCCCCGGACGGCATACTGAGAAGCGCCTTCAGCCGACTCTTAAGCTAAAGAGTGGTGCGCTCGGGCGTTCGGGAGGCCGCCAGGCTCGGATGTTCCCCGCGAAGGAACACGCTTTTTTCTCTTTCAACAGCGTGTCTCGGTTCTACAGTCTCTACTAGATTTTAAGTTTCGCGGCCGGCCGCAGGAAGCGCGGCGACCCATCATGAACTTAAGCTTTAAGGGGGCTGAATCAGAGGCAATATACACGAGACGCCAAAAACTGTCTAGAGAGTCCTGAGAGTCTGGAGAGTCTAGAGAGTCAAGAAGCGTTCTTCTCTATAGACTCTACGGACTCTCAGGACTCTCTAGACTCTTCCGGACTTAGATTTCGATGATGCGTGGTGTGATGCTGTCTTCGGTGACTTCCAGAATCCCTATTGAGCGCGGGAGGCTGAAGCGTTTCGGCCCTGCGCTTCCGGGATTAAAAAGCAGTGTGCCGCGCCATGTCCCGGCGTATGCCTTGTGGCTGTGGCCGAAGATGACTGCGTCGGGCATGTGACGCTCTATGATGCGCTGCTGCGCCTGCGTCATCTTCTCTACGACGGCGAAGATGTGGCGCACGTAGAAGGTGCGGCCTTCTATCAGCGCCATCCTCTCGTTGGGGAAACACATCGCGTCGGAATCGTTGTTGCCGCGCACGGCAATGACGGGCGCAACCGCCTCTAGCTGCCAGATTAAATCCTCTTTGCCTATGTCTCCGGCGTGAATGATGGAGCTGACGCCGCGAAACAGCTCAAGGACTTTTTCGTCCAGCATGCCGTGGGTGTCCGAGATGACTCCGATGAGCTTTGGCTTTCTGCTCATCCCGCGTCAGTCAATCTTGGATGCCACAGAGTGCATAGTGTCCACTATAAGCACAGCTATAGGCGGATAGAAGAGAAGGTGCGGCTTGACATCATGGCTGAAGAAGAAAGGCATGTTGTCCAGTATGACGTAGTGCATTTGCTCGCCCATGAAGTAGCCCGCAACAAGGCTGGCTAAGAAGGCTATGATAAGAAACGCGTAAGCCGTGAGCCGCGAAAAAGGCTTGTCGGGCTTCTCGTCATCTTCCATCAGCGAGGTGTGGATGGATTTCGGGCGATAAGTATAGCGCTCAAGAGAGGTGCGCAGGCGCGAGGTCAGATGCCAGACGCCTATCAGAAAGAGCGTAATCAGAATGCCACGGCCAGCCCATCCGAATCCTTCCCAGAATTTCGGCTTGAGCATGATGACGAAGAAGGTGGAGAGAAAGAGAGTCACGGTCGGGAAGACTGCCTGTTGAAGAGCAAAGGTTTCGCGTCTCCCCTCTTCAATCCAGGTATCAACGACCTTGTCCAGACGGCGCTGGGCAGCCACGACTCGTCGCATGCGGCGCGCGTGCGGGTTGTCGGAATTTAGCACGGAAGAGCTTGAATGGCTTACGCCGTTTCGTATGCGCATCTGCTGCGCGTCGTAATAGGCGCGTTCCTGCGGGTCGCTCAAGGTGCGGTAAGCCAGCGCGAGCATGGCGAAATCACGCGCAGCCTGAGTGGAGCCGCCGTTTAAGTCCGGGTGGCGTTTGCGCGCCAGCCTGCGATAGGCGGACTTAATCTCGGCAGCCGTCGCCGTGCGTGTGACTCCAAGAAGTTTGTAGTAATCAACCACCGCGCTTTTCTCTCATTTACTCTGGCCAGAAGCGGTAGAGCGCGTGTCGCAAGTCCCCTTGCATGGTCAGGCAGGGAGAGGCCCACCGTCTTAACCGGGAGGTAATATAGCACGTTCTGCGCTGTTTCGTCTCGCTTGGAAATCACGGTCGGGATAGGTTTGAAGTAATCTGCCGAAGGAAAGTTGCGTAGGTGTCGTGGGGTGCAAAGGCCCCGGTGAGGGAGCCAAGGGTGACGACGGCGGTGACCCGGAGAAACCTCCGAGTGGGGCGAGGACTATTAAAACAGACAGTCGCCTCCCTTGGTTGGCTTAACGCAAAGCAATGATTATGCCAACCTTCATCACGACTTAAAAACCCGGAAAAAGCTTAATTAATTGCATCATACAGCCCGCAAGGTGTTCACTATAGGCTACACTCTGTGTCTACAAATTCAGACACTTTCCCCAAAGAAATCCATATTTCCATTTTTTCGGATGATTAAGAGAGGTTCCGTCACCCTTAATCCCAAATGGCAGAGGCAATGAGTACGTGAATCGTATGCGTACTCATTGCCTTCTCCGAAACCCCTTCTGCTTTTGGCCTGAACTCTTCTCAGTCGGAGCCGTTGCGGCGGGAGGCTCGCTCGACTATGTTCAGGAGCGTGCGGACGGCTATGCCCGTAGGCCCCTTTGAGCGGTAGGGCTTGGCGTCGTCGCCCCAAGCCGTCCCGGCAATGTCCAGATGCGCCCACGAGACGCCTTCCGCGAACTCTTTGAGGAAAGCGGCGGCAGTTATCGTGCCTGCCTTGCGCCCGCCAGTGTTCTTGATGTCCGCGATGTCCGACTTAATCTGTTTTGAGTACTCTTTGTCGAGCGGAAGCTGCCAGAAACGCTCACCGACTTCTCGCCCGGCCTCTATCACTTCGTCTATCAGCTCCTGGTCTGTGCCTAAGATAGCAGTGTTGACATCACCGAGCGCTATGGAGACGGCTCCGGTCAGGGTTGCCATGTCCACTATGCGGGTGGCTCCCAGCTTTTTCGCGTAGGCCATGGCGTCCGCCAGAATCAGGCGGCCTTCGGCGTCCGTGTTGATAATCTCTATGGTCTTGCCGTTCATGGCGCGCACCACGTCGCCGGGCTTTGTGGCTTTGCCGGAGGGGAGATTCTCGGTGGCTGGCACCACTCCCAGCACAGGGATGGGAGGCTTAAGCTGGGCTATGGCGCGCATGGCTCCAATGACGGTCGCGCCGCCGGTCATGTCGTACTTCATCAACTCCATGTTCTCGCCGGGCTTGATGGAGATGCCGCCGGAATCGAAGGTGACGCCCTTGCCTACGAAGGCCAGAAGCTCCTTGTCCTGCTCGCCGCCCGTGGTTGCAGCCTCGCGCGGAGTGTATTTCAGGATAATCAGCTTGGCGGGCTGCTCGGAACCGGCAGAGACGGAAAGGAGCGCGCCCATGCCTTCCTGCTCCATGCGGGCTTCGTCCAGCACGTCTAGGCTCAGGCCAAACTCGCCAGCTACTTCTCGCGCACGCTCGGCCATGTCGGTCGGAGTCATGTAGCCGCCCGGCTCGTTAGCCATGTCCCTTGTGAAGTTGACCGATTCGCCAATGATGCGCCCGCGCTCTGCGCCGCGAGTTATGGCGTCCGCTTCAGCGCCGGGGATAATGACTACGAAGCGGTCAACGGTGCGTTCCTCTTTGTCTACGGTGCGGTATTTGTCCGGGTCGAAGAGAGCTATGGCAGCGCCTTCGGCTGCGGCTGCCGCAATCTTTTCGGCGTCTCCCTCGACTCGCGGGACGAGCCCTATGGACTTGATATTTTTGGCGCGGAGGCTGCGAGCGGCAGTTCCCGCGAGCTGTGAAATCTGCGGCGTCTTGAACTCCGAGCGCTCGCCCGCGCCCAGCAGCAGAAGTCGTCTTGCTTTGATTGAGCCTCCGCCGCCCAGATGCAGATAGGCCGTTTCGCCCTCTTTTCCCTTCAACTCTTCCGATTCAATCACGGAGCGTATGATTCCACCCGTCGCTTCATCAAGCTCTTTTAAAAATCCATCGTCCGCCTTCTCGTCCTTGAAGACAGCGACGGCCAGTGCCTGCACGTCCTCTTCAAGATAATTTCCAGCGCTACCCAATATCTCCATTACAATCTCTCCCGTAGCAAAAATTTTGGCCTCTTACTTACGCCCTTCGCGTTCCTTCAACTGCTGGCGCGTCTCTCGCTCCACAGTGCGGCGCATCTCCGTCTCGCGTTTATCATACAACTTTTTGCCCCGCGCCACGCCGACCTCTATCTTGATGCGACCGTTTCGCAGATAGATGCGCGTGGGCTGAAGCGTCATTCCCTGTGTGGCCGAAGCGTCTTCCAGCTTGTCAATCTCTCGCCTGTGAAGTAGCAGCTTGCGCGTCCTCAGTGGGTCGTGATTCGCTCTGTTGCCATGAGAATAAGGCGAAATGTGTGCATTAAACAACCACGCCTCGCCCTCGCGCACGGCCACGTAAGCATCCTTTAGCTGGACGCGCCCGTCCATGACGCTCTTGACTTCCGTGCCTGTCAGGGCCACGCCCGCCTCGTACTTATCCGAGATGTGATACTCGTGATATGCGTGGCGATTCGACACCAGCACTTTCTCTTCTTTAGACATAAAGGCTTATCTTTCAAACTCGCCGCGAAGCGGTCTGGTCATCAGCGCCTCCGCAGCCTCGCGCGCGCTCTTCCCTTCATAGAGCACAGCGTGAACTTCCTCTGTAATTGGCATCTCTACTTTGAGACGCGCGGCAAGGCGATGCACGGCCAGAGTCGTCTTCACGCCTTCGGCCACTTCGCTCATGCCGCCGAGTATCTCTTCGAGCGTGCGCCCGCGTCCAATCTCCTGCCCGACGTAACGATTACGCGACAGGCTGCCGGTAGAGGTCAGGACAAGGTCGCCAAGACCCGCCAGTCCCATAAGAGTTTCCATGCGCGCTCCCTGAGCGAGCGCAAGGCGCGACATCTCCGCGAGGCCGCGCGTAATGAGAGCAGCCACGCTGTTCGAGCCGAAGCCGAGCCCGGCCACCATTCCTGCCGCGACGGCCATCACGTTCTTGACAGCGCCGCCAAGCTCCGTGCCCACGACATCCGTGTTTGTGTAGATGCGCAGGTTCTGAAAGCTCAGGGCTTTCTGCACTATGGCCGCATCTTCCAGATTGCTGCCTGCGGCGACCACTGCCGTAGGCTGTCCTTCCGCCACTTCTTTAGCGAACGAAGGCCCGGACAGACAGACAAAGCGAGGCTCGAACCTCTTCGCCAAGCTCTCTCGCAGTACTTCGGAGATGCGCTTGCCCGTCTCCGTCTCTATTCCCTTGGTGGCACTGACAAATATCATTCGCTCCCGGAGTCGCGGCAGCATGTGGGCCAACGCCTCTCGCATTACGTGCGAAGGGATGACGAGCAGAACCATCTCCGCGCCGTCCAGAGCCTCGCCAAAATCCGAAGTCGGCTCCAACGCTTCGGGCAGAACATACTCGGGCAGATATTTAGCGTTGACGCGCTCGCGCTTCATGGCTTCGACCGCCGAAGTGTCACGCGACCAGAGCCTCACACGATGGCCCACGCGCGCCGCCACGATTCCGAGCGCCGTCCCCCAACTCCCCGCCCCTATAACAGCCACGCGCATAAAAGCAGTTTTCAGTTTTCAGTCTTCAGAAAAAGCCAGCACTGTTCTTGCTGAAAACTGTTCTTCACTTGAACTTGCTCTCCGTGCCGCTTAACAGTCTGGCTATGTTGGCGCGGTGCATGAAGATGATGATGGCTGCGCCGACGAGCGCGGCGGTTAAGAGCGGCGCTTGGGCGGCGGCTGCTGGCTTTCCGTAGCCGCTAAGAATCCAGACTGAGAGCGGCAGGACTGCGGCTGCCGTAATCGAGCCGAGCGAGACGTAACGCGTAACCAACACGATTGCGATGAAGACAACGCCTGCGATGGCTACCGCCAGAGGCGAGAGAGCGAGAAACGCGCCGACGCCCGTAGCCACTCCCTTGCCGCCGCGAAAGCCCAGCCACACGGGGAAACAGTGCCCCGCTATAGCCAGCACCACCGCAGCCGCCACCCACCAGTTGATTCCGAAATCTTCTGTTAAAAGCATCCGCGCCAGTATAACCGCCAGCGCCCCCTTCAAAGCATCCAGCGCCAGCGTCACCACGCCCGCCAGCTTGCCCGCGCGTCTGGATACATTCGTAGCTCCCGTCCCCCCCGAGCCCGTCTCGCGCACATCAGCGCCCGCAATCGCTCGCACCAGCAGGTAGCCGAATGGAATTGAGCCTAACAGGTATGCGGCAATAAGAATCAGCACGGGTCGCACGTCTTCGATACTCCGCGCCCAAGGGGGAAAGCTTCTGTAAGGGCGAACGCGCAATATAACAAGAACAGGTGAAAAGGGGAAATAGTTAAATCACACTCGATTAGGCCATAAGACGGCGTGCTTAGGCTTTGGGAAGATGAGATTAGGTTTTAGGATGACGAGTTTAGAGCTTAGCATGGTGAGCTTAGAGCTTAGGATAATGAACTTAAGGTCTAAAATGATGATTCTAGGGCTTAGGATGGCGGGCGATGACGTTAAGATGGCGCTCGAAGCTTCATCGCCAGCGAGCGATGAAGCTAATCACGTGTGATTAGCTGATAATGATACAGTCTTAGCCTCATCGCTCGTGAGCGATGAGGCTAAGACTGTATCATTTCAAGGGGAAACGGGGATTTTAGGAGCTTTACCTTCAGAATTTAGCTTCTCTATATGAGCCGTCGTCTTAGCAGGTCTAGTGCGGCTTGCGAGGCTCGCCAGCGTATGAGGTGGCGGTCGCCGGGAAGTTGCAGCTTTCTATGCTCTGTGTGGGCGTCGTCCGAGAGGGCTATGTAGAGCAGCCCGACGGGTTTCTCTTCGGTTCCGCCGCCGGGCCCGGCTATGCCCGTGACGGCCAGCCCGAAGTCGGTTCCGGCGCGGCTGCGTACACCTTCCGCCATTGCCTCCGCCACTTCCGCGCTGACTGCGCCGTGCTGGCGTATCAGTTCCTCGTCAACTCCCAGAGAGCGAGTCTTGGCCTCATTCGAGTAGGTGACGACGCCTTCCATGAAGTAGACGCTTGAGCCGGGAACCTCCGTCAGTCTCTGGCTGATAAGGCCGCCCGTGCAGCTTTCCGCGACTGCCAGAGTGAAGCCCCCGACGGCAAGGCGAAGGCCGACGACTTCCTCCATAGTCTCGCCGCGAAAGGCGAAGATGGAGTGGCCCAGCCTCTCTTCAATCTGTCCCGCGAGGCCGTCCAGCAGAAGCTCGGCCTCCGCTTCCGTCTTCGCCTGCGCCGTCAGGTGAATCTCTATCTCGCTTCGGTTGAAGAGAATGGTCGTCTGCGGGTTCTTGTACTGCGTGTAGACGGGAGCTATGCGCTCGTCAACAGCAGACTCTCCCATGCCCACCACGCGAAGCATTCTGCGCACGACTCGCACGTCGCCAGCCTTGGCCGTCAGCTTAGGCTGCACGAAGTTCTCGAACATCGGGCGCATCTCGCGCGGCGGCCCCGGCAGCAGCACCACCGAGCGGTTCTCGTGCTCTATGTACATGCCGGGCGCTGAGCCGTTCGGGTTCGAGAGGATTTCCGCGCCCTCAATTATCATCGCCTGCCGTGAATTTATCTCCGGCATCGCGCGTCCGAAGGCGCGGAACTTCGTGCGTATCTCCTCAAGCACCTTCTCGTTGAAGATGAGGCGGCGATTCATGGCGCGTGCGGCAATCTTGCGCGTGATGTCGTCTTCGGTGGGGCCGAGCCCGCCCGTCGTGATGATGATGCTGGAGCGGCGAAGCGCGTCCCTGATGGCCTCTTCCAGACGAGAATCGTCGTCGCCCACAATCGTCTTCAGCTTGACCTCTATGCCTATAGAGTTGAGCTTCTCCGTCAGCCAGAGGCTGTTGGTGTCCGTGCGGTCGGGCGTCAAAAGCTCCGACCCTATGGCTATGATTTCAGCAGTCAGCATAAGTTATCACTTAATTCCAAAGACCTTCACTTCTCTCACCCACATGACGAAGGGGCGGTTCCCCGGCCCCTGCTTGGCGGGCTGAAGTATGCGAAGGCGCGTCGTCCTCACGGGCGCGAACTCAAAGGCCATGCGGTCGTGGTCATTTCCGGGCTCCATGCTTGAGACGGTGCGCCACTCTTTACCGTCCTCCGCAGTTTGCAGCTCTACGCGGCGCGACGGCATGAAGCGGTTGCGGTCGAATCCCCAGTAGACGTAGACGGCTGCGACCTCTACGGGTGCGTCAAAGCCAAGCTCTATCCAATGCTCCACGGGCGTTTCGGCCGAAGACCAGTTGCCACGGTTATAGCGCATGCGAGAAATCTTTTGTATGTCCGTTTCGCCGTCCGTCAAAGGGGCCGCGTCATAGCCGCTATAGCTTGAGTCAACGCTGACGCCGGACGGGCGAAGCTCCGAGAGGTCGGTCGCTGGCACTCGTGTAGGCTGCGGCGTCGGCGCGAGGGGCGCGGGCGCGGCCCCTTCGTTACCGGCACGGCGGCTGCGCGTATAGAGCAATCCCACTGTCAGCAGAGCAAGCATGGCCAGCATCGCCACTATGTAGATGCCACGGATTCTTCTCCATGAATCGAGCCTAGTGAGCCTTGAAGTGGCTGGCGAAGCGTCAAGGTTGTGGCCGCACTTCGGACAGCCTTTTTCTTCCGCAGAGACTTCCGTGTCACAGACAGGACAGACGCGAGAAGCTCTGATGGGCTGCGTCTTGTAGCTCTTTCGCAGGTTCTTCTCCGTCGTAGGGTCATACAGTTCCTGCGTGCCAACCTTTTCGCGTATGGGAGGCGGGACGGCCTCCGGCTGCTTCAAGTCATCGGTCGAGCGTCCCCTCGCCTGACGTAACTCGCGCAGAAAATCGAGAGCAGAGCGGAACCTGTCCTCAGGCGCTTTTTCCAGAGCGCGCAGGATTATCTTCTCAATCTCGGCCGGAATCTCCTTGTTGATTTCCGAAGGCGCGACCGGTGCGCGCTCCACGTGCGCGCGAAGGGTTTCTGTGCGCGTCAGCTTGTCGCGTCTTCCCCCGAACGGCGGGTCGCCCGTCAGCATCTCGTAGAGTATGACGCCCAGAGAATAGATGTCCGAGCGCTGGTCTACGTCTTTGCCCCTTGCCTGTTCGGGCGAGACGTACTGAGGCGAGCCGTACCTTGCGCCGGAAGTGTCCGTCACGTCCAGCCCGCCCAGCTTTACAATGCCGAAGTCCGTCACCTTAACGCGCTCGTCCGTTGTCAGCAGAATATTCGCTGGCTTCAGGTCACGATGCACAAGGCCGCGATGCAGAGAGCCATCGCGGTCTCTGTAAGTGAAGGTCTGCGCGTAGGTGACCGCTTCGAGAATCTGCTCGAAGATGTCTAAGGCGCGGTCAACCGTGAGCGGGCATTCTTCGCTCGCGCAGAGCTCCGCCAGAGAGCGCCCCTCCACGAGCTCCATCACAATGTAGTAGGTCTGCTCACCTACTATGTAATCGTAGATTTTGACTATGCCCGGATGGTCTAGCTGCGACTGTATGTATGCCTCTTTTTCAAAGCGTGAGCGGAGGCGGCGAAGGTCTGAAGGCGCGCGAGCGTCAATGGATTTGATGGCCACAGTGCGCGGCAGTTGCTGGTGCTGGCCGCGATAGACGACACCCATCCCGCCGCGCCCTATGCACTCTTCTATGCGATAACTGCCTATGATGGTTTCGTCTGCCAAGAATCTACAGAACCCTTCAAGGCAAAAGTAATCCAAAGAAGGAAAAAGGTAAAAGGGAAAAGGCAAAAGTTAAGAGATAGAAGAGGTGGCTTCTCATCTTTAACTTTTGCCCTCTGGCTTTTTACCTTTGGCCTCTTTCAGGCCGTTTTCTTTTCTTCCTCGTAGACATCGCGCAGGACTTCTGCGATGGGCGGAGGCGGGTTCGCGCCGGGCCGTCTGGGCGATGCGGCGCGTCTTGCATGAGTCTCGGGTTGAGAAGAAACGCGCTCTATGACTGCGCTTGGCGCGGGCTGCGCCGGTTGAGCGAGCGCGGGAATAGCTTCCAACCGCTCCCTGCTTTCGGCCAGAAGAGTCGCGGCTCGCTGGCGACGAGCGCGGTCAAGGCTGCGAATCGCCGCCATAGTCATAGGAGCTTCCGAAGGCTCTCGCTCCAGCTTGCGAAGTATGTGAACGTAGCGCGAAAGCTCCGGCGAAGGCGTCAGGCGATGGCGCTCGTCCGCCAAATCGTTCTCGACTACGTAGGAGAGATGCTCTACGGCGGCCTGATGGTCTCCGGCGTGATTGTATAGAGCGCCGAGCGCGTAATAGACCAGAGGCGGCGGGTCTGTCATAGAATGCAGCACACGCTCGCCGCGCTCGATGACCTCCATTATCTCGAAGCCGTACCAGCGCCGTTCCTCGTCGCGCAAGATGTCGTTGGCCGAGATGAAGAACTCGAAGACGCGCCCCGTCTCCTGATGGTCAGAGCGTTGAACCGCCCGGTATATGAAGTAGGTGATGACCGTGAAGAAGATTATGACGGACGGCGGGATGCCCATCACGCCCAGCATGGCGATGATGACTATAATCGCCAGAATTCTCTGCGTCGCTTCTCTTCCCTTTGTACCCATGACGAATTAAATTCTCTGCCGAATCTTTGCGCCTGCTTCTTCAGTTGAAAGCGTTCCGCCGAGGTCGCGCGTCGTCTCGCCTGCGCGGATGGCGTCTCGAACCGCACGTTCGACGGCCCGCCCCGCCTCCGCATGTCCAAGGTATTCTAGCATCATCGCAGCAGTCAGGATAGCTCCAACCGGATTGGCTACATTTTTCCCCGCCAGAGGCGGCGCGCTGCCATGCACCGGCTCGAAAAGCGAGACACGTCCGGGGTGAATGTTGCCCGATGCCGCGAGGCCGAGCCCGCCCTGAAGCGCCGCCCCCAAATCGGTCAGGATGTCCCCGAACAGATTGTTCGAGACGACGACGTCATACTGCGCCGGGTCTTGCACCATGAACATCGCCATAGCGTCCACGTACTGATGATTGGCTTCTATGCCGGGGTAGCGAGCGGCAACTTCCTTGAAGACGCGCTGCCAGAGGTCGCCGCCGAAGCGCTGCACGTTGGACTTGTCGGCCATAGTCACGCGCTTTCTCCCCTGAGCCTTGGCGTACTCGAAAGAGGCCGTGATGATTCTCTCTACGCCTCGACGCGTGTTCAGCTCCTCCTGCGTGGCAATCTCGTCAATGGTTCCCTTCTTGAGAAAACCGCCCGCGCCGCAGTAAGCGCCTTCCGTGTTCTCGCGGAAGACTACGAAATCAATCTCTTCCAGTCTGCGGTTGCGAAGCGGCGTCAGGCGCTCATCCAGCAGCCGCACGGGCCGCAGGTTGATGTACAGGTCGAGCCCGCGCCGCATCCCCAGCAGAATATCTTCGGCGTGCTTGTTGGAGGGGACGCGCGGGTCGCCGAACGCGCCCGCGAGGATGGCGTTGAAGTCTCTTGAGAGATGCTCAAGCGCGCCTTCTGGTAAGGTCACGCCTTCGCTCAAAAACTTGTCCGCGCCCCAGTCGAAGTGTGTCAGCTCAAGCCTTACCGCGTGCGTCTCCTGCACGCGCTCAAGCACACGAACCGTTTCGCGTATAACTTCCGGGCCTATACCGTCGCCTGCGACAACAGCTATGCGTTTAGTAGTTTGCGCCATTATTTATCTGGACTCTGATTTTGCAGCTTAATAGGGCACGCAGAGAACCGGTATGCGTGTGCCGCGCAGGACTTTCTCGGCGGTCGAGCCGAAGAGAATCTCTTCGGGCGGCGTGGAGCGGCCGCGCACGCCCATGACTATCATGGGCAGGTCAAGGTCGCGCGCAATCTTCAGTATCTCAACAAAGGGGATGCCTATGACAATCATGCGCTCTACGTCGAGCGTGCCAGTGTCCATGCCTTCGAGCATGCTGGTGAAATCCATCTCGGCTCGCTCACGCAGTCGCGCCGTTATCTCGTCAGCAGTTCCCAGAGAAGCCTCTACGGCGTCGTCCAGAAAGTTCTGGTCAATCACGTGCAGGAGCGTGATGTCGCCGTCGGGCGCGGCTATGCCTATGGCGGCCCGCACGGCATTGGCGGAGGTCGGTGAGAAATCTACCGGAACGAGTATGTCTGTTGCTTTTAACATGACGGAGAACCTACTTTCAGAACACGCGGCATCCGGGGGCTCCGGCGGCCGGGTCAGGCAGTCTTTCCGCTCAGGAGCTTCTGCTCTATGCGCGGTAGGCTGCCTATTACAACGTCGCCAACAATCTTCAGGCTCTGCGCCGAAATCTTATCGAGCGTATCGTCTTCGGTATGCCAGAAGGGATAGTTCTCAAGCTGAATGATGTCCATGCAAGTGACGCCCGCTTTATGAAACGGCTCGTGGTCGTCGCCGCCTACGGATTCGGGCAGGTTCACAAAATGCTTGCTGAAGCCCATCTCGCGCGCGGTCTGCCAGACGGCGTCCACCAGCCACGGAGTGCTCATCTCCTCGTCCCGCCCGAACATCAGATTCGAATACCCGACCATGTCGAGCAGTATCATAGCGCGCAGCCGTGGAAGCTCGTTCTGCTTCTGTAGCTGCGCGACGTAGCGGCGGCTGCCGTAAGTATTATCCGGGCCGTCCGGGTTCTTGCACTCGTCCCAGCCTTCACAGAAAGCCTCTTCGCCGTCGAAGAAGACGAAGCGATAGGTGAAGCGCGGCTTGGCGTTGTTGGCCTTGAGGACTCTCGCAAGCTCCATCACCACTCCGGTAGAAGAGCCGCCATCGTTGGCTCCCACGAAACGCATCTTCTTGTAGAGCTTCGTGTCGTAGTGGCTGGAGAACATGATAACGTCCGGCGTTTCGCCTTCGAGCGTAGCCGTGATGTTGACCATCTTGCGCGGGCCGACGGGCGTCGTCGCAGTCCACTCGTCCGTAGTCACCTGCAAGCCGTAAGACTTCAGCTCGCCTATGATGTAATCGCGCGCAAGGGCAAGCTCCTGCGAGCCTGCCGGGCGCGGGCCAAAATCCACCTGCCTTCGTACGTGGTCGAAAGCGCGCTGGCCGTCGAAGGTGGCGCTTTGCGGCTGCGGCTGCGGCGTGGCGGGCGCTGCCGTGGGCGCAGCATTAGCGGCCGGCTGGTTACCGCCGTTATTCGCCGGAGCGGGACTGGACTTACAGCCCGCCAAGACGAAAGAGAGGACGAGCAGCAGTAGTAGAGCGCGGTTTTTTAGCGGCGAGTTAATCGTCCGCGCCAGCGTTGCTTTGTAGGCTAGTCGTCTTGAAACCATCTGGAGAATCTTCTTCAAATAGCGGCCCTGTCGTAACTAAATGAAGCCTATGCGCGAGAGGCGCTGCGGGCCTATGGTGGATTGCTGGCGCGTGGACTCTTTCTTCGTCAGCTCTTCCTTCTGAAGCTCCGCTTCCGTGATGTGCTCCGTGCGAATGTAGGATATGTCGTTGAGATTAAGAAGCACTATCTCGTGACAGTCTTCAGGCTTTTCGCATTGGTAGGAGGTGATGACAGCGAAGCGAGCGCTCGCAGCTATGTCTTCGGCATGAAGCGGCTCGGCCACCGTGTAGATGAAAGTCTCGCCGTTAGTGAAGCGAATCGTCATGCGGTGACGATAGAAACCGCCTTCGGGCGCAGGCTCGCTGCGCGTGTGCATGGAGCTATCGCCTATCAGATGGGTTTCGTCCGTCATGACTGGCCCGGCTCCTCCTGCTTTACACCGCTCGCCGTGCGGTGCTCGGCCGGTCGTCGCGCCGCGCGCTCGCGCTCGGTCATGGCGCGGCCGCGCCCGGCCATGAAGTTCAGAACCTTTTCGCCTACGGTGTAAGGTAAGCCGAAGACGGCGTTGAGCGTCTGCATCATCGCGACGGCCTCAAGCTCGACCAGCGTGGACAGCTTTTTATCCAGAGGCATATCGCGGAACTCTTTACGAAACCCTTTGAGCGCCTCTTCTGATGTTTCCTCGCGCTCGGTGACGGGCACGGGTTGCAGCACAAGGTCGCCGGAATGTTCAACTTTAGACTGGCAGGCGAGGCGCTCGCCTGCGGCCAACCTTTCCGGGCTGAGGCGCTCGCGCTCGGCTTCCGTCAGCGAGGAAAGAAGCGTTGCGCCTTCTTTGACTATGACGGCGCAGGTGTCGCACTCGCCGCGCCCCTCGCACTCCGCAGGCAGATAGATGCCGAGCCGCTTCGCAGCGTCCCAAAGATAAGTGCCCTCAGCTATGATTCCACTGTGGCCCTCTGGTTCAAACTTGATATTAACGCTCATACCCTTCGCTTTCTCAACACGGGCGAAATAGTTACAAATGTTCAACGGGAAGACACTAGGAAAATTACACCCAAACAAAGAGAAAAGGCAAAAGGAAAAAGTGAAGAAAGAGAAGCCGGGCTTTCCTTCCTGACCTTTCCCTTAGCCTTTTTACTTTTTACCCCGATTAATCTCGCGTCGAAGAAGCCAGTCGAACGTGCGGCTGTGCGGTCAGCTCATGCTTCTTTTCTTCGCGGGCGCGGCGGCGGCAGTCCGCGCAGACCCCGTTGATTCGCAAAGAGTGATAGGTCGGCTGGAAGCGATGCTTGGCCGCTATGGCGTCCTGTAGCGCCTCTATCTCGGCGGAGTAAAACTCTATGGTCGCGCCGCACTCAGTGCATATCATGTGGTCGTGGTGTTGGTGCTTGTAGTTATGCTCGTAACGAGAGCGCCCGTCACCGAAGCGCACTTCCCGCGCCAGCCCGGCTTCCGTCAGAAGCTTGAGCGTGCGATAAACGGTCGTCTGGCCTATATTGGGGTCTTGCTTCTGGACTAGGCGATAAAGGTCTTCGCTGGTGAGATGCTCTTCAGTGCGCAGAAAGACTTCGAGTATCAGGTCGCGCTGCGCCGTGCGTTTCAGCCCGGCCTTCTGAATATGCTGCTGAAAAACTTCTTTCTCTTCCGTAAATTCTTGACTCATCCTTGGGTCGCGCCGCTTTCTTTGTTAATGCAGCCATTCTAACACCAGCCCAAGCTTTGTGTGAAGATTTGGCGCGGGGCTATACAGCATGCTATCTTCCACACCATGCCGGGGTGGCGGAACTGGTAGACGCTGCGGACTTAGTTCTTTGAGCACCCAGAGCGAAATCTCTGGCGTGAATGGAGTCAAATTCGGTGAAACCTTTAACATGGCAACACCGAGCTAAGTTTGGAGGCATGGCATTGCTTACCAAAAAAGTGTAGAGACTAGACGGCTCCCGCCTGACTGCTGCCAAGGTGGTAAAAGGTGAAGGTATAGTCCAGACCACGAACTGAACGCGCTTCAGGCGGCGAAAGCCGAAGTGGTAAGAAAATCCGTTGACCGTAAGGTCGTGCGGGTTCGAGTCCCGCCCTCGGCATCAAATATGAGCAATAATTAAGGGCAGCTTTTATGCTGCCCTTAATTATTCAATATGACGAGCGTCGCGCTCTGATTAAATGAGTTGTTAGACCCCTCACGGCTCATAATTCCAAGCCGGAACGTGCCTCAACTAACCGAATAATTTCTTCTTACTAGCCTTATGCTCTCTACCGGAATTTGGAGAGTTTAGCCTATCCAACCTCGTCCGACGTCGAATCTAAATCTTCCCGCTAAAATCCGTTCCCTCTCAGAGTCCATCAATCACAGAAGAGACTGGCTGCTGTCGCGTCAGAATTTTCGTACTGCCCTGTAACTTTTCGCTGCTTCATGAATATCTATAGAGAAGGACTGCAATGTTCTGGAAGGAGTTGAGGGCGCTCAAACTCGTTCAGCTCTCGTGTTCATCCGTCAGGAGGTACTTCTGTGTCACTAAACGCTGCTTTTAGTCCCCCTACAGCTCAGACCAAACCGGTGGCTCCGTGGTGGCATACTATTTTGCTCTCCGCTTTTTTTCTCGTTCTAGCACTGGCGGGCATCATCTTTCAGCGCAGCGCAGGCTCGCAAAATGGAGCACCATCTTCGCACCCAAACATGGTGCCGGTTTACTTTACTCTCATCGCATTGCAGTGGGGCCTCCTATATTATGTCTGGAAGGCAGGGCTGCGGCGCAGGGGGACGACTCTGCGCGCGCTAATCGGAGGCAGGTGGGGTGGGGCGAAGGACGTCTTAATTGACTTAAGTTTAGCGATTGTGCTGTGGGTCATCTGGATGACGTTCCAATCGGTGTGGACTAGATTATTCGGCTCAGGCCACGCGGCATCCATACAGTCTCTGCTGCCACAGCAGCCTGCCGAGGTCGCGCTGTGGGTGCTGTTGTCAATCAGCGCGGGGTTCTGCGAAGAACTGATTTTTCGCGGATATTTTCTGAGGCAGTTCGCCTCGCTCACTCGTAGCACTTGGCTTGCGCTTCTCATGCAAGCTCTACTTTTCGGCGTCTCTCATGGCTATCAGGGCTTGGACTCGACCGTGAAAATCACCATCTACGGCGGGCTGTTCGGGCTCTTGGCCGTGTGGCGCAGGAGCCTGCGTCCCGGCATTGCGGCTCACGTTCTAACAGACATCTTAGCTATTCTATAGCAGGCTCCTTTGCTACTTTCACTGTTGGGGCTTGATTCTCTTTCGCTCTACAATGGTGTCGTTGAATCGTCTTGATGACGGACTTCAGTGCCTTCTACAAACGTTATGCGTCGGAAGTCTTCCGCTTCGCGCTGTATCTCTCTGGCGAGCGCGGCGAAGCCGAAGACATTACTTCGGAGACTTTCGTTCGTGTGTGGGCTTCCGCCACTCAGCTTGAGCTGCCGACGGTAAAAAGTTATCTGTTCACCATCGCGCGCAACCTGTTCCTGCAAGGGTTGCGTAAGCGTTCCCGGCACGTCGCACTGACGCCGGAACTGCCCGATTCGCAGCCCGGTTTGCAGGCGCAGATAGAGCGACAGGCAGAGTTGCGAGCAGTACTTGCGCGTTTGCAGAAGTTGCCGGAGATAGACCGTGCCGCCTTGCTTCTAAGAACTCTGGATGAAATGCCATACGAAGAGATTGCCCGCGTGCTGGACATCTCCGTCGCTGCGGCGAAGGTCAAGGTACACAGGGCACGCGTTAAGCTGGAACAGGTCAGGGCCGGACAGAACTCTTACGAATAGCGGAGGCTGAGAAGAGGCGTGAAGATAGATGTCGAGCGGGAAGTCATACTAGACTTGCTGCCGGTATATATTTCGGGGGAGGCGAGTCCCGCAACTTGCACGCTGGTCGAAGAATACGCGCGGCAAGACACGGAGGTTGCGCACCGCATTCAAGCGTTGAGAGCAGATAGTTTGGTCGGGGCACCGCTCCCTGAACTTCCCCCGGAACTTGAGCTAAGGACACTCTATCGCACCCGGCGTCTTCTCGTTTTACAGCGCTGGTTATTCGGATTTGCCATCTGCTTCACTGCCATCTCGCTAAGCAGCAGGCTCTCCTTCAGAGAGGGTCGTTTGAGAGAGTTTCACTTCCTGATTCAAGACTACCCTGTTCAATTCGGAATCTTCGTAGGTCTGGCTCTCATCTGCTGGATAGCATATTTCCTCATTCGTCGCCGCCTTCGCACAACCTCAGTTTAGAGTTGTCAAATAATTCAAACTACATCTGGCCTTAAATAATTTCAGTCCCCCAAAATAAAAGGGTGAGGCAATTACGCCCCACCCTTCGGATATGGTAACCGTCAACGCAGGCAGCTTGGAGAGCTTGCCGGGCGGTGAGATGTAACAACTCGCCCGGCGGCTCACGCGCTCCCTTACTATTTGACTTGAATGTTACCTCCCATGATGTTCACCTGAGCCGTATTGACGAATGCGCCGCTACTCAGGGTGTACGTGCCGACGACGATGATATTGCTGGTCGCATCGAACACGCGTATGGCGTAAGTATCAGGATTGATTATGCCCGAGCCGGGTTCGCCCTTATCGGTGATGTCTACCTGATACTGGTAGTTCCCGCCAATCGAGTAGGCGATACCTGTCAGACGGTCAACCGCAGTGATGTTGGCTTTGCCCGTGAACTTAGCCGTCTTGGGATTTGTAGTTGTGCTCAGTTGCAGTGAGCTTAACGCATTGCCCTTGACGACGAAGTTGTAGTCATGCAAGCCAGCCGGTGCGCCAAACGCTGCCAGATTAGCTTTTGTCCGGTAGATGAACAGGTTATTTCCCTGCCCGTTTCCGTTCTTCTGGTTCTTCACGGAGAAGCTGAAGTTGCTGCGGTACTGGTTATTGTTCGGGTCAATGAGCCAGCCCCCGCCGGTGGTCGCGCCGGGGTCGGAGATTGTCAGCGCTGCGGTTTCGACCTCCGCCTGATAATTCGGATTGGGATAGGTCGGTGTATCCAACAGCGTAATGGTGACGGTGTAGATATCGGCCGGGAGTGAAGCGGCCATGCTGCCTGTCACAGTGCCCGGCGTTGACGTGTTAGCGAGAGTGACGACGCCATTATTCGGAATCACAATGGGGCTCGTCATGGTCAGATCAGTGGACTTGAAGATTTTAAACTGAATCTGTTTTCCGGCGAGCGTGTTACCGATTGCTCCGTCCGCAGCCTCCTGCACCTGAGCCGACAGAGTCACGTTTCCGTTGCTTCCAGCCGTTGCCAGCAAGAGGAACTGTGTCCCCGTATAGGAGATGGCGGCATCCTCTCTAGTCACGTCTATCTGTATGTCCGTGTACTTCGTGCCGGAAGGCGTGCCGTCATCAGCGATGCTCACCCTGACGATGTAGCTTCCGGGCGAAACAAGCGCCTTGCCGGAAAGCTTCCACGTGCGGTCACTTGCTCCCGTAGAAGTTTCAGTCAAGGACAGTCCGCCTAACGCGGCCGAAGACTGGAAGCTCGCGTCCGTGCTCTTCTTCCAAGTCACAGTAGGCGTCAGTGATGAGCCTGCCGAATCAATGTCCGTAGCGGCCACCATCACTGGCGTAATGGGGTCGCTGTACTGCAAGCTCTGTACGGGCGGAGCGGCTGCCACTTCCGGCGCATCGTTGACCGGGGTGACGTTAATGTTGAAGGTCACGGGCGCAGTCGCGTCAATGCCTCCGTTGTCAGTGCCGCCGTTATCCTTAAGAACGACCGTCACTGTGGCAGAGCCGTTAGCATTGGCCGCCGGTGTATAGGTCAGCGTTCCGTTAGAAGCGATAGCAGGTTGCGCTGAGAAGAGCGCGTTGTTGTTGTTGTTGACGACGAAGCTCAACGCCTGTCCGGCTTCATCAGCCGGGCCTGCCTTGATGCTCGTGGCCCAGTTGGCGAGCGTCTGCGCGCCCGCGTCTTCCGGCACCGTCTGATTCGCTCCCGCAGTAAAGCCCGGCGCATCGTTTACGGCTGTGACGCTGATTGCCACCGCATCGGTGTCGCTCTTTGCGCCGCCGGTACCCGTTCTGCCCTTGTCGTTGGTCGTGATGGTCAGCGAAGCAGGGCCGTTAAAGTCGGCCGAGGGACTGTAGCTCAGGCCGTTCAGGGCGTTATTGATGTCGGCCAAGGAGCCTGTGAAGGTCATGGTCGCATCACCTGCGCCGTCGCCGCTAGTGAAATTCAACCCCGCGTTGCCGCCGAGCGATGCCACGCCGTTCGTCACGGCGATGGTTATCTCTACGGTGTTGTTACCAGCATCCGAATCGGAGATGGAAATCGGATTCGACCCTGCTGCCGAGAAGACAAGCGCGCCGTCTTCCAGAACAGTTTGCGCGCCCGGAACCGCGTTGACCGGAGGCTGATTGGCCGGGACAGGCGCGCCCGGCAGTCCTGTTACTCTCAGATTATAAGGAACGTTCAGGCCGCCGTTCTGATTCGACTCGCTGACGACGATGGTGAACGTCTGGTTGGCCGGGACGTTGATGGAGAAGAATTGAGTTGTGCCAGCGCCGGAAGTTGTAGAGCCGCCATTGTCGCCCGCGAAATTCGCAGAGACGGTGGCAGGCACGAACGTAGGCATATAAGCGTCAACATAGAGAAGCGCGTTGGCCGAATGCGTCAGGCTTACAGTCACGCAGATGGGAGAGGCCGACGTGTTGGTAAAGCTGTAAGCATCATAACGGCGCGTGACGGTTCCGGCGGCTGCGCCGGGATTCGTCTTCGTCGTCCCGCAGCTCGAAATCGGGAAAGTGAAGTTCATGCGGCTTGTCTGCAAACCCGTGGTCGCCGTATAGCTTTCACCCGCCGGGACGACCGGAGCCGTCGTGTCGAGCACTGTCGAGATGTTTGCCATACGCCCCGTCGGGATGCTGAACGGATATGGACGGGTAATGCCGTTGTAGCTCACGTTCAGAACAAAGTCTATGTTGGAGGCATAGGTTGAACCCTCCTGATAGACGAACTCAAAAGGCGTCGCACTGACGGATGAGCCATTGGTGGCCGCGAGGTCGGCGTAGGAACGCGTTGACGACGGCGTAATGCTGACGCCCGGAGTGGTCGAGCTGAGGCTAGCCGTGACGTTCAAGCCTTGGCCCGCGCCGCTATTGAGCAAAGGCACGGCGATAGTTCCGCGCTCTCCCGGTTCTATAAAGCCGTTGCCGTTGCCGCCTGAATCCGAAGCCGTCACCGTGCCGAGCGTCAGGTTGGCAGCGCCGGGCAATGCTCCTATATAGGCAAGCGCGGCGTCAGCCATGACGATGCCGTAGCCCGTGTCACGGTCAACTCCCGGCGTCTCTATGTCAATCGCAGTGCTCTGTAGCGCGTTGCGAATCTGCGCGGGCGTCAGCGAGAGGTTCGCTGACTTCAACAGCGAAGCGATTGCTGCGGCGTGCGGTGCCGCCGCAGACGTGCCGAAGAACGTGATGCCAAAGCCGCCCGCGCCCGTGACCGAAGCGCCGTCGGCGGCGGTAATATCCGGCTTCTGTCGCACGATGCCGCCTGTGGAGGAAAAGTTTCCGGCAGTAAAGGGAGTGCCGTTGGCTTGGAAGAACATCTTTCGCGGGCCATCGGAAGTGAATAGCTCCGTCTGGTTAGCGGAATTGAATGCGTTGGGGAAAGGGCCAGTCGGATTGGGCGCAGCGCCGAAGGCTGTAGCAGCCGGTGCGGCGGCCACGCCGAAGGCGTTCAGCGCGCAACTGTGGCCGGAAGTCTGACCGGGAGTATTCACATTCAGGCGGCCACGGTTCGTAGTCAATCTGAGGTAACGGCCTACGCCGGAGAATCTGACTATCACGAGTCGCGTGTTAGCCGCCGTCACTCCGATTGCTTCGAACGGGTCTTGCGTGCCGCTCTGGTTGCCGGTCGAAGCGGCGATGAGGGTAGTGCCAGCCGCGTTCAACGCGTACAGGTCATAGTCGTTGCTGGAACCGCCGAGCGGGTCTGACCAGAAAAGGTTGTACTGGCTGCTGCCAGCCGCAGTCACCACGTCATAGGGAAGCCCGCCGGGGAACTGGTGTACGCGGCCCTGACCGGCAAGGGGGCCGGTCGCGTTGCCGCCGTCCACAAAGTCGCCTTCCCAGACGCCGGAGGTGCCGTCGTTCTGGTTGCCGGAGTTTCCTGCCGAAGAGAAGTAGAGCGCGCCGGACGCCGTAACATCATTGACCGCCTGTGCCACCACGCCGCCATTGGTAGGCGCGATGACGCCCGGTGCCTGCCCGTCCTGAAAAGGCGTCTCTGCAAAGTAGCCCACGTCATCAACGATGATGTCGCACCCGGCGGCACGAAGGGCGCGAATGTTGTTGGCGAAATTTGCGCTGGTCGGAAAGGCTGTGGCGAAGTAGAGCTGCGCGCCCGGCGCTAGGTCGTGTATCAGCTCCAGCATGGCCGTGCCTTCATCGCAGGCAGAGGTAGTTGCACACTGTCCGGCTGCCGTACCGCTCTGTCCGGGCAGCACTGTTACCTGACCTACGTCACCCGAAGCCTGTGCAGCCGCAAGGTTGCGTACGCCGTCCGAAAGAACGCCGATTTTGACGCCCGTTCCGTCGAAGCCATAAGTGTTACGCGCAAGCGCGGCCCTGTGCGCCACATCAGCCTGAGACTTGCGAACTCCTGCCAGACCGACGCTGTAAGCATTCGTCTGAAACTCTTCGAGCGCTGCGGCGAGCTGTTCGCTGATGTTGCTTTCGTAGTCGGGGGAAAAGGGGTGCGTCAGGCTGAGATGCTCGGGGTCAACCTCGGAAGCATTCGGCTGCCCGTCGTCCTGCGAGGTCATGGCCTCCTGCGCTGCCTGCACGTAATAGACTTCAGGAAAATCTGCGATTGCGTCCAACGCATCCAAACTCACTTCGGCGCGCAGGGTGTTGTACTCCGGGAAAGAATTAATAATCTTCGCCCCGGCCTGTTTGAGCTTTTTCAGGAGCTGCTTATCAACGGCAGCAGAGATGTCTACGATAGCCTCGCCCTGCTCGTTGCGGGGAAGCCTGACTTCCAGCCTGTCTATGCCGGGGGCAATCTGCTCGCCACGGTGCATCTTGATGCCGTAGATGAGGTTCGAGTCCATCTTGTTGCGCCCGCGCGAGCGAGAGGCTTTTTCCTGCATGAGCGCTTCTATCTGCTGGCGAGCCCTGTCGCTCATCTGCTCTGCGCCCTGCCCGTTATTACCGGCAGAGTTGCCGTTTCCCTGTTGCGCTGAGGCAGAGGAAGAACGGATGGGGAGAAGAGTACCGGCGCTTACGGCGACGGCGCAGGTGACGACCAGCAGCGCAAACAAGAGGGAACGCATATTGCGGAGCGCTAGGGGTCGCTTCAAATTTCGGGTCGGGTTAGGCTTTCTGTTCTTCATTCTATTCGGTGGACTCCTTCAATTAGGTGCTTACGATTAGGGGGTTAATCGAAGCGCTCGCGCGCGCTCCGGCAGATTGTTCTGAAAAGTTTCGGACTGGCGGAAGCTCCGTAACGGTCTTCCGCGATTTTTTGTGAACTCGCCTGCTATTTATTGGTCGTCGCTTCTTCGGCAGGCATAATCGCGCTAACGTCCTTCAAGGCCGCTAGCTTTTCCAGTTTTTCAAGCGGCACGCGGGCCAAGATGTCGTTGTATTGCTCGGACGAGGAGATGACCTCACCGCCTATGCTCTTTATCTTTGCGAGAAGCCGTCTGGTCACACGAGCGCGTATGGTGACAATCGCTCTGCCCTTCGCGTCAAACTTCACGCGCGGCTCTATGGTGGCAACGCCCCTTGCTTCCGCCTCACCGCGCTTACGATAGAGCGCATAAAGAAGCTGCGAATCAATCTTTTGCTGCGCGGCGGTGCGCGAGCGTTTCTCCTGATTTACTGTCTGCGCGCCGCTCTTTGAAGCGCCGCTCATGGCGCGCTCAGTGTTCCCTATATGCGCGCGGGCATCAGGCGGCATCACGAAAGATGCGCTCAAAAGAAGAGAGAAGAGAAAGGTTGGGTGGTGCTTCATGCGCCCTCTTTTGAATCGAGTTGTTCCTCGACCCATCTTTCGGGGAGAAGAAGGGAGCTAAACTGCCCTTGTGACCACGCCAGAAAACGGTGGTGGATTATCCCTAAGCTTATGCACCATTGCTCGTCCTCCTGCTTCTCTGCCTTCAAAACAACGCTGTGCATTGCCACGAGCGCTTTATGCAGGCGTGCGACGACGAATAGCATCGTCCCGTTGTTCACGTCTTGCCGAAGCCGCAGGTTACAGTCCGACGCGCTTAAATCATCCAGCTCAGTCTCAACCTCAAAATGTTCACCGCGAGCATCATTGCCCCGCACCAGCGCTGTGAAAGGCCCGATGATTCTAGGCGCTCCATCACCGTGCGAGTCGCTGCGGGCGTCCATCGAGTTGAAAACTGAGCTGAATTGTTCAGGCATACTTCTCCCGCGACATGTTCCCGATTGCTCGCTTGTTCTTATTTGGAGTAGCGAAAATTAGAGCCGCCGCTATCGCGTATGGCTTCGGAAGCTTCGACCCAAGGCGACCCGAGACCTCAATTCGAGGCGGGCGTACTATATGAGGTTCTCAAGAGGCCGTCATCTGAGGTTTGTCACTTTTTTCGAGTACGCTCCTCCATTTTTTCGGCAGCATTCGAAGTACAAATGTACCGGCCAGAGAGAGAGAAGCCGCAATTCAAGAGGTGTTAGACTTTCAGGGAAGGTGAGAAAGAATCTCTGTCGGATACTTCAGCGGGACGGTTTAACGATACCATGACGATAGGCATAGACCAGCAGGCCAAGGCGTCCACCCTTTATCTCCAGCTTGTCGTAAATCTTCGTGAGGCTATTACGCACAGTGGATTCGGCTACGTGCATGCGCGAAGCGATTTCCCTGTTATCCATGCCATCGCCGATGCAGGTGATGAACTCTAGCTCGGTCTTAGTCAGGCTGCTGATTTTGCGAGCGTCCGGGTCAACCTCTGACTGCGAGCTATTGACGGCGCTCCTCTTTTCAAAGAGGCGGCTGGCAGCGCCCGGCTCGAACCAGTACTCGCCCGTGCGATGCACCTTCTCTATAGCGCACAAAAGCTCGGTTGCCCCCTTCTCTTTGAGAACCATTCCCTTTGCGCCGAGTTTCATAGCCTCATCACGTTTTTCCGTCTCGCGCACGCCCGTCAGGATGATGATGCTTGATGAAGGAACGACGCCGAGCAGTTCCGGCAGAAGTGAAAGGCCGCTCTCCGGGCCTAAGTCGAGGTCAAGGACGATAACGTCGGGCTGTTCTCGCCGCGCCAAGGCAATCGCCGCCTCGCCGTTACTTGCATCCCCGATGACCTTCATGTCTGCGCGCGTTCTGATAAGATCGGTTAACCCGTCGCGTATGATCTGGTGATCGTCAACGAGAAGAATGCGTATGGGCTTTTCTTGAGTAGCTGTCATGTCCTCAAGTTATAGGGTGAAAGATTAGAGCGGGATTTGGACGCATATCACAGTCTGGTCTGTCTCGCTCCGCCCGATGCTCAAACGACCGCCGAGAGCCGCAGCGCGCTCCGAGAGCGAGCGCGGCGTGAATGGTTCTACCTCTTTGCCCGACACATTGTCATTTTCAAGGCAGAGTACTAGATTGCCGTTGGATGAGTCCAGCTTGATGACGCAATGCCTTGCTTCCGTGTGCTTCCAAGCATTTATCAACCCCTCATGCACCATCTGTATAATCTCGGCGGCGAGACGGTCTGTAATCAGCAGGTCGCTCTGGCAAATGACCTCGACATCAATACCATAATTCTCCTGAAACTGCTCGGTGTAGCGGCGCAGGGCTGCGACGAGGTGCTCGCCTGCGGTCGCCGCGTCCCTCAACTCGCGCACGTAGTGACGCAAGCCCGTAATCTCGCTCACGGTTGTATCAAACAACTGCTCCAGGTCGTTTGTCACATCCTCCCCGGCGTTTGCCCGTAACTTGTTGCGAACGGCCGCGAGCTTGTACTGCAAACCTATGTAAGGTTGAATGACGCTATCGTGCAGGTCACGGGCAATCTTCTGCCTTTCGTGCTCTGCGGCCTTCGAGGCCAACTGCTCCATCAGGCGAACGTTGCTTAAGATAGGCATGACCTGCTCTGCGATCTGTTGTAGGAATTCGACATCAGATTCGTCAAAGCCGCGATAATCTCTTGTTAAAAAGAATCTCCCCCGGTTCTGGCCCCTGTAAATCAGAGGCAAGGTAATAAAGGAATTCGCGTCAAGCAGGACTGCTAAGCCTTCGCACTCCTTTCTTCCTTCAGTAGTATGCTCGCCGGTCTTGATATCCAAGCTCAGATACGAGGCCTTGGGCGACAGCCGCCAGCGACGCCTGACATTATACTGGGCGGCGAGCCTCTCCGGGAGGATGAAAAACTGTCTCGCCAGTTCCGGCGGCACAGAGTCCGTTTCCACCTCTTCGCCCCGTGAAGTGGCCGTAATACGTATCAGTTGAGACTCGCTTGATTCCGCCGCAGCGTTGAGGATGAGCAGAGCCGTGCCTGCATCATAAAAGGCGCGCACCTGCTTCATGATGTTGATGATGGATTGCGCAATCCCGAAGCGTGGGTTCGAGAGCATGTTGACTTCTTTGAGAAGTGCAAGGCGTCGCTTGAGATTAATCTCGGCCCCGCCCCAGTAGGCCATCAGATACCCCAGCACCATCAGGTAGATGGGCCGCAGGAGGAAACGGTTCAGCTCGAAGCTCCCTCCGGCGGACGCAGTCGCATATCCGATAACGGTAAAGAGCAGCGCCGACGACATCGTGACCAGCATGCCTTCCCGAAATCCCCAGCGAAAAGAGGCCAAGATAATGGCGTAGAACAAGAAGAAAAAGAAGATGCTGCTTGTCCCGCTACTCAGGGAGACGAGCAAAAGATACCAGCCCACATCCACCCAATGAATAAGACGAGCTCGCACGAGCGGCGCAGAGCGCAACGCAAGCAAATACACTAAGGCGCTGTAGGTGACGTAAAAAAAGAGAGCGCTGTAGGTAACATAAACAAAGCGATCAGGTTCGGACGGATCAATGAAAGTTATGGCAAGCGCCGAGCAGGCCAGAATCAATCTCATCAAACAGACGAGGCGGTCATCAACCGAAGCGAAGAGTTCCCTTTTATCTGGCGATGGGTTATCCAATACTCTCTGTCGGGACAAGAGCACTCTCCTAGAGCATCACACATACTTCTCGTAGAGCTTATATACTGCTTTCCACAGGGAAGAGCTTGCACGACAGTTTACCACCTTTATCAAGGATTATTGGAACACCCACCCGGGCCTCTTTGTAAGTCAACTATATATTCGATGACAGAAGCGGATTTGCTGTTTTCTATCACCCCGGCCAGCGCCACAGGTCTGGTTTCAAAAGGTGAGCTTAAACGCACTTTATACCTGCCGGGAGCTTTGACCTCGACATCAAAGGAACCATTCTGATTTTCGGTGACTTCGGTGACTCCCTGAGAACCTATAACCCTGACTCGAATAGCTCGGCCAGCCACTCAACGACTTCTCTTCTTCGGCGGCGATAATAACCATTCTTTGCTGCGGATAAAACGCTTAGACATTCTGTTATGTATTAACAATCAATCCGTATTCTTCACCCGCTCAGCTTGGTCAGGATGAAAGCTAGAAGAAAGCCCAGAACGGTGATAAGTCCGGCGAGGTTGTGCGCCTCGGCAAAGGCTTCCGGAATCATCGTGTCCACCAGCATCGCCAAAATCCCTCCGGCGGCAACGGCCGTCGTCGCGGCAATCACTTCCGCCGAAAAGCGGCTGAAGATAGCGTAACCCGTGAAGGCCGCTACACCCGAAATGATTGCTATACCGGCCCACACGCCGAAGACGTAGAGTGCAGAGCGCCCGGCCTTCTTCATACCGGCCGAGCTGGATAATCCTTCGGGGATATTTGAGAGGAAGATGGCTACCACGGCGACCCAGCTCACCGCACCGCCTTTAATCATGCTTACGCCGATGACGATTGATTCAGGAATACCGTCGAGGAGTGCTCCGACCGCGATTGCGAGGCCGCTCCCGCTATCGTCCTCTCTCGACGGCTGCGCGCTGGAACGCTTCCGATGCTTTGCGCCTCGGCGCGACAGATACCAGTTTGCCGCCGTGTAGATGGCCGCGCCGCTCAGGAAGCCTATGGCAGTTGAGTCAAAGCCCCCGCGCTTGTAGGCCTCGTCCATGAGGTCGAACGAGATGGCGGAGATAAGCACGCCGCCGCCGAATGCCATGACACCGGCAATGACGCGCTGTGGGATACGGGCCAGATAGCCGGCCAATGCGCCCAACAGAAGCGCGGAGCCTGCGACCAGCCCCCAGAATCCTGCTTGCAGCCAGAGCGGGAAAGACACTAAACAACCTCTCTGCTGTCGTGTTACTGAAAACAGAAGCGTTTGTTATAGCGCCTATTATTCGCTTCTCAAGGACGAACCCGTTGGCACGGGCCATCGCCTTACGTTTTCAGTTCTTTAGCCTCTAAATCTTTATTGGCCGGGCCTTGAATGACTTTGCCGTCGAAGTTGAAGCGTGAACCGTGACAGGGGCAATCCCATGATTTCTCCGCATTGTTCCAATGAACTATGCAACCCATGTGCGTGCAGGTCGCAGAGCATGCGTAGACCGAACCCTGTTCATCTTTGTAGAGCGCAACTCGCTCGCCCTTCCACTCGACAACTTCGCCGGTGCCCGTAGCTATCTTCTCCAAATCATCCAGCTCAGGCGTAGAGATGCGGTCGCCCATGAACTCCTTAGCGACGTTCATGTTTTCGCTCACGAAATCTCTGGCAGACGTGACCGGCTTAAATCTTGACGGGTCGAAGACCTCTTCCCAACTATTCCTTCTCCCCTGAATCATGTCCGTCAAAAGCATTGCCGCGATGTGGCTGTTCGTCATGCCCCAGCCGCCGAAGCCCGTAGCCACGTAAAGATGCTTTGAGCCTGAAGAGAGTCTTCCAATATAGGGCACCTTGTCCACTGTGTTGTTGTCCTGCGTAGACCAGCGAAACTCTACCGATTGAACATCGAAGTTGGCTCGCGCCCACTCTTCGAGACGGCGGTAACGGTCTGCCATGTCGCCGCCCTGTCCCGTCTTGTGATGCTCTCCGCCGAGCATCACTATCTCGCCGCCTTCATACGGGTTGCTGCGTATGGAGTTGTGCGGCGTGCCGACACTCACATACATCCCCTGCGGGACGCTTCCGTTCAAACGACAGCCCAGCACGTAAGAGCGCATAGGATGCATGGCTGCGAAATAGATGTTCGGGTCTTGATAAGGAAAATGTGTCGCTAGCACGACCGCGCGTGCCTTGAGTGTTCCGCGACTGGTCTTAACGGTGCAAGGCTCGTCCTCATCAATATCGAAGGCGCGCGTCTCTTCAAAGATGTAGCAGCCGTCGCCCGGAATACGCTCTGCGAGCGCCAGCAGGTACTTGCGCGGGTGAAACTGAGCTTGGTTGTCGAATTTGACAGCAGCCTTGACGGCAAAGGGCAACTCCGTTGTCTCGACTAAGGAAACGGGAAGCCCAAGCCTCTCTGCTGCCTTAACCTCCGCTTCAATCTGGCTTACTTCTTCATCCAGGAGCGTGTAGGTATAAGCAGCAGCGCGACGGAAATCGCAGTCTATGTTGAGTTCATTGACGAGCGAAGCGATTCTCTCCTTGGCGGCCTCCTGCGCTTCTGCATAAGCCCGTGCCCGCTCCTCGCTGAACTGTGAGATGAGATGGTCATAGATGAGACTATGTAGCGAAGTAATCTTGGCGGTCGTATTACCCGTCACGCTCTTTACTATCCGTCCTGCTTCTATCACGGCCACGCTCGCGCCCGCCTGTTTTAAGTGATAGGCAGTGGCGAGACCTGTGATTCCACCGCCAAGCACAGCCACATCAACCGTCAGGTTCTCAGGAAGCTGTGGGTAGGCTGTCTCAGGCGTTGTCGCTATCCAGAGCGAGACTGGCCTGCCGGGTAAATTTTCGCTGGCTTTCTCTCTGTTCACACTATTTTCATTCATGGCTCGCTTACCTCTATTTATATGGAGATTCAATAATCGCTCAAAGAGCTTGTATCGAGAGTTATTGACACTTTTGCGGAATCTTACGCTATAACCGCTCATACTACTATAGAGCCAAATCAAATCACTCCTCCACAGGCTTATCACCGCCGACGCCGTAATGAAAGACCAAGTGCCCCCGTACCATCCACCGATTGAGAGCAATAATACTCCTACTACCTCAAGTGCCAGAACAATAAATAGTGTCTTCCCTTCCGGATGCGGCAAACAGACCATGAACAATGGCCAACCCCATAGGAGGTAACTCCCTACCACCTAATCTCATTATCGCCATGACGATTCCACCGAGCGCCGCTATAGCGAAAAGCAGAACCGATGTAATCATTCTTCGAAACCTCCTCTTTGAATCTACACTTAGACCTGCTCCAGTAAATGCCCCATGCGCTCTTTCTTAGTTATCAGGTAAGACAAAGTTGGCTCGGCAGGTGAGACTTTGAGTACGACGCGTTCTATGACGTTCAGCTTGCGCTGCTCAAGGGCGCGAAGCTTCAGAGGATTGTTCGTCATCAGCCGCACACTTTTGAGGCCCAGATCAATCAATATCTCTGCGCATTGCTCATAGCGGCGGGCGTCCACCTCTAGACCAAGCAGCTCATTAGCCTCGATTGTGTCCGCGCCCTCATCCTGTAGGGCGTAGGCGCGAATCTTGTTGATGATGCCTATGCCGCGTCCCTCCTGCTGCTGGTAGATGATTACCCCATTCCCTTCGGCCTCAATCAATTTCATTGCTGCTTGCAATTGAGGGCCGCAATCACATTTAAGAGAGCCGAAGACTTCTCCGGTCAGACACTGTGAGTGAATGCGCACGAGACTTGGCTGGTCAGAACGCAATACACCTTTTACCAGCACGACAAAATCTTCCTGAGAAATGAGTGACCTGTATCCGATGATACGGAAATCGCCTGACTCTGTGGGCAGATGCGCTGCGGTAACCCGCTCCACTGTGAGCGCTCCACGATTGGAAAAAGAGTCTGTCGTTTCTACCCCGTCATCCCGAAACATGCCTGAGTCATTAAGAGAGGCGTGCTGGCAATTCCCTTGTTCAGACCTCAAACTTATCTCTGCAAGATTTGAAGACATTGATTCGTTGTCCTTCCCTTTACACTTGCATTAATTAAGAGCCATGCCGGTAAAGACCCGCTCGTTTTGCCCTAAAATACAGCATATGCATAATAAGTCAAGAAGTTTTTTGATTTATTGTATTTCATTAATTAAAGCGATATACTTTCTTTAGGGAGTTAAGAATGAAGAAAACTAAGCTGGACGCGCGTTTTTTCGACAGCACTCGTGGTCAGGTTGTAGGTATGCTCCGAGGAAGGGTGTGTACAGTTGACGAGCTTGCCGGTGAGCTCGGGTTGACCAATAACGCTGTCAGAGCGCATCTGGCTACGCTTGAGCGCGATGGGCTCGTAGAGCAGAAGGGTATCCGCCGTTCATTCCGTAAACCGCATTACACCTATTCCCTCACGACGGAGGCCGAGCATCTCTTCCCGAAGGCTTACGACGCTCTGTTCAATCAGCTCGTCACGGTCTTAAAGGGTAGGCTAGAGCATGATGCGCTCGAACTTGTTCTGCGGGAGGTTGGCAGTTCTTTAGCGGCGAGTCATAGCTCAAACAACAAGACAGATGATTTTGATAGACGGATGCGTAGTGCAATTAAAGCTCTGGAGGCGCTTGGGGGGTCACCTCGAATCGAAGAGCATGAAGAGAAAGTATTGATAAAGAGCGGCAGTTGCCCGCTCGGCGCGGCTGTCGTAGAGCATCCGGAAGTTTGTCAGCTTGCCGAGGCGCTGGTTTCCCAGATTATCGGTCGGCCTGTAAAAGAAAGATGTGAGCGTGAAGAGCCGCCCCGATGCTGCTTTGAGCTGGTTGATAAGTAATGAAGGAAATCCTCTCCTTTGCAACTTTGCTACGGACTTGAAAATTTAGATTTATGCTTCCGACTGAAAAGCTGGCAGGCTTAAGGCAAAACTCCCCGCATCATTGCATCTCGTTGAGGTAAAGAGAGCCGGGAGGCTGGATTTAGGTTTACGCGGAGGCCCGTCGCGGCATTTTCGCTTTAAGCCGATGAAAGAGCTTTTATCCCATAGTATTTCCTCTTATTAATAACCGTTAGCAACAATTAATATTTCTAAAGGTCTTCCTCACAAGTTTCATTCAAAATTCTCGCCATAGTTTTTAAGGGGTTATGCCCGCAAGAGAGTTTCGTCTCTTGAGCCCTTGCTTCCCTACCGGAAAGTGGTGTTTTCACCTGAAGGCCATTTAATCAATGGCCGGCAGAAATAGCGGGTTTGTATTCGAGGGGTGGCCCGATTTAGCTGCTCTTAGCTGTAACTACAAGAGAAGTCCCACCTACAGGTAGCGTAGCAATTTTGGTCTGTCTGTCTTCGTAGAAGTTATCCGAATGTTCGCTCTGCTCATTTATGTTCTAGCCTGCTGCTAACAAGACTAATTACAGGAGCATCTGCCATGACGCCAACCTACCGTCTTTCGCTCTACACCTTATTGCTCTCTCTATCACTAATCATCATATTTCTTTTTCCCTCCGCCCCTTCGTATAAAGTAAGTGCGTCCGGCACAACGGAGATGAAGACTGCGGGCGAGACGACCTCCGCGCTGAAGAGTGGCAAAGCGGCGCAGGCTCGGCCGGGAACCGTCGCCTCTGCACGGTTTATTGGAGAGGGAGCGAACGCCAACGGGTTCGGCAGCCTGCTGGCAACTAACCGGCTATTCAACCTTTTCGCCGCCCCACCCGCCCCCATCGTGGTACCTGTCAAGGTGACGCCGGTGAGCGTGACGGCTTCCGCCTCATACAATGCCTCAAGCGGGGCTGCTAATGCGGTGGACGGCAATCTAAATACGGCTTGGGTGTCGGGCGGGAATCCTCCTCAGTGGATACAACTCGACTTGGGGAAAGCATATACGCTCTCGTCCGTGCGGCTGAACGTGAATCAGTCTCCGGCCGGGGGGACGACGCATCAGGTCTACGGGGGGCCAGCGCCAGACCAGTTGACGCTTGTGGGAACGCTCTCCGGCACGACGCAGACGGGGCAGTGGCTGACGCTTGAGACGGCGGCGGCCAACGTCCGCTACCTGCGTGTGACGACCGTAAGCAGTCCTTCGTGGGTGGCGTGGTCGGAGATAGAGGTCTACGCCGCAGTAGACGACGCGTACTATACTGGCAAACCCCTTTCCATCCCCGGAACCATAGAGGCCGAGAATTTCGACAATGGTGGTGAGGGCCTTGCTTACCACGACACGACTCACGGCTCGCACGGGCAGGACTACGACCAGCCGCAACCTTACCCGGTGCCCTCCTTCCGCCAGCCGACCGACGTGGACATCTACAAGGCGGCAAGCTTCAGCAACAGCTACTTAGTTCTGGGGCAGGCGGGCGAATGGCTTAACTACACGGTAGATATTGCCGCGTCCGGCACCTACACGCTCTCCGTGAGGGCCACTTGGGGAAATGCCGCCGGGGGCACCTTTCACATAGAGGTGGACGGCGTAAACAAGACCGGCCCAATTCAGATACCGAACAATAATTGGGTGCTGACGACGATTACCAAGTCCGGAGTGTCATTGCCTGCCGGTCGTCACGTCATGCGCTTGGTGTGGGAGACGAATGCCTCCAACGGCTATACGGGCGACATAGATTTTCTGAACTTCACGCTGGAAGCGGCCTCCGCCGTTAACCTTGCGGCCGGGATGCCCGCCACCCAGTCGAGCACGGGTTGGGATTCGCCCGCGAGCCGTGCCGTTGACGGCAACACGGACGGCAACTGGTACAACGGCTCCGTCTCGCACACGGACTACAACGACCAAGCGTGGTGGCAGGTAGACTTGGGTAAAGTTTATCAGCTAGAGAGGATAAACCTCTGGCTAATGACCGTCTGCTGTTCATCCCACGACAACTTTTACGTGAGGCTCTCAGCAGACGGGAGCAGTTGGACTAGTTACTACGTAGCCGGGCCAGTTGACCAGATAAGTCTCCCCGTTGCTGACGCGGCTCGCTACGTGAAGGTGCAGTTGGCCGGGCCCGGATACTTGGCGCTGGGCGAGGTTCAGGCCATGGGCTTCGGTTCGCCTACGTTGGCGAACATAGCCGCAGGCAAACCTGTGGCACAGTCGAGCACGCTGGTTAACAACCCGCCCGGTGATGCCAACCATGCCGTGGACGGTAAAATAGATGGCAACTACTTCAACGGCTCTGTGACCCATACAAACGGGGAGAACCAGCCGTGGTGGCAGGTAGACCTCGGCATATCTCAGACGCTCAGCAGCATAAAGCTGTGGAACCGCACAGACTGCTGCTCGGAACGGCTTTCCAACTTCTACGTCATAGTCTCTGACGCGCCGTTTACTTCAACCGACCTGCAAACCACTCTCAAGCAGCCCGGCGTCTGGAGCTATTACACGGCCGGGAGCGCGGCACTCGTAACGACGCTGCCGGTCAACCGCACGGGCCGATACGTGCGCGTACAGTTGAACGGCTCCGGCATACTTTCACTGGCAGAGGTGCAGGTATGGGCCTTGCCAACACTGGCTATTCCCGGCCTGATTCAAGGCGAGCGATTCAATATAGGCGGCGAGGGAGTGGGCTATCACGACACGACACCCGGAACTTCAGGGCAGGACTACGACCAGCCGCAACCTTACCCGGTGCCCTTCTACCGCCAGCCGACCGACGTGGACATCTACAAGGCGGCGGGCTACAGCAACGGCTACCTTGTGCTGATGCATGCCGGTGACTGGATGAGCTACACCGTAGATGTCTCTACCACAGGCAGCTATACCTTGCAGGCGCGTGTGACATGGGGCGGCACCAACGGAACGCTCGGCACCTTCCACATTGAGATGGACGGCGTAAACGTGACCGGCCCGCTTCAGATACCGGACACCAACTGGACGCTGACGGAGATTACAAAGCCGGGCGTGCAGCTCACTGCTGGCAAGCACATCATGCGGGTAGTGGCTGATACGAACGCCTCCAACGGCGTCATGGGTGATGTAGATTATCTCAACTTCACTCTGGCGTCCTCGCCTCCCCCTCCCTATAACAACGCGGCCTTCGTCTCTCAATCCATTCCCACAACGATGATTGCAGGCCAGATATACAACGGGTCTATCACGATGCAGAACACCGGCACCACGACTTGGAGTACAGCCGGTAACTACAACTTAGGCTCGCAGAATCCGCAGGACAACATGACTTGGGGAGGAGCGCGCATTGCTTTACCCGGCACGGTGGCGCCCGGCTCCAACGTCACCTTCTCTTTCAGTGTGAGAGCCCCTTCCACGCCGGGCGACTATAACCTACAGGCGAGAATGGTGCAGGACAATGTGGAATGGTTTGGCGCTCTGACGCCCAACGTCGGCGTGAGCGTCACAGGGCCGCCCCCGCCGCCGCCAACCCCAACTCCGACTCCGACACCCACGCCTGCGCCAACGCCCGCGCCGACACCGAGCGAAACCATCTGGGTAGAAGATTCACTGCCGACGGGCGCGGTACAGGCTGGCGACAATGAAGGATGGAACTGGATTAGCGGGCCCAAATACTGGGGCTGGGCGGCGCATAACTCTGCGGCCTACTGGTCAGGGATGCATCAGCACTACTTCTACAACGCCACCCAGACCTTGACCGTCAACGCGGGCGAGAGCCTGTTCGTATACATCTACATAGACCCCAACGCCAGGCCCAATGAGCTGATGTTGCAGTGGAATGATGGGACTTGGGAGCACCGCGCCTACTGGGGCGAGAATATTTTGCCCTACGGCACGGACGGGACTAACTCACGCCGCTACATGGGGCCGGTTCCTGCGGCGCAGCAGTGGGTGAAGCTGGAAGTACCGGCAATCTTAGTGGGGCTGGAGGGCCGCACGCTCAACGGGATGGCCTTCACGCTCTGGAACGGAGGCGTCGTGTGGGATCACGCGGGGAAAGGCTCTTCCTCGAACCCGTCTCCGACACCTGTCCCGACACCTATCCCGACACCCGTCCCGACGCCTACTCCAACGCCCGTGCCGACGCCCACGCCGACACCCGTCCCGACACCTGTCCCGACACCAGTCCCCACGCCCTCGCCCGTGAGTCTCTCAATCTCCTATGAAGGCCGGTTGCGGGACAGAGTCGGTCAGGGAGAAATCCTGACCGGCGACGGCGCGTTGGACGGAACCTTTAACGTGTCGGTGCCAGCAGGCAGCACCCGCACCATTACGGCCGTCACTCTGGACAGGGGCGACGGCCCCATCTGGGACACCGTCCCGAATAACGGCTGGTGGTCGCTCGGCGTGGCCTCCACTTATGACGGTGCGTTAGTAAACTCGTCGGCTGGCATCAGCTTCTCGCCCGCCGGAGGGAGTAGCTTTAAACTCTTCGCCTCTGACGGCACAGACTTCTTCGCCGTTGGGAAGACCTTTAAACTCACCGTCAAATTCAATGACGGCGGAACAGGGTCTGGGGCGGTGACTATTACCCCGAGTGAGTCGGCCATGACTACCGCCCAACTCGACCCCCGCAACCGTACTGGAAATCCGGGCGAGGATTTGTTCTCGGGCAACTACAACTGGAGCGTGCCGCTATTAAACCTGCCGGGGCGCTCCGGCCTCGACCTTGGCCTGACTCTGGCCTACAACTCCTTAGTCTGGACGAAAGACGCGGCCAACTCTCGAATCCAATTTGACGTTGACCGGGGCTTCCCGTCCCCCGGCTTCCGTCTCGGCCTCCCGGTCATTCAGCAGCCGACCTTAAACGCCCAGACGGGACAGAACGCTTACGTGATGATTATGCCCACGGGCGAGCGTATAGAGCTGCGCCAGATTGCCGCCAACACCTATGAATCCGCCGACTCGTCCTACATGCAACTGACCGTGGACGACGGTCTGACGGTTCGTACAACCGACGGCACGCAACTGAAGTACTACCTCATAGGGGCGTTCTACCAGTGCACGTCAATAAAGGACAGAAACGGGAACCTTATCAACGTCGAGTATGTTAGCGACCGCATCGCATACATCACGGACACCGCCGGGCGCGTCGTCGCTTTCACTTACGACGCCAACAACCGTCTCTTATCTGTCAATCAGCAGTGGGTGGTGTTGACAGTCTCCGTAGATGGCACCAGAAAGAAGACGGTGCGGACGAAGACGCTGGCGAATTTCACCTACAGTCCTCAGACAATCCAAACTGGGTTCTCCGGCATCAACGTCATAGGCCCCGCCGACGGCTCGCAGCTCTCACTGCTGACGGGCGTGAGCTTGGCCGATAGCTCGTCTTACGAGTTTATTTACAACGGCTGGGGGCAGGTCTACCAAATCAAGAGGCGTGCTCCCGATGGCCACGAGCTATCGCGCGTCACTTACACAATGGATGCGCCGACCAAGGACTGCCCACGGTTTACGGCAAGGAAGGATTACGCCGAAAACTGGAATGACGGCCAAGAGGCGGTGACGACTTTCTCAGCCCCGAGCGCCGTCAGCCGGACGATGCCTGACGACGAATCCGCCTTTACAGGCAAGGTGTGCGAGGTCAAATCGCCCGACCAAGTAATCACTAAGGTTTACTATGCCTCGCCCGGCTGGGGCGAAGGTCTGCCCGTTCTGACCGAAACGTTGGACGGTGCCGTGACCCGCAGGTGGGTCAGGACTAAATGGACGCAGGATAACGAGGGGCTGGCCTATCAACTGAACCCGCGTGTCAAGGAATCCATCGTTGGAGACGTTGAGGGGAATCGCAAACGCACCATCATCACCTATCAGAACTTCGCCTTGCCGGAAGGCTCTAGCTGCACCCTGCCCGTAGATGTGGCCGAGGCGGACGCGAGCGCGACCGTGCGCCACACCAAGAGGAGTTACAATCTGAACGCGGTCTACACCTCCCGGCGCATCATTGGCCTGACCGATACGGTTCAACTATTTGAGGGCGCGGGCGAGAGTGCGCTGCGGTCTAAAGTCTCTTACGCTTACGACGAGGCGGGGTATCTGGCTGAACAGCTCAACCTCATACAGCACGACGACGCTTACGGCATAGGCTTCGTCGCGGGTCGCGGCAACGTGACTGGCGTGCGGCGCTGGGACGTCGAGCGCCCCGACCAAGAGTCGTACTCGTTCATCACCCGCATAAGCTATAACACGGCGGGCTCCCCCGTCTCCGTCACAGACCCACGAAATCATACGACGTCCATCGGCTACGCCGACTCTTACACCGGTTCCGGCGTGGTGGCGAACACCTTCGTCTACGCCACCTCAATCAAGGACGCGGCCGGATTCACCTCCTCTTCCTCGTACGAATATCTCACCGGCTTAGTCACCAAGATTCAAGACCCGTTGGGCGCGCAGGTGGTGTCGGCATACGACTCTCTGGGCCGGTTGACGCGTAAAACCACACGGGACGGCGTGGCCAACACGGACGTCACTTACACGCGGTTCGAGTACTTCCCGAACGGGACAGAGGTGCGCGCCTACAGCCTGATTGACGTAGTTGAGGGAGTGCCGGTCGAATCTTTCTCATTGAAGCGGTTCGACGGGGATGGGCGCGTCATCGGCACTGCCGAGAACCACCCGAGTAGCACGAGCGGCTATAGCGGGGTAAGGCTCTCTTACGACATTATGGGGAGACTCAACGCACAGACCAACCCTTCAGAGATTAATGACCCTAAGGGCATTGAAGTCTCTAGCTGGACTCCCTCGGGCGAGGATGCCCCGGTAGGCTGGCAATGGACGCGGCAGTCGTATGACTGGAAGGGGCGACCAACTACCACGAACCACGCCGACGGCAGGATAAGGCAAGTCTCATACGGCGGGTGCGGCTGCGCCGGTAAGGAGGTGACGACCGTTACCGACGAAGGCGGTAGAGTAAAGAAAACTTATCTGGACGTGCTTGGGCGGCCGGAAAAGAGGGAGACGCTGAATCCGGACGGCAGTGTCTTTGCCAGCACGGTCAGTATTTACAACGCGAGGGATCAGCTCACCTTTGTCAGAGAATATAAAGGGGGAGCCGTGGAAGGCTCATGCCCGGCGAACACCTGCAAGGAGACTGCGAACACCTACGACGGTCACGGGCGGCTCTTCACCGCGAAGGGCCCCGAAGAGGTCAGGCCGTACACGTATAGCTACTACCCCGACGACACCGTCAACGTGGTTGAAGACCCGCGCGGGGTAACTATCACTTACACCTACGACGTGCGTCGCTTGACCGAAAAGCTGGTTTACACAGTCCCGAATGACCCTGCAACCGGCTTGCCTTACGCCAGTATCCCGGCGGTGCCAATGGTTGAGTTCGGTTATGACGGGGCCGGCAATAGAAGGTGGATGAGAGACGGCACAGGATGGGTGGACTATATCTACAACAACCTGAGCCAGCTTAAATCCGAGACGCGGTTCTTCAGCGATCTGGCCGGAAGACCGTCGGGCGGAATTTACGTCATGGAATACGACTACAATCTGGCGGGCGAGTTGAAGAGCATTAAAGACCCGTTCAATCGCATCAACTACGTCTATAACGAGGCAGGCCAGCTTAAGAGCGTGAATGGAGCCCCCTTCGGTGGAGTCTCGGATTACATCACCGATATTAAGTACCGGTCGTGGGGCGACTTGAAGGAGATGACCTATGGAAATCATCTGAAGGTTTCGACCGAATACGACACGGGCTTACGCCTCAAGCATTTCGATATCAAAGGCTCCACGCAGAACAACCGCCCGGGAATGGAGACGGTGGCTCCCCGGGCGACGGCGGTAAGCGTAGACTACGACCATTACCGCGACGGGGCTCTGCGCTTTGCCGACGACGGAGTGGACAACCGTTTCGACCGCGCCTACGAGTACGACCACGTAGGGCGACTTAAGGAGACTTACACAGACGTTATCGCGCGCAAGTTTTTCAACCCGAGCAACACCGAGTCTATGCGACCCGCGCCATACAGGCAGAGCTACAGGTACGACGAGTGGGACAACTTAACCTCGCGGACTAGCCTGTTCTGGAGCGGCGGAGTGGATAATTTCGCGGTCGAGTATGACTCGCGCAACCGCATTACAGACCCGCAGTGGGAGTATGACGACGCGGGTAACGAAACGCATAACAGGACGGCCAGTCTCATTTACGACGCCGCGCAGAACAACGTGAAAGTGGAAAGTCTCACCGGGGAGGTGAAAAACCAGCAGTGGTTTGACGGCGACCGGCAGGTCGTGAAGAGGTCGCGTACCGAGACTTCCGAAGCGGACGGCAACTCCTATACTTCGACTGAAACCACCTATTATTTACGTTCCAGCCTCATCAACGGACAGGTGCTGGTTGAATTGGCCGAGTGGGGCACCAGGAACGTGGGTTACGTTTACAGTGGAGACACGGTTATCGCCGTACAGTACGACCCGGGGGCCACAGTCAGATGGCAGCACCGCGTTCCCTCCACCGGCAGTCACGGACAATCAGACCCGTCAGGCCAGTATACACACGAAGGGGAGTTCGAGCCCACGGGCGTCAAGATCGGATTCTTCGACCCTTACATAGTGCAGCAGCCGGTTCCCGATGATTTAGGAGGCGCACTCTTCACCGGCGGCGGTATTAATGGCAATTGCAAGCTGGACGGCATCTCCATTGACTGCGCATGGGCCTATCAAATGATGGAAACGGGCGCGGCCGTCCCCTGCCCGAATAACGACTGCGGGCCTCGATGGAATCCTAACCGCGATGGTCACGGGCACGGCGGGTGGCAGCTATTCGCTCCCACCTTGGGGCCGGAAGGTGATTGGCTAAACTTTGGGCCGTTAGATTTTAGTAAAGACCCGCGACCTACTTTGCAGCGAAGACAGTACGAGCAAATTGCCAGCCTTGGTTTCCTTCCGGGGCCTCGCTCTAAAAAACCAAGGTCTGGCCAAGGTAACCCTGACGGTAGAAAGAGCCCCGGTCAGCCGGGCACCCGCTCGGGTAGAAAATTAACCGAGTGGGAGCGGATACTTGAGTGGCGGCGCTCTAAGGCCTATTGGGATCGTTATTATGCTGAAACTGACCGCAACATCGAAGCGGCTAAACAGGCCCAAATGACAAAGGACGCCCCACAGGACACAAGGACTGCTGAGGAATATCAAGAGGAATACGATGATTGCGCCAGAGGCAAAATCGGAACATGGAGAAGACAAGAGTATAGGGAGGCTGTCCCGGCTATTGGTTCGGGGGCCGCTGCCTTATTAATCAATTGGTATGGGGGCAGGGCGCTCGGCTGGGCCGGAGGTAAATTGTTATCTGCTGTAGGAAGAACAACCCCTATTCCTATGGGGGCCGGAGGGAATGTAGGAATGGGCACAATTCAATGGTTTCTGGGAGATTTCGCAAGCGGAAATACGGCCCAGCAGTACTTTCTACAAAAAGGCCCTCAGATTCAGGCGGAACTTGAGGCCGGCCTCAGTGAATGTGATAGACAATTTCCCGAGGCTAATCAAAGTCGGACACGCATGCACTTGAAATTGTACCCGACTACTTGGCGGTAGGCTCCAACGGATTATTGAGCGGGCAAGATTGTTCTTAGGAACGGCCGTGCCTCGTCCTGAGTTCGTTGACACAAAGAAGCTCAACTGCCATCGGTGATGGCAGTTGAGCTAACCCACGTTCAATGGCAGAAGATTCCGCCCGTCTTGAAAACTGACCTCAAGTAAGGCGCGGAGCCGGACGCGATTTTGGAGTAGTGAAGCTGACCGAGCACATTACGGCGGGCGTGTGTGTTGCCTTCGAGGCAATCATGGTCAGGAATTTTTCCTGCAACACAGCTCGATGATTCAGGGCTGAAGCCTTAAGCTGCGGAGCAGTTCTTCGTATCGCGGGTCGTCCCTGAGGCTGTCAAACAGAGGCATGACCCGTAGATTGGTTACTGCGCTGCACCTGTCTGCTATCGCCTTAATCAGCCAATGGAAAGCATTGTCTCTGTCCCCGAGCCCTGTGTAAATCACCGCCAAGTGGTGTGGCTGTACGTATTTCTGTTTCGCCATCGCAAGCAAATCGTCCACCAGCTTTAGGGCTTTGCCTCGTTTGCCTGAGAGGGCATAAGCATATCCCATAAAACTTATAGGCTCCGGGTCGGCATTTCGAAGGAAGGTGTTTTCAGGCGGCAGGCCCGCCTTGCTCTGCTCGTCCGCTTGATCACTAATTAAAGAATCGAACATAACCTCGAATTCTCTTATAGCTTCCTGATAACGCTCTGTCTCTAAATACGCTAGCCCGATTAAACCGTTAGCCACGCCGTACCTCGGCTCAATCTCCAGAATCTCAAGACCCTTCTTCACGACCTCTTTATAATGGCGCGCGAAGTAATATAATTTTCCCATCGAAAGATTAAGTGGCAGAGAAATCGGGTCTATGGCGTAAGCTCTGTTAATCTCAGCTATGGCCTGCTCCAATTTGCCGAGCTTGGCCAGGTAATTGGCGTAGTAATGGTGCGCCTGCGCGTACAAAGGATTTAATTCAATCGCCAGCTTGAACTCGCTTTCCGCGCCCTGCCAATCATATTCAAAGCTCGACTTAATGTTGCCCAGTGATACGTGGGCCTCAGCCAATCGCGGGTCGAGCTCTAAGGCTTTGAGCGCTGCCGCCTTTGCCTTCGGCATAGCCTCCGCGGGCGGCCATATTTCAGAAGTAGCTAAAAGGATGTATGCGTCGGCCAGACCGGCGTACGCCAGAGAATAGCGTGGGTCTTGCTCAATCGCTCCCTTAAAATATCGGATGGCCTTCTTCAGACCGGGGACGCTTCTCTGATTCCAGAAATAACGTCCTTTCATATACATCTGATTGGCTTCGGTGCTGTCCGTGTAGCGCTTGGAGATTTCATCTTCTTCAAGCTGGCCGAGCCTGCTCCGCAAAGTCTCTGAGACTTCTCTCGCCAAGTCTTCTTGGAGAGCGATAAGGTCGCTGACCTGTCGCCTATGTTTTGCGCCCCACAGATGCGCGCCGTCTTCCACGTCAATCATTTCCATGTTGAGTGTGAGCGAATCATCTTTCTGATTGACTTTGCCCGATAGCACCAGCCGCACGTCAAGTCTCTTCCCCACTTCCCAAGGGACAAGCCCCCGTCCCCTGTAGCGTGAGACGGTGCTGTAAGCCATCACCCTAAGATTAGCTATGCGAGAGAGTGAAGTGATGAGACTCTCCGTAATACCATCGCAAAGGTAGTTAAGCCCGGACATGTTGTTCTCATTAACGAGCGGCAGAACGGCCAGCGAGTCGGAGATAGCCTCTAGTGATTCTCCATGCCCGCCCGATTGCTGTCGGACTCTGGCCACGAAGCGATACCCACGGGCGGGCACCGTCTCTATGAATCTGTTGCCGGAGCTTTCGCCCAGCGCCTTCCGCAGAGCCGACATCCTGACCGTCAGGTTGTTCTCCTCGACAGCATTGCCTTGCCAGACCTGCTGTATCAACTCCTCTCTGGTGACGACCTGCCCCCGGTTCTCGACCAGTATTCTCAGGATGTCGAAAGTCCGCGAGGAGAGAGGGACAGGCTTTTCCTGATAAAAAAGCTGTCGCACTACGAGGTCTAGGCGGAAGTGGTCGAACTCATAAACTTCGATGCGCTGTCTGTTCAGTGACATAGGGTTGAAAAGCAGAACAAGGTCTAGCCTTGCTCAACGTTTATGATTATCTCTCTAAGGTTTTCTGCCCAAAGACTAAACCGTTCGTGTCTTCCGATGGCCCAGCTTGCCAACAGTTGCATTCAACTTTCTGAATAGTAATCAATATAATGTAAAGAGTCTAAGCCAGAGCCGGACGCGGCATTTTGCTTTCTGTACAGACTGATTCTCCGCTTCAGCCATCAATAAACTCAGGCCACTCAAAGTCATCTTCATCCTCAATCGTGGCAGATAGAGAGTCTTTACTCTCTACCACAAAGGTCTTGAAAGCTGCGGGCAGAACATCGGCTCTCTGAAGCTGCGGTTCCAGCTCGCGCCTCTTCTCGTCAGGCGGCTCATCCTCGGGCTTGTAGCGCTTGACAGGGCCGGGGGCGGGATTTATCGAGTACCAAAGGAGCGCGAGCGCCAGCACTAAGGTCACCAATTGGAGCTTGAAGGTCTGTCTAGTATGTTCTCTTCTCATTATTACTGCTCGCGGAACGGTTTTTGGTCAGTTCGACCATAAAGTGATTTTAGCATCTCCCTAGAACACGCTCTATCTTGAAAATATGAAAGTGTCGCGGCTATTACGCGGGGCCGTCTATTGCTCGAATTAACGGGGCCGGAAGTATTGTCGAATCGCATTCAATTTTGCGAATTACATCCGAGCTAATTCCGCTACTAGTTCGCAAGTGGTAAACTTTCCGTCATACGGCAAAGAGGAGTGTCTCGTGAAGACTCGATTATTCAACTGGCCAATCTGGGCGGGTTTCCTGCTGAGCGTGGCTGCGTTCCTCAGCTATTTCCTTCTGTTCGTCAGGTTTGCCATCACGAGGGATTTCCCGTGGGCTAACCTGTTGTTATTCGCACTGGCGGCAGCGCTTTTATGGGTTGGAGTCCGCCGCGCTTTCGGGCAGGGGCGGCGACTGGGCTCTAAAGTCTCCGGTCTGGTCGCACTCACTCTGAGCCTCGCCATCTTCGGATTCTTTGTCTTCTCGACTTTCATCATGGCGAGGTGGCTGCCTGCCTCTCGCGGCGCTCCGCAGGTGGGCCAGAAGGCACCGGAGTTCAGTCTCTCTGATTCCGAGGGCAAACAAATCTCGCTTTCCGAACTGCTCCAGACTCCCATCAAAGGGAAATCACCCAAGGGCGTGCTGCTGGTCTTCTACAGGGGCTACTGGTGACCGTCATGCCTCTCCGAGTTGCGGAGCATCGAGAACAGTTTACAGCAGATAGAAGAAGCAGGAATCCGTCCCGTGGCCATCAGCGTGGACTCTCCGGACGTCTCGCACGAACTTCGTCAAAGGGTCGGTTACACCTTCACTTTTCTTTCCGACCCACAGGCGGAAGTGATTCGCCGTTACGACCTGCTTCACGCGGGAGCTGGAGAAGAGGGGCGTGACATATCTAGGCCGGGAGAGTTTCTGATTGATTCAACGGGGACGGTGCGGTGGATGAACCTGACAGAGAACTACTGGGTTCGCGCCCGGCCCGAGCAGTTTATTGAAGCGGCAAAGGCACTTCAATAGAGTGTTTGTTCTATGATGGCTAACTAGGAATACTTCTGTGCGGTGGTGACGAGGCATTAAGTACACCACCCTGCTCACCTCAACGTTGATTTTATAAGGAGCGTTAGCGATGGTCATACGCATCTTCTGTCTGGCAGTTGTCCTCTCCATCTCGTTGTTCGGAGCGGCACCGGCACGGTCACAGACTCAGGCCCCAAACAAACTCACGCTAGAATGGATTTTAAGCGACGAAGGCCGCAGCATCGCCAGTCTTCCGGCGCACAGTTGGTTGTCGGACGGTAAGCTGCTGATGCTAGACGTGAGGCGGCCTCCGGCGGAGCGCACCTTCGAGATTTTAGACCCGGCGACAGGCGAGCGTCGGCCTGCGCTGGATATGGCTGCTGCGGTCGCAAGCCTCAAGGCGCTGCTCCCGGACTCAGGCGTTACAGCCTCGCTCGGCTGGCCGGAAGCTCTCGACCCGGCCGGGCGTCGTGCTCTCTACGTGTTCAAGGGCGACCTCTTCTTGCTCGACCTCGGCGGAGCGCGCTTTACGCGCCTTACGAAGACAGAGGCGGAAGAGCAGTCGCCGGGCTTCTCGCCCGACGGGCGGCGGCTGGCGTTCGTACGCTTGAACGACATCTATGTGGAGGAACTCGACAAGATGACCGAGACGCGCGTGACGCGTGACGGCTCGGAGACGACCTTGAACGGCAGGCTGTCTTGGGTCTACTGGGAGGAGATATTCGGGCGTCGGGACATAGCCTACTGGTGGTCGCCGGACTCAAGCGCGCTGGCATACCTGCAAACGGACGAGTCGCCCGTCGGGAAGAGTTATTATGCTGACTTCCGACCCGTCAGCGCGCCGCGTCTCATCACACAGCGCTACCCGAAGGCCGGTACTCCCAACCCGCGCGTCCGCGTAGGCATCACGGAAATCGGTCGTGACACGACGACATGGGTGAGCATCAACGACCGCCCTTTCGAATACGTTCTGCGAGTGAAGTGGCTGCCGGACGGACGCCGCCTGAGTGTGCAGACCCTGACGCGCGACCAGCACGAGTCGGGCCTCTACTTCGCGTCGCGCGAGACAGGCGCGACCAAACGCATACTGACCGAGACGGATACGGGTTGGGTCAACATTCACGACGACCTCCACTTTCTGGCTGACGGACGCCACTTCCTCTGGGCGTCGGAGCGCGACGGGTACTACCATCTCTACCGTTACACGACCGATGGGCGGCTGGTGAATCAAGTCACGAAGGGGCCGTGGGCGATGGCGTCATCGGGCGCCGGGGCCTTCTGGGTCAGGCAAGCCGTCGCGGGCATTGACGAGGCCGCAGGCTGGGTCTATTTCACGGCCCTTGAGCGGTCATCGGTCGAGCGCCACTTGTACCGCGTCAGGCTTGACGGCTCCGGCATGACGCGACTGTCATCGGAATCGGGCGTGCATCGAGTATCTATGCCGGCTAACGCGCGATTCTACCTTGATAACTTCTCTGACCTACGCACGTTGCCATCACTTACGCTGCGTCGCTCTGACGGTGCGCGCCAGATGGTGCTGGCGGCCCCTAGGCCAGAGCTTATCGAGCGCTTCGACGTGCAGTATCCGGAACTGCTGACCATCCCGGCGGCCGACGGCTTTTCCATGCCTGCGCAATTACTGAAGCCGAAAGACTTCCGCTCTGACCGCCGCTATCCCGTTATTATATACGTCTATGGCGGGCCGTCCGCCCCGTCGGTCTCCAACTCATGGGATGGCGGCCTGCTCATAGATCAACTCTACCTCGCTGAAGGTTACGTGTTGCTGACAGTGGATAACCGCGCGGCGACGGGCATAAGCAAGCGGCTGGAGAACACCATCGTTAATGGAGCGTTAGAGCCGGAGACGGCCGACCTGCTGGATGCCGTGCGCTGGCTCAAGGCGCAGTCGTGGGTGGATGCAGGCCGCGTAGGGGTCTGGGGCTGGAGCGGCGGCGGCACTATGACGCTTAGCTTGATGACTCGCTCGAAAGAGTTCAAGGCCGGTATCGCGGGAGCGCCTGTCACGGACTGGAGCTACTACGACACCAAGTGGGCTGAGGCAATAGTCGGTCTGCCTTCAGAGAATCCCACAGGCTATGAGCGAGCCTCTCTGGTCAGACGAGCGGGAAACTTGCACGGTCGTCTTCTGCTCATCCACGGCACCTATGACGACAACGTTCATCCGCAGAATACGCAGGCGTTTGCAGATGCGCTCATACAGTCCGGCAAGCTCTTTGAGCAGATGATATACCCGATGCGTAAGCACGGCATCAATGACCGCGCGGGCGTGATGCATCTGCAACTGACAATGCTGGACTTCTGGAAAAGAAATCTGTGACGCTTCTTATGATTAGACGTGAGTACGGGAGCCACAACAAAGTCTTAACGAGGCTCCGCATCAAGAGCTGGCATCCCATATAGCTATGAGCACCGCGTTGCACGGCTGAGAGTTAAAAGCTAATGCTGCGCCCTAAGACTACGGGCCATGTCTTGAAAGACTCTCAAGACATGGCCCGTTTAATTGGTCAACCAGAGCTATGCGATTTGTGCGCCTCTACTGGCCGGACACCATTACGTTGAACTGCGCGTTATCAGAAGTATCTCCACCCCTTATCAACCAGCGTCCCGCCGGGCACGTCCCAAAATCCGAATCGCCGCTATAGGTGACCACAAGGTTCTGGTTGGAGTTGGTGTTGGTGCGATCCGCGTTAATGCCTATCAAGGCCGTCACGATTATTATCGCATTTGGTTTCCCGTTAAGGAGCGGGTGATCCAGAGCGCTAAATTCGTCGAAAGGGCCGCACTTTGTCGTCCGCGTAAATCTGAAGACGGTCGGGCTGCTCTGCGCCTGCCAGGATAATCCCTGTCCGTCGTAGGTTAAAACCTGTCCGGCGGCCGTCGGCTGCGCGCTAAGCTTTGATACGGTAACTGAGCCGTCACCAAGGCGCGTAGAGTCTATGCTCCCCAGCCGGTTGACGTTGATTGTCCCGGTCGTCGCCGCGTCGTTTATTGCATTCAAGATGCTCGTGCCTGAAGTAGTTCCGCTTGCGGTCGTCTGCATGGTTCCATCCGGAAAGACGATGCCATTGCCTGTGCCGGTTACTTTGATGCTGCCCGCCACATCCAGCTTATATGTAGGAGTCGTAGTCCCAATGCCTACGTTCCCGTTATAAAGTATCGTCATCAGGTCACTGAAGACTATCTGTGCTCCGGCCACACCCTTTACCGCCGCCTTGAACTCGAAGGCTCGCTTCGTAGCGGTGCTTCCGTTACCGAACCTGAGGAGCGTGGCGCTGTCATTGATCCTGAAATTATAGGTATCCGGAGTGCTCGTGTAGGCTGCGTTATAGCCTATGCTGGGGTAGTCGGCCCCGTTGCCAGACCCCCCGATATTGACTTTAGTGCTGCCAATCAGGGCGTTGCCGTTGACGTCTAGTTTAGCGGCGGGGTTGGTGTTGCTGATGCCTACGTTGCCGCCCGATTCCGTGATTACGGATTGAGCGGAGCCGAGGCTGAAGAAAAAGAGGCAGATTAACAGAGATAGTATGCTTCGGGGGAAGTGGGACATAAGTGTTCTCCTTATTAAGGGTTTTGTTGTAGGAGCGCTGAATTGACTCCTGATTGATTCCGGTGAATTAAAGAAGAAGTAAAGGACTTAACGATTGTTAAGCTCGGGGCGGAGATTCTCGTCCTCCGGTTGGCGTGGCAAGCTATATGCCATCACCCATTCTATTACTCAACCCCCTAGATTTCAATAGAAATAATGGACGGGTATTAAGAACGAAATTAACCGGGCTGGAAGAATCTACGAATAGCATCCAAGTTGACAATGAAAAGCGATGCTATTCGCCGCTCCGGTTGAATGAATTGTTAGGCGTGCCTTGATTGAAATGCAACAAGCCTCATTATACTAATTGGCACGGGGTGATACCCCGACCCGGCATTGGATGTTTTTGGCATTAATAGTCGGTTCATCAAAGAAGTAAGTGAGAGTTCTCGACTCATCAGCACTAAATTGCACGTCTTGGCTTCGAGTCCATTCTCCTTCGGAGGTACTGAGTTCTGACTTGATGTTGATGAACCCAGCCTCACCAACGTTTTTAATGGTCACAATTACATCAATACCGGCGTCCAATTGGCCTTTCACATAACCGACGCCAGCTTTACAGGAAACATTAGACACCTTCCCTTTTGCTCTACTCATCAATGTTCTACAGCCGAGCGGGGTAATCGCCAAAATGACCACAGCCATTAAGGAAGTTGACCAAGTGAATCTAGACCGAGCCCGTTTAGATGTTGCGGCTTTCATGCTTCCTCCTTATGAAACAGTGGATACGTTTGAGGTAACTGCGAGAGGCGCGCATTCTATCATTAAAACTATCTATGACAAGTTATTTTGGATAGGGAATAGCGCCCGACGCTCGAATTAAGCGGGCTGGACATACCTGCGAGCAGCCTTCAGTCATGCGAAATAGCGAGCCAATCCGCTCCGGTTGAATGAGTTGTTAGGCGGCCGGAGGTACGGTTTTCAGCATGTACAAGAGAAGAAGCACCTGCACTATTAATAGTCCCAACCATAATTTAAGCGACGACCGCATCTCACGTTTCGCCTTCAGATATTCATCATCACCGATTTTGAACCTCCCAAATCTGAAGAACCATATCAGAATTATCAATAGAGATAGTATCGGTAAGAAGAAGGTCAAAGCGAAGAGGGCAGGCATCCCGAGAAAGTAGGCATAAATAGTAGTGCCAATGCTGATAATCGCGGCGGGCTCAGCCGTTTTGATTGTGTTAGCAAGACTGACGGCCTGAGTATTGTGATGGACAATTATAGCGCTGAGCAAAGCATAATCAGAATCAATTTCTTCACGGCATCTGGGGCATTTCTCCGCGCCATATTCCAGCAACTGTTTACAGTTTGGGCATTCAACGAAAGGGTGAACATCGGGTGCTTTAAACAAGGACTGCTCCTAAAATCTGTCGCAGGTGGTTCTTCAGATGGCCTACGTAATCGCTCATCAGATAGTCGAGTGTCGCCGGTCTGTCTTCAGGAATTGTCTGCCAAGCTATCAGGTGCAGGTTATGTTTTCTGTGCTCTTTCATGCGTATCTCTTGGGGCACGGCGGCCATGACGCGTGCGAGTTGCAGGTTGTAGCTTCGCCATAACGCCAAGAGTTCCTTCCAAGGAGCATCACGATAGCCTTGCGCCCTGACCCAATCCTCCTGCGCGTAGCCCGGAAAGATTAGGTCGTTCTGGAATTGTGCGCGCACGAATCGCTGGTGGTTGTTCGATGCGGAATCTATCAGGTGGCCTATAATCTCGCGCGGCGACCACTTGCCGGGCGAGAGCGCCACAGCGCTCTCTTCGTCCGTCATGGCAGCCAGAAGGGGCGCTGCCCTTTCTACAACCTCTCTTAGCTCCACTACGTAATCCTGCACTCTTGTTTATACCTCGCCGCACATTTGACGAACGGAAGATATGATAGCAGGATTATCCGGCCTGCCGTGAAAAGAGAATGAGCCAACACACGCGCGCGGCCTTTAGAGGTTCAGGTTTTATGGACAACACGCGAATGGTAAAAGTCAGCAAGTACCTGAGCAAGCACCTGCGTCACCAGCCTGAGCGTCTGGGACTCGTGCTTGAGCCGGGCGGCTGGGTCAGGGTGGACGAGCTGCTGGCGGCTTGCAGAGCGCACAACTTTCCCGTCAAGCGCGCGGAGTTGGACGAAGTGGTGGCGCGCAACGACAAGCAGCGATTTTCGTTCGACGCGTCGCGCGAGATGATTCGGGCCAATCAGGGACACACTATTGAGGTAGACCTTCAACTGGAAGCCAAAGCCCCTCCGCCGTTGCTTTATCACGGAACTGGCTCGCGCAGCGTCGAATCCATCCTGAAAGACGGCCTGAGCAAGATGGCCCGGCATCATGTGCATCTGTCCCGCGACGTTGAGACGGCCGCGCGGGTGGGCGCAAGACATGGCCGCCCTACAGTTTTCGAAGTGAATGCAGCGGCGATGCACGGGGACGGCCACGAGTTCTACGTTTCGGCCAACGGCGTCTGGCTGGTAGAAAGCGTGCCGCCGAAATACCTGCGAAAGATGTAGCGGCCCACTGTGCTGAGGCTTTATAAGGTAACGCGCCGCGTTCTATAGCGCCGCCGTACTGCCTTCAACATTATCTAGTATTATACTGGCTCTACTTTCTTATTCTTCCGGGAAGGACATCGGAATTCATGCCTATTATGTTGGACGAGGTGGAGGTGCGGGTGCTGGGCGCGCTGGTGGAGAAGCAGATTACCACGCCGGAATATTATCCTTTGACGCTCAACGCGCTCGTGCTGGCCTGTAACCAGAAGAGCAATCGCAGCCCCGTGGTTGCTTATGATGAAGAGACGGTCAATCGAGCAATCGAGAGCCTGCGCGGCAAGAATCTGGTTTACGTCTTTTACGGCAGCACCAGCCGCGTGCCCAAATACAAGCACATGATGGAAGAAGTCTTTGAGTTGAGCCCGCAGGAACTGGCGCTCATGTGTGTGCTGATGCTCAGGGGGCCGCAGACTTTGGGCGAGATGCGCGGGCGCACAGACCGTCTATACGACTTCAAGGGACTTGACGAAGTTGAAGAGGCGCTGCGGCTGCTGAGCAACAAAGAGCCGGAGGCGCTGGTGCTGAAGCTCCCGCGCCAGTCAGGCCAGAAGGAGGTTCGCTACGCGCATCTTCTGTCGGGAGAAGTCAGCATTGATTACGTAGCCGAAAGAGAGGGCGCAGAGACAGACGACCACAGCAGACACTCCAGAAGCGACCGCGTTAAGGATTTGGAGCAGGAAGTCGAAACGCTGAAGGCGGAAGTCAACCGGCTGCGTCAGGAGTTTGAAGAGTTCAAGAAGCAGTTCGATTAGTTAATACAACTGAACAAGAAGAAAATCTTCACCGCAGAGACGCAGAGAGACGCAAGAGGAGGCGCTGAGAAAAGCATTCAACACCTCTGCGCTCGTCTCAGCGTCTCTCAGCGTCTCTGCGGTGAATATCAACTCAGCCGGCACTCACACTAATAAAAGTCTAACGGGCGATGATGTTAATCAGCATCACCGCCCGTTAGACTTTTATCTTCTACGACAGGCTCTCTATCTTTGCGCGGAGGGCACGGTGGCACTCTGCGGCTTGACGCTTGAAAGCGCGGTTTGCGCGGGAAGATATAGAAGAGGGCTGACGGGTTGGCCGTTGATGCGTACTTCGTAATGAAGGTGCGGGCCTGTGGAGCGGCCTGTGGAGCCTACGAGCCCAAGCTGCTCGCCGCGCCTGATGGTCTGTCCAAGCTCAACGTCTATGCGCGAGAGGTGGCCGTAGCGCGTGGTGATGCCGTTTCCGTGGTCAATATAGACTACCCAGCCGTAGCCGCGCTGCCATCCGGCGATGATGATGGTTCCGTCGGCTGTCGCCATGACGGGCGTGCCTATGGGCGCTGCAATATCCTGTCCCTTATGGTACTCCGTGCCGGAGCCGCCGAAGGGATTGCCTCGCATGCCTACGCCGCTACGCAGCGTGCCCATGACGGGCCAGATTGAAGGAATATTGGCAGCCGCGTTACCCGTTCCGGGGGCGACCGTCATGAGAACCGGAGATGAAGGCTTTTCGCTTACGCGCGAGACGACGGTGATGTCGTTGACTAAGACAGGACGATTCGAGGGCTGCTCAGGGGTTCTGGGAGTGTAGGTCAACGCAGTCCTTCTCACCAGAGGATTCTGCACGACCTGCCTTGAGTTATCGCGGCTCGTGGTTTCAGGAGCGGGCGTGCGCCGCGTCCCTATCGTGGATGGCCGCCTCTCCGATGTCATCAGACGCCTGTCCGTAGTGACGGTGCGCCTGTTACCGGCGAGGCTTGCGCGCTTCTTATCTTCGTTACGATTCTTTTCATCCGCGCGCTTTCTGTCACGCACGGCAAGCATCGTGCGCTTCTTGTCATCGTCCCGTTTTTTGTCGTTATCGCGGCGGGCGCTTTTCTGAGGCTCCTGTCGTGCGCGCCTGCCCCTGCTCTGGGCCGGAGCGGAAGTGACGCCGAAGGCTATGGAGAAAAGCGCGAGGGCAAAGGTGAAAGCGATTCTGGTGCGCTGGGAAATGTTGTAATTAAAAAGGCGGCTGTACGAGAGCAAACGGCTAGGGGAAGGGGAATACAATATCTTTTCCTTTCACGGCAAGGGCTCGGCGCAAAAATAGGGGTATAGCAGCGAGCCTTGCATTAAAGCATGACATGGGTGGAGCCACGCTCGATTTGCTTTTATTATTAGGGCTTAAGGTCTGCCTGTAGGACGTTGGCAAACCCATCTATGAATCTAACCAATTGAGCCGCCTGCTGACAACCAGCAATTTGACCCATCGTGTTTGACTATGGGACGAATGAGGGGCTTAAATCCATGTCAAGCCGGGATTTGAGCGAATTGTGAATCAAAGCTGGACACTTCTATTGCATAATGGTTACGACAAATGAGGCTATTGTTGCGAGAAAGTTACGTCGCGGCTGGCATTATCCTTCAACACCTGCGAAAGATGAATATTGGGTCGGTTAGAAATCCAAACAAGTAATTCACCGCAGAGACGCAGAGAGACGCAGAGACGAGCGCAGAGGTGTTGAATGCTTTTCTCAGCGCCTCCTCTTGCGTCTCTCTGCGTCTCTGCGGTGAAGGATTTTGAAATTGACCTAACTATACTGAAAGATGGCACGTCAGGTGCGCACAACTCTTAAAGCAGCGCGTACAACTCCCCGCGCTAGTGTTCCAAGAGCCTGCGAGGGTGTTACAGAGACTTGCGCCGTGGCTACAAGAGCCTGCGCGCTGTTTACAAGAGGCTGCGCCGTGCTTTCAGGAGGTTGCGCGCGGTTTTCGAGAGCCTGCGCGCCGTTCACGCACACCTGCGCGGGTTTCCAGAGAGTTGCGCGGAGCTTACAGGGACTTGCGCAACGCTTACAGAGAGTTGCGGTGATGTTCCAGAGGCCCGCGCGTGGTTTCGGAAGCCTGCGCGCCGCTTTCAGAGCTTAGATTAGAGTGGAAAGAGCCTGCGGTGAATCTCCGCAATCTTTTCGGGTGGGACTTTCGGCCTGCGGTTGTAGGTGACAAGCCCGTTTATCTCCTGCTCTATGTCCGTCAGTTGCGTGTAGCAGAAGCCTGCCAGAAAAGGGAGACTTGCTATGCCTTCCATCAAGTCTCTGTACTTTATTAGAAGCTCTTCCTCCGTGGCTACAGAGCCGTAGAAGTTATAGAGCATGTCACGCTTTTCGGGCGGCACGTCCTTCGGAATTATCAGGAAGCCGCCGACTTCCGTGAGCATTATAGGCTGGCCGCGATAGCGCGAGCCGAGGACGAAGAGAGGCTTATTGCCTATCCAGACGTGGGCCGGAAGAGGCCCGCCCGCGCTCGTCTCCTGATAACGCTTTCTGAGCAGCTCCGCCGTGGGAGTGTAATCGTGTATGGCGCAGATGTCCGTGATGTCCGTGTGCTCCCAGCCGTCGTTGTCAATCACGGGTCGCTGCGGGTCAAGCTCGCGTGTCATGACGACCATGCGCTCTATGAAGGCGTACTGGCCCGGATGCTGCCGCCCGAGTCGCGGAAAGCCCATGCTCTCGTTGATGGGAACCCAGCTAATGATGCACGGGTGATTGTAGTCGCGCCTGACCGCACGCTTCCATTCCGCCGCCAGCCGCTCTTCGGCCTGCGAAGACCACTGGCGAGCGTTAGGCATCTCTTCCCAGACGAGCAGGCCCAACGCATCGCACCAGTAGAGCCAGCGCGGGTCTTCAATCTTCTGGTGCTTGCGCGCGCCGTTATAGCCGAAGCGCTTAATCAATTCGACGTCCGCCCGCAGAGCTTCGTCAGAAGGCGCTGCCAGATAACTCTCGGGCCAGTATCCCTGGTCAAGCACCATGGCCAGATAAATCGGCTTGCCGTTGAGCCAGAAGCGCCCCTCGCGCAGCTCAACATCTCGCAGCCCCACGTAGGATTCAATCTCGTCAAGCAGCACGTCGCCCTCGAAGAGCCGCAGGCGCAGCGTGTACAACTGCGGAGATTCAGGCGACCAGAGCTTTGCGTCCGGGATGTGCAGCGTAAGTCTGGCCGTGGCCGAGGTCGTTATCTCTTCAACGTGGGCTATGACCGCTTCGCCATCCATAGCCTCCGCGACCACGCGCCTGAGCGAAGACGGAGCGTGAAGCAGCACGCCGATTTTAACAGTCCCGCTACGGGCCGAAGGCGTTAGCCTTATGTCGTTAATGCGAATCGCGGGGACGGGCTCTATCCAGACGGTCTGCCAGATGCCCGTGGTGTTGTAGTAGTCAATGTCGTGAGGCTTGCCCGAGACGGACTGCTTGCCGCGCGGCTGGCGCGGGTTCTGCCTGTCTTCCACGCGCAGGGTGAGGCGGTTCTCGCCGTGCTTCAGATAGGGCGCTATGTCGAAGCTGAAGGGGACGTGGCCGCCCTGATTGTGTCCCACCTCTTGCCCGTTAATCCAGATGGTCGTGCTGTAATCCACCGCGCCGAAATGCAGCAGCAGGTCTAGCCCACGCCACTCTTCGGGGACTTCAAAGCTGCGCGCGTACCAGACAATCTCGTGAATGTTCTTGTCGTTGATTCCCGAAAGCTCTGATTGGTAAGGGAAAGGAACGTTGATGCGACGCCCGAGCGGCAGACCATAGTGCCAGCCTTCCCTCTGCCCTTTATTGGCGTCGTCGAAATCGAACTCCCACTCGCCGTTTAGATTCAGCCACTCAGACCTTACAAATTGCGGGCGCGGGTATTCCGGTCTGGGTGTCGGGGCGGCTGAATCTGCCCCTAAGCTCTTCGCCTCTGTCTCTTTCAACTTTTAATCTAATCCTATCTGGAGCCTGAGAGTGCGGCGCTATTTCGCCCCGGCCGATGCAGCAGCCACAGAAGCCACTGTCTTCGTTTCCGGCTCGCGTCGAGCGGCAGCAGTCCATGAGACTTCACACTCGCGCACGTAACGCGCAACGGCCTCTTCAAGCGAAGATAGCATAAGACCGCGCTCGCTCGTCAGGGCGCTGAAGCCCGGTCGCGGCGCGGCGTAGTTGAAAGAGCGTGCGGGACAATCTTCAATCAACCCCGCGTCGAGCCCGGCCTGCGTGGCCGCGCTTCTGGCGAAGTCTGCCCAACTGACCGCGCCTGCATTCGCAAGGTGCCAGATTCCCTTCTCTCCGTCAATCAACAGGTCAAGGGTGGCGTTGACAAGCTCCGGGACGTAGGCGGGCGAGACAATCATGTCTTGAGCCGCAGCGAATCGCTGCTCAAGGCTCAGCGCGCGCAAGGCTGCCGTCAGGAAATTGTATTCATCCCACGGGCCAAAAAAAGCAGAGGTGCGAATAATCAGGGCCGAAGGATTCAAGCCGAGCGCTTCCCTTTCGGCCAGCAGCTTGCTCCGGCCGTAAACATTGAGAGGACGCGGCTCGTCGCTCTCAGAGTATGGAGCGCCTTTGCTACCGTCGAAAACAAGGTCGGACGAGAAGGTTACAAGCCGAACACCGTGGCGTGAGCAGGCTTCAGCCAGCACCTTCGGGCCGTGCGCGTTCTCGCGGAAACATCTCTCCGGCTCACGTTCCGCGTCATCCACGCGCACGTACCCGGCCGTGTTCATAATCGCCCACGGCTCGTACTCCCGTAGGGCATTTTCGACCGACTCCGGGCTGGCTATGTCCATCTCCCTGCGCGTGAGCAGCCTGTAAGAGAGCCCTCGTATCTCGCAGATGCGTGCCGTTGCGCGCCCCAGTGTTCCGGTCGCGCCCGTGATAAGAACGGGGCGAGATTGCAAACCCTTCATGCTGACTCCCCTCACGGTTTTGGCCACGTCCTGTCTGCGATGATGAAAAGGCGGGAATTGCAGACGGTCTAGCCTGCGCCACCAACCGGGCGTATCAAGCACAGGCGAGCTCTGCTCAGCGCCCCGCGCCACTTCGGAAAGCATACGCGCCAGCGCCGTCGGGCGCGGCTTCTCTCCTGAGCGAATATCAAAGACTCCCGGCTCGTAGAAGCCGCAGGGGCGCGTCATCAGGCTGTTCCAGTCGAATGAGCCGAGCAGCGCCCACGCCGTCACCGCTCGCACGTCCACACCCTCTTGGCGCAAGCTCAAAGCGCCTTCCCAAATCTCTTTCAACCAGCGAAGTTGCTCTTCGCGCGTGCAGCCCAAATGCGCCTCAGTGACGACAATCGGCACGCCGTAACGCTCCCAAGCCTCTTTCATCAAAGCGCGCGGGCCAGCCACGCCTTCGGCCAGAACGCGCACGGCCTCCACGTCAGCGTAAACGTGACGACCGTTTCCCCCGTGCAGCCTGTGCGGATAACGCGCCACGCGGTCGTCAAGAAATCTCTCGCTCGTCAGGTAATGATTGATGCCAAGTGAGTCCGGCCGCGACGCGTTCTCAAGAAACCATTCCAGCTCCCGCTCTTGTATGCCCGAACTAAGCAGATAACTCCGCAGAGGATGCTCGCGCGTAACGCGACCCGACAGAAGGTCGAAGGAGAGCCACCGGCGCTCGTTCTCAAACTCGGCCTGATAGCTGAGCTTTACCGTGCTGTAGGTCTTGCCGAGGTCTTCCGTCTGTACGAGTCGCGCACGAGGGTTGACGCAGCGTATGGCGCGCATGGCCAGCAGCACCCCTCGACACTCGTTCAGAAGGGCGCGTGTGAAAGTTGCGTCGTCTGTGCCGTGCGGATACCAGTGGCCGTAAAGACCACTGAAGCGGGCCGTAGTCAGAGGCTCGTTGACGGGCGTGTAATCCTCTACCCACGGAAACTTCTCGGCAACGGCACGCGCATAGGCGGCCAGCTTTTCGGGAAACTCGTCGTCAACGAGACTTGTGTGAAGAGGCCCGCTCCCATGATGAACAAGGCCGACTATGGGGCGCACGCCCAACTGCCTGAGCCGCGTGAGCCGCTCTTCGGCCCAGCTCCAGTCGGCGTCCTCTATGGAACCGGGCGCGGTCTTCTCCCACAGCACGGGGTAACGCAGAGCGCGTATGCCGAGGCGCGCGAACTCTTCCAAGTCTGAGCCGCGCGCGTAGTGTCCCTGCCGCTCAAGTTGGTCGTAAAAGCGGTCGCGGACGCGAGTGATGCTGCACTCGACTCCTGCCCAAAGCTCAAGCGAGGAGGCAAGGGACGGCTTCGTGTGCATAGTCCTTCTTCTCCCACAGCTTATGCAGCCGGTCTGTTATCGTGACGTGACTAAAAGCTCGTCCGTCACCTTGTGGTTGCCGTTCCCGTTGCCTTGTTGAACGGATGGCAGCGCGGCTGCTACGGCCTGCGACCGCTTGACTCCGTTAATCTTCGAGTAGACAGTCAGAGCCTGCGCGACTATCTGATCCATGTTGTAGTATTTGTAGGTCGCCAACCGTCCAACGAAATGAACGTTCGGCGTAGAGTCCGCCAGAGCCTTGTATTTAGTATAAAGCTCAGCGTTCTCTTTGCGCGGCACAGGATAATACGGGTCGCCCTCCGAGCGCGGGAACTCGTAAACGATGCTGGTCTTCTGATGCTCCTGTCCGGTCAGGTACTTGAACTCAGTGGTACGAGTATAAAGATGCTCGTTCGGGTAGTTGACCACCGGAGCCGGTTGATACTGCGCGACGGCGTGCGTCTCGTGCTTGAACTCAAGCGAGCGATAGGGCAGCTTCCCGTAGCAGTAGTCGAAGAAGGTGTCCACCGGCCCCGTGTAAATCATCTCGCGGAAAGGAATGTCCTTCTCAATCTCGCGGTAATCGCAGTTGAGCATGATTTTGATGTTCGGGTGGTCTAGCATGCGCTCGAACATGCGAGTGAAGCCGTGGAGCGGCATCGCCTGATAAGAGTCCGTGAAGTACCGGTCGTCCCGGTTCGTACGGGTCGGAACCCTCGAAGTCACGCTCGCGTCCAGCTCGGAAGGGTCTAAGCCCCACTGCTTGCGCGTGTAGTTGCGGAAGAACTTTTCGTAAAGCTCGCGCCCGACGCGGTTCACCACCACGTCCTCTGAGGTGCGAATCTCGGCCGTAGGCTCAGCGACCGACTGAAAGAACTCTTCAACCTGAAAGGAGGTGAGATTCAGCCCGTAGAGCTTGTTGATGGTGTCCAGATTAATCGGGATTGGAAGAAGCTGGCCGTCTACGCTCGCCAGAACTCTGTGCTGGTACGAGCGCCATTCCGTGAAACGAGAAAGATACTCGAAGACTTCGCGCGAGTTAGTGTGAAAGATGTGCGGGCCGTACTTGTGTACGAGTATACCGTCATCGTTGTAATGGTCGTATGCGTTGCCGCCTATGTGAGGCCGCTTGTCGCAGATTAAGACCTTCTTTCCAGAGCCCACCGCAAGCCTCTCGGCAAGAACACTTCCGGCAAAACCCGCCCCGACAATCAAATAATCAAACACCTTATTCTCCCCCAATGTGTACGCTCTTTAATAAAGAAACGATTAATCACCCGCCGCGAAATTTCCAACCGTAGCGACACGCGATGACGAAGCGGCTGCTCCGGCCTTTGTCACAGCAACCTTCGGTATGGCGAGCATCTCGCGCCTGCTTTGAACGACATCCTCAATCAACTCGGACATGCGCCCCCAAGTGCGATCCCACGAAGTCTCTGCCAGAAAAGCATCCACTTCGCGCACACGCTTCTCGGCATCTTCGCTCATGGCTTCCTGACAGGCCGTGACGAACTCTTCTACAGTGTCGGCTATGCGAACCAGCTTGAGCTGTCCGTAAGGACGCACCACGTCGCGTATGGAAGTCGAGACGACGGGCCTTCCCGCCGACAGGTACTCCGGAGTCTTCGTAGGGCTGATGAAGCGAGTGGATTCGTTGAGCGCGAACGGCAGCAGCGCAACGTCCCAGCCGCCCAGATAAGCCGGAAGCTCCGAGTACTGCTTGCCGCCCAAGTAATGTATGTTCGGCCTCTGCGGCAAATCGGCTTCGTCAATCTTGACCACAGGGCCAATGATGACCAGATGCCAGTCCGGACGCGCATCGGCTATTCCCGCCAGAAGCTCCAAGTTCATTCTCTCGTCAATCACGCCGAAGAATCCCAGACGAGGGTGCGGAATCTCTCTTTGGTCATCCGGCTCGACTGCAACAGACCTTGCCTTGACGAAATGAGTCGCGTCTATGCTGGAAGGAAAAGGATAGATGTTCGGGTGACGCTCACGCTTCGCTTCGTATAGGCTCTGCCCGCCCGTGAAGACCAAGTCTGCGCGACGAAACAACTCTTCCTCGCGCTCCTTCAAAGCACGCGGCGCGCCCTTGAATGCCGACAACTCATCCATGCAGTCATAAATGGTTGCGAGCGGCTTCAAGTGCTCAGACCACGCGACGGCCATAGGCGTGTAGTACCAGAGTACGTGCTCGCCTATATTCTGCTCGCGGAAAAGCTCGTTGAGCATCTCACGCTGAATCGAGTCCAGAGCCTCAAGGTCGTAAACGCCTTTAGGAAGGCGCGGCACGACTACGTGAACGCCGTCGTCCCTGCGGCTTACGTCGAGACGCATCTCGCCGTCATCGAAGACCGGCTCTTCAACGAAAAAGACACGGCCTCTTTGAGCAAAGCGGCTCAAAAGATGCTGCGGTCTTTGATAAACGAAATCCCACCTGAGATGCGAGAGACAAACTAGGTCGGGCGTTGTCGCCGTGGCCTTGCTGCTTTTCTCTATCTTGCTAAAAGTCGAACTCATCATTCTTTTCCCTCAGTGAATCTGTTGGATACGAAAACGGATACATACAAATGACGTTGGCACCTGTTCGCTGTTCTCTTTGATAGCCGGGTTACGCTAGACGCTGATGTGCGCCGCTTTAGATTCTCTGTGACAGTCGTGCGCGGGTCGAAGGGCTAGAATCTTTTGCTTAACGGGATATACCGGGAACGAATTCGATGCAAACGCTTTGCGGTTAAATTTTGAGATGATAGCTAAAGCATTCTGCAACCGACTTTCATTACCAGACACCTGCGGCTGAGCCTTTCCGGTTTTGCCGCGTTAATTAGAGGGATAACGGATGTTGAAGAGTATAGCACAGGTGGACGATGAGTCAGTACCTTAGCGTACTTAGTCATGCACTCGCAGTTAAACCGCTAAGCGTGCCGTGCTGCTCAAAAGGGGAACTTGTATGAGCAAAAGTCTTTGGTTTAGCGGTCGCTGGCCCAGCGCGGCGAATCTCCCGTTTCGTGCGAGCGCGCATGGTCGCTCAACATACGCGCGTAACATTTCAAGCACATGCCGCGCGAGTCCTTGACAGTGTTGCGGCGTATGACCGTGCCGCACCATGTGCATTCGACCTTGAAGGTCACTCTTTCCTGTCCCAATTCCCTGTTCATCTTCCCAGTTCTCCCACCGTGATAGCTTTCTATCTCGATATGAAGGGTGAGTTTGTTATTAGCAAAGCTCACCCTTCATGACCCACCCTTTGCTCGTTCTGCGCCGCGACGGGCCCGCCTACAGGCAAGCGCCAACGCGCCGCTTAAGTCCATGAACCGGCACAGCCGCTCATAGAACCCTTTTGCATCACCCTGTGAACCCGCACGCCAAAACTCTGCGACGATTGTTCGGAGTGACTGATGAGCAGAAACCAGAGGCGTCTGCCATCTTCACATTTCAACCGGGGAAAATATTTTTTCAACCGCAGGCAACAAGCGTTTCTTAAAAGAGGAGGAAGCTTGCGTCTACTTTGGGGGAATCTGATTTCAGGCAGGATAACAAAGAAACCGAATCGGGTCTGTACGTTTTCAGACAAAATCCTCCCGGCCCGTGTGATACATTTTAGTCCGTCAATTTGACTGGGCGGGGCCGACTGAGTTGATTTTTGGGCGGCTCCGTCTCACAATCCCTTGGCTGTTTTGTGTAGCTCTCTTATATCTGAGACAGGCGGTTTCCTTCTGGCGTTGGAACCTCATATCAATCAAAAGAGCAACCTGATTCTCAATGCTCTGCCCTCGCAGGAGCGCGAACGCATCTCTACTCATCTTGAATACGTAGAACTGCCGCTCGGCAAGACTCTGTATAACCCGGAAGAGCCAATCAGGCACGCATACTTTCCTCTGACCGGCGCTGTCTCAATCGTCACGGTTTTGAGAGACGGCAGCTCCGTAGAAGCAGGTGTGATTGGCAACGAAGGGGTCGTAGGCATTCCTCTGGTTCTGGGGACGGAGATGGAGTTGAATCGTCGCGCGGTGGTGCAGATTGCCGGAAGCGGCCTCAAGCTGAAGGCCACGACGCTCAACGAGGAGTTTAGGAGAGGCGAGCAACTGCACGACCTGCTCCTGAGCTACCTTCATGCCTTCATCACGCAGCTTTCTCAGACGGCTGCCTGCAATCGCATGCACCGGCTGGATGAGCGCTTGGCCCGTTGGCTGCTTGCCTGTCAGGACAGGTTGAACTCGTCCGAGCTGCAATTAACTCAGGAGTTCATAGCCGAGATGCTGGGCGTCAGACGCGCGGGCGTGAGCGTCGCGGCGGCTCAGCTACAGCAGCGCGGGCTCATCAAGCACAAACGCGGCTACATACAGATTATTGACCGCGCGGGGCTGGAAGCAACCTCGTGTGAGTGTTACGAGGTGGTCAGGCAAGAGTATCAACGCCTTGTTGAAAACAGAGCGGTGACGGGCTAGAGAAACGCTTTATCAGGAGGCGTCAGGCGTTCTGTCGCTTTCTTCTCCATAAGCTTCGCTTGAATCTCAAAAACTTCCACCTAATTCTTCAAGTCCAGAACCGCGACGGACTCTCCGACTTCATCCCCGCGATGGTTGCGTATGACGTGGCGCGCAAACTTTTCAAGCCCGCTCACATCCGCGTCCTTGAGCACGCCTAGCTGCCTTAAGACTTCTACGGCAAGCGTAGAACGGGCGCGGTCGCCCTTGTCGCCGTCCTCGATTTTGAAGGCCAGACCCAAACCATCGGGGTAAAGCTCGCAGGGCAGCACGCCAGCCGTATAAACCCCCTCGGCCCCAACCTTGGAGACGAGCCTGCCGCCGCAAGCCTTCATCAAAGACGTGTCCAGCTCATTGCGCCCTTCCACCATTTCAGGATACACGGTCATAGCCCTCACAACCCGGCCACAAGCCTCTCTCGTTGCAGCATCGAGCCACTCAGGAGGCCGAATCAAGCGCGCGTACATCAGCGCCATTGAGCGCAGGGGCGTGGCGAAATTAGGTGCGCTGCAACCATCTATGGCTATACCCATCTCTTCTACGGGCACGTCCGAGAATTGAGCGACCGTGCGCGCAATCATCTGCTGCACGGGATGCTCAAATCGCTCGTAATCTTCCACAGGCGCTTTGAGATAAAGCGCGAGCGCAAGCATCATGGCGTGCTTGCCGGAGCAGTTGTTGTGTATGGGTGACGGCTTCGCGCCGCGCCGCTTCAGCTCTTCGGCAGCCTCCTCCCCGTACGGCTCGTGAGTGCCGCAATTAAGCGCGCTCTCGTCCAGCCCAATCTTGCCCAGCATGGAAGCGACGGCTTCCCTGTGCTCCGCTTCCCCGTTATGCGAGCCGCAGGCGACGGCTATCTCCCTGTCTGTGAAATGGAAGTGCTCGACAGCGCCGGTAGCTATGAGCGGAATCACCTGATGCGGCTTGGCCGAAGAGCGCGGAAACGTCACCGTCTCGGGCGCTCCCTTTGAAAGAAGCACACGGCCTCGGCCGTCCACCACGGACAGGTGGCCGCGGTGGCGCGACTCGGTGATTGCGCCGCGCCTGACCTCCACAAAGAGCGCGGGGGCGTCTTGAGCCGCCTGTGTTCCGGGACTTTCTTCAATAATCAGCGATGCTTCTCTATTCACGCCTGAGCCATGTTGAACCGTGCGACGTTAAGCTCTATGCCTGAGGCCGGGACAGCGCCGCGCGCCTCGAGCGCCTCTCGGATTGGCTCTATCTCGTCGTAGAAGATAACGACAATATCGTCTTTGCCCATCCTCTGAATCTCACGCTCTGCCGCCTCCAGCTCGTCAAGCACCACTTGGCAGTCGCGCTCAGGGACTTCATCCTTGATGGCGCGCATCAGCAGTTGGGCCACCTCTCCGGGTGCGCGGCCCCTGAGGTTCTTGTCTTCCTTGATGATTATGCGGTGGAAACCACGCGCGGCTATACGTCCGGCCTCTTCTATTAACTCGTCGCAACGGTCGCCGGGCGCGCCCACTATGCCTGTCACTTTGTAGCCATCCCACTGCATGGCCATGCGGCAGACTGACTGAAGCGCGACGGGGTTGTGCCCGTAGTCCAGAAGCACGTAGCCCCCGCCCAGCCTAAACAGGTTAGTCCTTCCGGCATTGTGCTCTTCGTTGCGAAAACTAATCAGGGCGCGGGACACCTGCTCTATAGTCAGGCCGTGCGCGCGCGCGGCTGCAACCGCAGCCAGAGCATTCGCCACATTAAACTCAGCGATGCCGCCCATGGTCGCGGGAATATCTGCGACCCGCACTAACTCTCTTTCAACGTCGCCGCGCGCCTCGATTATCCATCCTTCACGGACGAAGTAAGCTGTGCCGCCGAGTGACGCGTGGCGCTTGATGAGCAGGTGATTGTCACGAAGCGAGAAGTAGACGACCTGCTTCGGTATGCGATTGACTCTGTCAACCTCCATCAGCCGGGCCAAATGTTCGTCGTCCGCGTTCAGAATTAACGTCCCGCCTTCGCGCACGCGCTCGGCCACCAGAGACTTTATGTAGACCAAATCTTCTACCGTCTCTATTCCGTCCTGACCGAGGTGGTCGGGCTGTATGTTTGTCATGACGGCTATGTCCGACCAGTCGTAGCCAAGACCGCGCCGCGTTATCCCGCCCCGCGCCGTCTCAAGCACAGCCACTTCGACCAAGGGGTCGGACAGAATCGTTCGCGCAGAATGCGGCCCCGTCGTGTCGCCTTCGACTATGCGCTCGCCGTCTATGTAGATGCCATCGGTCGTCGTCATTCCTACGACCGCGCCCGCTTCCCGTAGAGCATGCCCAATCATGCGCGTCACGGTAGTCTTGCCGTTCGTGCCGGTGATAGCGATTAAGGGGATGCGAGACGACGCGGCTTCAGGATAGAGATGGTCAACGATTGCGCCGCCTACGTCGCGCGGCTCGCCCTCGCTCGGGTAAAGGTGCATGCGAAGGCCGGGGCTGGCGTTTATCTCTATGACGCCGCCCGAATCTTCTCTTAAAGGCTCGGCTATGTCTTTGAGCACGAGGTCTATGCCGCAGACATCCATGCCGATGATGCGCGCCGCGCGCTCGCACATACGCCTGACGCTCTCGTGAACCATGTCGGTCACGTCGCGGGCAGTCCCGCCCGTGGAGAGATTTATGCCTTCGCGCAGGACGACCATCTCGCCCGCGTGCGGGATGTGCGAGAGGCTCAGGCCGGTCTTTTCCAGATACGCCAGCAATATCGAGTCAACCTCGATTCGAGTGAGCGGCTTTTCGTGTCCCTCGCCGCGCAAGGGGTCTTGGTTGGCAAGCTCTATCAACTCGGCTACGGTGTGCTCGCCGTCCCCGAAGACGTGCGCCGGATGGCGCTCGCTGGCCGCCACCATTCGATTGCCTATGACCAGCACGCGATAGTTGCGCCCCACGTAAAGCTCTTCAACCATCACGTGCGTAGAGAACTCCTGCGCTATGTGAAAAGCGTGCGCGACCTCTTCCGGCGTGCTCAGGTTTAGCGAGACGCCCTTTCCCTGACGCCCGTCCAGTGGCTTGACGACCACAGGAGCGCCTATGCGACTTAAAGCATCAACGGCATCCGTCCAAGTCTCGACAGTGATGGAGCGCGGCACCGGGATAGAAGCCTGTTCGAGCAGTATCTTCGTCAACTCCTTGTCGCCCGCGACCTCCATGGCGACGGCTCGCGTGGCGTCCGAGACTGCCGCCTGAATGTGCTTTCGATTCTTGCCGTATCCGAGCTGCACCAGACTTCCGTCGCCTATACGAAACCACGGGATGCCGCGCCTCTCGGCAGCGTCAACGATGGCGCGCGTGCTCGGCCCCAGCTCCGTGCGGCCCGCTATAGTGCGCGCCTCCTGTAACTTCTCTTCGAGCGGGAACGGGTCGCCTATGACGAGCGCTTCGACAAGCTCTACAGCGACGTTCAAGAGATGCCGCATCGCCTGCTCGGCCTTGTACTCGACGATGACCAAGTAGCGGCCCCTCTCGCCTGCGTAGCGAGCGCGACCGAAGGAGACGGGAATCCCCGCCAGCTCGCTCAGCTCAAGCGCAACGTGCTCTACCGTGTGAGCGAAATAAGTCCCTTCGTGCAGTCGCTCTACGAAGCCGCCTTTACGCTCACGCGAGCAACGATGCTCGCAGAGTCCGGGAAGCATCTTCAATAGCCGGTCAATGAAGCCCGGCAGCTCGAAACTCTCTTTTTCCGTCAGCTCTTCAAGATAGAGCGTCATGACGAGCACGGGTCGGTGCGTGTAGATGTTCGGCCCCGGCAGCGTTCTAATCTTGTCGCTTCGCATACAACCTTATCCCTTTGTTCGCCCCTTCTGTTTGGTTGATTTGGACTGACCGTTCCGCTTCGCGCGCTTCTCCATAATCGGCGCTCGCTTCTCAAGGTCGAAGCGGTGGCCTTCCGGCAGCACGTGCAGCTTCACGTCATATAGAGCGAGGCTTTCGTCCTCGCCTATGTCTGGCAGGTTGGTGAATGTGATTGCGCCTGCATCAACAACCGTCACGGCCCCTTCGCCCAAGACTCTGAACTCGCGGCCTTCTACAATCATCGCGGTGTTTTCGTCTATGCCGAATCCTATGTCCTGCGGATAGTGGGCCACGGCCGTCAGCAGGCGTCCTATGCGGCCACGCTGAGAGAAATGTGTATCAATCATAGCGCCCACGAGAAAGTCCATGCCGGGGCCAATCTCTATGTCACCGAAACGCGGGTTGTTGTCGGAAGCGCCGCTAATAAACATGGAGTTTGACATCATGGCCGCGCCTGCGCTCGTGCCCGCAATCACAGTACCTTTACGGAACTTCTCGTGCAGCAGGTCGTGCATCTTCGTGCCGCCCAGAAGCGCAGTTATCTTCAACTGGTCGCCCCCTGTAAAAAAGATGCCGGTGGCTTTCTCCAGAGCGGCGAGCGCCTTCTCGTCCTCCGTATCCAGCCTCTGAGAGACGTCGTAAGCCTCTACGTTATCAACGCCTAGCGACTTGAAAGCGGCCCTGTATTCGCTCATGGCCTCGCGGAAAAGGTCTGTTGCCACAGTCATCACGACAATGCGCGCACGCGCGCCGCCCGCAAGCGTGACGAATTCCTTGAGGATGACGCGGTCGCCCTCGCGGTCTTCCTTGCCTCCTATGACAACCAGCTTTCCCTTAGCTTCTGTGACAGCCATAACACTCCGAAAGAATCAGCTTTATGAATCGGGTTTCTGTCATTCGAGCGGCAGCCCGCCTGCCACTTTCTGACTGTTTTTGAGCCAAACAAAAATCGAGGCCAGAGCCTCTGTTCAATCAGGGGATTACGGAATTAAGACAAGGGGGAATAGAACCGAATTTATACGACGCGGAAAGGGCTTAGTCTGTACGCAACTGTACCCAAAGCTGTGCTTGTAGAATTGTGACGAATTTGTGAGGCGGGCGGGTGCGTAAGTCTCGTGGTCAGGGAGCTTTTGCTTCGAGAAGGCTCTCGGTTTCGGCCGCTTCCTGCTCTATGAGCGGCTCACGATTTCTGAGGTCAAAACGGTAGCCGCGAGCCAGTATGTGAATCTTGACGCCGCAGAGCGTCAGTATGTCGTGCTCGTGCAGGCTCGGAAGATTTGTAAACGAAAGCTCTCCGGCATCAATCACCGTGACGGTGTTCTCGCCTATGACCTCAAGGATTCCGTCCTGTACGACGGCAGCAGTATTTTCGTCTACGCCCAGCCCTATGTCGTGCGGGTGCTGGGCTATGGCTGAAAGCAGACGGCGCAGGCGGCCACGCTGCTCGAAGTGCTGGTCAATCAGCACGCCGGAGATGAACTCCATACCGGATGAAAGCTCAACTATCCCTACGCGGAAGAAGTTCTGCGTGAGGCCGCCAATAATCATGACGCTGGACATCATGGCCGCGCCGGCGCTCGTGCCTGCCAGCACGAGGCCCTCTTCGTGTCTTCTATGAAGAACCGAGTCCAGCTTCGTCCCGCCCAGCAGGTTTGTGATGCGTACCTGATTGCCGCCGGTGAAAAAGACGCCGGTCGCTTTTTCAATAGCCTCTACGGCGTAAGGGTTGTTGGCGTGGCCGCGATTAGAGATGCCAAGCTTTCTGACGCTCTCTACACCCAGCCGCGTAAAGGCGTCCACGTAAACCGAGGCCACTTCGGCGGGATATTCTGAAGCGACGGCTATGACGAAGATGCGCGCACGCGGGCCTCCGGCCAGCTCTATGAAGCGCTTGAGAATCTCCATCTCGCCGGTTTTGTCTTCCGCGCCGCCTATGATTACAAGCGGCCCTGCGTTCTGCTTCAATACCATGTCTTACCTGAAGAGTTCGGGGGCTTAAGCTTAATAGACTATTGCCCTCATCTTCAACTCGCGGGCGTCAGCCCTCTTCCCTTTTGCTCTAATCTGCCGGAAAAGTAGACAGCCGGGACGGCCATGAAAACCGTCCCGGCTATCCGGTTATCTCTTCAACTCTCTAAAAGCCGGGCGGCTCTTAGTAGAGTTCCTCTCTTTCCATCTCGCGGTCTGTGCGCAGGTTGTTCTTCACGGAGAACGCTCCGGGCACGCCGTTGGCCACTATGTTCGCCAGATTCCTGTCGCCTTCGTTGGCCACTATGCCTTCGAGCGTGACGTGTCCGCGATTCACTATGATACGAAGCGAAGGATTCGTGCCCATCAGATAACGGTAGAGCCCGCCCGTACGCGCCAGAGCGCGATAGGTGCTGATGCGAACCGAATCGTCAAAGCTTGAGAGCGGCAGAACCTCAATCTGGTTCACGACTCGCTGTATGCCCTGAATTTTCGCCACGCGTCGCTCGGCATCCTTACGCGTGGAGGGGCGCACTACCTGCCCGTACAAGGTGACGGTATCGCCTTCAAGCTTGTAGGCCAAGTTGTCAAAGACGCCGAAGTAAGGGAGCGTCACAAGCTCCTTGCGCACCTTCTTGGAAATCTGTTGGTAGCTCTGTTCGTTCTTGTCTACGGTCTTCGGCGCAGCCACCGCCACCGAAGTCACAATCAAAACTGTCGCTACTAGAGCGAGCATCTTCTTCATCATCGTTCTCATATCCTTTTTCCCCTTGAACGTATCTACTCTTCTTCTTTTTACTGCTCCTGCGCCTTAGCCTCGAAGTTCGTCAGGGCAGTTATAACCTTCTGTAATGACGAGACGACCTCAGCCTGCTCGGCCTCGCTCAGTGATGAGAGAGCCGCGCCGAAGATGGCGTTGCGTCGCTCGCGGAACTTGTCTATGAGGCTCTGGCCGTTGCCGGAGAGCGCCACCAGCACCGCGCGCCTGTCATCCTCCGAAGACTTGCGCTCAATCAAGCCTTTCCGTAAAAGCCTGTCCGTCAACTGAGTCGTGGCGGGCGCGGAAATCTTCAAACACTGCGCCAGCTTGCCCGTCGGGACAGTCCCCTCACGGTGGAGTATCCTCAAGACCTGAACCTGCGGAAGCGTTAAATCAAGCTCCGCCAAGTGTTTCTGCAACTGGTCAACCATCAGCCGCGACATCGCTTCGCCAAAACCGTCCAAAACGTCCGCTAACTTGTCCGGCGCAGCCTCGGCCATTCAGGAGCCTCCATTACTTAATCCACTTGAATATTTAAGATGCCTTAAGTATAATAACAGTTGTCTTAAGTAGGCAATCAGAGGGGTCTGTAGAGTGGATTCAGCCCCCTGTTGAAACTTGTAACCTGAAGCAAACAGGAATCGTCCTTATTACAGGTAATTATTGATACTTTGATGCAAGTTATGACAACAGAAACTTATCCCATTTGGCAGACGGTCGAAGACGAAGGCGGCAAGCCGAGCTTGGCGGGCGCAACCGACTACGAGTTGACTCAGGCGGCCTCTCGGGGCGACATGGCGGCTTTCGAAGAGGTTTACAGGCGGCACCATCGCCGCGTTTTCAGTCTCTGCCTGCGCATGACGCAGAACCAGTCGGAGGCAGAAGATTTAGCACAGGATGTCTTCGTGCAGTTGTTTCGTAAGGTCGGCAGCTTTCGCGGCGAGTCTGCCTTCACGACTTGGCTGCATCGCATGACGGTCAATCAGGTCTTGATGCACTTTCGCAAGAAGAAGGTGCGGGACGAAAGAAGCTCCGAGGACGAGGAGACGCCGGATAGAATCGAACCCGGCACGGAGAACCCCGGAGCTATGCCCGTGGTTGACCGCATAGCTCTGGACAATGCGATTGCACAGCTTCCGCCGGGCTACCGCACGACCTTCGTGCTTCACGACATAGAGGGATACGAGCACGAAGAGGTCGCGCGTATAATGGGGTGCAGCGTAGGCACCTCGAAATCGCAGCTTCACAAGGCTCGCATGAAACTGCGCACCCTGCTGAAGCGGCAGAACGCGCCGAAGCTCTTTCGCAGACTCACGGAAGCGTTCGAATAACAGGGCTTCTTAAATAAGAAGAGCGTGCAGGATTGAGTTTCACTTTCCTGCACGCTCTTTTTGTTGTCCGCCAGTCAAAAGCTAAGCGGCAGTCGTCTCGCCGCCGAGGAGCGTCAGCACTTCGCCTGTGATGTAGCTTGAATCCGCTTCCGACGCGAAGAAGACGTAGGCCGGGGCCATCTCTTCCGGCTGCGCCGGTCGCTTCATGGGCGTGTCGGCTCCGAATTCTGGAATCTTCTCTGCGGGCTTGTCCGAAGGATTAAGCGGCGTCCAGACCGGGCCGGGCGCTACGCAGTTGACGCGAATCTTTCGTTCCACAAGGTTCTGCGCGAGCGATTTGGTGAAGGCGTGTATAGCGCCCTTGGTCGCGGAGTAATCCAGCAAGTCCTTGCTTCCCTCAAGTCCTGTGATTGAGCCCGTGTTGATAATCACGCCGCCTTCCGTCAAATTCCTGAGCGCCGCCTTTGCCATGTGGAAGTAGCCGTAGATGTTGGTCTTGAAGGTCATGTCCAACTGCTCTTCCGTAATATCTTCGAGCGACTTCTGGTGCTGCTGGAAGGCCGCGTTGTTGACCAGAACGTTGAGGCGGCCAAGCTCGCGCACTGTCTCGTCCACTGCCCTGCGGCAGAACTCGGCATCGCGCACGTCGCCGGGAATCAAGAGCGCGCGGCGACCTTCACGTTCGACTGCGCTGCGAGTCTCCTCTGCGTCCTCATGCTCTTCCGGCAAGTAGACTATGCTGATGTCGGCGCCCTCTCGCGCGTACAGGACTGCCACCGCGCGGCCTATGCCGGAATCACCGCCGGTTATCAACGCGACCTTCTCTTTCAACTTGCCTGAGCCCGTATAGAGAGGCGCTTTGTACTGTGGCCGGGGTGAAAGTTCCGCTTCTATTCCGGGCTTGGGTTGATGCTGCGCGGGCATGGGCGACTTGGGCTCCTGCTGAACCTCGCCCGCCATGCTTCTGCCCCGCGCACCCTTTTTCGAGCCCCCGCCTTTGCTGCCGCCTCTGCCGTTCTTATTCCCGCTAGCCTTCTTCGCGCTCTTCTTTCCTTTGCTGGTTGCCATCTATTCTTTTACCTGTCCTGTTCTGGATTAATGACAAAAGCGCTACTTCTTTCGCTTCTGGTCGCCCTTGTCGCCCTGCCCGGCTTTGACTGTCCGCTTGGCCTGCCTCTTTATATCCTGCGAGAGAGAGCGGCCCACATCGTCAACCTCTTCGAACTGCCCCTTCTCGTTTCGCCTGACGTAGCGCTTGTCGGTTCCCGTATCAATCAGCTCACGCTTTGCAGCTCCGCCTTTAGCCATCTCGAAAACATCTCCTCTCTGTTTACAAGTCGAACAGTCGAACGCAGGCGCGCGTCCGCTTACGACTCATCATTGTAAGAAGGGGAATGGCCCACAAAGGGAGAAACAGAAGGGTTAAATCGGGGTTTCGTCAAAGTAGCACCCGTGCACGGGTCACACAGTACGTTTACGTACAAACAAACATTGTGCCGAAGCCGCGCGGGCAATCGAGGCATCAACGCTTATAGCTTTTTCGCTTCGCGCTTGAGCCGTGCGAAATCCTCTTTGACTTTTTGACCTAAGTCTTCGCGGTAGAACCTGACGGCCGGGTGATAGCCTACCAGATACTTTCGCCCCTCGTGTTCTATCAAGCGCCCGCGAGCTTCGTTAATGCTCTTTACGCCGAGCACCCTTTTCGCAGCGACCGCGCCGAGTAGCATAATCAGCTTCGGATTAATAAGCTCTATCTGCTCGAAAAGGTAGTTGGAGGTGCAGGTGTCCACCTCCAGCTTCTTCGGCGTGCGGTTCTTCGGCGGCCTGCACTTGACCGTGTTGGTGATGAAGAAATCCGAGCGATTGAGGCCGGTGCCTTCAAGCACGTGGTCTAAATATCTGCCTGCGGAGCCTACGAAGGGATGGCCCGACTCGTCCTCTTCTTTGCCCGGAGCTTCGCCTATAATCATCACCTTGGCGGAGAATTTTCCGTCGCCCGGCACGGCCAGCGTGCGCGTTTTCCACAGTGGGCAAAGGGTGCAGACGCGTATCTGCGCCGCCAGTTCTTCAAGCCTCGCCACGCGTTTTGATTTAGCCATGCTCTCAATCTCCCAGCCGACTCGGTTTCTCTCTCAAAGCACCTGCAATTTGCGTACACGGTAAAATTCCTGTTAGCTTAGCTCTCATGCGTTCGATTCAAAATTTTACCGGGCCGAAAGTCACATGAAATTTTCAAAGCTCGCTCAAGTCTATGACCGCATCAGCCAGTCGCGCAACGATTCCGAAAGAGTTCGGCTGCTTGCAGACCTCTTCAAACAGGCTGACAAATCAACGCTGGAAGCGCTCGCGCATTTTACAGCAAGTGAGGTGGTTGACCCGCAGCTTTCTGACAAGCTCGGCATAGGGCCGGGCACAATCCGTGCGGCGCTGGCTTGGCTCGCTGGCGTTGAAGAGAGCGAGATTGAGACAGGCGTCAAGCTGACGGGCGACATGAGCGAGCTTGCCGGGCAGCACGCCGGAGGGCGAGACACTTTGACGGTGGCGGAGCTTTGGCAACGCACGAACCGCGCGGTCAAGCGCAACGAAGACCGGCTGAAGCTCCTAGAATATGTCTTCACGCACACGACCGGCGCGGGCGCGAAATATTTTACGCGAATGGTGCTCAACCAGATGCGTATTGGCGTGGGCTTCGGCACACTGGCGCGTGCCATCAGCCGCGCGTTCGACGTTGACGCAAGCGCCGTAGAGCATCTCTACGCTATGTCGAACGACATAGGGCTGGCGGCCGCGCGCGCAAGCGCCGGACAAAAGAGCCTTGAGCGAGCCGGGCTGAAGCTCTTTCGGCCCTACCAGTTCATGAACGCGCACAAGGTTGACGATGCTCAGACCATCTTCACACGGCTGGCGGGCAAGAAGATTATCTTCGAGATAAAGTATGACGGCGCTCGTCTTCAGATTCACCTCAAGGCCGGGAGAGAGCCTGAAATCAAGCTCTACTCGCGCCGCTTGAACGACGACACGGCGGCCATGCCGGACATAGTCGCGGCTCTCGCTGAAAGCTGGACGGGCGGCGACGCCATCATTGAAGGCGAGGCCGTGGCCTACGACCCGTCATTGAAAAAGAAGCAGCCCTTTCAATCCGTGCTAATGCGGCTGGGGCGCGTACACGGAATTGAAGAGAAGGCTAGAGAGATTCCGCTCGTGCTTTATCTCTTCGAGCTTCTCTACTCGGACGGCGAGGACTTGATGCAGAAGCCGCAGGCTGAGCGACGCGCCCGCCTTCAAAAACTGTTTCGCCCGACCGACCGCGTGAAGATGACCGAGTCAATCGAGTCGGACAGGATAGAGGACGAAGAGAAATTTTTCAGGCGTGCCGTCAAGGCCGGGCACGAAGGGCTTATGGCGAAAGACCCTGACGCCACCTACACGCCCGGACGCCGCGCCGAGAACTGGATGAAATTGAAGCCCGCCTTTGAGACTCTGGATGTGGTGGTAGTGGGCGGCATCTGGGGCTCAGGCCGCAGGCGCGGAACGCTTTCGAGTCTGGTCGTAGCCATACGAGACGAAGACAAGTTCAGAACCGTGGGCAAAGTCGGCACGGGCTTTACGGAAGAGACTCTGCGTGATTTGACCGCGCGCCTTGAGCCCGCCATCATCACCACTCGCGGGCGCAATGTTGAGATAGAGCCTTCCATGGTCATAGAAGTAGACTTTCAGGATATACAGAAGACGAATCGGTACGAGGCGGGCTACGTGCTGCGTATCCCGCGCTTCAAGCGCGAGCGCACGGACAAGAGCACGCGAGAAGCCGACAACCTTGAGAGGCTCATACGCCTTTACAAACAGTCTCATTAATACAGAAGCCTCAATCAATGCAGCAGAAAGCCAGCCACACGGAAACGGACGAGACGCAGGATATGAGCGGTGCATCCGCTTCATCTGCGCTCGCGGAACTCCTGCGGCTTCCGTTGTCTGAGTTGAAGCAGCGCTTTCTAGATGATGAAGCGGTGATTCCGAGGGGCCTGCTGGCGGCTCTGGAGCGGGACGAGAGGCGCGGCGTGCAGGAGCTTGCGCGAAAGATTCGCACGCGCCGCAGTAAAAATCTGAAGGAGAGCCAGCGCCTCAGAAAAATCCTTCGCTTTGAAACAGAGCTTTGGGCCGAAGGCTTCCAGCGCATAGCCGGAGTTGACGAGGCGGGTATGGCTCCACTGGCCGGGCCTGTCGTCGCTGCGGCAGTCATCCTTCCCAAAAGCTACAAGCTTCGCGGGCTGAATGATTCGAAAAAGATTATGGACGCGGCGAGGCGCGATGAGATGGCCGCGCAGATTAGACAGGATGCTCTGGCTTGGGCCGTGGGCTACGCGGAGATTGATGAGATAGACCGCCTGAACATATATCACGCGGGGCTTCTGGCCATGCGCCGCGCCGTGGAATCCCTGCGCTTAGAGCCCGACTTTCTGCTGGTAGACGCGCGCAGGATTCCCGACTGCTCGTGTCCTCAACGCGGCATCATTCGCGGCGACCTGCTGTCCGCGAGCATAGCCGCAGCCTCCATCATTGCCAAGACGACCCGTGACGCGGTGATGAAGGAGCTAGACCGGCAGTTTCCGGGTTACGGGCTGGCCTCGCACAAAGGCTATCCGACGCCCGTGCATTGCCGTGCGCTGAAGGAGCTTGGCGCGCTGCCCATACACCGCAGGAGCTTTTCTCGCGTGCGCGAGGTGCTCGGCCTAGACCCTGTTCAGTCGGAGCTTTTCAGTGAAGAGAGAGCGACCGGGGATGAGACAAAAGCCGAAGAGCTTGCGGAATCCCCACAGCAGGAGAGCGCCCGCGCTGCGGAAAATTGAGCCTCTTTCATCTGCCGTCGCCCGCTAGAATCCCGAAGGCTCTCATACCATATCGTGCGACTATTGCGCACCACCTGCGCACTTCGTCTAATAAAAATTTCCTAAAAGAGACTGCCCGGCTCCCTTCCCTTTTTCTAAATGGTTAAATAGCTAAACTTAAATTTTGGGCGCGGGGCTTCGACAGAATGGCACGCTCGTTGCTCTTAATCCCGGCGCGTGGCCGAACAGGGCGCGCATAGATGATTGAGATAAGTTGAGCGGATTGAGTGTAGGAAGCGCGCTCGCGCACGGGTATCATGTTTCAGTCTCATAAAAATTTAGCGCGGCGGCTTTTCGCTTCTCTCATTCTGGTCGCACTGCTGGCGGCAACTGTTCTGCCGTCGCTTGCGCAAACCAGACGCAATCGTCGCGGCACGCGCCGTACAAGGGTGGCGAGTCCTGCGAATCCTACGCCGGTCTACTACAACGTGGCAGCCGGTCAGGTGATTCAGGTGCGCATGAACGAGCAGCTAAGCTCGGAGACGGCGCGAATAGGCGACCGCTTTACGACGACCGTCATGGTTCCGATTTATGCGCGCGGCGTCGAGGTCATTCCGGCCGGGAGCACGATTACGGGCCGCGTGACGAACGTCAAACGCGCACAGCGCAGGAGCAAGGCAGGTTGGATTCAGGTAGCTTTCGTCTCGCTCCAACTGCCCAACGGCACGACCAGAGCAATCAACGGTTCTTTGACGACTCTTGAGAACGAGACGGCCACCTTCGATGATGAAGGACAGGTGACGGGGCGCGGCTCTACAAAGCGCAACGTGGTCTTCATAAGCGGCGGCGCGGCCACAGGCGCTCTGATAGGCGCAATCGCCGGAGGCGGCAAGGGAGCAGGCATTGGAGCAGGAATAGGCGCGGGGCTCGGCGTAGCGGGCGCTTATCTCTCCAGAGGCAAAGAGGCCGTGGTGAGGCCGGGCACAGATTTCGGCGTGATACTCAATCAGAGTGTGGCGCTTCCGGCTTCAAACGTTCGTTGAAAATTTTTGCGAGATCGGCGGCTCTTTGAAGCTGCCGGTACGGAGGGGGCTTGCCTGCGAAGGGGAGAGCGCGGGCAAGCTTCCAACAAGATTGAGGAATCGGTCGTTCCGGTTAAGACGTAAGTGAGCGACCGTTATAAGAGAGGCCCGTTTGCGAAGGGGAGAGCGCAAACGGGCCTCTCTTAATTTATCGTTTCGCTTCTACTTCTTCCCTTTTACCCGCCTCGTTCCGCTCTCTTATCTGTTTCAATTCCGGGTGCTCATAGACTATGCGCCCCGCTACGATTGTAGCCACGGCAGCGCCGCGCAGCCGCCAACCGTCAAAGGGCGTATTGCGGCTTCTGGATTTAGACCTGCTCACGTCGAAAGTCCAGTCCAAGTCCGGGTCTAGAATAGTCACATCCGCGATTGCCCCGCGCTTGAGCGTGCCCCTGTCCGCCAGATTGAAGATGCGCGCGGGGTTGACCGAGCACAATTCCACAAGCCGCTCAAGACCTATGACGCCTTGATGCACGAGGCGGTCGAGCGCCAGCGCGACTCCCGTTTCCAGCCCCGTGATGCCGAAGGGCGCGTGGTCGTACTCAAGAGCCTTTTCGTCCGCGTGATGCGGGGCGTGGTCTGTGGCTATGGCGTCAATGGTTCCGTCGCTTAAGCCTTCGAGAATCGCGTTGACGTGCTCGCGGCTGCGAAGCGGCGGGTTCATCTTTGTATTCGTGTCGTAGCCTTCTACGGCCTCGTCCGCCAGCGCCCAGTGATGCGGCGCGACCTCGCAGGTGACGTCAAGCCCCTTCTCTTTGGCTCGCCTGACGGCTTCAAGCGCGCCACGTGTAGAGACGTGCGCCAGATGCACGCGCGCTCCAGTCAGCTCGGCAAGCATGCAGTCGCGCACGGCGTCTATCTCTTCAGCCGCCGCAGGCATCCCGCGAAGCCCCAGCAGCAGCGACATCCTTCCTTCGTGCATGACGCCGCCCGCGACCAGAGAGCGCTCCTCGCAGTGGTCAACGACCGCCAAGTCAAAGCCCCGCGCGTACTCCATAGCGCGGCGCATCATGCCGGAAGAAGGCACGGGCCGCCCGTCGTCCGAGACGGCGACAATGCCTGCGCGCTTCATCTCGCCCATCTCCGCCAGCTCGGCGCCGCCTGAGCCCTTCGTAATCGCTCCTATGGGAAAGACGTTTGCAAGTCGCGCATGCTCAGCCTGTTCTATGATGAAGCGAGTGACAGCCGGATTGTCGTTGACAGGGTCTGTATTAGGCATAGCGCAGACACTAGTCCAGCCGCCGTAGACAGCCGCCGCCGTGCCCGTCTCAATCGTCTCCTTGTATTCCTGACCCGGCTCCCTCAGGTGAACGTGCATGTCTATGAAGCCCGGTGCGACGACGAGCCCGGTGGCGTCGAAGACCTCTACGTCACTTGGGGCTTCTTCGCCGCGCTTCAAGACGGCTGCGACCCGGCCGTCTTCTATGAGCAGATTTCTACCTGCATTCTCTCCCTGCGTAGGGTCAATCAAATAGCCGCCTGTGATTAGCAGTCTCATCTTTCTCATGCCTGTTCTACAGTCTTCTTCGCAGCGTCCTCGGCTTCAACGCCCGCCCGCGCGCCGCCCGCCAGCAGGTAAAGAATCGCCATCCGCACCGCGACGCCGTTCGACACCTGATTCAGTATCAGAGAGCGCGAGCCGTCCGCCACCTCGGAGCTGATTTCTATGCCTCTATTCATAGGCCCAGGGTGCATCACAATCGCATCCGGCGCGGCTAGCTTCAGATGGTCTAAATGAAGACCGTAATGCACGGCGTACTCTCGCATGGAGGGGAAGAAGGCAGAGGTCTGTCGCTCTCGCTGGATGCGTAGAATCATCACCACGTCCGCGCCTTCTATAGCATCTTCTATGCGCCGCTCTATTCTCAAGCCGCGCTCGACAAGCTCCGAGAAATCTTTCGGGACGAGCGTGCCGGGGCCAGCCACTGCCACGGTTGCGCCGAGCGTCGTCAGAAGATGTATGTTCGAGCGCGCGACGCGCGAATGAAGAATGTCGCCTATGATGGCTACTTTGAGCCCGGCGATTCCGTCTTTATGTTCGCGTATGGTGAGCGCGTCAAGGAGCGCCTGTGTAGGGTGCTCGTGCGAGCCGTCGCCCGCGTTGACAATGCCAGCGCGGCAGATGCGCGCAAGCTGATGCGGCGCTCCCGCCGAAGAGTGACGAATGACTATGCAGTCCGGGGCCATCGCCTCCAGATTGCGAGCAGTGTCCAGAAGAGTCTCGCCCTTAGCGACGCTTGAGCCGGATGAAGAGATGTTGATGGCGTCGGCCGAAAGCCGCTTGGCCGCAATCTCGAAGGAAGTGCGAGTGCGCGTGGAAGCCTCGAAGAAGAGATTTATGACCGTTCGCCCGCGAAGGGTCGGAACCTTCTTAATCTCGCGCCGCGACACATCACGAAAGCTCTCCGCCGTGTCCAGAATGTGCGTAATCTCGGCGGGCGAAAGCTCCCGTATGCCGAGCAAATCCTTGCGTGTGAAACCGGTGCTCATAAGAGATGCAATAAAAAAGCGGCCATCGCTGACCGCTTTCGCCTAACTCTCTGTCGCAGGCCGCTCAACTATGGCGACGCCCTCTTCCTCGTCAAAATCCGTGAGCATAACTTTTATTATCTCGCTCTTTTTCGTGGGCACGACCTTGCCTATGTAGTCGGCCTGAATCGGCAGCTCCCTGTGCTCTTTGCCACGGTCTACGAGCACGGCCAGTTGCACGCGGCGCGGGCGTCCGAAATCAATCAACTGGTCTAGCGCGGCGCGTATCGTGCGCCCCGTGTAGAGCACGTCGTCAATCAGGACTATGTTTCGTCCCTCTATGTCGCCGGGCAGCTCCGTTCGGTTGACCACAGGATTGACGCCTACGGTCGAGAGGTCGTCGCGGTACAGCGTGATGTCCAGTATGCCTACAGGGGGGCGATTGCCTTCTAGGTCTGCAATCTTGTCCGCCATGCGCTCCGCCAACGGGACTCCGCGACGGCGTATGCCTACAAGGTAAAGGTCTGTCGCGCCGTGATTCTCTTCGACAATCTCTGAGGCGAGACGAGCCAGAGCGCGGTTGATGCGCGCCCCGTCCATGATGCGTGCTTTCTCTACAAAATCCATTGGCGTTGGATACTAACAAGAACGGTGACGAGTGACAAGTGAGGAGGGCGGTACTCTCTTCTGCCTCTTAATGGCAGAGGTCAAGGAGGAGCGGAAGCTTCGCCATTTCCATACCGCGCCCGAGGTTATTTTCCCCTAGGCAGGTTTGCCGTCAAATCAATCCATCTGCTTCTTCTGGCATCCGGCAAAAAGTCGAAGACCGTGATAGTAGCCGTAACGCGGGCTTTGAAACTTAACTCATATTCATGTTTAGGGACGAGAAGAATTTGAACCATTAGATGGTCTCCGATAAGCGGCACATCATCTTTGGTAAAATCCCACCGGCAGTAATCGTCGCCTACACCCACGGCGGCCACGAGAGGCGTCATCACGGCGAAAGACAGGTTGCCGACCAAATGCAATCTGTTTGAAATCTCAATTTTCGCTTTGGCTTCGCCGCCAGCCGAGACGAAGTCCGTTTGTTCTAATAGTTCGGTTATGGCGGCTGGCGGAGCCACCTGCCCGCTGAGGCCAAGCCCTACATCAACGGCCCAATCGGTGCTTAACCCGGCCCCTACCTTTTTGATAAAGCGAGTCTGCGGCAAAAGTTGAACGGTGGTGACACGGGGGTCTGAGGGGAACTGCACCTCGTAGCTCAGACCGCTAATGTCTCGCATGCCCGGCTCTCGTATCACGCTCATGGTGTGAGTAATCATCCAGAGCCGGAAACTGTTGAAGACCTGAAGGTCGCTGGGCAACTCCTTCCCTGCTTTTTCATATAGCTCGCGCAGGCTGCGTGCGATTGGCCTTTGCCCTATACGCACCTTGACGTTCTTCTTTTCGACATGAGGTTTGCCGCCGAGCTTGATTTCGTAAAGCGGCTCTTCCAGCTTCGGGTTAAGAGCATCTTCGGAGGCGAGGACGACCTCCAGCATGCCTCCATCAGGTGCGTCATTGTCCATTGCGTATCCCTTTACAGATTCTATTCGGCATTCTGCCACAAAGATTCGCGCCGCACGGCGGACAGTTGAATGATAATGTCGCGCAGCTTTCTGATTTCGTTACGCTGGTTCGGCGTCGCGGTTCTCTCAACCTCACTCACGCTCCTTTGCCATAGCTCGTGATAGTTGCCGTTAGGCGCACCTTCATTCATCAGCAGTTCCGTAAACTTCAGTATCACGTCCTGAACCGCCTGAGCCTTTATCTCCTGGTTATAGAAGATGACAGCCCTGGCCCCTGACCTGCCAATCAGAAGAGAATTAAACTGCGCGTCGCAGTTGCCGCTTCCGCAAACAGCCAAAGCGACGATGCCCCCGCGAAAGCGCCCCTCGTCGGCGAGCCTCAAAACCAGTTGTTGATATGCCTCATCCCTGTGTCCGGCGAAGAGGAAAATGCGAGTCTGTGACGAGGGGTCATCACCCGCTTTGAGCACCTTGATTTCAGCCCTTTCCAAATCCCTTCTAATCGGCTCGATGATGTCGGTAGAGTATTTGAACTGGTCATCCACGTAGAGGCCAATCTGCGAGCCCGCGCTGAGCTTCGGCTGCCGTACCAAGTTGGACACGGCGCGATCCAGGTCGCTGGCAAGCAGGACATTAAATCTATCTTTACGCTTTAAGGCCAGATATAACTTGAGCGGGTCGTGTTGCCTATAGCCGAATTGCGCCAGAGGCGAGCCGCCTCCTGCCCCGCCCACGCCGCGCCCCTGTTCAAACGGACTACGATAGACTATCAACGTGGGCTTGGACGTGCTACTGCCAGCCATCTTTTCAATGGCCGCGTCAATTTCAGGATTCTTCAATTCGCCGGAAATAAACTTTTCCATCTCAGCCTCAGTGAGAGAAATCCGCTTTGAGCCGAGTTGCAGGGAGACCCTGCCGCCCGGTTTGTAGATGCCTGAGCGAACACCGAACCTCCCGGTGCCGAGGTCAACGGCAGCGAACCGTGCCGAAATTCTATCAAAGCCAACTATCGCCTCGTTACCCACTTCCCGGCTATACAAGCCTCCATTTTGCATCAGCCAGTATTCAACCTCGTTGCCTCGTTTGAAGAGCAGCGCCGTCAAGGAGAAACGCTGGCCGCTTATAATGAGACTGGCTCTCTGAAAGGTAATCAAGTCCGGGTTATCTCTCATTATAGACTGCTCAGCAGGTAAGGCCCTGAGAGCATCCACCCTCATGGCTTGTCTGACAAGAGCCCCGTAATCAATCGCAAACTTATCGAGCTTAGCCCTCAGCTCATCCGTGAGCTTCCCGCTTTCGGGCAGCCCCAGAAATCTCTCAAAAGCTCGTATGTTATCAACGACGCTCGGAACCTCCGTATCAGTGCGGTCAACTATTAAACCCTGCCGCTCAAAGGCTGCAATCTCTTGTAACTCCACGCGTTCTAGGGCAGCCCTCGTGGGCTCATCTAGCATCCCGTTTTGCTGGGGCAGATTCAGCTTCCTCTGGAAAGCTCGAACCGCATTTCTAGTGGCGACTGGAGTACGAACTATAGTGCCGGAGCCATAAAAGCCCATTGCCTCAAGGCGGGATTCGTCAATACCTGAAAACCAAACGGCGTCTTGAATCTTTCTGAAGGCTTCGTCCGTCTGTGTGGCTCTGACGGGGGCTAACAAAAGCGGGTTGACAGGGCTGGAGCCTTGCTCTCCCATCGCCAGAGTCTGCCTGAAGTTAATCGTGACAGGCTCATCCGTCTCACTGGTGAACTTTAGCTGCGTACCGTCAATATTCGAATAGCTTCTACTATTCCTAACGCCAGCCCCTTTAACTGTAATCAACCCCTGGTCAATTGCCTGTTTCAGTGTCATAGGCGGGCGATTTCCGACGGTAACTACCCTAGCATCCCCCGCTAAAACTTCCGTGAAATCGGTCGGGTCGGAGATGACCAAATGCCTGTCCAGACAATAAGCCTTAGCATCGTAGGAAGAGCCGTTTTTCGGTAGGGAAAAGCTTTGGGGAGGAATTGCTAAGCGCTGGCGCTGCTGAGCCAGAACCTCGAAAGCTGACAGATGTAGAGCTAAGAGAATGAAGAGCGAAAGGAAGAGTCGCTTCATGTGGGCCTCCGATCATGAGGGAACATTGACAACAATTGCCCCGGCCTGCGGAAGAGTGGCTTGGGCGGCTAATGAGTCCACGAATTCTATCACTGAGATTCTAAATTGCAAGGAATTATTATTCACTCGCGGAAGCGGCCATGAAGGAGCATCTGCCGCCGCAACGGTTTGCGGAGCGCCGGTTCCGATTAAACAGTTGAAACGAGCTATTAAATAGGAGGGTGAGTGAGAATTTCAGCCGCGCCTGAAGACTCTCTTTTCAGGGTCAATCACAAATTGAGCGTCGGCGTGAGGCTTCAGCCGCAATCCTGCACGTCGGTTTCCTACACTTCCACACTAGCGATTAATCGCCGTCGAGCAGATAAATTGTCTTGATGTAGGGACGGCCGCGCCTCATGCCGTAGGTGACTTTTGTAAGGTACAGGTGGTTGTGAAGAATCCCGCCGTTTAAATCGAACTCACACGACCCACTGCCGCAATCATAAAGCGGTCTAGTCTCTCTGGCAGGAAGTCCGTCTGAGTTCTCCCGGCTTTTGAGCCACCGGTCGGCCTGCGCGAGCGTCCTGAAGCTTCTCGACTCGTACTGCTCCTTTGCGCCGTCTGCCGCGAGCGAATGCTCTATCACGATTCTTACTCTTCCAAGGTAAGGACGGCGGGCGTCAAGACGGGCAAGCGTACGGGTCGAGTAAGCTTCATCCAAAGCCTTCATAAGCTGCTCGATGCGAGAGCTTGAATAAATATAGGGAAAGCCCATAGGGTTACCCTTGGGCTCGCTGACCGCTTCCCAGCTCGTAAGCGAGTACTCCTGCTCAAGATTCTTATAGACCACGACCCTGACGTCCTGTAGCTTGCCGCCAATCCACACTGTCATGACCATCCTGTAGTTGCGGCCTGCTACTACCTGAACCTCCGCGCTCTTAATCGAATCAACAAAGATTATGCTGCCTTCCTTGAGTATGCGCTCTCTGGCGGCGAACCTTGCGGCAGAGACTACTTCGGGGTTGCTGTTTGAGGTCTGAGCATAACCGCCCGCGAGCGGGACGCTCTGTGCGGAGACTGGCCGCGCACCATACAAACTTATGCCCAGAGCGATGAGGCTCAGTGTAAGCAACAAACTTCTTTTCATCTGCGGAAGCCCTTTCGAGATTTCAACGAGCGTGTCCACCATCTGACGCTGGCCTTCAATCCCTTTTGCTTTAACGCACTCCTCTATGGACGCGAAAGATTTGTCCATACAATTTCGGCCTCGGAGCTTTTCACTGAAAACTTAAATCTGTAAACTTAAGAGCGTCTTTGCCCGTCACCTGTCACAAAGCAAGTATCCTTGATGCTCTATAGCTCCATACTACGCCGCCTACTCTTCCGGCTGCCGCCCGAAGCCGCTCACGAGATGGCGCTTCGTTTCTGCGAAACGGGCCTGCGTCCCAACATGTTCGGGAAGCTTCTGTCGCGCCGGTTTCAGAGCGAGCCGTTTAATGATTTGAAGCGCTTCGGGCTCACCTTTCGTAATCCCGTTGGCCTTGCCGCAGGCTTCGACAAGAACGGAGTTGCGGCTGAAGGGCTGGCCGCGCTCGGCTTCGGCTTTATAGAAGCAGGGACGGTGACGAACCTGCCGCAGCCCGGCAATCCACGCCCGCGCCTTTTTCGACTGGCGTCGGACAGAGCTTTGATTAACCGCATGGGCTTCAACAACGACGGGGCGCGGAAGGTAGCTGAGAATCTGGGCCATCATCGCCCGGCCTGCGTGCTCGGCGTCAACATCGGAAAGAGCCGCGCGGTTGCAGTCGAAGAGGCCACGGCTGATTACCTTGCAAGCTTCGAGAGCGTGTACGGCGTGGCCGATTACGTCGCGGTGAATGTCAGCTCTCCGAACACTCCCGGCCTGCGTGAATTACAGCACGCAGACGCTCTCTACGCCCTGCTTCACGCTCTTCAGGAACGTAACCGCGAGCTGGCTGGGCTTGAATCGGGACGAGAGCCGCTTCCCCTGCTCGTCAAGATTGCGCCGGATTTACAGGAGCACGAGTTGGAAGCTATCGTTGACGCGGCCGTGCGCTCGGAGGTTGCCGGAATCATTGCGACCAATACCACGACTGCGCGCGCGGGCTTGGAGAGTTCGCTGGGATTCGTGAGGGCCTGCGGCGAAGGCGGGCTGAGCGGCGCGCCGCTTCGCGCGAGGTCTACGCAAATCGTAGCGTCTCTTTATAGCCTGACGCGCGGGCGCATCCCAATCGTTGGCGTCGGCGGCATCTTCAGCGCGGCGGACGCATGGGAGAAGATTTGCGCTGGCGCGAGTCTGGTGCAGATCTATACCGGATTCGTCTACGAAGGACTGGGCATCGTCCGGGCTATCAATGAAGGGCTGCACCGGAAATTAGCCGAGCAGGGATTTCGCTCGCTGGACGAAGCCGTGGGCTCCGGCGTGAAAACGCACGCCGCCTCTTGAAGCTTCGCGGGATGATGGATAAGAAGGGGGCTCTGTGACCAAAGAGACGGCTCAAGCTGAGATGAAAGTATCTGCTAAGGATAGATTGATAGTCGCGCTGGACGTTGAGACGGCTGGCAAAGCGCTGGAGATTGTCGCGGCCCTGAAGGATTACGCGGGCATGTTCAAGATAGGCTCGCAGCTTTTCACAGCCGCAGGCCCGGGGGTCGTCCGAGAGATGATAGCTGCGGGTGCGCGCATCTTTCTGGACTTGAAATTCCACGACATCCCTAACACGGTCGCGCGCTCCGGCGTGGAAGCGGCGCGGCTCGGCGTCTCTATTTTCAACGTTCACGCCGTCGGCGGAAGCGAGATGATGCGCCGAACCGTGGCGGAAGTTCACGAAGCATCGCTGCGCGAAGGCTTCGCTCGACCTTCCATCATAGCCGTCACCGCGCTGACGAGCGCGGACAGCCAAGCGCTACGGGAAGTCGGATTCTCGTCCGGCGTGGAAGAACAGGTGGAGCGGCTGGCACGCCTCGCAGCAGAGTGCGGCATGGACGGTGTGGTGGCTTCGCCGCATGAGGTTTCGCTTGTGCGGGCTGCGGCTCGTCAGGCGGCCTCGAAAGATTTTCTGGTAGTCACGCCGGGCGTGCGTCCCGCAGGCGTCGGACACGGCGACCAGAAGCGAGTCATGACGCCGGGCGAAGCGATTCGCGCCGGCTCCAGCTATCTGGTCGTGGGCCGCGCCATTCTGGAAGCCCCGGACATGGCCCTCGCCGCCGAACGGATTATCAGCGAGATAGAGAAAGCAAGTGAATAGTAGATGGTGAATAGACAGAACGGCTTTTATCCATTTACCATCTACCATTCACTAACTTGCATTTCATAAAATAAGATGTCATAGAAGAAGCAAGGGTCTGGGCCATCAAGAGAGCGGGAAAGTTTTCGGCGCGGGCGGCTAAAGGATAAGGAACAAGCGGAACGCCTGTGCGTGTATGACTTGCAGCGCCCTTGGCCTGTTGCAGCCCCTTTCAGGCAGGGAGTCGGAACCGAATCACAAGAGGAATTAAGCGTTGAAACGAAAGCTCATATTACCGGCGGCACTTCTGGCGCTGCTCATGTTTGTTCCGCTCGCGGCGCAGAACAAGAGGGACGTCGCGGACATCTCTTTCTCTCCGGGAATCTATCGCGTCGGAGAGCGCCTGACGTACAACGTCTCTTTCTCCAGCTTTATCAACGCCGCTCACATAGAGCTGTTCATAGCGAACGGCGGGACGCTCTTTGACCGGCCGGGGTTGGAGATTCGCGCGCACATAGAGACTACAGAGGTCGTCAACGTGGCGCTCTACAGCATCAACAACGACTACACGACCTTTATAGACCCTGCCACTGGAATCCCCTTTCGCTCTACGCAGGTGATACGCGAAGGCGGCACGACCAGCGACAGCACCAGCGAGTACAACGTGCCTCTTGGGGCTGAGGCTATTCCAGACAAGCTGCGCATGGGCGAGTTTCCCGGCAGGTTCGATTTCCTCTCGGTCATCTATCGCCTGCGTGCCATGCCGCTCTCTCCGCGCTCGACCTACTACTTCAACATCGTCTACGACCAGATAGAGTACAAGGCGCAACTGAAGGTCGTAGGGCAGGAGATTATCAGAACCAAAGTCGGCTCATTCAACACCATCATTGCGGATGTCCGCACGAGCGCCGACACCAAGTTCAACGACTACAAGCTTCGCGTCTACTTCAGCGACGACGAGCGTCACGTGCCCGTGCTGTTAACCGCGCGTCACAAGGCCGGAGAGATACGAGCCGAACTGGTAGGCTCTCAACTGCCCGAAACTGCGCCACAGCCGACACCTCCGACGACTACTTCGACGCCCATTAAACAGCCCACGCCTGTTACACGCGGGCCCGTGACGCGCCCGTCTCCGGTGCCGCCTTCTACTATGAATACAGGAGGCGGAGCGCCCCTCGCGGGGCTTCCTTTCGCGGTTGGCGAGCAGCTTAACTTCAACTTCTATCTAGGCAACAGCCCGCAGCCCGTCGGCACTGGCTCGTTTCAAGTCCGAGCGCGCTCAAGATATTTCGGGAAGGATGGATTGCTGCTCTCGTTTCGGGGACAGACCATGGGCGCGATTCAACGCCTCTTCACGGCTAACGACCAGATTAGCTCCTACGTTGACCCTAGCACGCTCATACCCTTTCGCACGGAGCTGAATCTTCAGGAAGGAAAACGCCGCACAAACGAGGCGCTGACGTTTGATCAGGAGCGCGGCTTCGCATCCATTGTGGACAAGGGCACAAGGATAGAGATTCCCGTGGGGACACATGACCTCATCTCTGTCTTTTACGCCCTGCGCTCGTTTAACCTGACGCCGCCTCGCCGCACAGCCGTCTCGCTACTGGTCAACAATCGCCCGCTCACGCTCTTCATCACGGCCCTCAAGCGCGAAACCATAGAGCTTGGCGCACAGAAAGTCCCGGCCATACAGCTTTCGCTGACGACCGACGAGCCGCAGAACGACCGCTTCGGCCTGCGCCTGTGGGTTTCGGACGACCGCCGACGGCTGCCGCTCCGCATCACCGCCAGCACAAAGATTGGCGCTATCCGCGCAGACCTTGCCATCATGCCCGTAGCTCAACAATAGGTAGTCCCAAGCCGGAAGAGCCTGTTCTTTGACTGGAATTTTGGGCTGGAGCAGGAAAAGCAGGTATATGAAATTGAAATCTAATTTCAATTAGCCTATAATCCGTTTGTAAATATGGAGAGGCTGTTCTTCAGGCTCCTCTCGTGCCGGAACGTTATCTTTCAAGCACTATAATCTTTTGACCCGAACGGAAATTCAGAGCCATGTTTAGAGCAATACAGACCGGCGTGGAAGCCATGAGTTCTTCCCTTGCCAACCTGCCGATTGGCGCTCATGCGCGTGTCATAGCCGTGAACGGGACGGGCGCGGTCGCGCGCAGGCTGATGGAGATGGGCGTTGTGCCGGGAGCGCAGGTGCGCGTCATAAAGACCGCCCCTCTGGGCGACCCGATTGAGGTTCGCGTGCGCGGTTATCATCTGGCGCTTCGCCGCACGGAGGCGCAGACGATAACGGTCATGGCCGGCAAGTAATCTTTCTCAGAGAAAGTGAGCGCGCCCGGCTTCGGTCGGCGCAAATCCCCTTAACTTTTGGCGCGCGTCTCTATTTCATATTCACCCTAAGTAATGAGCACCACCCTTGAGTCCCCTTCGCTTCAGACGAGCGCTGAAACTTCACCGAAGCCAGCGCGTCCTCTCGTAGTAGCGCTCGCGGGTAATCCCAACGCAGGCAAGACCACACTCTTCAACGCGCTGACGGGCCTTCGTCAGAAGGTGGCCAACTATCCGGGCGTGACCGTGGAGCGCAAGGAAGGGGTCTGGCAACTGGCTGAGGGAGCGCCGCCCGCGCGTCTGATTGACCTGCCGGGGCTCTACAGTCTGGACGCGGCCTCCATTGACGAGCAGATTGCGCGCGACGTGATAACGGGGCGCATCACCGGCTTGCCCGCGCCGGATGTGATAGTCGCCGTAGTAGACGCCACCAACCTTGAGCGCAATCTTTATCTGGTAACTCAGCTTCTGGAATACGGTCGCCCTATGGTCGTGGCGCTGACTATGTACGACCTTGCGGAGCGGCGCGGGCTGAAGGTTGACATGGAGCGGCTGGCGGAGGCGCTGTGTGTAGAGGTCGTGCCGGTGACGGCAAAGCAGAAGCGCGGGCTGGAAGAGTTGCGGCGCGCGATACTGGCCGCCAGCGCTCGCAAGGGGCTGGTCGCGGGCTGGTGTCTTTCTGAGCAGGCCGAGCGAGAGTTGGCCGCGCTCGTTCAACCGGCTGGCGAATCATCCGACAGGCACGCCGCGCTCAGGGAGCTTTACGGCGACGAGTTGCCGGAGGACGAGAAGCGGCGAGATGCCATCAGTCGCGCCAGAGAGCGGCTGGCCGAGACGGACGGAAATTGGTGGCAGGAGCCTCTGCTCGCTCGCTACGACTGGATTGAGCGCGTTTCGCGTGAAGCGAAGAACGATGGGCACGACCCGCACGCGCCTACAACGACCGAGCGCATAGACCGCGTGCTGACTCACAGGCTCTTCGGCCCGTTGATTCTAATCTTCGTCATGCTCCTAATCTTTCAGGCAATCTTCTCGTGGGCGTCGCTGCCTATGGACTTGATTGACAAGGGATTCGGGGCGCTGGGAGACGCTGCGCGCTCCGGGCTGCCCGAAGGTCTTTTCACAGACCTGCTGGTGGACGGTGTGATAGCGGGCGTAGGCGGCGTGCTGGTCTTTCTGCCGCAGATTCTGCTGCTCTTCTTCTTCATAGCCATACTCGAAGACACGGGCTACATGGCTCGCGCGGCCTTCATCATGGACAGGCTGATGCGCGGCGTGGGGCTGCACGGCAAGGCGTTCATGCCGCTTCTTTCGAGCTTCGCCTGTGCCATTCCGGGCATCATGGCGACGCGCACGATTGAGAATCCGAAAGACCGTATAGCCACCATCATGATTGCGCCGTTTATGAGCTGTTCGGCGCGGCTTCCCGTCTACACGCTGATGATTGCGGCCTTCTTCTCCACGCAGAAGGTCTTGGGTTTTGTGTCCGTCGGCGCGTTGATGATTCTGGCGATGTATTTTCTGGGCATAGCCGTGGCCATCTGCGTCGCGTGGATAGCCAAGCGAACCATCCTGAAATCGCCGCCTCCGCCGCTCGTGCTGGAGATGCCTCCCTATCGCGTGCCCAATTTTCTGACCATCTTTCAGACCATCTGGTCGCGCGCATGGCTCTTCGTGCGGCGCGCAGGCACGGTCATTCTGGCTATCTCGATAATCCTCTGGGCGCTGGCGACCTTCCCGCGCACGGAAGTTAAGGGCGGCAGTGACGCGGCTCCGGTCGAGACGGCCCGGAGCCAGCAGAGCCCGGACGCTATAGATGAAGGCGCTGTTCAGGAGGGCGAGCAGTTACGCAACAGCTTTGCCGGAAGGCTGGGGCGGCTGATAGAGCCTGTGATTGCGCCGCTAGGCTTTGACTGGAAGATGGGAATCGCGCTCATCTCATCATTCGCCGCGCGCGAGACGGTTGTTTCCACGCTCAGTATTATCTACAACGTCGGCTCGGACGAGAACGAATCTTCGCTGATAGAGGCCGTGCGCAATGCCAAAAGGCCGGACGGCTCTCCGGCGTGGACGCCGCTTGTGGCCGTCTCTATGATGGTCTTCTTCGTGCTGGCGCTTCAGTGCATGTCAACGGTAGCAATCGTGCGACGCGAGACGAACTCGTGGCGATGGCCGCTCTTCATGGTAGGCTACATGCTGGCGCTTGCCTATCTTGCATCATTCATAACCTTTCAGGGCGGTCGCCTGTTGGGCTTCACTTAAAAGATTCGGCTATGCTCGACTGGCAGACAATCCTCGTAGCACTCCTGATAATCGCCGCGTCCCTTTACGCGAGCGGGCGGGCGCTTTCCCGCCTGCGCTCATTTCGCACCGGCAGGCGCAACTCATCGGCCTGTGAAGCTGGCTGCGGCTGTAGCGGCGCGGGCAAAGCGGCAGTAGAGCAGAAGCCGCTCACGTCTATCAATCGCGCTCCCTCTTCTTAAATCACTTTATCGGCCGTGTCCTCTTCCCTGTCTTCGTCGTAACCAACGCTGTAGACGGTGACCGGGTCGTCTATGTGCTTGACCTGAACTGTCCAGGGCTCGCTCAGGGGAAACTTGCCGCTCAGTTCTTCAGCCGCCGCCTGTGTGACTAGAATCTGGCCGGGCTTGGCTATGCCTTCTATGCGCGAGGCAACGTTGACCGTGTCGCCTATGGCCGTGTACTCAAGGCGCTGCTCCGCGCCTATGCAGCCGACCGTGGCCTCGCCCGTGTTGATGCCTATGCCGAGCATGACGTTCGGCAACTGCTTGGCGGTCAACTGCGTGTTGACGGCCTTGATGCGCTTCTGCATCCCTATGGCGGCGGCCACTGCGTCCACGGCGTCCGTGTCGCCTTTGACCGGAGCGCCGAAAAGCGCCATCAGCCCGTCGCCCAAATATTTGTTGAGCGTGCCGTGATGCTTGAAAATCTCAGCGGCCATCTCTGTGAAGAGAATGTTCAGCAGGTCAACTATAGTTTCAGGCCGTGCTTTATGCGCCAGCTTGGCGAAGCCGCGCACGTCGCAGAAGAGCACCGAGACGCGGCGATTCGTTCCGCCCAACTGAAATTTCTGAGGGTTCTCTACAAGCTCGTTGATGATGTGCTCGGGCATGAAGCGGGCGAAGGCGGCGCGGGCGCTCTCTTCGCGGCGCTGGCGCTCGTGCGCGTTGGCGGCTTCTATGGCTGTGGCAGCCTGCGCGGCTACAGCCGCCAGAAGCTGCGTGTCCACTTCATTGAAGGTTTCCAGCACGTCGCGGCGGTCTATGTAGAGCGCTCCGTGTACGGCCTCGCGTCCCACGAGCGGCGCACAGGCCAGAGAGCGTATGCCCTGCATGACTGCGCTCTGGCTGACGTTGAGGTCTGCGTCGTGCCTCACATCATGAGAAGAGAGCAGGACGCGCTTCTCCATGGCCGTGCGTACGGCAGTGCGGCTAATGGTGCTCTCCTGTACATGCCCCTCGCCGGATTTGCGAAAGCGAAGGCTCACGGGCTTTGGGTCGCCGCAGGGGTCTGCTATGAGCGCCGCGCAGCAGTCTGCGGGGATGGAGTTCATGACCACTTCCGTCGCGTAATCTAGAATCGCGCCCGTGTCGAAGACGGTTGCGAGCGCCGCGCTCATCTCGCATAGCTGCGCCAGAATCTCGGCCTTGCGGCGAAGCTCCTTAAGCTCAGCCTCCTTTGTCTGGCCGGAATTGAAGGTGGTCGTCAGAAGCTGTGAGACGCTGGGCGTTGCCGGAATCATCGTAGTGCCCATGGAGAGCGGCTCGTCTATGTAACGAAGCGGCGCGTCCTCCTTCCACATGACTTCAAAGACCGAGTTGATAATCTTTATGCGCTCGCCCGTGCAGAGCGCGTGCGGGACGTTTGTCACCTGCCGCTCGTTGACCAGCACAAGATTGCCTTGGCTCACATTCCAAAGCTCGGCCTGCTCGCGCGAGACGGCTCGAATCTCCGCGTGGCGGCGAGAGACGCGCAGGTCGTCCAGCCGTATGTTGTTGTCCTGCGCGCGGCCGATTGTGAGGCGAGCGCCTTCCGGCAACTCCCACTGTCTCTTCAGCCCTTCAAGCTCCTGAATGATGAACATATCGCCTATTTTAACCCAGCAACCGCAAAACTAACACAGAAGAGGGCTCAGGCAACCGATTCATGCCCGGCTACAAAAGCAGAAAGCCTCCGCTTGCACGGAGGCTTTCTGCTTTGAAACAGGCGAGATTGTAAAGGCTAGGGTTTGCTCTTTACTTGCCTGTGTTGACGTACTGTATGCACTGTCCCTGATTCTTGAAGCCTGTGCCGTCGGCTCTCTTGAATGAGTTCCAGCTACCGGCCTTGCAGTCGTCCTTGGTCGCGGCAACCTTGTAGGGCTCGAAGTCATAGGTGACGCAGGTATCGCTATAGCCCAGCGTAAGGTTATCCACGTTGGCAATCAGGCCGGGATTTCCGCCGCCCTGATTGACGCCGAATCCGCCGAGGATGGTCGCTTCCGGGTTAGCCGCCACTATCTGGCTCCAAGTAGCGTAGCAACTGAAGGCGCAGACGCCGGGGATGTCTTTGGTTGACCACCACGTGGCTGTACCGCCTGCGAAGGCATCCCAGTTCTGCCACTGTCCGGGGATGACTGCGCCCTGATTAGTGTTGTAAACCGGCTCGAAGACGAGCGTGGTGAAGCCACCGGTAACGTTCGGGCCGTTGATGTCTACCTCAAGGTTGAGGGCCGGGGCCTGAACGGGATTAGCTGTCGAGCTGGCATCACGATAGGTAGAGTAGCTGATGGCGTTGATGCTGCTGAGCGTTGTTCCGATGTGGTCGTAGTTGAAGAGATATACCTTGTCGTTACTGCCGGGGGTCTTCAGGCTGAGGCTGCCGACGCCGGACGGCGGCGTGCCCGGGCCGGTCACGAACTCGCCCGTGCCGTTATCGCGTGTGTACAGAGCCCAGTGCGTTCCGGGGGCGGGCGCAGAGCCGTGCGGCAACCTGACAACATCTTCATTGGTCACAACCGTCTTCTCACAGACGGCCGCGAAGCCAACTGTGGAGACTGTGAGTGCGAGGAGGACGAACGCTACTAGCGCGATGAATTTAAACGAAGCAAAAGATTTCATACTTTCTTTTTCCTTTCAATGATGGGGGCAAGATAATCACATCCTGCGGTTTCCGTTGAGCAAAACAGCGAGCCGGACAGCCATCTGGCCGACCTCTCATAGCTCGCTTGAACAGTACCTGATTGCTCCAGCGTTAGCTGGCGAACAACCATGCCGCACGTATCATGGCTAATTGAGTTACCTCTGCTCTACGAGGCAAAGACATTGCGATAACAAGTGGTGGCTAAAAAGTGGCACTACGATGATGTAATACGGGTGATGGGCGGAATCGCGGCTAGATGTTGCGGGCCAAATTCAACCTACTTACCTGTTTATTCCAACACCCATACAGACCAACAGCCAGAGTCTGGGCAAAACATGGCGGCCGTTAGCAAGTATGCTGTAAAACGTAAAGCGCACTTTAATGCACGAGGCTGTGACTGTCAAGCCAGCCAGCACAAACAGTGGCGTCATAAGTCGAGAACTCTCAAGAGCTTTCGGCATACAGGCGGGCGAGTTCTCGTTTGAGGAGCTTCCCCGTCGGGCCTTTCGGAATATCTTTGACGAAGCGCACGACTTTGGGGCATTTGTAATCGGCCAGCCGCTCGCGGCAGAAGCTTATGACATCTTCTCCGGTCACACCTTCGGCTCCCTCTTTGAGAATCACGAAGGCCGCCACCTCTTCTCCGTACAGAGTGTCGGGGATGCCTATGGTGGCTGCGGCAGCTATAGACGGGTGCTGGTATAGAACCTCGTCAATCTCGCGCGGGTAGATGTTCTCGCCCCCGCGTATAATCATGTCGGTCTTGCGGTCAACTATGTAGAAGAAGCCGTCCGAGTCTCTGTAGCCCACGTCGCCCGTGTGAAACCAGCCGTTGCGGAATGCCCGCCCGGTCGCTTCAGGGTTCTTGAAATAGCCCTTCAGGATATTCTCGCCGCGCAGGACTATCTCGCCCAGACTCCCGTCCGGCACTTCCCTGTCATCGTCATCCACCACGCGCATCTCGTTGCCAATAGGCATGCCGCACGAGCCGGGCCGCCTGCGCTCGTCAGGCGGGTTGAAGGTCGAGCGGCAGGTGGACTCTGACAGACCGTAGCCTTCAATCACCAGACAGTTGAACCGCTCCTCGAACCTCTTCATGACTTCGGCGGGAACGGGCGCTGAGCCGCACATGGCGAAGCGTAGCTGCTCCGTGCGAAGCCCGTCAGGCACTCCCTCCGGATAGGTTTCAAGCAGCATGGAGAGCATAGTGGCTACGGAGCCGAAGGAGGTGATTTCGTAATCGGAGATGATTTTCCAGAAGCGAGAGGCGGAGAACTTCGGGCTCACGACGCTTGAGCCCCCGGCATAAAGCGGCGTCATGGTTGTGACCGAGACGGCGTTCATGTGAAAGAGCGGCATCATGGTCAACAGGCGGTCGCGCTCTGTGAATCCGAGCCACTCTGAAATCTGCCGAGCGTTCGCTATCAGGTTGCCGTGAGTTAAGAGACAGCCCTTGGGCTTTCCCGTCGTACCCGAAGTGTAGATGATAATCGCCTCATCATCTCGCCCGATTTCCACGGGCGGCAGAGGCGCATCATCAGCAAACTCAAGAGTAGCTTCGGCCTCGTCGTCAAATTCTATAAGGTGCTTCAGGTGCGGCAACTCCGCGCGAATCTCTTCGACTGCGGGGATAAACTCTTTGCTCGCCAGAAGCGCTTTGGCTTCGGAGTTGCCGACGACGAATGCCATCTCCTGCGACTTCAGAAGAGAGTTGACAGGCCCGGCGAGCGCGCCCAAAGTGAAGCATGCGAAGTAGGCTATGATGTACTCCGCAGAGTTCGGCATGAGCAGGCTGACCACGTCGCCCTTCCTTATGCCGCGATGCGTCAGCATCCGCGCCGCTCGCTCTACGGCTCGCTTAAACTCCGGGTAAGTGAAGCTTCGGCCATCTGCCTCTGAGAAGAGAAAGGGCTTGTCGGGCTGTGCGGCGGCGCGTATTTCAAGCAGCTCTCGCAGGTTTCCGGCTTCCCTGCCCTGTGCGTCTTCGCTCTGATTCATGGCGAGCATGATATATCACTTCAGCCCGCCCCTGCATCACAGGAAGAGATTGATTCATTGATTCAACGGTTCATTGATTCAATGAATCAATCTCTTCTATTTGCCTCAGCCGCCACGGGAAGGAACTGTCTCTTCTTCATGACGGGAGCGCCGTCCGGCGTCTGCGCCTGCTGCTGGCGGGTGTTTGCGTCCTCTGCCGCAGGTTTGTAGATGTAGCTGTCACGAGAGCGCACGGAAAGCTCCGGCCGGTCAACGCGGACTCTGAGGCGTCGTCGCTCGCCCGGCTGGGCCGCCTGCTTGGGGTAGTAGCCGAGCGTGTACTGGCGTCGAAGCTCTTCCGCTATGTAACTGAAGGCGGCTCGCAGGAGGCTCAGGTCTTTGCTGGCTTCGTAGAGCCGCCCGCCCGTAAGCCGCGCCAGCTCGCGCAGGTATTGCTCGCCTCTGTCATAATCTGCGCGGCTCGAGCCGTTGCTGCCGCCGCTATTTCCACCGCCGCCGATGGTAATCGGTATCTTGCCCAGAATCCCGGGAAGGCGCGAGCGCGTCTGTGTAGGCGGGGAAGATGCGTCGTTGTCATCAGACCCGTCATACGTGTCGTAAAGAATCGGATAGATGAGCGCGTCCAGTTCTTCCGCTATACGCAAGGTGCCTTCGTAAGTGGCATCCTTGCTGCGGGCGTCCACGCCGTCCGTAAAGAGCACGACGGCTTTGCGTCCCTGTATGCTATTGAGGTGGTTCTGTATCAGCTTATCCATAGCATCGTAGAGGCGAGTGCTGAGTCCCCTGCCCGTGCCTTGTATGGCCTTGCGTATCTTCTCGCGGTCTGTAGTCGCCTCGCACTTTATGGTCAAACCTCTGGCGAATGAGACGACCATCACCCTGTCTTCCGGCCGCAATTGCTCTACGAAGGCCAGAGCGGCCTCCTTTATCCGGCCAAGCTTAGACCAGGTGGAAGCGCTCGTGTCGAGCATGAGGACAACCGTGAAGGGCTTTTCGGTCGCGGCGAAGTAGGCTATCTGCTGCTCCACTCCCTCTTCGTAGATGTGGAAATCATCCTTTTGAAGGTCTGGGATGTAGCGGCCCTGACGGTCTGTGATGCTGACGGGAACCGTAACCAGCGTCGTGTTGACGCGCACAACGTCGCCCTCTCCTACCTCTTCCGGCGTAGCCTGCGGCTGCGGTGCCTGCGCGTCCGGGGCAGGGGGTTTACTCGCGCGGCGGTCACGCACCTGTTGTCCCAAGGCTGCGGGCGCGGTAAACAGTAGCAGGCAGAAGAGCGCTGCCGCGGCAACGGTTCGATTCATAAGCCTTTTTGCCTCCTCAGCAAATACTTGTCATCAGGACTGAACGTGGGGTGAGATTCACTTTATAAGACGTTTAAAGCGGGCGAAGCGTTAATCGCTCAAAAAGAGAAATCCGGCGAAATCGTACCTCAAGGCTCATAGAAAATAAGGGTGCAAAAAAGCGAGCTATGATATATTACTGGCTGCTTGGGGATACCACACGCAAGAGGGCGCTCGCCCTATAATCCGAAAAGATGTAATGCCGGGCGCACTCATCTTTAACGGTTGAATAAACCGTAAAGCTTTTCAAAATCTTCTATCTCAGGAAAAGGCTTACAGGGTCAGACCGGAAAGCTATGGCTATCTATCGCAATTTCATCAACGGGGAATGGGCAGAGTCGTCTTCTTCCAAAACTGCTCAGAATATTAATCCGGCAAACACAGACGATTTGTTGGGAACTATCAAGCAGGCCACGCGCGAAGAGGCGCGCAGCGCGGTCGAAGCCGCGCACGAAGCCTTTCGCGGGTGGCGCTCTACGCCCGCTCCGCAAAGAGGGCGCATCATTGCACGCGCCGCGCGACTGATGGAAGAACACAAAGAGGAGTTGGCGCAGCTTTTGACGCGAGAAGAGGGCAAGACCATCTCGGAATCTCGCGGCGAGCTTCAGCGCTCCATCAACGTCACGGAGTTCTGCGCTGGCGAATCGCGCCGCATGAACGGCGAGACGATTCAGTCGGAACTGCCGTCCAATTTCGCCTACACCATCAAGCAGCCTCTGGGCGTGGTGGCCGTCGTGACTCCGTGGAACTTCCCCGTGGCCATCCCCGTCTGGAAGATTGCGCCCGCGCTCGTGGCCGGAAACACAGTCGTCTTCAAGCCCGCGTCACTGACGCCCGCGACCGCCACTCGCGTCGTGGAGATTTTCGAAGAAGCAGGATTGCCTCGCGGCGTGCTCAATCTAATCATAGGCTCCGGCTCCGAAGCAGGCGACGAGATTATCAATCACCCTGCCGTCAGGGCCGTCTCCTTCACTGGCTCCAACCAGATAGGCATACGGCTGTACGAAGAGGTTTCGCGGCGCGGCGCTAAGGTTCAATGCGAGATGGGCGGCAAGAATCCGGTAGTTGTGCTGGAAGACGCCGACATGGATTTAGCGGTCGAGTCAACCGTGCAGGGCGGCTTCGGCTCTACAGGCCAGCGATGCACGGCCACCAGCCGCGCGATTGTCGTCAACGAAGTCGCAGACCGCTTTGTGGAGCGGCTGGTCGAGCGCGCCAACAGCCTCCGCATAGGCGCAGGCTCCGACCCGCAAACCGACATTGGCCCTAGCGTTGACGAGAATCAATTCAAGACCGTGCTGAGCTACATAGATATTGGCAAAGAGGACGGGGCGCAGCTACTGTGCGGCGGAGAGCGCGCGAGCGGGGACGGTCTTGATAAAGGCTACTTCGTCAAGCCTACCGTCTTCGACCACGTGACGCACGACATGCGTATCGCGCGTGAAGAGATTTTCGGGCCAGTCCTTTCCGTCCTGCGCGTCAAAGATTTAGACGAAGCCTTGCAGGTGGCTAACGACTCCGAATACGGGCTTTCTTCATCCATCTTCTCGTCGGACGCTTCGCGCATCTTCCGCTTTGTTGACGAAATCGAGACGGGCATGACGCATATCAACTCGCCCACGACAGGCGGCGAGGCGCACATCCCCTTCGGCGGAATCAAGGCGACGGGCATAGGCGACCGCGAGCAGGGCTCAACGGCGCTGGATTTCTACACAGACCTGAAGGTCGTTTACGTTGATTACACAGGCAGAAAGAGAGAGGGCAATCTTTACTAATGAGCGGCACTGAACAGAAACAAGCTATTGCATCCCCTGCGGCCTCAAATCAATCCGAAACTATACGCAAGCACAAGGAGTTTCTCTTCCCTGCCGTTGCGACCTACTACGCGGAGCCTCTGGCGCTGGTGCGCGGCGAGGGCGAGTACGTTTGGGATGACGAGGGCAATCGTTATCTAGACTGCTTCGGCGGCGTGCTGACAGTCAGCGTGGGCCATGCTAATCCGAAGGTCAATGCTGCCATCATAGAGCAGGTCAAGACGCTCTCTCATACGTCCACGCTCTATTCAAACAAGCCGCAGTCCGACCTTGCCGAAAAGCTATATCAAATCACGCCGGGCCGCTTGAAGAAATCCTTCTTCACCAGTAGCGGCACTGAAGCCGACGACACGGCTATACACGCGGCGAAGCTGGCCACGGGCAGGCACGAGATAGTCGTCCTGCGTCACAGCTATTCGGGCCGCTCTGCTACCGCGCTCTCGGCAACTGGACACTCTACTTGGCGCGCACTCCCGGCTCAGATAGCCGGTATAGTCCACGCGCGCGCGCCCTATTGTTATCGCTGTCCATTGAAGCTCTCTTATCCCGAATGCGGGCTGGCCTGCGCGGAAGACATCAAGGACGTGATTATGACTACGACTACGGGCGAGATAGCCGCCTTCATGGCGGAGCCTATCCTCGGCGTTGGCGGCTTCATAGTCCCGCCGCCCGGCTACTTCGAGCGTGCCGTGGAGATTACCAGAGAGCACGGCGGCCTCTTCATAGCCGACGAAGTGCAGACCGCTTGGGGACGCACGGGCGACAAGTGGTTTGGGATTGAGCACTGGGACGTCGAGCCGGACATCATCACCTCGGCCAAGGGATTGGGCAACGGCGTGCCTGTGGGAATGACCACGGCCACGCCCGAGGTAGCGGACAAGTATCCGGGGCTGACCTTCTCCACCTTCGGCGGTAATCCCGTTTCCATGGCAGCCGCGCTCGCCGTTATAAAAGTGATAGAAGAGGAAGATTTGAGGCGAAACGCTGCGGAGGTCGGAGCTTATCTGCGCGAGGGCTTGGACGGCTTGAAGGAGAGGCACAAGGTTATAGGCGACGTGCGCGGCCTCGGCCTAATGCAGGCGATTGAGCTGGTCAAAGACCGTGAGACTAAAGAGCCTGACCCGCAATCCGTTCTGAGAGTTTTCGAAGAGACGCGACGGCGCGGCGTGCTCATAGGCAGGGGCGGCCTCTACGGCAACGTGATACGCACGGGGATGATGCTCAACTCTACGAAAGAGCATGTGGACGAGCTGATAACCGCGCTCGACGCTGCTTTCACCGCTTTAAGCTGATGACAGGTAATGGTGTTAATGAAACATAGGCTGCGGCGTTTACGTTAGAGCAGTAGCTTGACCCGGTATATCCAGCTACCCCCAACTTCTTCAAGACAAAAGTGAGTGAAAGGTTAAAAGAGATGAAAGAAGTAGTATCAATCCATGCTTTTCGCGGCAAGAAGGGCAGCCCAATCAGCTTTGCCCTCCGGCTCGCAGCGCTGTTTTTCATAGGCTCGCTGGCGCTCGTGCTTGTCAGCGCCGTTCCGGCTCGCGCGCAGGGTACACTGCCGCCTCTAATTGACCGCCAGCTATTTTTCGGTGACCCGGAAATTTCGGGCGCTCAGATTTCACCCGATGGACAGTTCATATCCTTCATCAAGCCCTTTAAGGGCACGCGCAACATCTGGGTCAAGCGCTCCAACGCCCCCTTCGATTCCGCAAGGCCCATCACCAACGACACGAAGCGTCCCATCCCCGGCTACTTCTGGAGCTGGGACAGTCGCTACATACTGTTTACGCAGGATCAGGGCGGAAACGAGAACTTCAACGTCTACGCGGTCAACCCTGCGGAGCAGCCTGCTGCGGGCGAGGACGTGCCCAAGGCGCGCAACCTGACCGAGGCCAAGGATGTTCGCGCCATCATCTACGACGTGCCGCGAAACGAGCCGGACATTATATACGTAGGCTTGAACGACCGCGACCGGGCATGGCACGACCTCTATAGAGTAAAAATCTCCACGGGCGAGCGCACGCTGGTTCGTCAGAACACGGAGCGCATTTCCGGTTGGACTTTCGACAATAAGGGACAACTGAGGCTCGCCACGCGCGCCGCCGCCAACGGCGACACGGACATCATGCGCGTTGACGCGCAGGGCTTCACGAAGGTCTACACGTGCAACGTCTTCGAGAGTTGCGCTCCGCAGCGCTTCACCAAAGACAACCAGCAAGTCTACATGCTAACCAACAAGGGAGATGCCGCCGACCTAATCGGGCTGACGATTTTCGACCCGGCGACGGGCAAAGAGCAGGTCTTCGAGACAGACCCGCTCAAGCGCGTGGATTTCAGTGGCGCCAGATTCTCGGACGTAACGGACGAGCTTCTATACACCGTCTATGTTGACGAGAAGCGTCGAATCTACTGGAAGAACAAGGACTACGAGGCGGATTACAAGCTGCTTCAGAGCAAGCTGCCGGGACGCCAGATAAACTTCAATTCGAGCACGCGCGACGAGCGCGTCTACTTAATCTCCGCCACGGGCGACACGGAGCCGGGCGAGGTCTATCTCTTCGACCGCAACACCAAGAAGCTGACGCTGCAATACCAGTTGCGCGATAAGCTGCCGCGCGCGGCGCTCGCGGAGATGAAGCCCATCACCTACAAGTCTTCGGACGGGATGGAGATTCCTGCTTACCTGACTTTGCCGAGGGGCGTCGCGCCTAAGAATCTTCCTTTGATAGTAGTCCCGCACGGCGGCCCGTGGGCGCGCGACAACTGGGGCTATAACAGCATCGCGCAGTTTCTGGCCAATCGCGGCTACGCCGTGCTGATGCCGAACTTCCGTGGCTCAACAGGCTACGGCAAGCGCTTCATCAACGCGGGCAACAACGAGTGGGGACAGAAGATGCAGGACGACCTCACGTGGGGCGTCAAGCATCTCGTAGCGCAGGGCATAGCCGACGCCAAGCGCGTAGGCATCATGGGCGGCTCCTACGGCGGCTACGCTACTTTGGCCGGTGTGACCACCACGCCGGACATGTACGCCGCAGCCGTCTCAATCGTAGGCCCGTCGAATCTGATTACGCTCTTGAACTCCATTCCGCCCTACTGGGAGTCCATACGCATGCTCTTTAACAAGCGCATGGGCGACCCCAGCACGCCGGAAGGCCGAGCGCAGCTTGAGCGCCAGTCGCCCTTGAACAACGCGGCCAAGATAAAGACGCCGCTCCTTGTCATACAGGGCGCAAACGACCCGCGCGTGAAGAAGGCCGAGTCAGACCAGATTGTCGTGGCTCTCAGAGAGCGCGGCTTCCCCGTAGAATATCTGGTCGCGCCGGATGAAGGCCACGGCTTTGCGCGTCCCATCAACAACATGGCTATGTTCGCTACGGCCGAAAAATTCCTTGCCAAGTATCTTGGCGGGCGCTATCAGGAAGAGATGCCGGCTGAAGTGGCACAGCGTCTCAAGGAGATAACGGTTGACGTTAAGACCGTAGAGATGCCGAAAGCCCAGAAGTAATAGAAGGCAGTGGCAAACAATTAACGGCGAAGGGCTGATGATTATTGAAAACAATCGTCAGCCCCTCGTTTTCAACAACTTCAAATACCTGTCCCTTGCAGGAGATTCAAGGCATGAAACGTCTCTTCCCCGTTGCCGCGCTGGCGCTGGTTCTCATTTCCGCCGCCAGCCTTGCTTACTCTTCCGCGAAGACGAATGAAGATTTCATACAGGGCATGTGGCGCTTGACCGGAGAGAGCGGTGGCCACGCATGGTTTCTGGAATGGACTTTCCATCGCGGCAAGTTCGACCTCAAGGGATACCCCCCGCTCTCGCAGGAGGGCAAATACAGAATCATCAAAGCGGAAGGCGACAAGCTCACGCTTGAGCTTTACGACCAGAAGGGCAACTTCGGGACGGAGAGCAGTCAACTGCAAGTCATCCTTGACAAGAAGAAAGACACGCTGATGATAAAGGGACAGGGGCCATTCAAACGAGCGCAGTAATAACGTGTCAGGCGCTCTCACGTGACAATTACAGCTAAGGCAAACTTCTATGAAAACTCTCATTCGTAACGGTCGCATCGTGACGGCGGTTGATGATTACAGGGCGGACTTGCTGATTGATGGCGAGACGGTTTCTGTGATTGGCGCTAAGCTGGAGATGGAAGCGGACAAGGTGATTGATGCGGCGGGGAAGCTCGTCATTCCCGGCGGGATTGACCCGCACACGCACATGGAGCTTCCGTTCGGGGGGACTACTGCGGCGGACGATTTTTTGACTGGGACGCGCGCGGCGGCGCATGGCGGGACGACTACGATTATAGACTTTGCGGTGCAGTACAAGGGCGAGGCGCTGCTTCAGGCCGTGGACAACTGGCACAAGAAGGCTGAAGGAAAGACGGCGATTGACTACGGCTTTCACCTGATTACGACAGAGCTGGAAGACAACCAGATAGAAGAGATGCACACGGTGATGGACGAGGGCATCACGAGCTTTAAGCTCTTCATGGCCTATCCGGGCGTGTTTCTGGTGGACGACGCGACAATCTTCCGGGCCATGACGGCGGCCGGAGAGCGCGGCGGCCTCATCTGCATGCACGCGGAGAACGGCGTCGTCATCAACGAGATTATCAAGCGTGCTTTGGCACAGGGGCGCACCGCTCCTAAGTATCACGCGCTGACACGGCCGACGATTGCCGAAGCCGAAGGCGTGCATCGTGCGATTGCTATCGCGGAGATGGCAGAGTCGCCCGTCTACATAGTGCATCTTTCTTGCGCGGACGCTCTCAACAAAGTGCGAGAGGCGCGCGACCGTGGCATCCCGGCCTTTGCCGAGACATGCCCGCAGTATCTCTTCCTTTCGATTGACGATTACGGCGAAGGCTTCGAGGGAGCAAAGTATGTGATGACGCCGCCGCTTCGTGAAAAGTGGAATCAGGCGGAGCTTTGGAAGGGCTTGAAGATGGATGACCTTCAGGTCATCTCCACAGACCACTGCCCCTTCTGCATGAAGGAGCAGAAGGAATTGGGCCGCGATGATTTCTCAAAGATTCCTAACGGCGCTCCCGGCGTGGAGAACCGCGTGCCGCTCATTTACCACGGCGGAGTCGTGGAGAATCGCATCAGCCTTAATCGCTTCGTAGAATTAACCTCCACGGCTGCGGCCAAGATGTTCGGACTCTTCCCGAAGAAAGGCACCATAGCCGTCGGCTCCGACGCGGACATAGTCATCTTCGACCCGGACAAGGAGCAGACGCTCTCCGTAGAGACGCAGCACATGAACGTTGACTACAGCACTTATGAAGGCAAGCGCATTCGCGGCGTAGTCGAAACCGTCCTCTCTCGCGGGCGCGTAGTCATTGAGAACGGGGAGTACAAGGGCAAGCCCGGCGACGGGCAATTCCTGAAAAGAGGAACGTGCGTTGCGATTTAAGATGGAGCAGGACAGGCGTGGACAGAAGTGTGCGGGCCTGAGAGATTTCAGCTTGCGCGCGGGACTGGCGGCGTGCGTGCTGTTCTTCTCTGCCCTGGCTCTGTTTACGCCGCCTCAGAGCGCACAGCAGCCGCAGGCCGCGACCGCTCCCGCTCAATCCTCCAAGGTTTCGCGCTTTCCTATGGAGTTGAATGGCAATCATGTGCTTCTTCAGGGGCGAGTCAACGGCTCCGGCCCGCTCTGGTTCACGCTGGACACTGGCGCAGCCGCTTCCGTTATTAACATGAGACGGGCGCGCGAGATGGGTCTGCCGCTCACCGAAACGGGAAGGGCGCAGGGCGCAGGCGGCTCTGCCGAAACGGCTCGCCTGAGCGGAATCAATTTCGGTCTTGAAGGCGTAGAGATTAAGAACCTGAACGTGATGGCAATCGCGCTCGACTCGATTGAGGCGACCGCCGGGCGCAGCATGGATGTCATCATAGGCTCTGAGCTTTTCCACCGCTACGTGGTGGAAGTTGATTACGAGACTCGCTTCATCACACTCTACGACCCGAAGCAGTTCGTCTACAACGGCAACGGCGAGAGTCTCCCGCTCAAGTTTGACCAGAATCACCCGTACGTAACGGCCAAGATAGTTATTCCGGGGCTGGAGCCGATTGAAGATGACTTCGTCATTGACGCGGGCTCCGGCTTCGGCCTTACCTTTAATCCGGCGTTCGTGCAGGAGCGCAAGCTGGTTGAGCATGTGCCTAATACGGTTCAGACGAAGGCGCGCGGCGTCGGCGGCGAGTTTCCGCTTACCATAGGCCGCATTGAAAGCCTGTCGCTCGGTCGCTTCAAGCTGGAGAGGCCGACGGCCGCTTTTCCGCAGACCGGCGGCTTCATCTCCAAGAAAGGCTCTGCGGGCAACATAGGCGGGCTTATCCTGCGGCGCTTCAAAGTCATCTTCGACTACTCGCACAAGCGAATGATTCTTGAGCCGAATAAATCTTTCAATGACCCCTTCGAGTTCGACAAGACGGGACTGGCACTCGTCACGGACGTTCCTCAATTCAAGACAATCAAAGTCATTCGCGTCATGGAGAACTCCCCGGCGGCCGAGGCCGGGCTCAAGGCGGAAGATGTCATTCTGGAGGTTGAAGGGCGGGCGGCATCCGAGTACACGCTGCACACCCTGCGCGAGATGTTTAAGAAAGAGGGGAAGACCTTCGCCCTGAAGGTCAGACGGGGCAGCGAGACTCTGGAAGTCAAGTTGACCACACGAAGACTAATCTAACGCCTGTAGGTAAAAATGGCGCGAGCGCCTGCGGTTTCAGGCTGAAGTACTTAGATGAATAGCAGAAAGTGCCCTCACTGTGGTCTGGTCAATTTTGCAGACCAGGAAGAATGCAAGCGTTGCGGGGCGGCGCTTGTGGGCGCAGACCGTGACGAGGCTGAGAGCGAAGTACCGCGCAAGCGTGGACTTGTGTGGTTGATAAAAAGGGCGCTCGTAGTAATCTGCACCGCGCTTGCTCTACTTCTAATCTTTTACGGGTCGCTGCTGAAGAGTTCCGAGCGTTTAAGCTATAACCAGCAGCAGGTGGTGGCAAGCAGCATAAAGGTGCTCGAACAGGGCGGGTTCAGTCAGGAGGCGTTCGTCCTGAAAAACCTTGTGGCGTGGCGCTCTACGGACAACTGGTGGAACCGCTCTGTCGGGCACAGAGAAGCATACGCGGCGGCCAACTTCCCTTTTCAGATTGTGACGCTCTACCCGGAGTTCTTTAACAACGCCAAGGATGACACGGAGCGAGCGGCGATTCTGCTGCACGAGTCTTATCACCTGTTCGGCTCAAATGAGGCAGAGGCGCTCGAAGGCACATGGCGAAACAAGAAACGGCTGGGCTGGACTAAAGACAAGTACGAGCAGACTAAGGTCTGGCAGAATACGCGAGAGTTAACCTTTAATCAGGTTCCGTATCTTTTCCGGTGCGGACTTGAGAATAACATGGACTGCACCGAGTTTTAGCTCCCTACTCAAAAATGGCTACAGAATCTATAAAACCGCAGGACATAGCCCTCACGCAGCACGATTTCGAGGAGCTGCGCGAGGACATGTCAGCCAGCCCCTTGTGGAATCGTGACCTTGCGCCTACCTCCATAAAGGAGCGCACGTGGTCTACGTGGAATATCGCGGCGCTCTGGATTGGCATGAGCGTGGTGATAACGACCTACACGCTCGCGGGCGGCTTCATAGAGGCAGGGATGAACTGGTGGCAGGCGATGATAACAATCCTGCTGGGCAACACGATTGTCCTCATCCCCATGATTCTGAACGCGCACGCCGGAACCAAGTATGGCGTCTCGTTTCCGGTTCTTTGCCGCGCCTCCTTCGGCACGAAGGGCGCGAACGTCCCGGCGATACTCCGCGCGCTGGTGGCCTGCGGCTGGTTCGGCATTCAAACATGGATTGGCGGGATGGCGCTCGACGGACTGTTTACCGCCATGAACGGTGGGTGGGCCAGCTTAGGCGGCGGCGCTACCCTTCTAGGCGTCAGCCTTCACACGTGGCTCGCCTTCTTTCTCTTCTGGGCGATTGAGGTCTTTATCATCGTCAAGGGCATAGAGGGGATTAAGTATCTTGAGTCTTGGTCTGCGCCGCTTCTGCTCGTAGGAGGCGCTGTGCTTTTAATCTGGGCCGCGTGGCGGGCAGGCGGGCTCGGCCACGTGCTGACCGAATCGAGCCGCTTGCAGAAAGAGCAGAACAACTTCTGGACAATCTTTCCGGGCGCTTTGACAGCGTCGGTCGGGTACTGGGCGACCCTGAGCCTGAACATACCGGACTTCACACGCTATGCGCGCTCGCAGAAGTCGCAGATGATGGGTCAAGCCTTGGGGCTCCCACTGACCATGACCGCGTTCGCCTTCATAGGCGTGGCCGTCACCAGCGCTACGCTACTGATTTACGGCGAGCCGATTCCAGACCCCGTGAAGCTCATGGGGCGCTTCGACAGCATCCTGATTATTCTCTTTGCGACTCTTGTTATCTTCGCGGCGCAGCTGACGACCAACATGGCCGCCAACGTCGTGTCGCCGTCCAACGACTTCTCGAATCTCAATCCGAAGCTCATCTCATACGTCACGGGCGGGTTGATAACGGCGGTCATAGGCATCCTGATGATGCCCTGGAAATTGATGGGCTCTATGGGCGATTACATCTTCACGTGGCTCATAGGCTATTCGGGGCTGATGGGAGCGATTGCGGGGATTCTCATCTGCGATTACTGGGTTTTGAGAAGGCAACGCTTAAACCTTGCCGGATTATTTGACCCGCGCGGGCGCTACTCTTACGGCTCGGGCTTCAACTGGCGGGCGATGATTGTGCTGGTGGCGGCGATTGCGCCGGTAGTGCCGGGCTTCCTGCGAGCGGCGACTACGCCCGGCGGACAGGTTACAAATCCCAATTTCTTCGATACACTCTACACCTACGCGTGGTTCGTCACCTTCGCAATAGGTTTCGTCCTCTACTACATTTTGATGAGCAATCATCCGAACCTTAAAGGAGAATAGTTTTATGGCACGCACAGTTAAATGCGGTCTGATTCAGGCCACCAATGCCGCGCCCACAGACGCGCCCATAGAAGAGATTAAACGCGCCAATATTGAAAAGCACCTCTCGATGATTGAAGACGCCGCTCGACAGGGCGTACAGATTCTCTGCATGCAGGAGGTCTTCACCACTCCCTACTTCTGCGCCGAGCAGAAGACCCGGTGGTACGAGGCCGTAGAGAAGATTCCCGACGGCCCTACCGTCCGGCTCATGCAGGACGTGGCCAAAGAGCACGGGATGGTGATTATCGTTCCCATCTACGAAGTCGAGATTACGGGGCTCTATTACAACACCGCCGCAGTCATTGACGCGGACGGTCGTTATCTTGGCAAGTACCGCAAGAACCACATCCCGCAGGTCAACCCCGGCTTCTGGGAGAAGTTCTACTTTACGCCGGGCAATCTTGGGTATCCGACTTTCAAGACGGCTTATGCTCAGATTGGCGTCTACATCTGCTACGACCGTCACTTCCCGGAAGGCGCGCGAGTGCTTGGCTTAAACGGAGCCGAGATTGTTTTCAATCCTTCGGCCACGGTCGCGGGCCTGTCAGAATACCTCTGGAGGCTGGAGCAGCCCGCGCACGCCGTCGCCAACGGCTACTTCATCGGCGCAATCAACCGCGTCGGCCACGAGCAGCCATGGGACATTGGCGAGTTCTACGGCCAGAGCTACTTCTGCGACCCGCGCGGGCAGTTCGTAGCCGAAGGCCCGCGAGACAAGGACTCGTTGGTCGTAGCCGACCTGAATCTGGATATGATTCAGGAGGTCAGAAACACATGGCAGTTCTTCCGTGACAGAAGACCCAACACCTACGGCCCAATCTCTGCGGACTAACAATAACCTATGATGAAGATAGAAAACGTCCCCCGTCTCGATAACGAGCAGATAGAGCGTAACTTTCGTGAGATAGCTCCGGCCCTGACCGAGGCCGAGGCGCACTTTGAGGCGAATCGTTGTCTTTACTGCTACGACGCGCCCTGCACGCGGGCCTGTCCCACTCACATAGATGTCCCGGCCTTTATCAAAAAGATTGCGAGCGGAAATCTCATAGGCTCCGCCCGCGTTATCTTCGACGCTAACCCGATTGGGGCCACCTGCGCCCGCGTCTGCCCTGTGGACGTGCTTTGCGAGGGGGCCTGCGTCGAACTCACTTTGATGGATAAGCCTATTGAGATTGGCCGCCTTCAGCGCTACGCCACCGATTACGTGATGCGTGAGGGCCGGGAGGTCTTGCGCGCGGGCGAGCCGAACGGAAAGTCCGTGGGAGTCATCGGCTCCGGCCCTGCCGGGCTATCTTGCGCGACTTATCTGGCGCGTCTGGGCTACTCGGTCACGGTCTACGACCGCAAGCCTCTGGCGGGCGGCTTAGACACCTACGGCATGGCCGAGTACAAGATGCCGCAGAAAGTCTCTACGGACGAGGCCGCGCAGGTAGAGCGTCTGGGAGTCCGGTTCAAGCTCAACACGGAGATAGGCCGCGACATCTCGCTCGAAGAGCTTGAGAAAAATCACGACGCGCTTTTCATAGGCGCAGGGCTCGGCGCAACCGCCCGCCTCAATATTCCGGGCGAAGACCTTGAAGGCGTTTACGACGCCCTTGAGTTCATAGAGCGCATCAAGACGCGCGACTGGCAGAACGTTCCCATCGGTCGAACCGTAGCCGTCGTGGGCGCTGGCAACACAGCCATTGACGCCGTTACGCAGGCAAAGCGGCTTGGGGCGGAGAGAGTCCTGATGATTTATCGCCGCTCGCAACGCGAGATGCCCGCCTACGAGTACGAGTACGAGTTGGCCAAACGGGACGCCATAGAGTTCTGCTGGCAGACAGCGCCCGTTGAGATTCTGCCCGGTGACGGCAACTCGCACGTCGGCGCGATTCGCTGCGTGCGAATGGAGTTGACGGAGCCTGACGAGACGGGCCGCCGCTCCGCTCAGCCCGTGACCGGCTCCGAGTTCGACATTCCCGTGGACATGGTCGTGAAGGCGCTGGGCCAGATGAAGCGCAAAGAGTTCCTGACGAGCATCAACGGCCTTGAGCTGGACGGCGCGGGCCGCGTCCTTGTCAACAAGGAGACTATGCAGACCGGCAATCCGAAATATTTCGCCGGAGGCGATTGCGTCAACGGCGGGCGCGAAGCCGTAGACGCTTCTCAAATGGGCAAGCTCGCCGCCGCAGGCATTCACCGGTTCCTGACGGGCGAGCAAGTGGAGTTCGCTGGCGCGCGTATTCCTCTAAAGGAAGAGACGCAGGATGTGAAAGCTCATTGATTTTCAGAGCGTTCGCCAGCGCAGCTACAACTTCGGTTCAGGAGGTCGCCACCCTCTCATGAGTCAGGCCCAAGTTTTTCAGTGCCCCAGATGCCGCGAGTACATATCCAGTGACGCGGAGGTCTGTCGCTTCTGTAAAACGCCGATTGACCCCGAAACAAAACGCGTGGCGGCCATCGCGCAGGCGAAAGAAAATAGGCTGTACCGCCGCAACCAGTATCTAAAGCACGTAGGCATCGGCGCGCTTCTCTTCATAGGCGGCCTTGTCATCACGGTCGGCAGTTACGCCATAGCGGCTTCAGGAGAGGGCGGCGGCCACTTTCTTATCACGTGGGGATTGATGGTATCGGGCGGGCTGGACTTTCTTTACGGGCTCGTGGGCTTTTTAGGGGAACTACGCGACAAATAAGTTTGAGCATGAGGAGAGATAAAGATGGCAGACCTGAGCGTTAATTTTGCCGGAATCAAATCGCCCAATCCTTTCTGGCTGGCCAGCGCGCCGCCCACGAACATGGGCTCCATGATTGAGCGCGCGTTCGACGCGGGCTGGGGCGGAGCCGTCTGGAAGACTCTGGGCGAGCCGATTCGGAACGTCTGCTCGCGGCTGGCCGCAGTTGACCTCGGCCCCTTTCGCATGATGGGCCTGAACAACATAGAGCTAATCACAGACCGCCCGCTCGAAGTGAACCTGCGCGAGATACGAGAGGTCAAGAGAAAGTATCCGAAGAACGCCCTTATCATCTCTCTCATGGTCGAATCCCGGCGCGAAGCATGGCACGAGATAGCCAAGCAGGTAGAAGACACGGGCGCGGACGGCGTCGAATTGAACTTCGGCTGCCCGCACGGCATGAGCGAGCGCGGCATGGGCTCAGCCATGGGACAGGTTCCCGAATACACCAGCATGGTCACCGGATGGGTCAAGGAAGCCACGAAGCTTCCGGTCATAGTTAAGCTCACGCCGAACGTGACCAGCATCAACCCGCCAGCCCGCGCAGCCGTGCGCGGCGGGGCCGACGCGCTCTCTCTCATCAACACCATCAATTCCGTCATAGGCGTTGACCTTGACACGATGATTCCGCACCCGAACGTCAACGGCATGGCTGCTCACGGCGGCTACTGCGGCCCGGCCGTCAAGCCGATTGCGCTCAACATGGTTTCGGAGCTTGCGCGCGACCCGGAAGTCGGCATTCCCATAAGCGGCATCGGCGGCATCTCCAATTGGCGGGACGCTGCGGAATTTTTGCTCTTGGGCTCTACGACCGTTCAGGTCTGCACGGCCGTCATGCACTACGGCTATCGAATTGTCGAAGACATGATTGACGGTCTTTCAAATTATCTTGACGAAAAAGGCTTCAAGAGCGTCAACGAGATTATTGGCCGGAGCGTGCAGCGCGTGACGGACTGGGGCAACCTCGACCTGTCATACAAGACGGTCGCGCGCATCAATCACGACCTCTGCATACAGTGCAACCTCTGCCACATAGCCTGCGAGGACGGCGCGCACCAGTGCATCCCGCTCACACAGATAAACGGCAAGCGCTTTCCCGTCGTGGACGAGGCGGAATGCGTCGGCTGCAACCTCTGCTATCTTGTCTGCCCGTCGCCCGGCTGCATCAGCATGGTCAGAGTAGACGACGGGAGCAAGACCGTCACATGGCGAGAGTTGTCCAGCCGCCAGCCCGAGACTATGACGGCGGATTAAATTTCAGTCTGAATTAAACCTCCGCCTGTGCTATATAAAAGCTGGCTCCGCAGACACTCCGGGGTCAGTTCAGTATTTTTGCAGCTCAAAAAGCCCTCGCTCACTACAGGCCGCTCGGAAGCGTGAATTTCGCTTCCGGACGGCTCTACGTGTAACTTCAGCCCGCTCTGAAAGGACAAAGCGTGATGGGCAAAGCATCTGACAGTCTCGTGCTGGATTTGATAGAGGTTGGCGCGGACGACGTTGGACGGGTCGGAGGCAAGGGCGCTAACTTGGGCGAGTTATTCCGCTCGTTGACCAGACGAGGCGTGCGCGCGGTAGATGGCTTTGCCACTACGAGCGAGGTTTATCGCAGCCTGCTTCAGACGAACGGGCTCGGAGAGCGGCTGCGCGAGTTGATGTCCAGCCTAGATTACGATGACATGGATGCTTTGAACCGTGCGGGCCGCGAAGCCCGCGCGCTCATGCTGGACACGCCTCTTCCGCCGGAAGTCAACGACGCCATCCTTGATGCTTACCGCCGCCTTTGCGACCGCGTTCAGCGTGCCTGCGAAGTAGCCGTGCGCTCATCGGCCACGGCCGAGGATTTGGCGGACGCCTCTTTCGCGGGCCAGCAGGACACAATCCTCAACGTTCACGGCGAAGAGCATCTGATAGACGCCTGTCATCGCTGCTTCGCTTCGCTCTGGACTGACCGTGCCATCTCGTATCGCCACCAGCGCGGCTTCGACCACTTCGACGTTGCCCTGTCGGTCTGCGTTCAGCCCATGGTGCGCTCCGACCTCGCCTCTTCCGGCGTAGTGTTCACGCTCGACACCGAATCCGGCTTCCGTGACGCGGTGGTCATCAACGGCGCGTGGGGACTCGGTGAAGCGATAGTTCAGGGCATGGCTACGCCTGACGAGTGGGTGGTCTTCAAGCCGACTCTTAAAACGGGCGCGCGGCCCATTGTGAGCCGTCGGCTGGGCGGCAAAGAGGTCAAGATGGTTTACGGCGTAGAAGGGCGCGGCACCCGGACGCGCGAAGTCGTGGAGGCGCAGCGCCAGCGCTTCGTGCTTGACGATTACGAAGTCCTACAGCTTGCGCGCTGGGCCTGCATCATAGAAGAGCATTATTCCGAGCGTGCGGGCCACCATCAGCCAATGGACATAGAGTGGGCCAAGGACGGAAAGACCGGAGAGCTTTTCATCGTTCAGGCCAGACCCGAAACAGTCCATTCGATGAACCGCGAAAATTATATAGAGAGCTACAAATTGACAGGAGAGCGCGGCGCTCCCGTAGCCACCGGCATCGCCGTGGGCGAAAGAATCGCGCAGGGGCGCGTGCATGTCCTTGAAGACCCGGATAACCTGAAGGATTTTCTGGAAGGCGACGTGCTGGTGACTTCCATGACAGACCCGGCGTGGGAGCCTATCATGAAGCGCGCGGCGGCGATTGTGACGGACAGGGGCGGGCGCACCTGCCACTCTGCCATTATCAGCCGGGAGCTTGGGCTACCCTGCATAGTCGGCACGGGAAACGCCACTACAACCTTGCAGACCGACATGGACGTGACCGTCAGTTGCGCCGAAGGGGCTCAGGGAAACGTCTACGAGGGGCGCATTGACTTCGCGGTCGAGCGCCGCGTAGTCACCAACGAGGGACGCCCGCGCACGCAGGTCATGATGAACGTTGGCGACCCTGACCACGCGTTCGCGCTGGCCTCTCTACCGAACGACGGCGTCGGCCTCGCTCGCCTTGAATTCATCATCAACAACCACATAGGCATTCATCCGATGGCGCTCGTGCGCTACCCGAAATTGAAGCGCGCCGAGGACGTGCGCGAGATAGAGCGGCGCATCAACGAGGAAGACCCGCAGGACTTCTTCGTGCGCAATCTGGCGGAAGGAATCGGGCGCATCGCGGCGGCCTTCTATCCCAAGCCCGTCATCGTCCGCATGTCGGATTTCAAATCCAACGAGTACGCGATGCTGATTGGCGGGCAGGAGTTCGAGCCCGTAGAAGAGAATCCCATGCTGGGCTTTCGCGGCGCGTCCCGTTATTACGACGAGCGTTACCGCGAAGGTTTCAGGCTGGAATGCATGGCCTTAAGACGCGTGCGCGAAGAGATGGGGCTCACCAACGTCAAGGCTATGATTCCCTTCTGCCGCACGGTCGAAGAGGGCGAGAAGGTCATCAGGCTCATGCAAGACCACGGACTGAAGCAGGGCGAGCGAGGGCTTGAGATTTACGCCATGTGCGAGCTTCCGGCGAACGTTGTCTTCGCTGACGAGTTTTTAAGAATCTTCGACGGTTACTCAATCGGCTCGAACGATTTGACGCAGCTTGCGCTCGGACTCGACCGCGACTCGGAGATGGTCGCGCATCTCTTTGACGAGCGCAACGGCGCGGTCGAGAAGATGATTGCACAGGCTATTGATGCTGCGCACCGGGCGGGCAAGAAGATTGGAATCTGCGGGCAGGCTCCTTCGGACTATCCTGAGTTCGCGCGTTTTCTGGTGGAGCGCGGAATCACTTCCATCTCTCTCAACCCTGATACCGTGATTCAAACCACAGGCGTCATCTTGAGGGCCGAAGCGCAGCTTGCGACCGACGGCAACGGCCGGCAGAAGGCGTCCGGCAAACAGTCCGTGACGGTCGCGGAAGCTCCTGCGGCCGTCTATAGATTCATGGACGACGGCTCAAACTAACTTCAAGCATCATTCGCCAAGCTCTTTCATCAGAGACGGGATTTCCGCCGCAAGCTCTCGCGCCAGAAAGCCCAGCCGTCCCATTCTTTCGGCCAACCTCTCTCCGGCTCGCGCGTGAAGGTAGACGCCCCACGCGGCCGCCTGCGAAGGCTCGCTGCCTCTAGCGGCTAACCCCGTGATGATGCCCGAAAGCACGTCGCCCGAGCCAGAAGTCGCAAGCCCCACGTTGCCCGCGCGGTTCAGGTAAAGCTCTCCGCCCGGCGAAGCTATCACCGTCTTTCTTCCTTTGAGCGTCACGACGGCGCGAAATTTTTCTGCGGCGCGACGCGCTGTCTCTTCCCTGTTACGCTCAATCCTGTCCTGACTCTCGCCCGTCATGCCCGCCATCTCTTCCGCATGCGGGGTGAGAATCGTCCTGCATCTGACCTTGTCCAGAAACTTCGGCGCGCCAGCGAAACATGAGAGCGCTTCCGCGTCGAGTATCACTACGGGCTTCTTGATGAGCGGCAGCAGTTTCATCATCAGGCTTGAGACGGCGCGAGAATCAATCATGCCCGGCCCAATGACTACCGCCTGAACCTTCTCCGCCTCTTCAGCGATTCTCTCAGCCGCGCCCGAAGAGATGGCTCCGCTCTTCGTCTCCGCGAGCTTGAAGACGCGAGACTCCGGGACAGCCGAAGCCACGAAGGGAGCAATCGTCTCCGTAGTTGCAATCCTGAGCTTGCCCGCGCCCGCACGCAGCGCGGCAGTCGCCGCCAGCACACAAGCGCCCGGCATCTCGCTTGAGCCTCCGACCACCAGCACTCGCCCGCGCTCCTCCTTGTCGCCGCCCTCACTGGGCTGCGGGAGCGGCCAGCCGCGCAAAAGTTGGTCTGTTATCAGATGAGGCCGAGCGTCATAAGTCGTATATGACACTTCTCTGGAAGACGTTCGCGCTCGGCCAGCTTTCGCCCCACTGTTTTTCTTAGCTCGCTTTTGTTTAGGCATCTGTTAGTTGGTCGGGTGTATCCGTGGAAGCAACTGAAGTGAAGTTTTAGAGCTTAACTTTATGAACAACCAAGTGCAGACCGGAGATTGACAGCTCTATCTCTTCGTATGCGCGTTTAGTCGCGTCCACACGCTTAAAAGCTGATTCGGTCAGGAGTATCTCGTTGCGCTCGGCCAAATCTTCGCCGAGCTTTGACGCCAAGTTGACCTCCGCGCCGTAAAGGTCTTCGTCCTGCACTATCAGAACCTCGCCATAACCTATGCCAAATTTGCCGTGCATGTCCAACTCGTCCGGGAGCATTGTGTTGGCTGCTTCAAGCCGCTTGATTATGTCAACGGCGGCGTCTACGGACTGCTCTACGTCCGGGAAGATGGCGAATGCGTTGTCTGCCTCGAATTTGATGATGGCCCCGTCATACTCGTCAACGGTCGGCATGGTTATCTGGTTCATGCGATGAATCATCGCCAGAAAATGTATGATGCCGTGCTTAATTGTGAGACGGGAGAAGCCGGACATATCCATGACCATGATGGCGTGCATTTCGCCAAAGGTCTCTCGAATCTGGGCATCAATTTCCCCTGCCCTGTCCGGGTATTCGTTTCTTTCCTGAAGCAGCTTGTTCAACTCTACGCGCGTCTTTCTTCTCATCCCCTTTTCACTTCTCCCGGAAATCTTGTGCTCACTCAAACTCTGCTACTACGGGCGTGTGGTCTGAAGGGCGCTCCCATGTGCGGGGCTCCTTGTCTATCCAGGAAGCGGTGCAGGCGGCCGCGAGCTTTTCAGAAGTCCAGATGTGGTCTATGCGAAGCCCTGCGTTGCGCCGGAAAGAGCCCGCGCGATAGTCCCACCAAGAGAAGTGGCCGCCCTCTTCCGTGTGAAGACGAAAGGCGTCCTCAAAGCCCCAGTCTTTAATTTCGGCCAGAGCGTCGCGCTCCCTGCGGCTGAAGAGAATCTTCCCCTGCCACTGTTTCGGGTCGTGCACGTCCCGCTCTTCGGGCGCGACGTTGAAGTCGCCGCAAAGCAGAACCTTCTCTCTCTTCTTATATCCCTCGTCAAAGAAGGCGCGCAGCCGCCGCATCCAGTCCAGCTTGAAAAAGAACTTGTCCGAGCCTACGAACGCGCCGTTGGGGATGTAGACGTTGACGACACGCACGCCTTCCACGGTCGCCGCCAGCAGTCGGGCATGAGCAGTCTCGTCATCATCGGGAAAGCCGCGCCGCACATCCTTGACAGGCGAGCGCGAGAGAATCGCCACGCCGTTATAAGTCCTCTGCCCGTAGGTCGCGGACTGATAGCCGATGTCGGTAAAAGCCTGAGCAGGAAACTTTTCATCAACCGTCTTCGTCTCCTGCAAACAGAGCACATCGGGCCGCGCCGTCTCAAGCCATTTCAAGACAAGCGGCAGCCGGGCCGTGATTGAATTAACATTCCAGGTCGCCAGTTTCATAAGTTCAGAGAGTCCAGAGAGTTTAGAGAGTCTGGAGAGTCTGGAGAGAAAAGAAAATCCGGTTGACTCTCTGGACTCTCCAGACTGTTTTACAGCGTTGCCGTCAGGGCTGCGAGCAGCGCGCCGCGACGCTGTATGTCGCTCGTGACGATGTGCTCGTGCTCCGCGTGAGCGCCGTCGCCGTCAACTCCAAGTCCGTCAAGCACGGGCACATTCATCGCGGCTATGAAATTTCCGTCCGACGCGCCGCCGACGCTGGCCTCCCCAAGATTAAAGTCGAGCGCGGCTGCAACTGCGCGAGCGTGCTCGTATAGACGCGCCACGCCTTCGCTTCTCTCAAGCGGCGGGCGGTTGATGCCGCCGCTCACGACCAGCTTGACTCGCTCGTCAAAGGGGCGCGAATTCTGTATCGCGCTCTCTATGCGCCGCGCCTCTTCGGCGGTGCTGAAGCGAACGTCAATCTCGGCGCGGGCGTGCGCCGCGACTACGTTCGAGCGCGTCCCGCCTTCCACCACTCCGACGTTGACGGTAGTGCCTTTTGAAGCATCGCTCAAGTTGTGCAGCCTCTCTATCTGGCGCGCTATCTCAAGCACGGCGCTTGCGCCCTTTTCCGGCTCAAGCCCCGCGTGCGCGGCCCGCCCCAGAGCCTCCAAGGTAAAGAGGCCCGTTCCCTTTCGCGCTGTCTTAACACGGCCGCCGCTCGCTGGCGGCTCAAGCACGAGCGCACACGCGGCCTGCCGGGCCTCGTCTTCTATGAGCGCACGCCCGCGCTCGCTGCCCGTCTCTTCGTCGCAGGTCAGAAGCAGCACTACCTCGCGGCGCGGAATCTGATTAAGCCGGGCGCAGGCGCGCAACGCCTCAAGCGCCATGGCGCAGTTGGCCTTCATGTCGAAGATGCCCGGCCCGTAAAGCCGCTCGCCGTCTGCGCGAAAGGGGCGCGAGGCGATGGTGCCGCGCGGGTGAACCGTATCCGTGTGGCCCACTATTAAAAGCTTGCCGTCGCTCTCTTCTCTTCTCTTGAAGGCGCGCACGCGAAGATGCTCGCCGTAGCCTTCAGCCGGAATCCGCTCGACTTCAAGCTGGCCGCCGATTGAGCGCGCGGCATCCGCGAGCAGAGTGACGACGGCGCGGCTTCCATCCACGTCGCCCGAAGGCGACTCCGTCTCGACCAGAGCGCGCACAAGTGCGAGCCAAGCGTCTTGGCGCTCGGAAAAAAAGTTCCTGAAGCTCTCGGCCGTCTCTTTGCTAATCACAGAAGACAATCCTTAATAGAAGCCCTTTCGTCAACGGGCGCGAATCTCTTCGCGTCTGACCGTGAGCGATTCTATGCGCTCTCGCTTAATCTCGAATCCCAGCCCCGGCGCTTCCGGCGCTCTAATAGTCCCGCGCCCTGTGACGGTCACGGGCGGCTCGATTATGTCTTCCTCCCAGTAACGGGCGCTGGCGGAGACATCTCCCGGCAGGGTGAAGCCCGCGAGAGTTGAAAGGGCTATGTTGTGCGCCCGGCCTATGCCGGATTCGAGCATGCCTCCGCACCAGACCTCAACTCCTCTCGTGCGCGCTTCACGCTCGACCTCGCGCGCCTCAGCGTGCCCGCCCACGCGGCCCAGCTTGATGTTGATAATTCGGCAGGCGCTCAAGTCCAGGGCGTGGCGGGCGTCGCGCGCAGACCGGACGGATTCATCAAGACAGAGCGGCGTGCGAATTTGAGCCTGAAGGCGCGCGTGCTCAAGCATGTCGTCGTGCGCGAGCGGCTGCTCTATCATCATCAAATCGAACTCGTCCATAGCCTGAAAGAGTTTTACGTCACCGAGCGTGTAAGCGGAATTGGCGTCGGCCATGAGCTTTATCTGCGGGAAGCGGCGGCGCACGCTCTCCAGAATCTTCAAATCCCAGCCGGGCTTAATCTTTATCTTGATACGCTGGTAGCCCGCTTCAAGCTCGCGCTCTATCTTCTCCAACAGTTCCTCTACGCTCTCCTGTATGCCTATGGAGACGCCGCAGGGGATTTCCGCGCGCGTGCCTCCCAGATGCTTCCAGAGCGGAAGCCCCGCTCGCCGCGCTTCGAAATCCCAGCAGGCGGTTTCAATAGCGGCCTTAGCCATCCTGTGCCCGCGCACGCGCTCCATAAGTGCGCGAACGTGAGCGGCGCTCTCAACATCTTTGCCGGTCACGGCAGGAGCCAGAAATTCTTTGAGAGTGTACCATGCCGTCTCCGTCCACTCTTCCGAATAGAAAGGCCCTTCACCGGCAGTACATTCGCCCCAGCCCTCGCCGCCATCCTCGTCCAGAACGCGCGCAAGGATGATGCGCCGCGCTGTCGTGCGGCCAAAGCTCGTCTCAAAAAAGTGTACGAGACCCAAATGAATCTCGCTCAACTCAATCTCTGTTATTCGCATGATGCTCTGAAAAGATAAGCAGCATTATGCCTGCCCCGCATGGTCTTTGTCAGCCCGGCAGGCTGTACGGCCTTTACGTCTCTACGACGCGTGTGGAGAGTCCTAGCCAGTTGCCCTCGCGGCTCTTGCCTAGGATAAGGACGGCTATGTTAATGGTGCCGACTCTGTAGACACGAAGCTCCGTCAGGTTCTCCCTGAGCAGCTTGAGAATGGACTGCGTTCGCTGAGTTACATTCTCATCCGGCCTGCTGCCCTCTACGGCATAGTAGATTTTTGTGCGGAAGAATTCATCCACGGTTCTGCCTTCAACGGGAGCATCCGGCGGCGAGCCGCTTACTTGACGAAGAAGCTGCTGGCCGGGCTCGGCTTCTCCTTCAAGCTGGACAATCTCGAAAGGGTAATCGGACTCGCTCATCACCCAGAGGCCCGACGCGGCCTCCTTCAACTCCTGCAAGAACTGCTGGTCGCTCTTCATCTATACTTCCCCTTATAAGAAAGAGCGGCCCCGGAATAATGTTCCGGGGCCGCTGGTAAAGCGATGAAAGGTCTCTTCTTCTTACTGCTACCTGATAGAGACGTTCACCACACGTAAGACCCCGTCGCCCATATCTATGCGTAGTTGATAGGTGCCGGGCGTCAGGCTCTTCGTGTTCAGGTTGAAGATGTACTGCCCGCTAGTCGAATCGTAACGGAACAGGTTCCCGGCCGTTGCCGCCGACGTAGAGACAGCCTCTTCTTCTACTCCTACGACGTCGTTGCTAATCTTGGCGACCAGCAAGCGGACAGTCGCGTTCGTGATGCCCGCGCTCGCGCCCGTCAACATGAATTTAACCGGAATGGTGCTTCCCTGTTTGAAGACCGAAGTGCCATTCGGGTTAATCGGTTGCAGGACGCCTGACCACTCGTGGCCCACGCTGACTGTGATTACCTCTTCAGCATAGAGATGGCCTGAGCCGTCGTCCGTGACTCGCACGCCGAACGTGTAGGTTTGTCCGGCCTGAGCCGCCGTAGGCGTCCAGTTGAACTGGCCCGTTGTCGGATTAATCGAAGCGCCAGCCGGGACAGTGCCCGTCAGGCTGTAAGTCAGAGCCTGTGCCGGAAGGTCTGCATCCCCTCCCTGAGCAGTGAAGGTCAGTGAGCCGCCGAGCATGACAGCCTTGTTGCCTATTGGCGCGAGCGTCGGTGCTTGGTTGACTTCCGTGACTGTTATCGTCACTGCCGTATCAGTGTTAGAGGTGCCGTCCGAGACTCTGACGGTGAACTGGAACGGCGTGCCCGTGCCGCCCTGCGCCTCTGTAGGCGTCCAGTTGAACTGGCCCGTCGCTGAGTCTATGGTCGCGCCAGCCGGTGCGCCCACGAGCGAGAAGGTCAGCGTGTCGCCGTCCGAGTCCGTAGCCTGAGCTGTGAACGTGTAACCGCTAAGCTCTGCTATGGTCGCCGTCGCCGGAACGCCCGAAACAGATGGCGCGTCGTTGACGGAGTTGATGGTGACGTTAACCGTCCCGTTCGCCGTCCCACCGTGCCCGTCCGAGAGAGCGTAGGTGAAGCTGTCCGAGCCGGTCGCGTTGGAGTTCGGCGTGTAAAGCACTCTACCGTCGGCCGTCACAGAGACAGAGCCTTTGGTCGCGCCGCTCGCGCCAGTTACGCTGACCGTATCTCCGTCAACGTCCGTGTCGTTAGAGCGAACGTCCACCGTTACAGGCGTGTCCTCATCGGTCGAAGCCGCGTCCGTGTTGGCCACGGGGTTATCGTTAACCGCGTTGACCGTGATGCTGGCCGTACCGTTGGCCGTGCCCCCGTTGCCGTCCGAAACTACGTAGTTGAAAGAGGCCGGGCCGTTGTAGTTGGCTTCAGGCGTAAAGACCGCCTCGCCGCTCACGATTGCGACCGTGCCGTGTGTTGCGCCGTCCACGCTCTCAAGCGAGAGAGTGTCGCCGTCCGTATCCGTGTCATTGGAGACTACGTTGACGGAGACGGGCGTGTCCTCGTCCGTAGCGGCCGAGTCGGCGTTGGCCGAAGGTGCATCGTTACTGGCAGCGACGTTGACGTTGACCGTGGCGTTGGTCGTGCCGCCGTGGCCATCCGAGACGGTGTAGCTGAAGGAGTCCGCGCCGCTAAAGTTAGGCGCGGGCGTGTACTTCACGTCGTTGCCGACAATGCTGGTCGTTCCATTAGAAGCCGCTCCCACAGCCGTAACCGTGAGCGCGTCGTTCTCAACATCCGTATCGTTGGTCAGGACGCTCACCGTGACGGGTGTGTCCTCATCCGTGTTTGCCGAGTCGTTGTTAGCCACGGGCGCGTCGTTGACCGCCGTGACGTTAATCGTGACCGTGGCCGTGTTGGAGTCTTTGGCACCGTCATTCGCCTTGAAGGTGAAGCTGTCGGGGCCGTTGTAGTTGGCTGCGGGCGTGTAGAACAACTGGCTGCCGGTACCGGAGAGCGTACCTTTGGACGGGCCGTTGACGACCGTGTAGGTCAGCACGTTGTTGACGTTGGAATCCGTAGCCGAGAGATTAATCTCCTTCACAGCGTCTTCAGCCGTAGAGACAGACTGGCCGTTAGCTACCGGCGCGGTGTCGTGCTCTTCATCAAGACGAGCCTCGATGACGGCCTCTATGTCGTCATTAACCTGCGAGAAGAAGTCGTAGCCGGTCAGGGCTTCGACCTGATCAACCGTAGCAAGGTACTTGCGCCAGTCGTCGTTACGTATGCCCTGAACGTTGGGCATGATGACGGCGAAGGTGCGCGTCTGGTTGTCCACGCGAGCCACGTCGTTGCTGCCCGCAGGAAGAACTAGGAAGACCTTCCATGTCTGCGCCGGGACTGTGACGTTGCCGCCCGCGATGGTCGAGCGAGCGCCACCAGAGCCAATACCGCCCGTGCCTACGCCGCCCGAGATGATGTAGACCTCTTTACCCTGTCCGACGAGCTCGCGCTCGTACATTTCAAGGTCTGCCCACGGGCCCTGATTGTTGTCAGGAGCCTGCGGAATCATGTTGGTCATGAAGAAGGTCGCAGAGTTATCCGGTATAGAAGAGGTGCGGTCGGCGGACGGAACCATGTGGCCACGGTCAAAACCGGAGCCGGAATAGTCCGTTCCCTGCACCTGATAGCAGCCCGGAGGCGTCGCAGGGTCAAAGCGGAAGTCGTCCTGTCGCGGAGCGCTGCCCAGCCAAGAGTTATCCAGATGCCAGCTTACCCAGTTCGAAGTGCCGCGCTCGCAGTTGTAAGAGAGAGCGTACTGGTCTTTCGCCAGCAGGTAGTTGTTGTTGTCCGTGGTGGCCGCGCCCGTCGGATTACCCATCACAAGGTGCTCCGCAGAGTCGCGCGGGGTAAGCGTGCTGAAGCTGAAGGTGTAATTAGCCACCATGAAGTCGGGCGGGTCTTGCGCGTCCTGATCATTCACCTGCCCGGCGTAGACGGTCACAGTACACTGCTCGCTACCCGCGAAATCCGTGTCGGGGTCGAGCGTGAAGGTGGTCGTGCCGGTCGTGGCCGTGGCCGTGTGGACGCCGCTCGTGGAGCAGGAAATTTGGAACCAGTTGCCCGCGACGTTCACATTCTGGTCGAAGTTTATAGTTATGTTAGACGTGAGCGAGATGTTCGTCGCTCCGTTCGACGGAGAAGTGCTGAAGACCTCCGGGGCTTCATCGCCGGACGGGCAGACGTTGAAAGCCGTTGTCGAATTGCGCGGGCTCGGAGCGGCTTCTGTAAAGTTCACGGCGTTGTAGTCCGTGTCCTTGCAGCCGTTGCGTGCGCGGAAGACGGCCGACTGCGCGCTCGGTGAAGGCGCGGCAGCGCTGCCCTCGTAGCAGTTCGCCCCGCCATAGCCCACCATGTCCATTAAGTTCGGGTCGCCAATCGGGCATGTGCCGCTCAGGAATGTGGTGCTGCGAACCAGCGCCACCTTACCGTCCGTCGCGCTCATGTTGATAGTGCCGCCCGGAACGTCTGGAGCCACAGGGAGGCTGGAGCCTACGCCGGCGTTCGTGGTTGATTCCTGAATAAGGAAGTACTGGCCGGGCTGAATGACGCCGGAGAGTGTCGTCCTGCCGCTCCAGTTTCCGCCACCGGTCGGGCCTGCCTGCGAGGTGTACTGCACAGACCAGCCGCTCAGGTCTACCGGATTCGTACTGCGGTTGAAAATCTCTATATAGTCGTAATTAAAAGTAGCACCGGAGTTACCGCCGCCGCCGTAAACCTGACTGATGACGACCGAGCCGGCCGGAACGGGCGTCGGCGTAGGCGTTGGTGTCGGAGTAGGTGTAGGCGTTGGAGTGGGGGTCGGTGTTGGTGTGGGAGTAGGAGTCGGCGTAGGTGTCGGAGTGGGCGTAGGCGTTACACCGCATGAAGCCGTGTGCGAGCCGAAGCCGTCGAAGGTATCAACGGCGAAACCTGTCCATTCGGTGGCCGGGTCGAAAGGGTCACTGGGGGTAGTATCACCGGCACAGATATTCGCATTACGACGGAGGGTATTGTCGGCTGTTGACTGAAGGCCGGTGCCCCACTCAGTTCCGGGGTCGGTTCCCACCTGGCCGATGACGTCAACAATCGGGCCATTCGCGCCGCCTTTACGTAAAACAAACGCGTCATCGCCGTTGTGATTGATAACAATGCTGTTTGTAGCATCTGCCTGCGCGAGAATGAGCGCGTTAGCCTGAGCATGGGCTATCACGAAAACATCGCCCGGAACAATCGTGCCCGTAAGGCTCATACTCTGGCTGGGGGTCGCAGCGCCATTTGTATAGAGTTGCAGGACGTATTGCCCTGTACCCAGATTCACACTTGAGCCGGTACCGTTATAGATTTCCAGAGCCTTGTTAAAAGAGGTTCCTTCTATATATTCGGAGAAGAATAGGTCGTTGGCAGCAGCTTTGCCGGAACTCGGAAGGGAGTAAAGGGCTACGGCGGCTAAAGCTATCAGTACAAGTGAAATTACAAACAGACGACGGGTAATTCGCCCGAGGCGCGGGGAACGAGACATAAGTTTCCTTTCTCAGATGCTATTGACGAGGGGGTTTTCGTAAAGTGGCGGGATTCTATGGATAGACTCTGAAAGACCGAACTCCCACCAACCGGTAACTGCGCGCTGTTAAATCCAAGCTCCGATTAGTATCGAGAGTCCATAAAGCAAACCTCTGCGGCCAGGCGCGAGCGAGCAGAGGCTGTTTTTCTTTAATTTAGTGTCCTAAGAGTCTCTCACTACGGAGAAGACTGGCCCGAAGGAAAACGGACTTTTACCAGTAAAGCCGATAAAGGTCAAGTATTAAAGCAAAAGCCTTTATATACCCTGATAAATAGACAAAACAGTTACAGGTAGATTAAATAGCTATGAAGGGGGATTTTCCAGATGCCGTATACGAATATCAGATGCAGAAAATCGCCAAAATGGAGCATGACTCCCCAAATTTAGCGATAAATTTTTACGGTTTTTTCCTACTCCGGCCTCGGAATTTTACTCTGTCGAAGTCACCTCTTCGCCCGTGAGCGCGGCGTTCATGGTGTGCCACGAGAGCGTGGCGCATTTGACCCGCGCAGGAAACTCCCGGACGCCCGAAAAGATGGTCAGCCGCCCCAGATGATTCGGCTCCGTTTCCTCGTTCAGCTCGCCCATCACCATCCGGTGAAACTCGTTGAAGAGCGTACGGGCATCCTCCAGAGACTTGCCCTTGACGGCCTGCGTCATCATGCTGGCGGAAGCCTTGGAGATGGCACAGCCGGAGCCCTCAAAGCTCACGTCCCTGACCACGTCGCCCTCCAAATCCATGTAGACCGTCAACTGGTCGCCACAAAGCGGGTTGTAGCCTTCGGCCCTGCGATTCGCCTCCTCCATGACACGGAAGTTACGCGGCTTCTTGTTATGGTCAAGGATTACCTGCTGGTAAAGCTCACTCAGTTCAGACATAGTAAATAGTGACTAGCTAAAGACCTCTATTACTTTTTCGATGGCATGCGCGAGCACGTCCACTTCCTCTTTCGTGTTGTAGAAGGCGAAGGAGGCGCGGGCCGTGGCTGGCACGCGGAAGAACTGCATGACCGGCTGAGCGCAATGATGGCCCGCGCGTACGGCTATTCCTTCCTGATCCAGTATTGTGCCTACGTCGTGCGGGTGAACGTTCTCTATCACGAAGGAGAGAACACTGGCCTTCTCGCGCGCGGTGCCGATGAGCGTCACGCCCTCTATGGCGGAAATCCTCTCGGTAGCGTAGCGCAGCAACTCCTGCTCGTAGCGGACTGCGCGCTCGCGCCCAATGCTGTTCAGGTAGTCTATGGCAGCGCCCAGACCTATCTGCGAAGCTATGGCTGGCGTGCCCGCTTCGAATTTGTTAGGCAGCCCGGCATAGGTGGTCTTCTCGAACGTCACCGTGCGAATCATGTCTCCGCCGCCCTGAAAGGGATTCATCTGTTCCAGCCACTCGGCCTTGCCGTAAACGACGCCGCTCCCGGTAGGCGCAAACATCTTGTGTCCGGAGAGCGCGTAAAAGTCGCAGTCCAAATCCTGCACGTCCACGGCCAGATGAGGTGCGCTCTGCGCCCCGTCAATCAGCACCGGCACGCCCATCTTGTGCGCGCGCGCGATTATCTCTTTCACAGGGTTGATGGTTCCGAGCGCGTTCGAGACGTGATTGACGGCTACGAGCTTCGTCCTCTCGTTCAGGAGCGCGTCGTACTCGTCCAACAGAAGCTCTCCCGATTGATTCATGGGAATGACGCGAAGACGCGCTCCCTTCTCTTCACAGAGCATCTGCCACGGGACGATGTTAGCGTGATGCTCCATAGCAGAGACGATTATCTCATCGCCCTCTTTGACGAACTTGCGGCCATAGCCGTGCATCACCAGATTTATGCCTTCGGTAGCGCCGCGCACGAAGATGCATTCGCGCACGTCTCGCGCGTTGATGAAGCGACGCACCTTCTCACGCGCGCCTTCGTAAGCGGTCGTGGCTCGCTGGCTCAGGTAATGGACTCCGCGATGAATATTCGAATGCTCCTCGCGCAGATACTTGGAGCCCCGGTCAATCACCACCTGCGGAACCTGCGACGACGCGGCATTGTCCAGATAAACAAGCGGCTTCCCGTTCACTGTCTGCTTCAGAACCGGAAAGTCCTCGCGTATGCGCTCCACGTCCCATGGCTCGTCTTCGAGCCCCGGCGTCTCAACTAAAATCTTCTCTATTACGCTCATAAAAATTCAGTGGCCGGATAAAAGCCCGGCTTACCGCCCGTCGCTACCTTCACAATTTAGCTTGCAGCCTGTTGAGGACTACTTCGTCAAGCTGCGCTTTGATGGATTCGATTCCTATCTTCGCAATCACTTCTTCGGCAAAGCCGTAGGTCAAAAGATTACGCGCCAGCTCCGGCCTGAGGCCGCGACTTATAAGGTAGAACAGCTCCTCTTCTTCCAGTTGTCCGACGGTAGCGCCGTGCGCGCATTTCACATCGTCCGCGAAAATCTCCAACTGCGGCTTGGTATCCACACGCGATTCATTCGAGAGAAGCAGGTTCCGGTTTGTCTGCTGCGCGTCCGTCTGAAGCGCCCCTTCGCGCACGAAGACCTTGCCGTTAAAGACCGCGCGCGATTTCCCGTCCAAGATTCCCTTGTAGAGTTGTCGGCTGGTGCAGTAAGGCTCCGCGTGCTCTATCAGCGAATGCGTGTCCGTGTGCTGGCCTGTGCTGACCATGTAGAGCCCGTCCACGCGGCATTCCGCTCCACGCGCGCGCAACCCTACGTTGATGTTGTGACGCGACAGCTCAGCGCCGAGCGTGATGGTAGTCGTATCAAAGCTGCTGGCAGCCCCAAGCTCCACCTGAGTAGTTGCAGTGTGAAATGCTCGCAGGCTCTCGCGCTGAATCTTGTAATGTTCCAGCTTCGCGCCGTCTTCCAGCAAGACCTCTACCACGCCATTCGTCCAATACTCGCCCTCTTCGAGGCTCGCGTATGACTCAATCAAGGTCGCTTCCGACTGCGCTCCCGCGATGACTAGGACGCGCGGGAAAGAGACTACGGGCGAAGCCTGCGGCACCGAGAGGAAAAGAAGGTGAATGGGCGTCTCCACGCGCACTCCCTTCGGTATCAGCAGGAACGCGCCGTCGGACATGAACGCGGTGTTGAGCGCCACGAGAGCGTTTTCGTTATATTCCGCATAACGCGCCAGCCGCTCGCGCACAATCTCCGAATGCTCGCCGTGCAAGGCGTCCGATAGATTCTCCGCCGCAACCCCGCGAGGCAGAGCGTCTAGCGAAGACAGTTCCCGTTTGAAGACGCCGTTGACGAATACGAGCCGACTGCCCTCAGCCTCCGGGTAGGCGACCATTTCAAGAGCGCCGCTTTCAAGCTCAATATTCTTCGATTCAAAGCCGGGCTCGAACTGCCGCTTGGAAAGCGGCGCGAGGTTGGTGTATTTCCATTCTTCATCGAAGGTGGAAGGAAACCCAAGCTGCTCGAAGTGCTCCATAGCATCTTCGCGCAGCCGCTTTGCCCACGAAGCCTCGCGCGCGCCGAGCTTTTCCTTAAGCGCGGCGAACATGTCAGCGTAAATGCTCTTCTCTCTTGTTGCCTCTGCTACCATCTATTAACCTGCCTGCTGCGTCGGCTGCGTTTGAGCGCCCGCACCGGGCGCGTTCCTTATCCAGTCGTAACCCTTCTCTTCAAGCTCAAGCGCCAGTTCTTTCCCGCCCTCGCGCACTATGCGGCCACCCGCCAGCACGTGGACATAGTCCGGCACAATGTAGTTCAGAAGGCGCTGGTAATGCGTCACCAGAATGATTGCGTTATCGGTCGTCCTCAGTTGATTGACGCCCCCGGCCACGATTCTCAGCGCGTCAATGTCTAGCCCCGAGTCAGTCTCGTCCAGCACGGCCAGAGTCGGCTCAAGCACGGCCATCTGAAGAATCTCGTTGCGCTTTTTCTCGCCGCCGGAAAAGCCTTCGTTGACCGAGCGCGACATGAAGCTGGCGTCCATCTGCACGACCTTAGCCCGCTCCTTCAAATAATCCTTGAACTCAAGCGGGTCTAGCTCCTCCTCGCCGCGATGCTTCTGCCGCTCGTTATAAGCCAGCCTGAGGAACTGCGCGTTGGATACGCCGGGGACTTCCACTGGATACTGAAAAGCCAGAAAGATGCCGCCGCGCGCACGCTCGTCAGGCGAAAGCTCCAGCAAATTCTTGCCCTCGTAAATCACTTCGCCGCCCGTCACCTCATAAGACGGGTGGCCAGCAAGAACTTTAGCCAGCGTGGACTTTCCAGAGCCGTTCGGCCCCATGATGGCATGCACCTCGCCACGATTGATGGTCAACGTGATGCCCTTCAGAATCTCGTTCCCGTCAATGGTCGCGTGTAAATCTTTAATCTCTAATAAAGCCACTTTGTCTATGAACTCCTTTTAACCGACGCTTCCTTCAAGCTTAAGGCCGAGAAGCCGTGTGGCTTCGACCGCGAACTCCATAGGCAGTTGCAGGAAGACATCCTTGCAGAAGCCGTTGATGATGAGGCTCACAGCGTCCTCCTGCGATAGCCCGCGCTGCTGAAGGTAGAACAACTGCTCTTCGCTTATCTTGGAAGTCGAAGCCTCATGCTCCACCCGTGAAGTGTTGTTCATCACTTCAATATAGGGGAAGGTGTTCGCGCCGCACTTCTGCCCTATGAGCATGGAGTCGCACTGCGTGTAGTTGCGTGCGCCGTCTGCTTTAGGCATCACTTTTACCAGCCCTCTATAGCTGTTGTTCGATTTGCCAGCAGAGATTCCCTTCGAGATGATAGTCGAGCGAGTGTTCTTTCCTATGTGAATCATCTTCGTGCCCGTGTCGGCCTGCTGCGCGTGATTGGTCAGCGCCACGGAATAGAACTCACCGATTGAGTTATCGCCAAGCAGTATGCACGAAGGGTATTTCCAGGTGATCGCGGAACCCGTCTCAACCTGCGTCCACGAAATCTTTGAATTTCTTCCCGCGCACTTTCCGCGCTTGGTGACGAAGTTGTAAATGCCGCCCTTGCCCTCTTCGTCGCCCGCGTACCAGTTCTGCACTGTCGAGTACTTAATCTCCGCATCGTCCAGAGCAATCAATTCAACGACGGCCGCGTGCAGTTGGTTCTTATCGAACTGAGGCGCTGTGCAGCCTTCCAGATAAGAGACGTACGCGCCTTCTTCCGCCACAACCAGCGTACGCTCGAACTGGCCCGACTCCTGATTGTTGATGCGGAAGTAGGTCGAAAGCTCCATGGGACAGCGAACGCCCTTCGGCACGAAGACGAATGAGCCGTCCGAGAAGACAGCGCTGTTGAGCGCGGCAAAGTAGTTGTCGCCCACGGGGACGACCGAGCCCAGATATTTTTTGATAAGCTCCGGGTAGTCCTTAATCGCATCCGTGAAGGAACAGAAGATGACGCCGTGCTTCTTCAGCTTCTCTTTGTAGGTCGTGGCCACGGATACCGAGTCGAAGACGGCGTCAACAGCCACGTTAGCAAGCTGCTTCTGTTCGTTAAGCGGGATGCCCAGCTTCTCGAAGGTACGCAACAATTCAGGGTCAACCTCATCCAGGCTGGCCTTCGTCGCCTTCTGCTTCGGCGCGCTGTAGTAGATGATGTCCTGATAGTCAACTTTCGGGTACTTCAGGTTGGGCCAGTGATTGGGCTCTTTCATGGTCAGCCACTGGCGATAGGCTTTGAGGCGAAACTCCAGCATCCACTCCGGCTCATTCTTCTTGGCCGAGATTAGACGCACCGTATCCTCACTCAGCCCCTTGGGGATGGTGTCGGATTCAATGTCCGTGACAAAGCCGTACTTGTATTCTCTGTTGGCTAGTATCTCAATACTGCTCATCTCTTAAGCTCTCTACTCTCTCTTTTCAGTGAGCAAACCGTTCTCGAAAAATCTTGTCTATGCAGCGCGCACTTCAAGCGCCCGCGCCTGTGGGCTCGTAGCGCTTCTGCAAGCCCTGAATCTGGTGAATCGTCGCGTCCACGTTGGCCTCCGTGCCTACGAGCTGTGCCAGCGTGATTTCCGAGAGCGCGTTCTGCACTATCTCATGCAGGCCGACTATGACGGGGCGTATGCCGCAATCGCCCGTGTGAACGCAGACATCCAGAACGCCCGTGTAGCTCTTGCAGTGCTCGGAAACCGTGTCGTCGTCGAGCACCTTTATGACATCGCTGAGCCGGACTTCAGAGGCGGGACGCGCAAGCATGTAGCCGCCGCGATTCCCCCTCACGGACTGCACCAGCCCCGCTTTGCTCAACAGCCAGAGCAGTTTCCCGGCGTTCGCCACAGAGATGCCCTCTCGCTCTGCCATCTGGCCGAGCGTCAGCGACTCGCCGTCTACGAGCCGTGCCAGTTGCAGCAAACAGCGCAAGCCGTACTCTTCCTGTGCAGAGATTTTCATAGCTTCACTCCCAAGACTAAGCCGCTACCCGAACGATGCGAAGCCATTCTACCATACCTGACTTTTTTGTCAAGAATAGTTAAGTACTTAAGATTTAATGAGATAAAGCTGAAGAGTGTAGATTTATAGAGCCTTGAGAAGGGTCTGCAAAACGGCTCAAAAATCAAGCGGCGCCGGGAACCGTGCAGGGCTCTCGACGCCGCTTAAATTTATATATTCGCCTTTCGGGCGCAAGTTGATAATTGCGCCCGGTCTTGCCTTAAACTCATTAAAGAGTGAAGTTAAAGCTGATGTAGCCGCTCATTCGCACGGGTTTGCCGTCCACCACAGGGGGCTGGAACCTCCATTGCCGGGCGGCGGTTTCGGCGGCGGCGCGCAGAAGCGCAGGGCCGTCCGAGCGCTCTATCTTCAAAACCGTGCCGTTTTCGTCAACGATTACAAAGACTTTGACGACGCCCTGCACGCGCGCGTTCTTGGCGGTCGGGGGATAGCTGGGCGAAATCCTCTGCGTAGCCTTGTCAATCAACGAGCCAAGCTCCACAGGCCGCCCGTCTACGGGCGCTCTGACGGGCTGCGGCAGGGGCGGCTGTGCTGTTTGCTGAGACTGTTTAGGCTTCTCCTGTTTGGCAGGCTTTGGCGGCTGCTGCTCAGGAATGGAGACGGTCTTTCTGGTTAGCGGGGCGGTACGTGACTGTCCGCCCGAAGATTCGTTTGAAGAATTGGAGGAAGCATTGTTGCCAGCCATTGGCGTAGCGCTTGCCGAAGCGGGCTGCGTCGTATTAGAGCCTACGGGGCGAACGGGGACAGGGCCGAGACTGGCCACGCGTGTCTCAGAGGCGGCCAGCTTCTGCCGGGCGTCGGTCGTCTCGGTCTGCCACTGCACGCGCTCTTCGCGGTTGCGCGCAAGGGTGGCGCGCACGTTGGCGGCGTCTTCAAGCAGCGCTATGGCCTCTGTGTTTCTGGCGTCCGTGCTGCCTATCTGCCGGGCCTGCTCCGCCACGCGCTCAAGCAGTGTGCGCAGGCGGTCTAGGTCTGCTGCTGCTTCGGGCGGCAGCTCTTTATCTGCCACGTTGAGGCCGAATGACTTGTAGCGGTCAAGGTGCTCACGCGCTCCCTTGACGCTTTGGCCCGCGAGCGTGAAATATGCGCGAATAGAGCTTTCGTTTCCGCCAGAGACTCCCTTATACGTCTCTTCCAGAAGCGCTTGGGCACGCGCGTAGTCGGCAGCCTCAAGATAGACGCCCATCAGCATGATGCGCGCGACATCCTTGATGGAATCGTCCGTCGCAGTATTTCGTATGTTATCAAGCTCGGCGGCGGCGGCCGTCAGATTATGCGAGGCTGCAAGAGCGCGTGCGCGCATCAGTCGGCGCTGCACGGCTTCTGCATCCGAAGGCGTCTGGGCTGAGATTGTAATCGCGGTGAGAGCGATTAAAGTAGATAGTGCGATGAAGAGTCCGGAACGATTAAGCAGTTGTCTAGGGGTACTTTCCTTCACTACGTAAAACTCCATAAAGCTAAAAGCGAGCTTTGAGGCTCGCTTGTGTAGGGTACATCCAAATGATGGCCTGCTATTATGGCCTCACGTGCGCGTAATGCGCAAGCTGACAGGAACAACCCTCAAAGCGTTAGATTTTTGGCTCTTTTATTGTGCGAGACTTCGACTAATGCGCTCACGGAAGGCGAGCGCGCGCATCTTTATACCGTTTTCGTCCAGAGTTAGCAAGCGGCGATCTCGCATCACCACGCGACCTTCTATGACAACCGTACGTACGTCGTCCGCCTTCGTTGCGTAAACCAGATGAGAATAGATGTTATAAAGCGGCGTCTGGCTCAGGTCGTCTAAATCAACTATGCAAAGGTCTGCGCGCTTGCCCGCTTCGAGCGAGCCAATCTGGCTGTCCAGATGAAGCGCGCGCGCGCCTCTTATAGTAGCCATCTCGAAAGCCTGAAGCGCCGAGACTACTTTCGGGTCGCCGGTCGTCACCTTATGAAGCTTGGCCGCCGTGTCCATCTCTTCCCACATGTTCAGGTCGTTGTTAGAGGCTGCGCCGTCCGTGCCTAGTCCTACGGCAACGTCTTCAGAGAGCATCTGAGGAACGGGCGCGACGCCGGAAGCGAGCTTCATGTTCGACTGCGGGTTATGAGCTACGCCCACGCCCCTGCGCTTGAGCACAGCAATCTCTTCCCCGTTGACCCAGACGGCATGCGCGGCTATGACTCGATTATTGAGAAAGCCAATGCGCTCAAGATAAGAGACGGGACGAGCGCCGTACTTCTTCTCTATGTCTTCTACCTCTTTGCGCGTCTCAGAGACGTGTATGACGACGGGAGCGCCCGTGCGGTCGGAGAAGGCGCGCACCGCCTTGAGATTCTCTGTCGAGACTGTGTAGGCCGCGTGCGGCGCAACGGCTGGCGTGATAAGCGCGTTGCCCTGCCACTTCTTTACGAAGCGCTCGACGTAAGCCATAGCTTCCGCGTTCGTCTTGTTATCCGCCACGGGAAAGTCTATGACGGTTTCCCCGAGGACTCCCCGCACGCCCGCTTTGGCCGTCTCGTCGGCAATCGCGTCCTCGAAGTAGTACATGTCGCAGTAGGTAGTGGTTCCTCCGCGAATCATCTCGGCCAGCCCGAGCTGCGTTCCCGTGCGGACGAAATCTTCCGTGACGTTCTTGGCCTCCGCCGGGAATATGTATTTGGTCAGCCACTCCTGAAGGTCGAGGTCGTCCGCGAGGCCGCGAAAGAGCGTCATGGGGACGTGCGTGTGCGTGTTGACGAGGCCGGGGATGACAACCTTGCCCGTGGCGTCAATCGTATCCGCAGCACTGTATTTAGCATCCACTTCGGCGCGACTGCCGATTGCTACAATCCTGCCCGCCTGTATGGCTATAGCGCCGTCCTCTATGACGCGTCGCGTCGCGTCCATAGTCACAACTTTTCCGCCACGCACGATTATGTCCACGCGCGTCCTCCTCTGTTCAAATGAAAACAGTGGTGAGGCCGAAATAAGAGTTACGAGAAGAAGCGAGATGAGAATCCGCAGAAACTTTGTCATTTATCCACTATTTCTTCCTTCCGGCTTCGTCCCGGCTGATTTCCTTCAGATATCTGGCGTCGAAGGCGCGCGGCAGCAAGTCTCTGATTTGAAGCTCTTCCGTTTGCCCCTGTAGGTTGATGAGCAGGATGGTCGTGTCGCGGCAATGCTCCCATATTATCTGTCGGCAGGTGCCGCAGGGAGGCGTCAGGTTCTCCGTATCAACGGCTACGACAAGCAGGCCGAAGCATCTTGCGCCTTCTGAGATGGCTTTCCAGATGGCCACGCGCTCGGCGCAGACGGTCAGGCCGTAGCTTGCGCTCTCGATGTTGCAGCCGGTGAATAGTCGCCCGTCGTCTGTCTCGACCGAAGCGCCTACGCGAAAGTTTGAGAAGGGCGCGACGGCACGCTCGCGTGCGCTCAACGCAGCCTCTATCACTTCTTCCCTTGTGTGTCTTCCCACTTTGCTCATGCCACGCCTCCCGTCGCAGTTAAATCCCGCGCCAAGCGGTCGCGTATCTTGACGCTGATAAGGTCTATGCCGACCAGCTTGTGCCCGCCTTCCGGGATAATCACGTCGGCGTAGCGCTTTGAAGGCTCCACGAACTGCATGTGCATGGGCCGAACCGTGGCTAGGTACTGCTCTATGACGGATTCGACTGTGCGGCCACGCTCGGCTATGTCGCGGCGCAAGCGGCGTATGAAGCGTATGTCGTCTGGTGTGTCCACGAAAATTTTAATGTCCATCTCCTCCAGGATGCGCGGGTCTGCGAATATCAGAATGCCTTCGACTATGATGATTGGCTTGGGCTCAACGTGCTGCGTCTCCGCCAGACGCGAGTGCGTCTTGAAATCATAGAGGGGAAGCTCAACGCCCGCGCCCGCCTTCAGTCTACGGATGTGCTTCACGAGCAGGTCGTTGTCCAGCGCGTCCGGGTGGTCGAAGTTGACCTCCTGACGGTAATCTAGCGGCATGTCGTTGAGATTGCGGTAGTACGAGTCCTGCTGTAGAAAGATGACCTCTTCGGCTCTCACGGTCGCAAGGATGCGATTCGCCACAGTCGTCTTGCCGGAGCCTGTTCCGCCACAGATGCCAATAATCATAAGTCTGGAGTGTCTAGAGAGTCCGGAGAGTCTGGAGAGTCAACTAGATTCTTCTCTGTAGACTCTCAAGACTCTCCGGACTCTCTAGACTGTTGAGAGTCTTGGGATTATTCCGCGTAAAAGATTTCTGATTGTGTCACGCACCTGCGCGCCCGTCTCCATGACCTCTTCGTGATTGATAGGCTGGTCTACGACTCCCGCCGCCATGTTGGTGATGCAGGAGATGCCCAGCACCCGCATGCCCATCTGTCTGGCGACGATTGCCTCCGGCACGGTGCTCATCCCGACCGCGTCTGCCCCAAGGGTTCGCAGCATGCGGACTTCTGCGGGCGTCTCGTAGCTCGGGCCGGACATCGCAGCGTAAACGCCTCGCCGCAGCTCAAGCCCTAGCGAGCGTGCCTCTTCGACAGCTATCGCCTGAAACTCGTGGCTGTAGACTTCGGACATGTCAGGGAAGCGCGTACCAAAGCGCTCGTCGTTCGGCCCCAGCAACGGATTCGTGCCCATCAGGTTCAGGTGGTCGCTGATAATCATCAAAGAGCCTTGGTCGAATCCTATGTTGATGCCGCCCGCAGCGTTCGTCAGCACGACGGACTTGATGCCCATCAAGCCGAAGACGCGCATGGGAAATGTCACTTCGTCGCGCGAGTAGCCTTCGTAGAAATGGAAGCGCCCTTGAAGGACTGCGACCGTAGCGCCCCTGACGCGCCCCAGCACGAGCCGCCCCGCGTGACCTTCTACAGTAGGATGCGCAAAGCCCGGAATCTCTTCGTAAGGGATGACGACAGAATCATCAAGGTCGTCCGCGAATGCGCCGAGCCCGCTCCCCAGCACTACGCCCGTGCGCACGTCATCGTCAAAGCGCGCTCGAACGGTGCGCGCAGCATGCTCCACGCGCTCGTATAATGGTGAAAGATTTTGTTCTTCCGAAGTCATAAAGGCAATGCAGAAGGCAGAATGATGAATGAAAAGCGGAATCGCTCTTTACTTTTGCATTCCGCACTCTGACCTGTTCCTAGCTATTTTTCATCTTTCTTTCTGATATGGCAAACCTAGAGCGCGGGGCGCGCGCGACTGGCCTATGAAGCCCGCGAGCACGACTATAGTTAAGACGTAGGGGATAATCTGTATGAACTGGTTCGGGATGTCTTCGCCCGAAGGCAGGCGCACGCCCTGCAACTGAATCGAGATGGCTTCGGTGAAGCCGAACAACAAACAGGCGAGCATTGTCTGGACGGGCCGCCACTTACCGAAGATGAGCGCGGCCAGCGCTATGAAGCCGCGCCCGGAAGTCATGTTGCGCGTAAAGAGCGAGGACTGGCCTATGGAGAGATAGGCTCCGCCGACTCCTGCCAGAGCGCCACTGATGAGGACAGCCGAGTAGCGCATCAACTTGACGGAGACGCCCGCCGCGTCCGCCGCTTCCGGCTTTTCGCCCACGGCGCGAAGCCGCAAGCCGAACGGCGTGCGATAAAGCACGTACCACGTAACAGGCACCATCAGGAAGGCAAGGATAACAGGCGTCCAAGGAATCAGATGCTCTTTGGCAATCTGCGGCGTGGAGCCGGTCGAGGCGAAGAACGCTCCGCCGAGAAAGGCCGGGATTCCTACCATCAGGATATTAATCGCCATCCCGCTCACGACCTGATTGGCATTGAAGCGTATGCAGGCCACCGCGTGAACCCCGGCGATAAAGACGCCCGCCGCTATGCCTGCCAGAAGCCCCAGCCAGGGGTTTCCGGCATAGTAGGTGACGGAGGCCGCCGTAAAAGCTCCGGCCAGCATGATGCCTTCGAGCGCGATGTTGATGACGCCCGAGCGCTCCGAGAAGAGCCCGCCGAGCGCCGCCCAGATAAGAGGCGTAGCAAGCCGCAGCATCGAAAAGATAAGCGTGTAGTTGAAGATTGCTCTCATAGTTATTTAGCCGTCAGCCATCAGCCATGAGCAGTCAGTTTTTGGCTGGCGGCTGATTGTTCAAGACTGATTGCTTCTAAACTTTAGACCTTCTCAGCAGGCCGAACCTGTTGAATGAGCCGCGAAAGAATGCTTCGCAGGCTACGAACAGAATGACGACCGCCTGCAAGACTTCCACCAAATCTTTCGAGACGTGGTCTGTGAAGGCGTCAACGAAGATTCCGCCGCGAATCAACATGCCAAACAGAATCGCCGCCAGAAAGACCCCGACCGGATGATTACGGCCAAGGAGCGCCACAGCTATCCCCGTGAAACCGTAGCTCGCTGAGAATCCGTCATAGTAGCGATAGCGATAGCCCAGCACTTCGTTTATGCCGACCATCCCCGCGAGCGCGCCCGAGACTGCCATCGCCAGCACTATCTGTTTGCGTATGGCTATGCCGCCGTATTCCGCCGCCGAAGGATTCTCGCCCGTCGCTCGAATCTCGTAGCCCCACTTGGTCTTCCACAGAAAAACGTAGACGAGCGCGCAGGCAAGAATGGCTAGCAGGAATGCTACGTTGAGCGGAAGGCGCGTGGGGATTCCGGGGATGAAGCTTCCCAGTCTAGGGATGTGCGCCGCAGCGCCTATCTCAGCCGACTGCATGATGGGGTCGCCCGGCACCTTGTAGTAGTACTGCGTGAAGTAACTGACGAGCGCAATGCCTATGAAGTTCATCATGATGGTGTTGATGACTTCGTGCGAGCCGAAGCGGGCCTTCAGGTATCCGGGGATGGCTCCCCACAGACCGCCCATCAGAATCGCCGCAAGACAGGCAATAGGCACAAGCAGCACAGCCGGAAGGCTGGCCCAAGAGTAATTGACATCCGTGCCGCCTATCTTAACGATTGTGCCGCCGAGCTTGATGCTGACCCACGCGGCGGCAAAGGCCGCGACGTAGAGCTGCCCCTCCGCGCCGATGTTCAGCAGCCCGCAGCGAAAGGCCACGGCCACGGCCAGCCCCGTGAAGATGAGCGGCGTCGCGTAAAAGAGCGTGTAGCCGATGCCGTCCGGCCACGAGAGCGCGCTGCCCAGCAAAAGCTGGTAGGTTAAGAGCGGGTCGTCCCCAATGATGAGAACAAAGATGCCGCCCACTATGAAAGCCGCGATTACGGCTATGAGCGGAAAGACCAGTTCGTTAAAGAGTTTCATGAGATTATTCGATTTGCATCGAGCCGATTTTAATCACTTGTGACCGCCCGTCATCATGAGCCCTATCTCTTCGGTCGTAGCAACTTTCGGGTCAACTTCGCCAACTATCCTGCCTTCGTGTATGACTAAAAGCCTGTCGGCCAGCGCCGTCACCTCTTCCAGCTCAGCCGACACCAGAAGAATCGCGCAGCCAGCGTCCCTGAGCGCTATGAGCTTGCGGTGAATGAACTCTATGGCTCCTATGTCCACGCCGCGCGTGGGCTGCGCCACCAGCAGGAGCTTGGGCTGAAGGTCGAACTCACGTCCAATGATGAGCTTCTGCTGGTTGCCGCCCGAAAGAGAGCGCGCGGGCAGAGCCGGATTCGCGGGGCGCACGTCAAAGTCCTTGATGATTTCACGAGCGCGACGGTCAATAGCGCCGTTATCCAGCATCACGCCCGCGTGCGAGACAATGGGCTTGCGATAATGAACGCCTAGGATGGAGTTTTCCGCGAGGTCGAAATCGAGCAGCAGGCCGCGCCTGTGACGGTCTTCGGGGATGTGAGCAATCCCCATCTGCTTACGCTCCCTAGGGCCTGCGTCCCTGATGTTGCGCCCCTCGAACTCCACTTGCCCGCTCACGTTGCTCGGCTCAGTCAGGCCAGCGAGCGCTTCAATCAACTCGGTCTGGCCGTTGCCTTCGACGCCCGCAATCCCTACGACCTCGCCAGCGCGCACGTCAAAGCTTATGCCGTCCACGCGCGGCGTGCCGTCCGCGGCCATCACTCGAAGGTCGCGCAGGCCGAGGACGTTCGTGCCAGTTTTGGCGTCCGTCTTCTCCACGCGCAACAGCACGTCGCGGCCAACCATCATGCGCGCAAGCTCCGCAGCGTTCGTTTCGCTGGTCTTGAGGCGGCCCACCACTTGACCGTCGCGCATCACCGTCACCTCGTCCGAGATGGCCAGCACCTCGTCCAGCTTGTGAGTGATGATGACGACCGTCTTTCCCTGCTCGCGCATGCCGCGAAGGATTGCGAAGAACTCTTCGACCTCCTGCGGCGTCAGGACGGCCGTGGGCTCGTCAAGTATAAGAATGCGCGCTTCGCGGTAGAGAGCCTTCAGAAGCTCCACGCGCTGCTGCTGGCCAACGGAGAGAGTCTCAATCGGAGCGTTCGGATTAATAGCCAGCTTGAACTCTTCGGAGAGCGCGCGAATCCTTTGTGAAGCGCCCGATAGGTCTAGAGACGCGGCGGAACCGGGCTCGGCTCCGAGTACTATGTTTTCGGCCACGGTCATGTTCTCGACCAGCATGAAGTGCTGGTGAACCATGCCTACGCCCTGCGCTATGGCGTCGTGCGGCGACTCTATGCGGCGCACCTGCCCGTCAATCAGAATCTCGCCGCTATCAGCCGTGTAGAAGCCGTAGGCGATACGCATCGCGGTTGACTTGCCCGCGCCGTTCTCGCCCACTATGGCGTGAATCGTCCCTTCGGCAATCAGTATGTCTATGTGGTCGTTCGCCAGTACTTCACCGAACCGCTTCGTTATTTTTCTCAGCTCAAGCATAAAAACAGTGATGAGTGACGAGTGACGGGTGACGAGCGGAAGACAAGCTGTTTTTCTTGTCACTCGTCACTTGTCACTTGTCACTGCTCTCTCATTTCTTCATAGCATCCGTGACCTGAATTTCGCCGTTTATAATCTTCTGTCTGGCTTCTTCCACCTGCTGGATGGTGTCGGTCGAGAGCAAGCCCTGATTGAATTGGTCAACGCTATAGCCGACGCCGTTCTCCTTCAAGCCGAAGACGTGGAAGCCGCCCTTGAACTGGCCGCCGACGAGTTCCTGCACAAGCGCGTAGACGACGTTGTCTACACGCTTGACCATGCTGGTCAGGACGAAGCCCGGCTTGACGCCGTTCTGGTTGGAGTCAACGCCAATGACGAAGCGTTGAGCGCGGCCATTCTGCATCCCGTAACCTTCGACGGCATCGAAAGCGCCGAGACCGGAATTGCCTGCGGCTGTGAAGATGACATCTGCCCCCTTGCCAATCTGCGCCAGCGCAAGCTCCTTCCCCTTGCCCGGATTGTTCCATGCGGAGTCCGTCACGCCCACGTAATTCTGTATCACCTGAATATTCGGATTGACGGCGCGCGCGCCCTCTTCATAGCCGACCGCGAAGCGATGAATAAGCGGGATGTCCATGCCGCCTATGAAACCCAGCACGCCCGTTTTGGAGTTGCGCGCGGCAATCATGCCCACAAGGTAAGAGCCCTGATGCTCCATGAAGACGAGCGAGGCCACGTTGGGCAGGTCTATGACGCCGTCTATGATGGCGAAGTTGATGTTCGGATAGTCCTTTGCGACTCGCTCCATGATGGGCGACTGCGCGAAGCCGATGCCTATAACCAGATTGTAGCCGCGCTCGGCAAAGGCGCGCATGGCAGGCTCTATGGAGGTAGGATTTCCGGGCTCAACGTCGCGCAGGACAATCGGGAAATCCTTCTCCGCGCGCTTGACGCCCTCCCACGCCGCCGCGTTGAAGGAGCGGTCGTCCTTGCCGCCTATGTCAAAGACTATGCCCACGTGAATTCTGGACTTGTCGTCTCTCTCCCGGCTCTGCGTGGTGCAGGCGGGACTCACAAAAGTCACAACCAGCAGGCAGAGCAAGCCCACTATGGCAATAGCGCGAAACTTCATGCTGTTATTACTTCCTTAATTAGTGCGGGCAGTTGCGCCGGAGCCTCTTCGTCCACACGATAGCTGGCGCGAATTATCTCTGCGGCCTCGGCTCCCAGCCGCTCATCATGAAAGTAGAGCGTGCCCAGAAGCTGGCCGCTTGAAACCTTATCACCTATCTTTACTTCACTGATAAAACCGACTGCCGGGTCTATAGAGTCGGTCATGTGCGTGCGCCCGCCCCCTATGATGCCCACGGCGCGCCCAACCTCCGCCGCGTCAACGCCTGTAACGAAACCGTCTTGGCCGGATTCTACCCTAACGGAGCGGAGCGTCAAAGGTATAAGACGCGACGGGTCGTCACAGACGCGTGCGTCGCCGCCCTGCTCCTCCACGTTGCGCCGGAAAAGCTCAAGCGCCGCGCCGGAATCAAGTGCGCGCCCGACGGCAGAGCGCGCAGCGTCGAGCGAGCTTTCAGCGCCCGCGATTGCTACCATACGCGCGGCAAGCTCAAGCGAAAGCTCAAGCACGGGCCGGGAGCTTTCCGTCACTTCGCCTCTGAGGATTTCTATGCACTCTTTCGTCTCAAGCGCGTTGCCCACGGCAGCGCCCAGAGGCTGATTCATATCGGTGATAAGAGCTTCCGTACGCACGCCGCAGGAATTGCCCGTCTCCACGAGCGCCGTCGCAAGCTCTCTTGCGCGTGCCTCTTCGCGCATGAAAGCGCCCGTTCCCGTCTTAACGTCAAGCACCAGCGCGTCCAGACCTGCCGCCAGTTTCTTAGACATAATAGAAGCCACTATGAGCGGAATCGCCTCGACCGTGGCGGTGGCGTCCCTGAGCGCGTAGATTTTTTTGTCTGCGGGCGCAAGCTCTCCCGTTTGCCCAATCATGGCGAAGCCTATGCGCTCGAGCAGGGTGCGAAATTCCTGTAGCGAAAGATTGACGCGGAAGCCCGGAATGGCCTCCAGCTTGTCGAGCGTGCCGCCCGTGTGGCCCAGACCGCGCCCGGAAATCATGGGCACGCAGACGCCGCAGGCGGCAGCCAGTGGCGCGAGTATGAGTGAGGTCTTGTCGCCAACGCCGCCCGTAGAATGCTTGTCCACTTTCGGCTTAGGGATGCCGGAGAAGTCCAGAATCTCACCGGAATGAAGCATCTCTTCCGTGAGAGCCTGACGCTCCTGCACCGTCATGCCGTTTAAGAAGATGGCCATCAGGAGCGCGGACGATTGATAATCATCCCAGTGGCCGTCAACTACGCCGCGAATGAAAGAGGCTATCTCGCGCCGGGAGAGTTCTTCCCGGTCGCGCTTTCTGCGAATCACGTCCTGTGGTCTCAAGCTCAATCCCTTTTACACGCTCTCCAACAGAATCACGGCCTGAACCTTTATGGCCTCGTACTGTCCAACGGAATCAACGCCCTCGCCCGTCTTGGCCTTCACGCTCACGCATCCCAAATCTATGCCGAGCGTCTGCGCTAGATTCTCACGCATCAACTGAACGTAGGGCCTGAGACGCGGCCTCTCAAGCATCACCGTCGCGTCTACGTTGACCACGCGCATCCCGCGCTCGCCCGCCAGCCAGACCACGCGGGCCAGCAGCTCAAGGCTGTTAGCGTCCTTCCACTGCGGGTCGCGGTCGGGAAAATGCACGCCCAAATCGCCTTCGCACAACGCGCCTAGAATGGCGTCGGCCACGGCGTGAGAGAGAGCGTCCGCATCCGAATGGCCCTCGGCCCCGCGCATGGACTCCACACGCACGCCCGCCAAGACGAGCGGCAGCCCCTCCGTCAAGCGATGCGTGTCGTGGCCAATGCCTATGCGAAACATAAAAGCAGGTATCAGGATTCAGATTTCAGAATTCAGAAGAAGAATGGGCCGCCTTGAGCTTCAGACAAGCTCTTATTCTGACTTCTGAGTCCCGAATTCCGAGTTCTGCTTCAAAAGTATTTCAGCGAGCGCTATGTCTTCGGGCCGTGTAATCTTGATGTTGCGCGCGTCGCCTTCTACCACCTTGACCGGGACGCCTAGCTGCTCCACCAGCAGGCTGTCGTCGGTCGCGTCAAGACCTTCCGTGCCTGCGTGCTCAAAGGCGCGGCGCAAGATTTCGTAGCGAAAGCACTGCGGCGTCAAGGCTCGCATGAGCGAAGCCCTTTCGACTGTCCTCAAGACCTCTCCGCCGCGCACTTCTTTAATCGTATCCACTACGGGCGCGGCCAGTATGCTCGCGCCGCTTCGCTCGGCGGCCTCGACCACGCGGCTTATCTCTTCCGGGGAGACGAAGGGACGCACGCCGTCATGCACGGCCACTACGCTGGCTGTCTGAGCGCGAATAGATTGAAGGCCGCGCCAGACGGATTCGGCTCGCGTAGCGCCGCCGGGCACCACCCGCGCAAGCTTTCGCAGCCCGTACTCGCCCGCGAGCGCAAGAAACCCGGCCGCATCCGTTTGAGGCAACACTACAACAACTTCATGTATGCTGGCACAATGCTCGAAACGCCTGAGCGTGTGAATAATGACGGGGACTCCTGCAAGCTCCAGAAACTGCTTGGCCCGCTTGCCGCCTAAACGCCTGCCCTGCCCTGCGGCGGCAATGATAGCAACATTCATAAATGGGTATCGGGCGTCGGATACCGGGTGTCAGTAAAAAAACTTTTCTTTACCGGCCCCGACACCCGACGTCCGGCACCTCTCTTTTAATCGGCTGTTGATTCGCTGGGGTCTGTGATGCGCGAAGTCTGCGCGCCTTCACGCGGGCGCAGTTGTCCAGTGCGGCGCGTAGTCCCATTGACGCGCGCCTGATGCTCGCCGCCATTGCCGCCCGCGCTCTGTTCATTCGCCTCTTCCCACAAGCGGCCAAAAATCATCTTTCCGGCTGTCGTTTGCAGTACGCTGGTGACGGCTATGTCGGCGTTCCTGCCTATAAGCTTGCGCGCGTTGTCCACCACGACCATGGTGCCGTCGTCCAGATAAGCCACACCCTGGTTATACTCTTTGCCTTCCTTCAGTATGAAGACGCGCATGGCTTCGCCGGGCAGCACCACTGGCTTCAGAGCGTTGGCAAGCTCGTTGATGTTCAGCACCTGCACGCCTCTGAGCTGCGCCACCTTGTTCAGGTTGAAATCGTTCGTGACGATGACCGCGTCCAACTGTTTGCCGAGCTCTATCAGCTTCAAATCAACTTCGCGCACGGAGGGGAAATCCGTCTCCACAATCTGTATGTCGAGCGAAGAGTTGTTCTGCAAACGGTTGAGCATGTCTAGGCCGCGACGCCCGCGCTGGCGCTTGGACGAATCGGGCGAGTCTGCCACCTGCTGCAATTCGCGCAGGATGAATTGCGGGATGATAATTGTGCCGCTCAAGAAACCCGTCTCGGCCACGTCGGCAATGCGCCCGTCTATGATGACGGACGTGTCCAGCACCTTGTAGTCTCGCCGTATAGTCTTGTCGCTGAAGATGCCGCCCAACGCGGAGAGGTCTAGATAATCGCCCTTGGCCGCTCCTACCATCAGGCCGACGTAGGCCATGAAGAAGGTCAGCGCGAGCGTGAGGAAGGTTTTGGTTTCGACGGCGACCGCGTTCGAATCCTGACTGGTGATGAGCGAGCCTATAAGGTACGCGCCCGTGATGCCCATAATGGAGCCCACGGCTGCGCCGATTAAGGTTTTAAGGGAAGCGCGGCGAATCCTTATCTCGAAAAAGATGATGGCGACGGCAATGAGGGCGGCTGCGGCAGCCGAGATAACCCTATCGTTTTTAACCGGATGCAAGAGGTATCCAGCCGCTACTAGAACTGCGGTGAAGATCAGCCGAATGAGTACGACATCCGTCCGCATGACGGGACGTATAGTAGCATGCAATTAATGTGCGCGCTACGAAAAGCTTTTCAGAGACAGAAAGATGTCGGAATTTTGTCTACCGGTGATAACGGATAGTAGTGTCCTAAATTCAATTCTCCGCGCCCCCTCAGCGTCTCTCTGCGCCTCTGCGGTGAGTAGCTTTTATAGTCATTCACCGCAGAGGCGCAGAGAGACGCTGAGGTTTACGCAGAGAGTTCTTAAATCCCACTCTTAAAACAGTTCATCCAGAGCTTCTTCGATAGAGCGCACGCCTACGACGCGCAGGCCCAGAAGGCGTTCGAGCCCTACGGTGTTGGAGGCGGGCATGATGATTTTCTTGAAGCCGAGCGATTGAGCCTCGCGCGCTCTGGTCTGTGCCTGAAGCGCGCCGCGCACCTCGCCCGTCAGGCCGACTTCTCCGAAGACAGCCGTCTGTGAATCAATCGGAAGGTTCCTGAAGCTGGACGCGATTGCGGCCACAACACCCAAGTCAGCCGCAGGCTCGTCAACTTCCAGCCCGCCCGCTATGTTGACGAACACGTCGTCGCCCATCAGGTGAAAGCCCAGGCGCTTTTCCAGCATGGCTATCAGTAGCGCCAGACGGTTCACGTCGAAGCCCTGCGCCATGCGGCGGCCCGTCCCGTACTTTGAGCCTGAGACGAGCGCCTGAACCTCAAGCAGGACTGGGCGCGTGCCTTCCATGCAGGCGGTCACTATGGAGCCGGAAGCGCCCACGGGCCGCTCGGCCAGAAAGACTTCGGAAGGATTGGCGACGGCTACGAGGCCAGTTCCCGTCATCTCGAAGACGCCGACTTCGTTGGCCGCGCCGAAGCGGTTCTTGGTGGCTCGCACTATTCGATGATTGTGGTGGCGCTCGCCCTCGAAATAGAGCACGGTGTCAACTATGTGCTCAAGCGCCTTTGGGCCTGCGATTGAGCCTTCTTTAGTAACGTGGCCTATGAGAAAGACCGGGATGCCGCGATTCTTGGCAAGCAAGAGGAACTGGCCCGCGACTTCCCTCACCTGCGAGACGGAGCCGGGAGCCGACTCTATGTTGCCGGAGAAGACTGTCTGAATCGAATCTACTATGACAGCGCCGGGAGTCATGCGCTCAATCTCGTGAAAGATATTTTCCAGATTGGTTTCAGGCAGAAGATAGAGGTTCTCGGCCTGAACGCCCAGTCGCTCGCCCCTGAGCTTTATCTGCCGCTCGCTCTCTTCGCCCGAAATGTAAAGGACAGTCGTGCCGCCCGCGCTGAGCCTGTCGGCGGCCTGTAGGAGCAAGGTGGATTTCCCTATGCCGGGGTCGCCTCCTATAAGTATGAGCGAGCCGGGGACGATGCCGCCGCCTAAGACTCTGTCGAACTCTTCAATGCCGGAAGCGGTGCGAGTGTCGTCCTGCGACTCTATGGCGCTGTAGGCCACCGGCTCTACTTCGCGCAGCCGGAATCCGCCGCCGCCCGCTCGCGCGCCGTCCTTCTTCGCAGCCACGCGAGCGCGCTCCTCCACGAACGAATTCCACTCGCCGCAATCCGGGCATTTCCCAAGCCATTTGCGCGATTGAGTCCCGCACTTCTGGCAAACGTAAACTGTAGCTGGTGCTTTAGCCAATTCCCCTGAATTCCTTTATTCGCTTAATAAAATTGTAGTTATTTTAGATGCTTCGGGAGGGGAAAAACTTCATTTTACGCCTGAAATTATAGATTTCCGGCGCGAAAAACTCCATTTACGCCCTGAAAATGTTCATTCATCGCGTGAAAATCTCGATTTATCATCTGGAAAAGTCCATTTATCACGTGGAACAGTCCATTTGACAGGTAAAAAAGTCCATTTCATGCGTGACAAGCTCCATTTCACGGCTGAAAGCTGTCATTTCACTGACAAAAGTTGTCATTTCACAGGCGAAAATTGTCATTTATCACCTGAAAATATCGGTTTTTTTGTCGAAGGGGACGATTCACCGCAGGGACGCAGAGAGACGCGGAGGACTCGCAGAGAGATTGAAGGCTTAGCTCTCTGCGTCCCCTCTACGTTACTCTGCGTCTCTGCGGTGAATATCAATTCTCACCACGCTCACCTTCAAATTAACCGGCTGCTACTCCAGTAGCGCCCTGATATTTTCGACGGGGCGGCCAAGCACCGCGCGCGAGCCGCGCTCCACAATCGGGCGCTGAATCAAATCCGGATGCTCCGTCATGAGGGCAATCAATTCGTCGTCCGACAAGTCGCGCTTTCCAAGCTCAAGCTCTTTGTAGACGGCTTCGCTCGTGCGAAGTAGGTCGCGGGGCGCAAGCCTCATCTTCTTCAAAAGCTCGCGCAGCTTCTTCTCCGTCAAAGGCTTTATGTAATAGTTGACCTTCTCGAAATCCACGCCGCTCTCACGGAGCAGCTTGTCCGTCTCACGACACTTCGTTCAAGTGGGCTTTTCGTAAACGATGATTTTATCTGTCATCTCTTCTCCGGCGGCTCATGGAAAGATGCCGCGCACGCGCGTCGCTTCGGCCACTCGCGCGACTGCCAGAATGTATGCGCCCGTTCGCATGTCCGTGTGATAACGCAGCGCCGTCTCGTGAACGGAGCGAAATGCCGTTCGCATAGTCTGCTCAAGCGTCTCGTTAATCTTGTTCTCAGTCCAGAAATAAGAGTACAGGTCTTGCACCCATTCGTAGTAGCTGACGGTGACGCCGCCCGCGTTGGCAAGTATGTCCGGCACAAGGAAGACTCCGCGCTCGGCCAGCACGCGGTCTGCGCCGGGCGTGGTAGGCCCGTTGGCAAGCTCAGCTATGATGCTGGCCTTCACCTTATCCACGTTCGCCATCGTGATGCTGTTCTCAAGCGCCGACGGCAAGAGGATGTCGCACTCCGTTTCGAGCACCGACTCGCAGGGAATCTCCTCGGTGTTCGGCAGCCCGCGAAGGCTGCTCGTCTCCTTCTTATGGCGCAGCGCAGCCTCCACGTCCAGACCGTTCTCCGCATAGACGCCGACTTTTGAATCGCAGGCGGCAACGACTCGCGCTCCGTCTGCGGCTATGAGGCGCGCAATGTTGGCCCCGGCGTTCCCGAAGCCGTGAACCGCCACACGCGCTCCCCGCAGGCTCATGCCTTTGACGCGGCAAGCCTCGCGCAGAGTGTAGAGACAACCGCGCGCGGTCGCTTCGTGACGCCCCTGCGAGCCGCCTAAAGAGATGGGCTTGCCCGTCACAACCCCAAGCTCCGTCTGCCCGCGCACCATCGAGATGGTGTCCATAATCCACGCCATTGTCTGCTCGTCTGTGTAAACGTCGGGCGCGGGGATGTCGCGGTCTGGGCCTATGATGGGAGCAATCTCGAAGGCGTAGCGTCGCGTCAGTCGCTCAAGCTCGTTAATTGACATGCCCTTCGGGTCGCAGATGACTCCGCCCTTGCCGCCGCCATAAGGAATGCCGACCGTGGCGCACTTCCAAGTCATCCACGCGGCGAGCGCTTTGACTTCATCCAGCGTCACGTTCGGGTGGTAGCGTATGCCGCCCTTCGCAGGCCCGCGCGCGATGTTGTGCTGCACGCGATAGCCCTCGAAGACCTGTATGTCGCCGCCGTCCATCTTCACAGGGATGGAGACAATCAACTGCCGCTTGGAGTTCCTTAAGACATTACGCATGGAAGCGTCCAGCTCAAGATACTCTGCGGCAAGGTCGAACTGCTGCTTGGCAATCTCGAAAGGGTTCAGCTCTTCCGCCTGAGGGTCTACAGTCGCGGTCATGAATCACTCCTCTCTTCGTCGCTGCCGCTAATCCTCTTCGGCTTTCTTTTCGACTTCGACTATGTCGTCTTTGGTGAAAAGGTAAGTACGCATGTGTTTGTCGAAGACCGGATTGATGCGGCGCAGATATTCAAGCCCCATCATGGCGTGCTCTATCTCTTCGTCTCGATTGTGTTCGAGTATGCGACGAAGCTGGCCGTCGCGCGTGGCCTGAGCGCGCTGATTATACCAGTCAACGGCCTCCAGTTCTTCCTGCACCGATTTGATGGCGCGCGAAAAATTGAGCACCTCTTCGCTCATCTCATCATATTTCTCGTGCCACTCAGAGCTTGTCGCCATCCTCTTTATGCTCCCTTGCAGTTTAGTCTCCAACACGGACGCGCCCAATCCTACATGATGAAGCCAAAAGTAAAAAGACAAAAGAAGGTTTGATTCACGGCCTCTATTTTTCGGGAACAAGTAGAGGACTTGTGTTGTCTAAGAATGATGAGCGCAGATGCGCTTCCCCTTTGACCCAAGCGGCTGGCACCGGCTGAAAAGGGAGATACTGAGATGTTTTCGCATCTGGTCGAATCAGACCTTCACGCAGGAGAACTAAAACGCAAGGGAACCTTTTTTCTAATGACGATGGCCGCTTACGCGCTCGTGCTGATGGTCTTGAGCGTCGCCAGCGTTTACGCTTACGAGGCGCACATAAACGACCAGCAGCTTGAGCTGATAGCGCTCGTGCCGCCCGACATGGAAGAGCGCGAGCCGCCCGAGCCACGCGCCGTAGTCAGAACTAATACGCCCGCTCCGCCTGTAAACAACGGAGGCTCGCGCAATGCCGGAGGCCCGGCGCAGCCCGTGCCGTCTAATACCTCCGCCGACCCGACTAAAATCTCCGGCCCGGCCAAAGGAGCGACAACTCAGATGCCGCCTACCGTCCCTGACGGCGGCAACAGGACTATGGGCATCGGCCCCGGCTCATATAACCCTGTGGGTGACGGAACTGATTCCCCTTCAACCACGAAGGGCAATTCCAACGGAAAGCTCCTTGCCGAAGAGCCTCCGGCCGCGACGGTCAGGAAGCCTGAGCCGGCTGTCAAACAGCGCATAGCCTACATTGGGCCTGTCAACAGCCGCGCGCTCCAACTGCCGCAGCCTTCTTATCCTGCGCTCGCCAAAGCCGCGAACATACAAGGCCCCGTCACGGTGGAGATACTGATTGACGAAGTGGGACGCGTGATTTCCGCTCGCGCGACGAGCGGCCATACACTCCTGAGGCCGGAGTCCGAGAAGGCAGCCTTACGCGCCCGCTTCTCGCCCACGCTCCTTCAAGACCAGCCGGTCAAAGCGAAGGGAGTGATTACTTTCAACTTCATCCTGAACAAGTAAAGACGGGTGAATGGTGAATGGAAGAACTGCTTTCATCCATTCACCATTCGCTTCCTAAGTCGGCATGTAGAAGCGTTTGACGCGCGGGCTGATGCCGCAGGTGATTTCGTAGGATAGAGTGCCAGCCGTTCTGGCTATGTCTTCCGCCGGAACCATCAGCACGCCCTCTTCTCCCAGCAGCGTAACTCTATCGTTGAGCCTCACGCCTGCCACGTCCGTCACGTCTATAATCGTCAAGTCCATAGAGATGCGGCCTACGACCGAAGCAAACTGGCCGCGCACAATCACTCGACCCCGGTTCGAAAGGGCGCGCGAATAGCCGTCGTTGTATCCTATGGGCAGCGTGGCTACCAGCGTGTCGCGCGAAGCCTCGAACGTGCAGCCGTAGCCGAGTGTCTCGCCCCTCTTCACCCACTTCAAAAGCATCACGCGCGAGTGCAGGGACATGACGGGCCGCAGCTTCAGAGGCTCGTCGAGCGGCGGCAGTATGTCGCGCCACAAACCGTAAAGCACGCCTCCCGGCCTGACCATATTGCCCCATGATTGAGGATAAGCGGACGTGGCTGCGGAGTTGGCACAATCTTCGTAGGTAGGATTCAATCCCCGCTCGCGCAACGCTCGAACCGCTTCCGCAAAGCGCGCGAGCTGCTCTTCGGTGAAACATTCCTGACGCGGGTCGTCAGCCGAAGCGAAATGCGTCATGAGGCCGTCTATGCGTACATTTTTGTAATCGCGTATGGCTTCGATGAACTCCACGGCCTTGTCATAACGCACGCCCAGCCGCCCCATCCCCGTATCAATCTTCAGGTGCGCGTTGGCGATTACTCCGGCATCACGCGCGGCGCGGTCAAGGGCTTCTATCATGTCCGGGCGATAGACCACGGGGACTAGATTATGACGCAGGCAAGCCTGCTCCTGACCCGCCCAGAAGCCGCCCAGACAAAGTATAGGCTCACCTATACCGGCCTCTCTAAGCTCTATAGCCTCTTCCGGCAGGGCCACGCCGAACCAGTCCGCGCCCTCCTGTGATAACCGCCGCGCGCACTCCACCGCCCCGTGCCCGTAGGCATCCGCCTTGACGACAGCCATGATTTTCACTTGGGAATTGACGCGCGTGCGTATGGCTTGAAAGTTTTCTGCGAGCGACTGAAGATTTATCTCTGCCCACGTGGGACGGCTGGCAAACGGCTCCACATCTCCGGCGACCTCAACATCCCTTTTGTCTTCAGACATAGCTTGCGAAACAGCCGAGTCGGAGCGCTTCTACTCGCGCCACATGTTCTCGAACCTTGTGAACTCTTTGAGGAATGCCAGCTTGACCGTGCCCGTAGGGCCGTTGCGCTGCTTGGAGACGAGTATCTCCGCGATGCCCGCGTTCTCCTCCGTGCGGTTGTACTGCTCCTCGCGGTAGATGAACGCGACCACGTCCGCGTCCTGCTCTATAGCGCCGGATTCGCGCAGGTCTGCCAGTTGCGGGCGGTGGTCTGTGCGCGATTCCGGAGCGCGCGAGAGCTGCGAAAGCGCTATGAGCGGCACGTTCAGCTCTTTGGCCAGCGCCTTCAGCTCGCGCGAAATCTGCGAAACCTCCTGCTGGCGCGATTCCGTGCGCCGCGAAGAGCCGGACATCAGTTGAAGATAGTCAACTATGATGAGGTCTAGCCTCTTCTGCTCGGTCGCTAACCGGCGTGCCTTGGCCCTCATCTCAAGCACTGAGATGCCGGGCGTGTCGTCAATATAAATCTTTGTCTCAGCCAACCGGCCAAGCGCGCCAGCCAGTCTTCCCCACTCGTCGCGCGACAGAAAGCCCGTGCGAAAGCGATGAGCGTCAACGTGCCCCTCGCTACAGAGCATACGCATGACGAGCGACTCCTTCGACATCTCAAGCGAGAAGACGCCGACCACTGCCTGCGCGTGAATCGCAGCGTTCTGCGCGAGCGTCAATGCGAAGCTCGTCTTTCCCATGGACGGGCGCGCAGCGACGACTATCAGGTCTGCGGGCTGTAAGCCGGAGGTCATGGTATCCAGCTCGTTGAAGCCCGTGGTCAGGCCCGTGAGCATGGCCGTGCGCCCGGCCATCTCCTGAACCTTGTCCAGGATTTTGTGCGCGACCGGCTGTACGTGCGAGAAGCCCTGACGCGTCCGCTCGTCGGCCAGAGCAAATATCATCTGCTCCGCGTGGTCTAGTATGACTTCCGCCTCGTCCTCTTCTTCGAGCGCCTCGCTCGTTATCTTGTTCGTGGCCTTGATGAGCTGGCGCAGCATGGACTTGTCGCGCACTATCTTTGCGTAATGCGCTATGTTGGTGAAACGCGGCAGGCCGTAAGTCAGGTTGGTGATGAAGGTGATGCCGCCGGTTGATTCCAGCTCGCCTTCGCGGCGGAGCTCTTCGCCCACGAGTATGGGATTAATCTCGCTGCCCCGCTCGAAGAGCGAAATCATAGCGATAAATGTGCGGCGGTGTGAAGGAACGTAGAAATCTTCCGGCTTGAGAAGCTCTATGGCCTGACTGATGAGCCCGTTGTCCAGTATGACGGAGCCCAGAATTGCGCGCTCTGCCTCGGCAGAGTTCGGCAGGGGCCGTTCGAGAAGCTGATCGCGTGCGGTATCGGCTACGAAGTTTGCCATTTCGGGAGAACGAATTTAAACCTTGAAAAGGAAAGCCTGTGGAAAAAGACAAAAATAACGGCTGCAAGCCGTGTCAAAACCCAACCGTCGGGTCAAGCCCGGCTTGCAGCCGTGACTATACTACATGAGTCGGAGACACGACAACGAATTCTCTTCGGCTCGCGCCCCGCTCACAAATTTTTCTGCTATTCGACTACGGCAGCAGACTCTTCGCCCGGAGCCGGTGAGCCTTCGGCGTTGTCTTCACGCGTGGACTCCGCCGCCGCAGGCGCGGCCGCGTTATTTTCAGCCGCAGCCGCCTGAGCCGCGCCGCCTTCGCCCATGACGACGACGGGAATCTCCACCGTCACGTCTCTGTGCAGGCGAACGGGAACCGCGTAGTCGCCCGTCTCCTTAATCGCCTCGCGCAAAGTGATGCGGCGACGGTCAATCTCGTAGCCGCGCTCCTTCAACGCTTCAGCTATGTCCATGGAAGTCACGGAGCCGTAGAGAAGCCCGTGCTCGCCAACCTTTCGCTCGAAGCTCAGGCGAAGCGAGCGAAGCTGCTCGGCCTGCATGTCGGCTGTGGCTCGCTCTGCGGCCTCTTTCTTCATGAGCGCCTTTCGCTCCTGCTCAATCTGCTTGACGTTGCTGGCCGTCGCTTCTACGGCGAGCTTTCTGGGCAGAAGGTAGTTGCGCGCGTAGCCGGAGCGTACGCGCACGATTTCGCCGCGAGCGCCCAAGTCCTCAATATCTTCGCGCAGGAGGACGTTTGTGTGTGCCATCTCTTTTCTCTCCTCCTTTTGTTTAGTCCGTAGCGTAGGGCAAGAGCGCTATGTTGCGCGCCCGCTTGATGGCTTCGGCCAACATGCGCTGATGCGTAGCGCACGTTCCACTGATACGTCGCGGTAAGATTTTGCCGCGCTCGGGGACGAAGCCCTGAAGCAGCTTCACGTCCTTGTAATCAATCAGGTCAATCTTCTCGCGGCAGAAGCCGCAGACCTTACGGCGGTGCATGCGTCGGCCTCCGCCTCCGCGCCCGCCACGATCTCCGCCACGGTCGCGGTCACGGTCACCGCCGCCGCGCCGTCCTCCACCGCCTCCGCCTTCGCCGTCATCAAAACCGCGATCCGAATCATTCGAGTAGTTGCTAGACATAATCTTTCCTTTTCTAAAGCCGTAAGCCTGTGGCTTTCAGCTTTTATGACTCCATATCCTCCGTAGAAGCTGCGGCTGCCGGTGCGACGCTGCTTGCGCGCTCCGAGTGGCGGCCAGAGCCTCTTGAGCCACCGCCGAGCGGTCGCTTGCTGGCTTTTCGCGCGCGCTTTGCCTTGAACTTGTCTGCGCGCTGACGGTCTTCATCAACGCGCACGGTCAGGTATCGCACTATCTGGTCGTTGACGCGCATGCGGCGCTCAAGCTCTGCTATCTCGCGCCCTGTGCCGTCAATTTCGAGCAGCATGTAGTGGCCCTCGTTCTTGTGGCTGATGGGATATGCAAGCTGGCGGCGGCCCATGTCTTCCGTCTTCGTGATGGTTCCGCCCTGTTCAGTGATTATCTGCTGAAGGGTTTCGCTCAAACGTGTGAAGTCATCCGTGGACACTTCCGTATCCACTATGTACATCACCTCATAAGTTCTCTGATTCGCCAAAATCATCCTCCTCTCGGATGTCCAGCTTCACCTTTAGAAGTGAAGCAAGAAGGAAATTAACAGTTTTAAGTTTTCAGCTCTGAGCTCTCAGTCGAAAGCAAGCCGTGTATTTGCTGAGAACTGATTACCGATTGCTGAAAACTTAGTTGTATTGCTGCATTGCTTTTTCAATCCCGTCGCTGATGACGGTACGCAGAGCCTCGGCTCCGCGCTCTAAAACTTTCTCGACCTCCGCGCGCTCCCGCTTTGGAAACTCTTCCAGCACGTAGCGGCGCGTGTCGCTCAAAGGGTGTTCGGGCTTGATGCCTATGCGCAGGCGCATGAACTCTTCAGTCCCTAAAGCCGCGATGATGGATTTCAACCCGTTATGGCCGCCCGCAGAGCCTTTCGGTCTGAGGCGAATCGTGCCACACGGCAGGGCCAAATCATCGCTGATGACAATCAAGCTTTCAGAGCGGCGCGTCTCTTTCGCCAGCAGGCACGAGACGGCTTCGCCACTCAGATTCATGTAGGTCTGCGGCTTGACCAGCTCAACGCGCTCGCCCTCTATAGAGGTCTGCCCGACCAGCGAGCGGCATTCAAGGCGCTTGACCTGCACGCCGCGCTCGCGCGCCACAAGGTCAACCAGCATGAACCCAAGGTTGTGGCGCGTCCACTCGTATTGAGCACCCGGATTGCCAAGCCCGACGACTAACATAAGGCAGTTTTCAGTTTCGAGCTCTCAGTCTCAGTTAAAAAGCAGGCCGTGTATCTGCTGAAAACTGAGAACTGATTACTGAAAACCGGTTTACCCCTCTTCTTCGTCTTCCTTCTTGCCCTTGCCGATTACTTCCGGCTCGGCGGGCGCTTCCTCGGCTGCGGGCGCTTCGACAGGCTCTTCGCGCACGACGCTTACGGTCGCAATGACCGTGTCAGGAGCGGCCAGAATCTCTATGTTCTCGTCCTGAGGGATGTCCGAAGCGTGAAGCAGATCGTGAACGCCCAGATTCGAGACATCCAGGTCAATTGAGTCCGGGATGTTTCGCGGGTCGCAACGAATCTCCACCTCGCGCAGCACCTGCTCAAGAACGCCGCTCTCTTCGCGCACGCCTATGGGCTCGCCAATCAAGTGTATAGGAACGGTGAACTCCATCTTCTGGCCGCGCACGAGCCTGCGTAAATCGGCGTGAACCAGCCGACCGCGCACAGGGTCAATCTGGCGATCCTGAAACATCACTTCGCTCGGGCCTACGCCTTCAATATCAATAGTGAAGATGCTGTTGTGTCCGGCCTCTGAGCGAAGGATTGCGGCCAGCTCGCTCAAGGGAGCGACGGCCGAGACGGATTCGCCTTCGCCGCCGTAAACCGTGACCGGCACCATTCCTTCGCGCCGCGTGCGACGCGCATCATTTTTTCCACGACCCTCGCGCGCCTGCGCTCGAACCGTTATCTCATTTCTTTCTGCCATGATTCTTTCCTCAAATAAGCAAATAGCAGCCAGCTATCAGCAGTCAGCGAAAAGCAAGGGCGGGCAGGACTTCACATGGAATCCCGTATGAAGACCTCTCTGCGTCTTGCTTGATTAAATTGTTCGGCTGAAAGCTGATGGCTGACTGCTGACGGCTTACTGCTTTCAGTGTTTGCCCTTCATACGAAGAGCGAAGAGACGCTTGTCTCCTCGTGGATCGACTTAATAGCTTTCGCCAGTAGAGGCGCAATACTAAGTACCGTAATGTTATCCAGCTCGCACGCGTTGTCGTGCAGGGGGATGGTGTTGGTCACGACAATCTGCTCAATATCGGATTGAGACAAAAGCTCGCAGGCCCGGCCCGAGAGCACCGGATGCGTGAAGCAGGCGTGAATCCTTTCCGCCCCCGCCTCCTTCAAAGCTTTCGCCACCTTGGTCAAAGACCCGCCCGTGTCGCACATGTCGTCTACAATCAAACAGTTTCGCCCGCGCACGTCGCCTACCACGTTCATCACTTCCGCGACGTTGGCCTTCTCGCGCCTCTTGTCGCACAGGGCCAGCTCCGCGTTGAGCCGCTTGGCGTAAGCTCGCGCTCGTTCCGCGCCGCCCGTATCGGGCGCTACGACCGTCAGGTTAGGCATAGGGTTCTGCTGGTAATGGCCTATCATGACGGGCGCAGAGAAAAGGTGATCCACGGGAATGTCAAAGAAGCCCTGAATCTGCGAAGCGTGCAGGTCAATCGTCAACACCCTGTGCGCGCCCGCGACCGCTATCAGATTCGCCACCAGCTTGGCCGAGATGGGAACGCGCGGCCTGTCCTTCTTGTCCGAGCGAGCGTACCCGTAATAGGGAATCACAGCCGTCACGCGTTCTGCGGAAGAGCGCCGGAAAGCGTCGAGCATGACGAGCAGCTCCATCAGATTAGCATCCGTAGGCGGGCACGTAGGCTGAATGATAAACACGTCGCCGCCGCGCACGTTCTCGTCAATCTGAAAGTTGAACTCGCCGTCCGAGAAACGCTCGGTGATTGCGCGCCCCAAGTCGCAGCTCAGAAAATGGCAAATCTCCTGTGCCAGCGCCCTGTTGGCGTTGCCCGAAAAGACCTTTATGCCGCCGGTTGTTCCCATAAAGAAGTGATGAGTGACCAGTGACGAGTTAAAGAACAAGCTTCTTCCGGCTTGTCACCCGTCACTGGTCACTGCGTTTCTGGGGCGGAAGGATTCGAACCTACGAATGCCGGATCCAAAGACCGGTGCCTTACCACTTGGCTACGCCCCAATATCAATATTGTAGGAGTGCGGCGCACTTGCCTAACGCTCCGAGATAACGCCCGCGACCAAGCGCCGCCGAACTGAAGATGCGCCAGCCCGGTCTGGCCTCTAAACTGCTTCTGGCCCGGTCAAGCGCTTCTTCGTTTTCAAAGATACCAAAGACGCTCGCGCCACTGCCAGCCAGCAGCGCCCCCCGTGCTCCCTGCTCGATTAATCCCTGACGAGCTTCAGCGATCTCCGGGTACAAAGCATAAATCGCCTGCTCGAAATCGTTATGCAGCACCTCATGTAGCGAATCACGTATTCGCGCCTCTGCACGAGAAATAGAAAGGATAATGTCGCCCTCTTCCTTTGTCAAGGCGGGGCGCTGTAAGGCTTTATAGGCTTCTGGCGTAGAGACTTTCGCGCCCGGCTTGATAATCAGAAGATGCTCTGCCCGAACGTCCTCAAGCGGCTCTATTTCAGTCCCAAGCCCTGTGCCGAGCGCCGTCCCACCCGTGAAAAAGAAGGGAACGTCAGCGCCCAGCCCCGCGCCAATCTCTGTCAACTCTTCCCTGTTCGTCTTTACCTGCCAGAGCGCGGCCAAGCCCAGCAGCGCCACTGCGGCATCGGATGAGCCGCCGCCGAGGCCCGCTTCCACCGGGATGTGTTTCTCCAGATGAAGGCTCGCGCCTTCTCTAACCTGATATTTTTCTCTCAGCGCGTGCGCGGCGCGCAGGACAAGATTTCTTTCATCAACCGGAACCGCAGGCTCGTCGCAGGTCAGAGAGAGCCTGTCGTCGTCGCTCGAAGCGAAGGTCAGGCGGTCGTGCAGCGTGACGGTCTGAAAGATTGTGCGAAGCTCGTGGTAGCCGTCCGGGCGGCGGCCCAGAACGTGAAGCCGCCAGTTGATTTTGGCGTAAGCGGGGAGCGTAAAGGAGCGTTGAGACACTTAGGGACGGCCAGCCTTTCCCTCGTTGATAAAAAGCGCCGACCGCCCCTTTATGATTTTGAATTCAGGAAGCGGTCTATTTCAGTTCACGAAGACTTGCGTGAAATAGATGCTACCATCAGCCGCACGCGCAACACCAATGCCGGTGCGCGTGAACTGCCGGTTGAGAATGTTCGCGCGGTGCTTTGAAGAGCCCATCCATCGCTCCACGGCGAAGGCGCTCGGGTCATCGAAGCCTTGATTGAAGGCCACGTTTTCGCCCAGAACCTGCCAGCCGCGAATGCCCATGTCGCGTGCGCGCTCGGCCATGCCTCGCCCGTCAGGCCCGGTGTGCCCCAATGCGCCGGAACGAGCCATGCTGAGCGAGTGCTGGCGCGCAAGCTGTGACAACTCCGCGTCCCACTGTAGAGGCGATTCGCCGCGCTGACGACGCGCCGCGTTGATAAGCTCGAAAGCGCGTCTCTCAAGGCCGGATGCGCCCGCAAAGCTTGCTGCGCCCGTGTAGCTTACGACGGGACTGGATGAACTCCTGCGCGTGTCCGCAACCCTGCTCGTGTCCGGAATCTGCGACATTGGAATGGAAGCTATCAGGCGCGGTCTTGGCGCTTGAGTTACGACCTGTCTGGACGAGCTTACAAGTCGCGGGACGGGCTTGGGCTGCCTTGTCGTCTGAGCGTGTGCGGCTATAGCTGTTGCCAGAGTTACGAGTGCGAGAGTGAAAATCCTGAGTGTGTAGGATTGAAAAGATGATTGTGTCTTGCGGCTTACCGCAATTCGTCTGCTCCTCATTGCTTGAACCTCACTTCGGTAGCCGGACTATCTCCTGGGGGGAGAGACTCCTGGCTTTGCGAACCCGCATCGCTGCGGGAGTGCCTTTAATCGGTGACGGCTCGCTGCTTCGGCGTTCTTAAAATCAGAACTCGCAGCTTACCCATTGCCTGAGAGAAAGGGCGCGTAGATTCGCCCGGCTCTCCGGCCTTGAGATACGTATAAAGGTTGTAACGCTTGTGGCTTGTTTGGCTGCGTCGGGAAGAAAGGTCTGCTGAAGTTACTGTAAAGCTTTGAGAGCTTTCTTCTGCCTTCGGCAACCAGACAATCTCTGACAGAGATAGGAATCGCTTCCCCTTTCTGTCCAGAGATTCACGGCTTTGCGTCCCTGCCTCGCAGCAGGTTTGCCTTTATCGAGACTTAAATTGACAAAAGAACCAAAGCTCACTCGGCGCTCTGCGCGAGCAGAACAGGGTGAGCAATTAAATTAGACACAATCACGCGCCGCCTTGTCAACGAAATTTATCGCCTGGATTCTTGCGATTTCATTGCTCCACGCATCCCGTAGGCACGGAATTGAATTTCACCAGATAAACTTCAGGCTGAAGAGCTATTATTTACTTTTACCATCCAGCTTGGCTTTTATTCTGGCCGTCTCGTCGGCGTTCGTAGAGAGCGTCAGAGCCTTTTGCCACGCGGCGCGGGCTTCCGTCGCCTTGCCCTGCTTCTGAAAGACATCGCCCAGATGCTCTTGAATGGTGGAAGAGGTGGGGTCGCGCCGCGCAGCCTCCTTCAGATTGCGCTCGGCCTCGTCCAGCTTGCCCAGCTTGAAATAGGCCCAGCCAAGGCTGTCCAGAAAAGAGGAGTTCGTAGGCTCTGCGCGCACGGCGCGTTGAATCATTTCGAGCGCTTCCGTCAATCGCTCGTTGCGCTCCACCAGAAAGTAGCCGAGGTTGTTAAGCGCGGTCGCGTTGTCCGGCTCCTTTTCCAGCACGCGGCGAATGGATGCCTCCGAGCCCTTCATGTCGCCCGCGCGCTCCTGCGCCGAAGCCAGCGTCAGAAGGGCCGCGTTCAGGAACTGCGGCTGTCCCTGCGGAACCATCTCCAATGCTTTACGCGCCGCCTCTACGGCCTCGCGCCCGCGACCCGCCTGCGTGTAGAGGTTCGAGATGTTCAGGTGAGTGTTGAAGTCCTGCGCCGAGCCTTTGAGTTGAGCGCGCAGCAGCGTGACCGCTTCATCCACCCGCCCGAGGTCTGTGAGCGTCTGTGCTTCCAGACTTATAAACTCCCCCTGAGTCGGGAAGTTCTTCTTGGCAGCATATATGGCCTGCAAAGCTTCGCGCCACTTCCCTTCGTTACGCAGCAAATCTATGTAGATAAAGTCCGGCGTAGGGTCTTCGCTGCCCATCACGCGCCGCATGCGGTTAATAGTGGCGACGGCATCGCTGGAACGGCCCGCGCTCTTTTGCAGGTTGACTATGCGCTGAAAGATTTCCGTAGCCATCTCACGTTCCTCTTCATCTGTCAGAGGCTGGTCTGAGAGGCCGCGATCCTTCAGCATCTCTTCATAGACGGCGGCCGCATCATTGTAGCGCTCCGCGTCCGAGAGAGTCGTCGCAAGCTCTACGCGAAGCTGCACGCGCTCTTCTGCGCTGATTCCCTTTCGCAGCAGACCGGCGCGCAGTGTCGCGGCAGCGTCGTCTATGCGACCGGCGCGGGCCTGTGCGCGTGCGAGCGCTCGCAGGGCCGTCAGATTCGACGGGCTGGCGTCCGATATGCGCTTCAGCTCGCTGATGGCGGCAGCATCGCCCGTGCCGCCCGCCGCGAGCGACTGGCTCAGAATATCCAGATACTCTTTGTTGTCCGGCTCAAGATAGAGCGCGCGTCGTATGGCCTCGGTCGCCTCCTTGTAACGACCCGCGCGCATGTACGCCTGACTCAGCCGCGCTGCCGCAGATTCAGGCGACAGCTCACGACCGTTCGTGACCGCTTGATAAAAGCGCGGCTCAAGCGACCCCGGAGCGGCTGACCATTTCGTCCACGCTTCAATGGCTTCGTTCGTGCGGTCTGTGGCGAAATAGTACTCGCCCAGAAGAGCCCAGCCTTCCGCGTCGTTGGGATTGAGGCGCACGAGCTCGCGCAGTGACGCTATGGCCTTTTCAACCATGGGTGGAACGAGCTTCCCTTCGCGCAGGCCGCTCTTGATGACAAAGGTGCGTGACAGTATGCGGTGCGCGCCGAAGTTGTCGCGGTTGACGCCCACGGCGAGCGTGGCCTGACGCTCAGCCTCTTCAAAATCGTAAGGCGGATAATAGAAGGCGGCCCATGCCAGCGCCGTGTGAGCTTCCGCCAGCGTCGGGTCTAGCTGAGTTGATTCCTGAAAAGCCAGCTTGGCGCGGCGCAGGTTCGCGTCCACGTTCGAGCGCGTGATGGTAGCCAAAAATCGCTGGCCTTCCATCAGCTTCGCGTAGGCCGCAGCACGCCTTTCCCGGCCGGTTAAAGCCTTTCCGGTAGTCGGCTGATTCGTTTGCGAAGACCCGGCCAGAGCGTTGCCCGGAGTGGGTGTAGGCATGGGCCTTGGAGGCGGCATAGTCGAGTCGCTTTGCGCGCTAACCAGATGTAAAGAACCTGCCGCTAAAAGAGCCAGAAGCGCGGCTGCGAGAGCTTTGGAAAAACTTTTCAAGCGACCCTGCCTTTCGCGGGCGTGTCGTTAGCATCGCCCGACTGTTGAATTCCGTGTACGACCCTTTGCCACGCGGCCCGCCTCGGGTAGCAGTAGATGAGAACCGCCAGCGCAGCTATCCCTATAAAGACCATGTTCGACGGGTCAACCGTCAGCATCATCAGAAAGAAGCCAAGGATGGAGATTAATCCTCCAAGCGCTGCTACCTGAACGGTGGTGTTCTGCAAAGTTGCGAGCATGCCGGAGATTCCGCGCAGCGCGGCTATGTCCTGCAAGCGCATGGCCGCGAACCTTGTTCGACGCAGCGTGACGGCTCCTATGCCCAGCACGACGATGCTGATGCGTAAGAAGCCCACCAGCATGGAGTCCGGATTGCCGCTTCCCACCCTTGGAGCGCGACCCGTGAAGGCCACCGCAATCAGCGCGACCGTTAAGACTAAAAAAGCGCGCGTGACCGTAGCCGCCAGCCTGTGACGGCGCACCAGCTCGTTCTGCGTGCTCTGTGATATTTGAGTTCGACTCTCCATCGGCTCCCGCTTTAGACGGACGCCTTCACATTCGGCGTCCGGGTTTTCGGCTTTATCAAAAATGCTATGTGGAAATTCTAACATCCGGCGGGCGAACAAGGCCAACAGCGCCACCGACAATAAAAGCAAAGCCCCGCGCTCTTCCATTGGGAAGCACGGGGCTTTGGATTGCTCCGGCGTTCGTAAAAGCCTACTCAGCTTTTACGAAGCGTCTCTCTATCGCTTACGGCCTTGTGCCTGTTGTAGTGCTCGCAGGCGCAGTAGTCGTCGTCGGAGGAGTCGAAGTCGGATTGCCGGACTGCTGCGGCGTCAGACTGACTCCGCCCTGCCCCGAAGCGGGCGCTGGCCTCGCCTGTGCCGGGGCGCGACGATTGAGGGGCGCGGTCACGGGTATAGAGCTGTCCGGGAGCGAGCCCTGATTCGCTATGACCTGATCGAGAAGGTCGCCCTTTTCCTTGTCCTTGCTGATGAGAACGCCGTTCTTATCAACCGTGACGTTGGCGTAGCCCGTGACTTCCGTCAAAAGCTTTGCGACCATGCCCGGCTTCTCGGGCTCAGGAATCTTGCTCTTGATGGGGTCGGGGTCAGGAATCGGCGCGCCTATAATCTGCAACTGCTCCTTGGCCTTTTCGGCATACTCGCTGTTGGGGAAATCGCGCACGATGCGCTGGTAATACTTGGCGGCCTCGTCCGTCTCCTCCTCCTGCTGGTACGTGTAGCCGTAGCGGAAAAGCACTTCCGCCATCCATGTGAAGTTCGGATACTTTTCGACTATCTCGCGCAGGCGCGACTGCGCACCCTTCAAGCCGCCCTTGCCGCCCTTGTAGCGAGCGTCCAAATAGAAGCGCGCAATCTGAAGATTGTGCATGGCCAGATTGTCCTGCACCTCGCGCAAGCGAAGCTCAACGTCCGTGCGTAGGTTCGTGTTCGGGAACTGCTGCAAGAGAGCCTTGAGTCGCTGCTCTGCCTTTCGCGCGTGCGACACGTCGCGGTCAGACAGGCCCATCTGACGCATCTCGCTTTCAGCGACCTTGAGCATGGCGTCGTCCGAGAGCGGGTGAGTCGGGAAGAAGGTCAGCCAGTCCTGATACGAAGCCGCAGCCTGTATGAGCGCCGAAGTTGTGCCTTCCAGATAGAAAGAGTCGGCTATGGCAAGCTTGGCCATGGGCAGATACTGCGAATCCGGGTAGGCCGTGATAATAGTGCTGAAGAGATAACGACCGGTTTCGAAGCGGCCTTTACGAACCTCGTGCGCGGCCTCTTCGAAGAGCACACGGTCGCGTCCGGGGGCAATCGTAGAAGTCAGCTCTTCGTACTTATCGTCATCGCCGCCGCCGAAGAGAAGGAATCTCTTCTTCTTCTTACCCCTTCTGATTCCCGTCTCGGTGCCAGCATTGCTGCGCTGGGTTGCCGTCTCGCGCAGGGCCGTCTGTACGCGCGTCTCCAAGTCGTTTGTAGAGGTTTCAAGCTTCTCAATCTGTTCCGTCTCGACTCTTTCGGAGCGTTGCAGCTTGGCGATTGTATTGTTGACCTCGCTCAGAATGGAGCCGGCCTCTTTCTCCATGCCGCGAAGACGTTCGCGCGGGTCGTCGGCCGTCTTTTCACTCTTGTCCTGAGCGTTAAAGCCCGCGAGGGCACCGTTCAAAGAGCGTCGCATCGCGTCAAGGCGCGAGCGCAGTACCTCTAAACGCTGATTGGGCGTGGCGTCGCTGCCCGCCTGCTGCGTACCGCTCTGCTGCCCCAACACTGAGACGGGAGCGGAAACCGACATAAAAAGTATCGCGCAGATAGCGACCGATGCGACAAGGCGTCTGTACATTAATAAAACCTCCAAAAACAGTGATGAGTGCTAAGTGACAAGTGACTAGCAAGAAGAAGAGCTTTTATCTTGTCACTCGTCACTCTTCACTTGTCACTGCATTTCAGACCCATTCGACTGTGGCTTCGCGCAGTTCGCGCACGGCCTGAGCCGGGTCTGGTGTGTTGAAGACGGCTGAACCGGCGACGATGATTTCGGCCCCGGCGGCAACCACATCCGTAATATTCGAGCGGTCTATGCCGCCGTCAATTTCTATTCGCGTCGCAAGGCGGCGCTCGTCAATCATGGCACGCAGCCGCCGCAGCTTATCGAGCGAAGTCCTTATAAATTTTTGCCCGCCGAAGCCCGGATTGACTGACATCAGCAACACGAAGTCAGCGAAAGGCAGAGCCTCTTCTAAAGAGACAAGCGGAGTCGCGGGATTGATGGCCACCCCGGCCATCGCGCCTTTAGATTTTATTGCCGAGAGCGTCCGGTTGATGTGCGGGTCAATCTCAACGTGGACGGAAACCATCTGTGCGCCCGCTTCCACGAACTGCTCAGCGTAGCGACCGGGCTCTTCAATCATCAGATGCGCGTCCACGGTCAGGCGCGTGGCCCGCGACACGGCTTTGACCACGGGCAGCCCGACCGTGATGTTCGGCACGAAATGGCCGTCCATCACGTCCACGTGAACCACACTTGCGCCGCCACGCTCTACGGCGCTTATCTCTTCGCCCAGCCGCGCAAAGTCGGCAGAAAGGATTGAAGGGGCAATCTCAACCATTCTTAAGAGTCCGGAGAGTCTGTAGAGTCTGTAGAGTCTGTAGAGTCAAGAAGCGTTCTTCTCTATAGACTCTCTAGACTCTCCGGACTCTCTAGACTCTTCTCAGGGTCGCGTGTTGCTGCCCGGATTAAAGGGCGGCGTAGTGACAGGCGGTCGCCTGTTGGCGTTCGAGTTGTTGCCTGTGCGATTGCTGTTGTTCGCCGTGACGGGCGCGTTTCGATTGTTGGCGTTCACCGCCGGGCGATTGGCGTTTCCGTTACGATTATTAGCGTTATTCGCGTTTCGATTATTGCTGTTATTGGCGTTCTTGTTCTTATTCTTGTTGCGGTTGTTCTGATTCTGGTTCGCGTTCTGATTATTGGCCGCGCCGGGTTGCGTCTCGTTCTGGTTGCCGTCCTCTTTATTCTCTTCCGATTCCTGCTTTTTCTCTTCGGTCTGATTGGCGACGCTGGTGGAGACTTCGCCCTCTTTGGCCTGCGCGCGGCTGATGTCAACGGCTACGGTCTGGCCGGTCTTGACGACTTCGTCCGGGTGCGGCAGTTGAAGCAGAACCGAGTCGGGTTTTACTTCTGCGCTGTAGCGCGTGGCGCGGACGCGCATGTTCAGGCCAGCGCGCGTCAGCTCATCTTCGGCGGCCTGCCTATCCTTGCCAAGGATGTTCGGCACTTTGACTTCCGGGCTTCGCAGGCTCAGATAAACCGTGCCCGTCATGCCGAAGATGAAAGCCAGAGCGATGGCGATAATAATTCCAAGCCTGCCGAAGGCCGACCAGGCCCGCCTGAATAAACTCACAACCTATCTCGTTTGCCTTTCGGGATTTCCCGCCTGTCACGCGCCGGGGAGCTTGCGCGAGCGCGTCGGGTTGACGCATTAAGACCGTGCAGTCTAACACCCGCACGTTTCACTCAGCAAGCCGCAAAAGACGGACGCAAGCTCCAGCGCGGCCCGTCATACTCGCTCAAGTGCCGCAATGTAGAAGCCGTCGGCCCCGTCCCTGTGCGGCCAGACGCGAGCCGAGCCGTCTTCGTGTCTCAGAGAGCCAGTCACGTTGACGCTCAAACGCCTCCACCCGCTCTCGGCCTCAAGAAATTGTACCACCACCTGCTCGTTCTCTTCCGGCTCCACCGAGCAGGTCGAATAAATCAGGCGGCCTCCCGGCCTCACGGCCCTCGCGGTATTCCGTAAAATGCGCAATTGCACCGCTTGCAGCGCTTGTATGTCCTCTGCTCTGATGCGCCACCTGATTTCAGGGTTGCGCCTGAGCGTGCCGGTTCCCGTACACGGCGCGTCCACCAGCGCCCTGTCAAAAGTCTCAGGAGCAAAAGGCAGAGAGCGCCCGGCATCATGCACAATCGCCCGCACGCTCTTAAGATGCTGGCGCTCGCAAGCCTCCCTGAGCGCGTTCAGGCGGTGGCGATGAAAATCCCCGGCCACGACCAGCGCCCCGTCCTTCGCAAGCCCCGCTATGTGAGTGGTCTTGCTGCCGGGCGCGGCGCAGGCGTCCAGCACACGCTCTCCCTTTTGCGCGCCCAGCGCGTGCGCCACCAACTGCGATGCCTCGTCCTGAAGATAGATGCGCCCCTTCTGCGCCATGCCGCGAACCAACCCGGAAGCCCCGCTTATTCGCCATGCTCCGGGCGCAATCCCGGAGGCTTCGACCTGCGCGCCCGCAGCCCGCAACTCTTCCAGCACAGCTTCGCCGTCTTCGCCGCTCTGAGAGATGCGAAAGGCCACGGGCGGCGCGAGGTTGTTGGCCTCCGCAAACTTCTCCGTCTCTTCCAGCCCGAGAGAATTCGCCCAGCGCCTTATGAGCCACACGGGATGAGAGCACTTGACGGCGACTCTTTCAAACGGGTCTTGAATCTCTGCCGAAGGGTCGTAGCCGGGCTCGCGCGCGGCCCTTCTGAGCGCGGCATTTATCAGAGGCGCGGCTGAGCGCACGCGCCTCATGTGCGCAAGGTTGACGGCCTCGTTGACTACGGCTGAAGGCGGGATGCGCGAGAGAAAGCGTAGCTGGTAAAGCCCCATGCGGAGCGTGATAAGCACGGGAGCATCCAGCTTCCCTGCGCTCCTGCCCGTGTAATGCTCTATCAGACAGTCCAGCCAGAGCCGCCAGCGCAGGACGCCCAGCACAATCTCGTAAGAGAGGGCGCGGTCTTCCGCTCGAAGCCCTGCCTCGTGCGAGGCCAGAAGCACGGACGCGTAAGCATCCTCTTCTTCAACGCGCCGCAGGATTTCAAAGGCGGTCAGCCGGGCAGGCGAAACCTTTCGCGCGCCGGATGGCTTTCCGGCTCGACCTTCTTTCGCGCCCCCCTGGCCCGCATTCATCCGAGCCTCTCGCCCGCGCTCACGTGCGCTCCGTTCAGAAAATCTCTGACAGCCATGCGCCGCTTCCCTTCCGGCTGAACTTCAAGAAGACGCAGGGCCGTGCCATCGCCGCAAGCTACGCGAAGCTCGTCGCCCTGAGCCTCAACTATCTCCCCGCAGGCAGCGCGTCCTTCATCATCGTGTGCCTCCGCGCGCCAGATGACCAGACGCCGAGAGTGATAGCTTGTGAAAGCATTCGGCCACGGTTGAAAGCCGCGCACGCGCCGCTCAAGCTGCGAGGCGTCCAGAGCCCAGTCAATGAGGCCGTCTTCACGCTTGAGCATGGGAGCAAACGTGGCCTTCTCTTCGTCCTGCGCTCGCGGCTCAATCTCGTCAAGACGGCGAAGCGTCTCACTCAAAAGCTCCGCGCCCAACTCTGAGAGCCTAATCATAAGCTCGGGCGCAGTCTCCGTCTCAAGGATTCTCTCTTCGCGCTGAAGCAGAATGGAGCCCGTGTCCAGCCCTTCGTCCATCTGCATAGTCGTGACGCCGGTGCGGGTTTCGCCACGCGCTATGGCCCAGTTGACGGGAGCAGCGCCGCGATAAAAGGGGAGCAGAGAGAAATGCACGTTGATGCATCCACGGGCAGGCGCGTCGAGGAAGGGCGGCGGAAGAATGCGGCCGTAAGCAACTACGACAGCCGCATCCGCTTTACAGGAAGAGAACTCCGCGAGCGCCTCCGCCGTTCTTATCTTCGCGGGCTGGTGAACAGTCAGGCCGTTCCGTAGGGCGAACTCTTTGACGGGCGGCTGGTGCAGCCGGTTGCCACGGCCAGCCGGCCGGTCGGGCTGCGTCCACACAGCCGCCACCTCATGACCGTCCTCAAGACAACGCCTCAAGGTAGGCACTGCGGCATCCGGCGTTCCCATGAAAATCAAACGCATAGAGAAAAATGGGTGACGGGTGTCAGGCGACGGGTGCCGGGGAAAGAAAATCAAGCTCTCTTTCTTTTACCCGTAACCCGTTACCTGACACCCGTCGCCCCTGTCTTAAAAGGCGCAGCGATAGTTGCCGAACTCGTAGACTTTGTTCCACGCGCCGCCCTGTCTTTTGTAGACATAGTAGGTGACGCCCTCAAGCCCTTCAGCGATGGTCACAAGCTCGCTCGTGCGGTCGCCGTCTAGGTCTAGATGCTCGACCAGCTTTTCTACGTAGGTGCCTTCGTTGATGGTGGTGATTGTAGAGCCGGACATGATGTCCGCTTCTCCGAACTTTGAATAATTCGAGACAGCCGCGCGGTAGCCAGCGCCGTCCGGCACGGCCAGCATAAAGAGCACGTATCGCTCCTGCCTGCGCGTGCGCTTGCTGGCTACGAAGCTTCCGACCAGCTCGAACTTTCCGTCGCGGTCAAGGTCAACGGCCGTCAGGTTAACGACCTCCACAGCCGGAAGCAGAGCGGCGGCGACCCCCTTCTGCTTGAAGGTCGAGCGGGCAAGCTCTATGGCCTGCGTGCGCTCAAGCGTCGTGGGTGTGCGGCGGGAGCGCTCGGCAGCAGCCTGCCCAAGGCTGCTTGAATCCGTAGCGAGCGCCATCACGTTCCTATTCAGCCTCGCATCGGTCTGCAAGGTAATATCCGCACCCGTGCGAAAGCATTCTTCGTCCCCGGTTGATTTTTTGATGGTAGCCGTCCCGGCTTCGGCCCCGCCGAAGAGCAGCCGGTACTTTCGGCCCGGCTTATAATGCTCAGTGGAGAAGCGCTTGATTTCTTCGCCATCCGAGCCGCCTGAGACAGGCTCCTTGTACTGGCCGCCTTCCAGCAGGAGAATCGGCTCCATCCTAGCGGACAGTTGACCGCTTGCGCCGAAGACAGCGAAGACGACAGTCCTCTGCTGGGGCGTCACGCCGTTGGCCCCGGCCCTTTCCGCCACACCGGCAAACGAAAAAAGTGAAGCGACGATAAAGACAAAGAACGCAATCAAAAGCGCTCGTCTGAGATTCATTCCGGGCTACTCCTCAAAGGAAAGTATAAAAGCAGGGGCGGGAGTTTGCTCTCCGCCCCTTACTGTTTTGAGAACTGCTTTAGATGGCCGCGCGCTTTTCCGCCTTGGTCTGCTGGTCGGCCATGATTTTCGCTGAAGAGACTTTGGCCTGCATGAAGAGCGCGAGGTAATCGCGCCCGCCCGCCTTGGAATCCGTGCCAGACATGTTGAAGCCGCCGAAGGGATGAACGCCCACGAGCGCGCCCGTACACTTGCGATTGATGTAGAGGTTGCCCACGTGAAACTCCCTGAGCGCGCGTTCTATCTTCTCAGGGTCGTTGGTGTAGACAGCGCCGGTCAATCCGTACTCCGTATCGTTGGCAATCCGCAGCGCTTCGTCATAATCCCGCGCGCGAATCACGGCCAGCACGGGGCCGAAAATCTCTTCCTGCTCGATGCGGTCGCCGGGCTTAACGTCAGCGATAACAGTCGGCTCTATGAAGTAACCCTGCTCGCCGTCGGAGCCGCCGCCCGCGATGAGCCGTCCGCCGTCAGCCTGTCCCTTCTCTATGTACTCGCTTATGGTCTTGAAGGCCTTATGGTTGATGACAGCAGACATGTTCGAAGAAGGGTCTGTCGGGTCGCCCACCTTAATCTTCGCCGTGCGCTCCGCGATTCTCTCAAGCATGGGCTCGTAGATGTCAGCGTGTATGATGGCGCGCGAGCAGGCCGAGCATTTCTGTCCCTGAAAGCCGAACGCGGACTGCACCACGCCGGTCGCGGCATCGTCCAAGTCTGTGTCCTTGTCTACAATGATGGCGTCTTTGCCGCCCATCTCCGCGACGACGCGCTTAATCCAGATTTGGCCTTCGTGAACTTTGGCCGCGCGCTCGTTGATACGAAGACCAATCTCTTTGGAGCCGGTGAAGGCCACGTAACGAGTCAGAGGATGGTCAACAATCACGTCGCCTACTTCCGCGCCGGAGCCGGTCGTGAAGTTGACTACGCCTGCGGGCATCCCTGCCTCTTCCAATAGCTCGAAGAACTTGTAAGCGATAGTCGGAGCGTCCGAAGAGGGCTTAAGGACGACGGTGTTGCCCGTGACTACGGACGCGACGGTCATACCGGCCATGATGGCTAGCGGGAAATTCCAAGGGGGAATCACCACGCCCACGCCGAGCGGGATGTAAGTCAGGTGGTTGTCTTCGCCCTGAATGTGTACGAGCGGCTGCTCGCCTGCGTAGCGCAGCATCTCGCGCGCGTAGAACTCGCAGAAGTCTATAGCTTCGGCTGTGTCGCCGTCGGCTTCGGCCCACGTCTTGCCGACCTCGAAAATCATCCATGCGGACATCTCGTGCTTGCGCTGGCGAAGCAGGGTGGCTACGCGAAACAGAAGCTCTGCGCGCTCGTGCGCCGGGACATTGCGCCATGTCTGAAAAGTCTCGTTTGCCTTCTCAACGGCGAGACGCGCAAGCTCTTCCGTAGCCTTCTGGAAGCGGCCTACGACCTGCGTCTTGCTGGCCGGGTTGAGGCTCTCAAAGGTGCGGCCCGTCATGACGCGCTCGCCGCCTATGACTAGCGGATAGTCGCGGCCAAGCTCGCCCCTGACCTTCTCAATCGCTTCGCGTATCGCGCTCGCGTTCTCTTCTTTGGAAAAATCCGTAAACGGCTCATTACGAAATTCGCTCACCATAAACACTCCTTGAATTTAGGCAGTCGGCAATCAGCAGACAGCCATCAGCATTCAGCTTTAAGAGTTCTCCTCGCGGGCGGTGATTTCAGGCACACCGTTTTAGCTGATGGCTGTCTGCTGATTGCTGACTGCTGATTAATGACAGCTTATCACAAAAGCAGAAGCGGTCGCTCGCCTCTCAAGAGGGCGGCGACCGCAATTTGTCTGAAAACTCTTCGGCCCGGGGCCGGGGACTTAAATCCACTGGCCCGATTTCTGTAGCTTTCTAATCTTGCGCTTGGCCATCTCACGCTTTAAGGGCGTGGTCTTGTCTATAAAGACTATGCCGTCGCAGTGATCCGTCTCGTGGAGCATGCAGCGCGCCGTCAGTTCCATCCCGTCTATCTCGAAGACCTCGCCGTTGACGTCCTGTGCGCGCACTACGGCCCGCAGGCTTCTCTTCACGGCAAAGAAGATGCCGGGGAACGACAGGCAGCCCTCTTCGCCGCTCTGCTCGCCTTCGACTGCCAGGATTTCGGGGTTGATGAGAGCTACGCGCTGCTTTGGGTCGCGCCCGCCCGAACAGTCCATGACGAAGAGCCGCTTGGAGATTCCCACCTGCGGCGCGGCCAGTCCTACGCCCGGCGCGTGATACATGGTTTCGAACATGTCGCTGACGAGTTTCTTAAGCTCGTCGTCAAAGTCCGTCACATGCTCGCCCGGCGTCTCCAAAACGGTCGCAGGCCACTTAACAATCTCCAGCAATGCCATTCTTTTCTTCCTTCTAATCCAGAACGCTCTCTTTTTAGAGCCCTTGAAAGCTCCCGGCTCACCCTAAATTCTACGCTAAACAGAGCCTTCAGCGCCAGTGGACAGGATTTGAAGCATGAGCGGGCCCTTTCGTTGCCAAAGCCTTCAATAGCCGCGAAGCTGCCCGCAGTAGCCGTCAAAGTTGCGCCGCATCTCCGCGAGCGAATCGCCGCCGAACTTTTCGCGCATGGCCTGAGCAAGGGTGAGCGCGACCATAGCCTCCGCAATTACGCCCGCAGCCGGAACAGCCGTTATGTCCGAGCGCTCGAAGGAAGCCGATTCCTCTTTTTTCGTCTCTATATCCACGGAGCGGAGCGCGCGGCGAAGCGTCGAGATGGGCTTGAGAAACCCGCGCAGCCGCAGCTCTTCGCCGTTTGTAATCCCGCCTTCAAGCCCCCCGGCGCGGTTCGTAGCGCGCCCGAACTTTTGCGCCGAAGCATCATAATTAATCTCGTCGTGAACCTCTGAGCCGCGCTGCCCGCTCGCTTCAATCCCCGCGCCTATAGAGACGGCCTTGACCGCCGGAATAGACATCAGGGCTTGAGCCAGCCGCCCGTCCAGCTTCTCGCCCCAAGAGGTGTGCGAGCCAAGGCCGGGAACGACTCCGCGCGCCACCGTCTCGAAAATTCCTCCCAGCGTGTTGCCGTCACGACGCGCTTCATCAATCAGCTCAATCATGCGCGCCTCCGCTTCGTGGTCGGCGCAGCGAAGCTGAGAATCTTCGGGGATGGCGGCAATCCCCTCCCAAGATATTTCAAGAGGCCGTTCGGGAATGCCGCCGAGTTGTATGACGTGGCTTCGTATCTCTAGGTCAAAGCGGCTGAGAAGCTGTTTGGCCAGAGCGCCGCAGGCCACACGCGCGGCCGTTTCTCGCGCGCTGGCCCTCTCAAGAATGTCTCTCAAATCACGCGCGCCGAATTTCTGCCCGCCCGCCAGGTCTGCATGTCCGGGCCTCGGACGCTTCAGACGGCGGGCCTTCTCTTCAGCAAGCTGAACCGGCTCCGCAGCCATCACCTCAGTCCAGTTGGCCCAATCCTTATTCTCAATCATCAACGCGACGGGCGAGCCCAGCGTCAGCCCGTGTCGCACGCCGCTTAAAATCTGCGCCTCGTCGCGCTCTATCTTCATTCGACCGCCGCGACCGTAGCCCTGCTGTCGCCGCCACAACTCCCTGTTAATCTCCGACACGTCAACAGGCAAGCCCGCAGGCAAGCCTTCCACTATGGCTACAAGCGCGCGCCCATGCGACTCTCCGGCTGTGGTGAATCGAAACATAAAGAGAGTGATGAGTGACAAGCGGCGAGCGACGGGTTAGAGAGCAAGCTTTTTCCGGCTTTTCACCTGTCACTCTTCGCTTGTCACTGCTCTAGAAGTTCTTCCGAAAAAATGTTGCCGCGACCGAGTATGCAGGCCGGGTCAAAGGCTCTTTTCAGCGCGGCCATCTCGCGCAGGTTCTCTTGCGTGTAGAGAAGGCCGAGGTAGTCGCGCTTGAGCTTTCCTATGCCGTGCTCCGCAGAGATTGTGCCGCCACGACTCACGGCGCGCTTCACAAAACGCAGGTAGATTTCGCGCGCCGCCTGAGCCTCTCCGTCATCGCGCGGCATGATGTTGACGTGTACGTGATTGTCGCCTATGTGCCCGAAGATGACGTACTGTAGACGACTCTCCGCCAGACTCTCTTTATAAAAGCGAAGCATAGACCGGAACTCTTCGTCCGGCACGGCCATGTCCGTAGAGACTTTGCGCTGGCCGTGACGCGCCAGCCACTCGTTCACCAGCACGGGCAGTTGATGGCGAAACTTCCTGAGCCGTGCGCGACCCTTTTCTTCGACGGCAAACCAAGAGTCGTCCAGAAGCGCGTCGTGCCGCTCAAGAAGCTGAAGCCAGTCGCTCATCAGCTCATCTTCCGTGTCGGAGGTCGTCTCCTGCTCGAAAAAGATTGCGCCGCCGCTCGCTTTCTCGGGTATCTGACTGAATTTCGAGCGAAGAAAGCCGAGCGATTCGTCATCGAAATATTCAAGAGCGCGCGCATCTATTCCCTGCTCGCCTTTGTCACGCGTTGCGAGCGACGCCTCGCGCGCCTCCAGCACAAAGGCCAGCAGATTCTCCTCCGTCTCGAAGAAAGCAACGCCGCTCAGCACATTTTCAGGCACAGGGAGAAGTCTCGCTTCGACCTCCGTGATGACGCCGAGCGTGCCCTCGCTTCCTATGAAGAGGTCTATCGCATCCATCCCTTCCGCGACGAAGTAACCCGACGCGTGCTTGCGCGTCTGCGGCATTCTGTAAGAAGGAAGACGCGCCTCAATCCTGCGGCCCGTTGATAAAGGAATGTCTAAATGGCCGCCCGCGTCGGCGCGGAGTTCTCCGCGCGCGATGTCCAGCAGTTCGCCTGTTGCCAGAGCGATTTTAAGGCGGCTGATGTAGTTGCGCGTGGGGCCGTATTTGAAGGTGCGCGCGCCCGAAGCGTTCGTGGCGACGCTTCCGCCCAGATAGCAACTACGCTCCGTCGGGTCAGGCGGATAAAGCAGCCCCTCTGCCTCTACGCTTCGCTGAAACTCCGAGAGCATGACACCGGCTTCAGCCACTGCGCGCCCGCCAGCCGCGTCCCGGCTAATCTCTTTAATTCGATTCAGCCTGTCGGTCGCAAGCACCATCCCGCCAAAGGGCACGCGGCCGCCTACGATTCCCGTGCCCGCTCCCGAAACCGTAACGGGCGTCTGTTCCAAAGAGGCCGCGCGCAGGATTTCCGCCACTTCCTCTGGCGATTCAGGCAACATCACGCGCGCAGCATGCCCGCCCTCAAGATTGCTGGAATCGGAGAGAACGGATTCAATCTCGTCGGAGATGGTCTTCATCTTTCCTGCGCGTCCAGCTCCGGATATTCAAAGGGATGACTGGCAAGGACTGCGCGCATGTTCACCTGCCCGTGCAGCGTCTCAAGATAAGCGCCGAAGCGATGAAGCACGGGCGAAAGCTCCACGGCCCCGCGCGCCGCTCCTACCTCCTCCATGAAGCGCTCGCACGCCTCCCAATCCTTATACATAAGGTAACGCAGGCTGCCCTCTCTGAATTCGGCAAGACGCTCCAGCAGGGGAGCGACAGGGCGTTGGTCTCGCTCACGCTCTGCGCGCCTGACTAAAAGCAGCAGCGTCCACAAGTCTCTTCTAAGGGCGAGCGATTGCTGAAGCTTCGTCTGAAAGGTGTCGAAGAGATGCGCGCCTTCAAGGCCGGGGTCGAAAAGCTGCGCGAGCGCGACCGTTGACTGCTGGAAACAGTCTCGCAAAAGACCGTAAGCGTTCTCCACCTTCGCGTAGATGGCAGTCGGCTGGCGCAAATCGCTCAGGCCTACAAGCTCGTGCGCGAAGACCTTTCTCAACTCCATGGAGATTGCGTAGTTCGTCCCGTCCAGAGTGTCGAACAGGGCCTCGTCCATCCCTTCGGTACGCATGGCGCGCGTCTCTATGAACTCAAGCAGCGTGCGCGCCTCTTCGTGCAGAAGCGTGAAGATTGGAAGCAGGAATTTGAGCGGCTGGTCGCGCCTGAGCACGCTTTCTATGAACCGTAGCCTCTGAAGCATGCGTGCAAGGCTGGTAAAGATGATAAGCAGGTCTGCGCCCTGAGCGGCTGGCGCTTGTCTGTCGCGCGTGATGTTGAGAAGCTGCGCCTGCAAACCGGCTGCGCTGTAGTAATCGGAGGCGCGCATCAGCTTCTGCGCGCCTGCGGAGCGCTCCAACTCCTGCGCCGCCATCCTGCCCAGATTAGACCACGAGTGAAAGCTTACGGCCCCCGCCTCCAGCATCGAGTCGCACATAGCGCAGAGGTTCGTCAGTGACTCGGCAAGCTGTAGAGTCGGTTCATTCGACCGCGATAGGGACGGAGCTTCTGCCGACCCCAGCGAATCGGGCAAGTCAGCATCAACCGTAGCTCCTAATGTAATGGAATCCTGTGCGACGCTCTGAGGCGCGCTCAAGCTGAGCGCCAGTTGTGCGCTTTGCAGTAAGGAGCGGCGCGCAATACGCAACTCATTCGACCAATCGCGCGCGGTCGCTTCCGCCTGCTCCGTCTCGTTGAAGGGATGATTGCGAACCTTGAAGAAGCTGCTGATGGCACGCAGCCAGAGGCCAAGCCGCCGCGCATCCTCATGGTCTTCCAGTTCTACTGACCGGCTTCGCTCAGGCGCAGAGAAGAAGGGCGCGTCCAATTCGTCCGGCGCGACCTGTTCCGTGATAAGATTTCCCGTTTCCAGATTGACTTCCATAATCGAAGCGGCTTCGGGCAAGCAGGACTGCTGGGCGAGAAGACCTGCCTGTTTGATTTTAAGCGTTTCATGCTCCCGCTTGCAAAATTTTCATGTAGATTTATGCGCGACCGAACATTTTTTTAAGCGGCAAGCGCCCCGCGCGCGCTCTTTCTATGACCGAAATATCTACGAAGGAACTGGTAATCGCCACGCGCAACCGTGGCAAGCTGGTAGAAGTCCGCGAGCTCCTACACGATTTAAATATAAACCTGCGAAGCCTGACGGACTTTCCCGCCTCGACCGAGGTTGAAGAGACGGGCAGAACGTTTGCCGAAAACGCTTCCATCAAGGCTGCCGCGTATGCCCTGCAAACTGGCTCATGGACGCTCTCGGACGATTCCGGCCTTGAGGTTGACGCGCTCAATGGAGCGCCCGGCGTCTACTCCGCGCGCTACGCCGGAGAGCAAGCGACGGACGCAGAGCGCATGGAGCTTCTTCTCTTGGAACTCGCGCGCACGGGCGATTCTGAGCGGCGGGCACGCTTTGTCTGCGCCGTTTCGCTGGCCGACCCTGCGGGCCGCATAGTCAAAATCGCTACGGGGACTTGCGAAGGGCGCATAGCTCACGCCCCGAGGGGCTCGCTGGGCTTCGGCTATGACCCAATCTTCATACCGGAAGGGTTCGAGCAGAGCTTTGGCGAGTTGTCATCGGAGATAAAACAAGTCATCAGCCACCGCGCACGCGCTCTGGCTGAAACCCGCTCTTTTCTGGAGAAACTTTTCGGTGCGGCTGGTTGACCGTTCTTCAAATAGGCGGCTAGAATAAGCTTGATTACATGGCTCCGCGTGGAGCCGCAGAGTTAGCGGGGCGTCGCCTAGTGGCTATGGCGCTTGCTTTGGGAGCAAGATATCGGGAGTTCGAGTCTCTCCGCCCCGACTCTTTTTAAGGAGCAGCACTGACGAGGGCTGCTCCTTTATTACTTTAGCCCGCGTCATCCTCTAGTCAATGAATCTTCCTGCCTTTAGCGGCCTGCAAATCCTGAAGCGGTAAAATTTCTTCCAAAATGGCCGAAAATGGCGATTTTTGTGAAGACTTGCGGCCTGTGGTGTGATATATGTTGCACCCGAAAGCTTTTTCCATCTTCCCCGAAAATTCACATGGAGGTAATCACACCACGCTATGGCGACGGCATCAAAGAAGCGCATGACACAGTCGGAGGTCATCAACCACTTTGCGGAAAAGACAGGACTGAAGCGGGCACAGGTCAAAGAGTTCTTCGAAGAGCTGGCGAATCTGGCCGGCAGCGAAGTTAAAGCTAATGGAGAGTTTGCTTTACCCGGCTTCGGGAAACTCGTCCGCTCTGAGAGAAAGGCTCGCGAGGGGCGCAACCCTGCGACAGGAGAAACCATTCAGATTCCTGCCAAGACCACGCTCAAATTCCGCGTAGGCAAAGGCATGAAGGACTCTATTCTTCCAAAGAAGTAGCTGGAAAATTGTCCCGGTACATTTTTTCGCCGTCTGGGCATTCGGACTCCCGAAATCAGGGAACCGAACACTCAGACGGCGTTCGCCGTTCCAGCCTTCGATACGTCTAAATAAAGCACGGATTAAAGTTATTAACACTCAAACAAGCCCCGTTGATGCGGCCTGAAATTTATCTTCCATTTTCCCAAGACTTCCTCTATACTGGCCCGTTTTGTCGGACACAATTGACGCACTATAGAGGGGTTTCGAATCTGCAAGTGTGTCTATTTACAGACAAAATAGCTTTGGAAATGCAACACTTTTGCATCCAAAGCAGTTACAAATACATCTAATATCTACCCAAACGAAACCAGTCGCGGGTTGCGCTCTTGAGGGGATTAAATCTTAGGTCGCAGCCTGTCGAATTGAAGGAGCCAGAGAAGACGTGAACTTTGATAAGCACTTGCCGCTAGACGAGCGGATTCTGAGAATTGACCACATCCAGGCACGCCGTTTCTCTAAACTGAACGGCACAGCTCTGGAAATCGCAACCGAGGGTATTCTGCGTCACCTGCGCGCGTGCGACCGTATGGATGTCAATCCAGACATCTCAGCCGTGCGCGAGATAATTGACGACGCTTTGAACGGTCGTCGCGTTTACGCTGAGACTTCGGACGACCGTCGTACCGATGACCGTCGCGCTGCCTAAAGGGCTAACGACTACCAGTCAAGTTTTCAACTAAAAGACCGCTCAACCCCTTCGCGGGTAGCGGTCTTTTAGTGTCTAAGAAACCAACTACTTCTGCCTTCTGAGCTGTAGCTCATACTGCGTGATGGCCAGCCTGCTGAGCGCGTCCGTGATTTCGCCCGCGAGCACCATCTCAAGCGCATGGCTGAACGGGACGCGTCTTAATCGTAGCTCCTCCGTCCCTTCGGGATGATGCTCTCCCTGTGTGAGCCCCTTTGCAACGTACCAGACGGCAAACTCGTCCGTGACGGAATTTGAAAGATGAGCTTCGCCAAGCTGCTCCCAGCAGCTAGCGCTCAGTCCAGTCTCTTCCTCCAACTCGCGCTTCGCGGCGCTAGCGGCTCTTCGCCTTCCGCGCAGCCGCCCTCCGGAATCTCCCATGAATAACGCTCCAGCGTGTAGCGGTACTGGCCTACCAGATAAATTGAATCGTCCTCATCTATCGCCAGAACTCCGACGGCTCTGTTCCTGAAATGGACTACGCCGTAGATACCCTGCTCGCCGTCCGGGCGAATGACCTTGTCTTCCCTCACCCTTATCCAGTTGTTCTCGTACACCTCTCTGGAAGAGAGCGTGCGCCACGGGTTTCTGTGTTCGTCGGTTTCCATGCCTGCCTGCTTTGACTTTAAGCCTCGCCACTCGTCTTGGCCTCTTCCACGAGCATGGGTTCCTCTCGCGCCTCTTCGGGGGATTTCTCGGATTGCCTGAAGACATCAAGAAGCGCGAGCGTGATGGCCAGCACGACAGGCCCAAGAACTATGCCCACCACGCCGAAGACCTGTAGGCCGCCCAGCACAGAGAAGAAGATGAAAAGCTCATGGAGCCTCGTTCTCTCGCCCACGAGCTTCGGCCTCAGGAAATTATCTACAGTGCCTATGACGAGCGCGCCCCAAAGTACAAGAATCAGCGCTTTGCCCCACTGTCCCGTCAGCGCGAGGTAGATGGCCGCAGGCACCCAGACGACAAAAGAGCCAGCCATAGGAATCATGGAGAGAAAAGTCATCACTACGGCCCACACAATCGCGGATGGCAAACCAAGCCCCCAGAAAATAAGGCCGCCAAGAGCGCCTTGAATGGCGGCTATGACAAGCACACCGTAGAGGCTTGCGCTAATCACGTCGCGCGTGCGCTCAAAGATTCTTTCGCTCTGCTCTCTTTTAAGCGGAAGTGTGTCCGGGAAGGCACGCACGAATCGCTCGCCGTCGCGGAACAGATAGTACATGGTGAAGATGACGAAGAATATCTGTACTATTATGCCAACGAGCCCGCCTACGAAACCGAGCGCGCGACCGGCAATCGCTCCGGTCATCCCCTTCAGGCGCTCCTTCAGAAAGTCGCCCGAGCGAAGCTCTTCTATGTTGATGTACTGGCCGAACCATCCGATTACCCTTCCAAGCGGCGAGGATTGCGGGTCTAGAAGCGTTGAAAGGTTGCCATGCACGGAGTCGGCTGCATTGGAAAGCTCGTTGACTACGACCAGCGTGATGAGCGTCAGTGGGACTAGAATGGTAAAGATGACCAGCAGGCTGGAAAGCAGGGCGCTCGTAGCAGGACGATGCGTCCGGGCCACCAGCCTGCGGTGAACCGGATAAAAGACTATGACCAGAACTGCGGCCCACGCCACGACATTGACGAAGGGCTGCAACATCAGCCAGCACAAATAGAGCGCGATGGCCGTCGCAACCAAAAGTGCAAGCCAGCGAGCCTGAGTCCTCTGTTCCTTCATCTACTGCGCCCCCGCCTAAAAGATTCCGCACACTTTAACACGGCAGGCAAAGAATAGAACCCGGAAGTTCCATAACCCGAAGGACAAATGGCCCTCTGCTTAGAAGGCAGATGCTCCATGCGCCTGCGGTTGACGAAGCCCGCGCCCTACATGGTAACATCCAAACGCTCTATAAAAAGGTCACGCTCCCGTAGCTCAGTGGATAGAGCATCTGCCTTCTAAGCAGAGGGTCGCACGTTCGAGTCGTGCCGGGGGCATCTCACTCGCTTGAAGAATTGAGTCGAGTGGTGTAAAGATAATTCAGCTTCAACAGGAATCTTGTGGCGGCTATAGTTCAGTAGGTTAGAACGCTTGATTGTGGATCAAGAGGTCGTGGGTTCGAGCCCCACTAGCCGCCCCTGTAACATCAATAATTTAGGGTGACCATGAGGGTCACCCTTTATTGTTTTGTGTCCCTATAATGCGCCAGCTTTTTATTGCTCGATTGCCCGCTTGTAAAGGACAGCTTCCGGCTTTTCTGTAGCTGCTTCTTGCATAGAGGACAGAAAGGGATGCTAGCGCCGCTCCGGCTGCATGAGTTGGTCAACGGCGCGTGGAGGACAATCATCAATCTTATTTCTGTTGATTCATCAATGCCAAAATAATCACCAACGGCGCAATTATCATACCTAGTCCACCGACAATAATACACCACCACGCCAATTTTATTCCTACAAGCTCACCGTTCGACTGTTGGATAATTTTCCGAGCCCTTAAACCATAGATGAAAGCAGTCAGTGAGCCGACGCCGCCTATGCAAGCAATCGAAAATACAAAGCCGCGAGATAAAAGTTTGCTGACCTTGACCTGCAACTCAAGATTTGGTGGTATCTGCCCGCTCATGATTATGTCATTGTATTCTGGACTTCAATAATTATTCACGAAGAAGCAAGTTTCTGAATGTTACCTAAAGCACAGCCGTCTAACAACAGCATGCACTCGCCGCGTACACCTATGACGGACTTGAATCATTCCATCGCTTTAATAACCTGCTTTCGAGCGGAGAGTCCGCCGAGATAAGCTGCGGCGAACTTCGTTACAAAAGAGATAACAAAGAGCAATGCTAACTGCCCAAACTCCCCCGCAAACACAAGAACTGTTATATCAATAAGGAAATATACCAACCAGACGAGTAGCGCGGCAGTAACGCTAAACCGGGCCGCAAACTTTTTACCTATCCATCGGCCCGCGAGGAACATCAACGGCATCCCGACGACGATGCTCGAATATGGTGCGCTGACCCGCGCGTGCGCTTGATAGAATGCAACATCCTGCCCCGGATTGATGAGATAGCTATAGACCACCATGTACAGGATGTGAATCCCTACATTAAGAATCAAGACGGCGATGGCTGCTGGAATAATCAAGAGCCAACGATTTTTCGTCGCCGGAGTTCGCTTCATATTCATAGCGTTTTCGAGAATCTACGAAACTGCAAGCATCTAAGGCTCGAATTAACAGGGCGGAGCGAAGCCACTCAAGATAGAAAGGACAAAAGAGCATGAAAGGCACGCAATCGCCGCTCTGGTTGAATGAGTTGTTGGGCTGCTGTGTTATTCAACGCCGAATATTAAAGCTGTTATCATCCCTGTTACAAACATTATTAGAATCATTCCGGTCAAAACTAACAAAGCCAACCCGCTTGTACGCAATCCCCGCTTGAGGCCACGCGACTTTAGCAGGTACACGAAAAGCGCAAAGACACCAAAGAGAACAACCAATATCCGAAAGACAGAACCCAAAGATTTACCGCGCTCAAGGCTGTCGTAATGGCACCAGCCGAGAATCAATATACCGAAACCAATAACAGTCACGAAATCTAAGAGGCGAGATTGTGTACCACCTTTATCAAAAAGAACGGTAACAGGAGCAAGCAACGCACAGAATATAGCAGCCGTAACTAGCAGGTGGCGTTTACGCTGCCGATATTCGGAATCAGATATAATTTGTTCCATAAGAAAGCTAATCTAAGCGGCCCAACGCCCGCATTGACCCTGCCCGCTCATGCAGCCTTCAATATCAAAGGAAGAATCATGAGAAACATGCTAGCGTGGGCTCGGGTTGAATGAGTTGTTAGATGTTGGTCATCTGTCCAAAAATGTGCTGAGCAAATCTTTTAGCTATTGCCACCGAAGGAGCGAAAACTGTTACATTGATTTTTCCTTTGCGGAATTTAATTGTCGGCCAAGCCGTACTACCGCGATTAGTCCAGATATAATTTTCGTCACCCAAATTCGGCAAACTCCCCTTAATCTTTCTCTTGCCCATTATATTATCGAAGGCAATAGATTCCCCCTCGAAAACATCCCGGGCATCCTTCTCCCGCTTCCAGATAGAAATATCTACCAATGCCTGATTCTTACCCAGGTGAAACGTGATGCTTTGCTGGAAAGGGTCGTTAGTGTTAATTACATTAATTCGCTGAACTTTCCAGGCAGGCTCTTTCTCCCGGAATACTTGTTCGACTTTCGTAATAAATTGCGGCTTATCTTGAGCCAAAACATTACTTGATAAGCATAAGATAATCAAAAGTAATCCTATTTGTTTTACTCTCATGATTGTATTACCTCTTTCGCCAAGAGTGAGCCATCCAACGCTCGAAGTAACCGGGCGAGCACAACCTCGAAATCATTTAAGTTGACGATAAAAGGCAAGCTTCATCCGCTCCGGTTGAATGAGTTGTTAGACTTCGCCTTTCGATGAAACCACTCCTGTTCCGTTGCGAAATATGTCCACCAGATTACGAATAACTGGAACGGCACTCTCACGAACAGATAAGCCGGGCCAGCACCATGACCTCCGAAATCAATCCGGTTAATAGCTGAATAAACATTCGCGGGTAAAAGACCTATGAGCATCAAGATAAGAAGGAGACCAGTCAATCGGGTCAGGCGGGGAATCCAGACACCCACAGCTCCGAGCAACTCCAATATTCCCGTGAGATAAATAAGCTCAATCCGATATGGGACAGCAGGGGGGATCATTGCGGCCATCCCTTCAGTGCTGATGAAATGTCCGATAGATGTGAAAATGAAGAACAATGACAGACCGGCTCTAGCTCGCTTGGCTGGAGGGATTTTGAAACCAGCGACCCATCTACCCATTAGAGTAAGTATTAGATAAGGAATTATGAGCAGCAACAAAAGAAATAGTAGTGTCATATATTCACGCCTCGGAATAGAAGCCTAAAGCTAATTAGATTTACTATTTTCTACCTGCAAATATCCTCATTTAGACATCTAATCCTGCAACGTTCTCTGATTTCCTAAGATAACAATCCATGTCACAGAATTAGGCTGCTCTATCCTTCTGAATTAGATGACCATTAGAATCTATTTGATTTCGTTCGCCTCTTAGGCATAGACAGCTATACCCAGCCATAATAACAAAGAGCGCGCGAGTAAGTAATACACACTCTTAAGTAGTCAGTTAAACTCAGCAATAAAGCTTGGTTAAGACTCTTAATCAGCGAGTCGCAGGTTCGAGCCAAGCACGGCCCGTCTTTTGAGCCAATAAATTAGGGCGACCCTAAAGTCGCCCTTCTTTTTTTGTGTGCCTCTCGCAAACGTTCCGGCTAAACCGGGCTAATTAGCTCATCCATGGACTTTCCGTTGATGAATACTTTTACCCTTTTCACGGTAGGAAACTGCTTGGCCGTCTCTATAATCTGCCCCTTGATGCGGGGCTCGTCGCAGATGCCCGCCACGCTTGGCCCTTCCCCCGTGAGATGAATGATTGCTGTGCCATTTGCAATTGACACACTCTTCAATTTCATACCCCGCCAGTAGTTGCCCAAATTAAGGTCAATCTCTTTTTTATCAGGTTCGCGGTCAGCGAATAATTCCAGAATGGCGGCTTTAAGCGGTGCAGCCGTTGCTGTGACCTTCCGCGTCACGGGCACAAGGCTGTCTTCACAACCAACTTTCTTGCCATTTTTCCCGTTGTCGCCCAGAGCAACCAGATAGATTTTGACCTCAGTTGTTCCTGATTGGGCGAGCCCAAACGAGCTACAGGCCATCAAGAGCGCAGTCAGCAGAACGATTTTAACTTTCATTTTCCCCTTTTCAGCAGTTGATTTTTCTATCAGCAGACGAAACACATTTATCTTCATTATCTACAAACCTTGATTGAGCATCATCTATTTAAGACAGGCTTGTGTTGATGCGGTTTATCTGTCTTGTGCGCCTTGTCTAAACAAGAAGTTCGCCGTTAGAGGCTCTCTTCTATACAATCCCTGCGCCTTATGGCTTAGCTTTTTGTAACCACCAAGGCACGTCATAATTGACTTCTTCCGGCGGCACAATCATTGACTGCTCGCACGTGAAATAACACCAAAAAGCTGCGCGTAACTGTGGGTTGTAAATCTCAAAGGCTTTCTTCTGTTGCTGTTCTTCTAAAAACTTTTGATAAGCGCCGATTGGCTCAAAAGGATTAGATTGTTGAAAGATGACAGTGCCGCCATACTGCTGATAAAGGCTTTTACTCACCTTCCACTGAATGACTGTTGCTTCGGCAATTGTTCTTATTGCGCCTCTGGCTACGCGTTTTCCAAAGATGGTGCGGCTTACAGAGTTAATCTCGTCAACTGATGCAGTGATTCCATGCGTCTTGGCATATTCTCTCAGCAGAGGATTCAAGATTAAAGAAACCAATTTATCCGCTTCATATTCACGAACCCACTTCTCGTATTCAGCGCCTTTATACTGGCGCTTTGCGTCATTACGCTCTTGGTTTCCAATCTCAATTTGCCTGCCGGAAATGTTTTCGTTAAGGACTCGCGCGACCGGCTGATTTAATGTACGCGTGCCTTTAGTTTGAGCGGCAGCTCCGGGACTAACAGACGTTAATATTGCTGTCACAACCAGAACGAAAAGTGCCAGCCTGTAGCTATATCTCATAATAATCATCTTCAAAAGCGCATATCCTTTACTTCCAAGTTTCAGAGCCATACAAATTCACAATAGGTCTTTGAGCCGCTTACAGGAGGTGAGCAGAATTTGACGCTCCTCTTCTGCTTTCGCCAATTCTCCTTCTTGAATCCGGGAAAGCAGAGACTTGCTTTGCTCCTCTATCTGACCGGCGCTCTCCTTTTGCGCCATGTCGTCAAATTCTTCATGCAACTTTGCAGTATGATGCGCGAGGTCACATCTCCTCACGTCGGCTAAATCTTCAATCTTGTTTCCCTTCAGTTCAGATATTAGTAGGGTTAGCCGTGTAAACGGACTCAGAGAGCGTGCCATTCGATTTGCTCCTTAGCAAAATAGCTGTTTGATTCACCCCTACCGGGAAATTCCAGACGAGATGAGAAGGAAGTTAGCTTAACTCCATACTCTATTGAGACTAGGCAAGAGACTACGTAATGTCAACTTCAGCATCCTAATCCGAGCATGAGCTTTATGAAAATTGGTTTAATGAGTTGTTAGGCCGGCGGCAGAACTCTAACCGCCGGCGGAATATGTGAAATTCACATCCGTCTCAATAACCGTGTTTCCATCAAGCAGCCTTGTTAATTTACCCTTCAATATCACTTCGTCCGACGGAGGCGGGTTCGCAGAAAAGTTGTCCAGCTTCTCGAAAGTCCCCGTGAAGCTGTAACTGACGCCGTTTACGGTTGTGGTTGTAAAGGTCAGATTCTTGCCATTCAGCCTTGGATTCACAAGTTTATAATCCTGTGCCGACCTGCGCTTTGGCCGTATGAAACCATTCAAAGGAGAAGGATTGCCTTGGTCGTCTATGGTAGCTAAGGATAAATGCTCGATTTCGGAAAAATCGCTTGGCAAAGAGCCCTTTACAAAGTAGGCCCCTGTAACATCCCCCTGTGTATTTGTATTCGTTTTGTCGCCGCCTGCCTCAGCACGCTGAGTCGGTTGGGCCGTAGGGGCGGCAGTAGCTGACGGTGAAGCTGTGGGTGCAGTTTTGTTCGCGCTTTCCGTGCCGGAATTAGATGTCGTGCTGCATCCGGCAATAAACAGCCCCAACAGAACAAACACCAAAAACAAACGATTCATAAATTCATCTCCCCATAATAGAAGAACAGATTCCTGAAAACTTCTTCTCTCCCACTATACAACAAAGCAACTTGACTCCCGAATTGGCCCGGCTTGAAATATCTTCGAGCAGCCTTCAATCCTTGAGAATGAAAGCCAAGCCCGTTTTCCGCGCTCTTGATTTCAAGTTGTGATGGCTTTGCTATTCCACGGAAGGCTGAGAGGTTAGCTGGCGGGCAGTGATATCTGCTCCCTGACTGCTATCGAGAGCGAGTTCATCTTCGCCGCCAGTGGGCAGCGTGATTACAAAGCGGCTCCCACGGCCTGCCGGGTTATCCTCGATACGTATGTACCCGCCGTGCGCATCCACAATCCCTTTAGCGATAGCGAGTCCCATTCCCGACCCTGACGGCTGACGTGAGCCGGAGTCTCCGTCTCTCATCGCGCGAAAGAATTTGTCGAAGACCCTCTCGCGTAGCTCAACGGGAATGCCGCAGCCCTCGTCTTCTACAATCAACTGAACCATACGGGCATCTGCGCTCTTCGCCACCATGTTGATATTCGTGCCCTTCGGTGAGTACTTCGCCGCGTTGTCAATCAACGTGTAGATGACTTCGGCTACGGCCCTCTCGTCCACGCGCACGGCAGGCAGCCCGTCTTCCAGCGCGATATGAATCTCATGCTCGTGTATGAGAGGCGCGGCCCGCTCCAGTGCCGCCGTAATTATCTCTTCTATAGACCCCCAACGACGCCTGAGATGCATCTCCCCGGCCTCTATGCGCGCCAGTTCCATCAATCCTTCGACAAAGCGGTTGAGGCGGTCTGACTCCTCGTTGATGACTTCAAGCATCTCACGACGCCCCTCCGGGTCAATCTTCGAACTCTCCCGCCCGTTAGTATTTGAAAAAGGGTCATCGAGCAGCGTGGTGACGGAAGCCTTGATGGAGGTGAGCGGCGTTCGCAAGTCGTGAGTGACAGCATCCAGAAGCGCGGACTTTAACCGCTCGCTCTGCTCAAAGGCTTTGGCCTGACTCGCTCGCTCGAAAGCCTCCTGAAGCTCCGTGTAGAGCCGCTCTATCTCACTCCTTCCCGCATCCGCCTCTTCGGCGCGACGCTTGGCATGGGCCGAAAGCTGCCCGGCGGTGACGGCGGTGATGAGAAAGGCGAAAAGAGCTATCCAATTGTCGGGGTCTTTTATGGCGAGCCTGCCCACCGGAGGCAGGTAGAAGAGGTTGAAGCAGACCACGCCCAACAGCGAAGCCAGCACCGCAGGGCGCGAGCCCCAGAGGGTGGCGACTAAAAGCACCACGATGAGCAGGCCTAGGGCTACGGTCGTAGAGTTGACATGCTCACCGAAGAGCTTGAGCAGACCGGTCACGGCGGCAATGCCGACAAGAGCCACAAGGTAGCCGTATCGCCGCTTCTCGTATCCTTTAATCCACACGCCCATTATTGTAAGCCGGAAGCCGCTCTACTTAACAGCCCAATTACTTTAGTGTTCCAGATGTTAAGGCACGCGGATGACTACCAGCGTTGGAGTCTGCTGTGGGGTGGCCCGGCTGGCAATGGAAGGACGGGGGCTCGCGTCTCTAGGCTGTCAAGACAGTGTGCGCCCAATGAGAGCAACGGGAGAGACAGTGCGAAAAATAGTATTTCAATAAGATTGAGAAAAGCTCGGAAGCTGCCCGGCGCGAGCAGCGTCACGGTTGGCCACAATAGCGCCCCCAGTAAAATTGAGAGCAACCCGCCAGCCAGCCCTACGCTTGCGCCGATTGATTGACGAGTCCAGCGGGCCTTTCTGATTAGAAGGTAGATTCTTTGATATAGCTCTCCGCTCAGCTCGTCTTCATGCAGGACATATATCTTGTTCATGCTCTGCCCTTCACACGCTCCAATTGTCAACACCTCTGATACTACTCTGCGGCGTATAAGAATGGCGTAAAGGGTTTATAAAAAGTTTATAAAGACTGAAGAGGCGCTTTCAGGTGCCGGGGTCGAAGCGGTAACCCACCCATGGCTCCGTCAGAATGTAGCGTGGAGTGGAAGGATTCGGCTCTACCTTTTTTCTCAGTTGTCCGACAAAAACCCGCAGGTACTCGCCCTGTTCAATGTAGTTGCTGCCCCAGACTGCCCCAAGCAGATTGTGATGCGTGAGAACCTTGCCTGCGTGTCGCACGAAGTGCATTAAGAGGTCATACTCTTTGGGCGTGAGATGAACTTCCGTCTCGCGCACGAAGACCCTGCGAGATTCGAGGTCTAGGCGAAAGTCACCTTCTTCTAAAACAGAAGGCGAGGCTTCGTTAGCAGTATGCGTTGTCGCGCGCCGCAACTGTGCGCGAACGCGTGCCAGCAGCTCGTCCATTCCGAAGGGCTTGGTGACATAATCATCGGCCCCGGCGTCCAGAGCCTCGACTTTCGCCTTCTCTTCGCCGCGAACCGAAAGCACTATAATTGGAAGCTGTGAGGATTCACGAAGGCGGCGAGTTAACTTGAGCCCATCCATATTGGGCATCGAGAGATCCGTAATCACTAAGTCGGGAGGCCAGTCACCGAATGTCTCAAGAGCCGAAACCCCGTCTGACGCGACCCTCACTTCGTACCCGTGAGTCTTGAGACTGGTGCGAAGAACGCGAGCTATTTGAGACTCGTCATCTACAACGAGGATGCGGGGCTGCTGGCTCATCTTATTGAAGCTCAACTACACAGTATGGAGCGTGTCTTGTTTCTATCCTGTTGCGTGGAACCGGTCACAGCTCCGATGCGCTAAATCTCAATCTGTGAGCCCAGCTCAACCACCCTGTTCGGTGGCAGGCAGAAATAGGCCGTCGCGCTAGACGCGTTGCGAGACATGAGGGCGAACAACTTCTCGCGCCATAACATCATCCCCGGACTCTTGCTGGCGATTACCGTCTCACGACCCAGAAAGAATGTAGTATTCATAGGCTCAAGGCTAGGGGCGGACAGCTCCAGATTCTCTAAGACTTTCGGTATGTCCGGGTCTTCCATAAACCCGTAGTTAATAATCATACGGTAGAACTCGTGGCCGAGCGACTCCAACTGCACGCGCTCTTCCGGCCCCACGTACGGAGCCTGTTTCGTTTTTACGGTTAAAAGCACGACGCGCTCGTGCAGAACTTTATTATGTTCCAGATTGTGCATCAGCGCGGGTGGCGTTCCGGTGGCCGTCCCGTTCATGAAGACGGCCGTGCCGGGCACTCGCACGGGCGGGTTCTTGGCGATGTCGCGCAGGAAATCTTCAATCGGGTGAGCGCGAGCCATGAGTCTCTCGGCCAGAATGCGGCGTCCCTTCTTCCATGTCGTCATCAACATGAAGATTAAAGCCCCTACCACGAGCGGGAACCAGCCGCCGTGCGGAATCTTGACGACGTTAGCGCCGAAGAACGCCAAATCAATAATCAGAAAGAGCCCTGTGAGCAAGAGCGTCAGGCCCAGACCCCATCCCCACTTTCGACGCTCCACGACGCCGAGCAGAATAGTCGTGATGACCATTGTCGCTGTCACGGCCACGCCGTAAGCCGCCGCAAGGTTGCTGGACGAGCCGAAGCCTATGACAATCGCTATACAGCCAATCATCAGCGACCAGTTGAGCGCCGGGATATAAATCTGCCCCATCTCGGTCGAAGAAGTATGCTCAATCCTCAGGCGCGGCATGAAGCCTAGCTGTATGGCCTGCATCGTGAGCGAATACGCTCCTGAGATAAGAGCCTGTGAAGCGATAATCGCCGCCGAAGTCGCAAGAGCGATGAGCGGGTACAATGCCCAACCGGGCGCGAGCCGGTAGAAGGGGTTCTCTGCGGCCGCCGGGTTCTCTATGAGTAATGCTCCTTGCCCCAGATAGTTGAGCAGAAGGGCTGGCAGAACGACCGTGTACCAGACCAAGCGTATGGGACGTTTCCCGAAATGCCCCATATCCGCGTACAGCGCTTCGCCGCCCGTGACGACCAGAAAGACGGTGCCGAGTACCAGAAAGCCCTGCCAGCCTTCACGCAGGAAGAAGTTAATTGCATGAATCGGGTTGAAAGCCCCTATCACTGACGGGTGGCGTATGACCTGCAAAATGCCTAGTAGTGCGATAACGATGAACCACACGAGCATGACCGGGCCGAAGAGACGCCCGACCTTAGCCGTGCCTCGACTCTGAATCAGGAACAGCCCGATGATAATCACAATCGTAGCGGGAACCACGTAGGGCGCGAAAAGCGGCGTCGCTACGTTCAAGCCTTCGATAGCGCCAAGGACAGAGATGGCTGGTGTGATGATGCCGTCGCCGTACAGGAGCGCCGCCCCGAAGATGCCCAGCACGACGAGCAGCCAGCTCTCCTTTCTGCTTACAATCTTTATCGGAGTCGCCAGCGCGGTTAACGCCAGAATGCCGCCTTCCCCGTGATTGTCTGCGCGCAGTACGAAGATGCAATACTTAATCGAAATGATGATGATGAGCGCCCAGAAGATGAGCGAGAGCACGCCGAAGATGTTCTCGGGTGTAGCTCTTATCGCGTGAGGGCCGTGGAAGCATTCGCGCATAGCGTAAAGCGGGCTCGTCCCTATGTCACCATAAACAATCCCCAGAGCAGTCAGCGATAGAATGGCAAGGTAGCGCCCCCTCGGGGAGGCGGTATGTGGATGGCCGTGCTCATCCGTGATTGTCGTGTGAATGTCCGTCGAAGCTCTTACAGCCATAAAGTTGTCCTGAAAGAAATGAATTTATTCCGCCTCAAAATATTTCTCACCCGAGCGCCGTCAAAAGGGGCAAAAGATTTACGCCGTCTGTTCGAGTCACGGCGCACAAGTTGAACGAGCGGATTGTTGCTCCGGGAAACAAACGCCTATAGGATGGCATAAAAGTTATAAAGATTTTATAAAGATTCCGCAGATACTTGTTGTCCTCTTCACGATATTAAGCTATAGTGCGAGTCAATCAGGACTGCGGTGAATCCAAAGTCCGGAGTGGTTGCTGGGGTGAGGACAGTGACCACCATTAAAATAGGCGCTGAGCGGCTCCATGCTGCTCGCGCCTATTTGCTTTAGAGAGATTGAAAATTACCAGACCACACGAAGTGCAAATGAGTTGTTAGACGAGCCCCAGTCAAGCGGCCGCTTGTTGATTTAGGCTCGTCATCATCGCGTGGGCTTAACTCTTGTCCGGTTATTTCCTGTAAAGATTGGCCAAGCCAACAACCACCCCGCCGAAGACGCCCACGCGCGGCGCATCCGGGTTCAGGCCGAAGCGCATCCCGCCGTCGAGTTGGAACCGCTTGTTCACTTTGTAGGTGAGAGCGCCCAGAGCGAAGAGGCCGCGCGGCTGCACGTCGTCCACGCTTTGCCCCGACAACTCCCCTTCAAGGCCGAAGTTGTTCTTAAATTCGTAGCCGAAAGAGATAGCGCCCTGCCCGCCCGATGCCCGGCGGTTACTGTCCTCGCGCCCGACATTCAAATACGCGACATTTATGTCCATGTCCGTGCTGCCGAACTTCCGGCTCAGCAGCAACATAATTTTGTGGTCTATGCGACCCGTGCTGAGGCCCTTCTCTTCACTCCCGGTAGGCAGCTTGACGTAATAGGCGAAGGCCAGAGCCGGGTGACTTTTTGTATCTTTGAGGGCGACAATCTGGAAGCCGAGTCTGCTGTCACCGACTCCCGTTTCGCGGCTGCCGTTCTCGTCCGTCTCCGATTTGACGGTATCCAAATCAAACTCTACGAGCAGTCGGCTGCTGGCGGCGAACCGTAGCGCGAGCGGGAGCGTCTGCTGCGTGCGGAACTCGCTTGAGCGAAAGCTCGCGTCATAGCCGTACTCTATCTGTAGCACGCCCGGCTTCTGTATCTCAGCCGGGTTGGCCAAGCTGGGGCGGCTGGGCTTGATGAAGTCATCCTCTTCCTGCTGGCCCGTGGATTGTTGAGTAGTAGACGGCGCGGGCAGTCTATCGCTGACATTAATCATAGCCTGTTGGGCGCTCGCTCCTGCGGTAAAGGCTATCAGCAGGAGCGATATAAATATGAGGCGCTTGAGCCATTCCGTTGAACAATCGTTTACTAACAGATTCGTACCTATCATTTCACCAACCTCCGACCCGCATGATGAGAGAAGCGGCTAGTTTCTACGCTAAAGATGAAGGAGCGTCAATGATTATCTTTTAGAAGAGGCCGGGACGTAATCACAACTGTTTCAGGACAGCTTGGAGCCGGGACTTAAATCCTTATGGCTTCACCGATTTCGTTAATGGTAGCACCCTCACTGCGGAAGAAAGAGATGAAGTGGCACGCGTCATGCTTCCGGCATATTCGATAAGCATTATCCGTATAGAAAACGCACAGGTGAAGGATTAAGTCTGTATGCGGCGAATATCAATTTTAGCGCTCGCGCTTTCGTTATCACAGCCTGCCTGCGTCGTCGCGGGAGGATATGGCAGCGACAGAGGATTCTACATTTGGCCCGGCAGCATTCTGACCATCGTAGTGATAATCGCCGTGTTGTTCCTAATCATGAGACGGCGCGGCCGGTAGCCGCCCATCTTTCTCAGGGGAATGTTATTCGTGTCTCCGGCCAGATGCGGGTTATCTGTTATATTATCTTCATTCCCCTTTTTGTGCTCTGTATTTATGGCCGAGCCTCCGGTGCTAGGGAGCTGGAGGCTCTTAACAGAAGCCCCTGAACTTCTGTGAACGTTGACAGGACTGGTCTATTAAAATCGAGGATGATAGTAAAGGAGAATCTGGCATGAGCAGACGACCGGGCGGCGAGTTGGCATCCAGGCCGCTTCATTTTATATGGATAGCAGACAGCTCCGGCTCTATGGAGCAGGACGGAAAGATTCAGGCGCTCAACACGGCGGTTAGAGAGGCCATACCGCACATGCGCAAGGTCGCAGAGGACAACCCGAACGCGCAGGTTCTGGTGCGCGCCGTTAAGTTCTCGAACGGCGCGCAGTGGCACATCTCCCAGCCTACGCCGGTGGCAGATTTCGGCTGGACGGACTTGACCGCAGAAGGCGAGACGGACATGGGCAAGGCGCTTCAGCTCGTAGCCGAGCAGTTAAAGATGCCGCCCATGAGCGAGCGCGCACTGCCTCCCGTACTGGTGCTCATCTCGGACGGCCAGCCGACGGATGATTTCGAGAGCGGCTTGCGGGCGCTGATGGAGCAGCCGTGGGGCAAGAAGGCCGTGCGCATTGCCATCTCCATAGGGCGCGACGCAGACCCTGAAGTGCTGCAAAGATTCATCGGCAACCCGGAATTAAAGCCGCTCGCGGCCAACAGCCCCGAAGCGCTCGTCAAGCACATCAAGTGGGCCTCAACGGCCGTTCTCAAATCGGCCTCTTCGCCAGCCTCCGGAGCCGACACGCCCGCAGGCACGGGAGCCGCTGGCGTTCCCATCCCCACGGTAGCGCCAGCGACAGGGGCCGCCGACGCAACAGGCGCGGCGCAAGCGCCCGCCGACCCTGCCGCGCAGACCGGCGCCGGTACGCCGTCCACAGGGACACCCGGCAACCAGCAGACTCCCGACGATGTCTGGTAAAGGAGCAGGCAGGTGACGACAACAGAGCACCCTACCGAGTGGCGGGTTATAGGAGAGACTGTGCCCGGCGCGTCGCACCTGCGCGCCGGGATACCAAATCAGGATGCCATAATGCAACTGCGCGCCTCGGGTCGTGGGCTTCCCATCATCCTCTCAGTCTCGGACGGGCACGGCAGCGACAAGTGTTTCCGCAGTGACCGTGGCTCCAGATTCGCCGTTAAGGTGGCGACGCGTCTCGTCTCGGACTTTCTGGATGAGCCGCCCGGCGCTTTTGACCCAAGAGAGAGTGGCAGTAGCGGCGAAGAGTGGCTGGCCGGGGAGTTCGTCAAAAGGTGGAGAGAGGCGGTCGAGTCCGACCTTGAGCGCAGACCCTTCTCCAGTGACGAGCTTGAGAGGTTGGAGCAAAAGGATGGAGCGCGCGCCAGAAAGCTTGTCGAAGAGAATCCGCTTCTGGCCTACGGCGCGACCTCCCTGACGGTAGCCGTCGAAGAGTCCTTCATACTCTACCTGCAACTGGGCGACGGCGAGATTCTCACCGTCTCGGAGAGCGGCGAAGTCACGCGCCCTCTGCCCGAAGACAAGCGGCTCTTCGCCAACGAGACTACCTCGCTCTGCTCTAAGGGCGCGGAGCATGATTTTCGCTTCTGCCTTCAGAAGCTGGAGGCGGAGCGCCCAGCGCTGATTCTTCTCTCGACCGACGGCTACGTCAATTCCTTCTCCGACAGCGCGGGATTTCTGAAGGTCGGGAGCGACCTGCTTGAGATGATGCGCTCGGACGGCTTCGATGTTGTTAGCGAGAGCATCAAGGGCTGGCTTGAAGAAGCGACTCGCATGGGGAGCGGTGACGACACGACTCTTGGCATCATCTGTCGCATGGACGCGTTGAAAAAGGAGAGCGTGAAGGAGAGCGCATCGGAGGCGCTAAACGCTCCGCAGGCCGGAACGGTTGAGGCGCAAGTGGGTGATGTTAATCCCGCCGGTGTCGTGCCGGAACCTGCCCAAGCGCCTGAAGGCGAGGCCGAAGAGACTTCTGCGACCGTCGAGAGAAAATGAAGGTGTACGCGCCTTGTAGTAACAGTCTACGCGCACGTGATACTGCATGAACAACCTTCCCCGCGAGAAGCTACGCGAAATCATCGCGCGCCACGGACGCGCTCTTCTGGAAGACCCGCGCCGTTGTGAGGGCCTACTCAGAGATTATTGCGGCCAATACCGCCGTGAAGTTTCCGTGCTCGTGATGGCGCTTGAAGAGCGAGTACCCATAGATTTACTCTCGGCTCCCGCGAACGCCCCGCGTGAGGTCTTGCTCGCTCGTCTTGCTGCGCGACTCTGCGACCACCTCGCGCTCGCTGAGCCTGCCGCAAAGTGGGCGGTCGCTTCATGGGCCTTCGCGCTAGGGCTGGCTTCGAAAGAGGAGCTTGAAGTAAACGAGCAAGGAGTAGCCGCCAAAGCGGTGGCAGCTACGCCGGTCATCCCTACGCCAGCGACGGAGCCGCCTGTCCCTGTCCCTACATCTTCGGTCGCTTCCATCATCATCTCTGGTGAAGGCGACGGACAGTACACGAGTATCGTAGATGCGTTGGAGGCGGCCACGCCGGGCGCAAGGCTCGTCGTCCGGCCGGGGCTCTATAACGAGAGCGTCATTATAGATAAGCCGGTCGAGATAGTCGGTGACGGCCCTGTCGAAGACATAGTCATACGCGGTGTAGCCTCAAGCTGCATTCAGATGCGTACCGACAGTGCGTCTGTAACGGGTCTTACCCTTCGCGGGCGCGGAGGGCGAAGCGGCGGCACGACTTTTTTTGCAGTTGATGTCCCGCGAGGGAAGCTACTTTTGGACAACTGCGATGTAACCTCCGACACGCTCTCGGCTGTAACCGTACATGGCGCGACCTCCGAGGCTACAATCCGCCGGTGCCGCATACACGACGGCGCTGATTCGGGAATCTATTTCTTTGGCGGCTCAACCGGCATAATCGAAGAGTGCGAGGTCTTCCGCAACGAGAATGTAGGAGTGGCAATCACGCGCGACGGCCGTACCATCATCAGGCGCTGCAAAATTCATAGCGGCAGGAATGCCGGGCTCGTCGTGTGGGACAACGCCCGCGCGGTCGTAGAGTCATGCGACGTCTACTCTAACCGTCTTGCGGGGGTCGGCGTGAGCGACGGCGGAAAGCTCAACATGAAGGGCTGTAGCATCTACGAAGGCGAGAACTCCGGCCTCTTCATACACAAAGGCGGCGATGCCGTGATTGATGGTTGCGACCTCTTCGGACACAGCGAGTCTGAGATTGCCGTCACGACGCGCGGCAATCTGGTAGCGCGTGACTCCAAGATTCATCAAGGCAACAGTTTCGGTCTGTTCGTGCGAGAAGGGGGCAAGGCACTGATGGAGAGGTGCATGATTAAGAGCAACGCCGAATCGGGTGTAGCCATAGGGACGGGCGCTGTGGCCGCGCTACGAGGTTGCCACGTCAACGACAACGGGCAGGTCGCAGTAAAGGTCAGCGAAGGCGGCGCTGTGAGCGTGGAGGACAGCGACTTATCGGGCAACCTGTTGGGGCCTTGGGACGTTGAGGACGGCGCATTCGTGGAGGCGGAACGCACGCGCGAGGTATAAGTCTTCGCCTGTAATATAGCCAGCACAGTCAAAGGAGAGAAAGCCGAATGGATCAAATGCTCAGGCCGGGTCAGAGCGTACGCTGCCAGCCTTCAGGAATGACTTGCGTGATAGACACATTGCTGGGCGCGGGCGGTCAGGGCGAAGTCTATAAGGCAACGCTCGGCAGCGAGACGGTCGCGGTCAAGTGGTTCTTCCCGCAGATGGGCTCGCCGGAGCAACGCGCGGCTATAGAACTTCTGGTCAGGTCAGGCCCGCCGAGCGTCCATTTTCTCTGGCCTATGGAAGTTACGGAGACCGCAGGCGTGCCCAGCTTCGGCTACGTCATGCCGCTCCGGCCCGCGCGCTTCAAGAACATCGTTGACCTGATGAAGCGGCGCATAGAGCCTACGTTTCGTGCGCTCGCCACCGCCGGACTCAACCTCTCACACAACTACCTGCTGCTTCACTCTCAGGGCCTGTGTTACCGTGACATCTCCTTCGGCAACGCCTTCTTCGACCCCGATAACGGCGACATTCTGATAGCCGACAACGACAACGTCTCTGTAGACGGGGCCGGTGTGCTTGGCGTTCTTGGCACGCCGCGCTTCATGGCGCCGGAAGTCGTGCGCGGCGAAGCCGTACCCAGCACGCAGACAGACCTTTTCTCCTTATCGGTGCTCATCTTCTACATGCTGATGGTGGCGCACCCTTTGGAGGGGCGTAAAGAGACGGAGATAAAATGCCTCGACCTGCCCGCGATGACGAAGCTATACGGCACAGAGCCGCTCTTTATCTTCGACCCCACGGACACATCCAACGCGCCCGTTCCGGGCATACATGATAATGCGCTGGCCTTCTGGCGCATCTACCCCCAATTCCTGCGCGACCTTTTCACTCGAGCTTTTACAGTTGGGATGCGCGACCCCCTACACGGGCGCGTGCGCGAGAGCGAGTGGCGCGGCGCGATGGTACGATTGCGTGACGCCATTTTTTACTGCCATCACTGCGGGCTCGAAAATTTTTATGACGCCGAGGCGTTGAAGGCACGCGGAGGCAACCCCGGCCTATGCTGGTCTTGCGCCGCCCAGTTGCGATTGCCGCCGCGCATACGCATAGGCAAGTCAATCGTCATGTTGAATCACGACACGCAACTCTTCCCGCATCACGTTGATGACCAGAAGTTGTACGACTTCTCAAGCCCGGTCGCTGCAATCTCGAAACATCCTACGAATCCCGCCATCTGGGGTCTGAAGAATCTGTCGCAAGTCAGATGGGTCATAACTAATGCCGAAGGCGAGGTGAAGGACGTTGAGCCGGGCCGTAGCTTTACTTTAACCGCAGACACCAAGATTCAGTTCGGTAATATGACAGGAGAAATCCGAACATGAAAGCGCCTGACGCTTGAATTAACCTGCCCCGTAGACAGCGAGCCAAGCCTTCAAGTTGAGTATGAAAGCCCTCACCATTCTAGCTCCGGTTGAATCAGTTGTCAGACAGCCCGTGACATATAAAGGCAATCGTGGTACTCGCCTTCCACGTACAGCAGCTTGGAATGTACTCCCTCCTGCACAAATCCAAGTTTCAAATATAAATCTATCGCGCGCTGATTTTGATGGTGGACTATCAGGAACACTTTACGAAGCACAGGGTTGCTTTCCGCCCATCCCAAGGCCGTATCCATTAAGGCTCGCCCAATCCCCTTTCGCCAATAATCCTTCACGACACTGACCCCTAGCTCCGCAACATGTTTCATTCTGGGTCTGGAGTTACCTTCGAGCGTCAGGATACCGACGATTCTTTCCCGCGCCTCTGCAATTAAGTACAGGCTATTGTCTGCTGCCAGCATACGGGATATGAACTCCTTCTCGTCATCGGAGGAAAGATGAAACTCGCCTGCCCCTGATGGGAGAAAAGGCGTCTCACCGCCGATTTGATTTATATACTCGATGAGATTGGCTGCATCTGCGGCTCTGGCAGTTCTAATAATGCATACTTCATCTTGAGGCAGGACAAGTTCAACATCAGAAAGATTTGCCATGCGATTAAATCCGTTTTGATAAATGGTGCGGTCTAACGCCAGAACTGAGCGGGCGCGACGAACCATCCAGATACACAAGTCTCGCGCATGAAATCAACGCTGTGCGCGCTCCGTTTGAATGAATCGTTGGGTTGTGTGTAGAAAGTAACAAGCTACCGATGAAGCACTTGTTCAATCGCATCACACGCTTGCTTAGTCCCCTTCTCCTCTCTCACTCGCTGCCCAACCTTTGCCGCCCGTTCTCTATAAGTAGGGTTATTAAGCAGCTCCGATAATTCGCTGGCAACACGAGAGACTGTAAAGCGGGCGGGCGAGAGCGCACGCCCCACCCCGAGTTGCACGCACCTGCGCGCATTGTCCGGCTGGTCTTGTCCATACGGAACAATAAGCATCGGTTGACCTGCTCTTAAAGCCTGTCCGGTCGTGCCGATGCCGCCCTGATGAACGATGCAGTTCGCGCGCGGCATTACCAAGCTATGCGGCACATAATCGAACGCGGCGATGCCATCAGGTAATTTTGTCTGTGGTAGATTTCGCTTGTCGCCAATCAGCAGTAATGCCCGCTTTCCAAGTTTCTGCGCGGCTTCGATGCTGACGCGGTAAAAGTCCTTAGCAATCCACACCAGAGATGAACCGAGCGTGAACAGAATCGGCGGCTCGCCTTCATCCAGAAAGCGCAATAACTCGGGCGGAGGCGGCTGTTCATCTTTGCCATCATAAAAAGGAAAGCCGGTAATAATCGTGTTTGATGGATAGTCGGGCTGAATTTGAGCAAGCAGCTTAGAGAACAACGCGAGCACCAGTGTAGACGAGTGTTGTCCTTCAAAGATTGGATTACCCCTCGGCGGCAAGCCCAGTTCTTTACGCAACTTCTGAATCGGCTCTACCCATGATTTTGTAGTCCGCTTGCCCAGACCGATGAGCGCTCGCGCGACAAATGGATGCGTTGCGGCGAGCGCCCGAAGTGCCGGCAACTGCGGCGGAGTTGGAGGGTCATAGGCGGAAGCAAATGCAATAGGGAAAAGCACAGATGAAATCCATTTGACACCGGTTTTCCCTGCCACAAGCGGCGCTGTCAAAGGAGCCACATGCGACACTAGCAAATCTGCTCCGCCGTCTGCCGTCACGGCAGCAAGTGTATCGGTATAAGTTTCGCGCAGGTGCGGGACGAGCAGTTCTCGAAAAAGATAAGCTGGCCCACCTCTCCTATGCGATACACGGCGAATGATTTCAGCAGATATTTCAGCGTCAGGCGGCGGAAGGTCAGGACGCACCGGATGAAAAGCAAGGCCCTCGGCTTCAACCTTCTCGCGGTAAAGCGGCGACGTGGCGATTACCGAAATGTAACCGCGCTCCTGCAACTCAAGCGCAAGTGCCATATGTGGATGAAGGTCGCCAAACGATCCCCACGTGGTAAAAACCACTCTTTTCTTCGTGCTTGACTGCGACATCTACAAAACTTATTTTTCGGTGGAAACCAACAGGCGCTCCGTTGAGTGAGTTGTTGGGCGGCGGTATAAACTAAAATCAGAAGCCTATCCCGCCGCCCATCCCTTCATTGAATACAAACACATCCGGGCGGACATGGAACGCCGACCTGCGCCGGTTGCGTGCATGGTGACCCATTTTTGTTGTTATCATCGCGTCCCCTGACCGCCGCGATGATAATGGCTACCGCAGCAGCGACAGCGACCACAATGCCTATCTTGGCTCCCGTGGAAAGATTATACCTCTTTACTTGTTTTGCCTCCTGATAAGCGATAGTAGTCGGTGTGCCGCTACGAGCATCAGTGACGATAAAATGCTCGGCGGCTATTTCGCTGATGTAGCCCTCTAGTTTGGTATCATCCTTAAGCTTAACCCTGACGCGAGCATGCTGTCCGAGCCGCATCACATCTGCTTTTACTTTCCGTGCAAGAGCCATCTCTTTTTCATTATTAGGTACAGCAGAAACCGGCATGACCAAGCTCGTCGTCAGAATCAAGAGAGTGACAAGCGCGAGGGTCAAGGTTTTCTTGAGCATTGTTTTTCTCCTTTTTATTCAAATCATCTGTTTACGTTGAGGGAGCACTGGAATGCCAACGCCGAATTAACCGGGCGCACACGAATCATAAGCGACAATTGACGCGGATAAAAGCAATGCGGCTCACGCTCCGGCCGAATGAGTTGTTAGACGCCGGGAGAGACGGGAATCTTGCCCTGCCATACGAATTTCTCTATCTGTCGCCGGTGCCGGAGAATATGCACGACGGCATGCTCCAACAATCCCTCCAAATCATATACGGCTCCCCATCGGCTTTTAATGATGATGCCGGAAATCTCTTCAGCGCTCATTTCCCATCTGCCATCCAAGGTCTGAATAGTATATTGGAGGGTCGCCTCCAGTTGCTTCAATGATTCTTGGCGAGCTAGAAGTTTAGGTTGCGGACGAGTTGATGCGATAGAGAGCTGCTCTCTGATGTAATCAGCATAACCGTACGCGGCTCTGACTACGTGCGACATAATGGTCTGCACCGAGCGGCAGTCTTCATCCTTGGTCTGTGAATCAACAATCCGCACAAAATCATCATCGGGGATTTGCTCTACAAGACGCATTAGCTCAGACGATGCACGCTCGTATTCATCCATGAGCGCCCCGATAGCGCCGCTTCTATAAGAGTTTCTCATAAATGGCGATTCCATATTCAAAAGGCTATGACGCCCGAATTGACCGGGCGCGCAGGCAAAGCTATTACGGACAAGTTGAGTTGGCTACAAGCTGTCAGGGAAAGCAAGCGCAACCAGAGTGATGATAATCGCTGTGATGAGGGCGCGACGGTGAACCCGCTTGGCGGTCGCGCGCAGTTGCTTAACCTCGTTCTTATCAGTGACGCTCTCTTCGCCTGTGTCCATGTTGCGCGTCCCGCGCGCAGCCATAGAGATTCAAGTCTTCTCGCGCGCCTGAAAGAGCCCTAGCCCGGCTATCCATACGGGGAAGAAGACGAACAGCCGCGCCAGTCGAGGCGCTTCAAAGACGTAGAGGACGAACGCCAGACCGGCTCCTATAGTTAAAGCTACGATGCCCATCAAGCGGCGTTTGCGAATCTCTCGCGGCCCAAGATTGATGACTGAAGATGCCATAAAGCTACTGGCTCAAGGCGAGCCGGTTCTAACGGTGGCTAGCGGCTGGCCGCTCGTGACGCGGTCTCCCACGCGCGCGCTTATGACGGCGACCGTTCCCGAAGAGGTTGTGCGAGCCAAGACCATCTCTACGCGCGGAGTGCTGCTCGGCGCGGCGGCGTTTGATTGCGATGCTCCCGGCTGGCGTGCGCGAAGAAGCTCACTTTGCGCCTGCTTAGAGGAGTCCTGAGCCTGTTGCAGTCGGCGCTGGGCCTGCTCATAAAGAGAGCGTTCGGCATCCAATTGTGACTGAGGCACCTGGCCCGAAGCCACTAGCGGCGTCAGGCGCAGCACTTCCGCTTCATGCTTGACCACCTCCGCGCGCGCGGCTTCGATAGCAGCCTCCGATGCCTTTATATTGCGCGCGGCCCGCGCATCGGCGCTCTCGCCCGGACTGGGCGCAGGCGCAGCCGCCTGCTGCTCCACGATGATTTCCACGATAGGGCTGCCCGCGCTCACCACGGAGCCTTCGTTCACGAGTATGCGCCGCACCTGTCCCGCCGCAGGCGCGTTGACGACGACGACGCCGGTGTCCTGACCGACTTCAGTTCGTGAAGAGCTACAGGCGGTAATGGCTAAGGGCAAAAGCAGAAAGGCTAAAGGTAGAAGTGAAGAAGAACGCAGCTTCTCTCTTTTCACTTCTACCTTTAGCCTTCCTGCTTTTGCCTTCTCTCTCATGGCCGGCTGTTTGTGTCGGATGCGCCCGCAGATGAAATTGAGCCGGAAGGCGAGCCGGTGGTTTCCACGCTCGTCGTCTGCGTGCCTCCCGCGCTCTGCTCAAGCTCGCGCATGGGCGTATCGGTTCTGATGGAGATTTGGTTTGCTTCCAGCGTGCGGCCCGTGGCACGTTGAAAAGCAGAGATGGATTTGTTCAGGTCTGTCTGAGCCTGAAGCTCGCGGGCGCGCGCAGCCAGCAGGTCTGTCTGTCGCTGCAAGACCAGAAAGACCGTAGTTGTGCCGGCGCGAAACTGTCTCTGCTCGCTCTCGTACTGCTGCTCTGCGCTTGAGCGAGAGGCCGCAGCCGACGCGAGTCTGGCTTCCGCAGAGCGCACGGCCTGTAGAGAGTTGCGGACGTCCGCCTCTATCAACTGCTCTGCCTGAGCCAGTTGTTCCTTGATGCGATTGCCCTGCGCCAGCGAAGCGCCAAGGTTCGCTTCCGCCGTTCGGTTCCTCAAGGGCAGAGAGACGCGCAGGCCCACCCGCGCCGTGGGATAATTCTGCTCAATCAGATTCCTGAGCGACTGCGTGTAGCCGCCGACAAGGTTGGGCGCGACGGTGGAGGTCGTAGTCGTGGCCGGTAGCGGCTGCAATCCGGCTAGGGCCGATAGGTCGTTGACTCGCTGTAGCAGCGCCGCGTTCGAGCTTGTATTAGACGACTGGCCCGGCTGCACGAGCGTTCCCGCCAGCCCGGCTGTCGTGTAGGTTCCGACCAAATCAACCTGCGGCTTCGTCTGGTCACGGAAGAAACGCACGTTCACGTCGTTGATGTCGGACGTGGTCTTGAGCTGCGCAAGCTCCGGACGATTATCCAGCGCGGCCCTGACGGCCTGCTCAAGCGGTACGCGCGGCGCTTCCAGATTAACGGGCGTCACGGGCGTAATCGCTCTAGACCATAGGGTGTCGTTTCTGTCGGGAAGAATCAGCGTCTTCAAGGTGTTCTCGGACTGCGTGACAGCTTCCTGCGCCGTGTAGACGTTCTGCTCGAAGGTCGTCACCTGCGTCTGCGCGGCCACCACGTCAATCGGCGCGAGCACGCCCTTTTCCACCTGCCGGTTGTTGCTCTCGACCTGTATGCGCGCCTGCCTCACGGCGTCAATCTGGACTTGCAGGTTTCTCAGGGCGAAGGCCAGATTCCAGTAAGCCTGCTCCACCTGCGAGATGACATCTATGGCTCGCTGGCGAAACTGCGCGTCGGTCAGAGAGAGGTTCCGCTTGGCTATCTCAATCTGCCGCCGGTTGTTGTCGAACCTCAGCCCGCGCCAGAGCGGCTGCGCGTAAGTGAGAGTGAAGGCCGTCGGAAACTGCGGGTTGAGACGCACGTTCTGATTCGTCGTCGTCAGCCGCGTAGAAGAGAAATCGAGTTGATACGAGCCGCCGCCCCAAGGCGAAAAGCCGCCCAGCCTTGCCGAGCCCGTCACGTCCTGCTGCGTCACGCTGCCGCTCGCGCCAGCGCCGCCCAGCGTAGAGCTTGTGGGCGTCGTCGCGCGCTCGAAGTAGTTCTCGGACGAGAGAAGCGGGTCGTAGACGCCTCTGGCCGCGCGCAGGTTATATTCTGCAATCTGCACGTCTATGCGCGACTGGTCTATGTCGTTGCTGTTTCTGAGCGCAAGCCGTATGGCGTCATTCAGACTGAGCGGAACCTGATCCGCCACGTTGACGCCCACCCGGTCGGCTGAAGGCAGAGGTCGCGGCTCCGCGCGAAAGTTGGGGGCAATCGGAGGCGGCTCCTGCGGCAGCTCTGCGGGAGCTATGCCGCCCGTTGTGCCTACGTTCTGGCCGGGAGTCTGCTGCACGCCCGTCTGCGTTGTCCCCTGAGTCCCCTGCCCCGTCTGCTGCTGCGTAGAAGCGCCTGTTCCGGCCGGGTTGGCAGTCGTCGGCAGGCCCGTTGACGGCGCGGCCTGTCCGGGCGTTTGCGGCGTAGTGGGACGCGGCCCCTGCGTGTTTGGCGTCGTCTGCTGTTGCTGCTGCTCCTGCACTGTCTGCGGCTGCGCGCTCTGCTGCGCTTCGTTGCTCGGACGAATCACAGAGCCCGGAGCGTTCGGCGGAAGCTGCGACGGCTGAGGCTGCGTGGTGCCGGGCTGTTGTTGCTGTTGCGTAGAAGTCCCTGCGGGCGGCGATTGTACAGGCGGCGCGGACGGCGAGGGAGTACGTGTCGTCTCCTGCGCCGCGACGTTTACGGAAAGCAGCAATACTAAAAGAAGGAACGCACCCGGCATCAAGCGTGATGAGCGAGCCCCGAAGTCAAACAAAAAAGTCATATCTTTAATCACCTGCTTGATCCGCATAGGTATCCTTCTGAGTTTTCGAGGCGCGGCGCGCGCGCGAGCGCGTGAAGAGATTGGCGAAGGCCGTCCAGCCGCCTGCGAAGCGACGACTCACGCCGCTCGTAAATGTTCCATAACGCGCGCCTACGTAGCCCCAGACCCTTGACTCGGTCATGTCCTCAAAGAGCGAGTAGAAGACCGGCACGGCCAGAAGAGTGAGCAGCAGACAGAGGCTCTGCCCGCCGACGACCAGCACGCCTATGGAGCGGTTGGTAGCAGCGCCAGCGCCCGTGCCGACTATGAGCGGAATCATGCCAGCCACGAGAGCTATCGTCGTCATCAATATGGGACGCAGGCGGTCGCGGTTCGCCTGAATGATGGCGCTGTAGCGCTCCATGCCGTGCGAGCGAAGCTCGTTCGTGTGGTCAATCTGTAGAATGGCGTTCTTCTTCACTATGCCGAAGAGCACCAGCATTCCGAGCATGGAAAAGATGTTCAGCTTCTGCCCCGCGATAAATGTTGAAAGCAGCGCGAACGGAATAGAGAGCGGCAGCGTCAGCAAAATCGTCACAGGGTGAATAAAGGATTCAAACTGCGCCGCCAGCACCAGATACATGAAGATGAACGACAGTATGAAGGCGAGCATGAAGTAGTAGTTCGCCTGTCCCAACTGCTTCGACTGGCCCGTCACGCCCGTATTGTAGCCGGATTCCATGCCAATCTCCGCGGCTGCTCGCTGCAAGGCCGCCAGAGCTTCCGTCTCAGACCCGTTGGGCGAGACGCTGGCCGTGATTGTCACCTGTCTTTGGCGATTGATGCGGTCAATTGAGGTCGGGCTCGTGCCTTCTTCAAGACGCACGACCTTGGACAGCTCTACAGCCCCGCCGCTAGCGGACGGCACTGACAACTGCTCCAAAAGGTCTGTGTTCTGGCGATACTGGTTTTCAGCCATCAGCACTACGTCGTACTGGTCTGAGCCTTCGCTGTAGGTGCTGACGCGCGAGCCCGCAACCATAGTGCTAAGGACTTGAGCTATGTCGCCTGCCCTGACGCCGAGGTCGGCCGCGCGTTGACGGTCAATGATGATGCGCGCCTCAGGATTACCCAGCACGAGCGAGCGGTCTGCGTCCTGAATGTTCGGATTCTGCTTAATCCGCTCAATGATTTTGTTAGAGTACTCGTCCAGCTTCTGAAGGTCTGGGCCGCTCAGGTAGAAGGCCAGCGCGCTTGAGCGCCCGCCGCCGATTGCGCCCGCTATGGACGAGATTGAAGACGCGCCGATGGTTAATTCCTTCGGATAGCGGCGCGTAAGCTGCCGTGTGCGCTGAACAATCTCCGCCTGAGAGAGAGAACGCTTGTCGGGCGCAACTAGCCGCACGTTTATCATGCCCGTGTTCGTAGCCTGCTGGCCGCCGAAGCCCGCAATGGCAAGCGTAGCCTCCACGCCCGGTATCTTCTCGCGTATGTCGCGCGCTATGCGGTCTAGTATGGACTGCGTGGCGGCGAGGCTGGTTCCCTGCGGCGCGCGCAGAGTTACCTGATAAGAGGATTCGTCCTCTTCGGGCAGCAGGTTAATGCCAGCCAGTCTGTAGAGCGGAACGATAGAAGCTATGACGACCGCGCACACAAGTATAATCACCCAGCGATGGGCCATAGACCACTTGAGCATCCACGTATAAGTGCGGTCAATGGGCCTGTAGAAGCGCGACTCCTTGGACGAATGCTCTTGGACTTTCTCCGCGTGCTCTTCCGGCAGCTCGTCATCCGGCCCGGTTCCCCCGCCCGAAGCGGCGACGGCCACAGGGCCAGCCGGAAGCGGCTCCTCCTTCTTGGCCTTAATCCAGCGCGCGGCAAGCATAGGCGTTAAGGTGAAAGAGACTACAAGAGAGACGGCTATGGCCGCCGCAGATGTCAGGCCGAACGAGGACATGAAGCGGCCGACTATGCCGCCCATAAAAGCCACGGGAAGGAAGACCGCCAGCAGCGAGAGCGTCGTGGCAAGCACGGCCAGCCCAATCTCGCGCGTCCCCTCAATCGCGGCCTGAAACGGGTGCATCCCCTTCTCTTCCACGAAGCGGTAGATGTTCTCCAAAACGACAATCGCGTCGTCAATCACTATGCCGACCATAAGGGTCAGCGCCAGCATCGTCATCTGATTCAGGCTGTAGCCGAAGGCCGCCAGAAAGGCGAAGGCCGCGATAATGGACGACGGGATGGCGAAGGCAGCAATCAAGGTCGAGCGGAAGTTCCAGAGAAAGATAAAGACCACGACCGCCGCCAGAAGGCCGCCTATAATCAAGTGCTCTTCAATAGCGTGCAGAGAGTTTTCTATGAACTCCGACTGGTCGCGCACAATCTGGAACTTGAGGTCTTTCGGCAAGGTCGGGATGACCTCGTTCATGCGCTCCTTGATGGCCTTGATGACGGCGACCGTGTTCGAGCCCGACTGCTTGCGAATCGCAAGCGTGACTGCGGGGCCGCCATTCAGGTTTGAGATTGAGGACGGGTCAGCGCCACTGTCTTCGACCGTGGCCACGTCGCTTATCTTGACCGCGTAGCCGTTACGGCTGGTGATGACTATGTTGCCGAACTCTTCGACCTTCGTCACGCGGCTCATGGTGCGCAGGTTGACGGCCTTCGCGCCCTCGTTAACGCGACCGCCCGGCATCTCAAGATTCTGCGACCTCAATGCGTTGGACACGTCAACGGTCGAGAGGTTATAGGAGCGCAGCTTGTACGGGTCTATGTGAACGTTTATCTGTCGCTGGCGAGCGCCGTAGATGGAGACGTCGCCCACGCCGTACGCAGACTGTATGCGCTTGCTTATCTGGTTCTGCGCTATGTCCGTCAGTTGCAGAACGGAGTACGGCCCGCTCATTGAATAAAGGATGATGGGCTGAGCGTCGGGGTCGGACTTCTGCACAATCGGCGGGTCAGCCGTCTCAGGCAGGCGATTGATGACGGTGCTGACCTTGTCGCGCACCTCCTGCGTAGCCACGTCCGGGTCTTTCGACAGGTCGAAGCTGATGGTGATGTTCGAGCGGCCCGTGCTGGAACTTGAACGCAGCTCTTCTATGCCGGTGGCCGTGTTGACGGCTCCCTCGATTACGTCCGTTATCTCCGTCTCGATTTCGGCGGGCGCTGCGCCCGGATTCGTAGTCGAAACGGAAACGGTCGGAATATCTATCTTCGGAAAGCGGTCAACGCCAAGCGTGAAGAAGGAGAAACCGCCAATCACCGTCAACGCCAGAATAATAACGGTGGCGAACACGGGTCGTCGCACGCAAATCTCTGCTAACTTTTGCATAACGTTCTCTGGGTCTATCTCTGCTGCTGCGTCGGCTGTACCTTAGCCCCTTCGTAGAGCTGTTGTAAATTGCTGGTCGCAACCTCGTCGTTGGCCTGCACGCCTGTAATTATCTGCACCATGCCGTTCTCTTCGTCACCTATCTGTACGACTCTCAGATGAGCGGTCGTGCCTTGAATTACGAAGACGCGATAGGAGTTTGTGTTCTGGTCGTTGACGACGGCCTCGCGCGGGACAAAGATTGTCTGGTTCCCGCCCGGTATGGTGATGCGGGCGGTTGCGAACATGCCCGAGCGCAGCGCGTTGTCAGGATTCTGCACGGAAGCTTCGGCCGTCACGGAACGCGAGGCCGGGTCAATCGCAGGATTAATAGCTGTTATCGTCCCGCCGAACTGCCTGTCGCGGAATGCGTCTACAGTCAGAGAGACGGGCATGCCGGGGCGCAGGTGCGGCGCGTGCATCTCAGGCACCTGAAGCTCAAGCTTGAGCGTGTTAGTCAGAAGGATAGTCGCAATGACGGAAGCGGGCGTGACGTACTCGCCTACGGCCACGGGCCGGGCGCTGACGTAGCCGGAATAGGGCGCGCGTATCAGAGTGTCTTCAACGGCCTTCTGTGAAATCGCAACCTGCGCCTGAGCGCTGGCGACTGCCGCCTGAGCCGTCTGAATCGCCTGATTATTCTGCCTTGCCTGATTGATTGCTATCTCAAGCTGCTGGCGTGCGCTAGCGGTCTGCGCCCGCGCCGTGTCGGCCTGCGTGCGGTACTGGTCGTAGACGCTTCTGGCAACGTCGCCCGTCTCAACCAGCTCCGCGTAGCGTTTCGCGTTCGCTTCCGCGAGGCGCTGCTGGGCCAGAGCCGAATCGTAAGCGGAGGCCGCGCTTCTTACTTCGGGAATCGTGCTCGCGTCGAAGCGACCATTGGGCCCTAGGCCCAGTCTGGCTTCCGCCTGACGCACGCCCGCCAGAGCCTGCTGCACTGCCGCCTGCGATTGTCTTAGACGAAGGCGCGCGTCCCTGTCGTTCAAGCGAGCTATGACCGCTCCCTGACGCACGAACGCGCCAATACTGACGGGCGTAGAGACGACCTGCCCGGAGGTCTGCGACGCAACGTCCGAAGACTCGTTGGCTGTCAGGCTGCCCGTTGCCTGTATGAAAGAGGGAACCTCGCGCGACTCTACACGGGTGGTCGTGACTGCTATCGCGGGGGCGTCCGCCGCTTCGGCAGTCCCAGCCCCGGCTTCGCCCCTTGCGTTTCCGTTACCTTGTCTTGAACCGGATTTCCCGCAGGCCGATACTGCGAGCGCGAGCGCCGCTAGCAACATCGCAAGCAGTATCAAGCGAAGCTTGCAGGAGAGAGAATTAAAAGTCATAAGTGCCCTATTATGTGCTGATTCTTACTGAAAGACGAGTCCCTGCCGCATACGGTTACAACTTTCCCCGTCTTCCGGCGGCTCCGCAAGAGGTTATTTATACCTCGCCGCGTCTTGCAAATTTCTTGTAATCTCTTATCAAATGTATCCTTCCGGGAAAGGATTATAAAGAGATGGGGAATTGGATGGACGAGAGACGGTCAAGGTTGCGTGAGTTCCTTGATATATCAACGGATACGAGCCTGCTTCGGCCCGGCGCAATCGAGCCCGATTTGTCCGGCGGCATGGCCGAGCAGTTGGACTTCTTCAACATAGAGTGGCACATCATACCGTCTGCGGAAGCCCTGCCGGTGGACGAGCGATACCTGAGCCGCTTCTACGCGCAGGCCCCGAAGGGCTTCGCGGAGCCGCGCGAGCACGCTGCCCTGAGCTATCAAGAGGTTATCGTCAACGGCCACAGAAAACATCAGGGACAGATAATCGGCGTGGAGACTACGCAGAAGCCTCGCTACCTGCCGGGCAACCGCCAGTTCTACGGGACGTTTTACGGCTTCGACGCCACGCGCGACCCCTTCAACTTCTATCTTGGCCGAGCCAACATGACCAACGGGACGCGCTTCGACCACAACTATCTTTCGCTCAGAGAGTTTTTATCGGTAGTGAACGAGGACTGGCGAGCGCGGCGCGCGATGCCCAAAGGTTATCGCCTCACCATCTGCCCGCCCGCAGTCTTCAATTTCGTAGGAAGCATCTTTCACCCTGAATGGAGCGAGACGGAATCGCTTGAGCTTGGCTTTTACAGGGACGAGGCGGGCAACGCCACATGCTACGGCGTAGGCTCCAACGCGCCCAATGATTTTTCCTATATCAGCGAAGTCGAGCTAGAGACGGATTGGACGCTGCTGGGCTTTCGCACGGCGCTCGTGCCCGAAGCTACGTAAGCGAGTCTTTCATCATCCCGAAAAAATGTAACCAAACCAGAGAGCCGCGCGTCTAACTTAGCGACTGGCCGGATTGAGGCGTCATTCTCCCTGCATGTCACAGAATCTGGGCTTGGCACTATTTCAACATTTTGGAGAGAAAGACAAAAGATGCAATTAACTGGTACAAGAAAAATCGTAGGCGCTCTGGCCTTCAGCGCCGTGATGGCTCTCACTGGCGTCACGGGCTTCGCTCAACAGCAGACGACGCAGGGTCAGGATGGCGGCAAAGCTCGCGGCGAGCGCCGTAGAGACGGCAGAGGCTTTGGCGGCAAGCGCGGCGGCCTCTTCGCTGGACGCTTAGCCGAAAAGCTCAACCTGACGGACGCACAGAGAGAGCAGATTAAGCAGATAACTACTCGCTACCGCGAGAGCGCGAAGGCGCAGCGCGAGCAGCGACGCGGCCAGCGCACAGACGACAGAGGCTTCGGCAACGGCACTTTCAATGAAGCTCAGGTGCGCGCAGCAGCACAGGCCCGCGCCAACGCAAGAGTCGAGCGTGAAGTCGCGCGTGCCCGCATGATGTCGGAGATTTACAATGTTCTGACGGCAGAGCAGAAGGCGCAGCTTGCGGCGCTTCGCCAGCAGCGTGAGCAGAAGATGCAGGAACGCCACGCCCGTCGCGGTGCAAATTCCGGCCAGACGACTCAGCAGTAACCTGACGTAAGCTACTCGAACAGATTCCCGCAGGGGATACGAAAATAGCCCGGTAATAGACTGCCGGGCTATTTTTGATTTTCCTTTCCGCAGATAAAGAGCTTAAGCTTAGGCTTTACCGGCAAGACGGAAGAGACGCAGGCAGTTCATAATTGATGACGAGATGCCAGACGGCCACACCTCCATCAAACAGGAAGAGCAAGCCCGCTCGTCCCTTGAGCCGCCGGACTTCGAGCTGGTGGCGCGCGTGCGCTCGGGGAACGAATCGGCCTTCGAGGAGCTTTTCAATCGTCATCGCCGCCGCGTAAGTCTCATAGCCAGCCGGTTCTTTCGCCAGCGTGAACAGGTGGAAGAGATAGTTCAGGAGAGTTTTACCAAAGCCTACTTTGCCCTGAATGATTTCTACAACGAGCAGGAGGCGTCGTTTGCTGCCTGGCTCGCGCGCATCGCATATAATTCCTGCTACGACGAGCTGCGCCGCCAGAAGCGGCGGCACGAGAACGCCTTGAGCGACGTTTCCGAAGAGGACGCGGCGTGGCTGGAAGATAATCTGCGCGCGGGCGGGGCGGAAGGCGACGTGGAGGGCACGGCGGTCACGCGGGATTTGGCGGACAAGCTGCTCTCGCGCCTGAGCGCGGAAGACCGTATGGTGCTGGTCATGCTGGACGCAGAAGGGCTGTCCGTCTCAGAGATTGCAGACTCGACAGGCTGGTCTGTCTCGAAAGTCAAAGTCAGGGCGCACAGGGCTCGCGCATCGCTCAGACGCGTGCTCCAAAGGTTTCTGTAACCGCATATCAAGGGGGAGCGTTTTTATTAACGAAGCCGTCCGGTGTAGCTTTTTTATCGCGCCTCCGGCGGCGGAGAGAAGGTAAGATTTGATGACCGGCCATAAGAAAGAGCATGGCATGAATGAAAGATTAGACCAACTGGGGCGCAAGCTCGTTCGCGCCGCCGCCGATAACGAAGAGGTTGGAGAGGCCGCAGCCTCGTCCTCTTTCCTCTATACGCGACTGCGAGCGCGCATCAATTCCGAGCGTGCCCGGCGCGAAGAGCGAGAGCGCTGGCGTGCCCTCTTCGGCGTGGTCTGGCGAGCCGTGCCCGCGATGGCGATTGTTACCCTTCTGGCTTTCGTGCTCTTTTTATCGTCCACCTTCGGGCGAAGCGTGGGCAGCTACACGGACGAGGCGCTCTTTGGCGCGCGCGACGCGGGCGTGGAGCGAGTGGTTTTCGCCTCGGACAGGCAGCCGCTCTCAAGCGACGACGTGCTGGCGACTATACTCAATGACGAAGAGCGGGGGAATTTGCGATGACCGAGCGCGGCAAGTCTCTTCTCAAAATATGGCTCGCGGTGGTGGGCGTCTTCGTGCTGGGCTGTATCACGGGCTTCTCGCTGGACAGCGTCTATCGCATGCGCGCGGGCAGCGACCGTTCCGACCGCAGAAGTAAGGAAGCCGTATTTGAGCGCATGAAGCGCGACCTTGACCTGAACGAGCAGCAGGCCACGCAGATTCGCGCCATACTGGAGCAGACGCGTGACGAGTATAGACAACTGCGCGCGGAGGTTCGCCCTCGCTATGACGCCGTCAGGCAGAATGCGCGCACGAAGATTCGCGCCCTGCTCACGCCCGAACAGCAGCAGAAGTTCGACTCGAAGATGGCGGAGCGTGACGCGCGACGAGACGGCGACGAAAAGGACGAGCGCTGAAGCAGCCTTTTGATTAGGCGCGTCAGTGGCGCGCGTGCCGTTCCTGATTCGTTGGAACATTAGTGAAGCGGGTGTGCGTAATGTTATATTGAGACATTACAATCCCCCGCTTTTTCCCTGCTTGGTTCAATGTCTCGAATGTTTATGAAAGGCAAGCTGATAAAAGACTCGCGGCTCTATCTTCTTCCGCTCTTCATGCTGGCGGCGCTGCTCCTGCTGTCGCCACAGTTGGCGGCCACGGCGCAGAACAGGCGCAAGGCCCAGCCGCGAACGGCTCAGGATAAGAGGTCGCCTGAGAAGGACGAGGCGGCTAAAAGCAGGGACGAGTTCGTGAGGCTCACAGAGGAATACAAGAAGAGCCTGCAAGAGCTGTTGACCTTTTACGAAAGGGACTTGAAGCGAGCCGAGGAGAAGTCCGCCAAATTGAAGGAGCTTTACTCGCAGGGGCTTATAGCAAGGCGCGACGTTGAGGACGGCGAGCAGGCCATCAAGGACGCGCAGGTCAAGATTGCGGAGGCTCAGAAGCAGATGCGGGCGGCCGACGAGCAGGTGGCGCAGATGGTGGTCGAGGCAAAGGCCATGGAAGAGATGGCCAGAGCGGCTGTGCCCGCCAAGGGGAAGCTCACGCAGACCACGTCTTACATACGCTATAGCGGCGCGGGCTCGTGGCTAATCTCTGAATCATGGAAGATTCAGCAATTCTTCCTGCAAAGATTCGGGAGACAGCTTCCCGTCTCCGCTTACGGTCAGTCGGCGCTTCATAATCGCTGGGGGCTAGACCACCGCAACGCTATGGACGTGGGCGTTCATCCGGACAGCGTAGAAGGACAAGCGCTCATGCAATTTCTGCGCGCCAACGGCATCCCCTTCGCGGCCTTTCGCGGAGCCATACCGGGCTCGGCCACAGGCCCGCACATACACATTGGCCTTCCCTCTCACCGCTACGCCACAAGCGGCTGGCAATAGAAGAGGTGAAGGGTAAATAGCAAATGGTGAATGGAGAAATCGTTCGTCCATTCACCATTTGCTATTTACCAACTTCCCTTCTACTTGTAGCGCGATAAATCCAGTGCGAAGCAGACTATCTTGTTTTTGGTTCCTTCCAGAAGCGCCGCGCCGAAGAGAAGGGTGACGGGCGTGTTATCCTTGCGTATGAACTCGCGCTTGAAGGGCGTGCAAACCCCGGTCTGACGCATCTCTTCGAAGGCGTCTTCGTCAAGCTGCAAGCTTTCGGGCCGTGTGACCTGATCCCAGTGGATGCGTCCGGCTTCCAAATCCTCGCGCGTGTATCCGAGCATCTCAAGGAAGGCGTCGTTAGCCTCAGTGATGCGCCCGCGCAAGTCCCAGAACAGAATCCCAATCATGTTGGAATCCGACAGGCGACGAAAACGGGATTCCGATTCGCGCAGCGCCTCTTCCATGCGCCTGCGCTCTTGCAGTTCCCTCTTCAATTGCAGGTTGGCCGTGCCAAGCTCCTCGGTTCTTTCCCTGACCTTCTGCTCCAGAAACCCCTGAGCTTCGTAGAGCTGTTCGCCCTCGCGCTCCAACTCCGTGACCTGAAGGCTGAGGTTGTTCGCCTTCTGTTGCATGCGCTGTCGTTTGGCGGCGTCTGCGGTCGCGTCAAGCAGCAAGACCCATGTGCCTTCCTTTCTCTGAAAGAGATAGATGTCGGCGTACTGTCCCTTTCCGGTCTGCATGTACGGCAGGAAGAGGTTGTTTGTCTCAAGCGGGAGCAGCCCCTGTAGGAAAGGCACGTGCTCGCTCACGTCCAGCCGCTCGTCCAGTCCCAGAACGTCATGCGCCGCCCAGTCGCCGCCCCAAGCCCTCAACTGATTTTCGCCATCCACGAGCATGTAGGCCGGAGAGCGCATGTCTTCCGTCAACTCAAGAATAAAGTCGCGTATGGGTATTGGAAGCTCGCTCATTTGGGCATCTCCATCATTTTCCTTGCCAGCGCCGTAAAAGCCTCTTCGACTCCGACGCCCGACTTGGCGCTGGTTCGTATGACGTGCCAGCCCTTCTCCACAAGCGCCTCAAGCTCACGCTCATCTATATCCCACTCTTCTATCAAGTCCGACTTGTTGATAAGAAAGATGTATGGCACCAGACCGAGCGTCTCCTGCGCGCGCGCCTGAATCTCAAGAGCCTTGTAGAGTGTCTCCTTGCGTGTGCCGTCTGCCACCAGCAGGTAGCCGCTTGCGCCGCGCAGGTATGATTTACGAAGCTCGTGCGCCTGCTCCGCGCCCTCCACGTCCCAGAGCATCATCATCATCTTTTGCGTCTCGTTCAAATCCAATAGCTTCTTATCAATCTTGACGCCGACCGTGGTGTGATACTTGTCCGAATAGATGCTCTGGACAAAGCGCCGCACGAGGCTTGTCTTGCCTACGGCGAAAGTCCCGAGCATACAAATCTTCTTCTGAACAATATTGCGCTCACTCATCATGGCAAATTCTCAAATCTCCCTATCTGGCATCGGTCAGAATTATCTTAAAGGTCACGCTGCGATTGGCCGCGCGGTCTGCTTCGGTCAATTCCTCGCGCAATTTTTCTTTGGAGGTCACGGGCACGATTGTCAGGTTGGATTTTGAAGGCAGCCGTGCGTTCAATTCGGCGGCGATTCTTTCGGCGCGTCCACGGCTCAACTCAGAGTTGCGCTCCTCGCTTCCGCTTCCATCGGCGCGGCCAGTTATTTCCAGCCGCACATCCTTCTTCATGGCCTCCGCGAGCTTCTGCAAACGCTCTATGTCGGCGGTCAACTGCCTGAACTTCTCTTCCTGACCGGGCGCAAGCTCTGTTTGATTAAGCTCGAACAGGAGCGAGGGATTAACTATACGGTCAACGTCAATCAAGTTGTCATCCTTGAGCTGATTGACGCCCGGTACGAAGCGCACCACGCGCCGCATCTCCGTTATCCATTGAAGCGTAGCGAAGCCTTCCGCCTCAAGCACTCCATTGTTAAGCTTCAGGTTCACGGTCTGCGGCGTCTCAAGCAGGCGTTGCGCGCGCGCCAGCACGAACTCCGGGCTCATAGCCTGAAACGGCTCAAAGCTTGCGACCACTTCGTTCGGGTCAACCTTCGCTTCGGGTAGGAAAGCCGCAGGGTCGCGCGCAAGCGGGTCGCGCAGGCCACCTATGAAATATTTCCCGTCGCGCTCTCCTGCCTCTGTCACCACCACGCCCGGCTCTCGCTTAACCCTTTCGACGTAAGCGTTCCAGCGCCGCGTGTCGCGCCACGAGAGAAAGCCCCAGACCAGCAGCGCGGCTACAATCAACGCAACGATGACTATCAACGTGCGCGGGATACGCGCGGGCGCGCTTCCCTGCTTATCCTGATCAAGCTGCGTTTGCAGGCAGTCTTCCAGAATTGGCCGCGCGGCGTCGAACTCCGAAGCATCACCGGAAAAATCCAGGAGCTGTGGCCGGAACTGTAGATGAATCGTTTCAAGCGCCTCCTGAAAAACCGGCCTCAGCTCCTGCGGCGCTGTGCCGCGTATGACGGCGGCAATGATGGCAAGCGGCCCCTGCTCGACCCAGACCGTTAGCTCGCCCACCTCCATTGTCTCAAGCCGCTCTTCTTCGGGCGCGTTGAAGGAGTCGTGAACAAAATCCTGTATCGCCGTCAGCATGCCCGACACCATGTCCGCGTCCTGCACAGCCGCTCCGCCGGCCACCGCCTGCTGCAACAGAAGCCCCGTCTCTCTGTGAATGAGAAAGACCTGCTCTACGCGATAGAGCAGCGTGTGAAGCAGCACGACTTCCGCGAAGGGCTTTCCAGTGCGCCATGCTTCGATTCTCCACTTCAGGCCCTGAACGGAGAAGCTGTAAGCCATGCTCTGATTGAGCGACTGCACCATGCCGCTTAAAGCGACCGAGATGGCCCTGCGAATCGCCGGGCCTATGACGGGAAAGATTGCGTCAACCAGAGGCTGCGGGTTCTTGCGGACAGAACGCTCAATCGCGGTCGTCACGGTCGGCCCGAGGGCTTGCGCCAACTCATCGTCCTGCCGGGTGCGGACGGCGATTGCGTCCGGCAGCACTTGGCTGATTTCCGTCAACTGGCGATGAGGGTCGGTGAGTCTTTCGTGTATCTCCGCAATCTGGCCTTCGGCCGGGCCGAGCAGCAGACTGCGTAGCTCCGCCGTCTCCGCGTCCTCGCTCGCGGAGCCCAGATGCACGCCTTCTTCGAGCACGTCCTGTGAACGAGGCTCAGCCATTGGAAAGCAGTTTCCAGTCTCCAGTCTTCAGTTTTCAGTCAAAAGCAAAACGGTCTTTGCTCAAAACTGAAAACTAAGAACTGAAAGCTGTTCTTATTCGTTACCGGGAATTTTGAAGTCGTTGTTCAGCCTGAGCGCCACTTCTGTAAAGAGCGAGGCGAGCGAGGCGCGGTCTGTCTTGACGTTGCCGAGCTCCGCGACTTCCCTGTCGAGCAGCGCGGAAAGCTCTTCGTGCTTCTGGCGTATCTCGTCGCTCAGGTTCTTGGACTGGTCTAGAAGCTGCTGGCGCAGGTCACGCTGTGCGCGCGTGGTCTGCTCGTCCAACTCCGCCAGCTTTCTATCGAGAGCCTGACCCGTGTTCTGTAGCTCGCGCGAAAGCGCCTGAACAGAATCATCACGCGTGCGCTGCTCGGATTGCAGGCGTCCCGTCATGGCCTCGAACTCATTTTTGACGAAGGTTTCGAGCGCGTCGAAGCGCTTTCGAGTTTCGTCTCTGAGGTCGCTTGACTCCTTCAACAGACGCTCTTCAAGGCGGGCGAATCTCTTCTCGTAGTCGCGCATCTGAACGCCGAAGAGAATGTCCCTTATCTTGTCTATGTTGCCAGTCTCGTTCAAAGAGGGAGTCGTGTCGGCCCGATTGTCGTCCGGTTGCGGCGAAGCGCCGTCGGGGGCGCTCATCGCTGCCTCTCTTTCTGCTGTACTCATAGCTTCACACTCTTTTGTTTTTTGAGTTCAATACAATTTCCGGCCATTTGCCAGTAAGACCGGAAAGCTCTCGGTTGCTCAGGATTTGTGGCGAATAGAGTAAAGCCTCTTAGCTTCTGGTTGCTATTCTGAAAGTTCGCAAAAGCTAACATAGGAGCAGGGGGGCGTCAATACATTTACAGGCTTCGTGCAGCAACGCCCGAATCATCACTCACCTTCTCCCTTGAGCCTGTCTCGCTCCACATTCCGGCATTTCGCATCTCTCTTGATGCTCCATGTCGTTTACAGGCCACACGATTTAGTGTCATGGTGTCATGTCGCTGAAATATCATCAACTCGCAAAACTCCATCAAACCTGCTGTCATCTATGACGGGCATGAGAGTTGCGAATTTCCAGAGCCTAAAGGAGGTCAGTTTATGAGATTCAGCTATTTAAAGAGCAGGATTAGCGGAGTTGTGCTTGCGTTCGCCGTTATATTCGGCATCGCCGTCATCTCCGCCGGGACAGCGCAGGCGCAGAACGGCGATTATCGCAGAGACCGTTACGAGAGACGCGACAGAGATGGCCGGTGGCGCGACCGCGACCGCGATGGAAGACGACGCGACGAGCGCTGGGGCCGAAACCGCCGCGACGACCGCGACTACAACCGCGACGGCTATTATCGCGGCGATGACCGCTACGGCAACAACGGTGGCTATGGAAATTACGGCGGCTACGGAAACTACGGCGGTTATGGCAACTACGGCAGGTACGGCGGCTCTTATGAACTTAGACAGACGGCTCTGAACGCGGGCTACAACGCGGGGCGGAGCGATGGCCGCAGGGATAGAAGCCGTGGCGAGCGCTATGAGTACAGGGACGAAGGCGATTTCCGTGACGCAGACAAGGACTACAACTCGCGCTACGGAAACCGCGAACTGTATAGACAGTATTTCCGGCAAGGGTACGTCAACGGCTACACGGACGGCTACAGGGGATACTAATCGAACAATTAAAATCTGGACTGTGACGAGAAAGGCGCGCTTCCTACTTAAAGGAGCGCGCCTTTCCATTTATACCGGCCGCTCGTCGGGCTACAATAAAGCAACGCTCCTTCCCGAAAGAAGAAGCGTTGCCTTTGTTGTGGACGCTGCCCTAATCGGCTTGATTAGAGCAGGTATTTCATACCGGCTAAATTGTAGGCCGGTAATTCAGACAAGCGTCCACAGAAAAAGTTATCGGCAAGCAGCGCCGAATCGGCTATACTGTTCTGCGTCCAGTTAAGAGATTGATGACGAAGATAACGAGCGCCACAACCAGTAGAAGATGAATCAACCCGCCACCGATGTTTGCCACCAAGCCTATTAACCACAAAACCAAAAGAACTACGAGAATCGTCCACAACATGAAGTATGTCTCCTTTTCAGCTTTTACGAGAGCAACGCTCTCTTATCAATTTCAGTAAATCTCGTTCACGGTTATCTTAGATGGCAATGGTCGTGCCAGTACCGCCACATAATCAGGGCTAGCCAGATAAAGCCCGACATTTCAGTAGCTTAGCCCGGCCCCGCGTTTCGCTTCTTTCATCTCGTTCTGCCCCGGGCTTGAATTTTTGCATTAAAACATTGCAGTAACGTAAGTCATAACAGCACCAAAGAGGAACAATCAGAATGCCTGAACTGAGAGGGGTACAAGCTACACCTGAGGTCAAAGAGGAATGGGAGCGCGCCTACGAGGTTTTCATGCAAGCCAAGGGCGACCCCTACGACACGAAGAAGGACAGAACCGAGCGCATCAATTTCGTCGCGCGCACGTTGAACCTGACGCGCAAGCAAGCCAAGCGCCGCATAAAGAACTACGAGCAATGGCAACGAAACATTAAAAAAGGTCTGGTCAAACCTTAAAGCTGGCGGGACATAACGAACTCCCACCCTTAGTCCCGCGAAAAGCTGCAAAATCAATTATTCTCCGTCGCGTTTATCTAAGCCGGTCAAGCCGGGAAGCCAAAAGTCTTTCTGCGCCTGCGGCTGCTTTGCGCTGCCCGGAACTCTTTATGCCGCAGCCTCACCGGAAATTTATGATTGACATATTTTCTTCTTCAGAGTTTAGTGAAAAGCGGGATGGCTCGAATGCTCTTCGCTCAACAAAAGCCTGTTATAGGTGTGATTCACGTAGGCGCGCTGCCCGGCACGCCTGCCGGCGGCGAGACTGTAACAGCCATAGTCGAACAGGCTAGGGCCGAGGCGCGCATTTATCTTGAAGGCGGCGTTGATGGATTGATGATTGAGAACATGCACGACGTGCCTTATCTGCGCGGGCGCGTAGGGCCTGAGATAGTCTCCGCCATGGCCGTCATAGGCCACGCTGTCAAAGAGGAATGCGCTCTGCCCACGGGCGTTCAAATTCTGGCCGGAGCAAACCTTGAGGCTATGGCCGTAGCTCATGCTGCGGGGCTCGACCTCATTCGAGCAGAAGGATACGTCTTCGCGCACATAGCCGACGAGGGCTGGATAGAATCATCCGCCGCAGAGCTTCTACGCTACCGCAAACAGATTGGCGCAGACCGCGTGGAGGTCTGGGCCGACGTCAAGAAGAAGCATTCTTCGCACGCCGTAACAACCGACATTACACTGGGCGAGACGGCCGAGGCCGTCGAGTTCATGCGCGGCGGCGCGGTCGTCGTCACAGGCAGCGTCACGGGCCGAGCGCCTCGACTGGCTGACGTCGAAGAGGTCAAGTCGCACTGTCGTCTTCCGGTCATCTTGGGCTCCGGCATAGATGCCTCGAACATATATGAGTTCTACGACGCGGCGGACGGCTTCATCATCGGCTCCTATTTCAAGCAGGACGGGCACTGGGCTAATACTGTTGACCGCGAGCGGGTCGAGAAGTTGATGAAAGAAGTAGCACGGCTGCGCGGCTCCGCCCGACACTAAAATCGAATGACAAAAGAGAGTACCGGGACAGAGAAGAAGCGGCCTTCATCTAGGCGGCTGCATGGTCTGCTCAAGACGGCCAGACGACGCAAGGCACAGGCTAAAGGCTGGCGTCAAAGGCTTCGCCGCGCGTTCTACGCAAAGTGGCTGGAGCTGCTTGTCTGGGCGGCTGAGGCGACTTTAAAGAAGTGGCTGGCGGTGCTGGGCGTAGTCCTCATGCTTTGGGCCGCGCTCTTTCTGGTTCAGCAGGAACAGGGGACGCCTAAGTTCGGGCTGAGCCACGAGGTTGCCATAGAGTCGCCTGAGTTTCTCTCTTCCATCACAGGCGCTACCGGAGCGCCGTTCGTCTCCGGCAACCGGATTGATACTTTCGTCAACGGCGATAGATTTTATCCGGCCATACTCGAAGCCATAGGCGCGGCAGAGCGCTCCATAAACATAGAGGCGTATATCTTCTGGGACGACTCGCTCGGGAACCTCGTCGCGGACGCTCTCATAGCAAAGGCTCGCGCGGGAGTCGGCGTGAGGATTCTGGTTGACGCGGTCGGCTCAAGGAAGATGAGCAGCAAGATGCAGAAGAAGCTGACCGAAGGTGGATGCCGCGTCGCGCGCTTTCATCCCGTCTGGGTCTTCGCAGTAGACCGCATCAGCAACCGCACGCACCGGGAGCTAACGGTCGTGGACGGGCGCATAGGCTTTCAGGGAGGCGCGGGCTACGCAGCGCACTGGACTGGCAACGCCCAAAGCCCTGACCACTGGCGCGACACTGTGGTCAGGATAGAAGGGCCTGCCGTCACTCAGCTTCAGACAGGCTTTGCTCAGAAATGGCTGGAGGCGACGGGCGAGATGGTTTCCGGCCCTGACCAGTTCCCGCAGCTAGAGCCTTCGGGCGCTTTGGCGGTTCAGACTATCCTGAGCGAGCCTGAGACAAACTCTAACACGGCGCGCATTCTCTACTACCTTTCAATCATCTCCGCGCGCAAGTCCATACTGATAGCCAATCCCTACTTTATCCCTAGCGACGAAGCGATTGATATTCTGGTCGCAGCCCGGCAACGCGGCGTGATTGTGAAAATCATGGTGCCCGGCATACACAACGACCACGCGCTGCTGGCTCGCAGAAACAGCTCGCGCCTGTGGGGCAGGCTGCTCGAAGCCGGAGTTGAAATCTACGAGTACAATCAGACGATGATGCACCAGAAGTTCATGGTTTGCGACGGGATTTGGACAACCGTAGGGACAATCAACTTCGACTATCTCTCCTTCACATTGAACGACGAGAACAACGTCGCCGTCTATGACAGGGGCTTCGCCGCAGGCTATGAGGAAATCTTCGCTAAAGACCTTGAGGCGTGCGACCCGATAGAGCTTGAGGAGTGGCAGAATCGCGGCCCGCACGTAAAAGCCACGGAATGGATTGTCTCCATCTTCAAGCGAATGGTCTGAAAAAAGAGAAAGCGGCAGACCTCCCCGCAGGGGCCTGCCGCCGCTTCCCTTCTACGCCCACCGAATTGTCGCTCCGTGAAGCTGGGACAATAACCGCCGATTTATTCTTTAGGGTTGCGGAATTATTGCAATAGAGTGGCAATTAATAAAGCTATTTCTTAAGGAAGCCTTCGTAATTATCTCAATCTTCTAGCTGCGCGGCGCAAAGTAGCCTATGCGAGTCTTTGCGCGAAGCTGCGGGCTGCGAACTTCCACGCGCACGCGCCTGAAGCGACCGTCGCGGGTCTTGTTCTGCGGCGAGTAGTAGAGGGAATACTGGCTACGCAAATCTTCGGCTACTTCGCGGTAAACGCTGTCCAGGTTGGCAAAGCTTTCGGGCTTGAAGATGCGCCCGCCCGTGAGTTCGGCCAGCCGCTCAAGGTTCCGCTCGCTCATGTCCAGCACCTTTAGCCCCTCGCGCAAATCTCCTATGCGAAGCTGGTTAAACTGCACGGCGGACGAGTCGGAAGCCAGCAGCGTATCAAGCTCCCTGCGTTTTTTCGCCCGCTCTATCTCCGTGTTGCTGATTGCGTAGACGCCCGCTCCCGATTGCAGCAGAGCGCCGAGCGCCATCTCAAGCGAAGCGTAGCCGCGTCGGCTGTCTATGCCGTCCGTGAGGACGACTATGGCGTGGCGGCGCTGGCCCGTTTGAAATTGCTCGCGCGCGGCCAGCATGAGCGCGTCGTAAAAGCGCGTGAAGACGCCGGGGCTGATGCGCCGCAATGAGCGACGAAGTTGGACGCGGCTCTGCGTCCAGTCCTGAATCAGCTCAACGCGGTCGTCAAACTTGACGAGGCTGATGCGGTCTTCCGGCGCAAGACGGTCTGCGAACTCTTCCACGGCGCGGCGGAAATCTTCAAGGTTTCCGGCCACGCTCGAAGAAGCATCAATCATCAGGACGACATCAACAGGAACCTGCCTCAGGTCAAGGTCTGTCAAAGGCTGCTCGCGCCCGTCCTCGAAGATGCGAAAGTCTTCCCGTTTAAGTCCCGTCACAAGCCTGCCTGACTGGTCGCGCACGGTGACAGGCAGAAGCACTTCCGTTGTGCTCACGCTGATAGTGTCGCCCTCGTTCAGCTCCATCTCCTCTATGCGCGGCGTGGGGGTTGGCTTTGGCTTCAAGGGAGGTGGCGGCGGCAGTCCGAAGTTGCTGTCCTGCTGCGCCAGCGCGTGCGGCAGAAAGAAGAGAAGGCAGAGGATGCCTGTGAGCAGAAACCTTGAACGAAATCGGCGGTAGCCTTTCATATCAGTACAAGTCTTTCCCGCTTCCTTATTGTGTCGCACGCTTCTCTTGGGGGCCGTCGCTCATGGCAGCCGTCATGGCGGAGATAATCGCTTCGGTCACGCGGCGACGGCGAAGCTCCTTGAGCTTGTCAGGCGAGAGGTCAAATTCGACCGGCGATTGCTCTATGCGGCGGATAATGGTGCCTTCGGAAAAGCCCGCCTCGACCAGCTCTATGATTGAGTTGTTCGTGAGCGTGGGCGTTCGCTCCATTCTTGGCGGCTCGGTTGTGCCGCCGGATTCGGCAGGCGGGCGAATGATTTTGACAGTGGCGCTTCCCGTTGTTTGCGTGTCGTCGCTGTTTCCACCGCGAGAGCCTGTGCTGCGCGAGCGCCCCCTTGAGCCGCCGCTACTGCCGAAGATGTCTGCGGAGTTTCCGTTGCCGCCGCTACGGTTATCTCCCGTGCGCGAGCCAAGAGAATCTCTGAAGAAGGAGTCGTCGCTCCAGCCTTCGTCAGCGAACGAAGAGTCGTCTGCGGCCAGCATGGCAAGGATTACCTTTTCGCTGACGCCGTTCTTCTTCAGCTCTATCAGACGGTCGGGCGAGAGGTCGAATTGATGCGGGCGCGAGCGTATGATGCTGATGACAGTGTTGTCTTTGAACCCTGCGCGCACCAGCTTGATTACGGAAGCGTTCGTCAGAGGCGCTTCCCTTGATTGCTGGGCCAGCCCCGCCTGACAAAAGAATATAGAGATAGCCAGAGCGGCAAGGATTCTCGTCGTCCGAAACTTCATAGCGCTTCACCCTTGAGACAGATTCGTCTACTTCTGCTGAGCCGGAGCGGTGCGGGTCATGGCCGTGGCCTGTACTATAGAGTTCGGCTGGCCGTACCGAGCGCCTATGCGGCGAACGTAATCGCGCGTCTCCCTGTAGGGCGGGACGTTTCCGCCGTACTTCATCACAGCGCCTTCGCCCGCGTTATAGCTGGCCAGCACGAGGTCTACGCGACCGCCGAACTGCTCCAGCAACTGCTTCAGGTAGCGCGTCCCGCCCATGATGTTCTGCTGCGGGTCAAAGCTGTTACGCACGCCGAAGCGCGCAGCCGTTCCCGGCATGAGCTGCATAAGGCCCTGCGCTCCCTTCGGGGAGAGGGCGCGGACATTAAAGCGCGACTCCTGCTCCATGACGCAGAAGATAAGGTAAGGGTCAACGCCCCAGCGCTGCCCACCAGCGCGAATCAGCTCGTCCAGCTTCGGGTTGCCCGTAGTCCAGCCGCGCTCTATCCAACTACCCGTAGCTGCACGCTCTTCGGAATCAGTGGGCCTCTCATATCCTATACGCTCAATGCGCGAGCGTTCGAGAAAGATTGAGAGGCCGCCGCGCTTGTACCACGCGCCCGCGTCCGTCTCAGTTACCTCTTCGGCTTCGACACGCGCGCCGCCGACCAGATAAATCCAGACGGGCTCGCGCTCTCTCTTCGCAGTCTCCACAACTTCAACTACTTTCACTCCCGGCTGCGCGGGCGCAGTCCTTGCGTCCGCAGTCTCGGCCGTCTTTCTCTCAATCGCAGCCACGCGTTCTCGTGTCACAAGATTGACCAGCCCGCCTTTTCTGTACCAGACGCCGCGCGAATCTTCCCATGCGTCGTCAAACTCTACGACGGTTCCGTCGGTAAATCTGAGGCGGTTGGCGTTAAGCTCCTGAACAGCCGTTTCCCTGACGACCGTCGCGGGCGGCGCTACTGTTGTCTTCTCCGACGCGGAGCCAAGCGGGACTATCACCTGTTGACCGGCTACGAGCCGCACGTCCGACCTCAGATTGTTGGCGTGCGCCAAATCTTCTACGGGGACGTTGAAGCGTGCGGAAAGGGCGGCCAGCGTTTCGCCTGCGCGTGCGCGTACGACTATGGGGGAGCGCGCAGCGCCCTGTGTGCGGGAACGCTGGCCGCGACCGCTTCTTTGGCTAACCGGCGCGGTCGTGGAAGAGCTTTGCGCGCTGGCAGTCGTGCCGCCACCTGCGGCGGCCAGCAGAAGGAGGGCCAGTAAAACGTAGCTTTGAAGCGGGGTTATCTTTCGGGTCATGCTCTTACTCCTCTCTAAAGTTGAAGCGGGTCGGTTTTGGATTGGCCGAAGCTGGCCCGCTCTTCATTGGGAGTAAAGCCGTGCGACGTGCCGAAGTAGTTGCGCCAAGCGATGTCAATCAGCTTGGGCGACAATTCGAGCGGTCTTCCCTCGAACAGGCAGATGTCCGTGACACGGTTCAGTATGTCGCGCGGCTCGCAAGACTTCATCACGCGATGCTCTATCATGTAGTTGTTCAGCAGGTGGTCAAGGCAGGGCTGCTCGCAGCGAAGCCCGCGCGCCCCGGCAACCCGACGGAAAATCTCCATGTAGGCGGCAGGCGTAGGCGGCTCGACTCGCGCGCGATACCCCATGCGACGCAGGAAAGCTTCGTCCACCAAATCCTTCTCTTCCAGGTTGGTCGAGAAGACCACCAACTGCTCGAACGGGACTTCGAGTTTCTTTCCGGTGACGAGCGTCAGGTAATCCACGCGGCGCTCTAGCGGGACAATCCACCGATTCAGCAGCTCGTGCGGCGCTACCCTCTGGCGACCGAAGTCGTCTATGACGAGCGTGCCGCCGTTCGACTTCATCTGAAACGGCGCTTCGTAAAAGCGCGTAGACTCAGACCACTTCAAGTCGGTATCGTCCAGCGTCAGCTCGCCGCCGACTATGACAAGCGGGCGCTCTACCAGCACCCAGCGACGGTCATATTCGGACGGCGTCACCTCTTCGGAAGCGGCTTTGTGACAATGCGAGTCGTAGATGCGAATGACCTGCCCGTCAAGCTCCACCGCGTAGGGAATCCAGATGGCTCCGGGCAGGGCGGCGTTGATACGCTCGGAAACCGCAGTCTTGCCCGTGCCGGGAATGCCCGTGAGAAAGAGCGAGCGGCGAGAGTTGATGACGCAGCCGAGGGTTTGCAGTAGAGTCTCCGGCAGCACGAGGTCTTGAAACGCGCTCTTCACAGTCTCAATCGAAGCGGGACGCGAAGGCACCGCCTGAAGACGCATCATGTGCGTGTAATCGTCCAGCGACACGGGCGCCGGCCCCGTGTAGCCGCAGACATCCTGCACGCGCTTGAGCCGCTCCCAGCCCTTATCCAGCATGGCGTAGCGCGTCGCGCCCACGCTCGTCTGAAGCCGCACTTCAACCAGCTTCTCCCTGTAGAGCTGCTGCAACAGCTCCTCCGTCAGCGTGCGCGGCAGGTGTAGCCTCTCGGCTATGCTGGCAGTCGTAGGGTCAGGAAGATAGCCTACGTGCTTGAGCGCGAGGTCGCACAGAAAGCCTTCCGGCACTCCCGCCTCCGAAAGCTCTTCGGGCGGCGGCGGCCCCATGCTCTCAATCTCAGTCCGCGTCAATATGGTCGTATGAGTCATCACGATTTACCTATTGATTCGATGAATCAATCTTCTAATTTCCCCAGAAGGCGAACGCCGAGTTGCCGTTTCCGGCTAAGGCCACGCGCGCGGCCTGCGCCTCATTGTCGCGGCCATAGCGTTGATAGAGTTCCGCCAATCGGCGCAGCACAACCGCCGAGTCCGCGTTGATGCGTCGAGCGGCTTCGTACTGCTCTATGGCTTCGCTGTCGCGGCCCGCGCGCTCAAGCATGGTCGCCGTGTTGACGCGTCCCATGAACTCGCCGCCAGCGCGAGTGAAGCTCTTGAGCGCCTCCTTGTATTTGCCCATCCGGCACTGTGCCAGCGCCAGATTGTTAAGGATGCGCCCGTCCGTGGGAGCTAATTTAGCGGCACGCTTCAGGCGGTCAATCGCCGCGCGGTAGTTGCCGTTCAAATAGAAGGAGTAGCCCAGATTGTTGAGCGTCTGCGCGTCTTCGGGCTCGGCCTTGACGGCTCGCTCATAAGATTCGCGCGCGCGCTCGTTCATGCCCTTGCGGTCGAAGGCCACGCCCAGCAGGTTGTGCGCCTCGCTTAGAGAAGGCTCTAGCGACGCGGCCTGAGAGAGCGCTGTAATCGCTTCGTTGATGCGGCCCGCAGCGAGAAGCGTGCGGCCTTCGGCCAGATAGTCGCGTGCGGAGACGCTAGCCGTCTTATTCGGCTTCTCTGTGCGGCTGTCTTCGACTCGCGCCACGCCCGAAGACTCGAACCTCTCCACGTCTTTTTCCGTCAGGCGCTCGATGCGGTCGTCCGACTTGCCACGGCCAAAGAGCCTTCCTATAGCCTTGAAGGGAGTCTTCAAGGCGCTGATGACCGCGTTGCCCTTCTTCTTATCCTTCGTCTTGCCTGCTTCGGCTCCGTTCTGCTCAATGACGTTGGTGTCCGTGTCGCCTTCGCGCACGTTCGTCATGGCTTCGTTCCAGAGCGCAGAGATGCCGAAGGTCAGCGTGAAAGCCAAAAGGATGGCGATGATGGTACGTTTTTTCATGGCTTCGGAAAGACCTCCTTACATGTTGCCGAGCGTGTCAATCAGGTTGAGGGCCGCGGGGCCAAGGATTGCTATGAAGAGCGTCGGGAAAAGAAAGAGCGCGAGCGGGAAGAGCAGCTTCACCGCAGCCTTCTGCGCTGCCTGCTCGGCTCGCTGTCGTCGCTTGGTGCGAAGTGAATCGGAGAAGACCCGGACAGCCCGCGCTATAGAAGTGCCGAAGTGGTCTGCCTGAATCAGCATGGCGACAAGGCTTCTGAGGTCGTCCACGCCCGTTCTCTCCGCCAGATTACGCAACGCTTCGTCGCGCTCCCGGCCCACGCGAATCTCAAGGTTCGCAAGCTCGAACTCTCCACTGATGTCTGGATGAACAGTCTTCAGCTCTTCGCTGATGCGCAGCATGGCGGCGTTCAACCCCAGCCCCGCCTCAATAGAGACGACCATCAGGTCGAGCGCGTCTGCCAAGCCCCAGCGCACCCTCTGCTGTCGGCCTTTAATCATGCGGGCCAGCAGGAAACGGGGCAGGAAAAAGCCTATGATGAAGGCGAAGAGGATGAAGAGCATCGCGTTCGGAAGCGAACGTCCCATCATGGCGCAGCCGAAGGCGACCGCGCCGGGAAAGAAGACGAGCGAGACTAGCTGCAACGCGCGATAGACGAGCGGCGCGTTCTCGCCGCGAAAGCCCGCCTGCATCAACTGCTTCTGAATCTTGCGCGCTTCTATGGCGGAGGGCGGCACTAGACGGCTGATAGGCGACGCTATGCGCTCGGCCAAATCCGCCACGGGCTGGCGCTCTTCCGTGAGCGTGACCGAAGCCGCCGCGACGCCCGCGCCGTCCTGCATCTGTCTAAGCCGCTCGGTAGCGGCGCTCGCCGGACGAAACAGAGCCCAGTACAACCCGACCACGCCGAGCGTGATGCAGATGAAGGTGGAGACGGTGATGATAAGTAACATAGCTTTTTACCGTGGGCCGGGCACAGAGCGCCGGGCAACTAAATTTTGATTCTCAAAATCTTTCTGACAATCAGCATGCCTGTGATTTGAAGGAGCATGGCCGCGGCTATGAGCTTGTGGCCGCGCTGGTCTTTCCACAGGACGCTCATGTATTCGTCGTTCATGATGGTGATGGCTACGGCTACGAAGATGGGCATCCCGCACAGGAGCCACGCCGACAGGCGAGAGCTGGTCGTCAGGGTCTTCAAATCGCCGAGGATGCGGAAGCGCTCGCGTATGGTGACGGCTACCTTCTCAAGAATCTCCGCCAGATTGCCGCCCGTCTCGCGCTGAATCAGTATGGCCGTGACGCAGAGCCGCAAGTCCAGAAGAGGGATGCGCTGGGTCAGGTTCTCAAGCGCGAGCTTGAGCGAAAGGCCGAGGTTCTGTTCCTCGTAGGTCTTGCGGAACTCCGTCGCAATCGGCTCGGGCATCTCGGTCGAAACCATGTGCAGCGCTTCGGAAAAGGCGTGGCCTGCCGAGAGCGCGCGGCTCATCAGCTCAAGCGCGTCCGGCAGGTGCTCTAAGAACTTGTCGAACCTTCGCTTCCTCATCCAGAAGACGTGTATGAAGGGGATGGAAGCGCCCGACAGCCCGATGATGGCAATCAGCAGAATCGAGACTGTCAGCATGGAGACGGCCAGCGCGGCAAGTATGCCCGCCATCATGGAGAACATCAGAAGGCGCGTGACCGTGATTTGAAGGTCGGCCTGATCCAGCACGCGCTTGAGCTGCATGGCGGCCTGTACTTTGACAAGCACGCGATTCATCCACGGAATCTCGCTCATCAACTCTTGGCGCGCGAGCAAGACCTCTACGTCCTCGGTGTGCGCCGAATGCAGCAGGACTTCACCGAGTCGTTGCCGTAGCCGCTCGCGCCTCGCTTCGGAGCCGCGTGTCGCCAGCAGGTATAAGCCTAAGACAAGGAACAGACAGAAGAGAAAAACCAGAAAGGGTATCAACATGATTTACTGCTCCTCGAAGAAGATGCGCGGCAACTGCATGCCGTAAGCCTTGAGACGTTCGCTGAAACGCGGGCGGATGCCGGTGGCGCGGAAGCGGCCAATGACCATGCCGTCGCGGTCAATGCCCGTGCGCTCGTACTGGAAGATTTCCTGCATGGTGATGGCCTCGCCCTCCATGCCGGTAATCTCCGAGATGGAAGTGACGCGACGCGTGCCGTCGGACATGCGGGCTACCTGAACGACGAGGTCTAATGCGGAGGCTATCTGCTGGCGCATGGCGCGGTCGGAAAGACGCATGCCCGTCATCTGAATCATAGTCTCCAGCCGGGCCAGAGCGTCGCGCGGAGTGTTGGCGTGAATCGTCGTTAAAGAGCCGTCGTGGCCCGTGTTCATGGCCTGAAGCATGTCTATGGCTTCGCCGCCGCGCACCTCGCCAATCACAATGCGGTCTGGACGCATTCGCAGGGCGTTCTTCACGAGGTCTCGCTGTGTGACTTCGCCCTTTCCCTCTATGTTGGGCGGGCGAGTCTCAAGGCGCACCACGTGCGGCTGTTGCAGTTGAAGCTCTGCGGAATCTTCTATGGTGACTATTCGCTCGTACTCCGGTATGAAGGCCGAAAGCGCGTTGAGCAGCGTGGTCTTGCCAGCGCCCGTTCCGCCGGAGATTAAAACGTTCAGGCGCGCGCGCACGCACATCTCAACCATCTCGGCAATCTCTTTCGTGAGCGCGCGGTTCTCTATCAGCGCGTTCATGCGTAGAGGGTCTGAGCCGAAGCGGCGTATGGAGAGCACAGGGCCGTCTATGGAGAGCGGCGGGATGATGGCGTTGACGCGCGAGCCGTCGCGCAGGCGTGCATCAACCATCGGAGATGATTCGTCTATGCGGCGGCCCACACTTGAGACTATGCGCTCTATGACTCGCATCAGGTGCTCGTCGTCCTTGAAGGCGACGCCCGTTATCTCAAGCTTGCCCCGCCGCTCTATGTAGATTTGGCGATGAGAGTTGACGAGGATGTCTGAGATGGTCGGGTCTGCCAGAAGCGGCTCAAGCGGCCCGAGGCCGAAAAGCTCGTGGCGCACGTCGCTCACCAGCCGCTCGCGCTCCGAGGCGGAAAGCGGCATGGCTTCGGTTGCGAGCACGCCTTCCGCTAGGCGCGCAACCTCCGCGTGAACCTGCTCCGGCGAAAGCTCGTTGAGCTTGGTCAAGTCCATGCGGTTAATCAAAGCGCGATGAAGGCGCGACTTCATCTCCTGAAAAGTGTGCTGGCTGCCCGCGCCATCTTCCGAAAGCGGCGCTGCCGGCTGGCTGGATTCCCTGATTAATCTCTCTCTGAGTGCCATTGTTTTTGGTTCCGCTTCTATCTGCTGATTGAAGTATGCAAGCTTTCACGTACATTAAGGGCGGGCGCGGCTTGCTTTCGCGCACGCTCGCGGCGAAAGAGCGCGCTCCAGAAGTTTCGGCGCTCGGCCTGCGGCTCTTCCGCGTGAGCGGGCTCGCCTGTGACGGCTGCGGCGATGCGGCGAATTTCCGTGGCGATGCGCGAGGCGGGATTAGATTCTACGAGCGGCTGGCCCAGATTGATGGAGCTGACGGCCACCTGATAATCGCTCGGCACAAAGCCGACCACGGGTTCGCCCAAGAATTTCTCCACCTGATGAAGGTCTAAATCAATCTGCTTCGACCAGCGATTGACTATCACGCTCACCTTCGAGCGCGGGTAGCCGAGCCGGTCAAAGATTTCCAGCGCTCGCTGAGCGGAGCGAATCGCCGGGATGTCCAAGGTCAGCGTCAACACTATGTCGTCCGATTGGTCTAGGGCCGCGAGCGTGATGGCATCGAAGGTGTGCTGCGGGTCTAGCACGACATAGCTGTAGTTCTCCCTGAGCCGCTCCAGAATCTCGAAGACATGCTCGGGCTCTATCTCGTCCGCAGAGTCCGCTTCGCGCGGAGCCGCCAGCAGAGAGACGCCGTCAGAATAGGGCGTGATGTAGCTTGCCACGAGCGAGTCGTCCATGCGCGCGCGATTCTCAACCATGTCCGCGATGGAATATTTCGGCTCAACGCCGAGGAAGAGCGGCAGGTCGCCCGCTTGCAGGTTCAGGTCAACGAGACAGGTGGAGTCGCGCATGACGCAAGCCAGATTGGCAGCGACGAAGGAGGTTCCGCAGCCTCCCTTGCTTGAGAAGACGGCAATCATCCGCCCCTTCTTTCTGGGAATGGGAGCATTTCCGGCGCAGAACTCCGCCACGCGGTCAAGAACCGTCTCAAGCTCATCGCTGTTGATGGGAAGACGCAGGAACTCGCGCGCCCCGGCACGCATGGCGCGCAGGATTAAGTCGGGCGAAGCGTCACGCGCCCCGGCAATGATGGCCGTCTGCGGGCACTCTGCCGCGAGGCGCTCCATCAAGGCAAGCGCCTGCTCGTGCGCCGCGCCCAGCGTGATGATGGCCGCGTCCGGCTTGAGCCGCACAATCTCATCGGAGAGCTGCTCGGCGTCGTTGCCGCCCGCGAGAAGCCGCGCACGAGAATCGGAAGCGAGCGCGCTGCGAATCTCCTTGAAGCTGTCGAGCCCTGTGCTCAAAATGACGAAGCTGAGTGGTTGAGTCATCCTCTTGTCCTGAATGGGTCTGAAACTTTGGTTTGAGAATCTTTCGGCCTTAACGCTTACTGTTCCGGCGGTCACGGTATGGGCTTCGGCACGTAGCCAATGTTCTCGCCCGTCAACGTTGTCAGGTACTCGGGCATAGACAGCGTCTTTCCTACGAGCGGAACTACGAACTGGAATTGATAGCCGGTGATGCGAACCGAGACGGTTCCCTCGCCCAGCTTGTAGTTCGTGTATTTAACCTTGACGTTATCGATCGTCAGGTTATTCACGAGCGGGCTTGTCCCGCCGTCAGGGTTGCCGTAGACGGCCACCTTCTTGACGGCCTCCTCGTCGGCCTCAGGATGGTTGACGGCGTAGCGCGCACCGCGACGCGCGGCGTCCGACAGTGCGTTGTGCGTCCAGAGGCAGCGACCGAACTCTATGACTCCGAACATCACCGTCAGAAAAACGGTGGCGGCCATGGCAAATTCCAGCAGCGTCGCGCCCCGCTCACTCAATCTCTCTTTTTCAGGATGGCGTGTCATAGTCTTAACTACCTGCGAGCGGCTGCGTCAGCAGGTAACGCATCGTCACGCTCGGTTTGACTGCTACGTTCAGGGAGAGCGAAGGATTCTTAGTCAGCGCGCCAAGGTCGAAGATTGGCTGGTACTTGTAGTCTTTAATCTGAACCTTGACGGTCAAGGGCAGCGAAGCGGTTCCGCCGCTTCTTATGATGTCCACGTTCGCCGCCTTCAAGCCTTTGATGACGGGCGAGCCTGTGCCTTCCGGGTTGCCGTAGACGACAATGTTCTTCGCGCGCGTGTCCTCATCGCTGCTCACTTCCGCCGACGCCAGATAACGCGCGCCTGAACGCGCAGCCTTGGACAGCGTGGAGTATTCGTAGAAGAAGCGCCCGAACTCTGCGGTCGCGGCGAAGAGCATAAGAAAGAGCGGGAGGATGATTGCCAGCTCCGCCAGTTGCACGCCGCGCTCGTTTCGCGCCAGTCGCTTGAGGCGAAGTCTGACCCTTATCCTGCGAACTCTGACTGCTATCCTCATAGCTTCTCACCTCACTTGTAGAGCACGGGCTTGGTAATAGGGGGGCCCGGATTCGCAGGGCCGTTCGGGTCGTAGGTTCCGTTTCCGACGACGACGCCCACGCCTATGTACTCGGCCTGAATGTCGCCGCCGTTGCCGCCCGAGACTTTGCTTCTGAGGAAGAATGCGCCGAAGCGGTCAATCTGAACTTCGGTGCGACCGCCTTCGAGCTGGGTGATTTTGACAATCGGGATAAGCACTACGCGGCGGCCCTCCACGCCCGGATTGCCCGGCGCTTTCGTCACGGACTTGTTGACGTACTGCTCGTAGCTGATGTCCTCGGCTATGTTCGTGTCGGGCGGGTAATCTGACGGGCTCATCCCGGATGCATAATCGTCAAAGCGCGTGTTGATGCCCTGCCGGATTGCGCCGGAAGTCACGCCCGGCTTTGTGTCAACGTAGCCGCCGGGGCCTACGATTCTCTTGACTCCGCTAGCCAGCCCCTCGCGGTCGTCCGAGCCGCCCGCGCCGTCAATCGCCAGCGCCTGATAGTTGCCGGGGGAAACGGAGCTCTGCGGCCCGCCGCGAAAGGTGTACATCTGGCCGGGCCGCAGCGCCGTCCCGTCCTCGTTGTCCACGACGAAGACCGGCAGATAACCGTTGAAGACGTTGAGCGGCACGCTCATCCCTGCGGTGGCTTCCGCCTTGAGATTGCGGTTGGCCCCTAGAACCATCGTGGCGAAGGTGACCACGACGGGCTCGCTCGGAGTCCTGACTCTGACGAAGCGTATGTCCTTGGCTGCGGTCGCGCTGGCGGACGCCGTGGCCTCACTCACGTCCAGCCCCTTGTCGAAGTCGTCAAGGTTTCTGGCGAAGCGAACTTCCGTGCGCGAGAAGACCACGTTCGTCTTGTTGAAGTTGTAGCTGTTCATGACCTCGACGGCCCTGTCGGTCGCTTTTGTAATACCAAGAGGAAAACCGTTGAGGCCGGAAGCTGCTGCGAGAGCGGCGGCGTCTGCGGCGTTCTGCAACTCCGTCTTGGCCGTGTAGAGACGGCTGATGTCTACGCCAAGACCTGCTGCGAGGAGGAAGCAGAGCATCCCTAAGGTAGACGTGGCTAAAACAGAGCCGCGCTCGTTCTTCCGGCTGCTGCTTAGTGCGAGTTTTGCTTTCATCACCTTCCTCCTCTTCAAGAATTTACTCATTGATTCACCGGCTCATTGAATCAATGAATCAATGAGCCGGTGAATCAATCGCTTACTGGCCCGCGCCGGTCTTGATGGTCGCCACTACGCGCGAAGGCGCTGGCGGCGGCTCCTCTGAGAGCACAGGCGCGTTGCCGCTCTTTGACGTTACTGCCGGAGCAGAAGTCGGGACGATGGTCGCGGGCGCTGTCGTCTTCGGCTGAACGGCGGGCGGCTGCGGCTTCACGGGCTCAGTCTTCTCCTGCCGGGTGCTGTCGCCCGTGGAGAAGCCGCTTGAGCCCTGTATGCCTTCGCCCTTCGGCTCCACGCCCAGAGGCGAGCTGCCCTTGATGCCGTCTAGCCCGCGCATCTGCGGCAGGTCGTCGCGGTTGACCGGCTTCACTATCTGAGCGGTGACGATGAACATCAGCTCCGTCTCATTCTTCTGGAAAGATTTCGACCTGAAGAGGCTGCCCAGTATGGGGATGTCGCCCAGCACCGGAACCCTTGAGAGCGTGCGCGTCTCGTTGTTATCCATAAGCCCCGCGAGCGCGAACGACTGGCCGTCTCTCAGCTCGATGCCGGTCTTGGCGCGCCGCGTGCGAAGCGCCGGGATGATGAAGCCGTTGAACTTGACGCCGTTCGAGAAATCAATCGTTGAGACTTCAGGCTCAAGCTCAAGCCGTATGTGGTCTTCGTCAATAATGGTCGGCTTGAAGTTCAATCTCACGCCGTACTCTTTGAACACTATGGTCACGTTGCTGCGGTCGCCGCTCCCCTGAATGATAGGCACAGGAAATTCGCCGCCCGCCAGAAAGCTGGCCGTCTGGCCGTCCATAGCGATGATGTTCGGCTCGGCCAGAGCGCGCAGAGCGCCCTGAGTCTGGAGCGCGCGAAGCATGGCCATCACGTTGCCGCCCATGACGAAGAGATTGAGCGCGGAAGAGAGCGTGCCGCTCATCGAGCCGCCCACCACGTCACCGATTGAGCTTGGGCCACTGCCGCTATTGCCGTAGCCGCCGACGCCCGGACTTCCCTGATAGGCGAAGGAGGTTCCCAAATCCTTCATACGGTTGCGGCTCACTTCGGCCACGCGCACGGAGAGCTGAACCTGCACGGCCGATTTCACGGGCGAAGAGAGCATGTTGACGGTCTTGAAGCCTGCGGCTTCTATGACAGCCTGCACCTGCTCCGCCGTCTTGGGCTCTTTCACGCTGCCTGAAATCACCACCGAGCCGTTGGCCTGACTCAGGTTGATGTTGTCCTTTGGAAAGAGGGCGCGAATCTGCGTGTCAATCAGCGAGAGATTGGCGCGCACGAACACGTCGAAGACCAGAAAGCGCTCGCCGCCCGTCTCCCACGCTATGAAGTTGACCTGCCCGAACGCCTTGCCGTTGACGAGCACCTGATTGGGCGCAACCAGAACGGCCTCGGCTATCTCCGGATTCGAGACGGAGAAGCGTCCTATGTCGTGATCGAAGTTGATGACGCGCGACTGGCCAACCAGTACGTTGACGCTGACAGTCTCTTTCGTGTTATTGAAAGAGGCCGTGTAGGAGGTTTCCTGCGCATGAGCGGACGCGCCTAAGGCAATGGTCATAAGCGCCGCACACAACGTAGTGACAAAGCGTGTGATGATGGAACGGGTCTGCATGATATTCAGTGACTCCTTCTGGAATAAAGCTTCAGAGCTTGTTAGGCGTCTAGCTTTAAGGGAAATCTACGTTGCGTTTCTTTGCGCCTTCGTACATCTCTACGGAGGAGCGAGGCGCGGGCTGCTGCGGAGCGGCCTGCGGCTGCTGTTGTACGGGCGTAACCGGCTGCACGGGCTGCTGCCTGACCTGCATAAAGTCTGTGGCGGCGCGCATGTAATCGGTCGCGGCGCGCATGCGTCGCTCCGTAGGGTCTCTGGGCTCCTGCTGTTCGCTTCTGAGCGAGCCGGGCTCCGGCTGCGGCAGGGCGCGTTCGCCTGAAAGGAGCGTGCGCTTGTTGACGCCGTTGGTCTGCTCGTCGTCTTGGTCTATGGAGTTACGCATGACGAGTTGCAGCTTGCCTTCGGTCGAGGCCAGCGCGAGCTTTTCGGCCTGCTCAGGCGTGACCTGTAGCGTCACCGCCTTAACGGAATTCGCTTCGCGGTCGTCCTTGGGCTTGTCTATGTTCTGGCCGTTTGCCAGCACCTTTATGTTCTGAAGAACTATCTTCGAGACAGGCCCCTTCTCGACCGTGTTCTCTTCAGGGTTAATCACGACGACCACGTCAACGAGCGTGCCCGGCTGGATGAAGCCTGAGATTCCGACCACGTCGTCAACCTTGACGGTCATGGCCCTGTAGCCTTCGGGGATGACTGCCGAAAGACCTGCTGCCGAGCCTTCGGGCGCAAGCCGCGAGTCCGTGAGCGGCTCGCGCGCCATTATGTTCTGGACGGCGACGCGGCCAATCAGCTTCTGCGGATTATCGAACGTGCCGTCCGGTATGGACTCTCTGGGGAACTGCACGACCGTCAACTGTTCCGGGATAATCTTCGCGCCTATGGGGATGTCTACTTTGGCCACGACGACCGAGTTCAGGCTCTTGGCATAGACGTTTGCGCTTGAGAGATAACGGCTGACGGCGAAGGCCGCGACCAGTCCGAACATGAGCGCGCATCCGAGCACTACAAAAAAGCGTTTGTTACGCATAAGCTTTATTCTCCGTTTTGAAACACCGCCCCCTCAGCCACGGCTTCAACTCTCTTCCAGAGAGCGTCAGGCGCGGACGACGGCCAGCGTGATGATGCTACCCAGGGTGATGGCAACGCCGTAGGGGATCGTGAGCCTTTTATCCGCAGGCACAGCGAAACGCGGCATCTGCCAGCCCGGCAAAAGACCTGCGAGAATCTGTATGACGCGAAAGAAGGTGGAGCCGAGCGCGCCCGCTCGAAGCGCGGAGACTACGGCCAGCACGCCTCCCGTCAAGACTACAATTAGGAACATGGGAAGAACGTAGGCCGCGCCCGTGACCGCGCCGATTGCGGCAAAGAGCTTCACGTCGCCAGCGCCCATAGCGCCGAAGACGTGCATCATGAACATCAGTATGAATGCCAGTACCAGACCGCCGAGGCTCTGAACCGCGCCGTGCAGGCCGCCGAAGATGGAATTGATGATGATGCCGCTCGAAAGAGTGGCCAGCACAAATGCGTTTGGGATACGACGGTATTTCACGTCGTAGTAGGCGATGATGACGGCGAGCGGAATGAGCAGCGCTCCGTAAGCTATTATGAGTGGCCCGAACATTGGTTCTGTTTCTCTGATTTGAAGAGCAGTTTGTATTTGGAAAAGAAGAGACGCTTGCCGGTTGCGCACGTGTAAGAGGCGTAACCCCTACGCTCGCCCCTTTACCCTACGGTGTTAGCGAGGGTCTTAATCTTGTTTGTGATATTGTCACCGAGCGTGTTGATGGTGCCGACTATGGTTAGAACTATAAGAGCCGCCGCGACCGCATACTCGGACAATTCCAGTCCCGACTCGTCTTTCAGAAAGCTTCTAATCATCTCGGTTCTCTCCTGCGAGGGTTTGGTATGAAAAGACGGTCGGGTTTTTAGCTTTTCACGCGAGCGCCCCGCACGCTTCCCGACCCTCGTTTCATCAGCAGGCTTAGCCTACCGTGTTGGCCAGCGCTTTAATCTTGGTGTCTATGCTGCCGCCCAGCAGTTGGAAAGCGCCGACGACCGCTAAGGCAATCAGCGCAGCCGCGACGGCGTACTCGGAAAGCTCAAGGCCGCTTTCATCCTTCAGAAATCTTTTAATCATTTCATCCTCTTTGAGAGTTTGGGAAAGATGGTCGGGATTTGCTTATGCTGTTGTGTGGCTCCACAAGTCCCGACCAGCATTCACGTTTGCAGGTATTCCTTGCCCCGCGACTTAGCCGACCGTGTTGGCCAGAGTCTTGATTTTGCCGTCTATGTTTTTGCCCAACAGCTGGAAGGCACCAACGACGGCGAGAGCTATGAGAGCAGCCGCTACGGCGTACTCGGAAAGTTCCAGACCGGTTTCATCGCGCAAGAATTTCTTAATCATTTCAGGTTTGCTCCTTTGGTTGTGGTTGTTTTAGGTTCAGGCCCTTTCCCTGAATTCAGGAAGGGACAGATGGAAAAATTTAATAGCCCAGATTGACGGCGGAGGCTTTCCCTGACTGAGCCTCCCGGCTGACGAGCGCCGCAACGTGTACGGCTTTTCTCTGGGTCTTCTGCGTGCGGCGGCCGAAGCCGTTAATCATGCTGATGACGGCTCCGCACATGGCCAGCACTATGAGCAGCGCATCGTCTTGCGCGTTCTGAGCTAGCTCTATTGCACGAGCGCCAGCCACCAGCGCAATCAGAAAGAACGGGGCCGCAACCATGACGCCTACGAGCGAGATGAGCATCTTGCCTGTGATAGCTTTCATTATCCTTTTCCTCCTGCTCGTTGATTCGTCTTCAGGCGCGTCCGCGCTTGAACTTCACGCATCACTCCTTAACAAGGCGTGTGCCACTGTGTGAAAAATGATGAGAGAGCAGTAAACAGAGCGGTTTCGTGCTCGGAGGGTTTGCGGCCCTGTCGCCCTGAGTTGACAAAACAGAGTGACCGGCAGGCGCTGTTGCTAAGCGTCGGGCGGCGCGAACTAATCGGATAACAATGACTTAATCGCCTGTAGCCCGTGGTTGACACGGATTGTCGCCGCATTTAACCGTAGGTGACGAATGTGCAATTTTGAATGGCTCACGGCCAAAATCGGAAGCGGCGAGCAACTTCAGTTACTCGCCGCTTTAACTTGCTTCAGAGCTTTGCCTGCCCTTTAACGTCTTATAGCTTCTCTTTTATCGCTTAACCAGAACCACCGCCTGACTATCTTCAAAGGCTTTGCTCCATCCTTCCTCTTTCATTAGCAGACCGGCCAGAGGCGAATCGGGTTTAACGATGACGGTGCGTATCCCGTTACGACGTAGCGGCTCGCGCCAGTCGCCCTGTCCCTTGGTGGCGCGCAGGAACTCTTCAAGGAAAGCGTCGCCGTAAACATCCGCGCGCCCGTCAATGTAGATGCGCCTTTCGGGATACAGCTTCCAAATCAGATAGCCGCCCCAGTCGTACCAGTTGAAAATCGGGTCGGGCAGATTCTGCGCTCGCAGGAACGCGACGGCACGCGCCGGAAAATGCTTCTCTTCGGAATCAGCCTGTTTGGCTATAACATGCCGCGCGTTCATCAGGCTGAAAACCAGAGCGGCGGCCAGCACTGCGGCGCGCAGGAAAGTCTGCCGCCCTGACGTAATCTTTTCCGGCGCGAAGAGAGGCGCTGACCAATCCTGACTTTTAATCCAGAGCGTGGCGTGTTCGGCCAGAAGAGGGACGGCTGCGAAGGCAAAGATGGGAAGATGACGGCCTGAGCGCAGGACTGCGTAGGCGGTCGCGCACAACATCAAAAGCTCGCTCACGCGCAGCCGCTTCGTAGACAGAGCCAGCGCCGCGAAGGTCGCGAACATGAGGGCGGCTAGCAGGAGAAATCTTGTCTGGTGAAAGTTGGGCGAGAGCCATTCTTCTATATGCTCCTGCATGGCCGACGATGCCAGCGTCTCAAACGGATAAGTAAAGAGACGCACGCCGTTCGGATTAAGCGGCACTACAATCACGCAAAGCAGCAGGACAAAGATGAGCGGGCGGACGCGCCTGAAAATCTCTCCATGCGTTCTCTTCTCCGCCAGCCCGTCCAGAGTTATTCCCAAGAGCGCGATTGTTATCAACACTATCCCAAGCACGTAACCGCCGTGAAGATTCACCCACAGGAGCATCAAAGGCGGCAGCCACCACACGGAGCGCTTAACTTCATCTCGCATATAACCCGTTAAGATGAATAGAAACACGCTCGTTAGCAGCATAGAGAACATCTGCGGCCTGACGCCCCAGACGGGCGCAGTCGCCAGCGCTCCTAAAAGCACCGCCACCCACGAGACAAGAGCGTGCGCCCCGCTCTTCTCACAACTGTAGAGAGAGAGGCCGGAGGCCGCCGTAATGATGAGGGCGAACCCCGTCACCAGCCCGCCCCAGCCCAGCCACTTGAAGAGGGCATAGATTAAGAGCTCAGAGAGCCATTCGTGCGTGACCCACTCGCGGCCGTCGAAGGTGAACGAGAAAATGTCAGTGTGCGGGATGCTGCGAGTCTCGAAGATGTACTGGCCCGCACGCAGATGCCACCAGAAATCAGGGTCTGTCACCTCGCGCGTAGCCAGGAAGAAGAGCACCAGCATCAGAATCAGAAAAAAGAGGCGGCGGGTTGAAAGACGCATGACGGTTAATCTCAATCGAACAGGTGCCGGGCGCTTGAGGCACGGGTGGCCGGAATCAAATGTAATGCCTGAGCTTTGCTATAAAGAAGAGAATGCTCAGCGCCCCGCCCGTGATGGTGAAAGTCCACTCGACCAGCGCATTGCGCCGCCTGAGCAGAGCGCGCAACATAACCATCCCGCACTTCCAGCCGTCCTGCTGGTAAATGGGAAGAAGATTTGTCGCCGCCAGTATGAGATTTATCAGGGCAAATCTGTTGGCTCCGGCCATGGCAGCCGCCAGCAGGTTGACGATTACTCCCGCTAGCAGAACAAGCGCCTGCTGGCCCAGAGGGCGACGCTGCAACTCTTCAATGTCCAACCGCACGTAAGCGCCTACGGGCAGCGCATGAAGCTTGTACTCGACTTCGCCCGCGCGAAAGCCGAAAATCTTCGGCCCCCATCCAAGACCGAACTCAGTAGCAGGCACACAGCAGGCTCGCGCCGCTATGAGGTGCCCCAGCTCATGAATGATTAGAGCTACAACCAGACATAAAATGTAAGAGAGCATAAAGAGGTATCGGAAATTTCCGGAAGACTCGTTCGTTGAAGAAGATTTCGAGAAGAAAGATACGCCGCCCTTGCTTTACATCAGCGCTCGACTCTTAGCTGAAGCCCCGGCTCCGTATCCTCCTGTAGAAAATTGCCTACATCAATGGCCAGCCGCTTCAGCTTCTTGTAGAGCGTTTGACGGGAGCCAAGGCCGAGCGCCGCGCTGGTGCGCGCAACGTTGTAATCGTTACGCTTGAGTGTTTCCGTTATGACACGCCGCTCAAAATCTTCCAGCATGTTTTCCAGATTGGCGTTCGACTCTTCGGCATGAATCCCTGCGCGCACTTCTTTCGGCAGAACGCGCGGGTTCAGATGTTCCAGCGTGATAAGCGAGCCTTCATCCGCATAGAGCACCAGACGCTCTATCTCAGCAGCAAGCTCCCGCACATTTCCCGGCCACGAGTAGTTCTGAAGCGCACCGATGGCTTCAGCCGTGATGCCTGCAATCTCATGGGCGTTGCGACGAGCGTAGTAAGTAAGATAATGAGAGATGAGCAGTCCTGTGTCTTCGGGACGCTCGCGCAGAGGCGGTACGTGAATCGAGAGCGACGCGACCCGGTAGTAAAGGTCTTCTCGAAAGCGGCCCTCGCGCACCTCTCGCTCCAAATCCTTATGCGTGGCGGCGACCACGCGCACGTTCACCTTGCGAGGCGCACGCTCTCCCAGCGTGTGTACCTCGCTCTCCTGCAAGAACCTGAGAAGCTTCGGCTGCAAAGCTAGCGGCAGGTCGCCAATCTCATCCAGAAAAAGGGTTCCGCCTTCTGCTGCTCTAATCATCCCTTCGTAATCGGAATGCGCGCCCGTGAACGCGCCCTTGCGATGACCGAAGAGCATGCTCTCAATCAAATCCGCAGGCGCTGCTGTGCAGTTGAAGGGGATGAACTCGCCCTGAGAGCGGCGGCTCAGACGATGTATAGCTCGCGCCACCAACTCCTTACCCGTGCCGGACTCACCTGTAATCAGCACGGTTGATTCGGAATCCTTTATGCGCTCGACTGCGCGGGCTACGCCCATCATTGCGCGACTCGTGAAGACCATGCCGGGCAGCGTGGCGCTTGTCACGGCGGCTGCGGCTTTAACTTTTTGTGCCTGTGTTTGATGTACGCGAAGGGCCACGTGCGCATGCGCCAGTTGTGCAACATCGGCCAGCATGCTCAATTCTTTCGCCTGTCGCTCGCTCAGTGGCCGAACGCAACGACCATAAATCGCTGCGCCTTCCCTGTCTTTAGTCGCTGTAGTCAATACCATGCAGATGGACTGGTCGCCTGCCGAAATCTCCGTAGCCTTTTCCGGCAAAGAGAGGGCCGTCATGACAGCCATTTCGGCCTCTGCAATCTCGTCGTGATTCAGTCCTTCGACCCATTTAAGATGGGGGCGCTCGCCGGATTTCTGCGTCCAAGTCGCAAGCCCGTAGGTCTGCGCCGTAGAATCTACCATTAGCGTGAGCTTCAGTATCACTTCGTAGAGAAGGTCTGGCCCGCGCGTAGCAGCCTGACATAACGCTCGCACCATAGACGCAAGCGGAAGACTAAAAACTGTTTCGTTCCTGTTTTCGTGGCTGCCCGGTAAAGATTGAGGCGCGTTCGACATAGAAAAGCTTACCCCTTGTAACTCTCGTAAACAATAGCAACACTTAAATTTAGCGCAAATCGCGCAACTGCTATGAAGAGGGGCAAGCCTGGAACGGACGCTTTCTTTGAGCTGTCGCGTATGGGAAGACCCTATGAGGGGGTCAACGTGATTGCAGTCTATAGTGTGCAGGAAATCAGTGTCAACACATTTTAACGTTGTTACAAAATAAAGCTCGATTCCCGCCTAACAATCATGGTTTTGACACGATGCACTTCCGGCTATGCCTGAGTTGAGAACTCGGCTCGCGTCCTTTTCCACACTGTGATTAACATTTTCGGCAGCTATCTCAAGCGTTCAGAGGACATCTAAGCGGGATGCCCAAATCGCGGATTTCCGTTCGCCGTGCGTTCGCCGCTTCAAGGGCTTAACCGGGCTTACCTCAAGTAAACGTTGAACTTAGCGCCACAAACCGTTGTAAAGAAAAGTCTTTACAGTGAAAATCCAGCATGTTACAGTCCCGCCACTTTGCCGGTAAACCTTTGACAGGCAAAGGATTGAAACGGTTTCCAGGCACACTCCATAGTGGTGTTCAATATCCCCCGGCACACCATCTTGGGGTTAAACGGCAAAAAAAGAAAAAAACTAAATCGGCAGTCAGCCGCGATTCAATTCGGTACATTACGGGAAAGCAATTATAGCTGAGCGTGGTTTTCCAGAAACACCCGTCGCGGATTTGCCAAAACTCTCCTGAATAGGGCCAGACCGGAATCACAGGGAGCCGTTCACAGGTTTAGCTGAAAACAGAATCAAGACTTTTGGAGGTGTCACTTGAACAAGGCCGCTAATTCTTACTGGGTAGATGAACGACTTCGCGCGCAGCGTGTGGCGGGGCGCACGCTTCCGGCTGTTTCTTCGGCGCTAGATTTGCCGCGCGAAATTATAGGCACGCGCACAGAGATTAGACGGCGCGGCGGCATAATTCCCTCATGGGTACTGTTTGCGACGATTATCCTGGCCACTTTCGCTCTTTGTGTGACGGCTATTTCCTCCGCCAACGGGCAGATGCGCGCGGCCAGCGACCAATACGAGCGTGTCAACACGGATGTAGAGAGACTGCGTAGCGCCAACGCGCAGTTGGAAATGGAAGTGCAGCGTCTTCGCACTGACCCGCGAGCCATAGAGTCGGCCGCACGCACGCGGCTTAATATGGTGCGCGCCAACGAGATTATTGTGCCGGTCGAATAAGCTATGGTAAGCGGGACTTATTCGACAGTGGCTGCAAAGGATGTCTACCCTGCCTGTCACTTCCGCTTGCTTCCCGCTCCGTTTCTGCTGTTGCTGATACCTGCCGTAAAGTACGCGGCTACGGGCTGCCAACCGTAGCCGCGTCCCACTCCTCAAACTCAATCCCACGCGAAACAAACGCGCGGTTGACACCTGCGTAAACCGTCAACTAATATCGAATTCTCTTTATAAACATTAGAAAATAGACGGCCATCAGTGCGCTTCTATTAATGCTGAGACAAGTCTACAGGGAGAGAAGAGGGGTTTATGCCTGAAACAAAAGAGGTGACATCCGGAGAAGAGGCGGCGGTAGAGCGCTGGGAGCAGGAGACGCTTGAGCCCGTCCTGCGGAAACGGCCCGAAAGGAAGAAGCGCTTCGAGACGGTTTCGCTCGAAGAGGTCAATAGGCTTTATACGCCAGCCGACACGAGCGAAATTGATTATGAGCGCGACATCTCTTTTCCCGGCGAGTTTCCCTACACGCGCGGAATTCATCCGACGGGCTATCGCGGCAAGCTCTGGACTATGCGACAGTTCGCTGGCTTCGGCACTCCCGAAGAGACGAACGGGCGCTTCAAGTACCTAATGGCTCAGGGGCAGACGGGCCTATCCGTGGCTTATGACCTGCCGACCCTGATGGGCTATGACGCCGACTCTCCTCTTTCGGAGGGCGAGGTAGGAAAATGCGGCGTCGCTGTCTCTTCCCTTGCGGACATGGAGATTCTCTTCGACGGAATTCCGCTCGAAGAGGTTACTGTGTCGCAGACGATAAACGCTCCCGCCTCTGTGCTTCTTGCGATGTATCTGGTGGTGGCGGAAAAGCAGGGCGCGGACTGGAAGAAGATTTCCGGCACGCTTCAGAACGACATTCTTAAGGAGTACATAGCGCAGAAGGAATGGATTTATCCGATTCGTCCGGCGATGAAGCTGGTGACAGACACTTTCGAGTTCTGCACGCGGCACGTGCCTAAGTACAATCCTATCTCCGTGAGCGGTTACCACATACGCGAGGCAGGCTCGACCAGCTTACAGGAGCTTGCTTTTACGCTGCGCGACGGAATCGAGTACGTGGAGTGGGGCGTGCGCGCAGGGCTGGACGTGGATGAGTTCGTCCCGCGCATCTCATTCTTCTTCAACGCGCATAATGATTTCTTTGAAGAGATAGCGAAGTACCGCGCAGCACGTCGCATCTGGTCGCGCGTCATGCGAGAAAAATTCGGTGCGAAGAGCGAGCGCACTTTGCAGTTGCGCTTTCATACTCAGACGGCCGGTGTCTCGCTCACAGTCCAGCAGCCCTTGAACAACATCGTGCGCGTAGCCATACAGGCTCTGGCGGGAGTGCTGGGCGGCACGCAGTCGCTTCACACGGACGCTTACGACGAAGCACTCGCTCTGCCGACAGACCGCGCGGCGCTGATAGCGCTTCGCACTCAGCAGATAATTGCCGAAGAGACGGGCGTGGCCAATACCATTGACCCGCTTGGCGGCTCCTACTTCGTAGAGGCGCTGACGAAGCAGATGGAAGACGGCGCGCTTGATTACTTTGAGAAGATTGACGCGATGGGCGGGATGGTAGAAGCAATCGAGAAGGGCTTCCCGCAAAGAGAGATTCAGGAGTCGGCCTACCAATATCAGAAGGCGGTTGAGCGCGGCGACCAGACCATAGTGGGCGTCAACAAGTACCAGATGGAGGACGCGGCTTCCGAGTTTCCCATCCTTGTCATCAACGAGGGCGTGCGTGACCGTCAGGTAGAGAGGCTCGAACAGACGCGCACACGTAGAGATGCAGGGGCCGTGGCAAACGCTCTGGAAAAATTGAAGCAGGCAGCGCGCCGTGATGAAAACAGCATGCCCGCTACCATAGAGGCCGTGCGCGCTTATGCTACGCTGGGAGAAATCTGCGACGCCCTGCGCGACGTTTACGGTCTTTACGAAGAGCCTGCTTTTTAACTAAAGCTTTAAAAGGGGAATGACTTGTCGTCGGAAAGAAAGATTCGCGTTTTAGTAGCCAAGCCCGGGCTCGACGGGCATGACCGTGGAGCGAAGGTAATCGCGCGCGCTCTTCGTGATGCCGGGATGGAGGTAATCTATACGGGCCTCAGGCAGACGCCTGAGATGATTGCCGCCGCCGCGCTTCAGGAAGACGTGGACGCCGTAGGCGTCTCCATCTTAAGCGGCGCGCACAATACTCTTTGCCCGCGCATAGTTCAACTGCTGCACGAGCGCGGCATGGATGATTGTCTTGTACTGGTGGGCGGCATAGTTCCGCAGGAAGACATACAGCGTCTTAAAGAGCAGGGAGTGGCGGAAATCTTTCTTCCGGGGACGTCAACGGAAGACATAGTCCGCTTCCTGCGCGAGAACGTTCGCCCCAGAGAATAATGCGAGGCGACGAAGCGTCAGGCACGAAAGCCGTCGTCCTTGAGCATCACGGAGCCTGCGCCGTCATTCGCCTCAATCGCCCTGCCGAGCGCAACCCGCTATCCGTCTCTACTCTTGAATCACTTTACGAAATCTTCTCTGCTCTGTTGGCGCGCTCAAGTATAGACAGAATCATCTTCACGGGCGCGGGCGACGTGTTTGCGTCGGGCGCGAATATACGCGAGGTGGCGATGCTGACGCCTCAAACGGCGATTGAGTTTGCGCTTCGCGGCCAGCGACTGATGCGGAAGATTGCCGGTGCTCCTGTCTTAACAATCGCGGCCGTCAATGGCTACTGCATGGGAGGCGGCTTAGACCTTGCGCTTAGTTGTAGTCTTCGCTTCGCTTCAGAACGAGCCGTCTTTGCTCATCCGGGCGCACGTTTGGGAATCATCACCGGCTGGGGAGGCACACAGAGACTGCCGCGTCTGATTGGCTCTGCGCGCGCTCTGGAATTCTTCACGACCGCGCGTCGCATAGAGAGTCATGAAGCTTTAGAGCTAGGATTGGTTGACCGAATCTGCGACCCTGTGCTTGAGTGCGCGCTCTTAGACACGCTTTGAGAATCCAATAGAGAGCGTCGCGGCGGCCGTGCTATAGTCCCCCAAATTATGAGCAAAATTTCAAGCGATAAAGTTGACCGTCTTTCTATACGCGAGCGCCCGAAGGGCTTCCCTATCATGCATCAGAACTGGGGCAAGCTCCTGTTCATGCACTGGCGCATTGACGAAGAGTTGCTGCGCCCATTGATTCCCGAGCGGCTTAAGATTGACACCTTCGAGGGCAACGCGTGGATAGGCGTGGTTCCCTTCACTATGTGGAACGTTCGCCCGAGCTTTACTCCGCCCGTGCCTTGGCTCAGCGAGTTTCACGAGCTGAACGTGCGCACATACGTTCACTACGACGGCGTGCCGGGCGTCTGGTTTCTCTCGCTCGACGCCAACAGCGCGGTCGCTGTGATGGGAGCGCGCGCGGTCTTCAATCTTCCCTACTTCAACGCGCGCATAGAGCTTGAGCAGGAAGGCGACCAAATTGATTACAGCTCGGCCCGGACGGAAGAGCCGCCCGCGCAGTTCAAAGCGACTTGGACAATCGGCAAAAAGCTGGGCCAGTCTGACCCTGATTCGCTGGACTTCTTTCTCACCGAGCGCTACTGCCTCTACTCGGCCAAAGGCAAGCGCATGAGCCGCCTGCGTATTCATCATCGCCCGTGGGTGTTATTCGACGCCGGAGTCGCGTCTTACACTTCGACCATGATTGAGTCTCACGGACTGCCCACTCCCGAAGGCGAGCCGCTTCTGCATTACGCGGAAGAGATTGACGTGGATTTCTGGTCGCCGGAAGAAGTCTGAGGCGAGTTACTTCTTAAGGAAGCGCGCGATTCCCGCCTGACAATCTTCTGTCATGCGCGCAATGGCATTGAGGTCAGCGCCGGATTCGAGCGCCGCGTCGAAGGTCATCCCGTCTATGTGGTAGAGCAGGTGTTTTGAGAGAGCTATGGCCGAGCGGCTCATCTTTTCAAACGCCGCCACGTAAGAGGTAACGCTCTCTTCAAATCCGTCCTCATCAAAGACGTGGTTGATAAGACCGAACGAAGCGGCCTCTTCGGCGCTTATCTCCGCCCCGCGAGTAATCAACTCGAAGGCCCGCTTTTCCGAGACGTTGCGGCGCAAGATTGCCATCACCATCGCCGGAACAAAACCTATCTTAACTTCTGGGTAGCCGAAACGCGCGCCTTTTGAAGCAAGCACAAGGTCGCACGCGGTAGCCAGACCGCAGCCGCCCGCGAGCGCCCTGCCACGCACGGCTGCCACGACAGGCACGCGCACGCGTCGTATCAGAGCGAACAACTCCATCAACGAGCGCGCGTCTTCCAGATTTTCCATCACGGAAGCCTGAGAGATTTTCTGAAGGGCCGACAGGTCTGCGCCGGAACAGAAATCAGCGCCAGCGCCCTTGATGACTATGACACGGACGCTTTCATCATCGTCCGCGCGGCGCAACTGCTCCTTAAGCCCGTTTACGACCGCGTCATTAAGCGCGTTCCTCTTCTCTGGGCGATTCAGCGTAAGATACGCCCGCGCGCCGTCAACGCTGTAAAGAACCTGTCCGTCGTCTTCTTTCATCTTCTGAGGTAAACGCAGCTTCGGGCTCAGAGCGTCGAAGGCTGCGCGTCAAGGAAGCTTGCCAGCTCGGCGTTGACTTCATCCGGCGCTTCGTTCTGAATCCAGTGGCCGTAATTCTTAAAACGCACTTCACGATAGGGCGCGTCAACGAAGCGTTTCACGTCCCTGAGAGTTTCGGGCACGACGAACTTGTCCCGCTCGCCGTAAATCAGCAGCGTGGGAACGCGCACGCGATAGTCTCTCAAATCTTCGCTATCATTCTTGGGCTGCTGTTTGAATAAGAGAGAGGTCAGGTTCGCTCTGTAATAGTTGATGGCAGAGGTCAGCGCGTTAGGCTCGCGTAGCGCCTTCTTGTACATGGCTATGTCTGTATTGGTGAAAGCCTCCCGGCTCGTCGGAAGCTCTTTCAACGCGCGCTCGACCGACGCGAAGTCATTCAGACTTATAAGCCATTCGGGCAGCGCCGGAATCTGAAAAAAGAGCATGTACCAGCTTCTTAAAGCCTGCTTGAAGGTCATGTTCTCGCGCCAGGCCGCCGGGGGCGGAACCTGCATGGCTACAAGACGGCTGACGTACTCAGGATGCTTGAGCGCCACGCCCCACGCGACTGCCGCGCCCCAATCGTGGCCTACGACCACCGCCCTGTCTTTTCCGAAGTGGCGTATCAGGCCCGTCACATCGTCAATCAGATTATCCATTCGATAATCTTCCACGCGCGGCGGCTTGTCGCTCAGGTTGTAGCCGCGCATGTCCGGCGCTACTACGTGATAGCGCTCGCCCAGCTCCTTCAGTTGATGCCGCCACGAATACCAGAATTCGGGGAAGCCGTGCAGCAGAACAACCAGCTCGTCGCCTTCGCCCCGCTCGGCATAGTGCAGCCGCGTGCCTCCGATTTGTGCATAACCGTGCCGCAACGCACCTTCTACGGGTTCTAATTCCTCGCTCATATTGCCTTTACCAAATCCATGCCGTGAGACTAAAGCGCCTTTGCTTCGTCTTCCGTCAAATCAATCTCCATGCGCAGCAGCGCATAAGAGAAGGTCTTGCCCTGCGCGTCCGTCATCAACGAGAGCGTTCCGCCTCCGCCCAAGCTCTCATGCAGCAGAAAGTTCAGAGCGTGAAGGTTCGGCAGTAGAAAGCGCTCGACTTCGCCGTGACAGATGCCAGCGAAATGTTGCTTGACGCGGGCGGCTGTGACTTCGCGGACAAGGAGCGGGTAGTATTCGTCCTTTAGAGCGATGAGCCCTACGTTGGCCGTATCGCCCTTGTCCCCGGAGCGCGCGTGCGCCAGCTTCAATAGTTGTACTCGCATGATTCTTAAATCACAAAGAGGCCACCAGCCTCGACCGGACTCTTTTAAGCAGATGATAGCAAGTCTTGACGGTAAAGAGATAGCCAGTGAAAGGCGGCCACTACGAGCGCGTGCGTGATTGCGCCCCGGGCTATCAGAGCGGGAATCTGCGCGAGCGGCACCAGCCTGACCACAGTCCACTCGGATGAATCGAAAACGGGCTCCTGCTCAAGCTTCACGTCGCGCGCCAGAAACGAGTAGAGCCAGTTATTCTGAATCGCGGGATTCGGGCGCGTGCGTCCGAGCAGCCGCACATCCAGCGCGCGATAGCCCGTCTCTTCCAGCAGTTCGCGGGCCGCGGCCCCTTCCGCCGCTTCCCCTTCGTCAACCATCCCGCCCGGAATCTCAAGCGTGACTTCGTCCGCGCCGTGACGATACTGCTCAATCATAACCACCTCGCCTGAAGCCGTGAGCGGGATAATGTTTATCCAATCCGTTGACTCTATGCAGTAGAAATTATGCTCAGCGCCGCTTCTAGGATTGAGCGCTAGGTCGCGCCTGACCTGAAACACGCGGCAGTCTGCCACGCGCTCGGACTCTACGCGCTGCCATGCGAAGCCCTCGCGGCTCGGAGGCGTGTAGAGCGTGTCGCTGCGAAGTTCATCCGGAACGCGAGCTTCTTTCTCATCATGGTCGCTCACGCTTCCGTCACCTCAACTCGCGGCGTAATCTCCGTCTTGGGGATAAGCGCGGGCCAGTAGGCGACAATCTCTTCGACCTTCGGGCGGCCACCGGCAAAGCCCGTCACGCCCGGCGGGCCTGTCAGAATAAGCGGCGCTATCTCTTTAGTGAATCTCTCTATGGCTTTTTTGTCGTCGCCGCGCACGCCCACTCGCAGTTGAACTTCAGCCAGCTCTCCCGAAGGCTCTGCGGCAAGAGGGCCGTGAGTGGCGTTCGCTCCGACGAACTCCGTCAGGATTTGGTCGAACCGCAGGCCCAGTCTTTCAAGACGCTCGCGCAGGATGCGGTCGGCGGCTTGTGCTTTATCAAAAGCCTCCGGCCACGAATAGACGAGCGTGCCGACGGCCTTGTAGCCAGCCGTGTAGCTGATTGAGACTTTCAGGAACTCCGTCGCGGGCTTTCCCTCTATGCCGTAGACGCGCACGCGGTCAGGCCCGGCATCTTCCAGATGAATCGTGGTGAAATCCGCTACGCAGTCGGGCGTGATGTACTCGTGCGGGGCTCCCATCTCGTAAAGAAGCTGCTCCTTGACGGACGGGACGTTAACCCAGCCGCCGGTGCCTTCGTGCTTGGTGACTATGAAAGTTCCATCCGGCGAAGCTTCAACTATGGGGAAGCCCACGTTGGCAAGGTCTGGGACGTTGCGCCAGTCGTACTGGCAGTTGCCGCCTGAGCATTGCGCGCCGCATTCTATGATGTGGCCCGCGATTGTCCCGGCCGACAGAAGACTCCAGTCCGTTTGAGCCCAGCCGAACTCGTGAATCAAGGGAGCGAGCGTCAATCCTGTGTCCGTAGCGCGTCCAGTGATGACCACCTGCGCTCCCTGATTCAGGGCTTCGACCATAGGCCACGCACCGAGATAAGCGTTGGCGCTCTGAATCCTGTCTCGCACAGTGGAGAGCGGCTCGTCTGTGTCCATGTTGCGAAGCTCCACGCCTCGATTCAGAAGCTCATCAATGCGCGGCATGATGTCGTCGCCTGTGACGATTCCTATGCGGAATTTCCCCGCGAGGCCAAGCTCTCTGGCCTGCTCGCGCACGGCCTCGGCGCAGCCTTCGACGTTGACGCCTCCGGCGTTGGCCGTGACTCTTATGTTCCGCTCGACGCAGGCGGGAAGAATCTGGCGCATCAGTGGCACGAAGTCGCGCGCGTAGCCCGCACGCGGGTCACGCGCACGCTGCTTCTGCATGATGGACATCGTCACTTCGGCCAGATAATCGAGCATCAGATAGTCAATGGGGCCGCCCTCCACCTGTCGCACGGGCGCGTCCAACTGGTCGCCCCAGAACCCCTGACCACTGGCAATACGAATCTTCTCTCTCATTACTTAAAAAACAGTCTGTAGAGTCCGGAGAGTCCGGAGAGTCTGTAGAGAAAGAAAGTCGTTTTGACTCTACAGACTCTCTAGACTCTCCGGACTGTATTTGAAAAGTAAGCGACGCGGGTAGCGCCCATCAGATGATGACGTGCCGCCCGCGTCGCGCTGTCTACAACAGGTATCGCCTGACGATACAACCTGACTTCCTTAGAGCGATGCCTGTCCTTCCATCAGTTAGCGATTCATGTTCATGTTGCCCATGCCGCCGGAGTTCGCGTTGCCGTTGGCGTTGGCGCTGCCGCGACGACCACGGCGACGGCGTCTGCCGGTGCCGGTCGTCGTGGTAGTCCCTGTGTCGGTTGTGCCCGTCATAGCACCCGCGTCGGTCGTTCCGGTAGTGGTCGTGTCGGTCATAGTTGTCGAACGACGGCCACGGCGGCGACGACGGGTTCCGCCCGTGCTGGAACCACCTGCGGAACTGAACGAGCAATCACTGGTTGCCGTGCCGGAAACACCGCTCAGAGTCAGACGGTCGCCCGCTCTTCTGGCGCGCAGAGAGATGATGACAGGCGGCGTCGAAGTTCCTCCCGGCGCAGCCGCAACCGATTCACCGAACTGCATGGCGACGGCAGTATAGCCGCGTGTTGTGACCGCAGCGACGCGACCACTGGCAGAGCCCCCGCCGCCGGTCGGCGTAAAGGTAAACTGGTTGCCGGTAATGGAGAGCGTGCCCTCGCCGCTCACGGGAATGCCCGCGCAGGAGAGTGTCCCGGTGTAGCTGCCGGAGAGGTCTGTCTGCTCGCTCACGGCTGTAGTTGTTGTTGTCGCAGTCGTCATGGTCGCGCCGGTTGTCATGCCGCCGCTTCCGCCGCGACGACGGCGACGACGGCCACCGCCGCCCCCAGTCGTGCCCGTGTTCATGTTGCCGGACATGTCGCCCGTGTTGCCCTGCATGCCGGCGTCTCCGGTGTTGCCGGTCATGTCTCCTGTGTTGGCGGTGTTGGCTGTAGTGTTACCGCCGCGACGACGGCGACGACCACGGCCGGTGCGTCCGGTGTTCATGTTCTGCATGTTGCCGTTCGAAGTCATTTGGCCGCCGCGCGTCTGGTCGTCCTGCGTGCCCGAATTGTTGTTGTTCTGTGCGAAGACGACAAGGTCGGCGGCGACGAGAGCGACGGAAACGACGAAGACGAACAAAAGGATTGTAGTACGCTTGATGGTGCTGCTCTTGCTCACGGATGTTTCTCCTTTTGCATTCTATCGCGCGCCTTTTCAAGTCAAGGCGCGGAATCAGGTTGCTTCAAAATGGTTTTCGGTCGCTCAGTCCGTGTGCAAACTACCCTTTGGGCAGAGTGACCGTGTTCAGATTCTCAAATACGCCAGCGCGCCCAAACTGTGTGCAGAGACATCTAGCGTAATCACGCACGGGCCGGTCGGACGAGGGGGCGCGCGTTCTTTGACCCTAGACCGGCATGCCCGCTAGCTTAAGGAAAGCCGGAAACCACGGCTCTGATATTGAGCATGGCCACAGACAAAGGGGTAAAACCCGATTTGGAATTGTAGAGCTAAACTTGCCTAAGTTTCTCACAAGACGCCGCTTTTGTGTACTAAAAATTTTACCCGTCACCGATTTGTAATACGAGAAAATTAAAAAAGAGCCGGTGGCAGCACGAACTGCCCCAGATGCGGCCCCGCGTAATTAAGGCCCGTCCGCAAGGTCAACTCCAGAGCCTCACGCGTCTCTTCCGGCTTGATGACCGCGTCCACGAAGCCCCGCGCCGCAGCATACTTGGCGTCCAGTTGCTGCTCGTAGGTGGCGCGCACCTTCTCCATCTCTGCCTTCAACTGCTCGTCAGGCTCCTTGCCCTCCTTCTTCAGTCTGTCCAGTTGCGTACCGAACGTGGCCTGCACCGCGCTTTCGCCTTCCATGACGCCCATGCGCCCGGTGGGCCAACTGAAGATGAAGTCGGGGTCGAAGCCCTGTCCCGCCATGGCGTAGTAGCCAGCGCCCGATGCGTGATTGATGGTCAGCACAATCTTGGGCACGAGCGCCGTCGCCATGGCTTCCACGAAGCGGGCTCCGGCGCGAATTATCCCCGAATGCTCGGCCTCTGCCCCCACCATGAAGCCCGACACGTCCTGTATGAAGACGAGCGGCGTCTGATGGCGATTACAGGTCTCTATAAAGAAGGCAGTTTTTTCCGCGCTCTCGGTGTAGACAATGCCGCCGAAGCGCGGAGGCTTTCCCGGCTCACGAATCATGCCGCGAGCGTTGGCTATGATGCCTACCTGTATGCCGCGCACCCTTGCGTGTCCCGTAATCATCTCGCGCGCGTAGTCTACTTGAAACTCGTCCAGATGCCCTTCGTCCAGTATGCAGTTCAGGACTTCGCGCATGTCGTAGGGCTGGCGGTGGTCTTCCGGCAGTATCTCGTAGAGGTCTGTTGCGGGTCGCGCCGCTTCCACGCTTTCAGTAATGGAAACGGAGCTTTGCGGTTTGACTGGAAGCTCTGAAACGAACTCCCTTATCTTTGCAAGGCAAAGCTCGTCCGTCTCGACACGGTAATGGGCGACGCCTGAGACGGCGTTGTGCGTGCGCGCCCCGCCCAAAGTCTCGTTATCAATGGTCTGGCCCGTAGCTCCCTTGACCAGATTGGCCCCGCCGAGGCCCATAAACGAAGTGCCCTCGACCATGATGATGATGTCGGAGAGCGCCGGGAGATAAGCGCCGCCCGCTATGCACGGCCCCATGACGGCGGCTATCTGCGGAACCTTCAGGTAGCGGCGCATGATTGAGTTGTAGTAGAAGATGCGCGCCGCTCCATACTGCCCCGGAAAGACGCCGCCCTGATAGGGAAGATTCACGCCTGCCGAATCCACCAGATAGATAATCGGCACGTGCGAGCGCATGGCAATCTCCTGCGCCCTAAGAATTTTCTTTATGGTTTCAGGCCACCACGAGCCTGCCTTGACGGTCGCGTCGTTGGCAACGACGACTACCTCACGTCCGCTTATGCGGCCCAGCGTGGTGACTACTCCGGCAGCAGGAGCCTGCCCCTTGTACTCGTCGTAGGCGACGAGCAGGCCGATTTCCTGCGAGTAGGAATCTTTATCAAGAAGAAGCTCTATGCGCTCGCGCGCCGTGAGCTTTCCTTGACTGTGCTGTCGCTCAATCTTGTCGGGGCCGCCGCCCCGCCTGAGCTTGGACTCCAGCCTCTCAAGTTCTTCCTTGAGCTCACGCAGACGCGTGCGCGCCCCGGTGGAAGCAGCTCCGACCTCAGACTTCATCCGTAACCTGCGAACGACCACGCCTATAGTCCACTCTCCGAAAAGACTCTCTAACCGCGCGCCCGTCTATCTTTGAATTATTAAAGCTTCTGTGAGCAGCAACATAGCACAGTAGGAAGCGGCAAGACAATCAGGGCGGGAAGCGGTCTGGAAAGAGGGAACATGAAAAGAACTCAGGAGCAGGAATATGAAAGCTTAGCTTTTATATTCCTGCTCCTGAGTTCCGAGTCCTGAATCCTGTTTTCGCTTTTTATCCCCAGACTTTCTGCATCAGCGAGCGCGCGTCGGCTTTATCCGGCACGCCTTCCAGAATGAGGACGCGCCTGCCCTTGAGCTCCAGCACCACGCGGCCATCACGTTGCGTGCGCCATGCTTTGGCCTGCGCGTCCGAAGAGCTTGGTTGCGCCGCCTCTATCTCGGACGCTCCGGCGTAGCGCGCTGTCGTGCGCCGCGCATAGGCTTCGAAGAACTCGCGCGCGTCAGCCTCCGTATCCCAGACGGTCATCTGCGTGATAAGCACCTGTCCGCTCTTTGGCTCTTCGTAGACGGCGAAGCGGTCGCCGCCCCAGCCAGCAGCAGCCTGAGCCGCGCCTTCCTTCAGATACTCGTTCAGCACAAGGTAGCAACCAAACTCGCCGTTCACGTCGTAATCAATACGCCGCCAGCCAGCACCCAAACTATCGTGAACGTCCGAAAGCTCGACTTTAACCGGGGCCTCGCGCGAGAAATATTTGTCGGGATGAAGAATCTGCTCGGTGGATTGCGGAAGCTCTGTGTAGGCTTTGGAAACCAGCGTCCAACCGCCGCGCCTGAAAAGATTCGTCACCCACTGCGAGCCCTGCTCGTAGGGGAAAAGGAGCGACTCGCGTATGGCGCGCGGTGCACGCTCTATCTGCTCGGACGAGTTGTCATCCGAGCCAAGGGATTTGGCGAAGGCTGCGGCGCGTCGTAAATCGCGCGTGACGTAGCGAATCATGGCCAGAGTCGCGTCGCCTTCTATCAGGGCATGCGCGGCCATCTCCGCATCCGAATCGCCTTTGGGCCACTTCTCGAAGCGGCGCAGGTTGAAGTGCTGGTCTTGCAGGGCGTGCGTCAATTCGTGCGACATGACGGGCTTTTGCCCATCAAGGTCAATCCAGTCGGCAAGATAAAACTCCTGCGCCTTCGGGTCGTAGTAGCCCGCGACCTGCTCTGTCAGAAGCTTGACGATGAAGGGACGGAACTGGAAGTCCTGAGGCACGAGTCCAAGCTTTTTCAGGGCAAGCTCGGAGGCGCGCGTCTCTTCCGGCCGTGTCTCCTCGTTCATGTTCTTGATAATCATGCGCTCGATTTCTTCGCGCGACTGTGCGCCGGACTTGACCGGGCGCAGTACCGGAAGCTCTCGAATCTCCGATGTCTCTTTTAGGACTTCGGTTGTAGCGGCCGCGACCGCAGCGCTCTTTGCGTTGGTGGGCGCAACTGCCGGGGCGGTTCCCTGCTGGGCGCTTATGCGCGCCGTGGGCACGAGCGCGGCCAGAATCGAGAGGACGGCCAGAAGAGCAGCCGCCCGCATCCTGAAATTCTTTGACATCACTTACCTTTCGCTCTTATAGTCCGCCTAATCGGCGGAAATTTCATCAAGCTTGAACGTAAAAAGGGGAGGCGCGAAAACCTTCTGATGACTCCGGACGTGGATGATTCGTTATTAGACCAGTGGCACGAGACTCTTCTTCGCGTGCGTTATTCCGAGACTGACAAGATGGGCGTGGTTTATCACGCGAACTATCTGGTCTGGTTCGAGATTGGCCGCACGGAGTTCTGTCGCGCGCGCGGCTTCTCTTACCGCGACATGGAAGAGAACGAGCGAGCGTTTCTGGTCGTGGCGGAAAGCTACTGCCGCTATAAGGCCGCAGCCTACTATGACGACGAGCTGATAGTCCGCACTCAAATAACTGAACTGAGACGCCGCAGCCTGCGTTTCGGCTACGAGATAATACGCGTCGCGGACGGCGTCATCATAGCCGAAGGCGAGACGGGCCACGTCGTGACGGACGGTCAGGGCCGGGTTCGCTCCCTGCCCCCGGCCTACACGCAACTGCTCAGGGGAGCGGCAGCCGAAGACGCCATACACCTCACTGACGTTCCCGCAGGCAGAGTCCCCGAAGGAAGCGGGCCAGCTTAGAGATTGAATCAATGAACAGATGAATCAATCTCTATGATTGGTGCGAAAGAGAGAGGCGTGTGATTTCTCTGGCGCGTCCTGTCTCTTCGTCTATGTCAATCGTGACGGCGCAGATGCGCACGTCGCCCGTAGAATGCTCTGCGCGCCGGTTGATGGCCGAGGTAAAGCGCGCGATGACGTCATCCTTGTTCATGCCTATGACGCCAGCGTAGCTCCCCGTCATGCCTATATCGGTGATGTAGGCAGTCCCTTTGCTCAAGATTCTTTCGTCAGCCGTCTGAACGTGCGTGTGCGTGCCTACGACTGCTGAGACGCGGCCATCCAGATACCAGCCCATGGCGCACTTCTCGGAAGTCGCCTCGCTGTGCATATCCACGAGCCGCACCTTTATAGATGGGTCTATTGCATCTATAGCCGCGTCGGCGGCGCGAAAGGGGTCGTCGGCGGGCGGCATGAAGACCCGTCCAATAAGATTAAATACGGCGACGCGCACGCCCCTGACTTCGCCCGTCCAGAGTCCGCGCCCCGGCGAGCCCGGCGGATAATTGGCCGGACGAAGGAGCCTCGGCTGCTCATCTATGTAGGGGATGACTTCGCGCTTGTCGTAGATGTGATTGCCCGAGGTCATCACGTCCACGCCGGCATGGAAAAGCTCGTCCGCCAGACGAGGCGTGATGGAAAACCCGCCCGCCACGTTCTCGGCATTCATGACGACGAAATCAATAGAGTGCTGCTCGCGCAAATCCTCTATGCGCTCCATCACGGCCAGTCGCCCGGGCCTCGCCACCACATCACCTATCATTAAGACTTTCATAATAAAAAAGAGTAAATCGTGAATAGTAAATGGTAGATAGAGGAACGGCTTTTTCTATTCACTATTTACTATTCACGATTTACAAAAGAGATGGCTAGAGGGAAATCCGCCGTGGCCGCTCCGAAGCCGTAATTGAACCTGCTCTCACAGGTGGGTGACCTCAGGTTTAAGCCGCGGCCTCTGGCAATTCCTTAACTTTGAAGGATTGCACTGGCCAATTTAGCGGCATCGGTCTCCCTAATTGACGGCATAAGGCTCAATTATCTTTGCTCGGTGGCGAACCCCGCAGATTGTTTCCCTCAGCCATGAAGATACTAGCATATGAGGCAATCTTGGAAAAGTGGATAGTTCTGGAACTGGCCCGGCCCGGCTTCGTGTGTAGCTAACAGATTTTGTTGAGGAGGACGAGAATGAAACGTAAAGTCTGGTTGATGCTCGCCGCCCTGCTGGTCTTAGGGCTGATAGGCTGGACTGCGAGCGGGCAAAGACAACGACCCGCGCCGCCTGCCGAATGGGAGTACAGGATTGTTTACGTGCCGGGAGCGCGCGGGCTGTCCGAGAAAGCGCTCAACGAAATGGGCGCGCAGGGTTGGGAGCTTGTCACCTTCCAGCAACTTAATCAAGAAGGCGGCACAATCGGCGCAGGCAATCTGTACCTCAAGCGATTAAAACAGGGCAGGCAGTAGTCGGGCTCGCATCAAGAGCGGCGACCTACGGCGGGCGGACTCTTAATTAAGTGAAGGCTATGTTGCCTGCGGGATTGTTCTGCTGTTGCTCCACATTGCTGCGAACCTTCAGCAGGCGGTCAAGCATTTCGGCGCACTCGGCGCTGCGCGAAGCCAGTTGCGAATCTGCCTGCTCGTGCAAGCGCTTTAAGCGATGAAGCTCGTCCGCGATGTGAAGCGCGGCGAGGATGGCTACCTTCAGGGAATCAACCGTGAGCGTGCCGGATGAAATCTCTCGCATGCGACCGTCAACGAACTCCGCCAGTTGAGTGATGTACTCGCTGTCTCCGTCGGAGCGAATGTTGTAGGTCTGGTTATAAATCTCGACTCTGATGGTGGGAGTCGAAGCCTGATCCATATTTCCTTTATTAAAACTCATAAAGCCACAATTCTCTTCTTATTTACGCATCGCCTCAACCATTTCCGGGTCAAGCACCGCGATGGCATCGAGCATGGCTTCGACCTTCATGCGAATCGTGTCGCGCTCGGAAAGCAGGCGCTCGACCTGAGTCTCAAGCCGCTCCTTCTCGTTGAGCAGCGTACCCAATTCACGCCTGACTGAGGCTATCTCGCGCTCCAGCGCTTCCTTTTCCTGACGAAGCGATTTTGTCAACTCGATGGTGCGGTAAATTTTGTCTTCGAGATGAGAGAATTTTTCCAGTCCAGATAATCCGACCATCGCCAATTTTCCTTTACACAGCAGGGGGGCTATCAGAAGAGCCGTAAGATTATGCGACTAAGCGCGGGAAAAGTCTAGAGAGTCTTGAGAGTCTGTAGAGTAAAGAAGCGTTCTTCTCTATAGACTCTCAAGACTCTCCGGACTCTCCGGACTGTTTTTAGCTTCTTTGTTCCGCGCCGAAGGATTCGGAGAGCGCGCGGACGACTCTAGCGTGCATCTCGTCGGCTTCCTCGTCGCGCAGAGTTCTGTCGTCGGCGCGGTATTCCAGTCGCAGGGTGATGGAGCGCTTTCCTTCGGGCAGATTCGCGCCCTCGTAAACGTCAACCAGCCGGGCGCTGCGCAGGTTCTCAAGCCCGAGCGCTTGAATCGCCGCCAGCATTTGAGACAAGCTGACACGGCGGCCGGTGAGCAGCGACACGTCGCGCACGACCGAAGGAAAGCGTGCGAGCGGAGTGTAGAGCGCTGAGCTCTCTTTAAGCTCAAGGAGCGCCGTCAAATCAAGCTCGGCAAGATAGACCGGCTGACGTAACTTGAGCTCTGCTGAAATCTCTTCGTTCAGTCTTCCTATGGTGCCTAGCTCTGTCCTCCCGCCAATTGTGATTACCGCCGCCTGATCATCGCGAAGGTGTCGCGCGCTCACCGGCGCGAATTCCAGAGCGGGCAGCTTCATTGCATCAATAGCTGCTTCCAGCGCTCCCTTCAGGTCATAGAAATCAAGCTCGCGCGCATCGCCCGCCCGCCCTTCTTCCACCGCGCGCCCCGTGGCAATGAGGGCCAGAGCCTCTCGCTCAAACGGTAAAGCTCCCTCGGCGGTTTGCGCCGCAAAGACTATCCCCGTCTCGAAGAGCCGCACGTCGCGCGTGCCGTGGTTGAAGTTGCGGCGCACGGAATGCAGAAGCCCCGGCAGAAGAGTCGGACGCATGCGCGTCATGCCTTCTATGATTGGATTCGAGAGCGTGACGAATGCTCTCTGCTCTTCTTCGGAGTCCGCGTCAATGAGTGCCGCGAATCCGGGGATAGGGTCTAAGCGGTCTACGAAAGCGGCGTCTATGAAGCTGAAGTTGATAGCCTCGTCGTAGCCGAAGGCCGTGAGCGCTCGTCGCAGGGCGCGCTTCTTTATCTCTCGCGGCTGGTATTCGCCCGCGCCGGAGTTTGGCGGAAGCGACGTGGCTATGAGGTCATAGCCCGTGTGGCGGGCCACCTCTTCAACAAGGTCTTCCTCGCGTTCTATGTCCACGCGCCATGTGGGCGCCGTGAATGTGAGCGCGCCGTTCAAATCCTCAGAGATAACTTCCAGCACGCCGTCTCTGAGCGATGGCTCCTGCTCAAAAGAGACGGGACGGCCTTGCTCTGTGAACCCGAGCGCGGAAAGTATGCGCCGCATCTCTCCGGTTTCAACGCGAAGCCCTGTCAGCGTCGCTACTCTTGAAGGCCGAAGGCTCGCTCGCGGCGGCTCTATCTTTCGCGGGTAGGCGTCAATGGCGTCTTCGGTCGCGGCACCGCCCGCAAGCTCGCAGATGAGCGAGACGGCGCGCTCTTGTGCCCGCAGGACTCCCTCGTAATCCGTGCCGCGCTCGAACCTGTATGACGCTTCCGTGTGAAGACCTAGAGCGCGCGCCGTGCGACGCACGGATGAAGGGTCGAAGTAGGCGCTCTCAATCAGCACGTCCGTAGTTGCGGCGGAAATCTCCGTCTCTTCGCCGCCCATGATTCCGGCCATGGCCACCGCTCGCTCGCTGTCCGCTATGACAAGCATCTCGGCGGTAAGCTCACGGTCTACGCCGTCCAGTGTGCGAAGACGCTCGCCGGGGCGCGCGCGGCGCACCACTATGCGATGCCCTGCGAGCTTTTGCAGGTCGAAGGCGTGAAGCGGCTGACCCATCTCGTGCATCACGTAGTTGGTGATGTCAGCCACGTTGTTGATTGCGCGCTGGCCTATCACCTCAAGCCGCTTGACGAGCCAGTCGGGCGAGGGAGCAATCTTGACACCGCGCACGACGCGGCCCGCATAACGAGGGCACAAATCCGCGTCCTCAATCTCTACCGCCGTGAAATCTACGGCGCGGCCGTCTATCTTTAAAGCCGCAGCCGTAGGAAGGCGAGCCTCTCGGCCTTCACTGACGGCTACTTCACGGGCCACGCCGAGGTGCGAAAGACAGTCGGGGCGGTTCGAGGTCAAATCAATCTCAAGCAGGAAATCGTCGCCCCGTTCATGCACGGCGTCCACCGCCAGCCCCAGCATAGTCAGCCGCTCGGCAAGCAGGCGCGGCTCTAACCGGACGCCAGTCAATTCACGAAGCCAGTTGTAACTGATGTTCATAAGGTGTCGGGTGCCGGGTGCCGGGTGACAGTAAAGCCGGTCTTTCTGTTACCGGCCACTGACACCCTACACCTGTCACCTAGTTAAATTGTTCAAGGAAGCGCACGTCGTTCTCGAAGAGCAGGCGTATGTCGTCCAGCGAGTACATGAGGCCGCACATGCGGTCAATGCCGAGGCCGAAGGCGAAGCCCGTGAACTCTTCAGGGTCAGCGCCTACGGCCCTGAGCACGTTCGGATGAACCATGCCGGAGCCGCCAAGCTCAATCCAGCCGGAGCCTTTGCAGATGCGACAGCCCGTGCCCCCGCACTTGAAGCAACTGTAATCAACTTCGGCGCTCGGCTCCGTGAACGGGAAGTAGGAAGGGCGAAAGCGCGTGCGTGTTTCCGGGCCAAACATGCGGCGCACGAACTCGCTGATTGTTCCTTTCAGGTGCGCCATGGTGATGCCACGGTCAACGCACAGCCCTTCGACCTGAAAGAACATGGGATTGTGCGTAGCATCCGGCGTGTCTCGCCTGAAAACTCTTCCGGGCGCAATCATCCTGACAGGCACGCCGCGTCTCTGCATCGCGTGAATCTGCACGGTCGAAGTCTGAGAGCGAAGCGCCAGCCCTTCGGTCGTGTAGAAGGTATCTAAGGGGTCGCGCGCCGGATGGCTCTCAGGAATATTGAGCGCCGTGAAGTTGTAAAAGTCCGTCTCTATCTCGCGGTCGTCTTCGACCACGTAGCCGAGAGAGACGAAGATGTCTTCAATACGCTCGCGCATGAGCGTCACGGGATGAATGTGGCCCAGCCTCGGCCTGCGCCCCGGCAGAGTCACATCAATACTCTCGCGCTCCCTGCGTGCCTCGTTGATGAAAGAGAGCAGCGTGTTTCCGGCCTCTTCAATCCGGCGCGTCACCTCTGCTTCAATCTGCTGAACCAGTTGGCCGAAGCTCGCGCGCTCTTCGGGCGCAACGCGGCCAATCAGCTTCTTCACATTCGCCAGTTCGCTCTTTTTACCCGTGTGGCGTGTGCGAAGCTCCGACAACTCGCGCTCAAGAGCCTCCGCATCCTGGAGCGTGAGGCCGCCGTCATCGCTCACACCTGTACGAAAGCGAGCAAAGCGCTCGAACTCTTGCTCGAACGCCTTGCGTGCACTTTCGGCCTTCAGTTTAGGGTCGTCTAAGGAAGCGCCTTCCGGCATCTGGCTTTTGTCCTCCGCAGGCGGCCTTAAGCCGCAGCCCTCTGTTGCTGCTCGTTATCGAGAGCGGTGCGCGCCTGCCCGGCAAGCGCCGTGAAAGCCTCCGGCTGGTTGGCGGCCAAATCGGCCAGCACTTTTCTGTCAAGCTCAATGCCCGCGACCTTCAGGCCGTGCATGAACTGCGAATAGTTCAGGCCGTTCAGGCGGGCAGCAGCGCCGATGCGTACAATCCAGAGGCTGCGAAAATCACGCTTCTTGAGCTTGCGGCCCGTGTAAGCGAAATTCAGACCGCGCTCGACACTCTCTTTGGCCGAGCGATAAAGCTTAGACTTCGTCCCGCGATAACCCTTGGCTAATTTTAAAATCTTCTTGCGTCTTTCGAGACGCTTATTCCCACGTTTTGCTCTAGGCATAACAAACTCCTCCGTATTGATTCATCGGTTCATTGCTTCATCGGTTCAATGAACAAATGAATAAATGAATCAATCCTTAACTTCTACCGTAAGGCAGCATCGCTTCGACGCGCTTCTGGTCTCCATCGGAGACGTAGGTGTCAACGTCCAGCGCGCGTTTACGCTTGGTGGTCTTCTTCGTCAGAATGTGGCGCGCGTGCGAGTGCCCGCGTTTAATCTTGCCGGTTGCGGTCAAGCGAAAACGCTTGGCCGCGCCCTTGTGTGTTTTTAGCTTTGGCATAAATCTGCTTCCCCTTCAAATTATCTTTCTTCCTGTTCAGTCTTAGCCGCAGCGCCGCCCTTGTGGCGTTTGGGGGCAACGATAATGAACATCTGGTTGCCCTCCATGCGCGGGCGCGCTTCGACTTCTCCTACGTCCGCCAAATCTCGTTCGAGCTTTTCAAGAATGCGTGAGCCGAGTTCGCGGTGCGTCATCTCGCGCCCGCGAAACCAGATAGTAGCCTTCACCTTGTCACCGTCCTGCAACCACTCGCGCGCGTGCTTCATGCGATAGTCGTAATCATGCTCGTCCGTTGACGGACGAAACTTGACTTCCTTGACGGTAATCGTGACCTGCTTCTTCTTGGCCTCGTTCGCCTTCTTCTTGGCCTCGTACTGGAACTTGCCGTAATCAATGATGCGGCAGACGGGCGGGTCTGCCTGAGCGGCTACCTCTACAAGGTCGAGCCCTTTATCACGGGCCATGCTCACGGCCTCGCGCGTGTTCATGACGCCGAGCTGCTCGCCGTCCTCACCGATGACGCGCACTTCCGGCACGCGTATTCTTTCATTAATGCGCACGGCTGGTGCCCTGCGATTGTCAGGACGCTGACCGCGCCCGCGAAAGCCTGTAACTATGCGGCACCTCCAATTAAAGAGTCTGGAGAGTCCTGAGAGTCTTGAGAGTCTATAGAGAAGAACGCTTCTTTACTCTACAGACTCTACAGACTCTCAGGACTCTCCGGACTGTTCCGTTGTTATAGCGCGAGAGTCTACTAACTTGCGCGCCATCTCTCGAAATTCGGCAAGGGTCATTGTGCCGAGGTCGCCGCGCGAGCGTTCGCGTACGGCGACTGCGCCCTGTTCCATCTCGCGGTCTCCCAGAACCAGCATGAATGGAACCTTCTGCAACTGTGCATCGCGTATCTTCGCGCCTATCTTCTCGCTCTTGAGATTCAGCTCGACGCGCAGGCCCGCCTGCTTCAGTTCTGCGGCGACCTTTTCCGCGTACTCGTTGATTCTGTCCGTAATAGGCAGCACCACCGCCTGTACGGGCGAGAGCCAGAGTGGAAACGCGCCCGCGTAATGCTCAATCAACACGCCGAAGAAGCGCTCGATTGAGCCGAACAGTGCGCGATGAACCATCACGGGACGATGAGGCTTGTTGTCTTCGCCTATGTACTCAAGCTGGAAGCGCTCGGGCAGGTTAAAGTCCCACTGAACGGTTCCCAGTTGCCACAGGCGGCCTATGGCATCCTCAATCTTGAAATCAATCTTCGGCCCGTAGAAGGCGGCTTCGCCCTCTATGCGCTCGTAGGGAATCCCCTTCTCCTTGAGCGCCGTGGCGAGCATCCCTTCGGCCCTTTCCCAGTCTTCGTCCGCGCCAAGGTAATGTTTGCTCGTGTCGCTTCCCTTAACGGAAAGCTCAAACTTCACCTTCTCAAAACCGAAGGTCTTCAAGACCTGCACCACGAAATCTACGCAGTCTACAATCTCCCTCAGAACCTGTTCGGGTGTGCAGAAGATGTGCGCGTCGTCAACGGTGAAGCCTCGCACGCGCATAAGCCCGTGCAGAGTACCCGAAAGCTCCGCGCGGTAGACTGTCCCCATCTCCGCGTAGCGCTGCGGCAAATCCCTATAAGAGCGCTGCTGTGAGCCGTAGATGCCTATGTGAAACGGGCAGTTCATGGGCTTGAGGCGAAACTCGGCCTCTTCTATCTTGGTAGGCGAAAACATGGAGTCGCCGTAGTTCTGTTCGTGCCCGCTTATCTGCCACAGCTCGCGGCGCGCAATGTGCGGAGTGTAGACGAAGCTGTAGTTGCGCTTGATTAACTCCTCGTAGAGGTAATCTTCCATGGCCTTGCGTACGACCGCGCCCTTCGGGTGCCAGAAGATTAGCCCCTGCCCGTAAGATTCCTGAATCGAGAAGAGGTCAAGCTCCCGGCCCAGACGACGATGGTCGCGTCTTTCAGCCTCTTCTCGCTGCTTGAGCCAGCCGTCCAGCTCTTCCTGTGTGAAGAAGGCTGTGCCGTAGATGCGCTGCATCTGCTGCTGCGCGGCATCGCCTTTCCAGTACGCGCCCGCAAGGCTGAGCAGCTTAAATGCCTTCAGCTTGTTGGTGTTCGGCACGTGCGGGCCTATGCAGAAGTCTATGAAGGGCGAGCCGTCAATGTAATAGACGCTCACGACCTCTCCGGCCTTCTCTTCAATCAGCTCACACTTCAGAGGCTCGTCGCGCTCCGCGAAAATCTGTATCGCGCTCTCTTTGGAAATCTCTTCGCGGCGGTACGCGAGGTTGCGCTTGGCGATGTCACGCATGCGCTTTTCTATGACGGGAAGGTCTGCGTCCGTCAATGCGCGGGGCGCAATCACGTCGTAGAAGAAGCCGTAGCGCGGGTCATTGAGCAGCGCCGGGCCTATCCCCAACTTTGTGCCGGGAAAGAGGTCAAGCACGGCTGCCGCCAGAAGATGAGCAGTCGAGTGACGCAGCACGTCCAGCCCCTCAAGCGTTTCAGGCAGCACGGGCTCTATCCTGACCGGGTCGCCGTTCGACTCTACGCCGAGCGTGAAGCCTAAATCCACATCGCGCCCGTTGACGCGTGCGGCCAGAGCTTTTTTGGCGGCCTCGCGGTCAAGGCGCTTGAGCGCATCGGCCACGGTGACGGGCGCTTCGAGTTGCGCCTCTGCGCCGTCATTCAGTTGGACGTTTATCTCACTCATAGCTTAACGGTCTCCGCTCTTCCATTTGCATAAAAGGAACAAAGCAAATTGCCCCGCATCCCTCAGGACTACTCTTTTGCCGAGCAGCCTCGCGGTGGAAGAAAAGCGTCAACCGAACTGTCTTTTGTGCCGATTTAATCTAGGAACGGCAACTCTACTTAAGATCGGATTCGATAGGAGCGCCTTCACGCGAGGCCGCCCAAAACCTGTGGGAGCAGCCCTCTCGCTAAAACTTAAAGAATCGAGTGTACGTTCGAGTTCGATTCATAACGCGAAGGTCTTCCGGAGCTTCCTATCAAAACTGGGAAAATTCAGCAGGCGTTCCGGGCAGAATCCATGAGCCGCCCTTGCCCTGCCTTCTCTCAAGACATTCTTTGCGCCCTTTAACAGAGCCACAACCATTCTTGAAGCTATAAATTTAACGAAAGAGGCGTGAGAAGTCAATTTCAGAGGAGTAAACAGAGAGAAACCACGCGCATCGCTACAAGCAACGGTAAGAGAGAACGTCTTTTGCGTTGCTTGTAGTGACGCGCGTGGTAAAACTTCTTCCGCCCGCGTCAGTAGCTTCTACGGCTATTGATTCGGCGTAGTCTGGGAAACCGTGCCGGTGCTCATATTGAGCGTGGGTTGAACCAATCCCTTGCTGACGAGGAATTTGACCTCTACGCGGCGATTCTCAGCGCGGCCCTGACGGGTGCGATTATCTGCCACGGCCTTTGCCTCGCCGTATCCGAACGGCGTGATGATGCGGCGCAAAGGTATGTTGTGATTCTCCACCAGATAGCGCACCACAGCGTCCGCTCTCTGCTGGCTCAACCGGCGATTCGTGTTGACCGAACCGGAGGCGTCAGTATAGCCGGAGATTTCTACAAGATAGCCCTTGGCTGTAGCGGTTTTTCTGGCCAACTCGTCCAGTTCGGTCTTCGCTTCCCGGCTCAGCACGGCGCTGCCAGCGCGGAACAGAATCGCCCTGCTCTCCTGCGCTTCGTACTCGTCCAGAGAAGAGATGCGCTCGTTTGTCGCATTGACGCCTGCGACGGCTGCGTCGGCAGTCTCCTGCGCCGCCCTCGCTCCGCCGCGAGCCGCGTTTGATACTGCGGCCAACTCGTCAATCTGCCCGCTCATGCGCTGGGCGTTCTGCTCCACCTGACTGACTCTCTGCTCCGCCTCTCCGACTCTGTTCTCCACAGGATTGACCCGAGACTCCACCGTCTGCGCGACCCTGTAGTCCGATTCGTTGAAGCGGATTTTAGTTGCGACCAACTGGCCTGTGGAGTCGCCGCGACCTTCTACTTCCAGATTGAGGCCGCGAAGGATTTGTGTCGTGCCGTAGTTCTTACCGGAGCTTAGGAATCCTCCTTTGGTTTTCACGCTCGTCCTGTCTGTCAGCAGGACTCTTGTCTCTACGCTGCTGGCGTCGCGGATAGTAAAGCCGTCGGAGTCGCGGTTAGTGACGACGCCCTTAATCTTCATCTTCTGGTTGTTGGCGACAGATTGCGTATTAATCGAGCCGTTGGTAGAGCCGGTCGTACCATTCTGAGCGAAAGCGGCTGGCGCAAACAGAAGCGCTAAGGCGAGCGCAAGTAGCGGGGTGATGTAATTCTTATTCGACTTCAAAGTCGTTATTCTCCTTACTCTAAATTTTAGAATTTATCGCACTATGCTGGTTGACACCCGATGTGTCCTTCTTGAGCGAGGTCGTCTGTGGCTAAAACCATTATGGCGATTTAACTTGAGCACAATAGCCACGCGTGACCCGGCGATGGTTGCGACCTTCTTGCGTTTCTCGTGCAAGCCTGTTGTGAAGGTCGTAGAACGAAAAGAGGATGGAGAGCGTCTATAACTCTCCATCCTCTTTCTGCTCTCTTAACTCTTCCGTACTACTGAAGAATCGTGGCCGTCACCTTTTTGGTGAGCGGGTTGACTGTGAAGCGGACGAGTTTTGGCAGAGCGGCTGTCGTTCCGCCGGAGGTGCCGCCGTAGGCCGTGCTTCCGCCTATGGTGCGCGTCCCGCCGTTTTCGTTCGGTGACCCGTTGGGAAGCAACTGGTCGCTGACTATCTTGTAGTCCGCAGGCCCGTTGGCCCAGCCCAGCACTCGTATAAAGTAGCGCGTGTTCGGCTGAACGGCTACAGTGAAATGCTCGTTCGCCGTTTCGGTCGTTGACTGCGCCAGCACCTGCCCGCTCTCCGAGACTAACTGCAAATCCATGTCGCGCGCGAGCGTGGAAGTGAGCGTCACGTCTATAAGCTGAGCGTCCGACTTCGTCACGACTTCAACCTGATCCCATGTTATGCCCTTGAAGTTCGGGTCGCCGTAGGTTGGCGACGCGTCGCCCGTGACGAAGCTGGAAGGCTCGCCAGCCACAAGATTGCCGGACTTCTCTTCATGGAACACAGAGTAGGTGACGGGCGGCGGCGGATTTGAAGTCCCGTCCGGGCTCTGGCTTCCCTCGCCTACGGTCGCGCTGGTGAAAGCTCCGGCCAGTATTTTCGCGTCGAAGGTGAAGAGCTGAGCCGCAGGGTCGTTGAACTCAAGCCGCCTTGCCCCGCTTGTTGCCCCTAGCGGCAGGGTCTGATTGTAGATGAAGGTGTTGCCGTTCTGGTCTGCGTTCCTGACGGTCACGGTCGGGTTAGAGATGCTCACAACCTGAAACTGAATCGGGCCGTAAGCGGTCTTGTCCGAGCTGAAAGCGCCGCGAGTGTTCGTCAGCTTGTTATCAAAAGCCATCACGCCGTTCGAGAAGGTGATGTTGGAGATGGCCGCGTCTATCTGCGTAGTCAAGTCCTGCGTGGCTTTGACTGCGCGGCTTGAGCCGCTCGGGTTAGACCAGCCGAGCTGTCCCGTCTGGTTGACGCCAATGGCCCGCACCACGTACTCGCTCTCGAAGAGGTCGTTAAGGCCCGAGGCCGCGAAGATTTCGTGAATCGGCCCGGCGTCCGTGTAGGAGAGTTGGTCTGCGCCGACAAAGGCTACGTGACGAAAGCCCGTGGTTGATTGGTCGCCGTCCGCGTAGTCGCGTCCGCCGTTCGGCAGGCGGCGATTCTCAAATCCAATCTTTCGCTTCAGGACTTCGTAAGCGACCGCGCCCTGCACGCCGTTCCAGCTAACATTAATCGAGCGCGGGCTCGCTGCACTGACCTGAACATTAGACGGAACCGCAGGAGCAGCCTGATTGCCCGCGAACGAAGTCACCTGCGTAGAAATAGTGGCCTTGCCTCCGCCGTCAACCTCTCTGGCGTTGACGCCGATTTCGTGCGCGGCGAAGACCTGCTCAATCAAAGCGCGGTGTTTGCCGGGCGCGCTCAAATCGGCCGAGTCCGTGGGATAAAGCATCTGGTCTGCTATGAGCATGGCGTCACGCGACTTGACGAACGTGTCTGGGGCCATAGTGCCAAGTACATACATTGAGCCCATGAAGTCTCGCTCGAAAATCTCCGTGCCCTTCTTAATCTTCTTGGCCGGCATACCATCGCTGGGCTGCGGTCGCTTGTAGGTTGAATCTGACGGGTAAACGCGATTCAGCATCTCTCGCACGTCCCACATGGTGGACATGTAGATTTCGCCGTCGTAATGCTCTTCAAAGTCGTAGCGCGCGGGCTTCGCGGGAAGCACAAGCGGAATTATCTCCGGCTCGGCAGGCCAGTAGAGCGTGCCTATGTCCGAGTACTTGAGCGTGGATTTCGCCGTGCGCACGTAAAGCAGCGAGTCGGGGTCTTGGCCCCGGCTGCGCGTGCGGTCGCGCAAGCCCTTAGCCTGTATGACGTACTCGCCCAAAGAAGGATTATTCGTAATCGTGAATGCCCACATGTCCGCCTGTCCTTCGTTCAGAGCGCTGGCCTCAATACCGCTATCGAGTCCCGCAATCGGAGTCGTGACGGCGTGCATCCCCTCGTGATACGGAACCGTGCCTTCAAGCGCGAGGTCGTTCATCAGGAAGCCGTGGCCGTAGGCAGTGGGATTGGCTACGCCGTCCGGCGCGGGCATGCCTGTCACAAGCTGGTAGATGCCCGTCGCGTCGGCTGCGAAAGCGTTGTCCATGCCGAGCGCCTTGAACGCCAGATTCGGGTCTGTTGGGTCGGGCACGGAGTTACGCAGCACCACGTTGAGCGCCAGATACATGTTCGGGAAATGGACTGTGGCCGTGAGCGGCGCGGTCTTGCCCGGATAGGTATTCGGGAAATCACCTTCAGCGCCGCCTACAGTCTGACGGTCGCCTGCCACGTGCAGGTAGTCAACGTATTCAAGCAGGTAGGTGACGAAGAAGAAGGCGTTGATTTCATCCTGATGCTCGGCGGGCTCAGCGAACTGATCCTGTTCGTTGGTGCGCGCCTCGAAGTTCGAAGGATTGTCCTCGCGGAAGTGCCAAGTGCCGAGGGCGGACTGCGCGAACGGCTGCTTGGTGGCGAGCGCGTTGTTGACTATGACGTGCTGGCCCGTGAGCGTGCCGTTTAAGCCCGTAGCCAGATTCGACAGGTCGAAGGAGCGCAGCTTGACCCGCTCCTGACCGCAGGGCGTGCCGTTGCAGTCGGAGATTCTGGACTGGTCTTTCAATTCCTGCGTGATGTCGGGATACTTCGGATAGATGTCAGCCGTCAGAGGATGAACCGGGCTCTGCTGAAAGCTTATGAAATCCTTGCGCGAGACAATCTCTCCGGTGTGCGCGTCAACTTCCGTCAGGAAGAGGCCGAAAGGATTGGTGGAGAATTTTGCCACCTTCCACACGAGCTTGTAGCCGTCCGCCGTCGGATAGATTCCCAAACGCGGCTCAAGATTGCTGACGGGCGCAAGCTGCTGCGAAAGTATGCTCAGACCCTGCTCAAAGAGCTTGGAGATGTTCGCCGGAAGGTTGATTTGATACTTAGCAAGGTCTGCGTCAACCGTCTGCCGTGCCTGCGCGGCAGAGACTGTCGGCTGCGTGTTGACGTTTATGCCGTTGAAGTACGGGCCGGAAGCGGCTATCACCCGGCTGCCTTTAATGACAAGGCCAACGCCGCCGTTTTTGACATCTATGCCGCCGAAGGTCTGCTGGAAGCGCAGGAGCGAGCCGCCTAGAGCCTGCCTGTTGCTGACAAGGCGTAAGTCCGCTACGTTACTGATTCCGAAGAGCGCGGCGTTCTCCTGTAGGAACGCGCGTCCGACCTCTTCCGGGGTTCCGCCGTAAGCTTGGCTGGCGAAGTCGTAAACGACATCGGGCGAGCCGCCGAAATTATTCCAGCGCATAGTCATCTGCGGCGCATTGGCAGCCGCCTTCAGTTGCTCCAGAGCCGCTAGCTGCTGGCTCGTAGCCACGCGCATGTTGCCCAAAGCGCGTGTCGCGTTCAGGTCGTAATTCGGCACCAGCCGCTTGTAAAGCTGTGACGCGCCGTTCGCAGAGTTCTTGTCGTTCGGTGACGCCTTTGTGCGGTTGAGCGGAAAATATATGGCCACTACTATCATCGCGCCGACGAGCGCGACGATGGCCAGCCTGTAAATGGTGTTCGCTTTGGCTGCTCTGGACTTCATCCCTTTATCTCCTTCGTCTAATAAAAGAATCGGCATGGTGAGAGATTACGGATTCGACTTGAGAAATACTTGAGCGGCGGAGAGCGAAAACTTGAGTCGCGCGACGGAAAACTTGAGGCGGGAAGGCGTTGCTTTCAATCTGCTCTAAAATCTGTAGCGGAAGCATTCGCACCTCCCAACTAATATTGCAGTCTCCTTGCGGGCAGCCGCTTTTCCCCCTCGCCTTGCAATGAAAAGACAAGAACCGCCGGTTCCTCTTTATTGAGAAACCGGCGGTTGAGTTCTCTAAATTGGCCGAAGTCTCTTATTCTCCGAACAGCTCGGAGATGAGCTTCGTCATGGGCGATAGAAATTCAGACCGCTTGACGCTGCGCGAAGGCTCGAAGCGCGGCCCCGGCAGCGCCTGAAACTGTCCCGGCCCAATCTGCTTTATCTCGGCCGGGAGAGCCTGCAACAGGCCACGGTCGAGCGCAATCTGCACGTAGCCGCGCAGAGCGCCCGGAATCTCCGCGTTGTCCGTCAAGACCTGCCCGTTATAGGTCACGTTCGTATTGGCCTTGGCTCTTGCGTCCGCGTCCATCCTGAGAGCGCGCACCAGAGCCACGGCCTCTTCAAGTCGCGTCACGCCCGCGCCGGGGCCGAACGCAGTACCCGTCACTCCCATGATTCCTTCGCGCTTTAACGATTCCGCGAAGAACTGTTCAGGGCTGCCCGACGGTATGTCTGAGAAGCTGGCCCGGTTCGGGACGTACTGCATCACGCGCGCACCCATCATCAGCGCACGCGCAAGCTCCATGCGCGTCAGCACATCTTCGGGACGAAACGCGCCCGCCTGCGCTCCCATCACCCGGTCATAGATTAAGCGGAATGCTTTGAGCCGCGAGGCTTCGTCCAGAGAAGCCGTGTCCACCGCTTCGTTCGAATCATATAGATAGTGCGTGACTAATATCCTGTAGGGCTGGTTGGCCAGCACGCCAGCGCCCGCCAAGCCAGCTCTGACGGTAGCCGTAGCCGTGCCGCTCGCGGGCAATTCCAGCTTCACCGTCTCGCGTTGTCCGAAGAGCCCGGCGAGGTTGATGCCGTCGGCCTTCGCCTGTTGACTGGCTGGCGTCTTCTGCGGGTCGCGGTAATTGACCGTCAAAGAGAGGTCGTTTGCCACTAGCTTCGTGTTGTCAACGACGAGCGCGTCCTCGCCCGCAGCCGCTCCCCACTCAAGCCGCACGAAGGTAAAGCGGGCGTTGGCTGGAATGTTGAAGGTGTGCGACTGAGTCGAGTTAGGAGCGACGGTTCCCTGAATCTGGTCGCCAGCCATCTTGGTCAGCGTCAGGCCCTTTCCCGTGAAGCCGAAATTCCCGTAAGGCTTCGAAGGGTTGAAGACCGAATCCACCGCCGCGTGAACGTTAGCAAGCCCGGCTCCCGCCTCGAACTCGTCGTAAGTGGCGAGCGGCGTCGCCGTCTTCTCAAGCAGCGCTTTTATATCCTCCGGCTGTAGCTGCGGGTTGGCCGAAAGTATGCTGGCGATGACGCCCGCAAGATGCGGCGCGGCCATAGAAGTTCCGCTTATCTGCGTGTAGTTCGGCAGGAATGCCACAGGTATCTGCGCGTCCGCGTTGAGGCCGTTTTGAGAGACGTTGGTTCTGGCTCTTGCTGCGACTACGTCCGAAGTGAAGCCCTTCTCGGCAGGCCCGCCCGTGCCCGGCGTCAAGATTGTCGGGCGAATCACGGCGTCACCGAAATAGCCGCGCGATGAGAATCCGGCGAGCCGCCCTTCCTTCGTGGATGCTCCGGCCGTGACGACCCACGGCATGGAGGCCCAGCGATTCTGAGTCCCTTCGCCCGAATCTCCGTCATTGCCGTTGGCGAAGACTATGACTATGCCGTTCTGTTCTACGAGGCGGCGGCTCGCCACGTTAATCGGATGGTCAGGGTCAAGTTCGGCTGCGGAGTTTCCCCACGAGCAGTTGATGACGCGTATGTTGTAGAGCCACTGCTTTGAAGCCGCGTATTCAAAAGCGGCTATCTGTCCGAGTATGAAGAGGCCGCCGCCCGAGCCAAGCCCCACTATGCTCGCTCCCTGCGCCACGCCCGAATATAGTCCGCCGCTAGCGGTTCCCCAACCGGCGGCCGTAGAGGCTACGTGAGTGCCGTGGCCGCCGTTCGTGTCCGAGTTGATGACGTTCTCAACATAGGTCATGGGCGTGATGCCAGCCACCGGATTGCCCGCAGCGTCGGGCCTTATGACCAGCCCGTCCCTATCGTTCGGATTGACTATCACGTTCTGAATAGTCTTGTTGCCGGGGTCGTTCGGGATGAAGGTCAAATCCTGATGCGAGCCGTCAACGCCCGTGTCGTTGATGGCTATGGTGATGCCTTTGCCGGCTATGGGCAGACCGCCGTTTCTTTGCGTCAGGCTCGCATCTTTGAGCAGGCGGTCAACGCCTATCAGGGGCTTTGTCTGGTTCAGGTAAAGCTGTACGGGCGAGTTCAGATAGATGGAGCGAAGGTCGTTCCAGTCCATCAACGCGCGTATCTGTGCGGGCGTCGCGTTGACGGCCATAATAGGAAAGTTATTCATCCGCACGCCTGTCGTGATACCGAGCGCGCCCGCGCGTGCGACTTGCTCGTCCGTCAGACGCTCGCCCTGAAAAGTAAGTATGACGCCAAAGAGCGCGTTATCCGAGACTGAAGCCAGTCGCAGGTTCAGCTCAGGGTCAACTTTCGGCGTCGCCATGCTCGCTCCGACCATGAGCGTTAAAGTTAAAGCTGCGGCGAAAATTGCGCGTTCGATTTTCATGGAAAGCTCTCTCCCCTCTCTACGGTTTTGTACCGGTTCGGCCGGACGCCCCGACAACGTCCGGCCGAACCGGCACGGCAACCGCGACGCCGGTTCGCCATATAATTAATGCGCCGCGATTGAACTCAAAAGAACCCGTTTCAAGTTTCCGAAAAAAAGGCTTCACTTCGCTCGCGGGACGGCTATTCGACTTTGAAGTCCCTGCCGTTCCCTATGTCGGAAGCGAACAGTAGACCAACTCCTATCTGCCCCCGCGCCTCGGTCGAAGTCGAAGTCATGCCTACCACGTCATAGCCGAGCGCCGTGTTTGCTTTAAGCCTGTCAACAGAGAGGCGGATGATAATCTGATTGCCTTTAATCTCACCCGAATCAGCCGCGCCCAGATTCGTCTGCTGATTTACAGCTCCGAGCGTAATCTTGCCGTAATTGAAGGTCGTTCCGCCCGTCTGAGTCGTCGTAGCGGTGACGAAGATGATTGTCTCCGCGCCGCCCACAGGATTCTTGAAGACGGAGCTTTGCACCCAGGACGTGCCGTAGGTGCGAAGCGAAAGATTCTTCAACGTCAGCGTGTAAACAATCTGTCGTGTCGCGGCGTCATACGCGAAGTCCGCCGAGAGAATGTCCTGCGGCTCGGTTGTCCCTGCCGGGTTGATGCCGCTTTCAGAAACCTGATCGCCTTCGGGGTCTACAATCTCCGGCCCGTTGGGGTCTGGGAAGAGGTTGAAAGGATGCGGAACTGCGCTGAGGCCGAGCGCGCGGCGCACCGCGTTGTGCGCGTCAACGTAACCGGCGCCGACTTCCCTCTCGGCGTACGGCATAGGGTTGGCCGTCTCTCGCAGGATTGTGACTACATCATCCGGCATCAGGGTTGGATTGGCTTCGAGCATCAGCGCGACCACGCCTGAGACGTGCGGGCAGGCGAAGCTCGTCCCCTGTGAAGTCGTGTAGAAGGGCAGGAACGCCGGCGGAATTGTCCACAGGTCGTTCGAGCCTACGAAGATTGGAATCGCGCCCGCAGTATTGGTTAATCCGGGGCCTTTCATGCGGGCGCTCTTGATGTCGAGCCCCGGCGCTGTGATGTCCGGCCTCAGATTAGGTTTGGCGGACGGGTCTGCGGGCATCCCGGCTACGTCTGTGCCGTCGCCGTTGTTCTGCCCGCGCGAGCTGAAACTGGTGGGCTGCCCGAGGCCGCGCTTGTAGCCAGCCGCGACCGAGATTGTCCACGGCATGGTCGAGTAGGGATTAATCGCTCCGTCCACGTCGCCAACAGAGTCTATGCCGTTGCCTGCGGCGAAGACGACCGTGATGTTCCGGTCGTGAGCCGTGCGCGTGGCGATGTTGATGGGGTCGCTCGGGTCTAGAGCTTCCGGCGACGACGCTATAGTAGTTCCCCAAGAGTTGTTGATGACGCGAATGTTGTACTGCAACTGCTTCAGGAGCAGGTAATCATAAGCGCCCAGAAGGCCCACTAGGGGAAGCCCAATCTCGTTGCCGGAATTGACTCCAATCAGATGCGCTCCCGGCGCGACGCCGCCGTAAAAGTTGCCGCTCTGAACGCCAGTGCCAGCCGCTACGGCAGCGCCGTGCGTGCCGTGGCCCGATTCGACGTCCGAGTGCGGCTGATTCTCAAGATAAACGGGCGAGTAAAATCCCGTCTCTTCGTAAATGATGTCGAAGATGTTGATGCCTACGCCAAGCGCGAGCCCGGCGTCGCCAACGTTCATCTCCGAGATTGGCTGTATGACGTTCTGCACGGTCTTTGTGCCGTACTGCAAGTCCGCGTGCGTGGCGTCAATGCCGGTGTCTATGTAACCTATGCCGATGCCTTTGCCTGAGAAAGCCATCCCCGGATTCTGCCGGTTGAGGCGTGTCGCTTCGCGGTCGGCCATCAACTGCGGTACGCCTATAAAGGGGCGGCTCTCGTTGGTGAAGGTCTTCATGATGCGGTTGCCCCAGATGGAGCGCACGCCCGGCTGAGTACGCACGGCTGCGAGCTGCACGGCGTTCATAGGCACAATCACCATAGGCAGCTCTTTCAAGGCGAAGCCCTTCCTGATGCCTACAGAGCGCAGCCGGTCAAGCTCCGTCTTCGCAGGCATCCTCTGATACGTGATGACGGCGGGAGCGAACACGCCGGAAGCGCTCGTGCTCAGATGAGAGACTAGAAGCGGGTCTACCTTCGCACCGCTTAAGGCGGCGGTCGGCGCGGTTGCGAGGACTTGCGCTTTTACTCTGCCTCCTGCCGATGGCAGATAAAAGACGGCGCTGAAGGAAAGCGCGAAAGCCGCCACTACGAGAAGCATGGCGCAGTATGGAATTCTGCTTGTTCGTTTGATAGCCATTTTCATTCCCCTTTCCGCGCTACCCTGAAGGGGTTCCGGGCGCGTGCCGCTTAAGGTTTTTGAAGTTGTGAAGGGTTGTCGGGCTTCTCTAACGTTTGAGTCAATCAGGGACGGGCGGGTTTTTTGTCTCATTCCCCACCCGTCCCTTCGCGTTTAGCTATAGCAGCTTGGCCGTCACGGTTCTGGTCAACGGGTTGACGGTAAAGCGCATCAGCTTCGTCACGGACTGCAATGTGATGCCTGAGCCGGACGAGCTTGTGCCGGAAGCGCTCGCACCGTCGCCGCCGGAGGTCGCGCCCGCGCCTGCCGGGGTCGCTCCGCTCTGGTAGGCGGTGATGCGCGCGTCGAAGGTGAACATCTCCGAGGCGTTGTTGCGGAACTGAATCGTGCGCGCTCCCGTCTTCTCGCCGGGCGTGAACGTCTGGTCACTTCCCAGCAGGTTCGAGTAGCCGAAGAGCGCCGCGCTCGTCGCGCTCTTTCCGTTTCCGCCGTTGTCGGCGTTGGCTACGCTGACCGTTCCCGAAGGCGAGTTGATGCCGACAATCTTCATCTCGACCATCGGCACGTATGTATCGGTCGCGCCGTTGGTCATGTCCAAATCGAGCTTGAAGATGCCGCTTGCGAGCGAGACATTCGAGATGGCCGTGCTGGTCGTTGCCGTTATGTCAACAAGCCCGCGATGGTCAATCGTGATGCTCTCGACGTTGCTCGGAACCGTCACGTAGAAGCCGATTCTTCCGGGCGTAATCGAGCGGACGCGATAGCTGCGCGTCCCGTTCGGCACATCGTGAAACGTGAGGCTCGTCGTGTTGCTGTCAACGTTCCGAATCACCTTGTAGCTTCCGCCGTCCACGGACTCTTCCACCTCGTACCTGAGCGCGCCGTTCTGCGCCTCCCAGCTCAGGCTGTAATTTCCGTCAAAGTCGGTGCGCTTACCCTGCGCGTCCGTAAAGTCGCTGGCGAAGGGCTGCAAGACCGGCGGCGCTGCCGCCATAGACTGCACGCTCGTAATGGTGAAATTGGTCGGCCCGCTCGCCCATCCATAGGCTCTGTAGATGTAAGTTCCGGCCTTGCTGACGGGAGCGCTGACGTGTTCCGGGCCGCCCGTCTCGGATGAGCGGTCAATCTCGTTGCCGTCCGGGTCGTATAGAATGAAGTCCAGGTCGGGCACGCCGCTCTCTTCTACCTCTTCATAATTGAGGGTGCCTTCGAGCTTTGTCGTAGCTTCTCCGACCTGAACCTCAACGTCCGTGTAGGTGATGCCCGCTAGGACGAAGGCTTCCAGCACGTCGCGCTGTAGGCCGCCGTCGCTCGCTACGGTCGAGCCGCTCAGAGTCTCCGTCTTGCTTGCGGCAATCTGGTCTGTGGGCTCCGTCGGATTCGCCTTAAGGTACATGGGCATGCGAAGCGTCTCGCTGCTTCCGGCGCGGCGGGCCACTACGTACCACTGCAACTGCTTCGGGCTGGAAGTGTCGCGCACCTTGTCGCCGTCCAGAACTATGGTGGCGGTGAAAGTCACGCTGCCGCCTGCCGGTACAGTGACGCTCGAAGGACTGACGGACGTGGTCACGCCGTCAAGGTTGGTAAAGCGGTTGTTGACGGTTGACAGGTTATAAGTGCCGCCCTCGCCAGACGTATCACGAATCGTCACGGTGGCGGTGTGAGCGTTCTGGGTGCGGTTGTTCAGAATCGGAAGCTCGCCAAAGGAATGGCTGGCGAGAATGGAAGGCTCCACGATGCCGTCGCCTTCCACGCCCATGACGGCCTTGGCGTTGATGGCTGCGGCTACGTTTACAAGCCCGCCGCCCTGCGCCAGTATCGGCTCTGAAGCGTCACCGTCGCCGCGAGGCGTGCCCGCAGCATTCCGCAGATTGGTCGAAGTGTTGGTCAGCGCGGCGCGAATCAGGTCAGGCGTAAAGTCCGGATGAGCCTGCTTGATGAGCGCGACGGCTCCAGCCACGTGCGGGCCCGAAAAGCTTGTGCCGCTCGCAGGGATGTAGCCGGTCGGGCTGAACATGGTGGCCGTGTTGGTGTCGGCGCTGCCGACCCTGACCGTTGCGCTCAGGATGCTTAAGCCGGGTGCTGTCACGTCGGGCTTGACCTGTCCCAGACCCTCGACGGGGCCGCGTGACGAGAAGTCTGTCATCTGCGGGTTGAAAAGAAGCGTCCTGTTGAGTCGAATCTGTCCGGCTGAGACAGCGCCGACCGCGCTCGAACCAATCTTCTCTTTCAGATACTCGCCGTTAAGTTTCGAGAGGCCGACTACCGGAATGGCAGAGGCGCGCACCGTGGCGGACGAAAGCTCGCCGTCAACGTTGTTGTAGATGACGACGGCAATCGCTCCCTTGGCGAACGCGAACGCAGCCTTGTTCGAGAAGAGCCCTGTGCCTGCGGCAACGGGCGCGTCGTCGGGAGTGTTGACTGTGCCGCCGCGCGCAATCAGTGCTATGCGGCCGCGCACGGAATCCGGCACCTGATCGGGCGTCTCAGCCAGTCCGCAGTAGACGTAGTTCTGAGTGATGTCCGTAGTGATGGCGGCTGCGCCGTCCAGTAGGTTGGCAATCATCCCTGTGCGGCCGCCGATGTGGTCTATCGTATTCGAGCCGCTCGCGGGGTCGTTGTTCGCGCCCACGGCTATGACATGTCGTCCGGCAGCAGGAGAGCCCACGGTGTTCTCTCCCGGCCCTTCGTTACCGGCGGAGGCCACGACAGTAGTTCCCAGAAGCGCCGCGTTGCTGGCGGCGACCGCCGTCGCATCGTCCGGGCTGCCAGCGCCGCCCAGTGAAAGATTTATAACGTGAGCCACGGGCTTGGGCTGAAGCGTCAGCGTCTGCGGGCTGACGGCGTCTTCAATCGCCATAATCGTTGAGGCGCTGACGCAGCTTCCGACGCCGAGGCAAACCTTGTAGCCCATCAGTCGCGCCTGCGGAGCCACGCCATGAACGCGCACCTCGTCACCTGTGCCCGGCAGCTTGTCCGCGCCCGGAGCAAATCCCAGATAGCCGCCCGCGTTAGAAGCCGCGGCTGTGCCGTGGCCGAAGTCGTCCAGAAGGCCGCCCGTGAAGGTCATGTAGTAAATCACCTTCTTGTTGGAGTTGGTGGCGGCGGTCGGCGGAGCAACGCCCAAGCGCGGCGGCGTCGGGTCGCCTCCGAACATCTCGTGCGTCCAGTCAATGCCCGTGTCCAGCACGGCTATGTTGATGCCCTGCCCTTCGTAGCCTTCGCGGAAGTCGTCCGTGGCCGTCAGCTCCTTGTACTTACCATACGCTGCGGGAGCGTTTATGTAATCAACGCTCTTCTCAAGGTTGATTCTCAAAGTTGTGTTCGGATGAACGCGCTTGACCTGCGGCATGGCCTTGAGCGTGTCTAGGGCTGCGGCAGGCACCTTGAGCGTTATGGCGTTGAGGACGAGCGTGTAGCGAAAGTCGGCTCGCGCGACGACTGCGCCCGTGAAGTCCGGCACGTTGACGCCGTCAATCTCGTAAGAGACGCCGCGCGACTTTAGCTCTTCAAGGAACTTGTCCTGACCGGCGCGCAACTGGCTGCGGTAAGCCTGTAGCTGTTCGTCGGAGACTTTCGCGCCCGACTTTTCGGTTTTAGCTTTGTAGACAGCAGCCGGGTCTTCACGAAGCTCCACAATGACGGAGGACGACCCGGCAGCGCCGACCTCTACGGTCGCCGCACGGTTGAGCAGAATTGTGCTGGCTAGGAAAAGTGCTGCGAGCAGTAGAACGATACGAACGTTGGCAAGCTTCTTTAACATTTCGATGGCCTCCGGTTGTCTTGTCCAGATATGTCTTTTAACTAGAAAAAGGCTTTTGAAGAGTCTGTGAAAAGCTCGGGACGCCGTCTTCCCCAAGAGCGGCGTCCCTACGAGCGGGAGAGTTAATTTCCCGCGACAAATCTTTGCGCGAAGGAGTTGAGCTTCGCGGCCAGCGCGGCGCGTGTCAGGCCCGAATAGACCTCAACACGCGGCCCCGGCATGACCTCAAACTGTCCCGGCCCCGTCTGCTTGACCGAAGCCGGATAGACTTCGAGAAATCCTCTGTCAATTGCTAACTGCACGTAGCCGCGCAGCGCAGCCGGTATCTCAGAGTTATCCACGACCAGCTGTCCCTGATAAGTGACCGTCGTTCCGGCCTTCGACTTCGCCTCGGTATCCAGACCCAGAGCGCGAATGAAAGCCACTGCCAGCTCAAGGCGGGTGGCCGGGTCAGCCGGGGAGAAAGCCGAGCCCTGCGAGCCAAGGAGCGCGCCCGGCACGCCCTGCGCGTCAGGCGTCAGGTAATCGCGCAAGCTTGCGCCCTTGCTGGACACGGCCTCCGCTATGGGTGCGAATTCAGGAGAGACATCCGTGAACTTGGCAGCGCCGGTGTACTGGCGAAGCGGAGTGTTCAGAGCGAGCGCACGAGCAAAGTCCTCGCGCGTGACCGTATCGTTCGGGTGGAACGAGCCGTCCGAGTAGCTGTCAATGCGACGATTGATAATCGCAAGCTCTATCTGCGACTCATATTCGTGGCCCTGAATGTCCATTATGGCGGGCGAGATGGTGATTCGCTTCTGCGTAATCGTGCCCGTCACGTCGCCCGGAAGCGCCGCTCCCGAAGTCGGGATAAGCGGTGTGCTGACGCCCTGCGTAGTCACGCCGCGAGCGCCCCTGACTTCCATAATCCACTGGCCCGCCTTCGGATTCCTGACCAGCACCTGACGGGTCGGAGCGTTCAGCACTGGAAGCCCTAAGCCGCTCGAATAGGTCTTGCCGTCCGGGTCTGTCAGAACGATGCCGACCGGGTTGGTCTGCCCGAAAGCGGCCACGCTGGCAAACACGTCCAGCACGCTCACTCCCTGCTCAACATTGAATCTTCTGGCGTTGACCGAATCCGGCCCCGGCGTCGCCACAGGGTCAAACGGTATGGTGAAAGGCTCAGGCGCTGGGCCGGTGGTGGAAAGCGTCGCGTTGAACTGCGGATACAGGAATGCTCCGTAAGACCTTGAGCGATTGAAGACCTTGTCAACGGCTGCGTAAGCGTTAATGTAACCCGCGCCGACTTCCCAGTCTTCACGTCCGGGCATGCGCGTGGCCGTCTGCGTCAGAATGCTCTTGACTTCATCCGGCGTGAGCGTAGGGTCCGCATCGAGCATCAGTGCGACCGTGCCTGCCGCGAAAGGCGTCGCCATTGAAGTCCCGTGTATCTGCGTGTAGAAGGGGACAAATGCCGCAGGAATCTCGGCATCGGCCGCGCCGCCGTTGGCCGACACGTTAGAGGTAGCGCGCACGCTGACTATGTCTGCTGTGAACCTTGTGCTGGTAGGAAACTCACGACCGTCGCCCGGCGCTGTGATAGTCGGAGCGTCGTAATCGTCTAGCGGGTCGCTGTTGCCGAGCCGCTCTTCTTTCGGAAGACCGCGAGAGCTGTCGGGAGCGAGGCCGCCCTCCTTGTTGCCCATCGCCACGCCTATCACCCAAGGGGCTTTCGCGTAGCGATTCCACGTTCCCTTGCCCGGCCCTGAGTTCGCGCCCGCGAAGAGTATGACCGCCTGACGGTCGTACATCATCTTGCTGGCTATGTTGACCGGGTCGTTGGGGTCGAAGGGAGCGAAGCTGCCGTAAGAGTTGGAGACGACGCGTATGTTGTAGGTGAACTGCTTGGAGATTGCCCATTCCCAAGCGCCGAGCGCGTTCAGCACGAAGATGCCCGCGCCGAGCCCCGCGCCTATGACCTTCGTACCCGGCGCAACGCCTGCGTAACGCCCGCCCGACCTTGTCCCGCGACCCGCTATGATTCCGGCGCAGTGCGTGCCGTGGCCTACGGATTGGTCTGTGTTCGGCACGTTCTCAAGGGTCACGAGCGGCGTAAACTGGCCGTCTACCATCTGCGTGCTGGTTATGACCTGCACGTTCTGAATGACCGCTTCACCGAACTTAAGGTCGTCGTGCGTGGCGTCCACGCCCGAATCAATCACCAGCACCGAGAAGTTGCCCTGCCCCGAAACCGGCGCACCGCCGTTGGAGCGGGCGAAGCTCTGGTCATTCAGAGCGCGCGTCACGCCCGCGAGCATCTTCGCCTGGTCTATAAAATATTCCAGCCTGTCGTTAGACCAGACGGAGCGTACGCCCTGCATGGCCGCCAGTTGCCTGACCTGTCCAAGGGTCGCGGGCACAGCTACCATGCCGAGGTTCTGCAAGGTGATGCCGCGCTGGATGCCTAGCCCGCGCAGCGCTTGAAGGTGCGAATCCTTAAGGCCGTCGCTCGTCTCGAAAGCGACTATCACCAGCCCCGCGTCCAGAGTGTCCGGCAGGGTTGCCAAATCTGCCTGAAGCTTCGGGCTGAGTGTTGCGGCAGAAGCTGCTATGGAAAAAATTGTCGAGAGGATAAAAGCTGCTGCTAGCTTTTCCGTAACTCTTCTTATCATCTTCGGCCTCCGTTTTGCGCTTCGCTTGGCTTGGGTCTATTTCCAGCTAATCAACGAGCACAAAATAGAGGCCGGGGATTGAGAAAAACTTGAGGATTCGGAAAAAGCGAAAAATGGCCGGATTTTCAGGGGAAATGCCCCCCTTAAATCCGGCTCCCGGACTTGAGGAAAACTTGAGGCGGGTTTAAACGGCTTAAAATGTTGCGATTAAGTTGCGAGAGCGGCGGGAATCCTGCGATTACATTGCGGGAAATTCCTGCTTTAAAGAGCCGAAGCGGAAGGCTTCGTTGATGCGAACCTTCGCGGAGCGCCGCGCCCCGGCGAGCCACTCTTTCAAGTGCGCGGCGAGGCGCGCGCCCATTAGTTGACGCCGAATCTCCGGCGCGGCTTCCTCAAGAGTTTTGGCGCGGGCTATCTCATGTGCGGCTACTTTAATGATGTGAAAGCCGAAGTCTGTCTGAACGACCTGACTGACCGCGCCGGGCTTGAGCGCGAAGGCCGCGTCGTCGAATGCCTTCGGGTGAGAGTCGCGTGTAAAAGCGCCAAGCTCGCCGCCCTGTTCACGCGAAGAAGGGTCTTCGGAAGACTCGCGCGCAAGCTCGGCGAAGTTCGCGCCCGCCTGTGCTTTCCGGCGAAGCTCTTCTGCGCGTGCGCGCCGTTTGTCCATCTCCTCCCGCACGGCCTTTTCAAGAGCATCGCCCGCGAGACCCTTTTCGCGCTCCAACTGCATGCGGACGAGGTTGGGCCGCGCTGCTACGAGTATGTGCGAGGCCGTGACGCGCTCGGGCAGTTGAAGCGCTGCGTCCGCCTTGTGCTCGTCGTAATACCGCTTCACGTCGTCGTCCGCTATGGAAATCTCCTTCGCCAACTCGTCGCGCATCTTCCCGCCGTAAAGCTCCCAGCGTATGACATCCCTGTACTCTTCGCGCGAGAGATGATGACGGGCAAGGTATTCGTCATACTGCTTCTCGCCTCCGAACTGCATGGCCGTGCGCTCCTCGGCTCGCTGCATCTCTTCGGGCGAAATCGAGAGGCCGCGCCGCTCCGCCTCCTGAGCTATAAGCACACGGTCAATCAACTCCGAGACGATGCCCTCACGCAGCAGCTCAAGCTTGCGCTTGCCCTCGTCCGTGGACACATCAATGCCCAGCGCATCCTGCCCGTTCTTCAGATACATCTCGTAAAGCTTTGTCGAGACGGGGCGGTCGTTGACGGTGGCAACTACGCTGGGCTGCGAGCTGAGAGCGCCTGTGTTTGACGAATCCCTGCACGCTCCGAGCAGAGCCAGCAGCGCAATGGTCAGGAGCCACGGGGCAATCGAGCGGCTTACGGCAGTTTTGTTCGCGGCGCTAAGCATTCTCTCTCAGTATGGCTACGACCTCTCTCTGTATGGGCTGGCCGGTGACTTCCACAACGCCATCGCCCACGTAGACATCAATCTCGGAGCGCACGCCGAAGAGGCTCTCCTGATAGATGCCCGGCTCTATGGAAAAGCAGGTGCGCGGGATGATGCGGCGCTCGTCCGGCGTCTCCATGTTGTCTATGTTGGCTCCGTTTCCGTGAACCTCTTCACCTATAGAGTGGCCCGTGCGTGTGGTGAAGCACTGGCCGTATCCCGCGCTTTCTATAACGCCGCGTGAAACGTCGTCCACCTGCGCGCCGCGCACATAGTTACCAGCAGAAATCTGCTCGCGCAGGAACTCTACGGCGGAGTCACGCGCGCGACTCACAATCTCGAAGATGCGCGCGTGCTCTTCCGGCACCTCTTCGCCCACGAATCCAGTCCATGTCTGGTCGGCATAGACCGCGCCGGGGCTTTTCATCTTCGCCCAGACATCCAGCAGCACGAAATCCCCGCGACCGATTGGAGAATGCTGCGCCGGGCTTGGGATGTAATGCGGCATGGCGCTGTTCGCATTGACGGCCACAATCGGCGGGTCTTCGTCGCTCGTCATGTCCTCTTCTTCAAAGCGGCGCATGATGAACTGCTGAATGTCGTACTCCGTAGTGGGCTCATCGGCGCGTATGCGGCGGCCTATCTCAGCGAAGGCTTCCAGAATGATGCGGTGAATATTGTCGGCCGCGCGGTCGTGCGTCTCCTTCTGTTCAGGAGTCCAGACGGCCTCGAAGATTTGCACAAGGTCGGCGCTCGTGACGGGCTCCGCGCCGAAGGAGCGCACAAGCTCCACCGTGCCGGCGTCCACGCGCGAGACGTAAGGGATGTTGTTGTTGGGAGAGTACTGCATGGCCACGCGCAGGCCGCCGGAGTTTCCTTTCCCATTCCCTTCTTTAGAGACGCCCATGGCCTCGCGCAGGTGCGCGTGTAGCTGCTGCCAGCGCTGGTAAACAAGCCGGCGACCGGGCAACGCGTCCAGCTTCTCCTGCTCTATGCGGTGAACTATCTTAACAGGCTCGCCTTCGGCGGGGATGTAATAGGCCCAGCGACGAGAGGCGAAGGAGTCCCGGTCTAAGAGCAGAATGCGATAAGCGAGCGGGTCGCTCTTGCGAAAATCGTAGAAGAGCCAGCCGTCAAGTCCCGCCTCTTTAAGAGCGCGCTGAATCTCCGCCACGCGTTCGGCGGGTGAACTTTGCTTTGTCATCGTTTGAGCAACCTTTAATCTGGAATTAAACCGAAGTTATACGGCATCCGGCTTTAGCCAATCACAGATTCCGCAGGATGTAATCAGTCATCATCTGCCGCATGTGCTTTAAGAGAAGCGGGTCTGTGACGCCGTGCCGCGACTTGGGATAAAGCATCAGGTCGAACTGCTTGCCCGCCTTCTGCAAGGCATAGACGAGCTGAATCGTGTTCGCCATGTGAACGTTGTCGTCAATCGTGCCGTGAATCAGGAGCAGTTTCCCGCTCAGGTTCCCGGCCGCAGCTATGACGGAGCCTCTCCTGTAGCCTTCGGGGTTGCGCTGCGGCGTCAGCATGTAGCGCTCCGTGTAGATTGAGTCGTAGTTGGCCCAATCGGTCACGGTGCCTCCGGCTATGCCAATCTTGAAACTCCGGCTGTGTGTCAACGCGTAGGCGGTCATAAAGCCGCCGTATGACCAGCCCCAGATGCCTATGCGCGAGGCGTCAACGTAGGGCTGGCTCTTCAAATAGTTGAGCCCGTCTTCTATGTCCTGCAATTCGAGCGTGCCGAAGTTCTTGTAGACGGGCCATGCCGATTCGGCTCCCTTGCCGCTCGCCGTGCGATTGTCGCAGACCCATATGATGTAGCCCTTCTGCGCCAGCATCTGATGCCAGAGGTAGGTCGAGCCGCCCCAGCTATTCTTCACCTGCGGCGCGTGCGGCCCGCCGTAGGTGAAGGTCATCACCGGATATTTCTTAGAAGGGTCGAAGTCGGGCGGGCGAATCATCATGGCTTCCATCACAAAGCCGTCGCGCGTCTTGACCTGCATCAACTCGGTCTTTCCAAACCTGTACTGCCTGAGAGCCTCAACGTTATTCTCGTCAATCACTCGGGCGAGCGTGCCGTCCGCGTTAAAGAGACTGACCTTGGTCGGCGTGTTGACATCGCTACGGTAATCAACAAAGAGAGTGGCAGACGGATTAAAGCTGGGGCGATGATTGCCCTCGGTTTGAGTAAGGCGCGTCAGGCCCGTGCCGTCCAGCCGCACGCGGTAGACGTGCTCGGCTATGTGACTGTGCTCCGTGCCACGGAAATAAATCAGTCCGTTCGTCTCGTCAACTTCGTCAAGCTCGCGCACCTCCCATTGGCCCTGAGTCACCTGCTTTATCAGTCTGCCTTCGGGCGAGTAATGATAAAGATGCATCCAGCCGTCGCGCTCGCTTCTCCAGAGGAAAGAGCCGTCCTTGAGCCATCGCGGATTGCCTACAGCCTCGACCCAAGCCTTCGTCTGCTCTCTGAAGAACGTCGTCGTCTTGCCGTCGCTCGCCGCCGCCGCGTTCAGGTCTAGGAAGGTCTGCTCGCGGTTCTGCGCCTGATAGATGACGCGGCGGCTGTCGGGCGACCAAGCGACGCGCACTATCAGAAAATCCTTCGGCTCGTATTTCGAAGTGTCCGCCCACTCTGTAGCTCCGCCTGAAGCGTTAACTATGCCGAGCCGCGCGAGCGGGTTCGGCGCTCCGGCCAACGGGTAGGCCGTATTTTCAAGAACCTGTGCGAGCGAGATGTGGTCTACTACCGGAAAGTCCGCGACCTCCTTTTCGTCCAGCCTGAGATAGGCTATGCGCTTCGAGTCCGGGCTCCACCAGTAGCCGCGCTTGTCGCCGCGACCATAAAGCTCCTCCTCGTAAACCCAGTCGAGCCGCCCGTTGAAGACCTTCTCGCTGCCATCGGTCGTAAGCTGTCGCTCGCGCCCGGTCGAAAGGTCTAAGACGAAGAGATTGTTGTTGCGCACGAAGCTGACGTTGCGTCCGTCGGGGCTGAAATCCTCTTCCATCTCCTCTTCCGCGTTATTCGTCAGCTTTTTGGCCGTGTCGCTGCCAAGCTCGTAATAGATAAGGTCGTTCTGGGAATTGAGCAGCACGCCCGTCTGCGCCGGGTTCAGATGATAAGAGCCTTGACGCGAAAGCTTGCGGGCATCCTCGGCCTTCATCCCCTGAAGCTTCACAAGCGCCGCTTCCATGCGCGCCGCGTCGAAGAAGGCCGTGGCCTCGCCCGTTCTGGCGTTGACCTTCAGAAGCTGCGTGACGCGCGTCTGCGGGTCTGTCTTGCTTTGAAGGTAATAGTCGCCGTCCTTGAGCCATTGTAGATTGAGTGGCGGCGTGCCACTGAAATTGACTCGCTTCACGGGGTCGAAGATGTCGTCAATAGTCAGCAGCTTATCCTGCGCGCGCGCCGCGACGACCGATAGGCAGACGAGCAATAAAGAGGTAAGCAGACCGATTTTCCTGTTTCTCATGTAGATTCCCATCCCGGCAGTTTTGATTCTGAGCGCTTCTTAACTTATTTGAAATCCGCCGCGCACACAAGTAGAGAAAGGCGGGAGTAGTGAGTCAATTTCAAAATCAGACTCACCGCAGAGACGCAGAGAGACGCTGAGACGAGCGCAGAGAGTTGAATGCTTTTCTCAGCGCGCCCTCTGCGTCTCTCTGCGTCTCTGCGGTGAAGTTTTGATTTCTAACTGAACCACGACTCAGCCTGAATAAGAGTTTCTTTCATGCCTCATAGAAGCTAGAATGTTTGGCTCAGAACAGTTTCGCGGATTAAAAGGGGGACGAACCGGATAAATGGAACGCTTATTCTTTGCCATAGGAGCTATCTCGGCATGTATAGCCGTGGCGGCAGGCGCATTCGGCGCGCACGGATTGAAGAGCCGCCTTGACCCGGAGATGCTGGCCGTCTTCGAGACGGGCGTGCGCTACCAGATGTATCACGCCTTCGCTCTGATTGTGACGGCGTGGGCTTTGACGCGCTGGCCCGGCCATTTAATGGAGACGAGCGGCTGGCTCTTCATAGCAGGCACGATACTCTTTTCCGGCAGCCTCTACCTGCTCAGCCTGACCGGCCAGAGATGGCTCGGCGCAATCACGCCGCTCGGCGGGCTGGCCTTCCTGGCGGGCTGGCTCTGCCTCGCCTCCGTCGTCTGGAAAGGAGAGCATTAGGCAAAGAGGCTCGCTCCCGGCTTTTACCTTTTTCCTTTACGCAGCCCGTCGCTCAGCAGACGAACGGCCAAGACGAAGAGGAAGATGGCGAAGGCTGGCGAGAGTATGAGTAGCGGCTGGTTGCGTAGCAGCGTGACATCGCTGGCGGCCATCAGCATGTTTCCCCAGCTTGCTTCGGGCTCCTGTAATCCCACCCCCAGAAATGAGAGAGACGTTTCCGCGAGAAGAAACGCGGGCAGCAGAATTGTCGCCTGCACTATGAGCGGCGCGGCGGCGTTCGGCAGTATGTGTCGAAAGAGTATGCGCCAGCGCGTCAGCCCTATGGCGCGTGCCGCCAGAACGAACTCGCGCTCGCGCAAGGTTACGACGAGCCCGCGAGTGAGCCGGGCCATCTCGGCCCAGCCGACGGCTATGAAGATAGTCACCAGCAGCAGGACTGCGCGCGACGGCGGAAGCTCAAGCGGAAAGGCCGCCCGCGCCGCCAAGATAAGAACGAGCAAGGGCAGAGACATCATTGCGTCAGCCGCTCTCATCAGCACAGAGTCAACGAAGCGCCCCGAATAACCCGCTACGCATCCGAGCACGACTCCCAGCACACAGGCCAGAAGAGTTCCGAGCGGCCCCACGACCAGCGAAAACCTTGCTGCGGCAAGCAGCCGTGAAAACCTGTCACGCCCCAGCGAGTCCGTTCCCAGCAGATAAATCCTCGGAGCAGAGCCCGACGCGCTCTCATCCTGCAAGCCGAAGAGGTGAATGTCCGTGGGGATGAGATGAAAGAGCTTGTACGTGTGGCCGCGAGTGAATAAGGCCAGCGAATAGCGGCGCGACGTGTCTTCCGCGTAACGCCGCTCTAACGGGTCAATTACTCGCCGTGCGTAAATGAAGGGACGCGCGTGCCACCCGCCCTGCTCGTCGCGGAAGCGAATCGTCGTCTGAGGCGCGAGCAGCTCCCTTCTGGATTGCGAGCGGTAGTCGTAGGGCGCAAGGAAATCTGCGAAGAGAGCCGCCAGGTAGAAGAGCGCTACGAGGCAGATGCCGAGCGCAAGCTTCGGGCGGCGACGAAACGAGCGAGCCGCGCGGGCGAATCGCTCTCCTTGCACGCTTGATTCGCCCGCTTCTGTAAAAGCTTCCGGCTCGTCCTGTTCTCTTATAGCTTGCGTCATTATGGTTTCAGGATAGAGGCGTCGCCCCGCCGCTTCCTCCTCCGGAGGCAACGACCGTCGCGGCTCCCCGCCTCAGTCGCGGGTCGTTCAGGCAGAGCAATATGTCCGCGACCAGATTTCCCACAAGCACGGCTGTAGCCGTAATCAAGACCACTCCCATCAGAAGCGGCACGTCGCGCGATTGCGCCGCAACCACACTCAACTGGCCAAGGCCGGGCCAGCCCAGAACCGTCTCTACCATGACGGAGCCGCTTATCAGGCTCCCTAGCGAAAGGCCGAAGATGGTGATTAAAGGATTGAGCGCACCGCGCAGCGCATGACGCAGTATGACGGTCCTCTCGGAGAGCCCCTTGGCGCGAGCCACCTGCACGAAATCTTCTCTCATGGAGAGAAGCAGCCCGTCACGCGCCTGCGCCAGAAAAAGCGCCACGAGAGGCACGCTCAAGATAGCTGCCGGAACAAAAATCCGCATAAAGGAGACGCCAAATGAAGCCCCTTCTGTTGTTGCGCCGCTCATCAGGAATGAGGGCGAGCGGGCGACGAGCGCAAGTGCTATGAGAGCGAGCACGATTCTCGGAGACGAAGACGCTAGCAGGACTACCGCTCCGGCTAATCTGTCGGCCCAGCCGCCCGCGCGCCGCGCCGCCAGCCATCCGAGCACGAGCGCGATTGTCATGGCTATCAGCAGAGCAAGTGCCGCCAGCGCAAGAGTGTTGAAGAGGCGCGGCCGTATGATGCTCCACGCGGGCGTGTGATAGTAGAGCGAGTAGCCCATCTCTCCTGAGAGCACGCCTGTCAGCCAGCGCCAGTAGCGAACCGGGAGAGGCTCGTCCAGCCCGTATGTGTGCCGTAGCGTGCGCAGCGTTGCTTCCGACACGAGCGGGTCGCTGCTTAAAGAGCTAAGGGCATCGCCACCCGCCGCGCCCAGCAGCGCAAAGGTCAGCGCCGACACAATCAGAATCACCAACGCGCCTTGCAGCAATCTATAGAGAATGATTCTCAACATAAGCTTTTCGGCAAGTCGTTATCTAACATCTATTTTGAAATGCAACAAGAGGGTAATAGAAGAGTAGTGTCCTAAATTCAATTCTCTGCGCCCCCTCAGCGTCTCTCTGCGTCTCTGCGGTGAATATTCTTCAAACTATCTTCACCGCAGAGACGCGGAGGAACGCAGAGATGAGCGCAGAGAGTTTTCTAATTAGGACACCACCTAATGAAGTTAGTGCTGGACATTCTTTGCTTATTCGTGATTGAATCCGGCTCGTTTGCCTGAAAGACCGCGACGGAATCCATTCCCGGCACGAATCATACAGAAGAAGATGAGAGTACGTATGCCTAAAACCGCTCTGTTTATCATACTGCTCGCAGCCGCTCTCTTCGGCCACGCGTGCCAGCGCGCGCAGGAACCGCCGAAGGCTCCCGCTCAGGAGCTACAACGCGAGCGCGTCGCGGGCACTCGCGGCGGCTCGCTCACCTACAAGCTGACTTCGCCGCCCAAGACCTTCAATTATCTTATGGTTTCGGACGAGTATTCGCTGACGGTCGCCTTCTTTCTGATGAGCGGACGGCTGGTGGAGTTCGACCACGACCAGCAGCGCTACGTGCCTGCGCTAGCCTCTGAATGGAAGGTGAGTGAGGACGGGCGGACGCTAGATTTAAGCTTGCGAGACGGCCTGCAATTTTCCGACGGGCACGCGCTCACGGCTGAAGACGTGCTTTTTACTTTTCAGGCGCTATACGACGAGCGCACGGCCTCGCCCTCGTTCCGCGACTCCATGACGATTGGAGGACGCCCGATTGAAGTCTCGGTCGTAGACGCAAAGCGGCTGCGCCTTGTCTTCCCGGAAACCATAGCCACGCCGGAAAGCTATCTTTCAAATCTGGCCGTGCTGCCGCGTCACGTTCTGGAAGGAGACTTGAAGCGCGGGACACTGCGCGACCGTTACAGCCTGAGCGAAGACCCGGCGCAGATTGTCTGTGCGGGAGCTTTCATAGTCGAATCTAGCGCGCCGGGCGAGCGCGTCACGCTCCGGCGAAATCCCTTCTACTGGAAAAAGGATTCGGCCGGCACGCAGCTTCCCTATCTGGACAAGATTACGCTTGAGGTGGTGGGCGACGCTAACGCTGCTCTGACGCGGCTGACTCAGGGCGGGCTGGACATTGTTGACCGCGTGCGCCCGACGGATTACGTCTCGCTCAGAGCAGGCGGCGGGCAGGTGCGCGCAAACGACCTCGGGCCGGGACTGACTACAGACCACCTCTGGTTCAATCTCAACGAAGGCGAGCAGAACGGCAAGCCCGTGGTTGACCCCGTAAAGCGCGCTTGGTTCAGCGACGTGCGTTTTCGCAAGGCCGTCTCTTATGCCATAGACCGCGAATCGGTGGCCACTTCGGTCTTGCGGGGACTGGCGACGCCGCTCTACGGGTTCGTCTCGCCCGGCAATAAGGTGTGGGCTGCGGACGTTCCGCGCACGGAGTACAGTCTTGAGAAGGCAAGAGAGCTTCTGCGCGAAGCGGGCTTTACCGAGCGCGGCTCAAAGGATGCGCCGGAGCTTCTGGACTCAAAGGGCAACCGCGTCGAGTTCACTTTAATCGTGCCGGTCGAGAACGAGTCGCGCAAAGGGATGGCCGCCATCATACAGGAAGACCTCTCTCGCTTGGGCATCAAGGTGCAGGTCGCGCCGATAGAGTTTCAGGCTCTGACTGCACGCCAGCAGAGCAAGGATTACGATGCGATACTGCTGGGCACGACCGTCACGGAGCCTGACCCGTCTTCTTACGCCAACTACCTTGTCAGCAGCAGCCGCGACAGGCCGTGGCAGCCCCAGAAGCCAGCGCCTACGGAAGATTGGGAAAAGCGGCTGGACGAGCTTCTGACGACGCAGGCGCACGAGAGAGACGCGGAGCGCCGCAAGGCCCTCTTCCGCGACGCGCAGCTTATACTGGCGGAGCAACTGCCGGTCATCCCTATAGTCGCGCGCCACATCATCACGGCCTCGAACACGCGCGTTCGCAACTATCGCCCGTCAACGATAGTCCCCTACTCGCTCTGGAACGTAGAAGAGCTTTTCCTCAACAAGTAGCGGGAGCGTAAAAAGAAGAGGCGCGGTTGAATAAATCAGCCGCGCCTCTTTTATGTCCCGTTCTCTTCCCGGCTTATTTCGTCATCACAGCCAGCGCGTGGGCAAGCTCAAGGCGTGTGAAATCGTCTTGCGGGTTAAAGAGCGTGCCGTTCGCTTGTAGAAGACCGCGAGCGATTGCCACCGCCACGTAGCCGCGCATTGAAGACGGAATCAGGCCAGCGTCTGTTAAGGCCAGCACCTCGCCTTTTCTTGACTCGGCTTCACCGGCAAGCCCTGCGGCGCGAACCAGCACGACGGCAGCCGTCAGCCTGTCCACGCGCGCGTCGGGGCGAAAAGCTCCGCCCGCCTGCGCGTCCGTGAAGAACGGCCCGCCCTGCGCGGCCTGCACGCTCTCTACAAAGAGTGTGGTCAAGGGGTCGCGTACGTCCGAGAATGTGGATTGAGCGGGAAGATACTGCGCGGCCCGACCGCTCATCACAAGAGCTGCGGCCAAATCGGCGCGAGAGACAGCGAACTGCGGCCTGAAGTGCTTGCCGAAAGGCAGCATCGTGAATTGCCGCAGCGTCTGGTTGACTTCGGCTTGCGCGGCTGCGCTCAGTCCTGCCATGTCGGCTAGCGGCGTGTATTCCACGCGCGTCGTCTCCAAAACACCCGTGAAGAACTGCGGCGTCACGGTCGCGCCAAGAGTGTGCGTGACGCGTGCGCGCCATGCTCCGGCCTTTGCCGAATTGAGCGCGGCTCTCTCGCGCTTGCCCGTCAGCCCCGGAAGATTAAGCACATTCGACTCCGCGCGCTTCGTTCCAGCCGGGTCATAGACGGTAAGCGCAAGGTCGTTGATGCTCGTCACCGGCCCCCATGCTATCTGAACGGATGTGACCAGAGTGTTTTCGGGAATGTTCAGGGCGATGTCGGAAGCGCCGCCGGAAGCGACCGTCCCGGTGAATTTCTGAGCCGGGTCGTTGATGAATCGAACCTGTCCACGGTCTAGCGTGGAGCGCCATGTGCCGATTCGTCTCTGCGGGAACGCGGCCTCTATCACAGCCGCGTGAGCATTGAGCATGCCCGCTCCGACTTCATGCCCGTAATAGGCCGGAAGCGGCGTCGCCGTGCGTTGCAGAATATCCTTAATCTGCGCGGGCGTCAGTTGCGGGTTGGCTTCCAGCATGAGCGCGACCGCCCCCGCCACCTGCGGCGCGGAGAAGCTCGTGCCGCTCGCCGTCGTGTAGTACGGAGCCTCGGCTGCCGAAATCTGCGCCATGTCGCTCGCCGTAGCTAGCCCCAGCGCGCCCGTTGCGCTCGTCGTGCTTCGCGGCGCGACAACCGCCACGCCGGGCGCAACCAGCGTCGGTCTGAACAGCGTGCTTCCGAACGCCCCGCGCGAAGAGAAATCCGCCAGCTTTCTATTCGCGTCCGTCGCGCCTACGCTTATCACCCACGGGGCGACGGCGTAAGGGTTCAAGGTGTTGAGCCCCGAGCCGGTGTTGCCTGCTGAGAAGACAACGGTGATGCCGTTATCCGTGAGCATGCGCGTGGCTACGTTGACCGGGTCGTTTACGTCGAAGACCGTGTTGGCGGAGAAGCTGCAATTGATGACGCGCACGCCCAGAGACTCGCCGCGCTCAAGCAGGTAGTCGAAGCCGTTCAGGATAAACGAGAGCGTCAGGTCGCCGGCGCTCAGGCCTACGAGCCGCGCGGCGGGCGCAACGCCCTGATACTTGCCGCCCGAACGCGAGCCGCTTCCGGCAATAGTGCCCGCTACGAATGTGCCGTGGCCGTAAGCCTGATCCGTGTTGGGCAGCCCCTCTGTATTGATTGGATAGTTGAAGCCGACCGAGGCGCTCTGCGAATCCGCGAGCTTGACGTTCTGGGCTACGCGGCCCGCGAAATCCGAATGGGTGCCGTCGAGTCCTGTGTCCAGCACGGCCACGGTTACGCCGCGCCCGCTAAACGGCAGGCCGTTATTGCGGCGCGTCAACTCTCCGTCCGTGCGAACGCGGTCGGCGTTCGTAATTGAACTGACGGGAGCTATGTTCGATTGCAGCGTCCGGTTGCCATAGATGGAGCGCACGGACGAGAGTCTGGAGATGGCTACGAGCTGTCGTCGCGTAGCGGTGACGATGATGACGGGCAGCACTTTGAAGCGCGTCCCGCCGAGAACGCCTATGCTCTTAAGCTCGGCTATGTCGGCATCGGTCGGCAGCTTGTGATAGACGATTGCGGCATTGACGTTGCTGTCGTCCGTCATCTTATCGAGCATGAGGGCCAACTCAGGGTCAACGCTCTTGAGCCCGACACCCGTATCAACCCCTGTAGCCGCTATGCCGTCCGCGCCCGTAGTAGCAACGCCGTCCAGTCTTGTTGTAGATATTCCGTCCGCACCCGTTACGGCGATGCCGTCCGCGCCGGTCACAGCAATTCCGTCCGCGCCGGTCACGGCTATGCCGTTAGGCGAGATGTTATAGGTCGTGCCGTCCGCTCCGGTAACGGCTATGCCGTCCGCGCCTGTGACCGCTATGCCCTGAACTTTGCCCGTGGTAATTCCGTCCGCTCGCTTGATGGTGAATGAGTCAGCGCCCGTGACGGCGATTCCGTCTGCGCCGGTAGTCGCTACGCCGTCTGCGCCCGTCACGGCGATGCCGTTGGGGTTGCGTATAACCAGAGAGTTTACATGGTAGTTATTGCCGTCTGCTCCGGTGACGGCGATGCCGTCCGCGCCTGTGACCGCTATGCCGTCGGCGCGGGCAATCTGCATGCTGTCTGCGCCGGTCGTGGCTATGCCGTTTGTTCCGGTGTAACGCGCGCCGTCGGCTCCAGTGGTGGCTACGCCGTCCGCGCCCGTGGTAGCGATGCCGTTCGCGCTGAAGGTCAGGAAGCCGTCCGCGCCCGTCACCGCTATGCCTGAGACGTTAGTGAAGGAGACGCCGTCCGCGCCGGTAACGGCTATGCCGTCGGCTCCGGTCACGGCTATGCCAGCACTGGCGGGGCCTATGCTAAGCAGGAGGATAAGTAAGAGGGCGAAGGCCCGTTTGGATGCGTCGAATAAATTTCTCGTCATGGCTCAGGAAAATCAGCGCCCGCTACCGTACGAGCGACCCATCAGCTACCTAACTTACTCAAAGGCGAGGTTCAACAATTCAAGGAAAAGCGTTATGGCGCTTATTCTAGAGAATAGTTGCCCGTAAATTATTGCGTTGAGGTTGCAATTGTCAGTCAACTTCAATACGGCCTTGACAACTTCCAAGGCGCTTCTTAGCTACGGGCGCGTCAGCCCATTAACTCCTTGAAAACCTTGCGTGTTTCGGCCACAGGCTCGACCCCCAGCTCCTTTTGCAGAAGCCGACGCAAATGCTCGTACTGCTCCTTGAGCGCGGCACGGTTCCCCGTGGCCGAGTAGGCGCGCATAATCATGCAGTGTATGTCCTCGCGGAACGGGTCTTCGCGCAGGATTTGCTGCGCCAAATCCTGCACCCTGAGCCAGTCATCGCTTCTTTGCGCGACAGCCGCCAGTGATTCCAGTATCCGAAGGTACTGTTCACGATAATAGGTGCGCTGCTCCTCGACCCAGTCGTCGTAGCCGCCCTGCATGAATTCGCCGCGATAGAGCTTGACGGCGCTCTCGTAAGCACTGATGCAGCGCTCGAACTCCCTTGCGCGGCGGGCGCTTTCGCCTTCGGAGAGCAGACGGTCGAACTCCGCAGTGTCCAGCCAGTAAGAGAAGTTCTGGTTGAGCTGGTAATCGCCGTCCCTGTAGACCAGAAAGTTCTGCTTGAGCGGCTGGTTGGAGTTGAGCGCCTTGCGTATGTGCGAGATGGTCGGGTGAAAGTTCTTCTCTACTACTTCGAAATCGGCGTCGCTCCAGAAGGTGTCTATGATGACATCCTTGGAGGCGCGGCGGTGTCGTCTAGAAGCTATGTAGCAGAGTATGTCGCGCGCACGCTTTGTAGTCCATGCGTCTGCCGCGAGCGGCCTCGCGGGGTCGCGGAAAATCTCGACCGGGCCGAGCATGTTGATGGTCAAATCCGTGACGGGCTGCTGCGAGACTACGATTGACGGCGAGGCTTGAACAGGCTCCGGCTCCTTCTTCGCCTGAGCGGCGTCAATTAGCGCTCGCAGGTCTGTGGGCAGAATCTCCGCGGCCTCCGTGTTACTGAACAGCTCGCGCTGTCGCTCCACCTGTCGCTTTAACCAGTACTCGTAGTCGTAGCGCGCGGCCAAATCCACGGCGCGTCTCAGATGCTCAAGAGCATCGCTTTCCGCGCCCGCACGATAATCACACGAAGCCAGCGCCATTGAAGCCTGCGCCTCGTAGTAATTGAGCCTATGCTCTCGGAAGTAGCCGAGCGCCGGAAGAAGCTCCGCGCGCGCGCCGTCCAGATTCCCCTCCGCCAGCATGATTGAAGCGCGCACGAGGCTGGCCGTAGTCACGCCCATCCTGTCGCCCGCGCGCTCGCGCGCCTCTATGAGCCTGTCAATCTTCTCTCGCGCCGCCTGAAGGTCGCCCACCTGAAGATGAAGCACGGCCTGCTCGTCCAGCAGCTCGTGGCGCGTAATCTCCATGCCCGATTCTTCATGAGCGCGCGAGGCGCGTTCGTAGAACTCCGTGGCGCGGGCCACGTTGCCCGTCTCTCTGTACAGGTTGCCGTAGGACTCGAATATCTCGCCGTGCAGCGATGTCTGGTTAAAGAGCTGGCTGCGCTCCAGCGCCTCGTCCAGTTGTTTTTCGCACGAGGCCATGTCGCCGCGATAGAAGTAGCAGCGAGCCATGTTCAGATGCGCCGTCGCTTCCTGCGGAACCGGTGGCTGGTCGTTCGTCTCAGGCAGGATGCGCCTGAGCCACCTGAGCGCCTCTCCGAAATCGCCGCGAATCATGGCGGGCAGTCCGAGGTTGTGCGCAATCAGACGGCTGTAGCGCGCTTCGCCCTGCTCTTCCGCCAGTTGAAGCGCGGCGCGAAACTCCCGCTCGGCCGCCTCAAGCTCGCCCGTAGCCATCAGGCAGAGGCCGCGCGTGTTGCCGCACTTCATGCGTACGGGCGCGCCTTCGTCCGTTAATTCCAGCGCGCGGTCAAGGTATGAGAAGGCCGTCTCGAACTCGCCCCTGCGGCGCGCAATCGTGGCCAGCGAGTGAAGCCCTTCGGCCTCCCACTCGCAGTCTCCCCCTTCGTGCAGAAGCTGCACGGCGCGGCGGAAAAGCGACTGCGCCGTGTCGTACTCTCCCTGAAGCCTTGCCGCTTCCGCTCTATGAAGAAGAGCGCGCGGGCGGGACTCAAGCACCGAAGCGGGCAGAGCGTCCGCGTAAGAGACGAGTGATGAAAGCGTGCCGCTTGTAATCCAGCGACTTCCCTCTTCCGCTATGATGGAGGCCGCGCGCTCGTAATCTTCCGCAGCCAGCAGGTGGCGCATGGCTTCGTCCCACACGCCCCGCTTCAGGAAATGGTCTGCGAAGCGCGCGTGCTCGGCGGCGACTCCGGCGCGGCCCACTTCGGCGCGCAGGCGTCTTCTGAGGAAGCTCTGAAAAAGTGGATGAAGGCGATACTCCTCGCCGCGCTCGTCTGCCGCGATTGAGGTGAAGACGTTCCGGCGCACGAGCGCGGGCAGCAATTGGCGGCAGTTGGCTTCCGGGAAAAGAGCGTTGCAGGCGCTGGACTCTATGCGGTCTAAGAGGGCCAGCCGTGGCAGGTAAAGCCTGACATCCTCCGGCTCGTCCGCGAAGACCTCTTCCGCGAAGTAGTCGAAGATGTCCCGCTCGGATTGCCTCAGCACGTCAACGAGGTCAATCGCGCCCGCGCCTCCGTCTTCCGTCTGCGAGAGCGCCTGGCGCTGTGCCACTTGACGCACAAGCTGAAGCGCCGTAATCCAGCCGTGCGTCCTCTCCCTGTACTCCTTCAACTGCGCGGGCGTCAGCTCAAGGTCAAAGACCTGCCGGAAAAGCTCCTGCGTCTCTTTGTCCGTGAAGAGAAGCTCCGAGCGGTCAATCACCGCCAGAGAGTTGTGCGAGCGCAGCCGCGCAATCGAGAGCGGCGGCAAATCCCTCGTGATGATAATCAGGTGTATCACGTCCGGCATGTACTGTATGAGGCGGTCAACCACCCTGTGAACGGCCGTATCCGTGCCGAGGTGATGATAATCGTCCAGAACTATTATGAGCTGCTGCTCTATCTTCTCCAGGACTTCGTTCAGAAGCACGTCAACTGCGCGCTCGGGCTGCTGAGCAAGCTCGCCCGCAGCCTGCTGCAAGTAAGGGAGCATCACGTCACCGAAGCCTTTGACCGTCTGCTTGATGCCGTTTGCGACGTAGCCTAGAAAGACGGCAGGGTCTGCGTCCGTGTGGTCTAGCTGATACCAGACGTACTGGCGCTGGCCGCCGCGCACGAAATCCGCTACGAGCGTGGTCTTGCCGGAGCCCGCGTTGGCAGTGACGAGGGTGACGGGATGCTCAAGGTTGCGCTCAAGGCGCTCAGTCAGGCGCGGGCGCGAGAGCAGCGCGGGCGCTGGCCTCGGCGGCAGAAGCTTTGTCCGCAGAAAGAAGGCTGGCTGTGACAGTGGCGTCTCCTTCATAAAGAGCTTAAGCGGCGGCGCAGGCTCAGACTCTATGGCTGAGCCCTCACCGGGCGGCCCGTTGTGTAACGACTCTTGAAGACCTGTCGAGCTTATCACAGCGAAATAGTTTTCCAGAAAGAAACAAGATAAAAGCTGAGGTAAAAGCCGACTGCCGGAAGGCAGCGTTGATAAAGATGGATTCCAAAGGGATGAAGAGGATAAAAAGCACGGCGAGGACTATATTCGTGCTGGCCCTATATCCTGTTCATCCTGTCTGACGACCCGAATTCTCCGGCGCTATCAGGAGCCGAAGGCGGGCGTAAACTTTCTCTGCCGCTTGATGGCGGCGATTGATTCCGCGACCCTGCCGGAGGCGGACTTCAAACGCGCAAGCGCATCTAGCACAGCTGCGCGCCCGTGCGTCTCTTCGAGCGCCGCTTTGACTTCCCTCTCCGATAGCCCGTAGGCGTTGAACAACCTCTTCGTCTCTTCCTCGGAGAAGGCCAGCATCGGCTCCTCCACGACGCAGAGCATCTGCTTGGAGCGCATCCGCCAGAGCGGAGCAGGCGGCAAGCTTCTGCCCGTTATCAGCATGTGAGCGTCCGTCGGCAGGAGCGGCAGCAACCGGCGAAAGAAAGGCACTACCCATTCCGCGTCGTAAACCAGATGAAGGTCGTCTATGACTATCAGAAGCGGTTTACCGTCGGATTCCAGCAACTCGTAGACGAAAGCTTCTGCCAGAAGCGGCACGTCTTCAACCGCGCTGGTTTCGTCCAGCAGACGAGCGAGCGCCTCGTGGCCGAAGTCCGGGCGTTGCCTGCGCACGCTCTCCACCAGGTACTGAAAGAAGATGCGCAGGCTGCTGTCCGCCGCGTCCACCTTGTACCAGGCGACTGCCCTGCCCGAGCGTTGCGCGAAATCCGTCGCCAGCCGGGTCTTACCCGTCCCCGCGCGCCCGTTGATGACGGTCGAGGTGCAGGTCGCCAGGCTCTCTTCCAGAACCTTCAGCAGGCGAGTGCGTGTGACCGCAGGTAACTCACAGGGGGCAGTGATTTTGTCGAGGATTAGTTGCATTGTTTAGAAATCCCGTTTCTCTTACCGCTCGCTTCCCGTCCGGCACTCTTCCGCGCCGGAACTGATTGAAATCTTAAGGATTAGGACTTGAGGAATTCTTGAGGTTTTGCGGGCGGCGAGCGGGCTCCCGACCGAAAGGCCGGAAAATCAGACGGAATTTGGTAGGCCGGGCCAACCGGCGAGCAGAGTTAAACGGCTGAAGGCTCGTGACTTAACCGCTAAATCACAGGAATCAGCACAAGAGCTTTTGTGTTCCTGCCGATTGCTGTGATTTAGTCGTTTCTGCTCTCTCTTAAAGCTGAAATTTGCCATATTCAGGGCTGCGGGGCCAGCGTGACGATGACGAAATCCCCGGCTTTCTTCAGATTTTCGGCGTCGAGTCTGGGGGCCTGCGCCTCCGGAATCAGCGCTATGACGAGCATGCGTGCGCGCGGCCTGTACCGCTCCAACTGCTCTGGAATGCCCATTCGCCCCTCCGTGTGGAAGAGTCCCGTGACGTGAATCACCAGAGCCTTCGGCCTGCTCGTAAGCGCCTGAGCGATGGAGTAGGCCATGGTCGCGTCGCGCAGCACCTGTGCATCTAGGAAGTTCTGTTTTACGCTGCCGTCATGGCCGCCGCCCATGCCTTCCATCGCGCGGTTGAATTTTGCGGCGTAGGCCGCAGAGGCTTCGCCGTAAGGCAGGGGCGCTATCCACGCTTTCGCCGCAGGCGAAAGGGCCGCGAGCGAAGTACGGCCCGCGCGCGAGACTCTGTTCGCGTAACGAGCGGGAGCGTTGGCGGCTATGACCGGAAGACTATTCGCGCGCGCGAACTCTATCAACGGCCTGTAGTCCGTCTGGTAGTTGTTCCAAGGGCGGCTGTCGCTCAATAGCTGTCGCTCAAGAATCAGGTTGCCGAGGTACTCGTCCAGGGTCGTCTGCACGTCGCGCTCGAACATCTCAAGAGAGAGCGTGACCTCTCGTCGCACGTTGGCCTCAGCAGTTGAGCCGTAACGAGCGGAAGCCGCTTGCAGCAGTTGCAGCTCAAGCCTGTGGGCGACGGCGTCGTTGTGCGTCTCTCCTATGAAGACCACGTCCGCGCCGCCCATTGCGCCGACGACCTCATTGAGAGACACGACTCTGCCCGAAGAATCGTACACGCGAAAATCAGCCGCACGCATCTGCCCGCCCTGCGCGAAGGCTGTCGCGGGCAGGAGCGCACACAAAAGGGAGAAGGTTATCAACAGGGCCACTTTCATCATCGCAATCTCTTCAAAGGAAATCTCGTCAACCTTTCTGATGATTCTAACACCCGGCGTCTTCAGGCATAGACATGAAATGCGTCTTGAGCCGCTTAAGGGCCACGGGCGATTCCATCTTGGCAGCCGCCGCCTGTTGCCTTTATCTTAATCGTATGCAACTGGATGAAAAAGGCGCTAGGCTACTGCTGCTGGCGGCGCAGGGCATCATCGCGCGCCCGAAGCGGAAGGCCACCAAACGCGACGTGCTGACGATGATTCGCCGCATGGGCGCGCTACAGATTGACACGATTCATGTCGTCGCGCGCAGCCCCTACTTTGTGCTTTGGAGCCGGTTGGGCGAGTACGAGCCCGTGTGGCTGGAAGAGCTTCTTGAAGAGGGAGCCATCTTCGAGTACTGGTCGCACGAGGCATGCTTTCTGCCCGTGGAAGATTATCCGCTCTATCGCCGCCGCATGCTGGAAGCGGAGTCTATGGGCTGGAAATATTCGGCCGCGTGGGTCAAGGCTCATCGAAAGGAGATTGACGGGCTCAAGCGGTTCATACGCGAGCACGGAGCCGTGCGCGCCGCAGACTTCGAGCGGACGGACGGCAAGGCTGGCGGCTGGTGGGAGTGGAAGACGGAGAAGCGCGCGCTTGAGATGCTCTTTACCGCCGGAGAGCTGATGATTGCGCGCCGCAGGAATTTCCAGAGAGTCTATGACCTGAGAGAGCGCGTGCTGCCCGGTTGGGACGACGCGCAACTTCCTTCCCGCGAAGAGGTGCGGCGAGAGCTTGCGTTAAAGGCCGTGCGCGCTCTGGGAATCGCAAAGCCGCGATGGGTCGCGGACTACTTTCGCACGAACATGAAGGAGACGCTTGAGGCCGTGCGCGCTCTGGCAGAAGAAGGCGAGCTGCTCAGTGTCGAGGTCGAAGGATGGGACGAGCCGGGGCTTATTCACCCGGACAATATTAGACTGGCGAAGAGCGCGCTAGAAGGCTCGCTTGAGATGGAGCGCACGACGCTTCTCTCGCCTTTCGACCCGGTAGTTTGGGACAGGGCCAGAGCGCGCTTCATGTTCGACTTCGATTACAGGCTTGAATGCTACACGCCGGAAGCCAAGCGCCGCTACGGTTACTTTACTCTTCCCATTCTAAGGCGCGGCTCGCTCGTGGGTCGTCTGGACGCGAAGGCGCATCGCAAAGATGGCGTCTTTGAAATCAGGTCGCTGTACATGGAGCCGGGCGTGAAAGTTAAGGCCGAGCTGATTGAAGATATAGCTGCGGCCCTCACGGAATGCGCTCGCTGGCATAAGACTCCCGAAATAATTGTCAGGCAATCCGACCCGCCCGCTCTCGCCTCGCGTCTTCAAAGAGCCGTAAGTTGAAGCGCTACGCGTCTTCCTTATCAGTTGCGGCCGCGTCCTTCGGGCTCTCTGCTCTGCCGGTCTGTAGCCTGTTGGAGATTTGGCTGCTGAGTCTTTCGCTTCTCTCCTTAACGGGGACTTCGGCGTCGAAGATGGCTTCAAACCATGTCTGCGTCTTGTTTGACTCGTCAGCTTTGGGGGAGTTGTCGGGCGCGGCTTCGGCCATCTCCGATTCGCCGGAAGGCGGCGCGGGTGAATCAACCGGCTCAGCCATGCGGGCTTTAAGGTCTTGAAGCTCGTCGGCTATGTTCAGGGCGGCCAGCACGGCTATGCGCGAAAGCTCGAAGGTAGTGGTGTGAGCGGAGATTTGACGCATGCGCTCGTCCACCACTTCTGCAATTCGCCTGATGTGCTCTTCGCCCTTTGGGGAGCGCAGGCTGTAGATTTGGTCGAAGATACTTACCTTGACCGTGGGTGTCGCCTCGGAGGCTGAATCTTTATTCTCCATCCCGTTCCCTTTTGCCTTTGAAATGTGGCCGCGAGTAATATCAATCAGAGGGGAATAATATAGCAATGCTTTTAGCTCATACCATACAGTCCGCGCATAAACTTTCAAAGCGGGCGCTCGCTTCCTGCGCGCTCGCGCTGCTCCTGTGCGCCGCCTGCTCACAGGCGATTTCCGCCGCGCCGCGATGGTCTGCGAAGCTGGACGGGAAGGTGCGGTTCTATCAGGCCACAGAGCTTGGCGTGCTAGTAGTTGGCACGGAAAAATCGCTGTACTCGGTGGATGCCGAAACCGGCGAAGTGCTGTGGCGTAGAAAGGACGCGCGTGTTGATGAGACGGACGTAGCGCCCGTCCCCGGCACCGATATTCTGCTCATAAGTCTTGAGCGCGGCGACAAGACGCGCCTTGAAGCCGTGGATTTAATGACGGGCGATTCCGTCTGGCGCTCGGACAAGGTGCGAGGCGGCGTCATGCAGATGACTTTCGACCCGGACTCGAATCTGGTAGCGGTCGTGCTGGCGCGAGACGCGAAGGGTCGCGCTCGCTCCGGCTTCAAGCGCAAGCCCGAAGTGCACGTCTTTAACCTTGCCACGGGCAGAGAGCTTTGGCGGCGAGAGCTTGAGGGAGAAGTGGAGATGATGCCCGCGCTCTGGAGCGAGGACGAGAGCAAGGACGTGCCGTACACGCTGGACAACTATCACCCGCCAGCCTTCATGGACGGACGCCTGTATCTCTTCTACGAGGGGCTCACCTCTCTGGACGCGCAGACGGGCAACGAGCGACGCCGCGAGAAGTTTCGCATCAACGAAGAGGGGCTGGCGCTGACGGAAGCAGACGCGGTCGCCGACGAGGGCCATATCTACACTTCGGGTCGCGGGCGGGTGCGCGCCATCTCTCGCGTGAGCGGCGATACGACGTGGGAAGCAAAGGATTTGGGCATCACGCCTCAGATGTTGATGGGACGCGACCGGCTCTTTGTTAGAACGGGCGGGCGATTTGCAAGGCTCGAAGACGGCGACGTGGAGGAGCGCGGCCCCTACGGCATAAGCGCGATTGATTCTACAAACGGCAAGGTGCTGTGGCGCTACAAGGGAGCGGATAAAGGAATCACAAACATGGTCGTGCCGGACGCCGGGACTATTGTAGTAGCCGACCGCGACGACCTTATCTTCATAGACGCCGAGACGGGAAAGCGCCGCATGAAGGTTTCGCACGGCATAGAGCGCGCGGCCTTCGTGCTCTTGAACAAGCGCGGTGAAGCGGTCGTGGGCGGGCAGAACGAGGTCGCTGCCTTTCAATTAGCGGACGGGCGCGAGAGCTGGCGCGAGCGGCATACAGCGCCGGGACGCGGGCTGCTCAGGACTGTGGCGGCGATTGCCGCACGCGCAGCGTCTCTATACTTTCGCTACGGCGGCGCGGGCCTAACAGCCTACAGGGGAGTGCGTCTTGCGACCTCGATTGCGAGCATACGGTGGTCTGGACTTGTGGCGCACGCGACCGCTTCGAATCTGACAGAGCTAGCGGCCAACTACTCGCGCGATTACGTCAGGGAAAGGCTCTCCACTTACGGCACGCTCGCGCGCGTGCGCTCGGCTTCTGTCCCTCAATCGCCGCGCTTCAGCATACCGCGCCCGTCAGCGTCGGATGTGGAAGAAAGACTGCTCGATAGACTCGACCCGGCGGCTCAGCTTGAGAAGCTGTCGCGCTTTCTCTGGCATCGTCGCAGGCTGGCGACCCTGCGCGGCCAGTGGCTCTATTTCTACACAGACCTGAAGGGAGCCGGGCGCGGGCTGGCGGGCGTCAACATCAACACCGGGCGCACGGAGAGGCGCATTGCCCTGAGCGACCCGGACGAGCGTTTCATCTCGGACGAGACAATGAACCTGCTCTACACGGTCAAAGACAACCGGCTCGTCGCGCACTCTTTGAGCGGCGGCGATTGAGTCGGGCCACACGCGGAGGCGAGTTATGAAATGGCTCTACCTGATTCTGGCCCTGCTGGGAGCATTGCTTCCGCTATCACAGCTAGCGCCGTTTCTGGCGACTTACGGGCTGGACGTGCCGCTTCTCTTCAGGCAGCTTTTCCAGACGCACGCCTCAGCCTTCTTCGGGCTCGATGTCATAGTATCGTCGGTGGTGCTGTGGCTCTTCGTCTTCTCGGAGGGCAGGAGGCTTCGCATGAGAAACCTGTGGCTCTACATCCTCTGCAATCTGGCGGTAGGCGTATCCTTGGCTCTACCGTTGTTTCTGTTTTTCCGCGAGGGCGCGCGGGTTAGAGTACACGGCGACGCGGCCTCCTTCTCCGACCGCCCAGCCGTAGATTGAGGCAAAGCTCGTACTGTGAAAGCCTTCAGCGCCCAAGACAGTCCAGCTTTGCCCCCTGTCGGTCGAATATTCGGAGCCTGAAGGGCCGACCGCTATCAGCAAAGGCTTCTTCGCGCCCGGCACAAAGGCCACGCACGACCTGTAACCCGCAGGCCCGGCGCCTTTGATGAGAGTCCACGTTCTTCCACCATCGCTCGTGACGGCGACGTTATCTTTGGCCTCGCGCTCCTTCGTGTAATCGCCGCCGACGGCCACACCCCGCCGCGCGTTCCAGAACGTGACGGAGAAGATTCCGGCAGACTTGCCGCTAGCCACGGGCGTCTTTGTCACTGCCCAAGTGCGGCCTCCGTCAGTTGAACGGAAGATGCGCGCGCCTTCGGGGCCGCCAGTGCCGAACCAGACGTTTCGTTTGCCCTCTACCGCTATGCTGGTGCCGCTTGCCGCGAAAGCTCCCTCGCCCGCCAGAGCCGCGGGCATACCGTCTGACGGCATCTCGTTCCAAGTGCGGCCCCCGTCGGAAGTCTTGATGATTAGGAAGCGCCCGCCCACAGGGTCGCTGACGGCAATGCCGTTGTCGCTATCCCAGAAAGCCATCGAGTCAAAGAAAGCTCCCGGCCTGCTGCTCTTGAACTGCAACTCCCAAGTTTTCCCGCCGTCGGTCGTCTTGTAGATTCTGGACTTCTCGCCCTCTCCGATTGCAAGCAGATAGGCTGTGTCGGCGTCGAAAGCATCAACGTCTCGAAAATCAAGCTCGGACGCGCCGGGCACTGTGCCTGCGACCCACGTCTTCCCGCCGTCCGTAGTGCGCGCGTAAGTCCCCTTATCGCCGCTCGCCCACGCGACGCTGCGGCTGACGGCGCTCACGCCCCTGAGCCTGACCTGCGTGCCGCTCACTTGCGCGGCCCACTGAGCGCTGGCCGCGCCAACTGTCATCACGGCAAACAGTATGAAGGTGACTATCTTTGCCATATGGAAACCTGTCTTCAATTCGTTTCTCAGCGCCCCCTCTCGCGTCTCTCTGCGTCTCTGCGGTGAATGACTTTCAAAGCTACTCACCGCAGAGACGCAGAGAGACGCTGAGGTTTACGCAGAGAAGTTTATAATCCCGCCATGTCCCACTTTCTGATTACTTCGCCAATCAGCCCGGCTACTTTGTCCGTGACTTTGTCGAAATACTCTCTGGCCTTTTTCTGGTCGAAGTTGGGATAGCCCTGCCCCGGTTGATACAGACCGATTGAGGACGGAAAGGGAGCGGCAGACCACGTGCCGGGAGCGGGGTAGGCTGTGGCAAGGTCATCTTTGTAGCGCTTCTGCTGCACGAGGCTTGGGTCTATGGCCTGTATGAATGCCGTCTCGTTAAGGCCCGCGTGGCCGCCGTCTTCGCCAAAGACCTGTTTGGTTACGTCGGAAGCGAACGACCACCAGTTGATGACGAGCGTCCGCACGTGTCGCTCGGCTGAGACTTCTGCGGCGACCGCGTTGAGCACAGTCGTCTGCGGCCCGCCGTGCCCGTTCAGGATGATGATGTTGCGGAAGCCGTTCTTCACGAGCCCTTCCAAGACCTGCTTGATGAAGGGACGATAGGCGGATTCTGTAATCTGAAAAGCGCCCGGATAGGCTTCCATGCTGCCCGTCATGCCGTAGGGAACAGTCGGGGCTATCATGGCGTTTACGCGGCGGGCTATGCGCTGGGCTATGGCCATAGGCGCTGTGTTGTCAGCGCCGTTGTTGATGACGCCGTGCGGCTCAAGCGTCCCCGTGGGAAGCAGCACCGTCTGAATCCGACCGGGCACGACCTCACGAAACTCCATCCAGTTAATTCGCTCCATCTCGCGCGTAGAAACAAAGTCGCCCTGAGCATTGGCCGCGCCCGGGCCGCCGTTCTGCGCCTTAACAGACGCGTGCGCGGCCAGCGCCAGAACCATTATCAGCGCATACAAAGAGAGCTTCATCATCTTCCGACTCCTTCCCGTCCTAGAGGGACGACGACCGTTTTTTTCACTGGCCCGTCAGTTCGTTGACCAGCTCGTTAGCGCCATACATCTTCCTGAGAGCTTCCGTGATGGCCAGGCTGTGAACCGCCACGGCGCGACCGCCTTCCGCGTCCTCCACGTACCAGTAGCGGTTCGGCAGCTTCTGCAAGTTGCTGTCGAAGTTCAGGCCGACTATCTCCGCGTTGCGGTTTATGATGGGACTGCCTGAGTTGCCGCCTATGGTGTCCGCCGTGTAGACGAAGTTGAAGGGCGTAGAGAGGTCGAGCAAACTTCTCTTCTCTTTGAACCGGGCGGGCAGGTCAAAAGGCGGCTTTTCGCTAAACCCTTCGGCGCGGTTGTACAGGCCATAGAAGGTCGTCTTATAAGGCACGAGCGTTGTGTCCTCTTCGTAGCCCATGACTTTGCCATAGCTCAAGCGCAGGTTCGAGTTGGCGTCCGGGTAGATGCTCTTTCCGTAAACGGCAAAGCGCGCGCCCGCAATCTTCTGGCCCGCGCTCGCCTCCACGCTCTTAATCCGTGTTTCGTTCCACGCGCGAAGCTCTCTGATGATGGGCTCCACTTTTCTGGCCAGCACAATCAGGGGGTCGTCGGATTTTGCCACGGCCTCTTTTCCGCCCTCAATCAGCGCACGTCTGACAGCCACGTCCATGAGCTTCGTGCCTGTGATGACACGCCTTGCGACTTCCGTGGGCGTCTGTCCCTCAAGCGCTGCGCGTACGAAGGGGTCGTCAGCGCCTAGCACGCGCCTGCCCTCTTCCAGCCAAGCGGTCAGCACGGCCTCGTCCATCTCCGTGTAGATTGGAGCGCTTGAGAAGAGATTCAGTCTTAAGGATTCGAGCCGGTTGTCTCGGTACTCTGCGAAGCGCTCCGAGTTGGGCTTCGGCACCTCTTCGCTGTAGCGAACGATTGAAGTCGCTATGGAGCTTAAGCGGGCGGGCTCAAGACTGCTGAAGGCTATACGCTTAGCCATGTTTGGCAACTCAGCGTAGGCGGTCGCCACGTCATCCCACGCAGCGCCGAACTCTCTCTGCAATTCCGGACGACGTGCGACCTCGGAGCGAAGCGACCGCTCCTGCTCCTCTTTCGTGGCGAACATGCGCGGGTTCATCAAGCCTTCCTGCTGGCCCGTGAGCCGCTTGATGGAGTTCTCTAAAGAGCGCAGAGCCGAACCTGCGCGCCGAGCCTGCTCTGCGCCCTGCGCGCTGTAGCGCTCAAGCGCGTCGCGTCTAGACGTCCAGACACGCATTTGCAGAGGATTGCCAACATCCCTTTGGTACTTTAGCTGCGCGACCGTCATCAGCCTGTCTGTAGAGCCCGGATTGCCGGACAGCAGTACGAACTCTCCGTCCGCAGGGCCTGCCTTTGACCACTTGAAATAATTTTCCGTGCTGGCGGGCTGGTTGTTCTCGTAGACGCGCAGGAAGGTCACGTCTAAGCAGTAGCGCGGGAAGGTGAAGTTGTCATAGTCGCCGCCGAAGAAGGCTATCTGCTCTTCAGGCGCGAAGACCAGCCGCACGTCCGAGTACCTCTTGAAGCGATAGAGCCAGTACTCGCCGCCGCTATAGAACATGACGACGTTGCTCACGAGCCCGGTCTTCTGCTTCGACTCGCTCTCAATCTGTGCAATCTCTGCGCGGCGCTGGTTGTTGGCATCACTGGCGTTGCTTCCGGCCTTGACCGCTCCCTGCACGCGCCGCGTCACGTCTTCATAAGAAACAAGCACGTCTATCTCAAGGTCTGGACACTTCAGCTCTTCCGAAGCCGTGCGCGCGTAGAAGCCGTTCTTTGTCAGGTTGCGCTCGGGCGTAGAGAGCTTGGCAATCTGGCCCGACGCAACGTGCTGGTTCGTCATCACCAGCCCCTTCGGGGAGACGAAAGCGCCGCTCGCCGTGCCTACTTTGACGGAAGCCAGCCGCACATGCTCAAGCCAAGCGTCCGAAGGCTCAAAACCGTATCGCTCCTTCCAGAGCTTTCGCGGCGGATTATCGAAAGTCCACATCCCCTCGTCGGCCAAAGAGAGCGGAGCAACCGAACCCAGTAAAATAACGGTCAACAGTAAAGAGACTATTCTTTTCATCATAAGCTTTAGAGAATTCACCGTAGAGTAAGATATGCGACCGGGGGCAAGCCTCGCGCTTAAGGGAAAGGGGGATTCCGCTCACAGGGGGAACGTTTGATGAACTGAATTATGAGGAATAGATAAACTAACTTTCGGATGTCACCCGAAAGGGAGCCGCCCGCAGCAGAACAGGGGCGGCCGGGCTTAAGCATTACCGGCAGACTTGCGCACGGCTTCCGCTTCGTCGTCATAGACTTCAAATATTGACAGCAGGCTGCTCAGCGCCATCACCTCTTCGACCTTATGCGGAAGGTTCAACAGCCTCAGATGGCCACTGACGCGATTCAGAGCCACGGAACCGGAAACCAGCTCGCCCACCCCGCTCGAGTCAATGTACTTGACCCCGGCAAAGTTCAGTATGACCTTCTCCTTGCCCTCCTGAATCAGCCGACGGATACTGTCGCGCAGCTCCGCGCTCCCGCCGCCCATAATAATGTTGCCCTCAAGGTCTAGGACGACCGCATCCCCGGCCTCGCGCTCCCTGATTGTCAGCATCTATCTAAAACTCCCGAACAAACTATTTACCCACAGGTTTTATGCCAAGCACCGCCAATAGTCAAGAAGAGATGAAAGCGAGTCTCGACTCTTAATTCCCTGCTTCGCTTACAAGGCCGGAATCGAAAGTATTGACAAATGGTTTTGAACTATGTTTAATACAAGTGTCGTCGGAACCTGTCGGCGGCGCTGCTCTTTACATGACGGTTGCACACGATAAGGGCAAACCTGCCGCGAGGCAGGGACGCAAAGCCGTGAGTCTCCAGTGGAAAATGGCAGTAAAAGCTGCAATTTTCTAGGGAGATTGTCTGGTTGCCGAAGGCGATCTGAAGACAAGCCTTGACTTCATCCGACAAGCATATCGTGCCACTCTCGCTCCCGGGCCAATACGGTTCCCTGAGGGCTTGAGACGGCGCAAGAAAGCTTGACTCACCTCTAAATCTGCGGAAGTCACGGCTGGAATCACCCTGCAAAGCCCTGTTCGGATGGTTCCGTTCTCTTCAACCCGACACTTCCCTTCTGCTCTCAAAACCAGACACTAGCGTAATTCAAGACCCTGTAAGCGATAAGCTTTCGGGCGCGGGCTAGATTCGCGCTTTTGCGCCGCCTTCGCTCCCTGAAGGCGAATCCCTGTCGTCTGCCTCTTACGTCACAGGCTTCTCTCTATTTTTTCTCGCCCTTCACTTCCGGGAGGGCGCGAGTCCTACCCAAAGACCAAGGCTTCAGGGCGTTAAAGATTAAGCCGCCCGGCTAACAAGCAACATAAGGAGATAGTAATGAACAAGAGATTCTTCGTGATGGCCCTCTCGCTGCTGGCACTCTTCACAATCAACGTGAGCAAGGCGGACGCTCAGTCATGCCCGGTCGAGGGCTACGGCGTGCGCGTGCCCGTTCCCGTGGATAGAAACCTTCAGTCTCAAATCGAAGTCACCTACTTCACCACGGACGACCCCAACGCGCTGCTTTCCGAAAAGGCAGGCATCAATCGCACCGGCAGCTACCTGAACATCAACACCAACCAGTTCGTAGCCAGGCTTTCGGCCCTACAGAACTCCGGTCTTGCCAGCATCAAGAAGCGCCAGTCGGCCACCACTTTCCTGGGCGAACTGGCCGAGCTTAACCTTGAGCGCTCGCCCAACGGCAACAACGCGCGCATGGTCAACGCCAGCCTGTCGTCAAACAGCTTGGGCTATCTTTCCACGCTCAACCGGCAGACCGAAGTGGTCGTTTACAGAGGCTCGGCAGGCGACGGCGAATACTACCGCGTCAAGCTGCTTTCGTGGTTCGTGGATGTCACCGCCAAAGGCGGGCAGAAGAACGTTGACTTCGACGCAAACGTGCTGCTGAAGCCCGGCCAGACGGCTGTCTTCAAGCTCAGGAGCGACGCGGAGATTCAGCGCAACGGCTCGGCACGCAGCTACATAGCCGTCACCATGCGCTCGGTCAACAGCGCCAGCATGGCCAGAAAATAGGGGCGAATAAAAGCCTTTAATGCGATGAAGCCATTTCTTTACAGTCTCTGTTTTGTCTTGTGTCTCTCCCCTCTGCTGTGGGCCAGGCCGGTCACGTTGAATAACGACCGGCCTGCCGCCCCCGGCAGTACAGGCGGCTCGGGCGTCTCCATGCCCAAGCAGTGCCAGACGGGAAAGACTTCGCCCGAAGGTATGAGCTGGCGGCTGAGCGCGAATAAGCCTGTGCGCGTTTATTACCTGAAAGACAACTTCAAAGGGGCTGAGGCAGAGGCTCTCATGCGCGGCGTCAACAACTGGAACAGGGCGCTCATAGAGATAGACTCTCCCGTCACCTTTATCAATAGCGGCGAGCGAGAGAGCGTCGTGCGTGACGAGCTTACCATCACGGTCACACGCGGAGTGCCGAAGAGCAAAGAGCGCGTGGGCGAGATTAAGTTCTACACCAAGCCGAACGGCTCGGTTCGCATGACCGTGATAATCAGTCCGACGGTCACAGACCTCAACGCCCTGACGAGCTTGATGACGCACGAGCTTGGTCATGCAGTCGGCCTTGCGGACTGTTACGAATGCAAAAGAGGCACGACCGCCATGTCGGCTTTCAAGGGCAAGAACAAGGGCAACGATGTTTACGAGCCAAGCGCCTGCGACAAGTACGTAGTCGCCAACGGATATGCGAGCGCAGGCAAAGGGCAGACGCTCACGGCTTCGCTCGAACAGAAGTAAGGCCGCCTAAGCTCGCAGAGCTTTATGCCACTCATCTCTACATCCTTCATCAGACGAGCTCGCTTCTCTCAGCGTCTCGCCGCGTAGTCTCTCGTGTAAATCAATACAGCATCAACCGACGGCAGCTCGCTTCGGACGAGCCGCGTGTTGTAGCGCTCCATGTAGGCTCTGCGTACCTCCGTCATCGGATACGCTTCCGGCGCGGCGTAAGGATATTTCGTCATCCCGTGAAACGGTAAGGGGCTTATCTGGTCGGGGATGGCCGAGTTGATGTCCATCTCCTTGCTGTAGCCATCCGAGTAGAGCAGAAAAGTTCTAGTCCATCCAACGGGAAGCGGCGAAAGCTTGCGCGCGTCGAACCAGAGGCTCAGAGAGTCGCCGGGGCGCGAAATGACGAACATGTCGTCCGAGCCTAGAAGCAGCTCGCGCACGTCGCCCTCGCGCGTGTAACGGCCCGGCATCACCTTCCACGGCGAAGTGAAAGATACACGCTCGTAGTCATAGCCGAAGGGCTCTAGCCCGTCCGGCGTGACTTCGCGCGAGAACCCTCGCCAGCGTAAGTCGGCTCCGGCCGGGTCGAGCCGCGTCAACACTGCCGGATAATCGCCGCCCGAAGTATCCACCAAAATTTGATCCCAGAGGATTCGCATGTTGGTCTTGATGCGAACCTCGCGGCTCGGGCTCAGGAATTTACCCGTCAGGTCAACTGTGACTGTCTGCGGTCTTCCCACTGGGATGCCAATGTCTTCTATGACTGTGCGCCACTGGCCGCGCGCGTCCTTTACCTGAAGCGCGGGAAGCTGGGCCTGCTTGCCCGCCTGAGACGCCGCCAAGTTGTCGCTAGACCACGAGTAATCAGTCCAGCCTGTCAGGAGCAGCAGCACACGACCACTCGCGGCCCTTTCGTCCAGCTTCAGCGTCAGCCAGTGCTCTTCCGCGTAACCGCGCAGAGCGTCACGACGAAAATCGTCCGGGTACTTTCTATCCATGCTTGTGATGCGCGAGAGCATGTCGTGACCGTGCTCGTCCGTCGCGGCAAGGGGAGGCCGGGCGTCCTTTGTTTTGTAGAGAATGAAGGGGCGCGGCGGGCTCGTCATGCCTTCGTTCGGATAGACCTCAACGCCTGCGGGATGCGCGACGGCAATCAACTGCAAGCGGTCAAGGAAGAGCGCCTCTTCAAGCTCGTTGGTGACGCGAAGCTCAAAGCGGCCGTCGCGCTCCTTCAACTGGTCGCCGCGAATACGCACGTACTCGTCCGGGTCTGGATGATTATAAAGGCCCGGCGCTTCCAGATAACCCATCTCGCCCGCGCCCATGAAATCCGTGATGAACTCGAAGCGCTCGCCGTTCCACGCGTACAGGTACGGGCAGGAAGAGGGCTTGCGGTCAAGCTCCGTGACGCGCAGGACAGGAGCTTTACCGGCTGCGCTGGCAGACGGCGCGGTTGGCATCTCGGTTTCGGCCTGAACAATTCCTGCGGGCCATAGCACTCGCACGGCGTCTGCATTCGAGCGCTTGCCGAGCCCGAAGAGTACGTCTGCGGGCGCGGGCGCGGGGCTTGCCGAATAGGTTTCAAGCTTCTGCATCAGGCTCCCCGCGCGAGCCTCAATCTTTGCGCCGACGCCGCTACGGTTGCTGACCTTTCCGGTTAGATTGACGCGCAGGGACTGGTTGCTGTTGCCGCCGTCGTTGCGCGCTATTGACAGCTCGCCCGAAGATGAAAGGGCTACGATGTCCGTGTCGCCGTCCGTCTCTATGTCGCCTGCGGCGAAGAGACGCCCGCCGCCGCCGCCGGGTTGCGCGCCCGCCGTACTACTGGCAACGGCGCGCGCCGTCACGTCCGTCCAACCGTCCCCTACGTTGCGCGCTACGCGCAGCCCCTTATCCGTCATCACCAAGCAGTCGAGCAGCCCGTCGTTGTCGTAATCCAGAAACTGCGCGCCGTTAGCGGCTGCGGTCGCGTCCGGCGCGGCCTGAGTCTTGAACCTCTCTCTTCCGTCGCTTGCTGCAAAGAGTCCCGCGCCGTCGCTTCTGCCAAAGAAGAAGTCCGTGTAGCCGTCTTTGTTGACATCTCCGGCAGCCGCGCTCGTCCAGCGCCCGGAGGCCGACAGCCCTACGTCCGATGCCACGTTGCGGAAAGTGCCGTCGCGCTGGTTGCTGTAGAGCGCGGGCGCTTTGCCGTAATCCAGAACCAGAAGGTCTATGTCGCGCCGGTTGTTGAAGTCCGTAGGAACTACTGCGGCCCAGTGGCCGACCGTGTCCAGCTTCGCGGCGGCGGTCGTGTCAGTGAACTTTCCGTTGCCGTCATTACGCAGGAGCATGCAGGCCGCGCCAGCGAAATCTTCCGGGAAGACGGCTTCGCCTCTGGGAGCTTTTGAGAGGTCTGCCAGCCCGGCTATGAAAACATCGAGGTCGCCGTCGTGGTCTGCGTCCAGAAAGGCTACGGACGAAGATAGATAGGGATAAGCCGGGAGCGCCGATGCGCTCGTCACGTCTGAGAATCTCCCTCCCCCGTCGTTATGATAAAGCGCAAGCCCGCCGTCTCGTATCACGAACAGGTCGGGCTTGCCGTCATTATCGTAATCGCCCGCGACCGCGCCCGTGGGTGTGCCTGTGAGCTTCGATGCCAGAGCGCCGGACTGACTCGTAATCTCTGACAGCTTGCCGCCATCGTTTCTGTAAAGACGCTGGCCGGAGGCTGTCGCCGTAAATAAATCGAGGTCGGCGTCGCCGTCCATGTCAAAGAGCGTCAGAGAGCCGCCAAGCGCTTCCGCTATCTCGCGCCTCAAGACATCGCCGGACTCGCGGCCTTTGAAGCTGCGCCCGAAGACGGGCGTGACCGTCGCGGCTTCTCTCGTGTTGATGTTTGAGTCTGACAGAATTGTTCGGGTCGCGTCCGTAAAGGCGACTGACGGTGTCGAGCGGTCAACAAGCTCAGGCTCCATGCCTGTCGAGGCGACGGCCTCTGCGTAGCGTCCCTGCTCAAGATAACTCTGCCCTAGTGTGGTTCCGCTTCCGCGCTGTCGCAGCTCCTGAAACTGGGCTATGACGCGCTGCCCTTCCTCGCGCTGGTTCGCTCTGAGCAGCGCCGTCCCCAGATTGTAGAGCGCCGTCCCGTTGTATGGCTCGACCGCCAGCGCGGCGCGGAAAGCCACCACCGCTTCCGCGAACTTTCGCTGCTGCATGTATAGCTGCCCGAGGTTGACGTTCGCGCCAACGTCGCTCGCATCTATCTTCAGCACGCGTTGAAAGGCTGCGATTGCGTCATCCGTGCGGTTCTGTGTCTTCGCTATCAGGCCGAGCAGGTAGTGCGGCTGCGGCGCGTCCGGCGCGAGCGTCATTGCCGCCTGCGCTTCTCTCTGCGCGCCCGCTACGTCCGGCACATTAAAGAGCGCTATCGCCAGATTCATGCGCGCCAGCGCCAGTTTCGGCTCAAGCTGCAACGCACGCCGGAAACTCTCCGCGCCCTCTTTGTACTTGAACTGCTCAAGAAGCGCCACGCCTATGTTATTGGCGCGGTAGGCTTGCTCGCGCGTCTGAAATGAAGAGGCTTGAGTCTGAAGATGAGCCGCCGCGTCTTTGAGGGCAGGCGGAGTCGAAGCCAGCAGGAGCGCCGCTATCAGAAGCAGGGCGAGAGAATGCGCGAAGTCTTTCATGGACTGTAATCTATGATAGCCGGGAATCCGGCAATTCCGTTTTTGAATCTTATAAGACCGAAAAGAAGGAGACGCATCCGACTATAGGTCAGAAGGCGCGATTGTCAAGCTCAAACATCTTTCTCAATCAGGTGAGCGTTCTTCGCCGCGCATACTCATAGCCGGCGGGGCTATGCTAATATCGAACCGAATTTGAAGCTTAATCAGGGTACGCTTGCCCCCTTGCGCGCAGGCAACAGAGTGCTCCTTCCGGTTCCGTACAAAAAGCCAGTCATGCGCCGCCCGTCATCGAAAAATCGTCAGGCCGCGAGCCTGCTCGCTCTCTTTCTGGCTCTCATCTCAATCTGTGCCGGTTGCCGCACAGGCACAAAGGTTCCCGAAAAATCTTCCCCCGTGTACAACGAGGTCGTGAGGGCGTTCTACGTGGGGCTGGCGGCGCTTCAGGTAGGCGACGACGTGAGGGCCGATAGCCGACTGGCCGACGTGACGCGGCTAGTGCCGGACGAGCCCGCAGGCTGGGCCAACTGGGGCCTTCTGGCCCTGCGCCAGAGGAGCTACGACGCGGCTGCCGAGAGGCTTGAGAAGGCCCGCTCGCTCGCGCCCGAAAGCGACCGCATCTCCTACCTCATAGGGCTTCTTGAAAGCAGCCGTGGCCGTTCGGCTGAAGCCATAACGGCGCTCGGTAAAGCTGTCGAGCAGAATCCAAAAAACCTGCTGGCCGCATACAAATTGGCGGAAGAGACGGAGCGGCAGGGAGGCGAACAGAGCGAGGCCGAAGTTCAGCGCCTGATGCAGAAGATACTGGAAGCAGAGCCTGAGAACTTGGCGGCGTTGCTTGAGCTGGGGCGCATCAGCGCCAAGCGCGGCGACGCAGAAACCCTTCGCGGCACCGTGGACAAAATCGCCGCGCGCTCTTCCAACTGGCCGCCGGAAGTGCAGCAGCAGTTGAGCGCGCTACAGGCGGCCGTCTCCGACCCGCGTCAGGCCGCCACTCGAATCGCCTTCCTGCGAAACGTGCTGGTGCGCGTGCCGGAGTATCGCCAGAGTCTCTCGCAGATTAAGCCGCCGCCGGGCGAGGAAGCCGAGCCTTTCACAAAATTCCTGCGCATGGAAGCGCCCGTTTTCGCGCCCGCCCCTGCCGACAATGCGCTCAGCTTCACGCCCGAAGAGATACCCGCCGAAGGCGGCGCGCGTTGGAGCTGGGTCGGGGCCGTTTCCATGAACGGCGACGGAGCGCCAGTCCTGATAAAAGCGAACGCTCGTGAAGTTCGTCTCGCAGGAGGCTCTACTTTTCCATTTCCCGGCGGGCCGTCTGCCGTCTCACCGAAACCGGAAGCGATAACGGGCCTCGACTTCAACTATGATTTCAAGACAGACCTTGTGCTGGCGAGCGCGGGCGGCGTGCGGCTGATGCGTCAGGAGAATCCGGACGCGTTCGTTGATGTGACGGCACAGACTAAGCTGCCCGCGCCAGTTACGAACGGAGTCTACACGGGAGCGTGGGCCGCAGACGTTGAAGCGGACGGCGACCTCGATATTGTGCTGGGAGCCGAGAGCGGTTCGCCTACCGTGCTGAGAAACAACGGCGACCAGAGCTTCGCTGAGAATCATCCCTTCGCCGGAGTCTCCGGCCTGCGCGGCTTCGCATGGGCTGACCTTGACGCAGACGGCGACCCTGATGCGGCACTGGTTGATAACGGAGGCCGACTTCACCTCTACAGTAATGAGCGAACGGGTCAATTTGTAGAGCATCCCGCGCCCGCTAACGACCAGTCTATAAGAGCTATCAATGTGGCGGACGCTAATCTGGACGGTGTCTTCGACCTGCTGACGGTGCGGGCGGACGGGACTATCAAAGGCATCTCCAATAAAGGCGAATGGCAGGCGTGGGACGTCTACGAGTTGGCCCGTATCGAACCTGTTTTTATAGAGGGCGAAAGACGCCTCATCGTAGCCGACCTCGACAACAATGGCGGGCTTGACCTGCTGCTTACCTCTAGCGCCCCGCATCAGGGAGAGTCGGGCGTAGCAGATGCTGTACCTATTGTCTGGCTCAGCGATGAGCAGAACAGCTTCAAGGTGCTTGATAAGCCTGCGGTGCCCGACTACTCTTTTGATGTCGCGGACGTGGATGGCAACGGGAGGCTGGACATTCTGGGCCTTAGCGCCGGGGGTCAGGTCGTTCAGGCTAAGAATCGAGGCTCGAAGAGCTATCACTGGCAGGCCATACGCCCGCGCGCCGCTAAGGCCGTTGGCGACCAGCGCATCAACTCCTTCGGCATAGGCGGAGAGATGGAGATACGCGCCGGGCTGCTCGTGCAGAAGCGGCCCATCACCGGCCCTTTGGTTCACTTCGGCCTCGGAGAACAACTGAGCGCGGATGTTGCCAGAATCGTCTGGCCCAACGGCAGCGTGCGCGCCGAGTTTGAGTTAAAGGCCGATCAGGTAATTACTGCGGAGCAGCGCTTGAAAGGCTCCTGCCCGTTCCTCTTTGCTTTCGACGGCAAAGAGATGAAGTTTGTGAAGGACGCTGTGCCATGGGGCTCCGCCATCGGGCTTCGCATCAACACGCTCGGCACGGCGCGCGTAGAAGCCACAGAAGAGTGGTACAAAATCGGCAGAGAGCAGCTAGCTCCCCGCGAAGGCTTTTATGACCTGACGATAACGGCCGAGCTTTGGGAGACGTACTACTACGACCACTTTCAGCTTATGACCGTAGACCATCCGGAGGGGACGGAAATCTTCGTTGACGAGCGTTTCGCCATCCCGCCCGTGAAGCTGGCCGTCACGACCACCCGGACGCCGCGGAAGATTGCGCGCGCGCGGGACGATTCCGGACAGGATGTGACAGAGACAGTAAGCAGGCTGGACGAGAAGTATCTTGACACCTTCGGGCGCGGCACTTATCAGGGCGTGACGCGCGACCATTATGTGGAGATTGACCTCGGTGATGAAGCGCCACAGGATGGGCCGCTCTATCTGATAGCGCAAGGCTGGATGCACCCTACCGATTCTTCCATCAACGTCGCCATCAGTCAGGGCGAGCAGGTGCGCGCTCACCCGCTCAGCCTTGAAGTCCCGGACGGGCGCGGCGGCTGGGTAGTGGCGGAAGCCAATCTGGGCTTTCCTGCCGGCCGCAAGAAGATTTGCCTGTTCGATTTGTCAAAGGTCTTTCGCCCGAACACGCCGCGCCGCGTGCGGCTGCGAACCAATCTTGAAATCTTCTGGGACTCGTTCGAATGGGCCGCAGGCTTGCCGGACACGACCTTGCGCGCCGAGCGTCTCAGCCCTGAAGTCGCAGACCTGCATTATCGCGGCTACTCGGTCATCAATCGCCCGGATGAATCGTCACCCGAAGTACCGGACTACAATCGGCTTGCGGCTTCAAAGCAGATATGGCGCGACCTTGTCGGGTACTACACGCGCTTTGGCGACGTGCGGGAACTGCTCGCTCGCCCGGACGACCGCTACGTGATTATGAACGCGGGCGACGAGATGACGTTTCGCTTTCGCGTCCCGCCCCTGCCGCCCTCGGGCTGGGTGCGCGACTTCATCATCATAGGCGACGGGTGGATTAAGGACGGCGATTACAACTCCACCTTCTCGAAAACCGTGCTTCCCTTGCCTTACCACGACAAGCAGGAATACACTACACCTCCTGGCAGACTTGAGGACGAATGGGTCTATCGCCGCTCGCCTTCGGACTGGCAGACATACCACACACGCTACGTCACGCCGGATGTTTTCCAGAACGCATTGAGGCCCCGTAAAGAGAGATGACACGCTCCAGTATTTCCCCTGCAAGAATCCTGCTTGTCCTCTTCTTCATAGCGCTGCTCGCAACGCCGCTCGTCATAAAGTGGCTGGCGGCGCGGCGCGAAGCCGAAAAATCGCGCGTGGACTCTCAGACGGCCCTCACGCGCTACGGCTTTCATCTGGACGAAGTATCCAAAGCGTCCGGCATAAACTTTCAGCATCAGGCCCCACGTCTTGACGCGAAGCTAGACCACATCATGCCGCAGGTGGCATCCATGGGCGCGGCCGTTTCCATAGTTGATTTCGACCGCGACGGCTGGCCCGACATCTACGTCACCAATAGCGGCGAAGGCAGCCACAACGCTCTTTACAGAAACTTGGGCGACGGCCAGTTCAAGGACGTGGCGGGCGAGCTTGGCGTCTCGGATGTCAATCAGGCCGGGACGGGCGTTTCGATGGGAGCGGTCTGGGGCGATTACGACAACGACGGCTACGAGGATTTATTTCTCTACAAGTGGGGACGGCCCGAGCTTTTTCACAACGAGAAGGGCGCAGGCTTTAAGCGCGTGACCGAAGAGGCCGGACTGCCCGGATGGGTGAACGCCAACACGGCCATCTGGTTCGATTACGACACGGACGGCTTACTTGACCTCTTCGTCGGCGGCTACTACCCGGAGGACGTTGACCTGTGGCACCTGAAGACTACGCGCATGATGCCCGAGAGCTTCGAGTACGCTCAGAACGGCGGGCGCAAATATCTTTTCCGTAACACTGGCAACGGAAGGTTTGAAGAGACTAGCGAGCGCGCGGGCATCAACAGCCGTCGCTGGGCTCTGGCCGCCGCAGCAGCAGACCTGCGCGGCACCGGACGCCCTGACCTCTTCATAGCGAACGACTACGGAGTCTCGGAGTTCTTCTTCAATCAGGACGGCAAGCGGTTCCGCGAAGCGGGCGAGCAGACGGGCGTCGGCTTTGCGCCCAAGAGCGGCATGAACGTGGCCTTCGGTGACATACTGAATCAGGGCAGATACAGCATCTACGTCTCGAATATCTCTGAAGAGGGGGTGCTGATACAGGGCAACAACCTGTGGATTCCTAAAGAAGGAACTGAGGGCGATTCACTGCGTTACGAAAATCTGGCGAGCGAGATGGGCGTAGAGCTTGGCGGCTGGAGCTTCGGCGCGCAGTTCGGTGATTTGAATAACGACGGGCGGCTAGACCTTTACCTCGTCAACGGCTACGTCTCGGCCGACAGGGGCAAGAGCTACTGGTACGATTTCTCCAAGGTGGCGGGCGGCAATACGGCTATCATCTCCGACGCCGCCAACTGGCCCGCGATGGAGGGTCGAAGCCTTTCCGGCTACCAGCAGAAGAGGGTCTGGATTAACGACGGCGCTGGCCGGTTCGTGGACGTGGCGCAGGCCGTCGGCGTCACAGACAGCTACGACGGGCGCTCGGTCGCTCTGGTGGATTTGTGGAACAGGGGCGTGCTGGACGTAGTCGTAGCCAACCAGCGCGGGCCGCTGCTCGTTTATAAGAACACGGCTTCGCCGGAAAACAGTTGGATTGCTTTCGAGCTTGAGGGCACGCAGTCGAATCGCGCGGCGATAGGCGCTCAGGTCAAATTGTTCTGGAACGGCCAGCAACAGATTCAAATGGTGTCGGGCGGCAACGGCTTCTGCTCCCAGAACCAGCGCCGCATACACTTCGGCTTGGGCAAGAGCCCGGCGAACATGCGCGCCGAAATTCTCTGGCCGTCAGGTAAAGTTCAGGTCATAGAGAATCCCGTCGCGGGACAGGTCAACAAGGTGAAGGAGCCGGCATGAGTCGAGAGATGACGAGCGCGCCCGTGGCTCCGGCAACTGCGGTCGAGACAGGCGCGGAGAGACGCAAGCGACGGCTCTCAATGGATAATCGCTTTATCCCGCCCGTCTTCATCACCTGCATTCTGCTGGCCGGTCACTTCTCCTTCGGGATGCTCGAAAGCTACCCGAAGACGGCGCTGGCCATCCTCGCGAGCCTTCTGACCGAGATTGTCCTGAGCCGCATCTTCGCTGGACGATGGCCGCATCTGGCGAGCGCCTATATCACAGGCATCAGCGTCGGCATTCTGGTGCGCTCGCCCGCCTTCTGGCCCTATGCCCTGTGCAGCATGATTTCCATCACGTCCAAGTACGTGCTGAGACTCAAAGGGCGACACATCTGGAACCCGTCGAACTTCGGCATCTGCGTCATGCTCTTTCTGGCTCATGAAACGGTTGCGAGCCTGAGCATACAGTGGGGCAATTATCTCTGGCCCATGATAGTCATCTGGGCGCTCGGGACGGTTATCATCTGGCGGCTGAAACGATTTCACATCACGGCCACTTACGTTGTCTCATTCATCATTTTCTCGTTCCTTAGAAGCTACCTGACGGGCCATCCGTGGCAGGCCGAGATAGCTCCGATTACCGGCCCCATGTACCAGCTCTTCATCTTCTTCATGATTACAGACCCGAAGACGACGGTGCATTCGAAGCCGGCCCAGTGCGCTGTGGCTTTCGCGGTGGCGCTGGTTGAGATGATTCTTCGTCTATTCGAGGTCGTACACGCGCCTTACTATTCGCTCTTCATGGTCGGCCCCACAGCCAACCTGATTGAGATTTGGCTGACAAGACGTAAGGGTGAAGCTAAAGCTAGCGGGTGAATTTGAAGTTGAGTATCAGACAGGTTGAGTTTCACCGCAGAGACGCAGAGAGACGCGGAGGGTAGCGCAGAGAGTTGAAAGCTTTTCTCAGCGCCTTCTCGGCGTCTCTCTGCGCCTCTGCGGTGAGTTCCTATCCCCATAACACGCAATTCTAAGGGTAACGATGCTACACACACGGGTAATCTATTTTCTCTTACTGACGACGCTTCTACTGTTCGCGGGTTGTAAAAAATCTTCGACGGAGGCGACGGCCAACAGTCAGACGAGCACAGAGCAAGCTATCACGCAGTCGGCCCAGCCCACGCCGGAACAGCCCAGACCTACAGGCCCGATTGAGTTCGCGGACGTGACCGCTCAGGCCGGGATTCGCTTTAAGCACAATAACGGCGCTTTCGGGAAGAAGTATCTGCCTGAGACTATAGGCGCCGGGGGCGCTTTTCTCGATTACGACAACGACGGCTGGCAGGACATACTGCTCGTCAATTCTATGGACTGGCCCGAGCGCAAGCGTGCGAAATCCTTCATGGCCCTTTATCACAACAACAAGGACGGGACTTTCACAGACGTTACGGGCCAAGCGGGGCTCGCGGTCGAGATGTACGGCATAGGCGCGGCGGTCGCGGATTACGACAACGACGGGAATGAAGATATCTACATCACCTGCGTAGGCGCGAACCGGCTCTTTCGTAATCTCGGCAACGGGAAGTTCGCGGACGTGACGTCCAAAGCAGGCGTGGGCGACCCCGGCTTTTCCACCAGCGCCGCGTGGCTCGATTATGACTCGGACGGCCAGCTTGACCTCTTCGTCTGTAACTACGTCGAATGGTCTATAGAGAAAGACCAGTACTGCTCGCTCGACGGCAAGAACAAGTCTTACTGCACGCCGCAAGCATACAAGGGGCAAAGCTCGACGCTCTACCGCAATCGGGGCAACGGAACCTTCGAGAACGTAACGCAGCGCGCGGGACTCAACGACCCTAGCGGCAAAGCTCTGGGCGTGGCGCTTCTGGATTACAACAGCGACGGCCACATGGACTTGTTCGTAGCAAACGACACGGAGCCGAACAAGCTCTACAAGAATAACGGGAACGGAACCTTTACTGACGAAGCTCTGACGGCGGGCGTGGCATTCAGCGAAGCCGGGACTGCCCGCGCAGGGATGGGCGTGGACGCAGGCGACTACGACGGGTCGGGACGACAGGGGCTCGTGATAGGCAATTTCACGAACGAGAGCATGGCGCTTTATCGCAACGACGGGACGGGCCTCTTCACGGACGAAGCCGCAGGCTCAGGCATAGGAAAGATGTCCGCGCAGTCTTTGACCTTCGCAACCTTCTTCTTCGATTACGACTTGGACGGGCTGCTTGACATCTTCGCCGCCAACGGCCACGTCTCGGACGACATCAGCGTCGTGCAGCCGAACGTCAAGTACGCTCAGCCGCCGCACCTCTTTCGCAACCGTGGCAAGAAGAAGTTCGAGGAGACGAGCACTCGCGTTGGCCGCGCGCTTCAACGAGCCTTAGTCGGACGCGGCGCAGCCTACGGCGATTTCGACAATGACGGCGACCTTGATTTGCTGATTACCGTAAACAACGGCCCGGCCCGGCTGTTCAGAAACGACAACGCCAACCAGAACGACCTGCTCAGGATCAGAACCGTCGGCACAAAGTCCAACCGCGACGGGATAGGCGCGAAAGTTACGCTTAAGACAAACAGGGGCGGGCGCGTCTTCAGCATGGTCAAGACGGGCTCAAGCTACTGCTCGCAAAGCGAGCTGCCGCTCACTCTGGGCGTTGGCAAGCCTGAGGAAGGGACTACTCTGACGCTGGAGATTGTCTGGCCGAGCGGGCAGAGGGAAGGCTACAACGACATCAAGCCCAACCAGGCGATTACAGTTCAGGAAGGCAAAGGCATAATCTCCGCCGAGCCCATAATTTTCTCAAGACCCGCAGCAGCGCCGCCGCAGCAATAGCGCAAACCACGAATTAACACGCGCACGCCACGAAAAGAAGAGCTCTATTTCGTGGCGTGCGCGTCTGATTTAGCGGGTACTCTCTTTTATCTCTTTAATCGTTCTGCTTCTCGTCCAGCCTTCGCTTGGCTTCGTCAATCAAGAGATTGTTTCTCTCGTAGGAGAGCGGCACGGGTTCTCCCTCAATCTTCGGCGGATAGTGATGAGCGCCGTAGACGGGATAGGCTTCGGTGCGAAGGTGCGCGAGCATGTGATGGCCGCGACGGGTGGCGCGCTCATGACGAAGCGCGGTGATGTCCACGGGCGCGACCACTATGCGCTCGCCGGGGCCGGGACTGGCCTGAGCCAGTATGCGCCCGTCGTAATCTATCACCTGACTTCCGCCCGGCCACGAGTAAGGCGGATAGTGCTTGAGGCTCGCTCCCTGATTCGCGGCCACCACGTAGGCAACGTTCTCCAGCGCCCGGCAACGGTTCACAATCGTCCACCAGTCCATAGGCTCCGTAGCTCCCCACGGATCCATGTAGGCGGAAACACGCACCAGCACTTCAGCGCCGTTGGCGGTCAACTGCCGCATAGCTTCGGGAAAGAGCCAGTCGTAGCAGACGGCGCAGCCTATGCGCCCGATGGGAGTGTCCGCGACGGGAAAGAGCGGCTCGTCGTAGCCTTCGAGGTCGTGCGGGCTTGAGTGAACTTCGTAGGGAATCCACGTGTTCACCTTTCTATACTTGTAAAGGACGCCTTCGGGGCCAATCAGGCAGGTGGCGTTAAAGAGCGTGCCGGGCCAGCGCTTATCCACTTCAAGCATGGTGCCGCTCTGAATGTAGATGTCGTACTCGCGCGCCTTCTGCTCAAGACGCTCGGTATGCTCGTTTGGAATGGGAACGGCCAGCTTTCGTATCAGCTCTTCGGCGCTCTGAAAAATCGGCGCGGCGTGCGCGAACTCTGGAAAGGCCACGAGCCGCACTGGAAGAAAGGGAGCGCTCCCGGCCACGGCCAAGTCAATCATAGTCAGCATGCGGTCTGTGTTGGCGCGCATGGCGCGGCGCTCAATCGGATTCGGCATGTCTGTCTGGCACGCGGCCACGGAATATCTGAGCGGGTCTGTCATCGTCTCTACACCATAAGGCTTATCAATTCTCAGGTCTATCTCTGCGATGGCTTAAGCGGTTCTGTATGATGACGACCGCCAGCAGGAAGATGCCGCGCAGCACTCCCTGCCAGTATGAGCCTATCCAGTCGCCTTCGTTATTGAGGATGTTAAATAGCACTCCCAAGAGCAGCACGCCGACAAGAGTAGCGCCTACGCCGCCCTGCCCGCCCGTCAGGAGTGTTCCGCCCACGACCACCGCCGCGATGGCGTCCAGCTCAAAGCCCTGCCCGGCGACGGGCTGGCCCGAGCCCAGACGCGCCGTCATGATGACGCCCGCCAGCCCTGCAAGCGCGCCGCTCAAGGCATAAACGCCCTGAGTCACGCGGCTCACGTTTAAGCCCATCAGGCGCGCGGCCTCTTCGTTATCGCCCAGCGAATAGACGTGCCGCCCGAAGCGCGTGTGATTAAGCACGACCCACGCGACGATGTAAGCCAGAATCAGTATCGCAATCGGCACAGGCAGAGGCCCGAGGCTTCCCTGCCACATCCAGCGAAAGCCCGCCGACATTCCCTTTATCTCTATAGGCTTTTCGTGCGCCACGCGCAGGGCCGTGCCGCGCGCCGCAATCATCATCGCCAGAGTAACTATGAAAGGCTGTATGCGAAGCTTTGAAATGACAAGGCCGTTGATTAGGCCGAGCAGCGTCGTTGCGCCGACGGCCGCGAAGAGCACAACCAAGAAGTTATTTCCGGCCAGAGAGGCGGCTATCACGCCTCCGACGGCAAGCAGAGAGCCTACGGAAAGGTCTATGCCGCCCGTCAAAATTACAAAGGTCATGCCGAGCGCCAGCAGCCCCACCATGCTGTTTTGAGCGACGACGTTCAGCAGGTTCTGAGAAGTCAGGAAGCTGCCGCCGTCAAGAAAAGTCCCGTAGCGAAGGGACGCGAAGACGCAGACGAGCAGGAGCGCTAGTAAAGCTCCCTGTCTCTGTATGAAGGAGGCGAACTTGGCACGCGCCACACGCCCGCGCGTAGAGCCTTGTTCGTCAAAGGTAGTGGATGCCTGGCTCATAGCCTTCTCCCGATTCGTGGGATTAAAGAGATTGATTCATTGAATCAATGAACCGACTAAGCGACTTTTGGCCGTTGTATGTAGACGGCGACGATGATGATTGCCGCCTTGATGACCAGCGACCACGAGAATTCTATGCCCTGCATGTTGAAGCTGGTGGTTATCACCTGCATCATCAGTGCGCCTATGACGGTGCCTATGATGGTCGCGCGCCCTCCGGTCAGGGCCGTGCCGCCTATGACAACAGCCGCGATTGCGTCCAGCTCTATCCCGAGGCCGACGTTGGAAGGGTCGCTCGCGCCGCCGCGCGCGGACTCAATCAGCCCGGCCAGCCCTGCTAGCAGCCCGCTTAGCCCGTAGACCAGTATCTTCGTGCGCATGACCTTGACGCCCGCCAGATGAGAGGCCGCTTCGTTACCGCCCACGGCGAGCACGTAACGACCGAAGCTGGTGGCGCGCATGATGAAGATGGCTGCCGCAACAATCAGAATCATCACGAAGACCTGTATCGGAACAGGCCCTATGTAGCCGGTGCCGAGCGCTTCGAACACAGGATAACGGCCCCTGAACTCCACCAGCCGTCCTTCGCTTGGAATCTGAGCCAGCCCGCGACCGGCAATCAACACGGCGAGGGTGACAATGATTGGCTGTATGCGAAAGACGGAGATGAGTGTGCCGTTAAGAGCGCCTGTGCCAAGGGCTACGACGAGCGCGAGCATGACCGCGAGCGCTATGCCGCTATCCAGATTGATTGCGGCGACGGATGCGGCGAGCGCCATCACGGAGCCTACGGAAAGGTCTATGCCGCCGGTGGCAATCACGAACGTCATCCCGATTGCCACGAGCATAGTGGGAGAGACTTGAAGGAGGATGTTCCAGAAGTTGTTTATGTCCCAGAAATTTCTAGTGAAGATGGCGTTGACGATAATAAGCAGGATGAGAGCGGCCAACGCCCCGTAAGTCGGGCCGAAGGCTCCGAGCCGCGAGAGCACTCCGCCTTCTGTCCCTGCGCGGCCAACCTGTGTGGCATTCTGCATCTATTATGCTCCTCTTCTCTGCGCTATCCCCGGCGTCGCGCGCTCTCTCTCTGCGCCTGCGGCGGTGAATGAAGATTAATCAGCACTCAACGCAGAGAGACGCTGCGGGGGGCGCGGAGAATTGAATCTGTGACACTATTCATTTTTCGCTCGTCTTGTCGGACTCTTCGCTCGCGCTTCCCTCGGCCATGGCGTGAATAATCGCGTCCTGTGAAATCTCCCGCCCGCGCAGCTCGCCCACTCGCTGGCCGTCGCGCATGACAATCACGCGAGAGCTGCCTTCGACCAGCTCTTCCAGCTCGGATGAAATCATCAGCACGGCCAAGCCGGAATTGGCCAACTCGTTAATCAGCTCCTGAATCTCGCCCTTTGCGCCTATGTCTATGCCGCGCGTCGGCTCGTCCAGAATAAGAAACTTAGGGTTCTTGCAGAGCCATCGCGCCAGCAGAACCTTCTGCTGGTTGCCGCCTGAAAGCTCTCGAATCTTCTGGTCGGCGCTCGCCGCCTTTATCCCCAGCCGCTTCATGAAGCGCTCGACTATCTCCTGCTGCTTTGCGCGCGAGACGACGCCGAACTTCGTGAGCCCGGGCAACGCCGCGAGCGTCAGGTTCTCTCTGACGGAAAGCTCCGGGATGATGCCTTCGGCCTTGCGGTCTTCGGAGAGAAAGGCCAGTCCAGCCTTGATGGCATCGCGCGGCGAGCGCACCTTAAGAGGTTTACCCTCAAGATAGATTTCGCCCGACTCAATCTTATCCGCGCCGAAGATTGCGCGTGCCGTTTCGGTGCGCCCGGAGCCCAAAAGCCCCGCGACTCCGACTATCTCGCCCTCGGCCGCGTCAACCGTCACCTGATTCAGCTTGCGACCGCGCGTGAGATTGACGGCGCGGAGCAGGGGCTCTGCCCCCTTGTTCGCGTCGTGCTGCTCGAAGGCGGTCGTTCCCTGCCTGAGCTCGTCGCGCTCCTTGCCGAGCATCAGGCAGACAAGGTCTAGCTTCTCAAGCCCCGCGAGCGGGCGCGTGGCGACGAACTTTCCGTCACGCAGCACCGTCACACGGTCGCAGACCGTGTAAAGCTCATCGAAGCGGTGGCTGATGTAGACGACGGCAGCGCCCTCCGCCTTGAGGCGGCGAATCACGTCGTAAAGGATTGAGACTTCGCGCTCCGTCAGAGAGCTTGTAGGCTCGTCCAGCACCACGACTTTCGCGCCGAAGGAGACGCCGCGCGCAATCGCTATCATCTGCCTCAAGGCTATGTTCAGGCTGCCGAGCGTCGCTCGCGGGTCTATCTCAAGCCCGAGCCTTCCCAGAAGCTCCGAGGCGTCGTTGTTCATGCGCTTCCAATCTATCAGGCCGAAGCGCTTGGGCTCGCGGCCGAGATAGATATTTTCAGCGACGGTTCGAAACGCCAGCAGGTTAACTTCCTGATAGACGGCGACGACGCCCGCGTCCTGCGCCTCTTCCGGCGTGCGAAACTCTACGGGCCTGCCTTCCAGATGCATTGTGCCGCCGTCGCGCGTGTAAGCGCCCGTCATAATCTTAATCAGCGTAGACTTGCCCGCGCCGTTCTCGCCCACAAGGGCGTGAACCTCGCCGCGCTCAAGCTGCAGGTCAACGCCCGCGAGCGCTCTGACGCCCGCAAAGCTCTTTGTGATTCCCTCCATCCGGAGGAGCGGCTCGTTTGTGCTCATAAGAATAGGTGTCGGGTGTCAGGTGCCGGGATTTTCTTTTACCAAAACCCGGCACCTGTCCCCTGCTTTTAGTAGGCTTCGTTGACGAACTGCGCGGCGTTCGTTGAGTCGAAGAACCTGTCTTCCAGAATTATCTTGGGCGGAATAGATTCCTTCCTTAGATACTTCTCAAGGGTGTCGAAGGCCAGCGTGCCGAAGCGCGGGTTGGATTCGACGGTGATGTTCATCTCGCCGCGCATGATGGCTTCGAGCGCGGCCTTCTCGCCGTCCACAGAGACAATCAGCACGTCTTTGCCGGGATTCATGCCCGCAGCTTTGAGCGCCTGAATTGCGCCGAGCGCCATCTCGTCGTTGTGCGCGTAGACGGCCGTGATGGCTTTGCCGTGGGCCTGTATGATGTTCTCCATCACCTTCTGACCTTCCGCGCGTGAGAAGTTTCCGGTCTGCGAGGTGAGAATCTTCATGTCCGCAGAGTTCTTGATGGCGTCGCGGAACCCCTGCGAGCGGTCGCGCGCAACGCTTGAGCCAGCCGTGCCCGTCAGCTCCACGATTCCAGCCTTGCCGTTGGAGTTCTTAACCAGCCACTCGCCCGCGCGCCGGCCCTGCTCCACGAAGTTCGAGCCGAGGAAGGCCACGAAATCTTCGCCCGGTTTGCCTGCGGCCTCCCGGTCAATCAGGAAGACAGGAATCTTCGCATCCTTAGCGCGCTGCAAGGCGGAGCCCAAGCCCTCAAACTCGCGCGGCGCAAGGAAGATTGCGTCCACTCGCTGCGCTATCAAATCCTCCACGTCCGAGACTTGCTTGGAGGTCTGGCCCTGAGCGTTGGTGACGATAAGCTCGAACCTGTCGCCGCGCTTCTTGGCCTCGTCCCGCATGCTGTTGGTTTCGGCTATGCGCCACGGATTGTTCTCTTCCATCTGCGAGAAGCCTACCTTGAGCTTGCCTCCCTGTCCCGAAGAGCCGCCGCGACTGCCCTGCTTCGCGCAACTGGAAAGAGCGAGCAGGCAGGCGACAACCATTATCAAGATGGTCGTAAGTCCTCTTGAGCTAGCGAAAGTTTTCATGTCTCATGGTCTCCAATGATTCAACATTTATGCTACGGAAGCGCCCGACTTCAGCGCGAAGGCGTGACGCGCAGCCAGTCGAAGCGGGCGGGCGCTGTCTGCGCTCCGCCAGCCGTCAGGGCCACGCGCACGCCCCTGTCCCAAGGCGGCAGGTAGCTTCCGTCAACCGTCCCGCCCACGTCAGTCCATTGCCGCCCGTCCCGGCTGAAAGCGAAGCGGTAAAGATAGCCGCCCTTTGCCGTCATGCGAAGCTGCACGGGAGCGCCTGTGGCGGGCGCCTGAGCCTGTGCGACCGTCAGCTTATTTCCCTTCTCTATGCGCCACACGGTAAGCTGGCCGTCGCTGACGGATAGCCCTATGGCATTCTCGTTGTCCCCGTAAGCGGCGAGGCTCGCAAGCAGTCCCTGACGCATCCCCCTTGTATCAACTCTGGTAGTAGCCACGTAATCGCCCGTGGTAGTGGGGCGGGCTACGACCGCGCTGACGACCGGGTTCTTGCTCTGGCTGGCGGCCGAAGGCGCTAGAAGGAGTTGACCGCCCGCGCGTCTCTCGACCTGAATCTGCGGCTCGTCCGATTGCGGCCATTGCCAGCCGAGCCCTATGCGCGGCGAGAGGAAATCATCGAAGAACGAATATTCGGCCCTGCGGTCTGGAGCGCCAAAGGGCGAGGAGGCCGTCAGGCTAGGGCCACGCCCGCCGTTAATCGTCGGCCATCCGTCCGCGCCCCACTGAATCTCGTCCAGCAGCGCCTGTCGTCCCACGTAAACGAAGTCGTCCGCCTTGTAGGCGTGATAAAAGAGAAAGTCTCGCCCGCGCTGGTCTGTGATGACGGTGCCGTGGCCCGGACACTTCCATGTCTCGTTACCGCGCATGATTGGGTTGGCGGGATTCTTCTCCCACGGGCCGAGGAGCTTGCGCGAGCGGGCCACGCCAATCATGTAGTTGCATTCGCGCGCGCAACAGAAGTTGCCGGAGTAGAAGATATAAAAGTAACCGTTGCGACGTACCACGGCAGGGCCTTCGACCAAATCTCCGTAGGGCAGAGTGGCGTGCTTCTCCCACGGCTGGTCGTTGTGAAACAGCTCCTTGCGCTCGCCTACCAATTTTGTCCCGTCAGCCGAGAGAGGCTGCGCCCAGATGGGTGTGGGCTTGCTGACGCTGTTGCCGTCCTCTTTCCAGAGCAGGTAGCGCCGCCCGTTCTCATCCGTCACGGGGAAACCGTCAATCGAGCCCACCTCCTGACAGACCAGAGGCCCGTGGTCTGTGTACGGCCCCTGCGGGCGGTTGGAGGTCGCTACGGCCACGCAGAGCGGCCCGCCTTTTTTACGCGCCGCGTAGTAGATGAAGAAGCGCCCCCTGTCATAAGAGATTTCCGGTGCCCAGTAACTGCCTACAGACCAATCGGGCCGCTTCTTAAAGACGGCTCCGACTATCTCCCAGTTGACCATGTCGCGCGAGTGCAGTATGGGAAACTCCGGCGCCCATTCGGAAGTGGTAGCCGTGGCCCAGTAATCCTGACCTATGCGTATGATTGACGGGTCTGGGAAATCGCCTGCCATGGCGGGGTTGGTGTAAGTCTGACGACGCTGAGCGACTGCGGTCGTCACAACGAGCGCCAGCAGCGCCGCCGCGTATAGAGGACGAAGCCAGTGCTTAAGAGAAGTTCTTCCCATGATTATCTCAGTCCTTTTATGAATTATGCTTTAGCGTACAGGAGGCCCCGTGGAATCGCGCAGCACGAGGTGCGTGGGGATTTTCACCTCCACGCCCTGCCCTTCCGGATGCTCAATCGTTGCGAGCAGCGCTTCCACGGCTTCGCGGCCAAGCTCTCTGCGCGGCAGGCAGATGGTCGTCAGGGGCGGGCTGCTCAAAGCCGCAAACGCTATGTCGTCAAACCCTACGACGGAAATATCTGCGGGCACATGGACGCCGCGCTCTCTGAACTCTTCTATAGCGCCGAGGGCCATCATGTCGTTTGCGACTATGACGGCTGTCGGAAGCTCGCCCGAGTCGAGCATGCGGCGCGCGGCGCGGCGGCCGCCCGTGAAACGAAAGTCGGCCTCGTACATCATGAGCGGGAGAGAGCCCGGAAGGTGAAGCGCCATAGAATCACAAAAAGCCCTGAACCTTCTGGCGGCGGAGCGCAGGTGGCCCGGGCCGCCTATGTAAGCAATCTTCCTGTGGCCGAGCGAGACAAGATGATTGATGGCCTCTTCGATTCCCGCCTCGTAATCCACGACCAGATTGCTCATGCAAACTCCGGCAGAGCCAAGGTCAAGAAAGACGACCGGGACATGAAAGCGCGCAAGCTCCGCTATCAACTCTATGTCAAGCTCTGAAGTCATCAGCGCGACGCCCGCCACCTTTCGCTCTATAAAGCGCCTGACGTAATTAACAGTCCGCTCGGCGTCGTAATCCGTGTTCGACAGAATCACGTCGTAGCCTTTTTCAAAAGCCACCGTCTCTATGCTTTTAACGAGGTCAGGGAAGAAGGGGTTAGAGATGTCCGAGATGAGAAGTCCGAGCGTGTTGCTGCGCCCCGAAGCAAGACTGCGCGCGTTCGCGTTCGGATAATAGTTGCAGTCCTCTATGGCACGCATCACCCTCTGCCGGGTCGGCTCCGAGACGACCCTCGTGTTGTTGATAACGTGCGAGACTGTGGCGATGGATACGCCAGCCTCTCGTGCTACATCTTTGATACGCGTCTTGGACATCAGCTCTTCAGGGCCATGCGTTCGGCTCGTTCAGGTAACCTCTCTGGCGCCTGCGCCCGGTTCTGAAATATAGATGGTTGGAGTCCTCTGTGTGCGTTTATTATAACCGTCAACGACTGCTTCCTGAAATTCTTTCAAAGCCTCGCGGCGCACAAGATTGACCGTCGAGCCGCCGAAGCCCCCGCCCGTCATGCGCGCTCCGTAAACGCCCTTGACTGAGCTTGCGACTTCCGTCATCACGTCAAGCTCCATACAACTCACCTCGTAATCATCACGTAATGATGTGTGGCTGGCGCGCATCAATCGCCCAATCTCTTCAAAGTCGCTCGCCCTCAAAGCATCTGCGGCCCTCAGCGTGCGAGCATTCTCGGTCACGACGTGGCGGCAACGGGAGCGCAAAGGCTCCGGCAGCATCCCTTCGTGGCGCTCGAGCTCTTCCACGCTCACGTCGCGCAGCGCGCGAATCCCCGGCAGGACTCGCTTGAGAATCTCTACGCCCTGCTCGCACTCCGCGCGTCTGGTGTTGTACTCCGAAGAGGCCAGCTCGTGCTTGACGCCCGTGTCACAGATTGCGACCACGGTGCTTGAAGTGTCCAAGGGAATCTGCGTCGTCTCAAGCGAGCGGCAATCTATAAGAAGCGCGTGGCCTTCGAGCGCGCACGCGGCTACTAGCTGATCCATGATGCCGCATTTAGTTCCCACGTAAACGTGCTCTGCCTGCTGGCCCGCGAGCGCCAGCTCGACCTTGTCAACCGCAGCGCCCGAAACCTCCATGAGCGCAAGGCCCGTTGATATTTCAAGCGCCGCCGAAGATGAAAGCCCCGCTCCCGACGGCACATCGGATAGAAGCAACAGGTCTGCGCCGCCTAAGATGACGCCGCGCGACATCAGAGACTGCGCGACGCCCTCCACGTAATCAACCCAAGCCCCGCGCAGCTTTGGCCCCGGATTATCAAGGTCGAACTCCGCGCGCTGGTCTGCGTTGAGAGAATGAACGCGAACCCTTCGACTGTCATTACTTCCGGCTGCCACCACGACCTCGCGGTCTATGGCCATAGGCAGCACGAAGCCGTCGTTATAATCCGTATGCTCTCCTATCAGATTGACCCGACCGGGCGCGCTGAACAGGCGGGGCTCGCCGCCGCCGAACATTTCGCGGAAACGGTCGCGCACGCGCTCGCGGTCAACCATCGTTCGAGCCCTTCCAGACAACGGGCGCAACGTGCGAGCGCAGCTCCGCAGCCTTCTCTTCCGCCAGCGTGTCGTTGATGAACATGCCCGCGCCAGTCTCGCTTCCCGCCAGATACTTAAGCTTGGTGGCAGTCCTGAGCGGCGGGTAAAACTCTATGTGGAAATGATAGTAAGCATAAGCGCCGCCGTCGGTCGGCCTCTGGTGAAGCACCATCATGTATGGGAAGGAGAGATTAAAGAGCTTATCGTAAGCGACCAATACCATCTTCAGAAGCTCGGCCAACTCGCGCTGCTCGGACGCGCTCATGTCCGTCAGCGCCTGTAGGTGACGCAGAGAGCTTATGTGAACCTCGTACGGGTAGCGCGCAAAGAACGGGACGTAGGCGACGAAGGAGCCGTTCTCCGCCACGACCCTGCGGCGGTCGCGCCGCTCTTCGCCCGCGATGTCGCAGAGCAGGCAGCGTCCCGTGACGGCGTGATGAGAGCGCGACTGCTCAAGCTCACGCTCTATGCGCGGCGGGATGAAGGGGTAGGCGTAGATTTGGCCGTGCGGGTGATGAAGCGTGACGCCTATGGCCTCGCCCTTATTCTCGAACTCGAAGACGTAATCAACGAAAGGAAGCGCGCCCAACTCCGTGAAGCGGTCAGTCCAGACCTGTATCAGCTTGTGAATCTGCTCCACGGGCTCTTCGGCCAACGTGGAATTGTGACGCGGAGAGTAGAGCACGACTTCGCAGACGCCTTGGCCGGGACGCACCGGATAAAGCTCCGTGGCTTCAACTGCCGGTTCGGGCGGGTCTGGCCTGAGCGAAGGAAAGCGATTCTCGAAGACCACCAAGTCATAGTCGCTCTCGGGAACCTCAGTCGGAAAGCCGCCGGGCTTAGTAGGGCACAGTGGACAGAAGTCGGCCGGAGGCATGAAGGTGCGCTCCTGCCTGTGCGTGGCCGTAGCCACCCATTCGCCCATGAGTGGATTCCAGCGAAGCTCAGACACCGCGTTCCTCCTCCGCCTCTGACACTGCATCAGGCTCCGCAGGCTCCGCTCCGGCCTTCGCGCCGGAGGCTGTTTCGGGCTCCTCTTCCCCGAAGGTATAGAAAATCAGGTAACGCCCGTCCGCGAGCGTGATTCGTCTTCGATTCATGCCGCTCTGGCTTCCCCCCTTTAACGTTTCTTCGCGCGCTGGCCCCGCGCCACAGGCGCACCGCGCTCGGCGGCTGACGGCGTGCCTCCTTCAACCTGCGGCCATCCGTTGCGATAGCTGACCCTATCCATCAGCATGATTCGCCGCACGTCTCTGTCGCCTTCGATGCTGCTCTTGAGCAGCCGCTCCTTTGAATCAATCGCGTGGTAGAAAATCCAGTCCCGGCCCGAAGCGTCCGTGACTATAGAGTTGTGGCCCGGCGCAATGAAGCGCTCATTCTTCTCAAGGATGACGCTCGTAGATTTCCCTGTGGCCTCTGCGAGAGTCTGAAACGGGCCGGTAGCGCTTCTTGAGCGTGCGACCATCACCGCGTAATGCGCCTTGTCGCCGCAGCAATTGTCGCCGGAATAAAAGAGATAATAGTAGCCCCCGCGTTTAACTACCCACGCGCCTTCAATCAGTCGCATGTAGTTGTCAGGACTCTCATTCTTGATGGGTTTGACAAGCTCTATCGCCTGGCTGCCGGGCACGAAGCTCGTGCGGTTCGCCGCCAGCTCCTGCACCCTTATAGCCTGAAAGCCAGAGCCCCAGTAGAGCAGCCGCTTTCCAGTAGCAGGGTCGTCATAGGCCATGGGGTCTATGTTGATGAAGCTCTCCCCGCACTTCAGAGGCTCGCCCTTGTCCGTGAAAGGGCCGAGCGGGCTTTTGGCAGTGGCAACCGCAAGGCAAAGCCCGGTCAGCGTGTTCGGGTCAGCCGAGTAGTACATGTAGAAGGTGTCGCCGTGCTGGCTAACGTGCGGAGCCCAGAACTTCTGCGTCTGGTTCGCCCACGCGGGCTTAACGGGCAGCGCGTCCCCCATGTGCTTCCAGCTAACGAGGTCTTCGGAGCGCGCAACCTGTATGTTGATTGTCCGGCCCTCTATCTCCGTCTGCGTGGCGTACGCGTAGTAGAGCCCGTCCGAAGCGCGTATCACCGTCGGGTCTGGGAAATCCGCATTGAAGACGGGGTTTGTGTACGTGCCCGTCGCGCGCACGGTCGAACCGGGCGGTCGCGCGCTATTCTGCCCGGTCGCCGGGATAGAACACGGCTGAACGATTATAACGAAGACGCTACAGAGCAGTAGCAGCGCAACGGGCCGTGTCTTGAACAACCTCATCGTTTTCCAGTTTGTTGAATGTAGAGAAACCCGGCATACACCGCATAGACGCGAGTGGGACGCAGAGAGAAAAGCTCAACACTCTTTGCGTTACCTTTGCGACACTCCGCGCCTGCGGCGGTGAATTGCAATCAGCATTACACTCTCTATCCCAGACAGAACAACTACTTTTACAGTGGCTACTTGGCCGTGACGACGCGAACTGAATCCCAATTATTTTCGGAGGAGCTGAAGCCGTAAAGCATAACGTGAAATGCTTTGGGCAGATTCTTAATCACCTTTCTCAGGCCCACCTCTCCGTTGAGCATGAAGAGGAACTCGTCGCCCCTGCGAACGATGCCGATTACAGGCGACTTGGCCTTTGTGCCGAGGTTGCGGTTATCCAGCCGCTCTCCGCGCCCGTCAATCACAGACCACGCTTCGAAGGTGCCTTCGCTGGTGAGCAGCCACTCGATTCGGTTGCGGCCCGAGCCGTCGAACAAGATAGTCAGAATGGCGTTGCCAATCGGCAGCGCCGCAGAGTTAGGCTCAGGCATGGCAGTGCCGACTTTGGCTATGGTCGCTTCGACTATGAAGCGGTCGGCGGTAAAGGTGGGCTTGCTCCTGACTCCGGCGCGGGAGCCCGAATGGCCGCGCATCTGAAGCTGTCCGTCCTTGACGTCTACCTTTCCGGCACCGCCCTCGAAGTTGAACACCTCCCATTTGGTCGTGTCGAGCGACTTGCCGTCGAAGGTGTCCGTCCACTCGTCCACGGCGGGCGCGGCCTGCTGCGGTTGTGACTGGCCGTAAGCCTCAAAGGAGAAGGCGGCAAAAATTACGTATGCGCCTATCATCAACGAGAAAAGCTTTCGCGGAAGATTCCAGTTCATGAGTTCCCCTCGAATCGTTTAGAAATTTACGTTGGCGAGACGACGAACCAGCTCCTGCCGTTCGCTCTGCGCCCTCTTCTGCTGGTCGTCGCTCAGGCGTTTGAATGCGGCCACCGCTTTCTGAGCGTCCTCCGTGCGCTTCAGGCGCATGTAGACGCGCCCCAGTTGATACTGAGCCTCCGGCTGATTCGGGTCTGCGGCTGCTACGGTTTCCAGTTGAGTCGCGGCCTCGCTGAATCGCTCAAGACGAATGTAGAGGCGCGCGAGCGCGAGCCGCGCAGGCGCGAACCCCGGCTCAAGCTGTATGGCGCGCATCAGATGGCTCTCGGCCCCTGCGGTGTCGGCTGAGGTCTGTCTAATCAAGGCGTCGGCCAAAAGGTAATGCGCTGCGGCCAGCCTGTCGTCAGCCGCGACCGCGCGTTTATAGCTTTCTATGGCCTCCCCGTATCGCCCCGTCTCGTCATAAACGATTCCCAGATAGGCGAGCGCGGCGGCGAACTTCGGGTCAAGCTCTGCTGCGCGCGCGAAAGCTTTGGCGGCCTCGTCGTGTCTCTGCTTTTTGAACTGGGCCACGCCAAGAGCGAACCAGAGCTTTGAAGAGTTCGGAAACTCTTTGAGCGATTCGTTCAGCCGTATGATTGCAGCCTCGGGCGCTTGCGTGTCCGTCAGCAGCATCCCGTAGCGGAAGCGGTAGGCTTCCGATTTCGGGTCGCGCTCAATCGCCAGCCGCATGGCCGGGATGGCATTCTCAACGTGTCCTGCGGCCTGATACACGTCTGCGAGCGCGGCGTAGATGGGAGCGGCTTCGACCCCACGCGCAACCGCAGACTCAAGCGTGCGCCCGGCTGAGCGTATATCGTTCTGGGCCATGAAGGAGCGAGCCAGCATCAATATGGCGTCAACGTTCGACGGCTCGGCTGCGGCTACGGCGGTCAACTCTTCGCTGGCCTCACGGCCAAGTCCTGCGGCAAGCAGCGCCCCGCCAAGCTCTGCTCGAAGCTTCGGGCTGGTTATCTCGCCCGAAGCTCTGGTGACCTGCGCGGCGTACTCTTTATAGTAAGCGGCGGCGGCCGACTTGTCGTTAAGGCTTAAAGTGACGATGACGAGTGCGCGCGTAATCTCAAGGTCGGGCGCAATGGCGCGTGCCTTCTCGAACAACTCGCGTGCGGCGCGCAAGCCTTCCGGCTTCCCGCTTGCGAATCTTATCTGTGCAAGGTTGACGAGCGCGCTCGCCTGATTCGGATTGAGCTTGAGTGAGATTTCGAACTGTCTGGCGGCCAGTTCAGCGCGGCCAAGCCTGAGCAGTATGGCCCCGTGATTGTTGCGCGCGGCGGCGGAGGTCGGAGCGGCTATGGCTGCGGCTGCGAACTGTCGCTCGGCTTCCGCCAGATTGCCGGAGCGGTCTGCCATTATTCCAAGATAGGTGTGGGCCAGCTCGTTATTCGGGTCTAGCTTGACCGCCTGCTGAAAGAGTCCGCGCGCGCCCGCCTCGTCCCCTTTTTCAAGCGCCGCTATCGCCTGATCAATGAGCGCCGCAGCATCTCGCGCGTTTGCGCCCTGCTGCGTCAAAAAGGGTGTGCGTGCCTGTATAACTTCTACGCTCGCTCCGGCCATCAGGGCGATGGCCGCGACCATCACGATTCGGCGGAGCGAGTTGAGTATCAGGCATATCATGGCGGCTGGAAAGACTGTGATATAGCACAGTAAAGAAGAACGGCGCGGGAGTGTCAAGTCAACCTTTCCCGCGCCGCTCATCTGCTGATGCCCGGATTAGAAAATCACCTTGGCTCCGAGCTGAATCGTCCTCGGCCCGTAGACGTTCGGGTCTCCGACTATGCCGGAGATACCGAATCCGCCAGAGGAGTTCGGATTATTCACGTCGAAGTTCTGGAAGTTCGTGTCGGGGCCGAAGTACCGGTGCCGGTTGAAGAGGTTGAAGAACTCGGCGCGCAGCTCCAACATCACGCCCTCGCGTATGGGCGTCCTCTTGAGGATGCTGAAGTTCTCGCTCAAGAAGGGGAAGATGCGCTCGTCTGTGACGACCGGCCCGGTGCCGAAGAACCGCGACGGGTCGGCGTAATACTGCTGATAAGCGGCGCTCCCTATGGCAGGCTGGTTGATGCACTGGCCCTGCGCGTTGCGCACCCCGCCCGGACACTCATAGTCAGGCGGCTGCGCGAAAGCCAGCCCGTTGAGCACCCTGAAGCTTAAGCCCGTCGGGTCGTTACCGGCCAGAATCGGCTGGCCCGTCAGGTTCACGCGAAGCTGTGCGCCGCGCGTGCCTGCGAAGCCTACCAGATTCAGGAAGCCCGAATTGCGGCTGCTGGTGATAACGAGCGGGAAGCCCGTCTGGTAACGGTGAATGCCGTTAATCTGCCAGCCTCCGACTAGCTTGTCTACTATGCCTCCCTGATTAAGGAAGCGCCTCCCTTTACCGAAGGGCAGCTCAAGCAGGTAGTTGAAGACGAGTACGTGCGGCGTGCTGTTCGGTGAATTGAATATAGGCCGCTCGTACGGATTCTGCGGCTGGTTGACCGGGCTGCCGCCGTACAGGTCTTCCGCGCCCGTCGTCCTCAACCTAGAGTAGGTGTAAGAAACGTCGAACTGCACTCCCTGCGAGAAGCGGCGACCGAACTTGACCTGTAGCGCGTTATACCAGCTCTGTCCCTCGCTCTCTAGCACGTTCCTCAGCAGGTTGTACTGCGGGAAGGGACGAAGCGACTGCGCCACAGTGCCGTTGAATCCGGCGAAGACGGAGTTGCTGTTGGCCGGAAGCGTGAAGCCCACGCTCTGCGCGAATGCGCGCTCCTGCGGCGTCACGTTGTTCAGATTCTTCTCCAGAAGCGGGAACCCTAAGCGCAGAGCCTCAAGCGGCAGCGCGTTCTGCCTGTTAAAGTCCGAGCGAAGACGCGTGCCTCTGCTTCCTATGTAGCCGACCGAGAGAGCGAAGTTCCTCGGAAGCTCTCGCTGTATGTCCAGACTCCACTGAGCCGTCCGACCAGACTTGTAGTTCTTGTTGATGAAGGTCACGTCCTGACCTATGAACTGGTCGTTCGGGTCTGTTGACGGGCGGGCCGGATAGCTGCTCAGGAAGAAGTTCGCGTCTGCGCCGAACTGCGGGCGCGCAAGGTGCGTGTTGTAGCCTTCCGTGCCTTCCGTAATCGCCACGTCGCCGCCGAACCCGTAAAGGATGGGCGAGTAATAAAGGCCATAGCCGCCGCGCACCACAGTCTTGTCATTGATGGCGTAAGCGAAGCCGACGCGCGGGCCTATGTTGGAGTAGTCGGGCTTGGCTATGCCTTCGTACTGTGCCTGAAGCGCGCCCGTGCCGTTGGCCGCGACGAGAGCGCCGCGACGGCCCACGACAGGATTAATCACGTCCGGGTCGAAGCTGCGATAGCGACCGCCGGACTCCGTGCGCGGGTAGCTAATCTCGTAGCGCAAGCCTAAGTTCAGCGTCAATTTCTGCGTGAGCTTTATGTCGTCCTGAACGAAGACGGCCGGGTAGAAGTAGCGCCAGCCGGGGTCTAGCGTCTTGCTGCTGTTGAATGACCACTCGGTCGCGCCCGTGATGAGACTGGCGATGGGCCAGCCCTGGTCGTTTGTGTCTACGTTGGCCGTCTGTAGATGCCGGAAGTTGAACCAGCCGCCGGGGCTCAGAAGCTGAGCCGCGTTGAACTGCTGCCATCTAATGTCGCCGCCGAACCTCAGCGTGTGTCGCCCCTTAATCCATGTCAGCGTGTCTGAGAACTGAGTCGTGTTATCCGCAAACGGCAGGTCGTTAAAGAACGAGCCGCCTATGCCCTGATAGGCGCGTGTGTCCGTTGACGTGCCGGGGTCGCCGTAGCCCGGAAAATCAACTGCCGGGAAGGCTCCGCCAAGCACAGAGCCCGCCGGGATGCCCAGCGCAACCGCATCCGGGAACGCTCCGACCGCAGGATTCTTTCTGGTTGTTACAGAGCGCGTGAAGCCCGCGTTGAAGTGGTTGATGATAGTAGGTGAAACCGTCCAGTCATACGAGAGTCGCGCGATGTATGACTTGATGCCGAAATCGTAGCGGCCGAAAGCATAAAGCGGAGACGCGAAGCGCGGGAAGCCGCCTTCAACCGAGCCGCTCTCGCGGAACGAGTAGCTGAAGGAGAGGCGCTGAGCGTCCGTTATTATCTGGTCTATCTTCAAGACCGCGTTGTTCATCGTCAACGGGTTCGTAGTAGACGCAGTGTAGTTTCGGAAGACGCCGGGACGCGTCGGCACCGGCAACGTACGAAGAATCGCCAAGCCTACGGGGTCGAACGATGTGGATGGAATGATGTTGCCGGGAAACGGCGAGCGATTGCCGGGTGTGCCGCTTCTGGGGTCGTAAATCTGCACGCCGTTGGGAAACTGCTTGAGCACGTCCGGGTCTGTGAACAGCTCACCGAAGTCGCCTTGTCGCATTCTCAGGGTCGGGACGGAAATGTTGACCGTCTCGGAGCGGCTGAAGCGGTAGCCTTCGTAGTTGAAGAAGAAGAAGGTGCGATTCCTCAAGAGCCCGAATGGAGAGCCGTCCCCGATTCCGAAGCGCGGATAAAAGACGGGCCCGCCGATGTTGAAGCCGAAGTCGTGCTGAAGGTCGCGCGGCCTCTCTACACCCGTAGCATTATTGAAGAAGGAGTTGGCGTTGAGCGCCTCGTTGCGGTGCAGCCAGTAGACCTCGCCGCCGAAATCGTTGCCGCCCGACTTGAGGGTGAAATTGACTATGCCGCCCGATGAGCGACCGAACTCCGCCGAATAGGTGCTGGTGCTGAGCGTGAACTCCTGAAAGGCGTTCGGCCCCGGCGCAATCTCCGTGAAGTTCGTTCCGGCCTGAGCGCGGAAGGTGGATGCGCCGTCAACCAGAATCTCCGTGCCGAGCGCCTGACCGCCCGCGACGCGGAAGCGCGAAGCATTCGTGCCACGGTTGTCCTGACTGCCTATGTTGCCGGAGGAAGTGACGTTGCTGTCCAGAAAGATAAATGAGAGAGGCGTGCGGCCGCCCGCCTCGCTGCTCACCTGAAGCGGCAGTTCCCTTACCTGTCGCTCCGTCACGTTCGTCTGCCTGACGGGCGTGTCCGTCTGAATCACCGGCGCAGCGTCGGCAGAGACAGTGACTGTGTTGGTCACTTCCCCTATCTCAAGTTGAAAGTCTGCGCGGCGCACGACCTGCACGGCCACTTGCACAGAGTCCATGGCGGTCGTCTTGAAGCCGGGAGCCTCAGCCGTCAGGCGATACGGGGCGGCCTTCAGCTCCGGCAGTGTATATGTTCCCTGGTCGGAGGTAGTCGTTTCACGCACCTCTCCGGTGGTCAGGTTGGTCGCCGTGACCTTCGCGTTGGGAACGACGGCACCCGTGGGGTCAGTCACAGTTCCCGTGATGCTTCCACTGTCGCTCTGCGCGAAGACTGACGGCGCGCACACCAGCGCCAGCAAGAGGAAGGCAAACCCTATCAGCTTGTTCGATTTCATGATCTCTCCTGAGAAACTCGACCGTTGTCAAAACGATGGGCCCGTTGGCTGAAAGGCCGAATCAATCTCCGGGCGTGCCCGGAAATGAGGCTTCGAAGGATGCGGGAAGTTAAGCGCTTAACCTCCCGGTGCATGGCTGCAAAGAGAACGTGCAGCCCGCCTATCCTAGAAGCGGTCTGAAAGCTTACTCACTTGTCGAAGAGAACTACTTGGAATGACTAATTTAACTGTCACGTAAACGCTTAACCACTCGGCTTATAGCAGGACTGTCAATTTATGTCAATATCTATCTGGCCCACAGGCGCAACCGGGAGCGCCTCCCTTTATAATCCGGCCATCCGCTTTTCCGCCCCTTCCAGCGCGGGCAGGTTGTTCTCCGGCCTGTTCAGGTAGAAGTAGGCGCAGCTAGACCAGTCGTCCGAGCGCTCGAACTTGCCGTCCTCTCTCAGGTCTTTTTCGACCAGCCCCGGCCCGGCGCGGTAGATGCGCCGACCGGTTCTGACCAGCCCGCCCCGGCTGTGGTCTGCCACGTAGCCTATCTGCTGCATCGTCACTCGTATGTCCCTGCGAAAATATATGGGGTCTACTACGTGGTAGCGGTAGAAGCACCAGCGCATGGCTCGCTCGTCCGCCACAGGGCTTCCCTGATACAGATTGGCGAACTGGCCCTGTCCCCATGCCGTGCCTATGTAGTCCTCCGTCCCGGTGCCTACGATTGTGGGAAACTGCTTGTCGCCGTCCAGATAGATTTTGATTTCGCCCTCTCCCCACCAAGTGTTGAAGTAGGTGTTCTGGTCAACTATGACGCCGATGTTGGTGCCAAGGTAACGGCCTTCGCCTTCGACCATCGGAAGAATCTCGTAGTCGCGCTGAATGGTAGTAGGATTCTCGCGCCTCCAGTGGGCGTGGAAGTAGAGCATGTTCGCGGGATGCCTATCGCCCAGCGTGTAGTTGATGTCGTAGAAAAGCTCCGGCAAGTCTCTGCCGCTCTCGTTCGTCATCACTATCCGCATTCCCGTCCTGAACGGCATAGGAACGACAGAGTTAAAGCTGCGCCCTTCAGGGTTTGAAAAAAGCGCGGACTCGAAGGTGGCCATGCGACCCAAGCCTATGCCGAAGAAGTCGCCCAAAGGAGCGCTCACGGCCGGACGCTGTGCACCGTCCCAATAGATGTCCAGCCTGAGCCCCCTCAGCATCTGCGGGCTGCGGTCGGGAATGGTCATCCACATGCGGCGCACCATGCCGGAGGTGCCACGCGCTTCGGCAAGCACCGCGCTCTGGCCCGCCTTGATGGCTATGGTGGGCGAGCCCTTGCGCCCTCCCATAGACTGCCCGCCCTTTCCCCTCTCGCCGGTAGGATTTTCCGGGCTGGCCCAGCGAGTCTCCACGCCTTGTGGAATCTCGTATAGAGCCTGCGCGGGTAGGCGCGCGGCGGCTGCGACAAGAATGACGACGATAAAAAGTGCTCTGGACTTCAGATTGAAACGCATAGTTTTCCTCCGACGAGTCATCTGCAAATCTTGAAATTGACAGGGCGCTTCTTTTTACTTCGGCGGGTCAATCAACCTGAAGCGCACGGCGCTCTCTTTTTCCTTCTCGGCTCGCAGCTTGTCGGCCGTAGCGAACATGCTCTGGGCCAAATCCTTCTCTCCGAGGCGCGCGTAAACCAGACCCAACTGGTAGGCCGCAGTGGCGTCCTTCGGATTAAGCTGCATGGCCCGCTCAAGCTCCGCGCGCGCAGCCTTGTAGTTCTTCTGTCTGGAATAAGTCATGCCGAGCGCGGCGTGCGCGGCCGGATAGTTCGGCTCGGTATTGAGCGCGCGTTGCAGCCACATCGTCGCACGCTCATCGTCGCCTTCATTGTAGGCAATCATCCCAAGGTAATATTGCGCGTCCGCGTAGGGCGCAAGCTCCAAGCTTCGCTCCAGCATCGCGCGCGCCTGCGGGAACTGCTTCAACCCGTAGAGCGCCGCGCCCAGCACGTAATAACCACCGCTCTCCTGCGGGCGCAATTTGATGAAGCGGTTCATCAAATCAACCGCCTTCTGGGCCTCGCCGTTCTGCAAGCGCGCAATCCCCAGCGCGTACAGGTAGCCCGGCTCATCCGGGTGCGCGCGTTGCAACTCTTCAAGCACGGGCAGGGCGTCGAACAGCAGGTTCAGATTCAGGGCCGTCCAGCCGAAGTCATAAAGCACCGGCTCGGATTTGGGCGCGAGCTTGCGCGCTCGAAGCAGGTAGGCCAGAGCCTTCTCCATCTCGCCCTGTGCGCGAGCCACGCGGGCCAGCGCGCGAAGGGTGTCAACGTCATCCGGTTTCGCGGCGAGCGCTTCCGTGTAATATTGCTCGGCGCGGGTGAAGTCACGCTTGCGGTAGTAGCCCGTGCCCAGATTATAGAGCAGGGCAAAAGATGGCTGGCTGCCCTGTCTGGCCGCTTCCAGAATCTGTATGGCGTCGTCGTAAAGCTCGCGCTCGGCAAAGGCTGCGGCGAAGGCGGCTGCAATCTCGGGCGGCACTCTTCCGGGCTGCTTGAGCGGCGAGGCTAGCGCCTGAGCTTCGGTCACATGGCTCAGTCCGAGGTGGCTTTTAATCAGCACGTAAAGGTGCTCGCCTCCCATCTGCGACGAAGGTATCTTTGCCAACTGCTCAAGCGCGCGCTCGTACTCTCGCCTTCTCTCGTAGATTAGCGCGAGGTTAAGATTGATGTCCGGGTCTTCGGGCGAAAGCTTTACGGCCTCGGTGAATGCCCAGAGCGCCCGGTCTGTTTTTTCAAGCTCAAGGTAAAGACGCGCGAGGTTCAGATAAGCGCCAATCAGAGTCGGCGCGGATTTGACTGCGCGAAGGAAAAGCTGTTCGGCTTCCGCGTTGCGCTGCTGCTGAGCGCGCACCACGCCCAGCAGGTTGAGCGCGTTGGCGTCCTGCGGCGAGCGTCTGAGGACGGCATTAAGCTCTCCCTCGGCGCTAGACAGTTGCCCGGCGCTAATCATGCCGGCCGCGCGCTCCAGCCGGTCGTAGTTGGAGACGTTCTGCTGCGCCGCAGCTTTAACCGGCGTCGCAAACATCAGACACCCGTAGATGAAGAACAACGCCAGAGCCTTTTGAGGAAAGCTCGTGTGTGTATGAGACGGCCCTTTTATCATAAGGCGCAGCCGGAAACTTTGAATCTATGTTAAGAGTATATTCAGGACTCGGTTCGCCCGTGTCCCCCGGTTGGAAGGCTACAGGCCGAAACCGGCGTCATGCTGTTATAACCGTTCAGGAATTACTATACTATCATCATCACGGAGCCTGCACCGAACACTCGTGGGGCAACTCTTTTTTGTGAATCTTAAGGGACTATCATTTTTAGCGGCACTGCTGCTGCTCGCGCTCTTCCTGCCGCCTGAAAACGCACGCGGGCAGAAGACTGCGCCTGCCGTTGTGATGTTCGAGGAGATACCGTCAAGGTCTAGCGGCATCACTTGGAAGCACGACAACGCTCGCTCGCCGGAGCGTTATCTGCCGGAGACGGTCGGGGCGGGCTGCGCCTTTTTAGATTACGACGGCGACGGCTGGATGGACATCTATTTGGTCAATAGCGGCCAGTCGGATTTCTTCACGCCGCGCGTGCCGCTCAGGAATGCGCTCTATAGAAACAATCGCAACGGCACTTTTACGGACGTGACTGAGAAGGCGGGCGTAGCGGGAAGAGGCTTCGGGATGGGAGCGGCTGCGGGCGACTATGACGGCGACGGTCGCGTGGACATATACGTCACCGGCTACGGCGGCAATATTCTTTACCGCAACAACGGCGACGCCACTTTTACGGACGTGACTGAAAAGGCGCAGGTCGGTGCGCCCGGATGGTCAACCTGCGCCGTCTGGTTCGACTTTGATAATGACGGGCGGCTAGACCTCTTCGTCTCAAGCTTCGTCTTCTACAACAAGTCGCAGAACGCTCTCTGCACGGACAGCCGGTTGAACCGCACCTACTACTGCATCCCTCGCATCTTCAAGCCGAGTCCGAGCCGGCTCTTTCGCAACAACGGCGACGGCACCTTCAGGGACGTGAGCCGTGAATCGGGAATCGCAAACTCGCCCGGCAAATCCTTCGGCGCGGTGGCGACCGATGTTAACAACGATGGCTTGATGGACTTGTTCGTGGCCAACGACACGGTCGAGAACTTTCTCTTTCTCAACAAGGGGAATGGAAAGTTTGAAGAGGTGGGGCTGCTGGCGGGCGTGGCGTACAGCGAGGCTGGAAAGCCGCGCTCCGGAATGGGCGTGGACGCTGCGGACTATGACGGCGACGGCTGGCAAGACCTGTTCGTAGCCAACATAGACCAGGAATTGTTCAGCCTCTATCGCAACCAGAAGGATATGACATTTGCGGACGAGGCCGGGGAAATCGGACAGGCGACGCGGCTGCTGAGCGGTTGGGGGCTGAAGTTCTTCGACTACGACAACGACGGCGACCCGGACATTTTACTCGCCAACGGCCACCCGGACGATATGATTGACGCGCAGGTTTCCAGCGTCAAGTACCGCGAGCCGCTTTTGATGTTCGAGAACACGGGCCGCGTCTTCAGGAACGTGAGCGCGCAATCGGGCGCGGCCTTCGGCAGGGATTACCCGGCGCGCGGCATGACCGTGGGCGATTACGACAATGACGGAGACTTAGACGCGCTCATCTCGAACAACGGCGAAGCGCCACTGCTCCTGCGTAACGAGGGCGGCAACCGTAACAACTGGCTCGGGCTTCAGCTTGTGGCAACGAAGAGCAACGCGTCGGCCGCCGGTGCTTTGATAACGTGGCGCGCGGCGGGCGGCGCGAAGTGGACACGGCTCAAGACTAGCGGCGGCAGCTACCTTGCGTCTCACGACCCGCGCGAGATTCTGGGCATAGGACGCGCCGCCAAGTTCGAGAGCGTAGAGATTCGCTGGCCAAGCGGAGCGGTTGACAGGCTCACGAACCTCCCGCTCAACACCTATGTAGTAGTAGTCGAAGGCAAAGGGATTAAAAGATGAAGCACTCGCAACACCCGCGCCGAATGATGAAGGCGGCGCTCGCAGTCCTGCTGTTACTCGCCGCGCTGCCGTTCGCTGAGGCGCAGCAGCAGCAACAGGCCGCTTATGAGAATCCTGTCATCGCGGGCGACTATCCAGACCCTTCCGTGATAAGAGTCGGCAAGGACTACTATGCCACGGCCACTTCGGGCGAGTGGGCACCTGAGTTTCCCATACTGCACTCGCTCGACATGGTTAACTGGGAAGTGGTCGGAGCAGTCTTTAAGAAGCGGCCTGATTGGACTCAAGGCAACTTCTGGGCTCCTGAAATCTCTTATGACCGTGGCCGCTACTTCGTCTACTACACGGCCCGTAAGCGGGGCGGGCCGCTTTGCGTCGCGGTCGCTTCGAGCGAAACGGCGGCGGGGCCGTACACTGACCACGGCCCGCTCGTCTGTCAGGAGATAGGCTCGATTGATGCGATGGCCGTGACGGATGAGAAAGGCAACCGATACCTAATCTGGAAAGAGGACGGCAACAGCCGCGAGAAGCCCACGCCGCTCTGGGCGCAGATGCTGAGCGCGGACGGCACGAAGCTGGTAGGCGATAAGAAAGAGCTGTTTCGCAACGACCCCAAGTCGTGGGAAGGCGGCGTGGTCGAAGGAGCATTCGTCCTCAAGCGCGGCGACTGGTTCTATCTCTTCTACTCGGGCAACGCCTGCTGCGGTCGTCGCTGCAATTACGCTCTAGGCGTAGCTCGCGCGCGCAAGCTTCTGGGCCCGTGGGAAAAGAATCCGGCCAATCCTATCCTTGCCGAGAATCAGCTCTGGCAATGTCCCGGCCACGGCAGCATAGTGACGGACGAACAGGGGCGCGACCTTCTGCTTTATCACGCGTACAGGCAGGGCGAGGAAGCTTTTTATATTGGACGCGAGGCGCTGCTGGACGAGATAAAGTGGGACGGCCCCAATGGCTGGCCCAGCATCAACGCCGGGAAGGGGCCGGGCGCTCGCCCTCCCCTGATGCCGGTCGCGGGCGTTCGTGCCTCAAAGGGCTCCTTCTTCGATGAATTCGACGGCCCAGAGCTTAAGCCCGGCTGGCAATGGCCGCAGGCGAACGAGCCCGTGATACGCATAGAGACGGAAAGGGGAGGCCGCCTGACGCTGTCGCCCGCGAGCGGTCAGGCCAAAGACCCCATCAGCGCCGTTCTCTCTCAGCCTACGACGAGCGCGGATTACGTAGCTACGACGTTGGTTGATTTAAGCACGAAGCCGGGGACGCTCGCAGGGCTCTCCGCCTACAACGGTCGCAGCGACGCGCTCGGCGTCATGGCGGGCGGCGGGAAAATCCTGATTTACAAGCGCGAAGCAAAGCGGCATCAAATCTTAACGACCTTGAACGCTCCTGCCGCGCGCTTTCTACATCTCAGGATGACGGTCAAAGAAGGCCATGATTATCGCTTCGCTTACAGCATAGACGGGCGCGAGTGGAAAGAGATTGGCGAGCCGGTGAGCGGCGGCTATCTTGAAGGCGTGCGCGTGGCCCTTACGGTCGGGGGCGCTGAAGGCGCTTCGGGCAGATTTGAATGGCTGCGCGTGGCGCCCAACCCCTGAGAAATTGATTCATCTGTTCACCGGCTCATTGATTCAATGAAGAAATGAGCCGATGATTCAATTCTTTAGAGAAAATCTTATGAAAAGATTCGCGCTCATTTTTGTGCTGTTGTTCTCGGTGACGGCTCAGGCCGCGCCGCGCTGGTCTAAAGAGCAGGCCAACCTCTGGTACAGCCAGCAGCCGTGGCTCGTTGGCTCCAACTTCATCCCCAGCACCGCCATCAACCAGTTGGAGATGTGGCAGGCCGACACCTTTGACCCGCGCACGATTGACCGTGAGCTTGGTTACGCAGAGCAGTTGGGGATGAATACCATGCGCGTCTACCTGCACAACATCCCTTGGGAGCAGGACGCCGCAGGCTTTCGTAAACGCATCAACGAGTACCTTGAGATAGCAGACAAACATCACATCAGAACTATATTCGTCCTCTTCGACTCCTGCTGGAACGACGACCCCCAGCCCGGCAAGCAGCCCGCGCCCAAGCCCGGCGTACATAATTCCGGCTGGGTACGCGCGCCCGGCACGAAGCGCCTCTTCGACTCTCGCACGTGGGGCGGGCTTGAGGGTTACACGAAAGACCTGCTCAAGACTTTCGGCAAAGACAGAAGGGTGCTGGCGTGGGACTTGTTCAACGAGCCGTCCAACTCCGGCTACATGGACGCGGTGGTTCCGCTCTTAAAGAAGGTCTTCGAGTGGGCCAAGCAGGCCGACCCGTCGCAGCCCTTGACGGCTGGCTGGTGGCACGACCATCCCATGAGTAACGAAGTCATGTTCGGAGAATCCGACATCATCACCTTTCATAACTACGGCCCTGCGGACGGGCTCGAAGCGCAGATAAAAGAGCTGCGGAAGATGGGCCGCCCCCTCGTCTGCACCGAGTACATGGCTCGCACGCGCAACAGCCTGTTTGAGACGAACCTGCCCGTCTTCAAGCGTTACCGTGTCGGCGCGATTAACTGGGGGCTGGTCAAGGGAAAGACCAACACCATCTTCGCTTGGGACACGCCCCTGCCCGGCGTTGACGAGCCGCCCGTCTGGTTCCACGACATCTTCCGTCCTGACGGAACGCCTTTCAGCCGGAAAGAGGTAGAGCTAATCAAAACCTTAATAGGCACGCGGCAGTAAAGCATAGCTCCGGCCCGATTCCGTGCTTCATACAATTTGAACATCATCATTCCGAAATATCTACAGAGAGGATTAATGAGACTGAAGAACATTTTCGCGCTCTTCGCGTGCCTGCTCATCTTGTTCGGGACTGCGACGGACTTTCGCGCGCAGCAGCTTGCCGCAGCCACCATCAAAGGCGTCGTGACAGACCCTGTGGGCGCACGCGTGCCCGGCGCAACAGTGCGCGTGACGCACACAGCCACGGGCGCAACGCGCGAAACCCTGACGAATGACGAAGGCGCTTACGCTTTCACGAATCTACAGCCGGGCGAATATGAAGTCGGAGTAGAAGCTACTGGATTTTCCGCCAGAGTTTCAGCATCGCCGGTCACGCTGCTGGTGGGCCAGACGTTTAAGCTCGACATAGCGCTTGAATTGGCCGCTATCGGGGCAGTGTTGGATGATTTTAGTGACTACACCCCGCTAGTGGATACCGTCTCGTCAAAAGTTGACCGGGTGGTTGACGAGCGAGAGATAAGGAATCTGCCGCTCAACGGTAGAAACTTTCTTGAGCTTGCGCTCCTGACGCCCGGCAATGCGCCCGCGCCTAACTTCGACCCTACGAAGTCGAACACAATCGTCATCTCATCGGCAGGACAACTGGGCCGGGGCGGCAGCGTCACCGTTGACGGAGCGGACACGAACGACGACGTAGTGGGCGGCTCTGTGCAGAACGTCTCGCAGGACGCCGTGCAAGAGTTTCAGATTGCCACGAACCGCTTCGACGCGAGCCTTGGGCGCTCAGGCTCGTCCGTAATCAACATCGTCACCAAGTCGGGTACGAACGAGTGGCGAGGCTCGGCTTCCTTCTTCTTCCGCGACCGTCGCCTGCAAGGCTTGCCCGCCACCTTTGACCGCGCGGCCGTAGAGGACGAGCCGCCCTTTGACCGCCAGCAATACTCTTTTACGCTGGGCGGCCCGTTGAAGAAAGACAAGCTCTTCTTCTTCGGCTCGGTCGAATATCGCAATCAGGACGGCGCGGTGCTGGTGGGAAGGCGCGACACTGCGGCACGCATCATTCGTCGCGGCTTCGCGGAAGCTCCGCTAAACGACCTGCTCTCTACGGAGCGGCTCGACTGGAAGCCCACGAACCTCGACTCACTCACTTTCCGCTATTCGCTTCAACGCGCGGACGACGTGGCGGCAAGCTCGCTCATACGCTCCATAGGCTCGGCCACGCAGCGACAGGCAGGGCGCAATCACACGCACTCGTTCCTCTTCGACTACACGCGACTGCTCTCGCCCTACATGGTCAACAGCTTCAAGCTCAGCTACAACACCTTCTCCAACGTGACGGAGCCGGTTGAGCCCGGCGTGCAACTGACTTTTCCGAGCATACAGGACGGCGCATCGTTTCGCGTCCCGCAGCAGACACGCCAGAAGCGCTTTCAGCTCAGCGACTCTCTGACGATGCTGCGCGCCAATCACATGCTCAACTTCGGCTTCGAGTTTCAGAACGTTCGCTCGGATTTCAACCTAGGTGTTTTCCGGCAGGGCCGCGTCGAGCTTATAGAGGATTTTCCAGACTTTGACCGGAACGGCGACGGTCGTGTTGATGACAACGACCTGCTGTTTGCGGTCACCCTCAGAAGCGCCGTGCCCGAAAGGCCGCTCCTCATACCGGATGCCAACAACAACTACATAGCAGCCTACGTGCAGGACGACTGGAGAGTCACGCCGCGTCTGACGCTCAACCTCGGCTTGCGTTACGAACTGGACACGGATGTAAAAAACATCAGCCGCTATGATGAGATTAATCCGCTTGTGCTTCCCTTCCTGCGCGGGCGGCGCGAGCGAGACAGGAACAACTTCGCGCCGAGGGTGGGCTTTAACTGGGCCACGGCTGACGGGGACACGAGCATACACGGGGGCTACGGCATCTACTACGACCGCGTGACGCTGGAAATCATCTCGCTTGAGCGTGGTTTGGACGGGCGCGCGCTCCCGGTTGAAGTACGCGCGGGGAACCTCTTCTTTATTCCTCCGCAGTGCCTCTTCAATCCGGCGTGCGGGCAGTTCCCGCCGGGTGCGCCGACGCTCTTGAATCCCTTCACGGGATTTGTGCTGCCGGGCGCTGGCGCTGGCGGCATCAACATCATAGACAACGGGCTCGAAAATCCCATGGTGCAGCAGACGAACATAGGATTTCAGCAGCAGTTTCTGGGCGACTACGTTCTGCGCGTGGACTACCTGCACAACTTCGGCACGCACTTCATCATAGGCCGCACGATAGGACAGGTCTTTAATCCGGTAGTCGGCGGCCCTGACCTCGTTAAGAATCTTGAGTCGAGCGTGAAGACAAAGTATGACGGGCTGCTCGTAAGCGTAGAGAAGCGCTATACCGACCGTTTTCAGTTTCGCGCATCCTACGCGCTCTCCAAAGCCTTCAATTACGCCAACGACGACCAGATTCCCTTCTCCAACGGGCCTGTCAATCCGAACAACCTGCAACTCGAATACGGCCCGACGCCGAACGACCAGCGCCACCGCTTCACTTTCGCGGGCGTCTTCGACGCGCCCTTTGGCTTTCGCGTCTCGCCACTCTGGACAGTAGCGTCAGGCGTCCCCTTGGACATACTGTTGCCGGACGCAAGCTCTCGTATCCCGGTTTTGCAGCGCAACGCGGGCGGGAGAATTTTCAGTAGCGGCGCGGAGCTGAACGCCTTCATTCGAGAAGTGAACAACGCGGGCGGAGTCGGCGGTCAGCCTCTTCCTCTGGTACGCGACGACGCGCGCTTTAATGACAGCTTCAACTCGCTGGACGTTCGCGTCTCTAAAATCTTCAGGTTTGGCGAGCGCCTCAGTGTCGAGCCAATCGTGGAGGTCTTCAATCTCTTCAACGTGACGAACATTCTGGGCGTTTCGAACGTGAACTATTCAGGCTTTCAGAACGTGCTGGTGCGAGACAGCAACGACCCGGCCAATCCGGGCTTTCTGCGCTCGTCCAGCTTCGGCCAGCCCGTGACGACTGCGGGCGGCGTCTTCGGCTCGGGCGGCCCGCGCGCCTTCCAGTTAGCCGCGCGCGTGACGTTCTGAAGCAAGACCGGAGAGGCGGCGATTAGTGGAAACTCGCAATGAGCTTAAGCGTCAGATAGGTCTGGGCACAGCCATCACGCTTGTCGTGGGCGAAGTCATAGGCGTAGGCATCTTTCTCACACCGGCAGGGATGATAAAATCGCTCGCTTCGCCTTTCTGGCTGCTCGTGGTCTGGCTGGTGATGGGCCTGATGGCTCTTTGCGGCGCGCTCTGTTACGGAGAGCTTGCCGCCAGATATCCGGAGGCGGGCGGCGGCTACGTTTACCTGCGCGAAGCCTACGGGCCGGGGCTCGCCTTTCTTTACGGCTGGATGGCCATGCTGGTAGTAGACCCCGGACTGACGGCTGCGCTCGCCGTCGGGCTCGGCTCCTACACCGGTTACATGCTCAAGCTCTCGCCACTTGGCGTTAAAGCCGTGGCTGTCTTAACCATAATCATCCTTGCGGCCATAAACATTCGCGGACTCAAACTGGGCGCGTGGCTCGTCTCGTGGCTCACTGTCTTCAAGCTGGGCTCGCTGCTCTTCCTGCTGGTCTGGGGGTTGGGATTGGGTCTTGGCGATTGGTCGAACTTTACGCCCTTCGTGGAGAGGCCCGCGCAATCCGTCCCGCTTCTGGGAGCGCTGGCAGGAGGAATGGTCGCGGCCTTCTTCTCTTTCGGCGGCTGGTGGGACGTGAGTAAGGTGGCCGGAGAAGTGCGCTCTCCCGAAAAGACTCTGCCGAAGGCGCTCACTTACGGCGTCCTTGTGGTCACGCTCGCTTACCTGCTAGTGAGCCTTGTCTTCATCTATCTGGTGCCGATTGAGCGCGTCGCTTCAGGCGAGACTTTCGCGGCGCAGGCCGGTGAAGCTCTGTTCGGTCGCGCCGGGGGACAAATCTTCTCAGGGATTATAGTCATCACGGTGCTCGGCAGCATGGCCGCGTTCATGATGGCCGCCCCGCGCGTCTACTTCGCAATGGCGCGAGACGGCGTATTCCTCAAATCGGTCGCGCACCTGCATCCTCGCTTCGGCACGCCCGCGCGCGCCATAGCTTTGCAGGCCGCGCTCTCATCGCTGCTGGTTCTGCTAGGCACCTTTGACCAAATCGTAGCCTACTTCGTCTTCGTCGTGCTCATCTTTATAGGGCTGACGGTGGCGGCGCTCTTCCTGCTGCGTCGTCGCAACGCGCCGGGGGTGAAATACCTGACGCCCGGTTATCCGTTGACGCCTGTCATCTTTCTGCTGCTGATTCTCTTGCTTCTGATTCTTCTGGCGGGCAATAATCCGGGGCAGGCTTTTCTTGGCCTTCTGGTCGTAGCTCTGGGCCTTCCCATTTACCACCTGCTGTTTCGACGCAGGCGTCCCGCGCAGCCCCGTGCGGATTAAAAAAGGAGACGCTCGTTTTATATGACATGGATTAAGACCATTCCCTTCGATGAAGCGGACGAGAAACTGCGCAAGGCCATGGAAGCGCAACGCGGGCTTTACCCGATTGAGTACGCGGAGCCGGTGCATCCTACGCCCGACGGCGAATCATCCGGCATAGTCGCCTCGCACAGCCTCATCCCCGAAGCACTTCATCACGCCTTCGCCACCTTCGGCGTGCTGATGTCAAAGGAGCTGCCGCTCACGCGCGCCCAGCACGAGATGATTACCACGGTCGTCTCCGTCACCAACAGGTGCCATTATTGAATCGAGTCTCACGCAGAGTTTCTGCGTAGGGTCACGCTGGACGAAGAGATGGTCAGGGCTTTGCAGGAGGATTACAGGTCTGCGCCAATCTCAGAGCAGGACAAGGTGATGCTGGACTACGTCTCGCAGTTGACGCGAGACGCCACACGCATCACAGAGGAAGACCACGTGCGCCTGCGCGCGTCAGGCTTCGACGACCGGGCCATTCTCCAAATCACGCTCATAGCATCGTGGTTCAACTACATCAACCGCGTGGCAGACGCGCTCGGCGTGGGCAGAACTTAATTTAATACGAAATTATAGCGAAGGCTTACTGCGTCTTCTGGGCGAGGCTTTTCAGCTTCTCGCCGCACTTCTTTATCTGCTCGCTCAGCTCTATTATCTCGTCCAGAGCAAGCCGGGCTTTTGTAGCCTGCTGAAGGTCAACCGTCTTGGACTGGTTGAAGATGGAGTTATTGACGAACTCCATTATCAGATTGTCCAGCACCACCAGCGCCGACTTCATCTGTTTGGCAGTCGCGGCGATTTCCGGCCTCTGGCGCTGCTCCTGCGGCTTTCCGGCTTCGGGCAGCATCAGGTTCTCTTTGAGCCGAAGCGCGCGCTTCTTTATCTCCGACACAGACTTTTCTATGTTCTTCAGGTCGAGCGTGGGGCTTGATTCGACCGCGCGCGCAAGCTCGTTGTTGACTATCTGTATCTGCTTGTAATCTTCTCTGATTTGAGTGTAGGCGAGTGTCGCGTCTCGTCTTTGAGTAGGCGGCCTGCGGACTTCCGCCATCCTCAACTCCCATGCGGCTATGCGCCGCTCGTCTTCACCGGCCCTGCGCTCCGCCTCCCGTCGCTTGGCCTCTGCCATCTGCTGCTGGGCGGTTTGGCCGTAGACCAGAGGTGAAAGCGCAGACGAGAACGCGACAGTAGCGGCACCCAGTAACAGGAATCTGAGCAGAGTCCTCATACGTCACATCTCCTTCCCTCGCCTGTCCGAATTGTTTGTCTACGAATTCAATTCTGCCTGCGGCCTTGAGTTTCGCCGTAGCTCTTTCCCTGACCGCGATTTTAACATGACAGCCAGCCGCGCCATACGCCAATCTTGCAGGACAAAGCTCGCTTCATTTTCCCCTGACTGTTCCTTTCCCTTCCACTAGCGTCAGCACCCTGTCCACGCCCTGCACTTCAAAGGTTTCTATAGCGCCGCCGGGCCACCTGACTTCCAGCTTATCAACGCGAGTCGCCGCGCCCAGTCCGAAGTGAAGCCGCGAATCATTCTGCGAGCCGTAGCTTGCCCCGCTAAAGACATCCAGACGGCGGCGCTCCTTCCCTATAGTCAGAAAGGCGCGAGCGCCCGTGGCATCCTTCGGACTCTTCTTAGCCACGTCTCCGACCAGCCGCAAAGATAACCAGTGACCCGCGCGCTTCGTCACGTTTCGCAGCACAGCCGGCGCTGTGTCTACATTATTAAAGACGGCATCCACCTGACCATCGCCGTCAAGGTCGCCTACGGCAAGGCCGCGAGCTGGCCACGCGCGCGCAAGGCCGCTTCCGGGCGCAGCGCCCACGCGCTCGAACCTGCCGTTCGCAAGATTGCGAAACAGTAGCGGCTGCTGGGCGAAGCTGGTGCCCCACTGGAATTTGTCCACAGCCGGATAGACGTGGCCGTTCGCCACCAGCAAGTCCAGCCAGCCGTCGTTGTCGTAATCAACGAAGCACGTCCCCCAGCCCAGAAACGGCATAGTCACTTCGCCGTGTCCCGACTGAAGCGTCACGTCCGTAAAGATGCCGTCGCCGTCGTTGCGGCGCAGAGTGTTTGTGTCGTCTGAAAAGTTGGTCACGTAAAAATCTACGCGCCCGTCCGAGTTGTAATCGCCTACGGCCACGCCCATCCCTGCCTGCTCGCGCCCCTGCTCGTTCAGGGCCATGCCGGAAACGTAGCCCGTCTCTTCAAAAGTCCCGTTGCCCTTGTTGATGTAGAGCAGGTTCGGCGTTGAGTCGTTTATGACTATCAAGTCCGGCAGGTCGTCGTCGTCAGCGTGTATGAAGACGGAAGCGAAGCCGTAATACCGGCCGGGGTCATTGACTCCGGCCTTGACGCTCACGTCCTCGAATGTGCCGTCGCTTTTCTGGTGATAGAGCGTATCGTTCTCGCCCTTCAGGCCGCGAGGCCCGCACAGGACGGGCATGCCGCGAAACTGGCAGAAGGTTTGATTAAGGCTTCCCTGCTTGCCCGTATCGTTCGGGCTCGGAGGCGGGTTGTTGAAATCGAACTCTACGTAACCGGGCACAAATAAATCCAGCCTGCCGTCCCTGTCATAATCCCCGAAGGTAGCGCCCGTGCTCCAGCCCTTTCTTGCCACGCCAAGCTGCTCGGCTACGTCCGTGAAGGTTCCGTTGCCGTTGTTGCGATAAAGCCGCGAGACGCCGTAGTTGCCCACGAAGATGTCCGTGTCGCCGTCATTATCATAATCGCCTGCGGCGACGCCCATCCCCCAGCGCTCGTTGGCCACTCCCGCCTTTTCAGTCACCTCTTCAAACTGCCAATTGCCACGGTTGCGAAAGAGCGCGGCGCGCGGCGGCGTCTCTTTGCCCTGCATGGCCGCCAGCGTCGAGCCGTTGAGAAGGTATATGTCCGGCAGGCGGTCGCCGTCATAATCGAAGACGGCAACGCCTCCCGAAGGCGTCTCTACGATGTAGTCCTTCTGAGGCGCGCCCGAACGATGCCTGAATCTGCCTAGCCCCGTCTGCGTCGTCACGTCCTCGAAGATGACAGGGGCTTTCGGGTCAACTATGTCAACGGTGCGGCGCGAAGTGTAAGTGGCGGCGGCCCCCGTAGAGACGCCTCCCATTCCCTGCTGCTGCGCCAAGAGAGACGGCTGCGGCTGAATAAGCAGCAGGAGTGCGAGCAGGATTTGAAAGCAGGTCAGTGCTGACCTGCATGCCGCCTTCAGGTTATTTAGCATCGCTTTCGTTAATCGTCAGATAGCGGTCAATCGGCGGATTGTTGACGCGCTGCGTCTTGTTCGTGGGCCAGCGCACTTCCAGAAAGCTCACGCCCGTCGCCGCGCCCAGCCCGAAGAGTAAGCGTTTGTCATTCGATGAAAGATAGCTGCCCGCAGCGCTCGCATCAATCACCTGCCTGCGCCCCGCCCCGTCAACAATAGTCACGCGAGCGCCCGCCCCCTGCCGGTTGGACTTCGCTCCCGCGAGCGTCACGCCGAGCCAGTGGTTTCGCGTGCCGTCATTACGCAGCAGCACGGGCGCTCCGTCCAGCACGCCTAAGATAACGTCCGTATCGCCGTCGTTATCAATGTCTCCGAAGGCAGCGCCGCGCGCCGCGAGCCCCGCCGAAAAGGGCTGTCCGGCTGTGGCCGAAACGTTCACGAATCCCTTCCCGGTGTTGCGCATCAGTAGCGGCGCTTGCCTGTACTTAAGATAGCTGTGCGTCTTTTCTATAGTGTCCAGCACGTGCCCCTGCGCCACGAAAATATCTCGCCAGCCGTCGTTGTCCGCGTCTATAAAACGGGTTCCCCAGCCAGTATAAAGCAAGGAAATCTGGCCTACTGCCGAAGTGCCTGTGGTGTAGGTAAAAGTCCCGTCGCCGTTGTTGCGAAAGAGCGGGTAAGTCTCGTTCGACAGCGCTGTGATGATGACATCCATCTGGCCGTCATTATCATAATCGGCTGCGTCAACGCCCATGCCCGCGAAAGTCTTTCCGTTCTCATCGAAGCCCGCCCCGGCCATGAGCGCCACGTCCTCGAATGTCCCGTCGCCGCGATTGCGATAGAGCGACTGCCTGATGCTGTCGTTTGCCACGAACACGTCCGTCCACCCGTTGTTGTCGAAATCCGCGAATGCTACGCCCAAGCCTTTCCCTTCGGGGTCATAGATTTTCGACGACGCGCTCACGTCCTCGAATGTGCCGTCCGCCTTTTGACGAAAGAGCAGGTTAGACGCTCCCTTGAAATTGTCGGGGTGGCAATAAGCCCGAAAGCCCGGCCTAGTGTCTCCGCAGTAGAGCGAGCCGCGCTGGAAATCCCATTCCATGTAGCGCGCAACGAAGAGGTCTAATCTGCCGTCGCGGTCGTAGTCGAGCCAACCCGCGCTCGTTGACCAGCCTGAGCCCGCCACGCCCGCGCGCTTCGTCACGTCCTCAAACGTTCCGTCGCCCCGATTGCGATACAGAATATTCGAGCCGTAGCCGGTCACGTAAAGGTCTACTAGGCCGTCGTTGTCATAATCCGCCGCAGCCGCTCCCATGGAGTAGCCCGCGCCTCGCACACCCGCGCGCTCCGTTACGTCCTCGAATTTCCCGTCCGCCTTCTGCCTGTAAAGACGATTCCAGTACTTGGCGTCCTGCTTATCCGGCACAGCGCCGCCCGGCATAGGGTCTGAGAGGCGCGCTCCGTTGGTAAAGTATATGTCGAGCCGCCCGTCCGAGTCGTAATCTAACAAAGCCACGCCGCCGCCCATCGCCTCAAGCAGGTACTTCTGCGAAGTTACCGAAGCCGCGTGCTTGAAGTTGATTCCCGCGAGCGCAGTTATGTCCGTGAAGGTCACGGGCGAAGGCGCTTGCGGCCCCGGCGCGGGCGGGGCTTTACCTGAATCAGCGCCGCTATAGGTGCGGCCCGTGCGCTGCGGCGCGGGGCTGGAAGTCGGCTGCTGGGCTGCTGCTGAAGACAAAAGCAGCGCGCTAATGAAAACAGAAGCCAGAGATTTGAGCATAAAGCTCTTCAGAGTGTCAGGTGGAAAATGCATGAAAAAAAGAGTCGAGCAGGGAGTTCAAAGACAGGATAAGCTTACGGCTTCAGATGCGCAAGGCAGATGCGCGCGCCCTAATTTGAGGCGCTCTTATACATAAGATTCCGGGCGCGCTACATGCTCATTCCGATTTAAGCAGTGGGCCGATTGCAGCCTCAATCTCATCTTCGGTTGAGCCGAGCTTCACGTTCGGGAACAACTCCCAGTTTTCCACGTGCAGCGCCGACTCACCGGGCTCAAGGCGGCGTATGGGCGACAGGCTTTCCACCTCCATAGTCGAGCCGCCCGTGTAGACTTCCGCGTTGCTCCCGTAGTCAGGATAATCGGCCCCTTCTTCGTAATCGAACCGTTTTATGAAGAGTGTCCCGTGACGGTAGTAACCGGCCCAGCCCTGCTTGTTCAAGATGCCTGCCTTCTGAGGCGCGGTCTGCTGCTCGTCCGACCTCAGACGAACGTACCTTGAGCCGATTGTCCAGCGCGGGTCGCTCAAGTCCGTGTAGTGCCACAGAACAAAGGGTCTAGCGGGCAACAGGTATTCGTCCCACGAGCGATACGGCTCCTGCGGCAGAATCGCCGTGCCGCCCGCATTCATGTTTGTGATGGCCCACGGCGCAACATCTATCGCCCAAAGATTTCGATTCGTGATGACGTGACGGACGCGTACGCGCGAGCCTTCGTCGTCGAGCGTGATTGTAAGCTCCTTTTGAATGCCCGTCTCGCGCTCGACCTGCTGGGTGAGGTGCACGCCGTGCTTTCCTTCGGGCCTGTACTCGACGGGCGCGTTGTCCGGCACGTAGCTGCGCGGGTTGGCTTCGGGCGCAGTCCAGAGCCTGTGTCCGCCCCAGGGCTTCCATTGGCCGAGCGGCGTCTCTATTGAGACATCCGGCAGCTCTCCCAGTATGTTGTCCTCGCCGGGAAACCCGTAGCGAATGATGCGCGGGCCAACGTCAACCGTGGCTATAAGCTCTACGGTTCCGTTGAACAAGCGCACGCAACCGACCCGGCCAAAATATGTAACCTTCTCCAAGCGCGGCCCCTTAATCGAACTTGAGCTTTCCCCTTGAAAGCTCTGCCCGGTCAGTAAGCGAATGATTGATAGACTTCCGTATCCGGCACGTCGTCAAGCGAGTTGACTACGGGGTTGAAGCGAAGCAGAAAGCGCGCGCGCTCCGACATTGTTTCGAGCGCAGCCCTAGGCACGTGTATAGACACCTCCGGTCGGAACAGCCAACGGCGGCTGTAGCCTATGACGACCATGGGGCGCGGCACGTTTGTACGGTTCGGCGTGCCTCTGTGCAGGCTCCGCACGTCACGAATCATCACGTCGCCCAACCGCATAGTCAGGGGCTCAAGCTTTATCTCGCCGGCTTCTACCAGCCGCAGGGCTTCCGATTTAGGCATCATGTGCGTCCCGCGCGCTACCTCGAACGGCCCGTTCTCAATGTCAACGTCAACGAGCGGGAAGTTGACGGCCAACTGAAAGGGGGGCGTTTCCTCTCCCGTCTCAGGAAAGAGCGGCGGCGCGTCCCTGTGTATATCCTGATAGTCCGAGCCGAGGACGGGAGTATCGGTTGCCAGTTGTACAAGTGTGGCGTCCTCTCCGACCAGTCGCTGGACTATGGCCAGCACGTCCTCGTCTTCGTATACGGACGGGTCAGCGAAAGGCTCCGCGAAAGGAAGCGTGACGTAGAAACGGCCCGGCCCTCTGTTGAAGAGATGGCCCTCGCGCGCGATGTGAGTCTCAAGCAGAGGCGTGAAAGCCTCGCGCCATGCGTTGAGCGTCGCGGCAGAAAAATGGCCCTTCAGGACGCAGAAGCTGTCGCGCAAGACCTCCTGTGTAAAAGCCTCTATCTCCGCATCGCTGTACTTGCGAATACCCATGTTTATTTCCTCGGAGGCCCGAATCTTCAGGCCACAAGCAGACCGCAACAGCTAAAAAAATTCCCGTCACCCTTCCAGATGTGCAAAGTTTCAGACTGAAACCATATACCAAAATGGGTCTGAGAAATAAAGCCTGCGTCACGAAAATTTATCGCTCCGGCCCGGGTTTAATTGGATGCAAAGCATCTTCAATGATATATAATGCGGCGCTTGGAAGGCGGTCAGGCGCGGTAGCGGTTTCGGGCAGTTTGAAACCGGGCTTAACACTGGCCTTTTATTAACCGGATTGCGCGCGAGAGGTTCGCCTTACGCTATATTCGTTTCTCACTGAAATCCTGCGTGGCAGATGAAGAAAACCTTGAGAGCTAATCTCACCGCTTAAAACCTTTACCCCAACGATTAGGAGGACTTCCCCCGATGACCCACAAAATTGGAATTCGTAGAGCGCTTATTCTTTCCCTCGTTCTGGTCTTCAGTTTTTCCTCACAGGCTCTGGGACAAAAGCCTAAGAAGGTGATACCGACAGGCACACCTGTTATCTGGCGCGACCCCGGCGACATAGGCTCGCGCGATTTGCGCTACGGCCCCGGCTCAGCCGAGCTCGCTCCCGTCGCTCCCTTCACTTTCGTAAAGGAAGAGACAACGCAGTCATCGCCCAAGTTCCGCGTGCGTGACGCAAGGGGCGTGAGCTGGACTGTCAAGACGGGCGTGGAAGCTCAGGCGGAGACGGTCGCAACGCGGCTGGTCTGGGCCATGGGCTATTTCGCGGACGAGTCTTATTACTTCGACCGCGTGGAAGTAAATAACCTGCCGCGTCTGGCGCGAGGTCAGGAGTTTGTAGAGAACGGCCGGTGGGTGCGCGGCGCTCGCTTTGAGCCGAAGCGCCCGGAGGCCGTGCGCGGCCAGATTTGGGACTGGCTTCAGAATCCCTTCGTAGGCCAGCGCGAATTCGACGGCCTAAAGGTGCTGATGGTTCTGCTGGCCAATTACGACACACGGCTGGATAACAACCGCATTATCTATCAGAGGAATCCAGAGACGGGCCAGATGGAGGCTCGCTACGTAGTGACGGACATAGGCGCGACGCTGGGCCACGTGGGCGGCATAGGCGGGACGCGCGTGAAGAACAACCTTGAGCATTTCATGATGACCAAGTTCATCGTGAGCGTCACGAACGGCATGGTGGAATTCGATTACAACACGACCCCTAAGGGGGCCGGAAAGTTCGCTTCCATCTTCAGCCCCGGCTATGGCAAACGTCAGGCAAATAAAGAGAAGGCCATGCGTCGTATCCCGGTCGAGAACGCCAGATGGATAGGTCAGCAGCTCTCGCGCCTTTCGGACGAGCAGTTGCGCGACGCCTTCCGCGCGGCAGGCTATGACAATGCGACTATGGAGGGCTTCGTCAAAACGCTTCGCCAGCGTATAGACATGCTGGCCAAACTTTCTTAGTAGTCTCAGGAGTCCCGGCGGCCTCGCCTCTGTGTGGGGCCGCCGGATACCCTGCGTGAAGAGGGGAATACAATTCATGACACAGTATGGTTTAGCGACGGGGTTGCGCCGTGCGGGGCTGTCGGTCGCCCTGTTTCTGCTGGTGCTCGCTGCGGCTGCTTCCCCCGCGAGCATGCGCGGAGACTCGGGCGTCAGCATAGAGAACTTCGGCAAGGTCAACGACCATTACTATCGCGGCTCGCAGCCGACAGAAGCGCAGTTCGCGCAACTCAAGCGGCTAGGCATCAGGACAGTGATAGACCTCAGAAAGGATAGCGTCGCGCAGGAGAGCGCGTGGGTTAAGGCGCAGGGCATGCAGTATTTCAACATCCCGCTCAAGGCGAGCGTCGCCGCTACTGAAGAGCAGACCTCATACTTCCTGAGTCTGGTTAATAATCCTGCGAACTGGCCCGTCTACGTTCACTGTAAGGGCGGGCGACACAGGACGGGAGCGTTGACAGCCGTCTACAGAATTACACAGGACGGCTGGACTGCGGATCAGGCTTTTAAGGAGATGAAGGAATACGACTTCGATAGCGGGCTTTTCGGCGGGCCTATGGCGCAGAAGAAGTACGTCTACTCCTTTTACGAGCGCCATGCTAAGGCTGCACCCGGCAGCCGTAGATGAGGCTGCCGGGCGTAAGCCACGCAACTACTTCGAGCTGCGTTTCCAGACAGAGCCGTCGTCATACTTGATGCTCTCTATGACCATCTGCTCGGGGCTCTGATCCTGCGTCCCCGGCCCGGCTCGCCTAGCGTTGACCGTGCCGATTGGAGGCAAAGTAGAGCGCACGACCAGCTTCGATGTCGCGCCCGGCAGGATTTTCACGTTGCTCTTGTATTGACGCTTTCCGACCTTGCGGTTCGTCCTCGGGTCAATAAAGGAATATTCCCACGCTATCTTTCGAATCGTCTTCGTCCCGGTGTTCCTGACCGTGAACTCGTACACGTAGCCGCTCCACGGTCGTATCACCGGAGCCTGAACCGGGTCGGGCCCCGGAACGCTCAGCAAGACCGGCGCGGGGACATTGCCTCCCTGACTCATTCTGGCTGAATTGTATTCACCAATCCTTGCCTGATTGACCGCCATTCTTGCGGCGCGCTCAGGATTCTGCGTAAGCGGGGCTTCGTTCAGCCTCGGGTCGCCGCCACTTATCCTGTGCCAGGTAATTTGAATCACTTCCACGCCCGGCGCGTTCTGGGTGTCCGAAGGGACTTGAGCAGCAGCGCCTATGGCGAACAGAAGAAGCAGAAGCATAGATGTTAGAATCTTCATAAAGAATCTCCGTGTTAGCTTCAAACGAGAGAGGATGAAGGGAGAGAATGTTTGAAGAGTGTCGGCAAGCACCCTCGCCCTTTTATAGCCGACGGCCACCGCCACCCTGTGAGTTACGTTCCCACAGGCGCTACTATAAAAGGAAAATCATCCGAAAGTCCATAGCTGGCGCGCAGGCAAAGCCGCCCGTCATAAAACTATTCCGGCGCGAGCTGATTTAGTAGCTCCGCTTTTGTCGCGTTTGTTAGTAGAGAGATAAACTATCGCCCATCTGGAGAACTTATGTCCACTGAACACACAACACCTTCCCCGATTCTTTTCTTCGACACGGTTAACGCTTACCAGCGCTCTGCGGCAATGAAGGCCGCCGTGGAGCTGGACGTTTTCACAGCCATAGGAGAAGGCAACCGTACGGCTCAGTCAATGGCTGAAAGATGCGGTGCGAGCGAGCGCGGGCTGAGGATACTCTGCGATTATCTAACCGTCGCGGGCTTTCTCATCAAAGATAGCGATGGCTACGGACTGACTCAGGACTCCTCCTTCTTTCTGGACAAGAGGTCTCCGGCATACATGGGCAGCGCCATAGAGTTCCTGCTCTCGCCAATGCTCAGGGAGGGTTTTGAGCATCTGACGGAAGCCGTGCGTCGCGGAGGAACGGCTATGCCCGACGAGGGAACCGTCACGGCGGAGCATCCCGTGTGGGTTCAATTCGCACGCGCCATGGCTCCCATGATGGCCATGCCCGCTCAGTTGATGTCCGGGCTCATCGCATCGGAGAGCGCTGGCAAGCTTAAAGTTCTGGACATAGCGGCGGGCCACGGGATGTACGGCATAGCGGCCGCAGAGCAGAACCCGCAAGCGCAGATTGTCGCTGTTGATTGGCCCAACGTGCTTGAAGTGGCGAAAGAGAATGCCGGAAAGGCCGGGCTCAGCGACCGTTACTCTACGATTCCCGGCAGCGCGTTCGAAGTTGATTTCGGCACAGACTACGACTTGGTGCTTCTGACCAACTTCCTGCATCACTTCGACCGCGAGACTTGCGTGAGCCTGCTCAAGAAAGTCCGTGAAGCCCTCGTTGATGGAGGCCGTGCGGTGACGGTGGAGTTTGTGCCGAATGAAGACCGCATCTCGCCGCCGTCTTCGGCCATGTTCAGCATGGTGATGCTAAGCTCCACTCCGAAGGGAGACGCCTACACCTTCAAAGAACTCGACGAGATGTTCAAGAGCGCAGGGTTTAGCAGGAACGAGCTTCATCAGCTTGAGCCTACGCCGCAACAGGTCATAATCTCCTACAAGTAGAGGAAAGATTGGCGGCTCTGCTGACAAATGTCCTCTATCAACACAGTCACGCGCCGTAGCCTGCGCCCGGTTCTTGTATGGATTCTGCTCTGCATCATCTGGGGCTCTACGTGGGCCTTCATCAAGCTGGGCCTGAATGACCTGCCGCCCGTCACTTTCGCCAACGTGCGGTTCATCATCGCCGTCATACTGCTTCTCGCCATAGCGCGCGTGCGGCGCGCTCGCTGGCCGAAGACGCGCGGCGAGTGGCGGCTGCTCGTGACGACGGGCTTTCTTCAGTTCACCGTCAATTACGGCCTCATATTCTGGGGCGAGAAATATATCTCTTCGGGCTTGGCGGCGCTGCTTCAGGCGACGATTCCGCTCTTCGGTCTTCTCATCGCGCACAAATACCTGCCGCAGGAGCCTCTGACCTTCATCAGGCTCTGCGGCATCGTCATTGGTCTGGCGGGCGTCGCGGTCGTCTTCTCGAATCAACTGGCGCTGGGCGACAAGTGGTCTGTCTGGGGAAGCATTGCGATTGTCGTAGGCTCATTCGCAGCCGCTTACAGCAACGTGCTGCTCAAGATGAGCGACGTTAAGCTGGACTTGAGCGTGCTGGTCGCGGGCCAGATGCTTTGCGGTCTGGTGCCGCTCCTAGCCTTCGGGCTGATAAAGGAGGGCAGCCCGCTCGGTCTTCGCTGGACGATGACGGCAATCGTGTCAGTTCTCTATCTGGCCCTTGTGGGCTCCGTCGCGGCCTTCATGCTCTATTACTGGCTAGTGCGTAACATGAGCGTGACGAACACTCAGTTGATTTCGCTGGTGACGCCGGTCGTGGCGGTTCTCATCGGCGTCATCTTCTTAGATGAAGAATTAACGTGGCGCATAGCGCTCGGCGGGCTTGGGATTTTCGCAGGCATCTGCGTCATCATCTCACGACGACGCAGAACGCCGCGCCCGCCCGTATAACGGCCTCCCCAAGATAAAACTTGAACTGCATTGAAAATGTGATTACACTCTCCTTTATCGCACACATGCAACAGTGGCCCAAACACGGGACGAAACGGCAAAGCGGCCGGGGAAGGCTCTAAAGCGAAGATGAATGGGAAACGGTACTATCATTTCAAGGACTTTCGCATGGATGTGGAAGAACGCACCATCTATGACCGTAAATCAATAGTCCCATTGACGCCTAAAGCCTTCGACACTCTGCTCGCGCTGGTCGAGAAGAGCCATCACGTAATAAGCAAACAGGAGTTGATGGAGAAGGTGTGGCCCAATACCTTCGTGGAAGAGAATAATCTGGCGCAGAACATCTCCGTGTTGAGGAAGGCACTGGAGGCTAAAGGGGAGAAGTTGATAGAGACGGTGCCGAAGAGAGGCTATAGGTTTGTAGTTGATGTCTCCGAAAGCTTCGACGCCACGGAAGCGGCAGGCCGTGCTTGGAGTAACAGTCAAATCGAGTCGAGCCAAGCCGGGCTACCGCCCACGAAGGCCAGCTTGCCCTTGAGGGATGTAGTGTTCATCGGACGAGCGATTGATTTCAAATAGCGGGCGCTCAAACCATTCAGGCTCGATTCCGTAAGGTTAATGGCCGCGTATAGACCAGAGAACTTTTCCCCAGACCTCAAAATCCATATCGTCGGTTATTTCCATAGGCGCATACGCTTCATTTGCCGCCAGTAGTTGTATCCTGCCGTCTTTGAGGCAGAGTTTCTTAACCGTGAAATCGTTAAAGATTCTGACGATGACTATGTCGCCGTCTTCGGCTTCAGCAGCGCGGTCTACTACGAGTATGTCGCCTTCCCTGATTTCGTCGCTCATGGAATCGCCTATGACCCGCATGTAGAAAGTGTCCGCCGGGTGCTTTATCAAGTGGCGATTCAGGTCTAGGCGTCCTTCTATCCAATCCTCCGCAGGCGACGGGAATCCGGCGGAGACGCGTGCCACCACTAGCGGGCGCAACAGGCGCATGCCTCCGCCATAAGCCGAGATAAGAGCTACATTCATGTGTAACACATCCTTTAATTGATGAAACAATCCCGGCGAGATTCTAATCAGAATCCCGGCATGAGCGCAACAGTTTTATTGAGTTGCCTCGCCGGAGCGGCACGACGAGCGGCCCTGCGAGCCATATAAGTTTTCCGTCGCACCGATTTTGTTTATACTTCCGCGCGGCCAACGGAATTTTCCGGGACAAGCAGTTACAGGTTACGGGCTGGCGAGCTTTGACCAACCCGCTTGTTTTTCGCTTCTCACTCTTTTATGTCCTCCGAGCGCTGGCAACAATTAGAAGAGATTTTCCAGACTGCGCTTGATATGCCGCCTGCGGAGCGTGCGGCGTACGTGGCTGAAGCGTGCGCGGGCGACGAGGAGTTGCAGCGACAGGTGAATGAACTGCTCGCACAGAATGACGAGGCGGGAACCTTTCTTGACGAGCCACTGTACGAGCATAGCGGAGTTCAGGCTCTCGCGGATTTAATAGACGATGACCCGGTCATCGGCCAGCGCATAGGCGCGTACAAGGTTGTGAGCCAGATAGGGCGCGGCGGCATGGGGGCCGTCTATCTGGCCGAGCGCGCAGACAATACTTTCCAGAGACGCGTCGCCATCAAGCTCATCAAGCGCGGCATGGACACGGACTTCATACTGCGCCGCTTTCGTCACGAGCGGCAGATATTAGCGGCGCTAGACCATCCGTACATCGCGCGGCTGCTGGACGGCGGGGCCACGCCCACGGGCCAGCCCTACTTCGTCATGGAGTACATAGAGGGCCAGCCGCTCTACAAGCACTGCGACGAGCGCCGTCTTTCCATACGCGAGCGCCTGCGCCTCTTCAGCCAAATCTGCGAGGCCGTTGATTACGCTCATCAGAAACAGGTCATTCACCGCGACATCAAGCCGAGCAACATTCTCGTAAGCGCTGACGGCATCCCCAAGCTCTTCGACTTCGGCATAGCCAAGCTGCTCAACCCGGAGCTTGCCACGGATACTAACCCGCAGACGGCGTCCGCGATGCGGATGATGACGGTCGAGTATGCCTCGCCCGAACAGGTGCAGGGGCTGCCAGTTACTTTCCTGAGCGACGTTTACTCTCTGGGAGTCCTGCTCTACGAGCTGCTGACGGGCCACCGCCCGTACCGTTTCCGCAGCCGGCAGCTTTTCGAGATGGCGCGCGTCATCATTGAGGAAGAGCCCGAGCTGCCTAGCCTGTCAGTGGGGCGCACAGACAATCTGCTGCCGGAAACGGGAAACACGCTCGACCCTGTCACTGTAGAGCGAGTGTGCGAGCTGCGCGGCGAGACGCCCGCAGAATTGGGCCGCGAGCTAACGGGCAACATAGACCGCATAATCATGAAAGCTCTGCGTAAGGAGCCGTCCGAGCGTTACCAATCGGCCCTCTCCTTACGCGACGACATCATTCGCCACATGGAAGGCGGCGCTGTCTCCGCTCCGATTTACACGCCCAACGTGACGACTCATCCTACACGCATCATGGGCGCTCAGGCATCTGTGGCGAAATCCATAGCCGTCCTCCCGCTCAAGATTCTGAACCTCAGCCAGAACTCGGACACCGGCGACAAGTTCATGAGCGTAGGGCTGGCGGATGCTTTGATTACGACTTTGAGCGGCGTCAGGCGGCTGACGGTGCGGCCTACGAGCGCAGTCCTGCGCTACGGCGACGAGGATTGCGACCCCTTGAAGGCCGGGCGAGAGCTGGGCGTAGATTTCGTGCTTGACGGGCGAATAAAGATAGTCGGCCAGCGCATACGCGTCTCGCTGCAACTGCTGGACATCAGTAGAAGCGCCAGCATCTGGGCCAATAAATTCGATGAGCAGTACACGGACGCGCTTGAGCTGGAGGATTCCATCACGGCCAAGGTGGCCGACGCTCTCCTGCCGGAGTTGGCCGAAGGCGAGCGTGACCAATTGAAAAAGCGCGGGACGGATAATCCGGGCGCGTTCGACGCTTACCTGCGCGGTCGCTACTTCTGGAACCAGTTCACGCCCGAATCTCTCTCCAAAGTCATAGAGTCTTTTCAAACGGCGATTCGTCTTGATCCCAACTACGCGCTGCCGCACGTAGGCATAGCCGATTTCTATAACTGGGCCAGCATCTACGGCATGGTGCAGCCCGTTGAAGCCTACGCGAAAGCCAGAGAGGCCGCGCTTCGCGCGCTGGAGCTTGACCCGGATTTGGGCGAAGCCTACGCGGCGCTAGGGCTGCTGGCTCAGAGCCAGTGGCATTGGGCCGAGAGCGAGCGTCTCTATCAGAAGGCGCTGGAGCTGAGCCCTAACTATTCTCTGGCGCACGAGTGGTACGGGAGCATGCTGACCGGAACCGGGCGATTCGAAGAAGGGATGCGGCAGATATGGCTCGCTGAGGAATCCGAGCCGCTCTCGCCGCGCGCCATGACGATGACGGCGTGGGGGCTCTATCAAGCTCGCCACTTTGACGAAGCCGCCGCCAAGGCTCAGCAGATAATAGACATGGACAGGAATTTCCCGCAGGGCCACATTCAGTTGGGAAATTGTCTGGAGCAGATGGGGCGGGCCGAAGAAGCGGTCGCGGCTGTAGAAAAGGGCATACGGCTCATGCCCGACTCGACGCTGCCGCAATACGGGCTCTGCTACGCGCTCGTCGCGGCAGGACGCGAGCGAGAGGCGCGCGAAGTCCTGAACGAGATGAAAAAGAGGGCCGCCGAAGGTTACGTCAAGCCATACTTTATGGCTTTGACGTACGCGGCGCTGGACGAGCGAGAAGCCGCCTTTGAGCTTCTTGAAGAGGCTGCTAACGAGCGCGACCACTGGCTGCTCTGGCTCGGAACGGAGCCCAAGCTAGACCCTCTGCGCTCGGACTCTCGATTCAAAGAGCTGTTCCGGCAAACAAAGAACCCTCTGTCGCTACCCCGTGAAGGCGGCGTTGTTACAGAAGCAGTCACGGGCGACGCGCCTTCCGGGGCCGGGCCAACGCACGCTCGCGTCCCCATGCGTTTAGAGCGTCGAAGGCTCGGAGCGCTCATAGCGCTCTCGGTGCTAGCTCTCGCGGCAGTCGTCGCAGCAATAGGCTATCTGGCCCTGCGCACTCAACCGGCGCGTCAGGTCACGGCCATAGCCATCCTGCCTTTCACAAACGCGACCGGCAGTTCCGAGTTCGATTATCTGGGCGACGGCATTACAGAGAGCCTCATAGACGGGCTCTCGCAACTGCCCGACATGAAGGTCATAGCGCGCAGCTCTTCCTTCAGGTACAAGGGCAAGGAGGTGAACGCGCAGGAGGTTGCGAAGGCTCTCGGCACTGGCGCATTCGTGCGCGGGCGCATCGTGCGTAGCGACCAGCAGCTTCAGGTCAGCGTGGAGCTTTTCGGGGCTGACGGCCAGCAGCTTTGGGGCAGCCAGTATAGCGGCGGCATGCAGGACATGGCGCGCGTGCAGGCAGAGATTTCCCGCGACCTAGCGCAGGCGCTGACTCCCCGCATGACAGCAGAGCAAAGGCAGAAGTTTGCCAAGCCCGAGACGGCCAACCCGCAGTCTTATCACTCCCTGCTCAAGGGGCGCTTCTACTGGAACAAGGGCGGCGCGGAAAATTGGAAGAGGGCCGTTGAGCAATACGAGCAGGCAGTTGCGGCCGACCCCGCTTACGCTCACGCCTACGCCGAATTGTCCGGAACATACAGGCTGCTGGCCATTGCCGAAAGCTCCGGCGCTAAAGAGCATTGGCTCAAGGCCGAGCAGATGGGACAGAAGGCTCTTGAGTTAGACCCTTCGAATTCGGAGGCGCACGCGTCGCTCGGACGGCTCAAGTTCGATGGCTGGAACTGGTCTGGCGCAACCGAGGACTTGAAGCGCGCCGTTGAGTTGAACCCGAATCATTCCAGAGCGCGTAGCTGGTATGCACGATGCTTAAGCATACTGGGGCGGCACGAAGAGGCCATCGCGGAAGCCAGACTCGCAAGGGAGCTTGACCCACTCTCGGCGCTCGCCAACGCCGCGCTGGGCGAAGTCTTGCGCGCCGCCCGTCGCTACAACGAGGCCATAGATTTAATCCGTCAGACGATGGATAACGGCGGCACCCTCACGCACCTGCACCTCGGATACAACTATATGGGGCTTGGCAATTACGAAGAGGCCGCCACGGAGTTTCAGGAAGCCACAAAGCTTGGCCTCAATACCCCGAGCATACAGATTTACCTAGCCATTGCTTACGCAAAGCAGGGAGAGCGAGAGCGCGCGGAGGCCATCATAGAGCAGGTGCAGAAGAGCGCCGGCCAGTCCCCGCCGCTAGAGATGGCTGCTCTCTACGACGCTATGGGGATGCGAGACAAGGCGCTCGCAGTCTTTGAGCAGGCATACCAGAAACGTGACCGCGAGATATACACGGTTGCGATTGAGGCCGTCTACGACGGCCTGCGCTCCGACCCGACGGTTCAGGACATGCTACGCAAGATAGGTCTTCCGCAGCAGGCAAGCTGACCTGACTGACCCTCCTTCCCGAATTTTCTCGCGTTAATAGATAAGACTAGATTAAACGGAGAGTAATGCTATGGATGTCAGGATTCGGGCTATGAAGCAGGAGGACATTGAGACCTGCGGGCGTATCTGCTATGAGGCTTTCAAGACAATCGCGGAGAAGCACAACTTTCCGCCGGACTTCCCCTCCCCTGAGGCGGCAGCAGGGCTGCTCTCTTACCTCTTATCAGGCGGCCACATCTATTCAGTGGTGGCCGAGGCGGACGGCAGAGTCGTGGGCAGCAACTTCCTGTGGGAGGCCGCCGACATAGCGGGTATCGGGCCTATCACGATTGACCCGTCCGTGCAGAATGGCTCAATCGGCAGGCGCTTGATGGATGCTGTCATGTGTCGCGCGCAGGAGCACCGCTTCGCCGGCGTCCGGCTGGTGCAGGCCGCTTACCATAACCGTTCGCTTTCTCTCTACACAAAGCTTGGGTTCTACACTCGTGAGCCGCTCTCCGTCATGCAGGGCGAGCCTCTGGGAGTTCTGATTTCCGGCCATGAGGTGCGCCCCGCCGTCAAGGGTGACGTTGAAGCCTGCAATGAACTGTATCTAAGGATTCACGGGCACGAGCGGCGGGCGGAGCTGATTGAGGCGATTAATCAGGGAACGGCGATGGTCGTAGAGCACTCCGGCCGCATCACCGGATACGCCACCCAGATAAGCTTCATGGGCCATGCCGTAGCAGAGAGCAATGAGGATATGAAGGCGCTCATCGGCGCAGCCCGTAGTTTCGACGGGCCCGGCTTTCTGCTGCCGACTCGCAACCACACGCTCTTCCGGTGGTGTCTTGAGAAAGGTCTACGCGTAGTTATGCCTATGACGCTCATGAGCACGGGCCTCTACAACGAACCGGGCGGAGCCTTTCTGCCTTCCATCATTTACTAAGCCCTAACACCGGAGGGGTTTGGCTCAGGCCGAGAGCAGGCGCGCATGCGTGGGATGCGCGCCTGCTCTTCCTTTCAGTCCTCTCTTTGCAGGCTCTCTTTGTCCGTACCGGAAGACCCGCCGTCCATCTTCATTCCGAGGCTAGCATAAATTGTTTCCGCATCACGAAGCAGCGTGAGGCTGCGTGCAGCATCTCCCTGCTGCTCTTCGTATCGCGCCCATTCGAGCATCGTGCGCGCTTTCTCCGCCTCCATGCCCGCTTCCGTAAAGACTCTCAAGCTCTCCGTAAAGCAGGCTCTCGGGTCATATTCCATGCCGCCGCTCGTGACGGTCTGAGGTGAGCTGGCCGCAGCCACGTGCGCGAGGGTTCGCCACGCCGCGCCCAGATGGTCGTGATTCTCTCTATCCAGTTCCAGCGCGGTCAGGCAGGCTTCCAGCGCTTCGCGGATTTTACCCTGACCCAGATAGGCTTCCGCCAGAAAGCGATAAGACTCGGAGATAACGTGGTGGCCTGCGGCGCTCGCCATCTTGATTACAAGGTGCAGGTCTGCCTCGGCCCCCGCGTAATCGCCCTGTCCTATGCGCGCTCCGCTCTGGTTATTGAGAGAAAGTATCTCGCCCACGCGGTCGCCAATCTCGCGCGCCAGCCCGAGCGCCTCTTCGTAATACTCAATGGCGGCTGTGTAGTCGCCGCGAAGCCGCTTGCTCTCGCCAAGACTGATTGTTAGCTGGCACTCGTTGCGCTGGTCGCCTATCTCCTTGAAGAGATTCAACGCCTGCTTTTTATACTGCTCGGCCTCCTGAAACCGGCCCGTCTTCTCGTTGATTGCGCCCAGCAGGTGAAGGCTGAAAGCCTGTTCCCTGCGTCCCTCGTCGCCTATCTCACGACTCGTCGCCAGCGCCCGCTCGGTTAAAGCAAGCGCGCTCGCTGTGTCCCCTAGCCAGTAATGCGCCCAGCATTGCCTGATTAGACTGCGAGCGGCCCAGCGTTTTCCCGTCGGCGTGTAAAACTCTCCGGCGAGCTTTTCGGCCTGCACGGAATATTCCAGCGACTGCCTGTGATTCCCTTTTTTCCCCTGTATGAATGCGAGGCCCACCAGCGAGCGAGCTTGGGCTAGGACGTTGCCCTGCTTTTCGGCAGCCACTCGCATCTTCTCGTAAGCTTCTACAGCTTCGCTCAGACGCGCGTGAGCCATCAGCACTTCCCCCAGCCCTTCGTAAAGCTCCACTGCCAGCCTGCTCTCTGTGAGCGTCTTGTGCGCGGAATCCTGAGCGCCGGATATTAACGCCAGAGCTTTGTAGTAATAGGTCGCGGCGGCGTCGGGCGCGTAAGAGACGCGAGCCTGATGGCCGGCCCGCACGTACCACTGCGCGGCGCTTTGCTCTTCCTCCGCGCGCTCGAAGTGCGTGGCGATGACTCCCGCGTACTCGTCCGCGCGCTCGCCCGCCTGTTCGATTAGCCAGTAGGCGGTGGCGCGATGATAGTTCCCGCGAAGCCGCCTCAGCACGTTGCCGTAAGCGACGTGCTGCAAGAGCGCGTGCTTGAAGATGAATTCTCTTGTCCCGGCGAACGTTGACATCTCGCGCCTGTAGATGAAGCCTTTGTTCCGGAGCGACTCAAGGCTCTCGCTTATTGAAGGCTTCAGGGATTGAGCTTTAAGCGTCTCGTCGGAGAGATGAGCGACCGCGCCGTCCCAGAAGGTGCGTCCCACTACGGAGGCGCGTTGAAGGATTTGCTTCTCTTCAAGCGAAAGGCTGTCGAGTCTCGCCTGAAGCACTCCTACCAGAGTTGTCGGAACGTCAATCTCTTTGAGCCGGCCCTCATCAATGCTCCAGCTCTCCGCGCCGGGCAGGAGTATGCGCTGGTCTATCAGCATCTTGATTAGCTCCTCGACGAAAAACGGATTGCCCTCGGCGCGACCGACTATCAGCTCCTTCAAGGCTTTCGGGACGAGGCCCGCGTTCCGCAGGATTTCGTCTATCAACTGGCGGCTCTCTCTTGAGTTGAGCGGCGTGAGCATCAGACGCCTGTGCGACGCGTTGCCTTCTCCCCACGCGGGCCGTCGCTCCAGAAGGACGGGCCGCGCCAGAGCCACAATCAGTATCGGCGAGTCTTCGCAGGATTGAGAGAGCATCTCCACAAGGTCTAGCGAGCGGTCGTCGGCCCAGTGTATGTCGTCTAGGAAAATCACCACGGGCCGCTCGCGCGTGATGAGGTTGAAGAAATTAATCAGGTAGTGAATCGCGCGCTCGCTGATTTGCTTCGGGTCGTCCAGAATGGCTTTGAGGTGCGGGCTGTCCGAAAAATCGAGCCCGATTAGCTGGCCTGTAAAGTGCGCCTGAATCCTGCTCTTTTCGCTGCGCCCGCAAAGAGTCGTGAACCCTCGCTCAAGCTTTTCGCGCGCCTCTTCCTGCGGGTCGTTATCCTGAATCTCGAAGAAGCGCAGGAACAGGTCGCGTATCAAAGAATAGGGCGTTTCCATCAAAGAGCGCGTCGCCCTTCCCTCAAAAATCAGCGCTGACTCGTTGACCGCCCTGACCTGTCCCGAAAATTCGTGAAGCAGTCTGGATTTCCCCATGCCCGCTTCGCCCAGAATGGTCACGACGTTGAGCGTCTCGTCCTCTACGGCTGTCAGGAGCGCGTCCATTAAGTGTTGCAGCTCGCCCTGTCGCCCGATTAAGCGCGTCTCAATTCCTTCAATGCCGCGCGTGGGCGGCCTGAAGGCTCTCGGCCTTGCGCGCTCGACCGAATATACGGGCTGGGCTATGCGGTCGCGCGTTCTCTCCGGCTCAAGCTCACGAAACTCGAAGAGCCCCTGCACCTGTCTGAAGGTTTCATGCGAGATGATTACTCTTTCGGCTCGCCCGGAATCGAAGACGCGGGCGGCGAAGTTAATCGCGGCGCCCGAGACGGCCAATCCGCCTGCGGCCAAATCTTCTCTGATGAAGGCAGGCCCGCTACTGACGACTACTTTGGCTGGCGGCGAATCAAGCTCTGAAATCATTCGCAAGGCCGCGTGAACTGCGCGCTCGGGGTCGTCTTCGTGCGAGATGTCCGCGCCCCACAGAGCAGTTAGCGCGCCTCCCTCTACTTTGATAATGCTTCCGCCTTCGTCGGAGATTAGATGGTTAATGCTGTTCAGGGCCGCGTCTGCTTTTTCAATGTCTGCCAGAAGGATTGTGACCTGCTTGTGCTGCTCGCCTGAGAACTCCTGCGACGGGCGCAGGCTGTATCTCAGCGACTCAAGTACAAGGGTAGTCTCCATCTGATGCTCTAAGGCTTCCGGGGGCCGGACTTTGATGTCGCGCTCGACTCTGTCCTGTACGGTCTTCAAGTCCTGAGCCAGTTCTTTGATGGACTGGTATCGCCGCTCTCTGACCTTGGCCAGCGCCTTCGAAAGGATTCGCTTCAGTGGCTCAGGCAGTTCCCTGCTATCAGGTAGAAGCGCCGCAGGCTCGTGCGTGATGATGGAGGCGATTACGTCGCTGGTCGTCTCTCCCCTGAAGGGCAGAGCGCCGGTCAGCATTTCGTACAGGACGACGGCGAGGCTCCAGACATCCGTGCGCTCGTCAAGCTCAAGGCTCCTGACCTGCTCCGGCGACATGTACCGGACGGTTCCCATTATTATTCCGGGGTCTGTCTCAAAGAGTCTCGCGGGCGACTCGTTCTCGCCCGACACAGGCTCGCGCTTGGTTCTTTTAGCCAGCCCGAAGTCCAGAATCTTGATGTAGCCGTCGCGCCTGACCATTATGTTTTCCGGCTTGATGTCGCGGTGAATGATTCCGGCGCGATGAGCTTCGGCTAGGGCGTCGGCCACCTGCGCCGCGACCTCAAGCACCTCCGTCAGGGGAAGCCTCTGGTCTTTGAAGTGCGACCTGAGCGTCACGCCGTCTATAAACTCGCTCACGATATAGAGAGGCGAGTCGGTCGGAGACACTTCGTAAACGGTAAGGATATTCGGATGGTTGAGCGTGGAGACGATTCGCGCTTCCTGCCTGAAGCGGTAAATCCACTGCTCGTCGGCGGCCATGTTGGGCTTGAGGATTTTCAGAGCCACGGCGCGGTCAAGCTGCGAATCGTGAGCCAGATAAACCTCGCTCATCCCGCCATGCCCCAAGGGAGCGCGAATCTCGTACTTGCCCAAGCTTGTACCGACAGCCAGCAGCATCTCTCTCTAGTGCTCTTAATCTTAACAAAATTTCCGGCTGAGGATATGCGCGGCGGGCGAAGCTCAGGGATTTAATCATCAATTCGTCGGTTCATTTCCTCGATGAATCAATGAACAGATGAATCAATATTCTTATTACTCCACGCCTTCGGCAAGGCTCATGGAGTTTAGCGTGCGTGTGTTGGGGCTTTCGGCATCTGCGGGAGGATGGTGCGCCATGGCGACTTGCTTGCGGCCCAGCCAGAGGCTGATTAAGAGCCACAGGGCGGCCAGAGGCGCGGCTACGAAAGAGACGCCCGTCAGCCCAAGGCCGAGCCAGCCCAGCGCTGGCGAAGACCACGCGCCTATCTGATCTCCGGCGCGGTAGATGAAGGTGTCTATAAAGCTCTTGGCTTTATACTTGTCCTCACGGCTCACGACCGTAAAGAGGACTTCACGGGCGGGACGTGCGATGGCAAAGTTCCCCGCGCGGCGCAGCGTCAGGAAGATTACAAACAGCGCGAGCGTCGGCACTATGCCGAGAGCAGTAAAGCCGATGACGCTCATGGCCGGAAGCAGCGCCAAGGTTATGCCTACGCCCAGCCACTTCAGTAGCCTGCCGGTCAAAAAAGCCTGCACCAGTATCGTCAGCACGTTTACCAGCAAATCTATCTGCGCGAAGAAGGCTGTGCGCGCGCCTCTGTCCGCAAAGGCGCTCGTGGCGATGCTGACCTGCTGAAAGTAGAGCAGCGTGGAGGTTATCGCATAAAGCAGCATGTAGGCGCAGATGCCCAGCAGGTAAGGCGAGCGCAGGTCATGCGCTATTCCAGACCATATCCCGCCCCCTATGGGCCGCTCGTCCGCCGCAGCCTTTTCTCTGAAGGATGCGCGCGAGCCTTCGAAGGCCACGGGGAAGAGACGTACGCACTGCGCGCTCAGCTCAAGCATCAGCGCTGAGAGGAGCAGCAGGTTGAGCAAGCCGATTTTCTGCACGAGAGTCGCCGTAAGGGCCGCGCCGACTATGCCGCCCAGCGTGCCGCCCACGCTGATGAACCCGAACAGCCGCTTGCCCTGGTCTGTGCTGAAGACGTCGGCCATGAAGGCCCAGAAGACAGAGATGACGAAGAGATTGAAGACGCTCGTCCAGATAAAGAAGACGCGGCCCACCCAGACGTGCTGGTTATTCGGCACGAGCCACAGCAGCAGAAAAAAGAGCAGCAGGTTAAAGATAAAGAACCTGTAGGCTATGGGGATAAAGCGCCTGCGCGAGAATTTTACGACCAGCGCGGCAAAGAGCGCGTTGGCGACCAGCATCGCCAGCAGCGTCCCCGTAAACATCCACGGAAGATTCTCGACGCCTCCGGCTGCGCCCATGTCGTCGCGTATCGGCCTGATGATGTAGTAGCTGGAGAGTATGAAGAAGTAATAAACAAAGCTCAGAATGAGCGCACGCACCTCCATGGCTTTTACGTCAACCATCTTCCGTAAAAGCCGCATGGAACCGGACGGAGCCACATGCTCCGGCCCCTTATCTTCGACCTCTCTCTTCAAGCAGCCCTCTTCGTCAATCGCCCCGAAATGCTCGCTCTGGTAATTTCAGACTTCATCTTAGCCCGCGATGCCGGATTGTCTCAGGCTTCAAGCGTTCTCCTTCTTTCGCGCGTGCCATGCCGCCAGCACCTCTTTCTCGCGCTCAGGCTTGATGCCTGCTCTCAACTTCGCCTGTCTTTCGGCGGGCTGCTTCTTGAACCAGTCGAGCGTGGCACGCGCCGTGTCGGCCAGAGGACGGAAGGTCAGTCCCTTATCCAGAGCCCGTTTGATGCTGACCTCCGCAAAGCCTGCGGACTCGCCCACGGGCGGCACCCACACGGGCATGTCGCCCCAAGGTGTGACCTTCTGCTCTTCAAGAAACTTGGCATCAACCCAGGTGAACTGGGCCTGCGGGTTGGCCACTGCCTTTATGCCGTCGAGCATTCCTCCCATAGTCAGCTTGGACTTCGGCCCGGTCGCGTTGAAGATGCCCGTAGCTCCCTGTTCCACCATTCGTATAGTCCACTCCGCCAAGTCGCGTGCGTCTATGAACTGGACGGGGTCTGTAGGATTGCCGGGCGCGAGGATTTCTCCGCCGCGCTCAATCCGCACGGGCCAGTAGGTGAATCTGTCCGACTCGTCGCCGGGGCCTACAATCAAGCCGGGTCGAATAATCAGTGTCTTGCCCGGAAACCACTTTTCGGCTTCCCTCTCCGACATCACTTTGAGCGGCCCGTAGAGCGCGAAGCCCGAGTCGCGCAACGTCTTATTCGTCTCCTTCATGGCGTCCGCGCCTTCGTACTTTGCGAGCGGCCCCGTCTCGTCCATGCCCGGCTTGCTGTTGTCCGAATAGACAGAGATGGTAGAGATGAAGACGTAGCGGTCAACATTGCCTTTCAGGATTTGCGCAGCGTCACGCACCCAGACGGGCAGCGTCGTGGGATTGTCTATCACCACATCCCACTTACGCCCCTTCAGAGCATCCAGTTGACCGTTGCGGTCGCCTATCAACTGCTCGGCCTCCTTGGGCAGCTCGCCCGGATGCGTCTTACCGCGATTGAAGACCGTCACCTGATGGCCGCGCGCCAACGCATAACGAACCTGAAAGGGGCCTGTAAAGCCTGTGCCTCCGAGTATCAGAATCTTTAGCGGCTTTTTGGCCCTGTCCACAGGCGCGTAGCTGCCGAGGTCGGCCTCCATGAAGTTAGAAGCGAAGGAAGAGGCTCCGAAGGTTAAGGAACCGCCGATGAAAGCCGAAAGCTTTAGAAAGTTTCTTCTACTGGTTGACATCTTGCTCTCCTGATTAGAGGTGTATGTATTGCCGAAATTCAGGCCGTTAATCGCAGGCATACGCACCGAAAAGGGATATTGTTTCAGCGCCGCCTAATAATTTGGCATAATTCAAACCGGATACGTTTTTACGTAAGCCTTTACGAAATTATGGAAGAGGAAAAGAGAGACGCCGCAGTTTGAGCGAGTCTTCTACCGCCCGAGGCCGCTTAGAAGAGCCGGTAGCTGCGACAGGTTTTCGAGCACCGCCAGAGCCTCATAGTCGTCAAAGCATTCTCGCTCGGTCACGCCTGAAAGCACTGCGACGAATCGTACGGCGGCCCGCCTAGATACCTCTGCGTCGGGTACGCTGTCGCCGACATAGACGACGGAGGCTGGCGCGCACTGAAGTCTTTCGATGGCCCTGAACAACCCTTCAGGGTCGGGCTTATGCTGAGCTACATCCTCGCCGCCGATAATAACCTGAAAGAATGGCAGCAATGCCGCCCGGCCTAAAATCTCCTCTATGCGGTAACGATATTTGGTCGAGACGATGCCCAGTCGCAAGCCCTGCCGATGAAGCTCTTCAATCGTCGCAGGGACTGACTCGTAGAGTTCCGTCAGCCCTACCATCACCTCGTCGGCTCGCCTCACGAACAATTGTGCGAACTCGTCGCACCTTGGCCGCTCGCCTTCTCCGGCCAGCGCGAGGAAAGTCTCTTTAAGAGACAAGCCTATGGTACGACAGGCCGCTTCGACGGAAGCTTCCGCGAGGCCCATCTCATTCAGGGCAAAATTGATACATTCGACCGCGCCTCTGGAAGAGTCCGCGAGAGTATAATCAAAATCGAAGATGGCTGCCCGCACATCATCTGTCTTCATCTACGCCAGCGCCTTTCACACACATATAGTCCCTGCACGAGACGTTTCGACTCATCAACTTCATATCTGAAGAGTTCCAGTATAACATTCACAGGCAGGCTCATGGATTACAGGAAGATTATTGAGGACATTTAGATGAAGAGTTCCAGCTCGCGTAGCTTAGGATTTAAGATAGGAGCGTTGGTCGCCGTGATTGTATTACTCGGCATCGTGTCGGGGGTCGCATACTATCTGCGCTCAAGGCAGATGCCGCCGACCAGTTCCCGCTTGCGCGGCAACCTTGCCAACAATCATCCTCTGCCGAACCCGGACGGAGAGGCCGCGACCATCAGCACCAAAGGCTCCGTCAATCTCACGGGCGAGTTCTTTAAGGCGCAGGGCAGCAACGGCCAGAGCTGCGCCGCCTGCCACATCCCTGAAGACGCATGGAGCATCACGCCTGCGACTCTGCAACGCCTCTTCGATGAAACCGAAGGCAAGCACCCGGTCTTTAATCCACGCGACGCCAACAACCCTAACATGGACGTGTCTACACCGCAGGCGCGACGAGCAGCCTACAGCATGCTGTTGACTCGTGGCCTGTTTCGCAGGGGCGACCAGCCGCGTGCGGACTCAGAGTGGGAGCTGATTGAGGTAGAAGACCCGCACGGTTTCGCTAATCTCAATCAACTGGTTCACTGGCGTCGCTCCATGCCTACGATTAACTTTGCGCTGGGCAGCGCCACCGTCAACTGGGACGGCGGCTCTACAGTAGACACAGACCAGCACGCGGGGCTTTCCAAGCTGGCGGCGCGTCTTGTGACGGGCGCTCTGCAAGCCGCGCAGCCGGCGACGCCTGAAGTCATCAACGACATGGTTGATTTTCAAACGTCGCTCGTCACGGCGCAGGTTACTTTGACGGGCGTGGGGCGGCTGGACGCGGACGGCGCGCGGGGCGGAGCGGAGGCTTTGTCGAATATGACGAAGACTGAAGGCGGCTTCAACATCTTCGACGCGTGGGCCGGAAGCCCTGACCCTAAGCGCGCACAGATAGCTCGCGGTCAGGCAGTATTCAACAGCGTCAACGTCAGCCATAAGAGCTGCATCGTCTGCCACAACTCCGCCAACAACGGAACCAACATAGACAACACACTGTTCGACATACGCACCGCGTCGGAAGCGGCGCGCACGCCCGACCTGCCGCTTTACACCTTCCGCAACCGCCGCACGGGCAAGACAATTCGTCTGACGGACGCGGGCGCGGGCAACATCACGGGGCTATGGGAAGATTTAGGTAACTTCAAGACGCCCAGCTTACGCGGGCTGGCTGCGCGCGCGCCCTACTTTCACAACGGCATAGCCGCGACGCTTGAGGACGTGGTGCGTCATTACGAGCAACGCTTCGGCTTCGTTTTCACGGACGAGGAGCGCGCAGACCTGGTGGCCTTTCTGAAGGCGCTCTGAGCGCGGCCCGGCGGCTTGTGGCTATTTTCATAGTCGCGCTGATAAACTTGGAAGGCTTGAGGTTTTCACCAATCCCCCTAAGGAGAAGCTTTTAATGTCATTTCGTTACTCGTTCCCGGCGAGCCTGCTGGTCTTTATGTTGATGAGCGTTCAGGTGAGCGGCGCGCTGACGCCACAAAATTCAGGTAAGGACGAAGAGGCCGTACGGCAGATTGTCCGGCAGCTTCAGGATGGCTGGAACGCGCATGACGGCAAAGCCTTCGCCGCCCCGTTTGCCGCCGACGCCGACTACGTAGTGGTCAACGGCATGAGAATAACCGGCAAAGAGGCAATCGAGCAGGGCCATACGAGCATCTTCACGACCATCTATAAGGAGAGTCATAATGTCGCTACGGTCAAGAGCATACGATTTCTGCACCCTGACATAGCGCTCGTACACGTCGAATGGAATCTGGAATTTCGCGTGGGCGGCGAGACAAAAAAGGCACGCGCTATGAACTCTATAGTGATGATGAAAGAGGGCGCTAAATGGAGCATCGTGGCCTTTCACAACACGCCCATACAGCAGGAAGCTCGCCCGTAGGGCGGCGCGAGCGCCAGTTGGATTTCACCTGCGCTCTGGTAATGCACATCTATTCAGCGACTTTAGCCGGACAATTTTAGAAAGAACATAATGGCCCCTTACACTATTGACTCTAGCGCTTTCCTGTCGGCAATCGTCGAATCCTCAAATGACGCCATCGTAGGCAAAAGTCTGGAGGGGACGATTCTTAGCTGGAACGCGGCGGCCGAAAAGCTCTACGGCTACAGCGCGCAAGAGACTGTGGGCCAGAACATCTCCCTCATCATCCCGCCCGAAAGAAGCGCAGAGTTGCAAGAGATTCTCGCGCGCATCGGTCGCGGTGAAAGAGTCGAATCCTTCGAGACGGTGCGCGTAGGAAGGGACGGCACACGCATAGACGTGTCGCTGACAATCTCGCCTATAAAGGATTCGAAAGGCAAAATCCTCGGCGCTTCCGCCATCTCGCGCGACATTTCGGAGCGCAGAACGGCCGAGCGCGAGCGGGTAGAGCTTTTACAGAAGCTCGAAGAGCAAAGGCGAAGGCTGAGCGATATTATCAGGAGCGTCCCCGGCGTCGTCTGGGAGGCGTGGGGAGAGCCGGACGAGGCGGAACAACGCATTAATTTCGTCAGCGACTACGTAGAGAAGATGCTCGGCTACACGATGGACGAGTGGCTCTCGACGCCCAACTTCTGGCTCAACATAGTTCACCCGGAAGACCGTGAGCGTGCGGCACAGGAAGCTCGCGCCAAGTTCATGAGCGAAGAAGGCGGCGCGAGCCAGTTTCGTTGGCTCAGGAAAGACGGGCGTGCCATCTGGGTCGAAGCTCACTCAGCGCCCATCAAAGACCACGAAGGCCGCCCCGTGGGGATGCGCGGCGTGACTATGGACATTACGGGTCGCAAGCTGGCGGAAGATGCCTTGCGAGAGAGCGAAGAGAGATACAAGAGCCTGCTTGAGAACGCGAACGACATCATCTACTCGCACGACCTCGAGGGCAATTACCTGACCATCAACCGCGCGGGCGAATTGGCTACGGGCTACACGCGCGAAGAGATTCTCGGCGGGCTCAACATCTCGCAGACTCTAGCGCCCGAGCACAGGGAGCGCGCGCGGCAGATGACCTTACAGAAGCTGCGCGACCCTTCGCCCACTGTCTACGAGTTGGACATCATCTCAAAGGACGGTCGGCGTCTGACGCTTGAGGTAAGCACGCGCCTCTATTACGAGAACGGGAAGCCTGTGGCGGTTGAAGGCGTGGCCCGCGACGTGACCGAGCGTAAGCGCGCGGAAGAGGAGCAGGCGCGGCTGCGCGAAGAGGTCATACGCGCTCAGGAGTCGCTGCTCGTAGAGCTTTCAACGCCGCTCATTCCCATCAAAGAAGGGATAGTGGCGATGCCTTTGATAGGAGCGATGAACTCGGAGAGGGCTTCACAGATGATTTCGGCCCTGCTGGAAGGCGTGAGATTGAGCGGCGCTCGCACGGCGATAATAGACATCACGGGCGTCCCGACCGTTGACACGCAGGTAGCCAGCGCTCTGATTGACGCGGCCTCCGCCGTAGAGCTTATGGGGACTGAAGTCATCATCACGGGCATACGAGGCCGCGTCGCTCAGACTCTCATAGGCTTGGGCGTAGACCTAGGTACAATCGTGACGCGCAGGAATCTACAGAGCGGCATAGAGTACGCTGAGCGCTCGCGGTAGCTTCTTGCGAGTGGCGGATAAAAAAAGGCCAGCATAAAGGCAGGGCCACGGCTCGCCTTTATGCTGGCCTTGTTGTTGCCGCTTTACATGGCGGACGGTGCGGGTCTGGGTTTCACCCCTTTACGCATCTTCAGCCTCTCGACGGCAGCCTTAGCCATCTCTTTGACATCCTCATCCTGACCGGCTTCGGCGGCTGCGACCAACACACGCTCCGCCTCCTGACCGTCTATCCTCTCCAGACCGGAAATTACGATGGGCTCGACCAGCTTGCCGGAAGAGAGAGCTTTTTCAAGAAAAGGTATCGCCACGGCGTCATTGACGTAGCTTAAGGCCAGCGCCGCCTCGGCTGCCTCACTGTAAGAAGAGGCACCCTTGATTTGCTTCAGGAGCGCCGCGCAGCTCTGGCTGAGCCTGCCCCTGTCAAGCGGTGCTACTTCCAGACGAGCGCTGAACTCTGGCGATTCGCTTGCCTTATCTGACCCGTTGCCGTCGGACTGAGTGGCCGCTAACCGGGCGGCGATTTCATAAGCGCCCGGCTCCGCGAACTCGAACCACTCGTTCAGCAGCAGCTTCTGCGTGTACGACTGGCCGGGCTCAAGTGTGACCTGTCCCGGCAGGCTGACTCCCCCTTTTCTCAAGCGCTGTAGCCGGATTGTCTTACCATCCGGCCCCTTGACTGTGAAGAGGAAGTTCGCCTTGTAGTCAGCGCCCAAATCAAGGCTGCGGGCCTGCCCGGAGTCGTTGCGCGCAGTGAAGTTCAGTATAACGGGCTCGTGCAGTGTGAGACGCTCTGCTGCCAGCGAGTAGGAGAGCTTAACGCCCTCCGCCTGCGCAGCGCCGCCCCCACTATTCTTTGCTGCGTGAGAAAGCATCCTTGTGTTCGGGTCGGAGCCGGGAGCAGCACAGCCGCTCAGTAAGAGAAGAGCCCCCAGAAACATCAACCCGTAAGTGGCGACCGTGTTCTTCTGTTTTTTAGACATATACACCTCCATAGTTCCTGAGGACTATCGGAAATCCGACCTTGCCGATGCCCCGGACTTACTGCATCTGTAAGTCCAGGTTCCATCAGAGTTCTGGAAGAACTCCCTGAGAATCGGAATCGTCCGCGTCAGGTTAACGTATCTGCCGCCGTTGACGTTAGTGCATTTGTAGCGGTAGATCTGGTTTGCGGTGAACCGCGCGGCACGAAACGGCGATACGTAACCATCCTTCGGCGGAAGGTGGTCGTCGTTGAATCTCCCGCGCCATCCCTCCACGTCTATGACGCCCGGGCTCGGCTCCGATGAATTGAACGGCGGCTTGGGCCAGACGTAAGTGCCGCGCGTCGGAAGGTAAACTATCTCGCCCACGACGCAATTTCCAAGGTCATTGAGGTTGCCCGTACTGGAATCCCACGCGTACTCAAAGTGCAGCGTGCCATCCACCTGAGCCTGTACTGCGGTCTGGTGGAAGTTCTTCGGGTGCGGGGCTCGCACCGTCAGCATGGCGTAGTCCGTGGTCGTTCCGAGGCTGATTGGGCGCGTCGGGCGCGTCACTTCTCTGTAGCCGGGACTGAGGAAGTAATAGTACCAAGGCTCGTAAATACCGTACCCTTCGTAGAAACCGAAGTACCATGTGTCCCAGTAATAATATCTGGGCCTGTAGCGGTACGGGTAGTAGTACTCATAGAACTCCTCCACGTAGTAATACACGGCCATGGCCCTGTGTATCCCCTTCGCCGTGTAGGTCACGTCCGACTGCCCGTAGAACTGTCGCGTGATGGAGATGAATCCTATATCGTTGGTGTCTGTGGCCGAGCCGCTAGTGACTATTGAGCCGTTGCTGTCCGTGACCGAGAGGCTCACGTAAGCGTTGTAATCCCACATCACATCATAGTCTACGGACGTTTCCGAGTAGGCCGTGACTATGCCCGAATCGTCGTCATAGTCTATAGAGGTGTAGCCTGTGACCGATTGGGCCGCGACTGCGCGGGCGAAGAAGAGTGAGCCCAGAAGCACGAGCAGCGTGACCGATAGATGTTTTAATCTCATTTGAAGCTCCTTTCACACACCAGTTGGCGGTCTACTGTGCCTCCGGCGCAGTCTGGCCGGGAGCTAGTGCCTGTACGTCACGCGCTACGCGAGTCTTGACGAACTTGTCGAAGCGCTTGAACTCGCCCTCGCCCAGAACTTCTCGCAGCCGGTCGCGTGAGCGCAGGACAACGGCGTCGCGCTCCTCCGATAGCTGTCTAAGCTCTGCCGGTGGACGCGGGGGAGCCTGACCTGCGGGCAACTGCCCGTCCGGGTACTGTGCCCTCACCCCGGCCAGAAGCGCCTTGGCTCTTTCGTCCAACTGGCGCATCTCGCGGTCGCAGTTCTCAGCAATCTCGTCTAGCGCCCTTGCCTCCGCTTCGTCCAGCTCGGCCTTGTTCTTGAAGAACCTGCGGAAGCTGGTTGCGTCCTTCCCTTCCTTCTCGGCCTCGTCCCCTTTGCGCTTGAACTCGGCGGCGTGTCTGAAGAGGTGCCTGTAAAGGATTCGCTCAGGCATCTCGGGCTTGTTCAGCTTCTCCTTCTGCTGCGCCTGCTGGCTCTGCCCGCTCAGTACGAGCACACCTGCAACGATTCCCAAAATTAAAAGGGACAACAAGACGCTTTTCTTCTTCATCCTGTTCTTAATCATTTAATCCTCCCAGGTGGGGGTAGCCTGTGCGCCGTGCGCGTCCCCTCGTCGGGGACGAGACAGGCCCGGCACAGGCTCCGGTTCAGAGTGTGGCTTCCCTGTACTGCCGAAATTTCTTTACCGACGGGCGTAACCGGCCCGAAGGTCAGAGGATGACGACAGGCAAGAGTCGCTGTAAGCGAGTTACCCTGCTTGAATATGGGCGGGCCGCACAAGCCCGCTTTTGCGATGGCCTTTAATTAGAGAAGCGACAGGAGGCGTTGCCCTCCGGCAAGCGTTGAGATTCTCCTCCTGTGCGGTGGATAATAGCGGGGATTGGATAAAGAAATCTTCAGAAAACTATCAATTAGTCTTCAATTAGTCTTCAACCACTTGTTAATAGAATATTAGGTCGTTAAAGAGAGAAATGGGCGGCGTCGTAAGCCAACGCCGCCCATGCGCAACAATGGTCGAGTCCTTTCTGAGCCACGCGCCGTGGCATGATTTACGCGGCCTCACTGCACAATCAGCTTGCCCTTGTACATGTTCATCCCGCAGGTGAACTCGTACTCGCCCGGCTTCGGCGGCACTATCTCTATAGAGACGGTCTTGTTCTCAGGCAGATGAGCGCGCCTGCCGAACTCGGGCAGCACCACCTCCTCGCCGCAGGGCGTTGATTCACGGCGCGTGAAGTTCAATCGCAGAGGTTGGCCGACTTTGGCTACAATAGACTGCGGCTGGTATCCGCCTTTGACCGTCACGTCTATTACCTGCAAGCCGCCCGTTCCGGTCTGAGCCGTGACGGCCTCATTCTTCCAGAGCCAGAAGTACCAGATTATCCAGCCTATTATTCCGAACCCTATCAGGGTGACAATGATTTGAGTCGTGTTCATGATTTCCCTTCCTTTACTGTGCGCGGCTCGAATAGCCGTAGCCTGTTGGCATTCGTGACAACCGTAATACTCGACGCAGCCATCGCCGCCCCCGCTATGATTGGCGAAAGCAGCAGCCCTAGGAGCGGGTAAAAGATTCCCGCAGCGACCGGAATGCCCAGCGTGTTGTAGATGAAGGCTCCGAACAGATTCTGCTTAATGTTCGTGAGCGTCGCGCGCGAGACTTCGATTGCGGTCACGACCCCTCGCAGAGAGCCTCCGACGAGCGTCACGTCGGCTGCTTCTATAGCCACGTCTGTCCCCGTTCCTATGGCGAAGCCCACGTCGGCCTGCGCGAGCGCGGGCGCGTCGTTGATTCCGTCTCCCACCATTCCGACGAGTCGCGCGCCCTCGCCTGCTCTTGCCCGCGCGCCCTCCGTCTGAAGCATCTCAACCTGACGAGCCTTTTCATCAGGCAGCACCTCTGCCAGCACACGCTCTATGCCTGCCTGACGCGCGATGGCACGCGCTGTTCGCTCGTTGTCGCCGGTCATCATGACGACTTCGATTCCCATTCTCTGAAGCGCGCGGACGGCTGACACGGAATCATCTTTGAGAGTGTCGGCCACGGCTATAATCCCGGCTGGCTGGCTATCAACGGCCACGAACATAGGCGTCTTTCCTTCATCAGCGATGCGGCTCGCCGCAGCCTCAAACTCTGACGCCTCTACCCGCTCGCGCCGCATGAGCCTTATATTGCCGACCAGCACGCGCCTCCCTCCCGCAGTAGCCTCTACGCCGTGGCCCGGAATCGCGTTAAAGCTTTCGGGCTCCCCGACCGCGATGCCTTTCGCCTCAGCGCCCTTCACAATAGCTTCGGCCAGAGGATGCTCGCTGCGCTTATCCGCGACGGCGGCCAGTTCCAGCAGCCCGTCAGATGAGAAGCTTCCGAACGGCAGCACGTCAACAAGCTCGGGCTTGCCTCTGGTAATCGTGCCCGTCTTATCGAGCACGATTGTCGTCAAACGCGAGGCCGTCTCAAGCGCCTCACCGTTTCTAATCAACACTCCGTTCTCTGCGGCTTTGCCCACTCCGACCATCAGGCTGATGGGCGTCGCAAGCCCCAAGGCACAGGGGCAGGCTATGACAAGCACGGCAACCATCGTTACGATTGAGTGATTAAGCACCGGCTCCGGGCCGAAGTTGAACCATGCCAGAAAAGTCAGGATGGCTATAATCATCACAGACGGCACGAAGTAAGAGGATATTTTGTCTACCAGCCTTCCGATGGGAGGCTTGGAGTTCTGCGCGCGCTGCACCATCTCGACTATCTGCGCCAGAGCCGTATCGCGTCCGACCTTAGTAGCGCGGAAGGTGAAAGCGCCGGTCTTGTTCACGCTTGAGCCTATTACGTGGTCGCCCGCTCTTTTATCAACCGGCACCGACTCGCCCGTCACAACCGCTTCGTCTATCGCCGATTCTCCTTCGAGGATAATTCCATCAACCGGCACCTTCTCGCCGGGACGAACCAGAACCGTGTCGCCCGCCACCACATTTTCGACCGGGACATCCAGCTCTTTTCCGTCACGAATGACGCGAGCCGTCTTTGCCTGAAGCTCCAACAGTTTTTTGATGGCTGCGGAAGAGCGGCTCTTGGCCCGCATCTCAAGCGCCTGTCCAAGCAGTATGAGCGCTATGACTATCACCGCCACTTCGAAGTACATCCCGGCGGTGCCGGAGGGAAAGAGCTGCGGCGCGACTGCCACCACGGTCGAGTAGGCCCACGCCGCGCCCGTGCCGAGCGCTACGAGCGTGTCCATGTTCGTGTTGTGATTGCGAAGACCGTTCCATGCGCTCGTGAAGAACTGGCTGCCAGACCAGACGAGCACAGGCAGAGTCAGCATCGCAGCCGCGATGCCTATCTCCTGATGCCAGCGCATCAGCGCCTCTCTCCATGACGGTACGAATTCAGCGAACATAAGGAAGAGCAGTGGCAGCCCCACGGCCGTAGCGAACCAGAACTTTCGCATCATCGAACGGTAGCTGGCTTGCTGAGACTCTTCTACGGATTCCCCTTGTCCGACTGCATGATGTGTCGCGTGTAGATGGTCATGACGGGTCTCGTCCAATTCCTTTCCGGCGTTGGACTGACCTCGCATTGCCATGTGATTGCTGCTCATGTTCAACCTCGCTTTCTCTCTCTTGTTCCGGGGCCGCCGATTTTCTTCTTCTTCTCGCCGTGCTCAACGTGCGAGCTTTCTATGAGCCCGCAGATGTGGCCGGGCGCGCGGCCGACCTTGTTCCACTCTTCCAGAGTTTCGGCCAGCTCCTTACGATAGCGGCGCAGCTCGCGCATGCGCTCGTCCAGCTCTTCGAGGCGGCGACTCACTATCTCGCGCACTTCGTGGCAAGGGCTCTCGCCCCTTCGAGCGTCATCCACGATGCGCCGTATCTCGTCCAGCGAAAAACCGAGAGCCTGCGCCTGCTTGATGAAGGCCAGCCGGTCTAAAATCTCGGGCCCGTAGACGCGGTAGCCGGAGAAGGTTCTCGAAGGCTTGTCCAGCAACCCGCTTTTCTCGTAGAACCTCAGCGCCTCTATGCCGACGCCGCTTCTTTTCGAGACTTCGCCAATCCTGAGCATCCCGCGCCCCTGCTCCTCGTCAACTATCCTCGCGTTCTTCAAATCGCTTGCACGCATGCCTGCTTACCTCTCAAAGTTTTTTCAATGTTCAGAGTATAAACTCTGTACTCGCCTACAGAGTCAAGCGGGAAAATAGAAGATTGTTTGGCCCGGCCGCTTGGCGCGCGTGAGCGGCTGGAATCCTTGTCACTTATATAGGCTGAAGGTAAATTGTTTTCAGTCGGATATGCCAATCGTGTCAGGGGTTTAAGGCTATGGAGAGAGAGCGCGTAGATGTACTGGTGATAGGCGCGGGCGTGGCCGGGCTGGCCGCAGCGCGTGCGTTGTGCGCCGCAGGGCTCGGCGTCGCCGTCCTTGAGGCGCGGGCGCGCGTCGGCGGTAGAGTATACACGCACCTAGACAAAGCCTTATCCATGCCGTGCGAGCTGGGCGCGGAATTTCTTCAGGGAGGCGGTAACGACGCGCAGCAGCTTGCAGGGAGAGCCCGCCTGACTCTCTCCGAAGTGAGCGGAAAGCACCTCTATTTTCGTAACGGCGTCCTCTCGGAATCGAAAGATTACTGGTCGGAGTTGTCCGGGATATTGGAGGCGGCGGGTCGAGCGGAGCCGCACGATATCTCCTTTGAAGAGCTGCTGGCGAGCTATTTTCAAGGCGAAGACCGTGAGGAGATTAGAAGATTAGCGACCGCTTACGTAGAAGGCTTTCACGCGGCAAGGGCCGAGCGGCTTAGCTCCCTATGGCTGGCACGAACAGAACAGGCCGCAGACCTGGAAGGCGAGCAGCAGTTCCGTGTCCTGAACGGCTTTGCGGCTATCGTGGAGCGGCTGTATGAAGAGATAAAGATACTGGGCGGGCGCGTCTACCTGAACGCAATCGTCAACGAAGTCAAATGGGATGGCGGCCAAGTAGTCATAGAGGCGCAGTCGCCCACTGGATTCAGACGCGAACCTTTCAGAGCCACGCGTGCTGTCGTGACCTTGCCTTTAGGAGTCTTGAAAGCGTCTGCGGGTGAAGCTGGCAGCGTGCGCTTTGTGCCGGAGTTGTCGGAGAAGATTGACGCGCTCGGTCGTCTGGAGATGGGGCAAGCCCTGCGCCTGACGCTGCGCTTCCGCGATAGATTCTGGGAGCGCATAGAGCTGCCGTCGCAAGATGGCACGCGACAGGGGCTTTCGGAACTCGGGTTTATACACACGGACGTAGAGCCGTTCCCTACGTGGTGGACGCTCGCGCCAATTCGCGCGCCGCTTTTGACAGGCTGGGTAGGCGGGCGACGCGCCGAAAAACTCTATCAGAAAGAGGAGAAAGAGATTGTCAGTGAAGCCCTCAACGCCCTTACAAAAATTCTCGGCATTGAGCGCAATGATGTCGAAGACTTGCTTGAAGAATACTACTTTCACGACTGGACTAACGACCCCTTCTCTCGCGGGGCTTACAGCTACGTCGCGGTCGGCGGACTTGAAGCGCAGGAGATTCTCGCGCAACCCCTGCAAGACACACTCTATTTTGCGGGCGAGGCAACCGAGCACACCGGAAAGAACGCCACAGTTCACGGCGCAATGATGACCGGCATCCGCGCAGCGAATGAGATTCTGAGGGAATTCGGCACTAAGGAGACATTAGAGAAAAGCGCTTGACGTGTTAATTTATGAAGACCGGAAATATTATCGCCGGAATCGGGCCAGACCCGACCGTAGAAAATGTTCGGCGGGCGCTCAGACCCGGCGCGACCAAGCAAGGAGAAATAATGGAACGTAAAGTAGCTTCCGATTACCCGCAGGAATTGTTAGACCTGTTTCACGAATACCAGCACGGAGACATCAGTCGCCGCACTTTCCTAGACCGCGCCGCCAAGTTTGCGGTCGGCGGCATGACCGTCGCGGCGATTTTCGAGAGCCTGACACCCAATTACGCATGGGCACAGCAAGTCTCGCCCGATGACAAACGCATCAAGGTCGGTTACGAAGTCGTGCAATCCCCTATGGGTAACGGCTCAATCAAGGGATATCTGGCCCGTCCGGCGAAAGGTGGGAAGCTGCCGGTCGTGCTCGTCATTCACGAAAATCGCGGACTCAATCCCTATATAGAAGACGTGGCGAGGCGGCTTGCGCTCGCAAATTTCGTGGCCTTCGCGCCCGACGGATTGACTTCGGTCGGCGGCTATCCGGGCAGCGATGAGAAAGGCGCAGCCGCCTTCCGCACTGTGGACGGGAAGAAGATGACCGAAGACTTCGTCGCGGCGGCCAAGTGGCTCAAAGGGCATTCGGACTCCACGGGCAAGCTCGGCGCGGTCGGGTTCTGTTTCGGCGGCGGAATGGTGAATCAGTTGGCCGTGAGGCTGGGCGCTGATTTGAATGCAGGGGTCGCTTTCTACGGCCGCCAGCCGGGCGCGGATGATGTCCCGAAGATTTCAGCGCCGCTCCTGCTGCACTACGCGGGCAACGATCAGGGCGTCAACGCGGGGATAGCGAACTACGAAGCGGCGCTCAAGGCCAACAACAAGGTCTATACGCTCTACATGTACGAGGGCAAACAGCACGGCTTCCACAACGACACGACGCCGCGTTATGACGAAGCGGCCGCCAAACTGGCATGGACGCGCACCCTTGAGTTTTTCAACAAGTACCTTCGGTAACGGAAGACAGCAAGCACATTAGAATAGGCGCCGAGCATCTTTCCGGATGCTGAGCGCCTATTCGCTTTCTATCTTCGCATAATGCAGGATACAAATCTGACATTAACACCGATTTTCTATTGAAGCCGAAGCAACTAACCTATCCCTTCGACCCTGACGCCATTTTCCGGCGGCTGCGCGCGTGAGCTTGTATATGCTCCGGCGATTATCAATGACCAATTTAATCCATGCCCGTTTCGTCATCTGAGGAAAGTAGATGCCGCGAAAGAAGAGCCGCATGACGAAATGTATCACGCGGAAGTTAATCGGCTCGTCTTTTATGGAATCAATCGCCTGCTCGTTCCTTTCGGGGCTGTAGGAGTTGGCCCACGCCTTATCCAACTCGGCCTGAGCCTGTGGGATGCTCATCTTCAAAGGCGTATGCGCCATACGATATGGAGCAAACTCAAGCCAGTGTTTTGGTCTGGTCAGACGCCCGCTTGTTTCCAGCCGTTTGTAGAGCGGGGTCGAAGGGAAAGGCGTGAGCTGTCCGAAGACCGGAAGCCCCGGCGGCCAGCTTTCTATCTGCGCGAGCGTTCGCTCCGCCACTCCGGGCGTGTCGTTATCCAAGCCGATGATGAAAGAGGTAATAGCATAGATGTTCCTTCTGGCAAGACGATTAAGCACCGTGGCATATTCGGCGGGCTTGTTGAAATTCTTATTGACGTCCGCAAGATTCTCGGTGTCTATGGACTCCATGCCTATGAAAACCCACTTGCCGTCAGAAGCCGCGATTAAATCCACCAGCTCCTCGTCGCGCAGAAGATTGGCGCTTATCTGAGCGACCCACGGCAGTTGCGCATCAGCCGCTATGATGTCACGAAGCAGAGATTTTGTGCGCTTGATGTTGATGGCGAAGTTGTCGTCTATGAAGAAGACAATCACCTGCTCGCGGTTCTCGCGGGCGTGGCGCTTGAGTCTCAGCATCTCGTTGACGACCGATTCGTTTGAGCGGAATCGAATCGAGTCCCCGAAGAAGCCCGTCACTGTGCAGAACTCGCAGCCGTAGGGACAGCCTCGTCCA